>NEUU01000022.1 GCA_002304345.1 Verrucomicrobia bacterium Tous-C9LFEB
GAGCAGAATGTCTTTTTGTAGGGCGCGATTGCATCGCGCCGCGGCGCAATACAATTGCGCCCTACAGCAAGGCACTCGCAACCCTCATTTCATCTGACAGGCTCCACTAGGCCAGCTTGGGATCTTCCTCTTCCGTCGATTCAGAAGACTCGGCGGGTGGCGCTGTATCCAGAACGACTTCACCCGGTTCGACGGTCAGGTCGCCGACGAGAACGCCCCCGGGCTGCACCTCGACAAAGCGGGCGTAAATCTGTTGCGCCATCAAAATGCCCGTCGGCAGGATGATCAATTGCTCCGAAGCGGTGATCGTATTGGCCCGCAATTTCGAAGCCAGTTCGAGGCAGCGGGTGTTGATCTGGCCGACGATCACCTCCGCGCCCGGAGCGATCTTGATGAGTGGTGACTGGATCGGATTGGAAACTTTGGCTCCGGTCTGGATTTCGAGTTCCACATCGGCCTGCAGAATCGCCGAGACCTTGCCTGCAACGGTGATCTTGCTGGCGCGGACCAGCGGACCTTCGTACGTACTGCCCGGCATGAATGTGACGTCGCCGTAGGTGACCAGCTTCTGCCCCGACTTGCCCTGGATCACGTGATTGCGCATGTCGAGGTAGGCACTGCAATTCTCGCACTGGGTGGAAAGTGCGTGAGAGACGATCTTGTCCGTGTAACCGCATTCGCGGCAGATCACGACGCGCGTATTTTGCGGCACCATCGCTGCCTTGCGCTTGCGATTGCCCTTGATCGGGATGTGCTGCTTGCACGAACGGCAATAGGTGGAGATCGCCCCCATCGGCTCCTCCTGCACGTTCCCGCAATGGGGGCAGGTCACTTTGAACTTGTCGCTCATTTGATCAGTCCCAAAGCCCGTCCGAATCGTTGCACAAGATCCGTCGGCACCGGTCCCACCGTCACCTTACCGTGGTAACGCGCACCCGGTTCCACCAAAAGGGAATGGCTCTTCAAGGGACCGCTGGCTATCGCGCGAGCATGGATCGTGATGTGCTTTTTCGCCTCGATCGGCCCGCCCTTGATTGATCCGTAGATATCCAGATCGCCGGGCACACTCAGGCTACCCTCGGCGTGAACAGACGCGTCGAGGTGCGTGGTGGTTGGTTTGGCCCGGTTGAACAATTGCATCGCTTCCCCTCATCGAAATTTACTTCGCTGGAATCGTGTACCAGCTGCGACCCTCGCAGTAGTACGGCTTCACGTCAATGACCTGCATGCCGGCGGCTCGCGCCGAGATGATGCCCGGTTCGCCATCTTCAAAGGCGAGACACTTCTTCGGGTTCACCCCGAGCAACTCGGCGGCGCGGAGATAAATTTCCGGCGAGGGCTTGCCCTGCTTCACCTGATCGGCTCCAACGAGCACCGGGAAGTATTCGAGCAGTCCGAGCTTTTCGAGCGTGTGACGCACGATCTCGGTGTAGCCGCCCGAGGCAACCGCCAATTTGCGTTCTTTGCCCAATTTCTTCACTACATTAATAACGGGTTCGATGGGCTGAACTTCACTGAGAAATGTCAAAAAGAGGTTTTCCTTTTCCTCCGTCGTTTCCTCGATGGGCAAATTATACCCATGTTCCTTATTGAGCCACGCCACGATCTCGCGCGCCGGGACGCCGCCCTTGGAATAAAAGAGCGCTTCCGTGAAGCGGCTGGGCTGTCCCGTCTTGCGTTCCAGCGTGCTCGTCCACGCGTGATAATGGACCGGCATCGTATCGGCGATTGTGCCGTCGAGGTCAAAGATAAATCCGTCGTATTCGTTGAAATTAATGTGCTTCATGGTGTGTCTTCTTTTTTCGTTTCAGGGTTTTCCGCCAAGGTGAGCGCGGCCAGGCATTGCTCTTGAAAGAGCGCCAGCACGTGCACTTCCCACAGGGCCTGCCGCAGGGGAATCTCGGCGACGTTATCCAGGTCCACTTCCATCAGCGTCTCATCTATCCCCTGCTCCAGGGCCAGAATCAACCGCCGGTCATTGAGGACCATCAATAACCCTTCCAGTTCTTCTCGATCCAATTGCAGCGACCAAGCCAGTCCGACGCCGGACTTCATATACGCCGCCACCCACTTCTCCACCAGTGTCAACCGCTCGGAACGCCACGCCTGCCGTTCTCCTTCGAGCAAGTGCTGTTCCTCCTTGAGCGCGTCGGCGTCCTTCGCCTCCGCGAGGTGACCGCGCCAATGCGCCTGCAAGGCGGGCGGCAAATCGTCCACTTGCAATTGGTAATGGACGGCCATCCGCTGAAAGGAACCCGCCACCATTTGCGCTTCGAAATCGTTCCAGTCGAGTTGCCACCAATCCGGCTTGTCCGGCACGGGAGCGCACTTCATACCGGCTCCATCGTGGCGGTGAGCCCGTACCGTTGCAAGCGGTGCACGAGATGCTCCGCATGCTCGCGCGGTTCCATCGCGACGAGGCTCTTGCCCTTTTCGTGGACCTCGAGCATGTGTTTGTGCGCCTGCTGGCGGCTCATCTTCAACACGACCTGAAAGACGTGGGCTACGTAGCTCATCAGGTTGATCGGATCATTCCAAACGATGACGCCCCAGCCGCTGGCGAAGGCCTCTTCGACCTTCGTCTCGACCTCTACGCCCGGAAGAGCTTCCGCGCCAGCCGTGAGGACCAGCTCCGTATCCATGTTGTTCAATAGAGTGGCACCGAGGGATCGACATCCTCGCTCCAGGCTTCAATGCCGCCGGCCAGGTTGCGAATCTTGCGAAATCCGGAATTATGGAGCTGCTTCCACGCCTTGGCGCTGCGGTCACCGATCTTGCAGGCGATGACAATCTCGCGCGAGCTATCCAGCTCATGCATGCGCTGGGCCAGTTCGCCGAGAGGAATCAGCTTCGCGTTCGGCATCTGCGCGATCTCCACCTCGTGCTTTTCGCGCACGTCGATGAGATCGAAGTCGACCTTGTCGTCGATCATCTTCTTCAGATCGATGGCGCTGATCTCCGGAACGATTTCCGACTTGGGCGCGTGGCTGACGCCGCAAAATTGATCGTAATCGATGAGCGCCTTGATCGACGCGTTCGGGCCGCAAATGGGACATTTGGGGTCTTTGCGGAGCTTGAGTTCCTTGAACTTCATCTTCAACGCGTCGAACATGAGCAAGCGGCCCATGAGCAAGTCACCCTGCCCGATGATCAGCTTCACCGTTTCGATCGCCTGAATCACCCCAATCACGCCGGGCAACACCCCCAGCACGCCACCCTCGGCGCAACTCGGCACCATGCCGGGCGGCGGGGGTTCGGGATAGAGGCAGCGATAGCAGGGACCACGCGAGCCCCAGAAGATGGTCGACATACCGTCGAAGCGGAAGATGCTGCCGTAGACATTCGGCTTGTCGAGGAGCACGCAAGCGTCGTTGACGAGATAGCGGGTCGGAAAATTATCGGTGCCGTCGATGATGATGTCGTAGTCCTTGAAAAGCTCCAACGCGTTGTCCGAGCGTAGGGCGATCTGGTAGGTTTCCACCTCAACATAGGGGTTCAGCTCCTTCATCGTCTCCACGGCGGAAACGATCTTCGGCTTCCCCACGCTGCTGGTCTTGTGGATGATCTGGCGGTGCAGGTTCGAGTAATCGACCGTGTCGTAATCGACCAACCCGATCTTGCCCACACCCGCCGCCGTCAGGTAGGCCAGCAGGGGCGAACCGAGTCCGCCGGTGCCGATGGTAAGCACTTTCGCCGCTTTGAGCTTCTTTTGCCCTTCCATCGTCACTTCGGGCATGATCAGGTGCCGACCGTAACGTTTGATCTCGTCATTAGAGAGAGCGGCCTTGGAATAGGCGCTTTGGATTCGAGGCAGATAACTCATTGTTGTATTTATTGCTTGTTTTATGTGGGGAGATAACAACATATTAGAAGCGCAAAAATGGGCAACGATTTTCTCTGGGTCGATGATGTAGAGACCCTTCGACAAGTAACGGCGGTACTGCGCCCTAGCGAGCCGTTAGCCCTTGATACCGAGGCGGATAGCCTCCACCACTACAAGGAAAGCGTTTCCCTCGTGCAGATCGCGCAGGCGGGACATCATTTTCTCGTCGACCCGCTGGCAAATTTGGATTTATCGCCGCTTTGGCAGAAAATGAGCGGTGGCACGTGGATCCTGCAAGGCGCTGATTTCGATTTGCGCATGATGCGCCGCATTGGCGCGAAGGAACCCGGAGCGGTTTTCGATACCATGCTCGGCGCGCAACTGCTCGGCTTCTCCGCCTTCGGTTACGCCGCCCTCGTCGAACATTTTTACGGCACAAAGCTCAGCAAAAAGAATCAAAAGGCCGACTGGTCGCAACGTCCACTCAGCCACTCGATGCTCGACTACGCCGTGCAGGACACCCGCTATCTCGAGGGCATCCTGCATGAGATGACGCAGCTACTGCACTTCGAGGGCCGCCTCGAATGGCATGAGCAATCGTGCGCCCGTGTCGTCCGCACCAGCCTGATTTCCCGCGAAGAGGAACCGGAGAACGTCTGGCGCCTGAGCGGTTCCAACCGCCTGACCCCGGTCGGCCTCGCGATTCTCAAATCGATCTGGCATTGGCGTGAACTCGAAGCCGAAAAGGCCGACTTGCCCGTCTTCAAGGTGATGAACAACGACACGTTGCTCGACCTCGCCGAGTGGGCCTCGGAATCCATCAAGATGCCGCCGCCCGCCTTCCCGCATTGGCCGCACCGGATGTCCCATGGCCGCGCAGAGAAATTGATCGCCGCCGTGGAAGCCGGTCGTACCGCCGAGCCCATCGCCAAACTTCCCTCCAAGCCCCGCCTGCGTCACGACGCCAAGGCCGACGCGCGGATGGAAAAATTGCGCAAGGGCCGCGATGAAATCGCGGAAAAACTCAAACTCGACCCGAGCTTGATCGCCTCCAAGAGCACTCTGCTCGAAATCGCCCGCGATCCCGAGAACGGCCCCGCCAAGCTCGTCGCCGAAGACCGCTGGTGCCAATGGCAGGTCGACCTGATCGATCCCCTCGTCAAGGCGCTCTGAACGCCCTTTGAAACGGCTTTTCAGCCCTGCCAATCGAGTAGTCTAATCTGGACGCGGTGATGGTAATCATCCCAATCCAGAACTCCCGCGAGCGGGTGGCCACTGCCGGGAGGCGTGTGTTGGGCGAGACCAAAGGCCACGGCTTCGCATTCCCCACCGCCGATGTCGAGCGCGAGCTTGAAATGATTCCGGCCAAAGTTTTTTGCCGCCCGACGGCATTTCGTCCCGTTGAAAACAAAAATCGGTTCGGGATTCTCCCGGCCAAACGGCGCGAGTTGTTGAATCTGGTGAAACAAGGTGGTGTTCAACTCGGAGAGTTCGATCGCACCGGAAAGTTCCAGCGTCGGTTGCAAATGTTCCTCCCGCAGGACCGTGCGGGCGTATTGACTGAAAGCCCCGCGAAACGCTTCCACCTTGTCCTCGGCAATGGTCAGGCCCGCCGCCATTTCGTGACCGCCGTAAAGCATCAGGTGTTCGGAGCATTGCGTAAGACCGTCCACAAGGCTGCAACCTTCGATGCTGCGACCGCTCCCCTTGCCAACGCCGTTTTCGTCGATACCGATGATAATGGTGGGCCGATGGTGCGCCCGTTGGATGCGCGAGGCGACGATCCCGATCACGCCGACATGCCAACCGCGGCTGGCAAGGACGATGGCGCGTTCGTCCACGGGATTGACTGATTCCAACAGCACGCGCTGCGCTTCTTCCAAAATCGTTTGTTCCAGCCCCTGCCGCTCGCGGTTGTTGGAATCCAGCTCGCGGGTGATCTTGAGCGCTTCCTCTTCGCTATCGGTCGTGAGCAAGCGCAACGAAAGCGACGCGTCCCCGAGCCGTCCGCTGGCATTGAGCCGCGGTCCGATGCGAAAACCGACGTCCTGCGTGGTGGGCGTGCCGCGAATCTGGGAGACTTGGCATAGCGCGCGCAAACCGGGATTGATGGTGTTCATCAACTGAACCAATCCACGCCGCACAAAAATGCGGTTATCATCCACCAGCGGCACGATATCCGCCACGGTGCCGACGGCGACGAGGTCGAGGTATTCCTTGAGATCGACTTTCTTCTGCGCTTCGGGTCGCACCTTGAGCAAGCCGTGGCAGAGTTTGAAAATCAGTCCGACGCTCGCCAGATATTCGTAGCGGCCATCCTGCTGGGGATTGACCAGAGCCACGGCAGCGGGTTTGCGTTCGGCCAGCGCGTGGTGATCGACAATGATGACCTCCACGCCCTGCTTATTAAGCCAGTCCACCTGATCGGGAGCGGTGGTGCCGCAATCAACCGCGATGAGCAAGCGGGGCGCATGCTCGGCCACACACCGTTCCACGCCGTCCTGGCTGAGTCCGTAGCCCTCTTCGATGCGATGCGGGAGGAACGGAACCGCCTGAGTGGCTCCGAGCTTGCGCAGCACCCGCCAGAGCAACGTGCTGGAGGTGATGCCGTCGACATCGTAATCGCCGAAAATGACAATCTTTTCCTGCTTCTCCACTGCCTGCCAGATGCGTTCGGCGGCTTTTTGCAGATCCGTCAGGGCAAAGGGATCACCGAGATTTTGCAACCGGGGATCGAGAAACGCCTGCGCCGTTTCCGGCGTGCGAAAACCACGCTGCCAGAGGAGCGTGGCGACAATCAATGGCACCTTCAGGGTCGCCGCCAACGCCTTGGCTTCGGCGGGTGAGTCGTCAGGGCGATTCCATCTCTTGCCCAAGGCGCTGAGGCCGGGCTTCAAAGTGGAAGCGCTTGCGATCATAGGTAAAGCGAAAAGGCTTTTTGACGGGGATACCGTCAAAAAGCCTTCTTCTCAAGAACTCAGGCCGCAGTAGGTGCAGCCTTGCGGAGCTTGGCAGTGTTCTTTTCCTTGTAGTGTTCCAGCCACCACGCGAGCGGGGGCGAGATGAAGTGCGAGGAATAGATACCGGAAAGAATACCGATCAGCATGGCAACGCTGAAGTCGTGGATCACCGGACCGCCGAACAGGATGAGCGCGGTCGTCGCGATCAACGTCGTGCCGCCCGTGAGGAGCGTACGGGCCAGGGTCAGGTTCAAACTGCGATTGATGACCTCGTAGAAGGTCCCCTTCTCGCGTAAATGCGTCCCTTCGCGGATACGGTCGAAGACGACGATCTTGTCGTTGATCGAGTAACCGGCAATGGTCAGGAACGCGCCAACGAGAGTCAGCGTCAATTCACGATCCAGAATGGCCATGAAGCCGAGCGCGATCAACACGTCGTGAAGCTGGCCAATGGCCGCCGCGACCGCATAGGTCCATTCGAAGCGCACCGCCGAGTAGATCAGGATGCCGATCAAGCCAATCGAAAGCGCGAGAATGGCGCGGGTCCGCAGTTCGTCGCCGACCGCCGGTCCGACGCGATCCAGTCCACCGTGGGTAAACTTGGACGAGGCGAAGGTGCTCTTGATGACATCCTCGGCCTTGTTGCCCTGACCTTCGGGAGTCTGCACCATCAGCACGTGGGCTTCCGGCGAGTACTGCAACTGGCTGACATCAACGCCCGCCTTTTGCAAGGCCGCGCGAACGTCTTCCATCGGAGCCATCGTCTCATACTTCAGGGTCACCGAATCGCCACCCTTGAAATCGACGCCCAACAACTTGTCGCCCTTGGTCTGGAAAGCGATGCCGCCCCAGATCAGGATCACGACCGAGGCAATCACGCCGATATGGCGGTAGCGCAGGAAGTCGAACTTCGGGCTGTGGAGGAACTGCATCATCGTCAGTCCCTTGAGCTTGTTGAAGGTCAGCATCCAGTCGAAGCAATTGCGGGAGACGACCAGCGCGGCGAAGAGATTCGCCACGATACCGAGCGTCAGCGTGACGGCGAAGCCGCGCAACGGACCGGTGCCGAGGAACATCAGGACCACCGCCGGAATGACCGTGGTGATGTTCGAATCGAAGATGGCGCTGAAGGCGCGGTTGAAACCGAGATCAATCGCCGTGCGTAGCGGTTTGCCCTGGGCGAGCTCATCGCGGATACGCTCGTAGATGAGCACGTTGGCGTCGACGGCCATACCGATCGTCAACACGATACCGGCAATACCCGGCAGGCTGAGCGTGAAGTGGAACTGCGCCATGAGGCCGAGCAGAATCACCAAATTCACCGCCAGCGAAACCACCGCCACGAGGCCGGCGAGCCGGTAGTAAATCACCATGAACGCGCACACGCCGATCAGCGCGTAGAGCGCCGCATCGCGACCGCTCTGGATCGAGTCACGGCCGAGGGTCGGGTCAACGCCGCGGATTTCCTTGATCGCCACGGGCGTTTCCAGCGGATTTTCCAACACGCTGGCAAGCTCCTCGGATTCGATCAGGCTCATGTTGCCACCGGAGATGGTGGCATTGTCCGTGATGCGCGCGCGGATGACCGGGGCGCTCTTGACTTCGTTATCGAGCACGATGGCGAGACGCTGGCCGATATTGGCCTCCGTCACCGCACCGAAACGTTTCTGACCTTCGGAATCAAACTGGATGACCACTTCGGGACGGCCCAATTGATCGCCACTGCGGAAGGCGCGGGAGACGTGCTTGCCGGAGAGTTCGGCCACGCGCTTGACGACGATCGGTTCGAAGTAGACTTTGCCGTCTTTCGCACGATCCTGCAGTTTCAACACTTCATACTCGAGCGCGTACTGCACCGGGAGCTTGCCGGTGGCGGGATCGACTTGCTTCAGGATGCTGGAGCTGTCGGGGTGGACCATGCGGAACTCGAGCTTCGCCACGCGGGAAAGCTGGCGGGCGGCTTCTTCGCGGTCGCCCTCGGCCAGACCGGGAATCTGCACGTTGATACGGTTGGAGCTCACCGACTGGATACCCAGTTCGCGAACGCCATTCGGGTCAATGCGCTTGCGGATGACGCCGATCGCCTGCTGCACCGCCGATGGGCTTGGCGTGCCCTGAAGCTCGACGAGAAACGAGGTGCCGCCCTTGAGATCGAGACCCAGCTTGATCGTCTGGGTGAGTGGATACATCGACAGCACGCAAGTGGCCAAAGCCGCGAGGATCGAGGCCAGACCAGCCACACGGCGGGTATTGAAATCCGGCGAGGCGAGATACCAAATGAGGAACGCGAGGAAAGCCAGGGCGCTGGCAAAAATGAGGTAGACCATGACGGTGGAAACTAGGGGTGGATTTTAGCTCTCGGACGTGGCGTTCTCGGGCTTGGTGATGGTGGTCAGATGCGTCTTGAGCACTTCGAGTTTGACGTCGCCGACCTTGACGATGACGGTCTTGTCCTTGACGTTCGAGATGACGCCGACCAACCCGCCGCTGGTGATGACCTTGTCTCCGGTCTTGGCGGAGGAGATCAGGATTTCCTGTTCCTTCTT
Organism: Verrucomicrobia bacterium Tous-C9LFEB; assembly: GCA_002304345.1. GTDB lineage: Bacteria > Verrucomicrobiota > Verrucomicrobiia > Methylacidiphilales > UBA1321 > UBA1321. The sequence goes on from NEUU01000022.1 coordinate 9,330, forward strand.
CGCCTTCATCTGCGGACGGATCAGGACGAAATAGAAGATGGCGATGATGAAAATGAAGGGCACAAACTGCACCCACGCGGGTGCTTGCTGGCCATTGGTGGCATCAGCGGCTTGGGCCAGAAACGAAGTGGTGGTCAAAACGAAGTCTGCGGTCATTTTCAATCCTTAGTGGTTTTGTATCGTAGTTTAAACTCGCGACGGAATTCCCCAAAGCGCCCGTTATCGAGCGCCTGACGAATCTGCCGCATTAAATCCAAGTAGAAGTGTATGTTATGCAAGCTTAACAACACTAACGCGAGAATTTCCCCCGCCTTGAATAAATGTCGTATATAGGCGCGGGTAAAGTTTTGACAAGCATAACACGTGCAACCGGGCACCAACGGCTGCTTGTCGCGGCAGTAAACGGCCCCCCGCAGGTTCAAGGTTCCCTCCCACGTGTAGCAGGTGGCGTGACGCGCCGCGCGGGTGGGAAGAACGCAGTCAAAGATATCCACGCCCCGCGCCACAAGTTCCACAATCTGATGAGGTTGCCCCAATCCCATGGCGTAGCGAACATGGTCCTTTGGCAGGTACGGCACGGTCGATTCCACGGCCTTGTACATCTCCGGTTCCGGCTCGCCGACGCTCACGCCGCCGATGGCGTAGCCATCAAAACCGATCTTCACCAATTCCTCCGCGCAACGCTGGCGCAAATGGGGGAAGCTGGCTCCTTGAACGATGCCGAAAAGGGACTGCTTGATCGTGGGCGAAAAGCACCCGTCGCACTGGCATTCCGCGAACGCTTTCTTCGACGCCTCGCCCCAACGCAAGGTCCGCTCCACCGCTTCGCTGACTTTTTCTTCCGTGCACGGCCAGGGCGGACAATCATCGAACGCCATCATGATGTCCGACCCGAGCATGCGCTGGGTACGGATCGATTCACGAGGGCCGAGGAAAATCTTCGCACCATCAAGGTGCGAGCGGAACCAGACGCCGTCGTGCGTGATTTGATTCAGCTTGGCGAGACTGAATACCTGAAATCCACCGCTGTCGGTGAGGATCGGCTGATGCCAGTTCATGAACTGATGCAATCCGCCCATCTCCTCCATCGTCTCCATGCCGGGCCGGAGGTAGAGATGATAAGTATTGCCGAGAATGATCTGTGTCCCCGCCGCTTCCAGATCGCGAGGTGCCACCGCCTTGACCGACGCCTGCGTACCCACCGGCATATATTCCGGGGTCTGGATGTCGCCATGCGCGGTCTTCAACAACCCGCGACGGGCTTCACTTTCGGTGTCGGTCTGAAATAACGTGTACAAGGAATCGCGTTTATCGCAAAAGCCGCGAACAATTGCAAGGGGCCTCTGCCCACGACCGCGCGAAGCTCAATGATGTTACAGTTCTGCAACACCCCATCTCTGTTCTGTACCGAAGCCGAACCCCTGCTATAGCTGGGACTTCATGCTTTCACGGTCCCGCGCATATTCTTGTAACCTTGGCTTGTCGATTCCAGTTTCATTGCGCTACCGTGAGGCCACTGTCACTCAAGAATAAGCCCTTTTCGGAGACAACTTTATGAGCGTGAAAACAGCGGAACTACTCGAAGATGCGGTCCACCAGCATTCGCCCCTGAGCCGTCACGGCATCTCCGAGCGCCTCTTTACCTTCTGGTTCAACAGCTTTGTCTACAATCAAATCTGGGAAGACCCGCGCGTCGACCTCGAGGCGATGGAAGTCACCGACACCACCCGCATTCTCACCATTTCCTCCGGCGGGTGTAATGTCCTGAATTATCTCGCCAAGTCGCCGGAAAAAATCCACGCCGTCGATCTCAACCGCAACCACATCTGTCTCCTCAAACTCAAGCTCGCCGCGCTCCGCCACCTCCCCGACTACGAAGACTTCTTCCTCTTCTTCGGCTGCGCCAATGACAAGCGCAACTGGGCAAATTACCAAGCCCACCTCGCCGAGCACATGGACCCCGAGATGAAACGCTTCTGGGAGGGCGGCAACGTGATTCGCCGCCTTTTCTTCGGCCCGCGCATCAAGTACTTCACCAAGAATTTCTACGACTACGCCAAGCTCGGTTACTTCCTGCGCTTCCTGCACATCATCATGAAGGTGCACCGCCGCGACCCCGCCCGCCTGCTCACGGCCTCCACTTCAGCCGAACAACGCCGCATCTATCAGGAAGACATCGAGCCGTTCTTTGACCATTGGCTCGTGCGCGGCGCGGGCAAGATGCCCCTCGCCCTCTACAGCCTCGGCATTCCGCCGCAACAATTCCGCGCCATGGAAACCGAGACGGGCGGCGGCATGATCAACGTCTATCGCGAACGCATCGAGCGCCTCGCCTGCGACTTCCCGATCGATGACAATTATTTCGGCTGGCAAGCCTTTGGCCGCAGCTACGACCGCGCCTTCCGCCGCGCGCTGCCGGAATATCTCCAACCGCAAAACTTCGACACGCTACGCGACAACGTCGATCGCGTGGAAACCCACGTCGGCACGCTCACCGGTTTCATGCGCACGCAACCCGCCAAGAGCCTCGACCGGTTCGTCTTCCTCGATTCTCAGGACTGGATGAAGCCCGCGCAGATGGAAGAACTCTGGAGCGAAGTCGCCCGCGTGGGCCGTCCCGGCACCCGCGTCATCTTCCGCACGGCGGCGAGCCAGTCGCCCATCGAAACCGCCCTTTCGCCCGAACTCCGCAAGAAGTTCACCTATCAGGAAGAACGCTCCCAAGCACTCTTCAAGAAAGACCGCTCCTCGATCTACGGCGGCTTCCATCTCTACTCGATGGACCGCTAAAGCCGAAAAAGATTTTTGACGAAATTAACGGAATTTACGAAATTGATTAGGAACCCAAAGCGCGGGCTTTCTCCTCTTAGAATTTCGTAAATTCCGTTAATTTCGTCAAAAAATGCCTTGGTACTCATGACCGACACAAAGACCATCTCCGCCCCAGCCGATCAATCGCAGGCCATGGACCAGATGTACCGCCTCACGCGGCACGTCTACGACCTCTCTCGCAAATACTATCTCCTCGGCCGCGATCAACTCCTCGACCAGATGGCCCCAGCCCTGCAGCCCGGCGATCGCGTCCTTGAAATCGGCTGCGGCACGGCGCGCAATCTGGTGGGTCTCGCCCGGCGCAATCCGAAGGTCGAACTCTACGGCCTCGACGCCTCGCGCCAAATGCTCGAGACCGCCGAAAAGAATCTCCGCAAGTCAGGACTGCTCGGTCGCATCGTCCTGCGACCCGAACTCGCGGAAAACCTCCGCCACGAAACGACCTTCGACCTGCGCGAACCTTTCGACGCGCTCTTCTTCTCCTATTCGCTCTCCATCATCCCCACCTGGCCTCTCGCTCTCGAAGCGGGCTTGGCCAACCTGAAATCGGGCGGCACGCTATACATCGTCGATTTCTGGGATCAAGGCGATCTTCCCGCCTGGTTCGGCAAGATGCTGCGCGGCTGGCTGAAGAAATTCCACGTCGCCCACCGCCCGGAACTCCTCACGCAGTTACGCGCGTGGGAGGAAAAAGATCTCGGCACCCTCACCGTGCAATCGGTCGCACGTCGCTACGCCTACATCGCGAAGTTTCAGAAGAAGTAGAAAGAAACTCGAAGATCGCATCGGCGGGCCATCCCCCTCAACGTCTTTTTCGACTGAGCCGCCCATTTCCTGACATCAAAAACCTTCCACGCCGATCCTTCGACAAGCTCAGGATGACGTGGAATGAAAGTAATGTCATGTGGGTAGGCTTCTACTCCCACATGAACTCGTCGCTATCACTTGAGACTACCTCCCCAACCCGTCATCCTGAGCTTGTCGAAGGATCGGTGGGGAAGGTTTTAAGCTTAAAAATAAGCAACGACTAACCTCACCATTACCAAAACCGGCGCGCATCGCGCGCCAGACGTTGGGTGCCAGCGTCACGCTGGCGCTGGCGCTAGAGCTGCACTTCGGTCGCTTTGCCGAACGACTCCGCGATGCTGGGCACGGCGGGATCGACCGCGACCGCTTCCATGCTCACCTTCGGGGCGTCGCGGTTCAGTTTGACCGAAACGATCTTCGACACGCCATGTTCTTCCATCGTCACGCCATAGAGCACATCAGCCACGCTGATGGTGCGCTTGTTGTGGGTGATGATGACGAACTGCGACTGACCGATGAACCGTTTGACGATCTTGATGAACCGGCTGATGTTCGATTCATCGAGCGGCGCGTCCATTTCGTCCAACACGCAGAACGGGCTGGGCTTGACCATGTAGATGGCGAACAGCAAGGCCACCGCGGTCATGGTGCGCTCACCACCGGACAGCAACGTCACGCTCTGCGGCTGCTTGCCGGGAGGGCGGGCCACGATTTCGATACCGCACTCGAGCGGATCGGTTTCGTCCTGCAAATTGAGCGTGGCTTTACCACCGCCGAAGAGTTCCGTGAACATCTCCTGAAAGTTGATCTTCACCTGTTCGAACGTCTCGGAGAAGAGTTTCTTCGTGGTCTGATTGATGTGCGTGATCGCCTGGAGCAATTGCTCCTTCGCGTTGACGAGATCGGTCTGCTGCGTCTCGAGGAAGGTGTGGCGCTGTTCGAGTTCGTCGTACTCGGTGATGGCATCCAGATTCACCGGGCCCATCGCGTCGAGCGCGGAACGCTTGTCGTTCACTTCGATCTCGATCGACGTCCAATCGGGTTCGGCTTCACCTTCGGCGAGCGTGATCTCCGGCAACGCTTCCAGTTCGATCTGGTAATTGCGGCGCATGCGTTCGCGCAGGCTGTCGAGGGTCATCTGATGCTTGGAAAGCTTGATCTCGTGCTGGGCGCGAATGTGTTGCATCTCGCCGAATTCCTTGCGCTTGGCATGGAGGGCGGTGTCCATCTCGTTGATGCGGCCGAGCGCGATCATACGGGTTTCCTGCTCCTGCAAAAGCGACGAGTCGAGTTCGGACAGGCGGACGTTGGCGGCTTGGCCTTCCTCTTCGGCCAGGGCAATTTCCTCGCGGGCTTGAATCGTACGGCGTTCGTAATCGCTCGCTTCCTGCGTACGTTTTTCCACCGTTTCGCGCAATTCGATCAAGCGGGCCGCGACCGGCTCGCGTTGTTGCTGCCAGCTCTCGACCTGCTGGTTTTGCGTGGCAAGAACGATCTTCTGCTCGGTCAACGCATTATTCAATTCCGACTCCTGCATCGCGAGACTGGCGATGCGCGAGCTGGCTTCGTCGATGAGCTGCTTCGCGGCTTCGAGATTCTTTTCCTGCTCGCCCACAGCGGCGGTCAACGCGGCATGCTTCTCGTGATCGGCTTGATCCTGCGAGGTGAGATGATTGATCTCGCGGTTCGCGGCCTCAAGCTGACGGTTGAGTTCTTCCAATGCCTTCTCGAGCGACTTCTGCGTGTGCTTCAACGTCGCGACAGCGATTTCCGCTTCCTGAATCTTCGTGCGGCTTTCTTCGAAACTGCCCCGGCACTCCAGCACGCGGGCATTGGCCTGTTCACGGGCTTCGAGGAGCGAAGTGACTTCCGCCTCAACCGGCGCGATCTGCTGATCGAGCGCGGTGATTTCGTTCTGGCGGTTCAGGACGGCAACCGTGTTGCCCTCCTGCTTGCCGAGACAGATCAAGCCCGAGCGGGTAACGATCTCGCCCGACTTCGTGGCGACAACGGCCTCGGGATGCAGCTTCTTGAAATCGTAGGCATCGGGCAGCGTGTCGATGATATGGCAATCGGCCAGCATCGACGCGACGAGCGGTTCGATGGCCGGCGTGATCTTGAGATAATTCCGCGCGTTCGTCTTCGCGGAGCTGTCCGGCGGCACGGCGCGGCCCATGTCCAGAGCGCCGAGTTGGCACTGCGTCGACTTGCCGGACTTGAGATGCGTGATGATCGTCTCGACGCTCGCGCGGTCGGCGATGACCAGCGCATTGATCGCTTCGCCCAATAGAAGAGCAATGGGCGCTTCGTAACCGGCTTCAACCTTGATGTGATCGGACAGCGTGCCTTGCAGCGTGGCGGTGAGTTCGCCCTTCGAGACAGCTTTGAGAATGTCCTGCGCGGCGGGCGGCGAACCGGCATGACTCGATTCCAGTTGAAGGAGCGCGTCCTTGCGGGCGGTCAACGACTGCAGCTTGCTCACGGCAGCGCGGTGCGCGTCGTCCGCCTGCTTGCGGGCGATGGCTTGCGCCTCTTCGTTCGCACGGGTTTCCTGCAGCGACGTGCGGCGGGCAACGAGTTGTTCGTCGGCGGCAATCACCTCAGCCGCGTGCGTGGAAAGTTGTTGCTCGGCCTCGGCGCGGCGGACTTCCAGCGCGGAGATTTCGGCGCGGAGACTTTCCACGCGGAAAAGGAAATTCTTCTGCTGCAGTTCGAGAGCCGCGAGCTGGTTGCGGCCGTTATTGAGCGTGCTTTCGAGCTTCAGGACGACTTCCTCCTGCTCGGCGCGTTCGGCTTCGGCGGCGCTGATGCGGGCGTTGAGCATCTGCACTTCTTCGCGCTGATTCTCGTACGCTTCCTCCGCGGCGCGACGTTTGTCGGCGCTTTGCTCGAGTTGGGTGTTGAGATACTCGAGTTGCTCTTCCTGCGCCTTGATCTTCTCGTCCGTGCCGATGACCTCCAGCAGGCAACGTTCGCGCAGATCGGTGAATTCACCCACGCGCGCGCTGTTGGTCTGCTTGCGCTGCTCGGCACGTTCAACGGCGTTGCGGGCCTGATTCTGTTCGTCGCGGAGTTGGGAAAGACGGGTTTCGACCGCTTCAAGAAAGGCGCGAGCGGCGCGCAATTCGTTTTCTTCCGACTCGAGCTGCGCGGCCATCGCATCCTGCCGATCCTTCGAACCGTTGACCTCGGTCAGCAATTGTTCGATGTCGGCATGGAGCAGATCAAATTGATGACGCGCCAGCTTGCTTTCGAGATCGCGCAACGCTTCCTGCCCTTCGCGGAAACGGCGGGCCTTGCCGGCCTGACGCTGCAGGGAGCCGATCTGACGCTTCACTTCGCGAATGATGTCCGCGATACGGAGCAAGTTCGCCTCGGTGTTCTCGAGCTTACGCAGCGCTTCCTTCTTCTGCGATTTGTACTTCGTAATACCGGCGGCTTCTTCGAAAATGGCACGGCGATCTTCCGGGCGCGAGGAAAGGATCATGTCGATCTTGCCCTGTTCCATGATGGAATAGGCGCTGCGACCGATACCGGTGTCCATGAAAAGCTGATGAATGTCGCGCAGACGGCACGGCGTCTTGTTCATCTCGTATTCGCCCTGACCGTCGCGGAAAATGCGGCGGGTGATGGTCACCTCGTTGTATTCCACGCCGAGCTGGCTTTCGCAATCAGCGAAAGTGAGAGACACTTCGGCCAGCCCCAACTGTTTGCGCTTGTCGGAACCGCTAAAAATGACATCCTTCATCTCCCCGCCACGCAGGGCCTTGGCCGATTGCTCGCCGAGCACCCAGCGGATGGAGTCGAGGACGTTGCTTTTGCCGCAGCCGTTCGGGCCGACAATGGCGGTAACGCCCGGCGCAAAGTTCACGGTGGTTCGGTCCGCGAAGGATTTGAATCCCACGACTTGCAGCGACTTCAGGTACATGGGCTACTAGATAGAGTGGGTTTGAAGTCCTGACAAGAAAATACCACCATTAGTAGTGTATTTTAGCCGCATGCCGCTATATGTTGTTGCGTTTGACGGCGTAAAAATCCGCTTAAGTGGCCTTTTTTGAAGACTTTGGAGTGACCGAGCTTGCGTGTGCCCTCAACCGCGACCTACCCCCGGTAGCGTCCGGCATTACGCCGGATCATCTCCGCCAGCCCCTTGATGGCTTGGCGAACGCTCGAATCGCGCCGGATGGAACGGGCGAGCATCACCAGATCGTCGATCTCGGTCGTACGCAGTCCGCTTTCCGTGACCGCCTCGACCAATTCGGACTGTGAATCGTGCAGGGTCCGGGTTTTCGGTTCTTCGCTGACGCGGGAGGCACCAGCCTTGACCTCAATAACGATATTCTCCGGTCGGACCGACGGACAATGATCGCGCAAGTCGGACAGGTAGGCCGCCACCAACCGCTCGCGGACAATGCGGTCGTCGGAGATCCCGGTAATCATCTTGGAGAGCGTTTTGAAATCGAGGACAAACTGGTCGCCCCGTTTCACCCGCGAAAGAATGACCGGATCGATGTCCATCCGCTTGGCCATGGCATCCGCCGTCAGGTCTTGAAGGCCGTATTGTTCAACGAGCAATTTACCCAGATGGGTCATGACTGGATGTTTAAGCAATTCTGGATTTTAAATCAAGAGAGTATTAATAAACTTAAAGTTGACAGAAAATCAATTTCTTAATAATCCATTTTCATGAGCGTGCGTTCCCTGGCCAACTTCTACCAAACGCTCCTTTCCATCGCGCGCCTCCAGTTGAAGGATTGCCCCGGACTCTACGAACAGACCGTCGTCCGGCGGGAGATCAAACGCTTCGAGCATCAACTCGACCGGCTTCAGGCCCGCGCCGCCACCCTGCGACGCAAACAAACCCGGCCCGGCGACCGGTAACGACATCATGAACAATCTGGGCATGGCGACGGGCGGCGGCGGACTGGGAGGTCTGGCCGCCCTTTCGCTTGGGATCAACTCGCCGCGCATTCTTCTGGTGGAGGATGACCGATGCCTGCGCCGCCTTCTGGCCCGGGTTCTGCGCTTTGAAGGTTATGCCGTGGTCACGGCTGGGAATGGCGTGGAAGCGTTGAAAATCCTGCAGGAGCAGCGGGTGTCGCTGGTCGTAACGGACCTGTGCATGCCGGGGATGGATGGCGGTGAATTGACCCGGCAGTTGGAGCACCACTATCCCGGCACGCCGGTGATCGTCATCAGCGGGGAGTGCGACGCGTGGGATCGCTTTGAACTTCGAGCGCGGCATAACCTGAGTCGCATGCTCGTCAAACCAATCACGGTGGAGACGCTATTGAAGGAAGTTTCCGCCACCTTGCAGGAATGTAATTTCGACCTGTCCAAAACCGATTGAGCACGTTAGCATCGTGGTTCATCATGAGCCGTCGTTTGCGCAACGTGACTGATTTGCTGGCCGAGCTGGTCTCGATTCCCAGCGTCAACCCGCATGGCGATCCCGGCACCAAGCTGGTCGGCGAGGAACAGATGGCCCTCTATCTGGCGGAGTTTCTCGGTGAACTCGGCGCCGAAGTCGAGCTGAAGGAAATCCGGCCGGGCCGCCCCAATGTGAGCGGCATTTTCCGCACCAAGAAGGCCCCCAAGCGGCGCTTCGCCTTCGCTCCCCATACGGATACCGTCAGCGTCCTCGGGATGACCATCTCCCCCTTTGATCCGGTCATTAAAAACGGTCGCCTCTATGGCCGGGGTGCAACGGATACGAAAGGCCCGATGGCCGCCGCCTTGTGGGCGCTCGCCAAGTGGGCCCGCAGCCGCGACCGCATCGACAGCGAAACCGAGTGGACCTTCGCCGGATTGATGGGCGAGGAAGCCGGACAGGAAGGCTCGAAGGCGTGGGGCGCGACGAATTTCAAGGCGGATCTCGTACTGGTTTTGGAACCGACTTCCATGAAAGTGGTCCATGCCCATAAAGGGGCGACGTGGCTGACGATCTCGACAAAGGGCCGCGCCTGTCACGCCTCGATTCCCGACGAGGGCGACAACGCCATCCTCGCGATGCGCCGCGTTCTGGAAGTATTGGAAAAGAAAGTGACCCCCTACTTGCGCCGCCAGAAGCATCGCGCGCTCGGGCATGTCACGTTCAATATTGGCACCATCCGCGGCGGCAGCAAAATCAACATCGTTCCGGACGCCTGCGAGATCGAGTGCGACATCCGCACCGTTCCGGGCTTCGAAGGCGAGGAAGTGGTTCGCCTGTTGCGCCGCGAAGTGAGCAAGGCCGTACCCGGCGTGAAAATCACCCCGGCCAAAAGTGCGCCCGCGCTGGAAGCGGATCGCAGCAACCGCTGGCTCAAGCTCGCGGCCAGCACGTTGAACGGATTGACCGTGGCCCCGTGGTTTTGCGATGCCGCCTTCGTGGCCCGGCCGGGACGTCCCGCCGTCGCCGTGGGACCGGGTTCGATCGCGCAAGCGCACACGAAGGACGAATTTATCCGCATCGCCGATCTGGAACGCGGCAGCGAGGGATTCCTGAAATTCATTCAGGCAACCCAGTAATTTCATTGAGCAGGCATATGAACGGAGCCGAGGCAGCAACGGGGATGGGCAACGCAACACGAGAGCGGATGATGGCCTTGCTTCAAGCCGGATTCTGGCTGACGGCGGTGAACTTCGTGGCGTCCATTGGACACTTCGCCTACCAGCTCTACATGGGCCGCGTGCTCAGCCTGAGCGAATTCGGCTCGTTCAACACCACGCTCAGTCTCGTCAATCTCCTCGCCGTTCCCCTCGCCGCCGCGAGTCAGGCCATCACGCACGATCTCGCGTGGCATCACGCCAACGACAACCAGCGCGAACTGCGTCAGCTGCAATTCGCCTGCCAGAAAATGTTGCGCCACTTCACGTGGGTGCTCTCCCTCGTCGCGCTCGCGCTGATCCAGCCGCTCACCGTCTTCTTTCATTTTCCCCGGACCAGCCTGATGGTGGTCGCCCTCGCCTGCGTGCCGATCACGATGTGGAGCCTGCTCGGCTCCGTCTGGTGCGCGGGACTCAGCCGCTTCAAACTGCTCGCCGGACTCAATTTCGGCACGATGGTCGTCCGGTTCGCAGCCGGTGTGGCCTTTGTCTATTTCTTCCCCAAGGCCGAAGCCGCCGTGGCCGCCACCTTCGTGGCAGGTTGGGTGCTGGCCAGCGTGGTGGTCTTTCATCGCCCGTCGAAAGAGGAAGTCGCCGCGGAATCCGTCGAACCCGGTGAAAGCCCGTGGACCCGGGAATTCATCATCTACCTCGGCGCGGCGCTGCTGGTGGGACTGGCGAATTTCAGCTACTGCTTCATCGATCAGCTGATTGCCCAGCGTTATCTTCAAGGCGAAGAGCTGGGTTTATACGTCGCGGCGGGTCTGCTCGCACGCGCCGTGTTCTGGGGATCGCAACCGCTGCTGGTCGTCTACTTCACCCAACGCTCGGGCCGGGAACATTCCACCCGCGGCTCGATCAGCCTGTGGCTGATCTATGTCGCCGTCGTGGTTGTGGGCGTGGTCCTGCTGTGGTTGCTGCGCGTGCCGCTGTGCGAGTTGTTGCTCGGTCCCAAGAAAATGCATGAGCTGCCCGCCATGCTGGAGATTCTCAAGCTCTTCATCCGCGTGGTGATCCCGGTGGGAATCCTGCAGGGGCTCGGCTTCTATTATCTCGCGGCGGAACGACTGCCGGAATCGTACCTGTTTGGCTTCCTCGGATTGGGCTACTGCGCCGTCCTCATCTTTTTCGGCCGCTCGATGGAAATGATGCTGAGTCTGATGCTCGGTGCTGCGGTGATCAGCCTGCTGGTTCTGCTGCTCGTTGCGGTCATTCGCTGGGGGCGTAACCAGCCGTGAGTGGTTCCGGCACGCTCTATTCCGTTATCATGCCCCTCTACAACGAGGGCGCGCATATTGTGGGCAACTTGCAGCGCACGGCGGACGCCCTCCGCCTGCTGGGCGAGTTTGAACTGATCGTCGTGGACGACGGCAGCGTCGACGACTCCCGCGCGGAACTGGAACGCTCCATTGGCCTGTTCCCCGAGCTGCGGGTCTTTCATATCGAACACTCCGGCAAAGGCGAAGCCCTTCGGCGCGGCGCCGCCGAGGCGCGGGGAGAGTTCGTCATCTTCTTCGATGCGGATCTCGATTTACCGCCGGAACAGATCCTCTTTTTCATCGCGCTCCAACGGGCGAAAAATGCGGACGCCGTCATCGGCAGCAAAATGCATGCGGACAGCACCGTGGACTATCCCCTGATCCGGCGCGTTTACAGTCTCGGCTATTATCTCCTCGTGAAAGCGCTCTTTGGCCTGCCCGTGCGCGACACGCAGACCGGGCTCAAACTCGTGCGCAGCGATTTATTGCGGAAGGCACTGGCCCAAACGCGGGTCAAAGGTTTCGCCTTCGATCTGGAACTTCTCGTCCATCTCGTGCGCCTGCACGCCTTCATGGTGGAAGCCCCGGTCGTCGTGGATTTCAAAATCAAATTCGGCGGCATCGGCGTGGCCACGGTCTGGGAGATTTTCTCCGAAACCATGAGCACCTGGTGGCGACTACTCAAAGAACGCTAATTTCCCTATGACTACCATTGCCAAGCCCGAACAGGGCAAAATCATCCCCTTGTGGGACGCCAAAACCCCTGCCACCCTCACCCCGTACTGGCCCGAAAAACCGAATGCCGAGCGCTCCACCATCGTCGTCCTGCCCGGCGGCGGCTACGGCAGCCACGCCGATCATGAAGGCTCCGCCTTCGCGCTGTGGCTGAACCAGCACGGCATCACCTGCTTCGTGCTGCACTACCGCCTCGGCACGCAAGGCTATAAACACCCCGCGATGCTTCACGACGCCGCCCGCGCCCTGCGTTATGTGCGCTTTCACGCCAACGACTGGAATCTCGATGGTAATAAAATCGGCATCATCGGTTCCTCTGCCGGTGGTCATTTGACCGCCACCCTGCTCACCCACTTTGATGCGGGCAACGCGCAGGCCGCCGATCCGGTCGATCGCGTGAGCAGCCGCCCCGATCTCGGCATCCTCTGCTATCCGGTCATTTCACTCGAGGAGTTCGCCCATCAAGGCACCAAGCTGAATCTCCTCGGCGAAAATCCGCCTACGGAATTGGTCGAACACCTCTCGAACGAACGACAGGTCACTCCCCAAACGCCGCCCTGCTTTATCTGGCACACGTGGGAAGACGCCAGCGTGCCGGTGGAACATGCCCTGCTTTTCGCGTCCGCCCTGCGCCGAAGCGGTGTGCGCTTCGATCTGCATATCTACGAGAAAGGCTCGCATGGCCTCGGCCTGGGCCAGAATCACCCCTGGTCCTCGCAATGTCTCTTTTGGCTGCGCGAACAGAAGTTTATCTAGCCAACTACCGAAATCACCGACGGGCACTCTCCTGCGCGATGAGTGCCCGTTTGCGCAAGTGGCCCCAACGATATTCCCCAATCACCCCCGTACCGCGAATCACACGGTGGCAGGGGATCAGGTACGAAAGCGGATTCGCACCCACGGCCGATCCCACCGCGCGTGACGCCGTGGGATTCCCCACCTTCGCCGCGAGTTCGCCGTAGGTCGTCAACGTGCCCGCCGGAATCCGCAACAAGGCCTGCCAGACACGCACCTGAAATGGCGTCCCGCGCACAAAGACTCTCAGCGAAGTCCCGGCGTTCGCCTTCTCCCCGCTCACGAAAATCCGCGCCACCCACGACTCCGCCATCCGGTCGTCCCGCTGCCAACGGGCTTGCGGCCATTCGCGTTTCATCTCCTCAATGACCTGCGCCTCCGGCTCGGGATCGATGAACGACAGCACACACAAACCACGCGGACTTTCCGCCAGCACGCAACGTCCGAAGGGAGTCATCGCCACGCCATAGACAATCGTCCACCCCTGACCGCCGTTTTTCATTTCGCCGGGAGACGCCGCCTCCAGACTCACACACAGATCATGCAACCGTCCCGGTCCGGACAACCCCGTCTGCAACGCCGTATCGAGCACGCTCTCGCCCCGGCGCAATAAACTCCGGGCATGCTCCAACGTGAGGCATTGCAGAAAATCCTTCGGCGTGACCCCGGCCCACTGCACGAACAGCCGGTGAAAATGTGCCGGGCTCAACTCCACCACTTGCGCCAGCGTCGCGAGATCCGGCTGTTCGGTATGTCTCGCCTCCAGGTACTCAATCACCCGGGCCACGCGCGTATAATCATCCATTCCGTTATCTTAACAGCAGACGAAATTCCCGCCACCCGGTTCTTGCGGTAATTCTCATGCCCGCTGCGCAAAATGCCCCAACACCTCGCGGATTTCCCGCAGCTTCGGCGGTTTGCTCAAAATCCGGTCCACATGCTCCGGCTTGTCTCCTTCCACCGCGAGCCGCTCGCCCCAACCCGTCAACATCACCACCGGAGTCGTCGGCGACACCTCCTTGATCGCGGCCGCCACCTTGCGACCGTCCACCTTTGGCATGCCCAAATCCGTGAAGACCAGCGCACAGGGCTCATTCGATTTTTGCAAGTGCAGAAATTGATCGATCCCCGCTTGACCGCCCTGAGCCGTGACCACGAAGTGTCCGTCCGATTCCAGAATATCCCCGAGCGACTTCAGCAGCAGCGGATCATCATCCACCACCAACACCCGCAACCGGCTGTGCGCCACCCGGGCCGAAATGGGCCGGGGCGCTTCCTCGAAACCATCCAGCGGCAACGGGAAACTCAACCGCACGGTCGTACCCTTGCCCGGAGTGCTCTCGACCTCAACTTCCCCGCAATGCCGCTGCACCACGCCATACACCATGGCCAATCCCAAACCGGTGCCACGCTCGCCCTTGGTTGTATAGAAAGGTTCCAGACAACGTTGCCGCGTTTCCTCGCTCATGCCCGCCCCGGTATCGGACACCTCCACCGAGACGAACCGGCCCACCCAGCCCTTGTCCGAGTTCGGCGAATTTTCCATCACGCGCGTCGCAATGGTCAGCGTGCCGCCATCGGGCATCGCATCGACCGCATTGAAAACCAGATTCGTCAGCGCCTCGCGCATTTCGCTTTCCACCGCCGTCACCTTGGGCAGATCCGTCATCAGATCCGTGCGCAGACTGATCTCCACGCCGCGCTGCTGCATCAGGTCCTTCCACCGCACACGCGTCAGATCGACCACCTGCTTCACCATGCGATTGAGATCCACCGGGGTCAACGGCATCCGCTCCTCATGCGGGCGATAAAACTCCCGCATCCGCGAGACCGTTTGCGCCACATCCTCCACCGCGCATTGCACTGTCTCCAGATACTCCCGCGTCTCGGGGCTGAATTCCGACGAGGAGCCGTCCAGAAGCGAAGAGAGATAAAGCGTGGCCGGCGAAAGTGCATTATTGATATCGTGCGCGATGCCACTCGCCATCTGCCCGAGCGCGCTCAACCGCTCCTGCTGCATCACCGTCTGTTGACTGCGGCGCAGATCGTCATATGCCTGCTTCAAGGCCGCATGCAACTGCGCCTGATGCGACGCGAGCGCCACATGCTCGCTCAGCTGCCGCAGAAATTCGCATTCCCCACTCGTGAACGCATTCGCGCTGCGCCGGGCCGCGACCACCACGCCAAAGATATTGCTCTCCACCTGCAGTGGCGCCACCACAAGCGAATTCAGACCGCCGCGCGCCAGCCGTTTCGGGAAGGGAAACTCCGACCGGCTGATGTCCGGCTCATAGACCAACTGCCCCCGCACACACCGGGAAAGTCCATTCTGGTCGATCGGCACATGCGCATCCTCTGTCATCGCCAGATCCAGCGCCAACTTGCCGCTGCGACCGCCCACCGAAGTGATGACCAACTCATTCTTCTCCCGGTCGTACAGTCCCACGCAACTGAAGTCCACCGGCAATTGTTCCTCCACGCTACCGATCGCCACCTGGAAGATACTCCGCAGATCCTGTCGCTCCCCAATCGCGCGCGTGATCTGGTGCAGCAAATTCAACCGCTCCAGTTGCGACCGCACCCGCTCTTCCGCCAGCTTGCGCTCCGTGATATCCGCGCGAATCGCCACGTACTGGTACGGTTTCCCCTCCGCGTTGAGGAAGGGAACAATCGTCGTATAGAGCCAGTAATAGCTGCCATCCTTGGCCCGGTTCCGAATCTCTCCCCGCCAGATTTCTCCCCGCTTGATGGTGCTCCACAGGCACGACATGAACTCCTTGGGATGATGCCCCGAGTTCACAATCCTGTGATCCTGACCGATCAATTCCTCGCGGGAGTACTGTGAAATCGCGCAGAACCGATCGTTCACATACTTGATCCGCCCCCGCGCATCGGTCACCGCCACAATCGCATGCTCATCGAGCGCCCGCTGCAAATCCCGGACATCCTTCAGTGAGGCCCGCAAATGCCCCTCCACCTCCTTGCGCCGCCGGTCCCCCCGCTCAATCAGGATGGAATTCATCCACACCGCCGCGCCAAAAAAGACCACGCTGGAAACCGCAAAAAGCGAATGCGCCGCTTCATCGTCATACCAACCCAATATCTGACCTTCCTGCGTCACCCACCCCATGATCAGCGGTATCACCAGCGAAGGCATCAGCAACCGCCGCGCCGAGGTACCGCCCGCCCCATCACTGGTCAGCAGCGCCACCAACCCACGATCCGGCCACAGACACATCACTCCCGCGCTGAGCAACAGAAACTCCACGGCAGTCACCTGTGCCATCTGGCCATAGAACGAGGGATGTTCCCCACCATAGAAATGACCGCTAAAACCCAGCCACGCGATCAGCAGGGCCAACAACGTCCCCGTTTGAAAAAGCAGGAACCCGCGACGATGCCTCGCCAACAGCAACGCCACACTCAAAAGCAAAAAATTCGAAGCCGTCGCCGCCGACATGAGCGGAGCCACTCCCGGCGGAGGTCCCGAAAAAAACCACAGTCGCTCCCAATAAACCGGCGGCCACGCCAACAGATAATAGGCCAAACGAACCACCACCATCACCACCACGACTCCCACGCAAGCGTCCGCCATCTTGGCCCAATCGCCCACCCGGTCATGCACCACGGAGAGACCCAAAGCCACTCCCAGCAGCACAAAGGCAAGAGCAGTCAGCGGGGCCATCTTCAACGCGCCCGGCAGCAGATTTTGAACTCCCCCCAGGTTGAACATCCACCCCAGCAAAATCCCCATCCCTAAAAGGAGAACCTCCACGCTAATTGCACTGGAGGCCCATAGGGGCCATTTCGTAACCCAGCCCGCCTGCCCCTTTCGTGTGATGATCATAGTGTGCCGGGAAAATAGGCTGAGCTTCAACTCAACCAACCATCATTCAGAACCCATCTGACGATGGCCAATTATACCCTACTTTTCAAAAGGAAACAAGAGTAAAGCACTCCCGAATATGAATAACCCTTTCCCCTACCTGTGCTTAGAGCCTGTCTACGATCTTTTCGTGTGATCACGCGCCCTAGACCGCTTCCGCCGGATTCGCGACCACTGGCACCACCGCTTTGATTACCCCGGCCAGATCACCGACATGGTGGAAATTAATCAACCGCAACCGCGACAGCTCCGACAGCTCGTGCCCCTTCGGCAAGATCAACAACCCCGAGAGGGCATGAACGTCCTCGGCGAGGATCATTCCCGCCTCCAGTTCCTCGATCTTGAATTCCCGCAGACGCCAGCTCTTGAGCTTCTCGCCATGCGCCAAAAGCTGTTGCTCCAACGCGAGCAGGACGATCGGATCGTAGACTCCCTGGCGGGACTTCAGCAGGTCGATGATCGCGGCGGGCTGCCAGTTCTGCCCCGCCAACTCCTCATAATCGATCACCGCTTTGAGAATGCGCGCGCTCAGGGGCAGCTTCTTGCCCACCGGCACATCCTCGTCCGAACCCGCGCCATCGAAGCGTGCATCCTGCCACCGGATCGCATCCGCCACCGTTTCCAATCGCGGAATCCGCCGCAAAAGCTGCGCGGTGGCTCCCGCATGCCGTTTGAGTTCCGCTTGCTCCTGAACGGTCAACTCCTCCTTCAACGCCACCTTCTGCTGCAATGTCGGCGTCAGGGTGACGTAGCCAATCTGCGAGAGCATGGCGCTGCAACTGACCTCCCACAAATCGGCGCCTTCCATCTGGGACCCCACGCCGGTGGCGAGTTTTTCAATGCGGCTCGCCCGGCTGAACGCCACGGGACTCGACATGCTGAGAATCTCGGTGAGCACCTCAATGCTGCCACGCAACGTCTTGCCCAAAAGTGTTTTTTCCGCCGTCACCAGGCGATACTGCCGCAACGCATCATCGATGTTGGCGATGAGCACATCGGCCGGACACGGTTTGATGAGGAAACGGAAAAAGCCGCCCTTGTTGATCGCATCAATGGCGGTCTGCATCTCCGCCTGACCGGTGAGCATGATGCGCACGGTATCCGGAGAACTCTCCCGCGCCGCGCAGAGAAAAGAAAGTCCATCCACGAGAGGCATGCGATAATCGGAAACCACCACGGCATACGGACCCGCGTCCCGGACTTTGAGAATACCCTCCGCGCCACCGTTGGCCGTATCGACCTTGAACCGGTAGCGCAATTGTCTCACATAACCCGAAAGCACATTCGGATCATCATCAACGAGAAGAATCTTCTCGGGTTCGGGCGTCATCGCGTCACTCATTGCGGATTCCATTCTTTCTCATCCAGCGGCGTGATCAGCAGGCCCTGGAGTTTGTCCGGCGGAACGCTGCAACAATCGAGGGCATAGTTGAGCCACTCCGGCATCCGCGCCGAAAAGCCGCGTGAACTGATAAACGACCAATCCATGGAAGGAGGACTGGCCTGTTCGTAAATGATATCCAGCAACGATTGCGCGATGTGCACCGCCACGACCGACTCCGTGCGGAAACCGTCGAGTTCCGAGGGCCGGTGATGGTACGCTACGATGTTGACCACGTTGGCCGGGATGCCCCAGAGGACGAGCAGATACGCGCCGATCTCCGCATGGGAGGAACCGGCCATCAGGTACTCCGCTTCGCAGGAGGAGAGCCTCTCTTCCTTGGAATACTTGGAAATATCCGTGGATACCTCCGGCGCCAGAGCAAGGATGAGCTTGCCGATTTCCGACAGCAAACCGCCCGCAAAGGCTTCCTTGGCGACCTCCTCGGACGACGTCATCTGCAACGCAATGTGATAAGCAATATCGGCGACATGTGCACTGCGGCTTTGCAACTCCCGCAAAATTTCCACCGTCACGGAGTTTTCCTTCACCAGGGACTCAAACACATGCACGTGCAGGGCCAGGGCACTCACCGTTTCCATGCCCAGATACAGGGTCGCCTCACGCGGGCAATTCAACACCTGCCGCGGTCCGAAGAACGCCGAATTGGCCAGTTGCAATATCCGCGCCGCCAAGGCCGGGTCCTGTGAAACCAGTTCCGCCACGCTGTCGATGGAGGGCGTCGTCGACGTGATCTCCTGTTGCAGTTTTTGCATCGACATCGGCAACGCGGGCAAGCGTTCGATGCCGCACAGGAATTTGGAAATACTCCGGTTATGCAGCGAATCGCGGAACATCAGGATACGATCAATGCTCTGCTTCAGATCATCGGAAGTACATGGCTTGGACAGAAACCGGTGCGTCACCGGCACGGCCTTCAAAATCAACTCCTCGTCCGAATGGCCGGTGAGGATGATGCGAATCGTCTCCGGATGCACCCGGGCCACCTCCTGCAAAAGCGTGGCCCCATCCATGACCGGCATGCGCATGTCCGACACAACCACATCGACCGGCAGATGCGTGAGCAGCTCCAGCGCCTCCTGCCCGCTCTCGGCGAAATTCATTTCATACTCATTGCGCAAGGAGCGGTAGTTGCGCTTGATCCCCTCAAGGATATTGCGCTCATCATCGACAAAAAGGATGCTGGGCTTGTGCTCGTTGGTGGTAGTGGAACTCATAGTTCTCCTTCTAGCGTGGGAGTTCGTAGTGGCAGCGTGATGGTAAATTGAGTGCCCTGTCCCGGTTGGGATTCGACTTCGATGCGGCCCCGATGCTTGTTCGCGATAATGTCATGGGAGATCGCCAGCCCCTGGCCTGTCCCCTTGCCCGGTTCCTTGGTGGTAAAGAAGGGATCGAAGATCTTACGCATGACTTCCTCTGGCATTCCTTTTCCACTGTCTTTGATGATAATTTGCGCCGTGTCGCCCGCGCTCCGGGTAGAGATCTCTATCAGACCCCGTTGTTCCCCGTTTGAGGCGATCACGTCTTTAATGGCATCGACCGAATTCGTGATCATGTTGAGCACAACCTGATTGAGCTCGTCGATAAGGCACGGCACGGGGGGGAGCGCCGGATCCAGATCTAGTTTAAGATCAGCAACATACTTCCATTCGTTGCGACTGACGTTCGATGTCGCTTCAATACTTTGATTCAGGTCGCAAAGCTGCATTTTTCCCTGCGTCGGATGCGAGAACGTCTTCATCGCCTTGACCAGTTTCACCACCCGGTCGATGCCGGAAATGGTCTCATTGATGGCCACGGGCAATTCCGTCATGACGTACTCGCCATCGATTTCCTTCCATTTAGCATCCAAAACCTTGAGCAATTCCGGAAAACATCCGGACTCCCGGCATTTCTCCTCCAGCTCCTTACGCAACTCATAATAGGGAATGTAATCCTGAAAGGCCTTGCGAACGAACTGGGTGTTGTCACTGATAAACTGCATCGGCGTATTGATCTCGTGCGCAATGCCCGCCGCCAGTTGACCGATGGACTGGAGTTTGGAGGACAGCGCAATCTGCGACTGCAACCGCTGCTTCTCCGTTTGATCCCGGAAGACAACCAGATGGCCCATGACCGTGTCGTCAAAATGCAGGATCGGCGCGCAACTCCCCTCAATCGAAAGCTTATCTCCCTTGCGGGACTCCAGCACGATCCCCTGCAAGTGAGTGGTACAAAGCCCCCCGCTCTCACTATTCTTTTTGGTGCAATCCGTCTGGCACCCCTCCGGAATGCAAAAGATCTCGGGAAGCAATTTCCCCTGTGCCTCGGCCAGCGGCCACCCGGTGAGCGCTTCCGCCACGCGGTTCATCAAGACAACGCGGTTATCCAGATCGGTGGAAATGACGCCGTCCGTAATACTGCGCAAGGTCACAGCCAGTTGCTCCCGCTCGCGTTCCAGAGCATCCTCCGCCTGCTTGCGTTCCGTGATCTCGCGCGACACCAGAATCATTTCCTTGCCCCACCGCTCCTCATTATTGATGACTTGACGGCTCACCGTCTCAAACCATTGATACTCGTCATGCTTGTTCTTCATCCGGTGGACCGTGGTGCCCTCCATCAGGGTCAGATAACCCTGTGCCGATTTCTCCCAGCAAATCTTGATATCGTCCGGATGCCAGAGCCGCTCCAGGCTGCTGCCCTGTATTTCTTTCGAGGTGTAACCCAATAACTTCTGGCACGCCGGCGAGATATAGACCATCGTGCCGTTCAGCGTGGCCCGCATGATCAGATCGGTCGCGTTATCGGCCATCAACCGGTAATTTGCCTCGCTCGTTCGCAACGTCTCCACCGCCGCGTACCGTCTTTCCTCCGGTGCAATCGCGGAAGTGACAATGGTGACAAAGCGCAGATTCTCGGGCGACGATTTGATCTCCTTTTTGTAGAAGACGCACAGCACGCCCAACACATCCTGCCCCGAACGCACCAATTGCGCCACGAAGGTCTTGCAGTTGGAACTGGCCAGCGTGGGCATGCGGTCATGCAATTCCGGATTCTCTCTGGAATTCGTGTACAACGGCACCGAGTAGATGGTGTTGATGACCGCTTCGACCAGACTTCCCTTCAATGACTCCGCAGGGCGGCAGAACTGGCTGCTCCCGTAAGAAGCCACCACGCAGACCGAATCCCCCTCGATCCGCTGGTACGCCACACCATCGGCCTCCAGCAACTCACCGCAAAGATCAACCAGCGACTGGATGTTGACCATCGAGTTGCTGCCGAAGGACAGCAGGCAACTGTTCAACCGCGCCAATTGCCGTTCCGCCACCTCGCGTTCCTGCGCAATGTTCCGCGTCAAACGCAACACACGGACTATCGGAAAGACCGGAGCCAGACTCAGCAAAAGCAACGCGAGCGAGACCGCCGCCGTTCGATCGCGCAAGTTGTGAAGGCGTTCCTTCAAAACCTCCTGCATTCGCTTCTCGGTCTTCCAGATCGTCGTCTCCAGCGCCTTTTTCTTGTCATCGTACAAGGGGCTATCCAGCAGCCGCGCCGCCTGCGCCAGCTCATTGCGGCCATCGCGCACGAGATAGAACGCCTTGTTCTCGATTTCCAAAAGCTGGACATTGAGCACCTGCAAATCGAATCCCAGGTTGGTCTGCTCCTCTTCCGCGTACAAGGTGATCAGCTTCTGCACCAGATCATCCATCTCCGATTCCTTCTCCTGATGCAGCAATTCCCACTTCGGCTCGGGCGTCGCAGCCCCCACCCGGGCGGAACTGCGCAGGAACAGATGCGCCTCGCCCACCCGGTCAATGGAACGCTGGAGCAGGTCCTGACGGTCGTGCAAGGCTTGAAAGGCGTAGTATTGCGTGACGAGGAAGGCCATGAAACAGCCAATGATGATGAAACCGATAATCACCAACAAATAGAGCCGCCGCTGCAGGAATGCCTCGGAGGCTCGCATGGACGACCCGATCTCCCCCTCGATGAATAACCGCACCTTCCGCGGCAGCACCATGGGCAGTTCCCGGAAGTAATGCTTAATCTTTGACATCCAGGGATTCATACTTGCCCTTGCGAATTTGCGTGAGGAACACGCGTGAACTACCCTCATGATTCTTGGAGCTGAATGACAAATCGTACCCCGGACCAAACGGCTGGCCATGGATCGTTTCCAGGGCGTGAATGAACCGCTCCCGAGTGAGCTTCCTACCCGCTCGCTCCAACCCCTCCACCAGCACCCGCCCATAGATATACCCCTCCAATCCCACGCTGGTCACCGGAAAGCCCGGATTCACCAACTCCGTATCACGCTGAAAATCCAACAACACCCGAGACTTCTCTCTGCTAAAAAGCGGCATGACATGGCTGACATAACACCCCTCCCCCTCTTTCCCGATCGTATCCAGAAAAATCTCCCCGCCCACGAACGACGCCGACCCCAAATAAACGGGTTGCCTGGTATTGGCCCGAATCAATTTCACAAACTTCACCAGCGGCGCAATCGTCCCAATCATGATCACCGCCTCGGGATCGCCCGCGAGAATCGCCTTCAACGCACTCTCCACCTCCGTGGTATTGCGGGGATAGCTTCCCTCCGCCACCAGCCTCAGGTTATGCTGTGCCAGCAGCTCCTTGGTCTCACGACGGACACTCTGCCCAAACAAATCGTACTGATACAAAATCGCCACCCGCTTCACCCGGAGATCGTTCGCGTATAAATTCACCAAGGCGTGAATTTCGTCTCGGTACGAAGCGCGGACATGAAAATTATAGGGATTGAACGGTTCCCGCAGGGGCGTGGCTCCGGTAAAGAAACCGATGACCGGCACCTTGGCCCCCGTCCAAATGGGTTGCGCCTTGATGCTCGTCGCCGTCCCCAGATAGCTCGCCAGGGCAAAGACCGACTCCTTGGCAATAAGATCCCTCGTATTAAGGACGCATTGCAGCGGCTCATAACCGTCATTACGCCCCACCAGCTTGATCCGTCGCCCATGCACTCCGCCCTTGAGATTCGCCGCTTCGACCGCCGTGCGCAGCCCCTCCACGCAATCCAGTCCAATGGGAGCAATTAATCCATCCAGCCCCATCGTCACGCCAATCCGGATTTCGTTATCGGTGACGCCCGGCGTCTGCGCCTCGGTAAAGCCCTTGGCAATCAAGGTCGCCACCAGGACAATAACCAGCAGGCAGATCGCGATAAGCCATCTTAACTCGCGATTCCACCCATGCAAAGACGCCCCGACTGCGTGATGAGCCGCTTCTGACATGACCCGGCACAAAAGGCCGTACCCATGCTATCGGCGGCGTAGAGGAACTCCTTACCACTAAATAATGAACGGGCAATTTTTGCCCACCCAAGCGATCCTATTTGATTGCCAGTGAAGCCCAGTGCAAAAACTTGGCCAACGCCCGAGCGCGGTGACTGATCTCCGCCTTGGTCTCGTTCGCCAGTTCACCGAAACTCTGGCTGTATCCGTCGGGAATGAAAAGCGGGTCGTATCCGAACCCGTTTGTGCCGCGCAACGTCAGATCGATATGACCTTCGCACGATCCCTCGAAACTCTCCACGGACTGACCATCCGCCGCCAGCACCAGCACGCAACGGAACCGGGCGCGGCGCTTATCCACCGTCAACGCATTCGCCTTCTCCAGTTCCACCAGCAGCTTCTTGTTATTATTGGCATCGTTGCTCGGCAATCCGGCGTAACGGGCCGAATACACTCCCGGCGCACCGCCGAGGATATCCACTTCCAACCCCGAATCATCGGCCAGCACGAAGCCCGGCACATGCCGCGAAATCTCCACCGCTTTCAACGCGGCATTCGCCTGGAACGTATCCCCATCCTCCTCCACATGCGGCAGGGCCGCGTAATCGGCAATCGATTTCACCTCCCACCCCGCGCTGAGCTGCTGGGCGAGTTCGGTCACTTTATGGCGGTTGCGCGTGGCAAGAGTAAGCGTACGGCGAGGCATAGGACGCGTATTATCCGCATCCTGCCGAAATAAACCCAAGACATTTTTTGACGAAATGAACGAAATTGAAAGGCAACGTTTTTAAATCAGGAACTCAGGAAAGCAGGAATCTCTTTCAGAACCTTCGTCCGATTTTCTTGATTTCCTGAGTTCCTGATTTAAAAACGTTGCCTTTCTCTCCCATTTCGTAAATTCCGTTAATTTCGTCAAAAAGCCTTTTGCCTTTCCATTGGCAATTGGAAATTGGCAATGAGACAATTTCTTGTTATCCCTACCCGGTGCAAGTACGTAAACAGTTTCCTTTCTCGCAGTTTGAACCGAAGTGGCAGCAATACTGGGACGCCCACGCGACCTTCCGCGCGGCGAATCCCGGCGAACCCGGCGCGGAGAAGCCGAAGTTCTACGCCCTCGACATGTTCCCCTACCCGTCCGGCGCGGGTCTTCACGTCGGCCACCCGGAAGGCTACACCGCCACCGACATCGTTTCGCGCTACAAGCGCATGAAGGGTTTCAACGTCCTCCACCCGATGGGTTGGGACGCCTTCGGCCTGCCCGCCGAACAATACGCGATCCAGACCGGCACGCACCCGAGCCTCACGACCGCGAAGAACATCGCCAACTTTACCCGCCAGATCAAAGCCCTCGGCTTTTCCTACGACTGGTCCCGCGAAGTCAACACAACCGATCCCGAGTACTACCGTTGGACGCAGTGGATTTTCCTCCAGCTCTACAAGAAGGGCCTCGCGTACGTCGCGGAAGCTCCCGTCTGGTTCTGCCCGAATCTCGGCACCGTGCTGGCCAATGAAGAAGTCCTGCAGACTCCCGAAGGTCCGCGCTCGGACCGGGGCAATCATCCCGTGGAACGCCGTCCGCTGCGCCAGTGGATGCTGAAGATCACCGCCTACGCGGAACGTCTCCTGTCCGATCTCGACGGTCTGGAATGGACCGACTCGCTGAAGGAAATGCAGCGCAACTGGATCGGCAAGAGCGAAGGCGCGGAAGTGACCTTTGACATCGCCGGTTCCCCGGAAAAGCTGACCGTCTTCACCACGCGACCGGACACCCTTTTCGGCGCGACCTACATGGTGCTCGCGCCCGAGCATCCGCTGATCGACACGATTGTCACGCCCGCGCAAAAAGAAAAAGTCGCCGAGTATCGCCGCAGCGTCCAGGCCAAGAGCGATCTCGAACGCACCGACCTCGCGAAGAACAAGACCGGCGTTTTCACTGGTGGCTTCGCAATCAACCCGGTCAACGGCGCACAGATTCCGATCTGGGCGGCGGACTACGTGCTCATGAGCTACGGCACCGGCGCGATCATGGCCGTGCCCGCACACGACGACCGCGATCACGAATTCGCCAAGACCTTCGATCTCCCCATCATCGAAGTGGTGAAAGCGCCCGCGAACGCGAAGTTCGACGGCTGTTTCCACGATGAAGGCACCGCCGTGAATTCTGGTTTCCTCGATGGACTCCCCACCGCCGAGGCGAAGAAAAAGATGACGCAGTGGTTGGTCGAAAACAAACGCGGCTCCGCGAAAATCCAGTACAAACTCCGCGACTGGCTCTTCTCGCGTCAGCGTTATTGGGGCGAACCCTTCCCGATCACGTGGAAGGACGGCAACCATCAGCCGGTCAGCGAAAACGATCTGCCTGTCCTCCTGCCCGAGATGGACGACTTCAAGCCGAGCGCCGACGGTGCCGCGCCGCTGACGAAAGCCAAGTCGTGGCTCGAGATGCCGGACGGCTCCCTGCGCGAGACGAACACGATGCCGCAATGGGCCGGTTCGTGCTGGTACTACCTCCGCTATTGCGATCCGAAAAACACGACCGCTCCCATCGGCAAAGACGTGGAAAAATATTGGATGGGCGACCACGGTGTCGACCTCTACGTCGGCGGCGCGGAGCACGCGGTCTTGCACCTGCTCTACGCACGCTTCTGGCACAAGGTCTTGTTCGACATCGGCGTGGTCTCCACCTCCGAACCGTTCCACAAGCTCGTCAATCAGGGTCTCATCCTCGGCGAAGACAACCAGAAAATGTCCAAGTCGATCGGCAACGTGATCAATCCCGACGACGTGATCGCCGAGTACGGCGCCGACTCGCTGCGCCTGTTCGAAATGTTCATGGGCCCGCTGGAACAGGTCAAGCCGTGGTCGACGAAGGGCGTCGAAGGCGTCTACCGATTCCTCGGCCGCGTCTGGCGTTTGATGATGGAAGAGAACCAAGCCGGCGACTGGGTCTTCAGTTCGCGCGTCACCGACGCCGCGCCGAGCGAAGCGATTCTCCGCTCGCTCCACGCCACGATCAAGAAAGTCGGCAGCGACATCGAAGGTCTGCAGTTCAACACCGCGATCTCGCAGCTCATGATCCTCGTCAACGATCTGACCAAGGAAGAAACCCGCTCGCGCTCCGTGCTCGACACGCTCGTGCTGTTGCTCGCGCCGTTCGCCCCGCACATGGCGGAGGAACTCTGGTCGCAGCTCGGCCACACGACTTCGCTCTCGGCCGAACCGTGGCCGAAGTTCGACGACAAATATCTCCAACAGGACACCGTCGAAATGGTCGTCCAGGTCAACGGCAAGGTCCGCGGACGTCTCGTCATCGACGTGAAAGCCACCAATGCCGACATCGAAGTCGCGGCCAAAGGCATCGACACCGTGCAGGAATGGCTCAAGGACAAAACGATTGTGAAAACCATCGTCGTCCCGAAGAAGCTCGTCAGTTTTGTCGTGAAATAACACGACAAAACTGAAGTTCTAGGTTCGAGGTAAAAGACATAAGAATGAGACTGCCCTTCGCACTTTTCGCGCTCCTTCTCCTCTGCGGCTTGGGCGTGCTCGTCCTACCTGGTTTTGATCTGGCAAGACGAACACAATTATCCTCTGAACTAATGACATTCGAAGCCATGGTGGCAGCAGATCCCGCAGCCCGTCGCGCCCTGCAATACGGAGGCGAACGCCCAAATGAAGACTTCCATGCCTTCATAGAACGTATAAGCAATCAGCGCACTGGAACCGAAGCAGACGTATTAGGCAAGATCATCATCATTCTTTCCGCGATTGGCATTGTCGCTTGCTTTTGGAAGAGGAAAAAACTTTAGGAACGAAGAGGGGAGTAGATTTTTTCAGTCCGAATGAATGCCGATGCATCTTCCTCGCCATCCCCATTCCCTCGCTCCATCCACTGTCATTTCGAGCTTGTCGAGAAATCAGCTGGCGAGCTAAGTAGAGGCACTCCCCACGCAAACGCGCGACATACGCAAACAACCTCCCTACTTAGAACCTAGAACCTCGTACTTAGTACTTCCTCTTATACTTGACATGTTCCGATTCCTGACACGCAAAGAGCAACTCGTTCTCGTATTTCTGCTTGCGCTTCTCGTGCTTGGTGGCATCGTTCATTCGGTGCGTATGACGCGCACAAAGTGCTTTAAAAAACCACCGGAAATTACGATTCAATAAGTATGTCGAAGTTGAACTTTGCGGATGTAGTCACGGAAATCTGCCAGAAAGACTCTAGCTACGACTCCGAAGTGTACTCATTTGTCCGCGAAGGACTCGACTTCACCCTCAAATCCCTCAAGCGCCACGGCCAGCAGGGCAACCGTCACGTCAGCGGTCAGGAACTTCTCCACGGCCTGCGAGACTACGCGCTGAAGGAATACGGCCCGATGAGCAAGATGGTGCTCAACATGTGGGGCGTGAACACCTGCGAAGATTTCGGCAAGATCGTTTTCAACCTCGTCCACAGCGGTGTCCTCGGCAAGACCGACGCCGATTCCCCCAGCGACTTCAAGAACGGCTTCAATTTCGACGACGCCTTCGTCAAACCTTTCGAGCCACGCCGGGAGAACGCTCCCGCGACCAAGGGCCGCCGCCGCACCCCGGCCAAGAAGCGTCCCAGCGGCAAACCCACCTCCACCGGTTCGACCCTCTAAATCCTGTGGGTATTCCGCTCGAAGGTCTCACTCACTCCACCGGCTCCAACGCCCTCTGCCTGCCCGCCTCCAAGGTGCGCACGCATGAGCTTCCCAACGGCCTGCACATTCTCGTGCAGAGCGATTTCACCGCTCCCGTCGTTTCGATCCAGTACTGGGTCGCCACCGGCAGCATTCACGAAAACCAGTTTCTCGGCAGCGGCATCTCTCACTTTCTCGAACACATGATGTTCAAGGGCACGCCCACCCGTGGCAACTCCGCCATGGCGCAGCAGATCCACGATCTCGGCGGCCACCTCAACGCCTACACCTCCTTCGACCGCACCGTCTACCATGTCGACCTTCCCGCCGAGGGCTGGCTCAGCGCGCTGGAAATCCTCAGCGATGCGATGCTCCACTCCACCCTGCCCGCCGAGGAGTTCGACAAGGAACAGGAAGTCATCCGCCGCGAATTCGCCATGGGCCAGGACAACCCCGATCGCGAACTCGGCCGACTCCTCTTCCGCACCGCTTACACGACGCATCCGTATCGCTTTCCCGTCATCGGCCTGCTCGATCTCTACAACCAGATCAGCCGCGAAGATCTCCTCGCCTACTACCGCCAACGCTACTCCATCCAGAATCTCACCCTCATCGTCGTCGGGGCCGTCGACGCCGATCACGTCTTTGCCGAAGCGGAAAAACTCTGCGGCGCGGCCACCCGCCACCGCATGGAGGATGTCTACATCCCCGAGGAACCGGTGCAACAAGCGGCCCGCTCCGCCACGCTCACTTTCCCCACGGAACAATCCCGCCTCGCCCTCACCTATCCGATTCCCGGCCTGCACCACGACGACATTCCCGCGCTCGACGTGCTCGCCATTTTCCTGGGCAGCGGACGCAGCGCCCGTTTAAACCAGGTTTGCGTGGAAAAATCCGGTCTCGCTGAAGAGATCGAAGCGTTCGCCTTCGCCCCGGCCCAGAGCGGTCTCTGGGGCATCGAAGCCCGCTACGCGCCCGACAAGCGCGACGCCCTGCTCGCGGAGATCCGTCATCAGCTCGCGCAGGTGAAGCAACAGCCGCCCGCGCTCGAGGAAATCGATCGCGCCCGCCGCATGAGCCTCCTGCAACAACTGCACTCGATGAAAACCATGTCCGGCAAGGCGGCCAGCCTCGGCCGCGGCTGGCTCATCAACCGCGACATCGATTTCAGCCGCCACTATCTCGACCGCCTGCAAAGCGTCACGCCCGAGGATGTCTCCCGCGTCGCCCGCCGCTATCTCCTCGACCACACGGAGACCCTCGTCGAAGTGGTTCCCCCCGTGGAAAAAGTCGCCGCAGCCGCCAGCGCCACCACGCTCGCCCTCGAACCGCAGGTCACCCCGCTTTCCCTCACCAACCATGTGCGCGGCCTGCACCTCCACACCACGGAACTGCCGCTCGTCTCCTTCCGCGCCACCTTCGGCTATGGCGGACTCCTCAGCGAACCGAAGGAACTCGCGGGCATCAACCGCCTTGCCGCCCAATTGCTCACCAAGGGCACCAAGCACCGCACCTCGGAGCAACTCGCCCGCGATGTGGAAGCCCTCGGCGGCGCGCTCGCCTCGGATTCCGGCAACAACAGCGCCCTCGTTGGGATCGAACTCCTCGCGCAGGACTGGAAATGCGGCGCGGAGATTCTCCTCGAAATCCTGACCGAACCCGCTTTCTCCGAAGCTGAACTACTCACCGAAAAGCGCAAGCAGCTCGCCGCCATCAAGACAGAAACCGACCATCCCATGGCGCTGGCCCGCAATCTCGTCCGCGCCGCGCTCTACCCGAATCATCCCTACGCCACGCCCGCGCTCGGCACCCCCGAGACCGTCGAAGCGATCACCACCGCCGACATCGAACGCTACGTCCGCGACAATTTCCTCACGCAAAATCTCATCTTCGGCGTGGCCGGTCCGGTCGATCCCGCCGACCTCCAGAAAGTCACCGCAACGCCTCTTTCCCGTCTTGCCCCGGCCCAAGCGACCGCAACCGAAGCCGCGCCCGCTTTCCGCACGCTGACCGAGCCGGTCCGCATGGAAAAGTTCGTGCCCAAGGAGCAGGCCGTCCTCCACATCGCCTACCCCTCGGCCCCGCTGCGCAGCCCCGATCTGCTCCCGCTCAGCCTCATCGAGGAAGCCCTGTCCGATCTCGGCTCGCGTCTCTTCATCAAGATTCGCGAAGAGCTCGGCCTCGCCTACTTTGTCGGCGCGTCGCAATTCCTCGCCATCTCCGGCGGCTACTTCTTCTTCTACGTCGGCACCGACCCGAAAAAGCGCACCCAGATCGAGGAAGCGCTCCGCCGCGAAATCGCCATCCTCGCCGAATTCGGCCTCACCACGACCGAGCTCAACCGCGCCCGCTCGAAGATGCTCAGCCAGGAAAAGATCGACGCGCAGAACGCCTCGCACGTTCTCTATGGCTCCTCGCTCGACGAACTCTACGGCCTCGGTTACGACTTCAACACCAAGCGCCGCCAGCGCCTCACCGACCTCTCCCTCGACGAGGTCAACGCCATCGCGAAAAAGTATTTCACGACTCAGGGTTGCATCATCGCCACCGTCAGCCCACAATAGTCCGTAAGCGGCAGAGTGGGCGACCGGAGGGTCGCTCCCCGCAAACCAGTCCCCTGTAAATTTCGTTTTCAAATTCCGTTAATTTCGTCAAAATTCAGAGAGAAAAAGAGGTATCCTTATGGCCGAAATTCAAAAACAAGATCCCGCCACTGCTGGTGAAATGACCCAGCGGTTCGTCCAGTTCATCATCATGCAGGCCCAGCAAATCCTGTTCGTGCTGGGCAACCCCACCCCCGAAGGCGACTCCATGCCGCCCAATCTCGAAGGGGGCCGCATGCTCATCGATCAGCTCGAAATGATCCAGGAAAAGACCAAGGGCAACCTGAACGTGCAGGAAGCCAAGATCATGGAAGAAGCCCTCTCCCGCGTCCGCCTCGCCTTCGTACAGGCCAGCGGCGGCACCCCCGTCAGCATGATGCCCCGCCAGTCCCACCCCGCCTACACGCCGGACATCCCCGAGGATGAACCCGTCCCGCAACCGGAACCGCCTCGCGCCGCGGCTCAACCGGCCGCTCCGGCCCCCGCACCCGCTGCCCCCGCGGCCACTCCCGCTCCTGCCGAGCCCGAGAACAAAAAGAAGTTCACCAAGACTTACGGTTAAGCCTGGTAGAGCCTGTCTCGTGCTGCGATTGTGCGAGCGGAATGCCTGTGCCTTGTTGTAGGACGGGACTGTGTCCCGTCGCGGCGGTTCATCGAACCGCCCTACTTACTTAGTACCTAGAACTTCGTACTTAGTACTTTTACCGCAACCTGCGGCAAAATCTCGCACACCTAGCCAACGTAGCCAACCTAACGCAAACGTTCCCGCACCGTTTCTGCTATAAAGAGTCCCATGCCGGACCTCTTTCCCTTTGCCATCTCAAATCTCCGATTTGAAATGAGTCGACACTCCCGGCGACACTCAACAGAGACGGTCGATTCTTGTAGCCGTTTGTCGACGGTATTTT
The DNA here is from genome assembly GCA_002304345.1 of Verrucomicrobia bacterium Tous-C9LFEB. Classification (GTDB taxonomy): domain Bacteria; phylum Verrucomicrobiota; class Verrucomicrobiia; order Methylacidiphilales; family UBA1321; genus UBA1321. Next base: position 41,064 of record NEUU01000022.1, read on the forward strand.
TTTTCTTCACGCAAACCCGGAACAATCCCGACTTATGGAGTGCGGCGACTTGCCGCCGCTTTGCCGTTCGGGAGCTCGCTCCCGTTCCAGCCATCTCCCATGAATGACTCGGTCCATCACCCTTCTCTTCGCGTGACTGCCCCCTTGGCAAATTCCAGGAAAAGTCCTAGGGTCGGAACTTCCATCATGCGCCGCATTCTACCTTGGTTCTTTCTCCTCCTGAGCCTCGTGCTCGGACTCTTCCTCCGCGACTATTATCCCGGCGACTGGTTCGACCAGGAAACCGACGCGCAGGGACAGCCTCACGCCGTCATCTACCAAGTCGAAGCGGACGCGTATGCCCGTCTCGCCCGCGTGCAACGCATCCTCGACGGCCACGGCCTCGTCCAGCGCTTTCACCCGCAGGAAAATTACCCCGAGGGCATGGCCCCCACCACCACGCTGCCCTTCGATCTCCTCATTCTCGCTGTCTACTTTCCCGCCAAGCTCTTCACTCCTGATGCCCTCGACTGGGCCGGTGCCTTGGTCTCGCCGCTGCTTTATCTCGTGCTCGTGGGATTCGTCTTCTGGTGGTCGCGCGATTGGCCCCTCCGCGCCCGCGCACTGCTCTTCTTGGGACTCGCCACCTTCCCGAGTCAAATCTGGGCCACGCCCTTTGCCCGACCCGATCACCAAAGCCTCAACCTCGTCCTGATCGCCGCCGCGCTTTGCCTCGAATGGAATCGCTGGAAACCGAGCCGCCCCGCTTCGATCGCGGCGGGTCTCTTCTGGGGTCTCGCGATGTGGAGCTCGCTCTACGAACCGCTTCTCCTGTTTGTCGCCGTGGTCGTGTTCAACCTCATCAGCCGTCGCCGAGAACAGATCCCCTTCCTCATCGCCACAGGCGCGACACTCGCCCTCGCCTTCCTCGTGGAGGGGGGGCACCTCCACCGGACGCCGCCGGAACTCGATGCCTATCTCGCGCGCTGGCTTTCGACCGTGAACGAGGTCAAGGCGATGACCCCGTACGCCGCCACGCTCTATTTCACCCCCGCCGTCTGGCTGCTGCCGCTTTTCATTGTCCGTTATCTGCAATGCGGCGAACGCAAGCCGGTCGACTGGCTGCTCGTCATCCTGTCGGTGGCACTCCTCGTGGTCGCCTTTCTGCAAACCCGCTGGCTCTACTTCACCTCGTTCCTGCTCTTGCTCCTGATCGCGGGCTGGTATGGTCGCGAGACCATCAAGTGGCTGCGCCGGATCGTCTTGGGCGTGATCATCTTCAGCGTCATGTGGAGCCTCGACCGCGACATCGAGGGTATCGAAAAACGAGAAACCCCGCCCACCGAGCAACTGCGTCGTCTGGCCCAATCCATCAACGGCCCCGGCGGCATTCTCGCCCCGTGGTGGCTCTCACCCACCCTGCTCTACTACTCCGGCCAGCCGATCGTGGCAGGGAGCAGTCACATGAGCATCAGCGGCATCGTCGACACCGCCCGGTTCTTCACCGCCACCACTTGGCCCCAAGGCGATGAAATCGTGGAAAAGCGGCACGTTCGCTGGATCGTGGTCTACATGCCCGAACGGTTGCTCCTGAACTCCCGCCAGATCCTCGATTACAAAGCTCCCATCGCGGCACCCAACCCGGAGGCACCGGAAGCGATCGTCCTGCCTCGCGCCGCCACCCTGGCCGAATGGCTCGACAGCACCCGTGCCACCCCCACCCGCTACCGGCTGCGCGCCGTGGAGCGGGACTGCAAACTCTACGAGTACATCCCCGGAAATTGAGACTCAGAATCAGGGCATAAAAAAACGCCACAGGCGGTATCCCGTGGCGTGAGCCTCATCGCCCCGGCCGCGATTGCGGTCGGAGCGGTCCAATTTTAGCCGATGATTAGTGGCGCGTCTTCAACCACTGCACGAAGGTTTTCATATGAAAATCTTCATCTTTCGCGAAGCGAAAATCTCGCGCCTTGTGACGAATCGAAGCGCTGTGGCGTTCCAGATCCCGCTCGAGCAGTTCGCCCAGATAATCCAGACGGCTGCGTCCATGTTTCTCCGCATGTTGTTCGATCTTCTTCTGCTCTGCTTCCGGTAGTTCCGAGAATAACTCTTCCAGATGTTTCATAACCAATGCCTCCCCGAGTTTAGCTTATGTCTACAAACCACATCATCGGCGCAAGCGGGAAACGAATTAGGAACATCTGCAGAGATGGCCTGATTTTTTTTATGATCGACTCCGAGCACCCACATTTTCCCACTCCCGGTCTCTTTTTGCGCCAAGCTGATTACTTACTTCCCGAATATCTGTGTGAAGTAATACTTTCCGTCCGCCGCGCGAACCACAGCAACTCCCGTCAGTGTGTTCTCACGCAGAATGTTGGCCCGGTGGACGGGACTGTTCATCCAGTTCTTCACCGTATCGGCCACCACGTCTTCCTTCGGAAAATTCATGGCAACATTTTCACCGAGCGCTTTCAGGCCCGGAATTTTTTCTCGCGCAGCGGCAAAACGGTCGGAGAAACCGTCATGACTGAGTTTGCCGGAAGCGATCATCGACTGGGTATGCGTTTTGGCCAGAACGGCCAGTTCCTCGTTATACACGAGGGGCGGCAACTGCCGCGACTGGCGAACTTCATTGACCTGTTTGTAAACGGCCATGGCCAGATCCCCTTCCGATGATTCCTGCGCCTTCAGCCCTGGAGTGAAACTCACAAGCAACCCTCCGAACAGCAGGCACCACAACCATCGCATTGATTGGTTTTTATCACGAAAGTTGCGCTCTGGCAATGAAAGCCTCACAATGTCCCCCACTTTTTTTACAGCAAACATCGCGATGCCCAAACCGACTCATCTGAATCATCCTCCCGCAAGCCCCGACGCGCGCGAAAGCGTCTCCGGCGTCGTCGAGCGCGTGACGTTTCACAACGAGGAAACCGGCTTCGCGGTGATCAAGATCCAAGCCAAAGGCCATCGCGATCTCGTCACGGTCGTGGGCTCCATTCCCGCGGTGAATCCCGGCGAATGGCTCGTAGCCGAGGGCAATTGGGTGCGTGACCGCGATCATGGCCTTCAACTCAAAGCGGACCTGCTGAAGTGCACACCGTCAACTTCCCTCGAGGGAATCGAGAAATATCTCGGCAGCGGTTCAATCAAGGGTATCGGCCCGAAGTACGCCAAGAAGCTGATTGCCAAATTCGGCGATACCATTTTCGAGATCATCGAGAACAGTTCCATTCGCCTGCAGGAAGTCGAAGGCATCGGCGCGAACCGCCGCAAGCTGATCAAGGCCGCGTGGGCTGAGCAAAAAATCGTGCGCGAGATCATGGTCTTTCTCCACACGCAAGGCGTCACGACCGGGCTCGCGCTGCGCATCTACAAACTTTACGGCGAAAAAGCGATCGACCTCGTCCGCTCGAATCCCTACCGCCTCGCGATGGACATTCCAAATGTCGGATTCCAAACCGCCGACGAAATCGCCCAGCGCGTCGGCATTCCGACCGACTCCCTCCTGCGCGCGGGTGCAGGTCTCGCCCACACGCTCTCGCAAGCGACCGGCATGGGCCACTGCGCGCTCCCACGCGAAATGTTGGTCGACACGGCCACGCAGTTACTACGCATCGATCAGTCGCTGGTCGAGCAAGCCCTCACGCGCATGATCGAGCGGCAGGAACTCCAGCCCGATCAACTCAATGGCGAAGATCTCATCTTCCTGCCGCACCTGCGCAAGGCCGAGATCAACGTCACCGACCGCATCCTCCGACTCGCGTCCACACCGGCCAGCTACCCGCCAATCGATCTTGCGAAAGCCATCGAGTGGTGCCAAACCCGCACCGGGAAAATCCTCGCCCCCCAGCAACGCGAAGCGCTCTCCCAAGCCATCGCCAGCCGCGTCATGGTCATCACCGGAGGTCCCGGCGTCGGCAAAACCACGCTCGTCAATTCCCTGCTCCTCATCCTGCGCGCCAAGAGCGTGCGCTGCGTCCTGTGCGCGCCCACGGGCCGCGCCGCCAAGCGGTTAACCGAAACGACCGGCCTGACCGCGAGTACGATTCACCGCCTGCTTGAGTACTCTCCGAACGGCGGTTGCAAATTTCACCCCGGCAATCCGCTCGAGGGCGATCTCTTCATCGTCGATGAAATGTCGATGGTCGATCTGCCGCTGATGTCGCACCTGCTCAGCGCCCTCCCGGCCAACGCATCGCTTGTGCTCGTCGGCGACGTCGATCAGCTCCCGTCCGTTGGCCCCGGTCTGGTGCTGAGTGATCTCATTGCCTCGGGCAAAGTTCCCGTGGTCCGGCTCACTGAAATCTTTCGCCAAGCCGCCAACAGCCAGATTATTACCAGCGCCCACGCCATCAATCGTGGCGAATTGCCCGATCTGGAAACGATCACGTCCGAGAGTGACTTCTTCTTCATTGAACGTGAAGAACCTGAAAAGATTATCAGCACAATCATTGAGATGGTGAAGAATCGTATCCCGGCCCGGCTTGGCTGCAATGCGGTGACCGACATCGCCGTTCTCTGCCCGATGAATCGCAATTCGCTCGGCACGCGCGAACTCAACGTCCTCCTCCAGCAAGCGATCAATCCGTCACGTCCCGGTGAACTCCGGCTGGAGAAATTCGGCTGGCGATTCCAACTGCGCGATAAGGTCATGCAGACCCGCAACAATTACGACAAGGAAGTCTTCAATGGAGACATCGGCCAGGTGACGCACATCCACGCGGAGGATCAAATGCTCACCGTCACCTTCGACGGCAAGAAAGTGGACTACGAATTCGGCGAACTCGATGAACTCTCCCCCGCCTATGCGATGACAATCCACAAATCGCAAGGTTCGGAATTCCCCGCCGTGATCGTGCCCATCGCGATGCAGCAATTCCTCCTCCTCCAACGCAACCTGCTCTATACCGCCATCACGCGCGGCAAAAAAATGGTGGTCATCGTCGGCCAGAAAAAAGCGCTCGCGACCGCCATTCAAAATCAGCAAATCAAACGCCGCTTCACCGGTTTGCTCACCCGGCTTACTGAGGGCTCCGCCCGCTAACCCCCGCTCAAAAAGTTCATACCTCAACCGAGAATATGAATCCAGTTTCCCAAATCTTCAGCAATGGCAAAGAATCCCTCAGACAGGACTCTCACTTGTGGCGAAGCGTAGCTGGGTCCAGCGTCACGCTGGCCAAAGGGAATCATTCCCTTTGGTGGGGGTGTGGGGGCAATGCCCCCACTACTTCGCGAGAAGCTTTTGATGGATGCCGCCGAAACCACCGTTGCTGAAAACCGCAACCACGTCGCCCGATTTCAAGAGCGGTTTGAGCTTCGCCACGATCGCGTCCGCATCTTTTTCGTAGAAAGCCGGAATCCCGGTTTTCGCGATGTCCGCTACCACCTGCTCGGGGTTGAGCCGGTCTGCGGCGGGAATCTGCTCCAGCTTGGCCACCTGGGCCACGAAGACGCCATCGGCCACCGCGAGCGCGGCGGGCAATTCATGTTGGAAGACCGCGCGGCGGGTCGTGTTGCTGCGCGGTTCGAAAAGCGCCCAGATGCGGCGCTTCGGATAAGTCTGACGGATGCCTTGCAGCGTCTCCCGCAGCGCCGTGGGGTGATGCCCGAAATCGTCGATCACCGTCACGCCGTTGACCTCGCCCCGTACTTCCTGACGGCGTTTGATGCCCTTGAATTCCTTGAGCGCTGCCGCGATCTTCGGGAACGGGATTTGATAGAAATGCGCGGCGGCAATGGCCATCGCCGCATTGCGCACGTTGAAAACGCCATGCAGCGGTAGCTCGAACTCCGTATTGAAAACGCGAAATGTCTGGTGCGTCGGCGTCGCGTGAATGTCCGTAATGCGCACTCCCGCATCAGCGGACAGCCCCACTTCGAGAATCGGCGCGGGACTATTCGACACCACGTCGCGCGCGTTCGCATCGTCGGCATTGACGAGAATCATGCCATTGCGCGGCACGATCCGAACCAACTGCCGGAACGATTTCTTGATTTCGTCGAGGTTCGCGTAGATATCCGCATGATCGAACTCGACGTTATTGATGATCACCAATTCCGGCAGGTAATGAATGAACTTGCTGCGCTTGTCGAAGAACGCGGTGTCGTATTCGTCCCCCTCGATGATCCAATGATTTCCACTTTGTTTCTTACAACCCTGGCCGAGATTGTGCGGAATACCACCGATCATGTAGGACGGCTTCAATCCGGAGTGTTCAAAGATCCACGCCAGCAACGACGTCGTGGTTGTCTTGCCGTGAGTGCCCGTGACCACCAGATTGTGCGTCGACTGCAGGAAGTAGGTCTTCAACGTTTCCGGCAGCGAAAGATAGGCGCGCTTCGCGTCCATCGCGGCTTCGAGTTCCGGGTTGCCCCGCTTGACCGTATTGCCAACCACAAGAATACAATTGGCCGGAAGATTTTCGGGACGGTACCCCTCCTTGATCGCAATCCCGCGCTCGGCGAGAAACGTGGACATCGGCGGATAAACGTTCTCGTCGGAACCGCTCACCTCGTGGCCGAGTTCCTTCAGCATGGCCGCCACGGACCCCATGGCGGTACCGCAGATTCCGAGAAAGTGAAAGTGGAGTTTGGGAGTAGTCATAAGACAATAGAGGATGGCATGCGTCGCTACTGATTCGTGGTGGCGCAGGAAGAGTGAATGGTCGCTCAGGATTTAGTGAGAGGAGAAGGCCGAGTGAGCCGGCGACTTCCTGAGGTACGCATCGACCTCGCGAACATTGATGTCGGGAAGCGGGAAACTCTTTTCCCAGTGATTGACCATCTTGCAGAGACCGCTGGTGAGGAGATTGAAACGCCAGCGAATCGATTGAACCAGATACGGATTGAAACTGTAGAAACCGACAAACTTTTTATTTTCGAACTCGGCCGCCCTATTAATCTGCTTGCACATCAGAACCGCGCGGCAATGGGGGCTATCGAAAAGAACCATCCAGTATCGCGCAATTTTCGGATGGCAGGCGGTAACAAAATCGATTTCCTTGCAGCCTTTGGGCTTTGCCCCATCGCCCCAGACGCGGACCGTATCGATGGATTTGGAAATCGCGCAGTACCGTTTTTTGTGAACCTCGAAATTATCCAGATTCTGGAAGGAAGCGATCAACTCCCCTTCCCCGGTCTCCATGGCGATGTCCTCAATGGTATGGCTCAACGCCAAGATAAGCGGTGCGGAGAGTAAATGATGCACGTCACTCTCGGGAATGGAAACCTCCTCCCCGAGCGTACTTTTCTTTTGCTTCGACGATCCACAGAGGCGCACCGCCAGCGGCAAACCCTTGAGCGGTTTGGCGTGTTCTTTGATATAGCGGCGAAACTTTTTAAGAGCTCGGCGTTCGCAAGGCGTAACGGCAATCATACGTGATAAAATACGGGGGTTGGATTAAGTAACTCTAATTCATGCCGTTCGCAAATAGAATTTTGCTTCTGATCCCCACTATTTATCAGTAGGGTGCCCATACCAACGTCCCTGTACCCTCCTCCTGCCATGATAGAGAATCAGTTTTACAATGACTTTGATCAGGAATGCTACTGCGATGCACAAAATGCCGCTCGCACGCGGGATCATCGCTCCGTCTTTTCTCAAGACCGCGACCGAATCCTTTTTACCAACTCTTTTCGCCGACTTCAGGCCAAAACGCAGGTCTTTCAGGCCGGGGAATACGACTTTTATCGCACCCGGCTGACCCATTCCCTGGAGGTTTCCACCATCGCCAAATCGATCTGCGCCCAGCTCTTGGCGCATTCGCCGCTCTTGAGCGCCGACTTCCACATCGATCCGGATCTCGTCGAAGCCATCTGCCTCGCCCACGACATCGGTCATCCTCCCTTTGGCCATGCCGGAGAACGCATTTTGAATGAGTTGATGACGCCGTATGGAGGCTTCGAAGGCAACGCGCAAAGCCTGCGCATTCTCACACGCACCATTTACAGCTCCACCCGGGGCATGGGTCCCTCCCGCTCCCTACTGGACGGTATATTGAAATATAAAAGGCTCTATCGCGATCGCCATGGCGACCACAACCATTTCGTTTACGACGATCAGGAGCCTTTCTTTGACTTTTGTTTTGGCGCAAACCGGCCCGATTCGGAGTTCGACATCGATTTCAAATCGCTCGAGTGCCAGATCATGGACACCGCCGACGACATCGCCTATTCGTGCTGCGACATTGTCGATGGCGTAAAAGCGCGCTTCATCACGCTGGAAAAAATCTTCCAATGGCAGGAAGGCGAAGGCGCCAAGCTGAACGAATTCCAAAAGCAAAAGCTGGAAAAACTCATCGACCGCATCAAGCGCGGGCATCTCGACGCCTCCATGAGCAAGGTGATCGGCGAACTCGTCGCCTCCTGCTCGCTGGAAGAGACCACCAACTTCATGACGCCGCGAAGTAATCGGTACCGCTTCAAGCTCGTGATGGCACCCGATCAGCTCAATGAAATCAAGCTCTACAAAAAGCTGAGCAGCACCTTCGTCTTTGGTTCACCCGCGCTCCAGCAAATCGAATACAAAGGCGGCCGCTTGCTGCGTTCGCTGACGGAAGCGTTCAAGGAAAATTACATCACGACGATCAACAAAAAGACCAAGCTCGTCCCGCAAGGTCTACATGAACTGGTCGTGAGTACTCCCGACGCCACAGTTCGCGCACGCCTGATCTGCGATTATCTCTCGGGGATGACGGACGCGTATGCCGTGCGCACCTACAAGCGGCTCTTCGATCCTGATTACGGCTCCATCTCGGAGCTGATGTAACCGGGGGCCCCGGCTCTTGGTTAAACTCCGCGCTGCGTGGGCGACCAAATGAATTTATGCATCTGGAGTTGGAGCCGGACGGGGAGATGATCACGCATGATCCACTCCGCGAGATGCACCAGTTCGATCTTGCCGAAGACCGGTGAGAACAGGATCGCATTGACCTTGTCCTTCCACTCGCCCTGCTCGATTTGTTGCTTGGCCCAGAGGTAATCCTCTTCCGAGCCAATCACAAATTTGATTTCGTCCCGCTCCTTTAACCATTCCAGATTGCCCGGAAGATTACGTTTGACCTCGCCGCTGCTCGGGCATTTCAAATCCATGATGCGGTGCACACGCGGATCGATAGGCCGGATATCGTGCGCGCCGCTGGTTTCCAAAAGCACGGTGTACCCCTCATTGCACAGCTCCGTCATGAAGGGCAACACGCTCTTCTGCAGAAGCGGTTCGCCGCCGGTCACCTCGACGAGTTGGCAGCCGAACTTCGCCACCTCGCGAAAAATCTCCTCGAACGTTTGTTTTTTTCCCTCGTAGAAAGCGTATTCCGTATCGCAATACGTGCAGCGCAAATCGCAGGCGGTGAGACGCACAAAGACGCACGGTTTCCCGGCAAAAGTGCTCTCCCCCTGAATGCTGTAGAAAATCTCGTTGATCTTCAGAATCTGGTCCGACATAACGACCGATCATACGGCGTGGAGAGATCGGTGCAACAAAGGACTTCTCCCTTTCCGATTTGTAATGGGAGCGTGCTTGACACCCTAATCCCGCACGGCGAGGCAACGAATAAAGCGCCACGCATCGCGCGGCCAGAAGATCTTGCTCTTTTCGGCTCCGTAAACCGCCCGTAGCGGCACGGAGATAATCAACACCTTGCGCCGCAAGGCATGCAAATAGAGTTCCGTCTCGAATTCAAAATGTTGCCCGCGGGGTTGCCAATCTTTGAGCAAACGACGCCGGGCCAGTCGAAACCCGCACTGGCTATCGGGGGCATGTCCACCGCTGAGCTGATTGATGAGCCAGGTCATCACGCGATTGGTGAGCCGCCGAACGACCGGCATTTGCTCCACTTCCGCCCAGCGATTGCCAATCACCAGATCCGCTTCGGTGCGGCGCGACCAAAATTTCTCCAGATCGGCCGGTCGATGCTGCCCGTCTCCGTCCATGAAGATCAGCCATTCGATTTCGTCCGGCACCTGGGCTAAAGCCCAACGCAAAATAGCCGTCTTGCCTTGGGGTTGCTCACGCCGCAGAACCTTCGCGCCATGCATGACGGCCTCCATCGCCGTGGGATCATGGCTGCCGTCATCCAACACCCAGACGGTAAAACCCTGGGCTCGGCAGCCGGAGATAATCGCCCCAATGTGGGCGGACTCGTTGCGGGCCGGAATCAACACCAGCGCGCGCGATTGGTCCATGTCGCTGTCGGAGTTCAAACCGCCCAGAGGGAGTAGACGCGGTGCAGGACCTTGCGCACATCCACCGCCTGTTTGGAATCGGCGGCACGTTCGCCGGGGTTTTTAGCCAGCAACTGCAGAACCCGGGAACAACGCAAGGCCAGCGCCGAGGAAAAGTGCAAGGCCAACCGGGCGGCCAACGGGTCCTGCTTTTCGAGGAGGCGGAGAAAGTCGGTTCGTTTGATTTCCAACGCCTTCACATCGCTCAAGGCCGTTGCCGTGGCACTACGGGGTTGGCCGGAAAGCATGGCCATCTCGCCAAAGAAATCGCCCTTCTTCATCATCGCCAGATTGGTCACCGTGCGAATCTTCATCCGTTTACTGATCTGCACACCACCGGATAAAAGCAGAAAGCAGGAGTCTGCCCGAGTCCCTTCCTTGAGGATGACGGTACCCGCCGCATACTGGTGCCTCGTGGATTGCGGCAGCATGCGGAGAATTTCCCCCACAGTCACCTTCGGCAGGAATCGTCGGGTTTGGGCCATACCGGAGATTAGAAGTTATCGGACCCGAGGGCAAGAGCGTGTTGCCGCTCGAGTTAATTTTCGATGCATTCGGAATTTTCCATCGGCGGGATCTCGGACTGGATATAGCCCTCCGCCTCGGCCACCAACTCGGGGTCCAACATGCGGGCTTCCTCGAGTGCATAACGTCCCGCAAAATCATTACCCATCTGGAATTCGCAGTAGGCGATTTGCAGGTGAGTCATCGCCTTATGGCGCATGGAAACCGGGCCATCCAGCAGCAGTTCCACCGCCTCGAGACAGCGGCCCAGCTCGATCAGGCATGTCGCTCCCGAGACATAAGCGAGTTCGCACTCCGGGTAACGCGCCTTGAGCATCCGCGACGCAATCAGCGCTTCCAGCCACTCCCGCTTGGTCACAAGGGCCGCCAATCTCAGCACCATGTAGCGCTCGCTGCGGCAGGTCAGAAAATCGACATCCTTGAGTTCCTCCAGGCATTCATCAGCCATGCCGAGAAACAAGTAACCGGAGGCGGATTCCAACTGTAATTGCGGATTCATAATGTGTGTGTTTTGGGTGTTAAGCTACGTGGTGGTGGCCCATGGCCACTTCAATTGCTTCAAGAAATTCTTTTTCTTCAAAGGGTTTCTCCAGGACTTGATCCGCCCCGGCATGCCGCATCAGATCCAGGTACAACTTACCTCCCGAACGCATGCTCGGATCGCCGCCGCTAACGCCCAGGATGGGCAGATTCGGAAAGCGATCACGCAAACAACCGACCAGTTCGATGCCGTCCATGTCGGGCATCACCACGTCCACGACGGCCAGATCAAAAGTTTCATTCCGGATGGCAGCGAGACCTTCCAGACCAGTCGAACGTTCCACTACCTGGTGACCACGGATGGTCAGGACATGAACGAGATACGCGCAGATAAACACATCATCATCAACCAGGAGAATTTTCATAGAACCTCGACTTTAATTTTTAGATAATTTCCAAGACCGTCTGGATCAGCACATCCAGTGCGATTGGCTTGAGCAGGAACTTCCTCACGTTCGGATGACTCGGGCCACTGAACTGCGCAGAGTGGGAGCGGGTGCCGCTCATGACCACCACCGGCAAGTCGGGATAGAGTTCCTCCAGGTGTGTGGCGAGAGCAAAGCCGTCCATTTGCGGCATAAGCACATCCGTGAGCACCAGATCCGCCGGGCTCTCCTGCAAACATTGCAGAGCCACCATTCCATCTGCGGCGCCTCGAACGTCATATCCACCCAACTCGAAGATGCGGACCATGTGTTCCCGCAATTCCTGGTCATCTTCCACAATCACCACCCGTTTGGTGACCTTTTTGACCTTATTCACTGACGTATTCTGATTCTTTTTCGCTTTCATCGCTTCCTTCTTATTCCCCGATTGCTCCATTGTGAGTTCGCTTACACCAATCACTACTTCACGCGCCGTGCCAAGTTTTTACTATTCCCCTTAACCGCTCTGAATAAGCGACTAACGCAAAATGAAAGACCTACCACCTCATTCAGAGGCGATGTCTCATTTAACAGTTTTCCGGTAAAAGAGAGTGGGACTGTAAAAGGCTTTTCCAGTCGCAAAGGGAGGTAGGCAGAACCTGCCTACTCAAGGGACCATTCACTTGCGCCGATGATCTCTTATGGAAAGAGATCCTGCGCGCCGCTCCAAACCGATGAATTCCATCCTAATAAGAGCGAGTGATCGAGCGATAATAGACAGAGGCATGTGGAGGGGTTGATGAAAGGCCGTATACTTATCCTCGAGGACAGCGAGCACACCGGGGCGCTCTATCAAAGCGCACTCGAACAGGCTCAATTTCCCACGCTCTGGTGCGATTCCCTTCAGAAAGCACTGGCTGCCGCCAAGCAGGAAAAATTCCGTCTCGTCCTCACCGATCTCATGCTCCCGGACGGGAGCGGTTTTGAGCTGGTCTCCAAGCTCCGCGCTGATTTTCCCGACGTACCCATCATCATGATCACGGGCCATGGCGGAGTGGAGGAGGCGATCGAGGCCACAAAGCGCGGGGCTTACGATTATCTGGAAAAACCGGTCGACATGATCGAGTTGCTCCACCTCATCCGGCAGGCGCTCGATCGCGCGGGAGCCCAGATCCTGCCCATTCCCTCCGATGTGGATGAGAACGGCATTGCCATTGCGCGCGACATCACTTTGATCGGGCACAGCCGCGCCATGCAGAGCATCTACAAGGACATTGGACGCGCCGCCGTCCAGCCTGTGACGGTCCTCATTCGTGGGGAAACGGGCACTGGAAAAGAATTAATCGCCCGCGCCGTCCACAGTCACTCGCCCCGCAATCAAAAGCAATTCATCGCCGTAAACTGTGCCGCCTTGCCGGAAAATCTGTTGGAAAGCGAACTCTTCGGTCACGAACGCGGAGCCTTTACCGGCGCCCACAACACCCGCGTCGGTTGGTTCGAACATGCCCAGGGCGGCACTCTCTTTCTGGATGAGATCGGCGACATGAGTCTCGCCACGCAGGCGCGGGTCCTACGGGTTCTGCAGGAAAAAGTCATTCAACGCGTCGGCAGCAGCAAGGATATCAGCGTGGATGTACGCATCATTGCCGCCACCCACCGGGACCTGGAAAAAATGATCGCGGAAAAAACTTTTCGCGAAGATCTGTACCACCGTATCGCCATGGCCCTCATCGAAATGCCGGCGTTGCGCGAACGGGCGAGCGACGTTCCCCTGCTCGCCATGCATTTTCTCAAGAAATATTCCGAAGCCTTTTCCATCCGCAACCCCGGAATCGAAGCCGAGGCTCTTGACGTCCTCGGAACGCTGGCCTGGCCGGGGAACGTCCGCGAACTGGAAAACGTCATGCGTCGCCTGCTTCTCTCCGCGCGCGGATTGCCCATCACCCTGCGCTGCGTCCGCGACATCTGCGCGGACCTGCCCAAGCCCGCCGAGGACGCCGTTCCGACGACCCGCTCCTTCTCCATGCAAGACTGGATTGACCAGGCGCTTGATCATGCCCAGGACGTCAATTCCGAGGGTATCCGCAATCGCCTGATCAGCGAGCTCGACCGCGCCCTGCTGGCGAAAACGCTGGCCCGCAATCACGGCAACCGCACCCGCACCGCCCGCATGCTCGGCCTCACCCGCCCCACTCTTTTGAGCAAGATGCGCGAGTATGGCATCGATCAGGAATCGAAAAGCACACTCGTTCCGCCCCCCGAAGAAAACTCATGAGCACTCCATTTATTCCCAACATACTGCTGGTTGATGATGAGGAAGAGAACATCTGGGTGATCGAGAATTTCCTCAAGGACATTCCGTGCAAAATCTTCAAGGCCTACGACGGACGACAAGCGCTCAAGCTCGCTCCCGTCATCGACCCGGACCTGATCCTGCTCGACATCAACATGCCCGAGATCAACGGGATTGAAGTCTGTCGCACGCTCAAGAAAGATCCGAAATTCGAGATCACGCCCATTATCTTCGTCACGGCATGGGGCGATCTCAACACCCACGTCGAAGCCATCGAGGCGGGCGGCTACAGCTTCGTCACCAAACCCGTAGCCCGCGAACAACTCATCGCCTACGTCAGCCAGGCGTTGCACGTCAAACAAACCGGCGACCACGCAACGAAGACACTCGAGAGCACCCGCTCCGCCGTCGGCATGCTGGTTCACGACTTACGCAACCTCATTCAGGTCAATCATGGCTATCTCCAGCTTGTCCTCGGCACCCGCGCCCTTTCCGAGGAAGCCAGTGAGTTCGTGCACGTCGCCAAACAATCGGCCATGGAAATGCAGATTCTGGTCAATGCCATATTGGATATTGAGAAGAAAGAATCCGTCGGACTCCAAGTCACCGCCAGTCTTGTTTCGCTCACGGAGCTGGTGCAGCAACGCGTCACCTACGCCTCGGTCATCGGTCAAGGCAAGCAACTCGACGTCTTTCTGCCCGGCAAGGAAGAGCGCGCTGAAGTCTCCACGGATGAAGTCATCCTCTCGCGTGTTCTCGACAATCTCCTTCTCAATGCCCTGAAATTCGCCCCGACTAAAAGCCTGATCGAAGTCAGGCTCGAAGCCGCCGCTCCCGGCTGGCGACTCTCCGTCAGTAACGACGGCAAACCGATTGCCCCCGAGTATCACCAAAAAGTCTTTGAGAAATTCAGCCAGATTGAACTCAAACAAAAAGCCGGGTTGCGGGGCGTGGGTCTCGGGCTCGCTTTCTGCAAGATGGCGATGGATTCGCTCGGAGGTCGAATTAGTCTGGCGTCCCCCCGCCCTGGCCACAAGACCGGCACGGTCTTTCATCTCGATATCCCCCTCCATAGCGATCTGGAAACGAAATAATCTTGCTCACCAGCAGATTGATCCGCGATGAAACTCCACGCCTCCGTGAACCTCCTTGCCCAGCGGATCGCAACGCTTATCCTGCTGGTCCGGTGGAATATCAGACACCACTTCCTCCTGCCTCAACGCGAACACCTGCGCGTCACCGTCACCTACTTCTCCTTGATCTTCGGACTCTTTGCTGTCGTTGTTTTCATTGGCAATCACTTTGTGCTGAAACAACGGCAACAAGAGGAAGTCAAGGATCTTGAACGCCAGCAAATCGATTCCCTCAATACGGCCCAGAGACTCCTCACCGACCGCCTGACCAATGGCCTTCAGGACATTCTCTTTCTCCAGGAACTACCCGAACTGGAAGAATACGCCAACTCAGGCAACATGGAGGACATCCACCTTCTTGGGCTCGACGTCATGAGCCTGCTGAGACTCCGGGAGGATTACGACAAAATCCGCCTGATCAGTCCGAAGGGAAAAGAGCTGCTGCGGGTCGAATACTACAATGGCATCCCCCGGCCGGTGCCTGACAAAGATCTTCGAGACAAGAGTTCCAGCAACTACGTCAAGGTGGGACTCAAACTCAAGCCGGGAGAAGTCTACATCTCCCCTTTCGAACTCAACAAACTCGAAGGTCAACTGGAGATCCCTCACAAGCCCACCTTTCGGCTGGTATCAGGCGCTTTTAACGAGAAGAACGAATTGATCTGCCTGATTGTCCTCAATTACCTCGGTAAAAACCTCCTCAATGAATTGGAAAATGCCAATACCGACTGGCTCAGTCTCTGGATGATGTCCGCCGACGGATGCTGGATCAAGGAACCCGGACATGACTTTCTCAGCGATCCCACCCACAAGGCGCCCCTGCTGGATCGACTTGGCAAGATACAATCCGTCGTCCTTCAAGAACAGTCCGGGCAACGATTGACCGACTCTGGATTATACAGTTTCAGACGATTCAATCCTTTGGAAACCACCCTCCAAAACCATGCCAAACTGAAAAGCCGCCTCACTCTGGCGAAGACCGAAAAAATCGACGACTGGATCATTCTCTCCGAAATCAGCACCGAGAAACTTCAGGAAATCAGCCTGCTGTTGAACACCACCAATTCGTTCATCCTGTTCCTCATTCTCGCTCCCGGTGCTATCGGCAGTTGGTTTCTCTCGAAGGCCATCGTGCTCAAGCACGAATCCGACCGTAAATCGCGCGAGGCACGTGACACGTTGCAGCAGGTGACCGACAGTATTCCGGGTGCCGTCTACAAACTGAAAATTCTTTCCAATGGTCACGGTCATTTCTTCTTCCTGAGCCGGGGCACCCAGGAGGTGCTCGGACTGGAAGGCAACACCACGCCGATTACCTACGATTACTTTTTCAGCACCATCATCCCGACCGATCGCACCGAGTACGAACGCACGATGCAGGAGTCCCTCAGCACGGGCGCCCCGTGGGCGTGCGACTTCCGCATCTATGACGGCAACTCGTGCCTGAAGTGGATTCGCAGCTCTGCCTCGGTCACCCGCGCCGAAAAACAATCCGTCGTCCTGAGCGGCATCTTCACCGACATTACCTCCCTCAAGATCGCCGAAATCAAACGGCGCTCCAGCGAGGAGCGTCTGGACCTCGCCCTGCAGGCGGCCAACGACGGCTTGTGGGACTGGAATGTGGCCGTGGGATCCATTTATTTCAGCGCCCGCTGGCTGCAGATGCTCGGCTACGAAAGCCATGAACTCCCCCATCATTTCAATACGTGGAAAACCCTGCTCCATCCCGACGACCTCAAGCCCACCTTGAAACAACTGTCGAGTCATATCGAAAATAAAAACGACCATTACGAAATGGAATTCCGCATGCGCACCAAGGACGGCGGATGGAAATGGATCCTGTCCCGCGGCGCCGTCGTCCAGCGCGACCCCTTGGGCCGGCCCGAGCGCATGATCGGGACCCATACCGATATTTCCGACCGCAAGGAACTCGAAAAGAGCCTGAAATCCGCGAAGGAAGCTGCGGAGCTCAATAGCAAAACAAAGAGCACCTTCCTCGCCATCATGAGTCATGAATTGCGCACGCCGATGAACTCCGTGTGCGGCTTCGCCGATTCCCTCAAACACACCGAACTCAATGCCGAGCAGGCCGATTACGTCAGTAAAATTGAAAGCTCGGCAGGCAAACTTCTGTTCATCATCAACGACATTCTCGATTACTCCAAAATCGAGGCTGGCCGGCTCCGCTTGGAGTCGATCCCCTTTGATCTCCTTCATTCGATTGAGGAAACGACCGAAATGCTGCGCCCCCAATTCGAAGAGAAGTGCATTGACTTCAGTTTGCAGGTGGAAGGCCCCCACTCCCTCCCCCTCAAAGGCGATCCCATTCGCCTGCACCAGATCGTCGTCAACCTGCTGGCCAATGCCATCAAGTTCACCGATCACGGCAAAATCTCGCTGCGCGTACACTCCCGGCCGATCGAGAATAATTTCTGCGAAGTCGAGATCAGCGTGCAAGACAGCGGTATTGGTATGTCGGTCGATCAACAGTCCGTGCTCTTCCAACCCTTCAGCCAGGTCGACAGCTCCACCACCCGAAAGTATGGCGGCACGGGCCTTGGCCTGGCCATCTGCAAACGGCTCTGTGAAATGATGGATGGCCATATCTGGGTCGTCAGCCAACCCGGTCAGGGTTCCACCTTCACGTTCTCGGTGCGACTGGAACAAACTCATTTGGCCAGCGCGCCACAACCCCAGGAAGCCCGCAAGTCCTCCGCCGACACCAATCGTTCCCGCGCTCCCTTGGCACGTTTCCAATGGAAGGTGCTCCTCGTCGATCATGATCCTGTTTCCCGTCTGGTCGCGACCGAATTGCTCACGGAAATTGGCTGCGAGGTGGAAGTAATCGAAGATACGGGCCAAAGCCTGACCCCAGAGAAGATCACCGGCTGCACCGCACTGCTGCTCGATGAGGCGGCCATCAAGTCGGGACTGTTCCATGCGGCTCGCAAGCAGGTGGACGAACTGGGCATTCGTCCGTTCTACTGCTTTGGTCTGGCGGAGAATCCCGCGAGTGCAGAGAACCTTTCCGATCCGGTCGACGGCTGGATCAATCTGCCCGTCGATATCCGCACCTTGAGCCGCGCCTTTTCCAAGGCAGTCAAGGCTCGCCCCGAAGGGGATGCGTCCTTGGCGATTCTCCAGTAGGACGGGTAAGCTCTTCACTGTAAAAGTTTTTTACAGTGCCTTTTTCCCGGCATTCCGACTCCATTTTTCGAGTCAATATCTTGGCTGAACAAGCCGATTACAGTGAGGAACCCCGCGATGGAAGAGCTCAATCCCCCACCGCTACCAGGATAAAATCATGAAACAGTGGACCTTTGGGAAGCGTATGGCCGTGGGCTTCGGCGCCATCATTCTCATCGTCCTGATCTTGGGCGCGCTCTCAGCGCTTCTGATGAATCAGGGTAGTCGATCCGCCACCATCCTGAGCCGCGATTACGCGCATGCCTTGGATCTCGTCGCCGACTTCAACCAGCATGTCAACGACATGCGGATCAACGTCACGCCCTACGTCATGGATGGCTCCCCGGAACGGTTGCAAGCGTTGCGCGAAGCGATCACCCAGTTGGACGAAAGCGGTCGCAAACTTTCTGACCATCTGAAAAGCTCTCCGACTCTTGCCGGACCTGATCAACTCCTGACCCCGGCTCTGGCCAAAGTGCGGCAGTACGAGCAAAACGTGCAGACCACCATCCAGGCGATGGAAGTCTACAAGGAGACCCGTGAAAAGGCGGCTCTGCTCGGTCCGAAATGGCATGAGGCCACCGAGAATCTCTACGCCCGGCAGTACCAGCGATCGCAGGAGATGCTCAAAAACAAACCGACTCCGGAACAAACCCAGCAGGCCCTCCATTTCCTCGCCCTTACCGCAGAAGTACGGGTCGATTCGCTCGGCATCCGTCTGGCCAATACACGCGGCCAGGCGTATCGCGACATCAAGATGTTCCAAGCCGCCGACTCGAATTTCAAGAAACTGGAAGCCACTCTCGCGGAGCTGGAAACCCAACTCAAGCAACCCGAGGATGTGCAAGCCCTGGCCGACGTGCGGAGCTGTCTCGCGGAATATCAGAAGGGATTCACGCTCCTTATTTCCTCCTTCAGCGCCGTGGATGAAAGTACCAAAAACCGTAATATTCTGGCCAAGGAATTGAAAGTCGCCTCGAGCAAGCTGTACGAGAACATCCTCGATCTGACGATCGACTCCACCAATCACACGGCCGCGCAACTCAACTTCGGGCAGATCTTTGTCACCTCCGGAGTGGCCGTCGCCTTTGTGGTGGCCTGCCTGCTCTCTCTCACTTTGACGCGCAGTATTTCCGGCTTGCTGAAACGGATCATCGATCGCCTCTCGGCCGGAGCCGTGGAAACCGCGGCCGCCGCCGAACAACTCTCCACCGATTCCCAGACCCTCGCGCAAGGCGCCAGCGAACAGGCCGCCTCGCTGGAGCAAACCAGCTCCTCGCTGGAAGAGATGACGAGCATGACCAAGCGCAATGCCGAGAACGCGCTGAATGCGAAATCCCTCGCCCAGCATGCCCGCGAATCCGCCGAGAAAGCGGCCCAGGACATCGCCAGCATGTCCGATGGCATGCGCGCGGTCGCCGCCTCTTCGGAAGAATTAAGCCGGGCGATGAATCAGATCAAGACCTCCAGCTCGGCAATCACCCAGATCATGAAGACGATTGATGAGATCGCATTCCAGACGAACATCCTTTCGATCAACGCCGCCGTGGAAGCCGCCCGGGCCGGTGAATCCGGCAGCGGCTTCGCCGTCGTGGCCGACGAGGTTCGCGCCCTGGCCCACCGCAGCGCCGGGGCCGCCAAGGAGACCGCCAAATTAATCGAGGCCTCCAGCGACAGCAGCGCGCGTGGCGTGACGGTCACCGAAAAAGTCGCGGGCGATCTGGAGCGGATGAATCAAAAAGCCAGCCAGGTGAACACCAGCCTGCAAAGCATCGTGGAGCAAGTCCGGCAGGTCGATAACGTGATCGCCGAAATCTCCACCGCCTGCCAGGAGCAAAACCAAGGCATCGGCCAGATCAATATCGCCCTGACGCAAATGGATAAAATCACCCAATCCACCGCCGCTTCCGCCGAGGAAAGCGCCAGTGCAGCAGAAGAAGTCAGCGCCCAAGCCGAGGAAGCCAAGCTCGCGGTGAACCAATTGCAAGCGCTCGTCGGGCAACCTCAATACGCTGAGGTTCAGCCTCAGCCTCCCTCGCGCTCCGCAGCTCCGCCACGGTCCCTGCCTCGCAAGCCACTCATTCACAATACGCGACATCCCCACCCCCTGCCCGCGCGTGGCACCACGCCAAAAAAGAATGAAGTCCGGCGATCTCCCGCCGATGGGTTACATCAAGCCATGGACGAACAGTTTAAGGATCTGTAGACGACTTAAAACCCCGGCCGCTCACCCATTCCATCCACTATGAGTCATCATATCCTGATCGTCGACGACGACCCTAATATCCGTAACCTGATCCGCCAGCATCTGGAGCAGGATCGATATCAGGTGTCCGAAGCCGAGAATGGAATTGCCGCCTCGCACTGGCTCAATGAAAACCGCGCGGACATGGCGATTCTGGATGTCGTCATGCCAGAAATGGACGGCATTGAATTCGCCTATGAACTCAAACGGCGATATCCCGACATGCCGATCCTGGCCATCAGCGCCGGGGAACATATCATGTCCAAGGAACTTTGCCTCGGCATGATGGAATGCCTCGGCGCCAACGAGGTACTGTCCAAACCATTCGACATTCATACTTTGATGGAGGCGGTGAAGACCTTGTTGAAAAAGAAGCACAAGGTGGCGTAAGGAGCGGATTACCGCACGCCCAAGCGTCGCCGCAGCCGCCACAGCGCGAAGCCGACCAAAAGCACGCCGCCCGCCACCGTACCGGGCTCAGGAACAATCGGCACCATTTCGTTGCCAATCATCATCGCGCCCGTCGTCCCCAATCCGGCCCAATACACATTCGCCAGGAACGTGGCATTGGGAGCGGTATTAAAATGAATCTGGTCCGTACCGCCGCCGCTGGTGCTCCCGCTCCAATTGGTGACGGTCAAGGTGCCGCCGCTATAGGTCGCGCTGTCGAAAGTGATAATGCTGTTGCCGGAACCCATGTCGATAGTGGAACTGGCCGATAACGTCAGCTTGCCCACCGTGTCGCTGTAGCCACCTGTCGCCAGAGTGCCGCCGCTGAGCTTGATCTGCACTGTGTTGGCGATGATGTTGGAGGCACCCAACAGGAGCGTCCCCTGATTGATCTCGACCGGTCCGCCGCTGGTGACCGTCTGGTTGATCTTCATCACGCCCTCGCCGGTTTTGGTGAAACCGTTGGTAGCGTCGATCGTGGCATTGACGTTCAGGTCGATCGCGGCGCTGCCATTGGCCACCTGCACAATCGGGTTTGGTCCCGAAAAGGAAAGATGCCCGGTGATGGTGGAGGAATTGCTCGACGCATACGTGACCACATTCGTGCCGCCCGTGTTCGCAATGTTCAGCGTCCCGGTCCCGGTCGTGACCGTGCCACCGGTCATCTTGATCATGTCGATGCTCTCGTTGTGATTGTTCAGGTCGAACAAACCACCTTCCTTGACCCAGACCGCCACGCTATTGGACTGCTGGATCTGCTGGTCGGCATCGAGACGCACCGCGGCATTTTCGATATTGATGCTGGATTGCACGCCATCCGTGGTGCTCTTGTTCAAAATGAGCGTGCCACCGCTCACATTCAGCCCGTTGGTCACATTGATCGTACCGCCACCCACCAGTGTGGTGGTGCCCGAGTTGCTCATCGTGAATGTCCCCGAAGAAATTTGTCCCGAAAAGGTCTGATTGCCCGTCGCATTGATGACCAAATCGTTCCCGCTCAAACCAACCGAAGCGCCGAAAGTATGATTGCCCGCACCAAGAATCGTTAAATCGCCCCCGTCCCAGATATTGGGAGTAATCACAATATTGCCATTGCCCGCCAAGGTCAGGTTATGCGAGTTGGCCGCAAACTGATTAGTCAACGTGAGGGTCCCAC
Source organism: Verrucomicrobia bacterium Tous-C9LFEB (assembly GCA_002304345.1). GTDB lineage: Bacteria > Verrucomicrobiota > Verrucomicrobiia > Methylacidiphilales > UBA1321 > UBA1321. Next base: position 63,160 of record NEUU01000022.1, read on the forward strand.
CATCCGATTGAATAAGGGTATCCGCGCCAAGCGAAACCTGGGCGCTCAGCGTATTATTGCCGCTCAGATTGCGTAAAGCGCCCGTGCCGCTCGCACCGTTGCCACTGATGGAGATACCGCCCTCATTCACGGTGATGCCGCCGGCCAGTTCCAAGCTCGCCCCGCTGGCCACCACATTGCCATGATTGCTTGCCCCCAATCCGCTGGAGTTGGTCACACGCACCGTGCCGCCCGTAATAATCAAGGGGCCATCCATCGTGTTGCTACCCGACAGAATCAGCAGCCCCGCTCCGGACTTGGTCAGGGTCATGTACCAAGGATTGGAAATCACCCCCTGCATGTCGACCGTGCCGCTATTGATGGCCCACGTTTGGTCGGAGGTATAGCGGATATCATTGGTGAAAATGACCGTGCCGGAGCCGTTCTGGGTCAGACCTCCCGTCAAATTCAATTGATTGCCGGTGATCGTGTAGGTATCCGAAGCGTTAAAGATCGCGGAGCTCAATGTGCGCGCGCCATTGATATTAACCGTCTGATTGGCGACGTCGCCAAAGCTGGCCGCGTCCGTACTGCTTGGAGCCGTACCGCCGATCCAATTACCACCTGCTGTGAAATTTGAGTTGCTCGCCCCCGACCAACTGATGGTCGCGGCAATAGCAGGTTCAGCCAGGCTCCACAAAATCACCAGACCAAACAAAAACCAATGTCTCATTCAATTCTTACATGTTTTCCCGAAACTAAAATTTGGCATTCCTTACGTATATAACGTTCTTTTTAGCAGTTAGTTGCATTCTTTCTTTGCTTCACATGACTACATAAATCAATATGTAATCACAACTTACTTTCGTTTCACGCCTTACGCTATAATACAAGATAGCATAAAATGTACCTACCCACAAGTATTCTATTAACTATACTAATGCATTAGCTCTAAATTCTGAGCCCTATACGAAGTTCAAGACACTCTTTTTGAGGTACAGCGATCCCTCGAAACAGCAGAAATGTTCGAGAGAAATCGACCTAACAATTAGCGGATTTGAGCGCGGCTCAGCCGCTCATTGATCGCCACACCTAACCCTCGCTGCGGAGGTCGAATCGCAATGAGTTGCTGCGCAGCGCTGTCATCCAAGGCCCGCAACATGGCGAAAAAATGGGCGGCCGCTTCGATCAAATCTCCGCCCGGCGACAACACCTCGACTGCGGCAAAGGCGTATTCGGGGACACGATCAAAAGCGAGGAGTCCCGTGGTCCGATAATCTCCGGGTGGCAAAGCTTCCAGCGAATCGACCAACCGGAGCGGCTTGCGCGGGGCGTAGTGATGCTCCAGATGGCCGGGCGCCAGCGGCTTCTCGGAGACCGGGGTGGCGTGATCGACCGGCCCGACGACGGACTCGATTTCTTCGATCGATAACCCGCCCGCGCGCAGGATCAGCGGCTTCGCACCATTACAATCCACGATGGTCGATTCCAAGCCCACGCGACATGGACCGCCGTCCAGAATCAACGGCACCGCATCGCCCAATTCCTGCCGCACCGCTTCCGCCGTGGTGGGGCTAATCCGGCCAAAGCGGTTCGCGCTCGGAGCGGCGAGAGGACCGCCAAAGGCTTCGAGCAACGCCCGCGACAGTGGATGGGCGGGAACTCGTACCGCCACCGAGGGCAAGCCGCTCGTGGCGAGGTCGGGCACTTCGGGGCGCTTCGGCAGGATCAGGGTCAGCGGTCCGGGCCAGAACCGTTCCGCCAAAGCACGCGCAGCGGGCGGGACCGAAGTCGCGAGGAGACGCTCGGCGTCAGCCAGGCTGAGTACATGGAGAATCAACGGATCGAAGAGCGGCCGCTGCTTCACGGCAAAGATCCGCGCCAGCGCCTGCGGATTGAATCCGTCCCCCGCGAGACCGTAAACGGTCTCCGTCGGCAACGCCACCACCTCGCCACGACGCAGCAGGTCCACGGCGCGCGCGATGGTTGATGGCTGGTTTTCGGGAGACATGAGATTGGTCAGCATAGAAGCTCCCGGGGACTTGATCAAGGACACGCTGCAAGTCGCCTTTGGGCGATTAGTGTTGCCCTTGGGGCGCTATTCTTTTTAGGCTGTCGGAATGTCGAAGACTTCCGTTCCTGAGGTAACAGTCGGGCAGTTCTATGCGCACCATGCCAATGTGCTTCACCTGAAACTCCTCGCCGGTGCGGGCGGTCTCAAACGTCGCATCGTGGAAGGAGCGACCAATCGCCCCGGTCTGGCCCTCGCCGGCTTCTACAAATCTTTTGCCTTTCAGCGCATCCAGATCATCGGCAGCGGCGAAACGTCCTATCTGAAGTCCCTCCCCGAGGAAATCGGCCGCCAACGACTCCGGGAACTGTTCACCCACCGCATCCCCTGCCTCATCTTCGCCCGCAATATCAATCCCCCCAAGGTCGTTCTCGAGGAAGCCGAACGCGAAGAAATCGCCGTTTTCAAGTCGCCCCTGACGACCATGCGCCTGCTGAACACCGCCACGATTTGTTTGGAGCTCGATTTTGCGCCTTTTGTTCAGGAACACGGCAGCATGGTCGATATCCAAGGGATAGGAGTGTTGGTGCGCGGGGCCAGCGGCATTGGTAAGAGCGAAGCGGTCTTGTCGATGGTTGAACGCGGGGCGAGCCTCGTTTCGGACGATATTACGCGCATCCGCTCCCTCGAAGGACGGGAATTGATCGGGACGGCCTCGGAGTTATCTCGGTTTCATATGGAGGTGCGCGGTTTAGGAATCATTAACATCGCAAGTATTTACGGCGTCCGAAGCATCCGGTTTGAAAAACGGCTCGATTTGGTGGTTACCTTGAAGGATTGGCACGAGGTCGCGGAAATCGACCGAATTGGCCTTGATCAAGACTATTACGAAATCTTGCAAATCAAAATTCCGCATGTTACGGTTCCTGTAAGACAAGGCAGAAACATCGCAAATCTGATTGAAGTGGCTGCGCTGGACCAGAAATTAAAGAGTATGGGACAGAACTCAGCGGCAGAATTTAATGAGAGATTGCTTCAAGCCATCCGAAATCAAGAGAAATAAGCATGGGAATCGTCGCAAAAAAGAACGAAGCGCAAGGGCCTAAGCACGTGCGCGAACTGGTGGTCAGCAATAAGTTGGGCCTACACGCCCGACCGGCGGCGATGTTTGTCCGCGTGGCCAACCGCTTTACCTCCGATATTCTCGTGGAAAAAGATGGTGAGGAAATCAACGGCAAGAGCATCATGGGTTTGATGCTCCTGGCGGCGGGCTGCGGCTCCCGCCTGAAGGTGACCGCAACGGGCAGTGATGGTCTTCAAGCTTTAAAAGAACTCGAAGAATTAATTGCTCGCAAATTTGACGAAGAATAGTCAATTTTGCGTTGATGTCAGAGCCGTCCACACCGCAGTCAACCGCTTCGGGCGAAGTTAGATACAAAGGCACCCCCGCTTCCCCCGGTGTCGCCATCGCCCCGGTAGTCATTTATCGCCGCGACGAAGTCACCGTCTCGCGCCGTAAAATCAAGCCGGAAGAGGTCCCCAACGAAATCGCGCGTCTCGAACAAGCGCTGATTCATACACGGCAACAGTTGCAGCAGATCCGCGCGCAACTTTCCGATTCTCTCGGCGAAAAAGACGCCAGCATTTTCGACGCCCACCTCCTCGTGGTGGAAGACGTCGCCCTCTTGGAAAGCGTGAAGGCCCAGTTGGCCTCGCGCCTGCTCAACGTCGATTACATTTATCATCAGCTCGCAAAATCCTTCGCCCAGAAAATGAAGGAGCTGGATGATCCGTATCTGCAGGAGCGCGCTTCGGACATCATCGATGTGTCCCGCCGCGTCGTGCAAAATTTGAAGGGTGTCAAAGGCGAGGACTGGAAATTCCTCGATGAGCCGAGCATTATTTTCGCTCACGATCTTTCTCCCTCCGACACCGCCACGCTCGACCGCACCCTCGTGCGCGGCTTCGTGACGGAAGTAGGCAGCAAGACCTCGCACACCGCCATCATGGCGCGTTCGCTCAACCTGCCCGCCGTCGTCGGTCTGCGTGGCTTTGGCGATTTCGCCGATTTCGGCTCCGAAGTATTGCTCGACGGCCATGAGGGTCTTCTGATCCTCAATCCCTCGGACCAGACCAAGTTTGAATACGGCCAGATCGAATCGCGCCGTCACGCCGTCGAGGAAAAACTCGACGAGTTGCGCGAAACCATCGCCATCACGACCGACCAACGGCGCATCACCGTCTCGGCCAATGTCGAATTGCCGGAAGATCTCTCCCCCCTGCGCGAAAACGGCGCGGAAGGCGTTGGATTGTTCCGCACGGAATTCCTTTTCCTCAATGGCGACGCGTTCCCCTCGGAAGACGAGCAGATCCGGCTCTATCTCAAAGTCGCCGAAGCCGCCCTTCCCCACAGCATCATCGTCCGCACGCTCGACATCGGCGGCGACAAGAAGGCCGATCACGCCGCCATCGAAGCGGAGCTCAACCCGTTCCTCGGCTGGCGCGGCATTCGCTATTGCCTCGGCCGGCCGGAAGTCTTCCGCACCCAACTGCGCGCCATCTGCCGCGCCAGCACGTGCGGCAACGTACGCATCATGTTCCCGATGATCACCGAGATCGGCGAATTGCGCCGGGCCCGGCAACTCCTCAATCAGGTGCGCGACGAATTGCGCGAGGACGGCATCCCGCAAGCGGACAAGATCGATGTCGGCATCATGATTGAAGTCCCCGGCGCGGCCCTGATCGCCGATCAGCTCGCGAAGGAAGTCGATTTCTTCAGTATCGGCACGAACGATTTGATCCAGTACACACTCGCGGTCGATCGCGGCAATGAGCGTGTCTCGGATCTCTATCAGCCCACGCATCCCGCCGTCCTGCGACTGATTGGCTCCGTCTGCGACGCCGCCCACAACAACAACATCTGGGTCGGTGTCTGCGGTGAAATGGCCAGCGATATTCTGCTGACCCCCGCCCTCGTCGGCCTCGGCGTGGATGAATTGAGCCTCGGCTCGGTCTTCATTCCGCGCATCAAACGCGCCATCCAGACGCTCAACTATGGCGAAATGCAAAACCTCGTACGCGAGATGCAGAGCCGTCCCACCGCGGAGGAAAATCTCCGCCTGCTCGAAGACGTCGCCAAGCGTTGCTTCCCGGATATTCTGTAAAACGCAAATCCGGGGCAAGGGGAAGGAACGGCTTTATCAGGAAATCAGGAACTTCAAGAAATTCATTTGATTTCTCAAAGTCCATCAGCTTTCCCTAGTTCCAATAGTTTTTAAGTATGATGCACACACCCCGGCGCTGCGCGCCACCCCTCTTGATAGAGGGGATTTCGGCAATTGTGAGTCTCGAGAGCATGAATCCCCTTGTCTTTTAGAATTGTGGTAGACAAAGAGGCGAACGCTTTCCTGATCGGTCCGGTGATTGCCGGGAGCTGAA
>NEUU01000023.1 GCA_002304345.1 Verrucomicrobia bacterium Tous-C9LFEB
CCGAAGGATTGCCAGCCTTTGGAGGCTGGGGCGTCGTTGTCGCAGCCATCCAAGATCGCTGAGGATATTGGCCGGCTGCTCCGCCTCGCCCAGCCTCCAAATTCTCGGCAACTCCACTCCAAAAAGATCGTGGATAGGTTCTTAGTCGCTCCCCTTCCAAAATTGATCGTCGTTCAATCTCGGGGTCACTTCCTGCTTTGTCAGTGACTCGATATGACCATCCAGAAAGGCCATGTTCATTCTTTTCGAATGGATATACGCGGCCTCATCTTGCATGAAGGTGATCGCCGTGGTCCGGGCAGAAGCCCACTTCTGAGTGGGAATGCAGTGATCATGATACCACCCTTTACCACTCACCATGTATTTATTGGGAGAGTCGATAAAGAACATCATTCGCTCCGGGTTCGATATTTGTGAAAAACGAATTGGAATGTCGTAGAATACACTTTCGTCACTGCCACAACTACGCGCGATGCCATTGATGGCGTAGGTTCGATTGTAGGGATAGTCATTGGAATTCACGGGCCAGGTTCTCTGCGCCGTAGGACAGGTCATAACCGTATCCATCTTTCCCTTTACGATATAAAGCCCCAACTGATCGGCCAGTCCTCCACGCTTCACTTGGCTGGGCATGTACCAGTAGTACCCTGGAAAAAGTCCATTATTATCCGCTCCATAACTGAGCCCCCCTATCGCCAATTGCCGCAGGTTATTCACACAACGCGCCGAGTCCGCCATTTTCCGCGCATACGTCAAACCAGGAATCAGAATGCTGATTAAAAGTCCTACAATCGCCACGACAACAAGTAGCTCCATCAGCGTGAACGCCCCTGAGCTATGTGAGCGATTAATCATGGTTGTAGACGACGGGATTCAATAGCGATCACCCGATCCGACGACGACGCAAGACAACGGTCAAGGCGATACCCAATCCAATCAATGCCGGGGTAGCTGGCTCTGGAACCTGGGTGATGCTGAGGTTGTCGATGGAGAAGTCGAGCGAAGTCCCATCGCTGCCCGGCTTCCCACCAAAAGAAAGCGTCGGCGTTGTCATGGTCGTTGTTGCCGCCGTTCGAAACCCAAAAGCAGCACCCGTATTATCATAGTTGCCCGCTGTGCTGTCGATGCTTACATTCCACGCCTTGGTGGTGGGGTCCACATCGATAGTGAATAGGTACGTGACGCCGGACGAGAGGGATAAACCGGTGCTCACCTGCGACGTCACTCCGCCACTCTTGTTGCCATTATTGATCAGCCACCCATTGGTGGAGTCGGCGACGATAGACCAACTCACATTGGAAGATGTCACCGAACTGGATCCGGGTGACGCATACAGGCTGATCTGCTGCCCGCTGATCAAGGCCGCATCCAGACGCAGGGCGAATTGCACTTGATAGGGACTCGCCACATCGATTCCCGTCGTATTATTAAACGCGCGATTCACCGTCGCGGAATTGGCCGATGTCGCGGATAATGAAACGGAGAGATACTGACCACCGCCGGTTTGAAGAGGCGAGGTATTCGTCAATTGAGCATTTAGTCCGACTCCACTCCCCAGAGTTTGCACCCAGGCGGTAGCCCATCCGCTTCCAGCGCTTCCCGGATAGGAACCCTCAAAATCTTCAATTACCGTGGCCGCATTTGTGGCGAACGGGAGCGCGAGGGTCATTCCTGCGACGATTAACTTGATCACTGATGTTTTCATAGGTTTGTGTGCTGCGGATTTGTATGGGATTCACTATTCAAATTTTTGCGGCAAATCGATGTTGATATCGCCCACTGAAAATTGGATATCTCCGCCTTTCTTCAGTCTCCCATTGGCACCAAATGTCAGATTTGGCATGGGCATCGATACGGGTTTGGCACGAAAGTTCAGGGTCGGTGACTGGTAGGATTTACCCTCACCTGCATCGGCCGTAATGCGCACCTTCCAAGTCGCATTCGCGGGGTCGGCCCAAACGCTTATCTTCCAGACGGTGCCTGCACTAAGTGGAATCCCGGTGGGAATGAGTCGCGCCACGGTGCCGTCCTTTTTTCCATCTACCAAACACCATCCGCGCTGCGCATCGCCCAGCAAACTCCATGAGACATACGCGCTCGTCACCGCACTGGGTCCGGGAGCGGCGTAAACGGAAACAGAGTCGCCCTCCGTCAAAGGATTTTCCAAACGATACAGAAATGAAATACCATGCGGCGCTCCCGTTTTTAGACCGGGAACGTTTTCATACGCGCGGGAGAGAGCTCCCGTCAGTGTATCGCCCTCCGCGGCTTTTAAGGAAATTCTGACTCCGTGCTTCGAGCCAAGTCCAGTGACAGGATCGGCTCTCAGGGATGTCTCCGCAGAAAGCCTGGATTGCCAGGGACTCGCCCAACCGTCTCCCTTCATTCCGGGGTAAGCGTCCACTTCATTAATGACCGGAACCTCGCTTGATCCTCCCGCTGCAAACTCAGCGGTTATTTTCCCATAGCCAGTGGTCATGAAGAAAGAAGAGACCCATCCAAGTTGAAGAAGCCTCACCCCAATCTTGATTGGAGAATTTAGTGTCCACATAGAATTTGCAATCGCCTTGGTCACAGAGGTCCAATTCGTATTTACGGAGTGGAAGGATGAGGTGAAGCCACGGTAATCAGGAGCGGATATGGTGGAATGCGCAATTTCGAGAGAAGAATCTTCCCGTTTTTTTGGCTTATTTTCGGAACGCTGACTGATCCCGTCATAAGATCGAGAATTTCCAAGGTAACGCCCTCTGGAACCCCACTGATCTCCAAATCAGCCGTCCGATCATTGAGATCGCTCAATCGTTCGCAGGACCATATGGCCAGAACGGAGCGCTTGCGTGAGTCGACGAATTGATACTGGCGAATCTGACGCAACGCAGGAAGAGACACCCCATCCCAGACCGGCGGTCGGTCTTCTGTGCGATCAGAAAATGGGCGTATATCCACTTTGAGCGTATCACGACGGCTAAAGCCGATCGTCGCTTTCGCCACTCTCTGGACGGCGGCAAAGACCGGCTTGCGAGAATGATCTTTTCGAATGACTCCAAAACCATTTTCGCAATTGAACTCTCCGCCCTCGCGTTGATCGTCCATGAAAGCATACAGAATACTCACGTCGATTTTCATCCCCAGGCATTCGACAAACCTCCGAAGTGTATACCTGGCCTGTGCCTCTTCGCTGAATGCGGAGTAAAGATAGTTTTCTCCGGCGGCCCCTTCGCGAAAAGTCGAGTGGCCCCATTCCGTCAACCAAAGTTGCTTCGGTCCGTTGTATTGCTTGGAAAATTCCCGATACCGCTCGATCAGGGACACGAAAGACCCCTCCTTGTCCGCAACGGCAAAACCATGAAGTTTTTGAAACTCGATTATGTCCGGAAAGTTAATGACCTCGGGAGCCGTTCGAAAGCTATAGGGGTGATCGGTAATGCCGTCGACGCGCGGTGAAATACCAAGCTTGAGTTGATGGAAATTGATCGGACTCAGTGAACCAAGCCCGATGACAGGCATCTGGGGATTGGCGGCCTTAATGGCATCGGCCGCTTTATTCAGCAGAGTCACATAGCGACGCACCCATGGATATACTTCGCCCGCGTTATCAAGCCCCCACCAATTTCCGCCCTTCATTCCACCCTCACCGTAATAAGCCGCGTAATAGCTCATCGGCTCATTGAGAATTTCCAAGGCATGAATCTTCCCGTCGAGCGCACGAGCCAGCCAAGCCGCAGCCCGGGCGTAGGCATCCGGATCGAAGCGATCCTTGTAAAGGGGATTTTGACCGGAGAAACAAGCGATGATTTTTAATCCATGCGCATTCGCAAGATCGACCCACTCACGGGTTTTTTCGGGTAGACGATAAACCCCCAATTCAGGCTCAACCTCGGACCACATGATTTCATCGCGAATCCAGCCCACATGCAGCTCCGCTATCTGCGGAATTAATAAGCTTGGATTCCACGGACTCATCCAACGCTCCTTCCGGGCAAAATGAGTGGCCACTCCCATCGCTTCATTTTTGGGAGAGTCTGCCCCGTCGGCTGCGAGAACGTTTCCCTGACAGCCCAGGAAAACGCACCATACACACATTACCAAGCGCAGGAAGTTCATGCAGAATCTGGATCAATAGAGTTGGAGGCTGGATTTTTTCGAGCTATCCGACAATTCCATCTCCGCGACCGCTTCCTTTACATCGGTTTCCGGCCAACCCGGCAATACTTCTTTTTCGCGCTCGAATAACTCGTCGATCACCACGCGCGCCGTCGCGATGGAGTTCACGAGCGGGTCCATCGAGAGCGCCCGCACGAGCAATTCGCGATCCCGCTTCATGATGGCTTCGATGGTGAGCTCATGAATATCCAGAATCAGATATTGCAAGCTGCGCAATCCGAGCGGAAAACTCCCCACCTTGAGAGGACGCGGCCCGTTGCGATCGAGACGACATTCCAATTCGAGGAACGCATCCGCCGGCAGATTGTCCACCGGACGGCCACCCGTCACGCAATCGGAGTTGGGCCGGTTGATGAAATAATTCCGGCCATCCTCGACGACCATGGTATGAATCACGTCGGTGGCGTGGTCCGATTTGATCGAGGAATGAAATTCGGAGATCGGTTTTTTGCCGCTCAGAAAATCATCGATTTCCTGCCACACCCGGCTCGTCCACCGCTCCCGTTCGTCGCAGTCGAAAACCGCCAGCGGCGGAATCTTCTCCTGAATCGGCGAACGTCCCTGATAGAACGGTACGTACTCCTTCGTGTGTCCCGTGCAGGTCGGCACCGCGCCGAAGAGGTCGGCCAGTTGCGCCGTGATGTAGTTATTGAACCGGCCCTTGGCGTAACCTTCATCCACCTCGCCCACCGCGTCGCGGCGGAACGCTTCGCGAATGTCGGGCAACACATCGCGCCCCTCCAACTCCGCTTTGAGCATCCACGTGAAATGATTCACCCCGGCGATGCGCATATCGAAACGATCGATCTTGGAGAGGTCCTCGCCGATGAGTTGTAGGTAACTTTCCTTCTTCCCCGGCATGTGGTGCGTGTCGCACAACGCCAGACTCTTCACCTTCGCGTGGCGCATCAGACCGATGCCCATCGCCGCCGAGGGATTCACATAATTGATGACCCACGCTTCGGGACACAGTTCCTCGACCGCGTGCGCAATTTCGAGAATGGCGGGAAATTCCCGCATGGCGTGGAACAAGCCGGCCGGTCCAATCGTGTCGCCCGAGCAGGAACGGATGCCGTACTTCGCGCCGACTTCGCATTCGATGCGGCGATAGTGGGTGTTGTCCTTGGAAAAACTCAGCACCACGAAATCGGCTCCCGGCAAGGCCTCTCGATAATCGTCCGTGCTTTCAATATGAACCCCCGCCGAAGCGGTTGCGAGATGCGCCAGCCGCGTGAGTTTATCGAGGCGCTCGGAATCGATATCGACCAGACAGAGAGTGCAACCCCGAAAGCCGGGGAGATTGGCCGCCGCCCAGATCGCCTGGCGTCCGAAGAAAAGGCTACCGGCACCGATGATGACAATTTTAGGTGTTTTCATGAATATGCTCTTATACGTTGCACAAATATAATCGGATAATCGCCTTGCTCATAGAGGAGTGATGTTGTTTGATAGAGACAAATGTTGCAGTTTCGCAAGATTAGCGTCTATCGCTTTAACCACGAATTGCCGCCTTTCCTCCCCCTCGCGGTTCGCTCGACGGGCGAATATTGGCTCACACTGGAATCTTCACCCGAGCCCCCGATGCAAAAGTATTTCTCGGAGATTTTCTGGAGCGAGCAAGGCTGCGGCGAGTTCGAGCTCGAGAAGAAATGGGTGCGCGTTCAGAACCAGGAATTGTTCTATTTGCTGCCCGGAGAAATTCACAATATCCGGCCCGTGAGCCGTCAATGGAAGTACCACTGGTTCACGCTCGATCACCCGCAGAGTCCGCAATGGCTGGCCGCTCTGGGCTTTGTCAAACGTCCCCTGCCCGCGCGTCATTGCCCCAAGGAACTCTTCCGCAAATTGGGCGAAGCGCTCACTCTGGGAACCAACGCGGGCGATCGACAGGCCGCGCATTACGCCCACGCCATTCTTCTGGCGGGGATGGAAGCGGACCTGACGCCCGGTTCGAAAGCGCGCACGTCATGGGTCGAACTCTGTCGGAAAAAAATCGACGAAACCTACACCGATCCGCAGCTCAATGTTTCGGAAATCGCGCAAAATATCCACGTGCATCGCGCCACGCTTTTCCGCGCGTTCAAGCAGGCCTATCAGATGACGCCGTCTCATTACCTGCAAACGCGGCGACTGCACCACGCCATCGATCTGCTGAAAAATACCGACCTACCGATCAAGGAAGTCGCGCATCATGTCGGCATGAGCGACGCCAATTACCTCGCGCGGCTCATCCGGCGTTTGACCCGGCTGTCCCCGCAGGCTTTTCGCGCCGGACATCGGCAACGGCGCTCGATCTATTCGTAAAACGCCGCTGCTCTTGCGCGCTCACTTCGCATTGCGCGTGGTCAGCGGAAAATCGTCCGTGCGAAAAGGCGAGGCCGGCAACCCGGAACCGTTTGTCAAATTGCATGTCGGATTCATCGCCCAGGCATAGCGCACTTCCGTGGGCTCCTTGATTTCCGACGACCAGACGACCACCGCGCTTCCATCGATCCGGGCCTGAGCCCAGACCCATTTTTTATCGGAACCGCAAATGGCGAAGCCTTCGAGTTCGCTGTTGGGGCTGTTGCGCACCAGCGGAACCGTGCGATCAATCGTCGAGCGCGGCTGATACGTGGCGGGCAACGGTGCCGCCTTCAGTCCGCCTTCGACGTGAGTAAACGTCAGACGGATCTTGTCCTGCTCCACCTTTTTCGATTCAAAAACGGGTCCCGAGAATTCCATCGGCTTGCCGTACGTGTTCGCCAACGCGATGCGGGAAAGACGTTCGCCCCCCACGATTTTATTGCGCCAATGCACATCATCCGCTTCGCCGACATCAATCAACACGGCTTGTCCCGTGGCGGGAAATTTCAAGGCCAACGATTGCGACTCGCGTAATTCAGCCCACGCATGTTCCTCAGGTTTGGCGTTCTTCTGACCAAAATTGGCCAGCTGACAAAAATAGAAAGGAAACGCGCCCTGTTCCCAGCGACCGCGCCAATCCTCAATGAGCAGCGCGAACGCCGTCCGGTATTGCCACGCCCGGCCGCCATTGCTTTCGCCCTGATACCAGATCGCCCCCCGGATGGCATAGGGCATGAGCGGCGCAATCATGCCGTTGTAGAGATAGGTATTGATCAGCCGATCCTGGGGCGGTTGCTCGGGCGGGGAAGGCATCGCCGCCAGCGCCGCGGGCTCCGGGGCAGGCAGGGAAAGCTCCGTATACGACTGCCAGGTGCCCGCGAGTTCCTGTCCCATGAAGCGCAACGGCTGTCCGGCACGAATGGACGGAGTTCCCGCGGGATTATAAATGCGAATGGCGACGACCGCCTCGCCCGCTTTAACGAGTTTGGGATTCAGATAGATCGGCCCCGGCTTGCTCGCGCCGGTGGTCGTATTGATTTCAGCCGATTTTTCTCCGTTGAAATAGACCGTGTAAAAGCCGTCGATACGCCCAATGGAAAGCGTTTGCTGAATGTTCGCGGCCTCAGGCGGAATGGTAAATGTCCGCCGCAACCAGACCGCTCCCGCAGGAGGCAAATTCGCCGAGGCATCCGTCGGCAGCTCGACCGGTTTCCACGCCAGAGTGGCGGGCAGTTCCGGTGCCGTGACGGTCTTGACGTCCGCCGTCGCCGCATCCGCGCGTTGATAGAGTTTAGACCAAGCCTGAAATTTCGACGCATACTCGGTAAGCTTTTCGGGAAACGAACTCTTTTCCGTCAACTGGCGGAGCGTCGTCATCTTCAGATCAGGATCGCGGTTCAGCGCCTCGAGGCTCGTCCACGCTTCGATCGGAGTACCGCCCCAACTTGAGTTGATCAAACCGACGGGACAATTGAGCGTCCGCTGCAAATCCTTCGCAAAAAAATAACCCACTGCGGTGAAACCACCCGTCGTCGCGGGATCGGCCACTTTCCATTCCCCGATCACGTCCGCCGCCTGCGTAGCGGTGGCGACCTGTTTCACGCGAAATTGCCGGATGGCATTATTCGCCGACTGGACGATTACTTCTTTGGCTCCGGTCGAATTATAGATAACCCACTCCATATTCGACTGACCCGAGGCCAGCCAGACTTCGCCCACCATCACATCGGAAACCGTGAGAGTGTTGTTGCCCTTGACCACCAGTTCGAAAGGACCGGGACCGGAACGGGAAAGATCCAACACCGTTTTCCAGCGTCCATCCGGGCCCGTTTGCGCCGTAGCGGTGGCGGCGTCCAGCGTCACATTGACCGCCTCCCCCGGAGCGCCCTTGCCCCAGATCGGCACGCGATCGGATTTCTGCAGCACCGCATGCGTGGAAAAAAGAGCGGGCAAACTGACTTCGCCATGAACGGGCGCGAGGCTCGCGAGCAATCCCAGGAACAGTCCGCAGACATCGCCCAAGCGTCTCGACTTCTTTTGCAATAAGAAGCGGGCCCGCCGCACGACCACATTCACACCAGTTTCCGGGGTTCCTCTGAATTGAAGCAACATATCTGTAGCGTATTATGGACCAAGGCCGAATTCGATCGAGAACCGTTATGCTTAATCTATAAACTAGATTTAGAGCCTACTAAAGCTCTGATCCGCATTCCCCTGTAGGGCGCTTCGGTGAAGCGCCATGGCGGGACACCGTCCCGCCCTACAGAAAACCACCAAGGCGCTGGACCTTTGTTTTTTCCGGTGAAATTGCACCCGTGTCTTCCAGACAAAAACTCCTCCAGCGCGTCGCACCGGAGGAGTTTTCCATTCTACGGAATGTAAGCCAACCTACCGTCCCATCTCGGCTGCCGTTTTCACGAGCCGGATGAATTCCGAGCGATACCCTTCCTCGTCTTCACCCTTGCCTTCCCGGGCCAGTTTCAGCACGAGACCGTAGTCCGCATCGCCGCGCAATTGAGATTCCCGAAGGATCATCCCGAACGCGGCCACGGACGCCGCGAACTTGAAGTCACCCGAAGCCGACTCCCATTTCGCCCCCTGATCGCGAATCGGGAATTCCAGCTTCTTGCTGGTCGCACCATCCGGCTGCTTGTAGCGAATCTTCAGCGTGAGCAGGTCGCTGCTCGGCGAGCGCCGCTCGTCAACATCACTGCGCACGGGAGGATTCGCCTGATACTTCAGCGCATCGACCGCGGGCTTCACCGGTTGACCAGCCGGGACGACTTCATAGAGCGCCGTCACCGTATGACCCGCCCCGATCTCTCCCGCATCCTTCTTGTCGTTGTTGAAGTCCTCCTTCGCCAGCATCCGCTTTTCGTAACCGATCAGGCGATACGCGCCGACCTTAGCGGGATTGAACTCGATCTGGATCTTCACGTCTTTCGCGATGGTCACCAGCGTGCCGGACATCTGCTCGACGAAGACCTTGCGACCTTCCTTCAAGCTGTCGATGTACGCGTAGTTGCCGTTGCCCTTGTCCGCGAGGTTCATCATTGTGGAATCCTTCAGGTTGCCCGAGCCGAAGCCGAACACGCTCAGGAACACACCGCTCTTGGCTTCCTGCTTGATCAGATCCACGAGAGCACCCTGACTCGTCACGCCGACATTGAAGTCGCCGTCCGTGCAGAGGATCACGCGATTCGTGCCCCCCTTGATGAAGTTCTCCCGCGCCACCGAGTAGGCGAGTTGAATCCCCTCGCCGCCATTGGTCGATCCGCCCGCTTCGAGACGGTCCAGTGTTTCAAGCACAGCCGCCTTGTTGGCAGAAGTGATCGAGGTCGAGCGCAACACGAGTCCCGAGCTGCCCGCATACACCACGATGGCGATGCGATCCCGCGCCGTGAGTTTATTCACGAGCAGTTGCAACGACGCCTTCACCAGCGGCAACTTGGCCGGTTCATTCATCGAACCCGACACGTCGATGAGGAACACGAGGTTGCTCGCGGGCCGATGATTCTGCGCGATCTCGCGGCCCTTCAATCCCACCCGCACCAGCCGATGCTCGCGATCCCACGGGCAGTCCGCGATTTCCACGTTCGCCGCAAAGGGATCACTCCCCTCGGGCTGGGCGTAGTTGTACGGGAAGTAATTCACCATCTCCTCGATGCGCACCGCGTCAGCGGGCGGACGCTGCCCCTGCTCGATGAACCGGCGCACATTCGCATACGAGGCGGTGTCCACATCGATGGAGAACGTCGACAGCGGATTATCCAGTGCGGTGAGGAATTCGTTTTCCGTGATCGCGCTGTACGATTCGTTGCCGGGAGAAGAGGGACGCACGGGGTCCAGCGGGAAGGCCATGCTTCGATTCTCGATCCGCCCCCGCGCGGGAGCCCGCTTGTCCATGGAAGCCATCAGCCTCGACTCCGTCCGGACGTTGGACTGTGCGGGAGTAGCCGCCGTCGCTGCAGCCACCTCGGGAATCGGAATGGAGGGGGCATTCGGCGAAGGTGCGTTAAGCGACGTCACCGAAGACGCATCCGCCATGAACACTTCCGTTTTCGATTTAGATGCCGACAATTCCGTGGGGGACGGCGGCGGCGGCATTTCTTCAAGTTGCGCCCTCTTCGCATAGCGCAAGTCCTCCTTCGTTTCGCTCGGTGTGGTGATCGCCACCTGCGGCGAACCGGCGATATACCCGCTCTCGGCATCCCGCCGCTGCTGTGCCAACTGCAACTGCTTGGCCTTGGACATGGCGCCACTCATTGCGGGCAGGGATAGCCCCGCGAAAAGCGCCACGACCGCGGCCGCACTGCACGCCCACGCGATATACTTCACGAACGGGAACGGAATGATCTTGTCCTTATCCGCGTAGACCGGCGCGTCGCTCTCGCTGGACTCCGCCCTTGCACTGTAGGGCGGGACGGTGTCCCGCCGCGGCGACTCACCGAGTCGCCCTACAGAAAGTCCCTCGCACTCCACTTCCACATGGCCGTTACGAATCGCCTCCTTCTGCGTGGCGTCCAATTCCGGCGACGGTTCCGCGCCGAGTTCGAGTTGCAGGAACGCCGCCGTGTCGCACAAGTCATTCACCAGCTCCTGCGCGGCGGGATCGTTCGCAATTTGCTTCTCCATCTCCTCGCGTTCGCGGGGATCGAGTTCATTCAAGGCGTAAGCAGTCAGTCGGGGATCGTTTAAATCGAGGCTCATAATGTCCTCCTGTGAGTGGTGGCGCCGTCCGCAGTGGCTGGGACAAGGCCGAGTTCGGTTTTCAGTTGGGTGCGCAAGGTTTTCAGCGCGGTGTGGAGCAGAAAGCCCACATTGGTGACGCTCAGTTTCGTCACATCGCTGATCTCTTTATAACTGAGGCCACTTTGAAATTTCAGCCGGACGACTTCGCGTTGATTGTCCGGCAAGAGGGAGAGCGCGGCATTGATATGACTCAGATTATCGCGCCTCTCCGCCGCATGCGCTGGCGTGGGATCGGTGCTGGCCCGCTCGAAGGATTCCCCTTCGGCGAGGGCGATTACCCGGCTTTCTTTTCGTTTCATGTCGAAGACCCGGTTGCGACAAACGGTATAAAGCCACGCCGCGATGCGGGATTCCACCTCCGTCCGTTCCTCGCGGCAGAGCCGCAGAAACGTGTCTTGCACCGCGTCGCGGGCCAGGTCGATGTCGCCGTCGAGAAGTTGCGCCGCGTAGCGCACCAACGGCTTCTCATACCGCTCCAACATGGCGTGAATCCAGTCGGAGTCCGGCGCACTCATCCCCTGACCTGTGTCTTGCGTACCCATTTGTCTGTGTTTATAGAGTCAAACGGGCGGGCGGGAATTTTATTAGAAGAAACCGGAAAAGATTTTTTCTATAGGCGCTGTAGGGCGGTTCTGTGAACCGCCGATTGGCAGCGAAGCTGCCATCTAAAATCCGAATGCAAATTACCCACTCTTGGCACCTGCGGTGCCAGCCGGCGGTTCACAGAACCGCCCTACAGTTCGGATCCCTTCTTCAGGGGCTGCCTACTTGAATAGATCTAGCGCGAACTCTCGTTTTCTTTCCCCACCGTCTCGATGAACGCCTTCAGGGTGAAACTCCCCACCCGGGCGGTGGAGCGACTCCCCCGGGAGAAGAAACCCTTGTTGAACTCCGCGCTGGCGCCATCGAAGCCTCCGAGTTGCATCGTGCCGCCATCTGCCACGGTGATGGTGGTGGCGAGCTTGGTGAAACTGACGATCTGCTCCCGGGCATCGACGAGCGTGGTGATTTCCGGAGTCACCGTGATCTCGATCTGGTTGCCGACAATGCGCGGCAGCACTGACAATCGCGAACCGATATTCTGCCAGCGCACCGCCCCCGGCTGGATGTACCCACCCTCGATCGCGAAGTTGTAGAAATAGTCCACCATCGGAATTTCCTCGCCTACCTGCAGGGTCGCGCTGCGTCCGCTCTGGACGAGGAGAAATTGACTGACCATCCGGTCGCTGCCACGGCTTTGATCCGTGCCGCTGATCTGCAGCCCGTTCTTTTCAATCGGGTCGACATGAATCGTGCCCCGCGTGCTCACGCTGCGTTCGCGCGTGCCGCCGATTTCCTGCAGAGTGACTTCGATGCGCACGTTGCGCGCATTGGCCGGTACTTTGGAAAGCTCCGCAATGATCGCGCCCGCCGCTTCGACATTATCCGGTTCGTCCTGCACCACCACCTTGCGTGTGGCCTCGACAAAGATCATCTTTCCACGCGGTGAGAGCACTTGCGGCAGCGCTTCCTTCAACTCCTCCACCGTCGCGCTGCCATAGGGAAAAGTCTTCGAGACGAGCGGCGTCTCCGCGTGCAGAACCAGACAGGAGACCAGAAAAAAACCGACCAGCAGAAGCCTGCGCAAGGTGGGCTTATTCATGCTGGGGAAAGAGTCAGGGTTGTTTCTCGGCCGGGACTCGTTGCAGAATAAAAATCAGGCGGCCATCGAGATAGTTCGGCCCGGAGATGAAGAGCGGTCGTCCCGGTTTCGGGTCCACCCGGCCCTCCACCAGCAGCGTCTTGTCACGGTACAATTCGTAATGAATGCCCGAGCCCGCCTGCGGTTCCAGCTTCAGGTAGAAATCCTTGCGCGGCAGCACCCATTGGGCGTACTTCTCGCCGCTGGCAACCGTCGCTTCATGCATCAAATGGTACGCCTCGAAACCAAACACGCATTTCAACCGGCGCTGCAATT
Source organism: Verrucomicrobia bacterium Tous-C9LFEB (assembly GCA_002304345.1). Lineage (GTDB taxonomy): Bacteria > Verrucomicrobiota > Verrucomicrobiia > Methylacidiphilales > UBA1321 > UBA1321. The sequence goes on from NEUU01000023.1 coordinate 13,220, forward strand.
TCACCAGCCGTTCCTCTTCCGTCGGGAGGGTATTGTCCGCTTTGACCAAGCCCACCCAGATCGGTTCCTGCGCCGGGGCGGCCAGCAGCCCCACGGTCAGCACGCTCCACAGCAGAAAGAGGTAACGCAATTTCACGGCGTATTTCCGGTTACTTCCACCGATTGCAGACCCGAGATCCACACCACATCGGCGTGGGCTTGGGAGGAATAAAAAGTCGTGGCATAAATGTCCGGCTGTTGCGCCGTGGCGTAATGCGATTCCCCGCCCGGAGTCAGCGGCAAAAAGGCCACCAGCCCCACCGCGAGCACAATGGTCGCGACCGCTCCCAGCGTCAATAAACGCGACGCCCAGAAGCCCGCCGGGGCGCTCGTTTCCTCACTCACCTCGCCCCATAGCGCCGGTTGCAAACGATGCCAGGCGCGCATTTGGCGACCCGCCGCGATCGAGAGCGACTCGTCCTGCACGGAGCCCAGCCGTTTTTGAATGTCTTGCGTTTCCATGATCACACCTCGCTCAATTTATTCTTCAATTTTCCCCGAAGCTTTTCACACGCGTAATGCAGCCGCGAATTCACCGTGCCGGTCTTGCAATGCAAAAGCTTCGCCGTCTCCTCCAGGGATAAATCGTCCACCAACCGCAATTGCACCACCGCCCGATGTTCCGGACTCAGCTCCGCCATGGCCGCCGAAATCTCCCGCGCCAGGTCGGACCGTTCCAATCCCGTGCTGCTGCCCGGAGCCACCGGCATCTCCGGCAACGCCACCACGCCCTCGCCCTCCGCCACAGGCGAAAAGAACGACAGCCAGCGTGAAAGCCGGCCCTGCTTGCGCACGGCATCAAGCGCCTGATTGACCGCGATGCGGTACAGCCAAGTGCCGATTTGCGCCTGTCCACTGAAGCGCTCGATCTCTCGGTAGGCCTTGATAAAGGTCTGCTGCAGAACATCGTCGCTCAACGATGGGTTGTTGATAATCCGGTTCACTGTGCTCCACAAGCGCGGGAAGTGCTCCTGATGCAACCGCGCCCAAGCCGCTTCGTTGCCGGCTTTGAGTTCTTGTAGGCTATGGTCCTCGGACATTCCCGCATACCTTAGACGCCGACAGCCCGGTGGAAATTCAAATTTTTATTTAGCCCGAATGAATCATAAGGGGATGCGGGTGCAGGGTCCCGTTTTGAGGAACCTTTTGCCATCCGAAGCCCCCCGCGCTAGGCTACTTCCATGAAGTGGACCTCCCGGAGCCTCCTGATTCTCCTCAGCCTGATCGCTTTCCCCATTCTGGCCCCAGCCCAGACCGCCACGAACGCGCCGGTCACCACGACGAATTCCTCCAGCACGAATAACGCCGTGCTCACCCTGCCGCCGCCCAACAACACCGTTTCCGGCACCGTCACGACCGAGAACCTCAAAGTCTCCAACGGCGAGGTGCAACTCACCGAAGAGCAAAAGGAAAAGATTCGCGCCATGCTCAAGCGCTCGCAGCTCAACGACGAGCAGAAGAAGCGACAGGCCGAACTCCTCGACAAAACCCCCGTGCTCGAAGACAAGGTCAATCCCGGCCTCACCGAAAAAGGCAGCATCCCGAAGCGGTTCTAAGCCTGTTCACGCTCTTTTCGGAGAGGCGCTGAGAGTGGGAGAGGGCGAAGGCGAGGCGCCAGCGACGATGGTATTGGGCAATACTTGAGGAGCGCGGCAACGAAGCCTTCGGCCTCTCCCGCCTCAGTCCTGCGGATTGCCACCTCCTGAGCTTGTCGAAGGATCGGCTCAGAAGGTTTTTGAATCTCCATCCTGCTCACTCCGGCTTCGCGAAAATCGTTTTCGGTCTTCCCTCCAGCTCCACGTACGACCGCTCCACGCTGCGGCGATAATCCTGCGGCGTCTTGAATGTCACCTGCTTGAACACCTGACTGAAATAGGCCGGACTCTCGAAGCCCACGCCGAATGCGATTTCCGAAATCGTGAGCGCCGACGTTTTCAATAATTCCATTGCCGCATCCACCCGCTGCCGGTTGATGTACGACGCCAGATATTCCTGCGTCTCGATGTGAAAAAGATGCGACAGGTAATCCGGCGAGCAATGCATCAGCTCCGCCAGCCACCGCACGCTCAGCGACGAGGAACCGAGATGTTCCTGCACCAACTTTTTCACCTGGCTGATCTTCAGCTTCTCGATCGTCGGGGCCTTGCGCGACTGGATGATGATCGACCGCAACGTGTCCAGATAGGCGAGCAACAATCCCTTGATGCCAAGTGGCTGCTCGGCGCCGTGCGGATTATGGAATTCCGCCATCTCGTTGAGGTACGCCGCCAGCAATGCGAACTTCGGCGAATCAAGATAACATTGATCCACCTGCATGCCTTCACGCGTGCTGTGCTGACTTTGCAATTGGAGGCAGACCGTCTGGTTATACACACTCACCACCACATTCTGAAAAACCCCCGCACTCATCCGGGGCAACTCCCGGTGCGGAATCCCCGCCGGAATCACCGCCATCTCGCAGGCCGCGAGCGAAAACTCATCGTGGATGAAATGAAACTGGCTCGCCCCCGTGAGGCCGATGACGAATTCCGGGCTGAAATGAAAATGTAACCCGGCGGCTTCCATGACGTAATCCCGCAGGGGCGGAAACCGCAAAACATAGGTCGATCGCTCAATCTGTTGGAGCTGTAGGAGTAGCACCTCTTCGATCAAAGCGATGGTCGAAGCGGCCGCTCTCAACTTCAGGCGTTTGGGTGCCATATCTAAGTTTTTTTATACTATTCCAAGGTTTTTTACCAGTATTTGATTCGCTTACACCTCAAATAGTGCGATGATAGTCCTCACATTCGAAACGCGTAATTGAGTCTCTCTAAAACAATTGAGAGTTTACGCTGCAGTTCCAATCCGCTTCAAATCAGCGAATTATTGAAATCATCGAAAAACTGAGATTTTCAATACTATGGCAGCTTCCCACCCAGCTACCCGCCAGATCAAAACGGCAAATGTAACCCATAACGAGGCGCTTGCACCCCAAAATACGCTTGCCTCGAGCCCTACTCTGCTGTTGAATTGGATCAGCGCCTATCACAAAGCCATCGTAGCCAATGAGCACTGGCTGACAGAGCTCGATAGTGCGATTGGGGATGGCGATCACGGGGCCAATATGCGGCGGGGCGTGGAACGAATCATGGAGCATCGGGGCGATCTAAAAGGGGCGGATCTCAGCACTCAACTACGCATGATCTCCGGACATCTCACGGCCAGCGTCGGCGGCGCCAGTGGTCCCCTTTACGGCGCTTTCTTCCTGCACGCCTCCTGCGTCGTGTCCCCCCACCATGAGACGCGCATCCGCAATTTCGCCACCTGTCTCGAAGCCGGACTGCAGGGTGTCGTCGGACTCGGCCATGCCATCGCCGGAGACAAAACCATGGTGGACGTCCTGATCCCCGTCGTCACCGCCTACAAGTCCATCGTGCGGCGTCACGTCAGCCCTGCCCAATTCTTTTCGGAGACCATCCAAATCGCCGAAGCGGCGATGAAATCCACCATCAGCATGCAAGCCCGCAAGGGCCGGGCCAGTTACCTCGGCGCGCGCAGCATCGGTCATCAGGACCCCGGCGCGACCTCGATGTTTTTGCTGATGCGAACTCTTGCGGAGGCGGCAACCAAGGACCCCGCCTTCACCGTACAAACCCAGAAGTCAACCACCAGGAAACTCATACCATGAAATACATCCTCGCATTCGACCAGGGAACCACCAGTTCACGCGCCATCGTGTTCGATCACGACGGCAACATCTGCTCCGTCGCGCAGAAGGAATTCCATCAGTACTTTCCCAAACCGGGCTGGGTCGAACATGACGCCGAGGAAATCTGGGCCTCGCAAAACGGTGTCGCCACGGAAGCCATCAGCCGCGCCGGTTTGAAAGCCGGAGACATCGCCGCCATCGGCATCACCAACCAGCGCGAAACAACCGTCGTCTGGGAGCGCGCCAGTGGCAAGCCGATCTGCAAGGCCATCGTCTGGCAGGATCGCCGCACCGCCGCCTTCTGCGACTCGCTCAAGAAAAAGGGTCTCGCCAAGACCATCCAGAAAAAAACCGGTCTCGTCATCGATGCCTACTTCTCCGGCAGCAAGCTCCGCTGGATTCTCGACAACGTTCCCGGCGCGCGCAAACAAGCGGAAGCGGGCAAGCTCGCCTTCGGCACCGTCGATTCGTGGTTGGTCTGGAACATGACCGGTGGCAAAAAGCACATCACCGATCCCTCCAATGCCTCCCGCACGATGCTCTTCAACATCAACACCGGCGACTGGGATTCCGATCTGCTCAAGATTTTCAACATCCCCCGCTCGATTCTCCCCGAAGTCGTCGCCTCCAGCGAAGTCTACGGCCAGACCGAAGCCGACGGCATTCCGATCGCCGGTATTGCCGGTGACCAGCAAGCCGCGCTCTTCGGACAGGTCTGTACGAAGTCCGGCATGGTGAAAAACACCTACGGCACCGGCTGCTTCATGCTGATGAACACCGGCACCAAGCCGATCCCCTCCAAGAACAACCTCCTCACCACCGTCGCGTGGAAGATCGGCAACCGCACCGACTACGCCCTCGAAGGCAGCGTCTTCATCGCAGGCGCGGTCGTCCAATGGCTGCGGGATGGACTCGGCATCATCAAGTCCTCCTCCGACATCGAAGCGCTCGCCGCTTCCGTGACGGACAATGGCGGCGTCTATCTCGTCCCCGCGTTTGCCGGACTCGGCGCACCGCACTGGGACCAATACGCCCGGGGCGCGATCCTCGGCCTGACCCGTGGCTCCACTGCTGCGCACATTGCCCGCGCCGCGTTGGAAGGCATCGCGTTCCAGGTGGCGGACATCCTGCACGCCATGGAAGCCGACTCGAAGATCAAGCTCAAGGAACTCCGCGTCGACGGCGGCGCCTGCGCGAATAATCTCCTGATGCAATTCCAGGCCGACCTGCTCGGCGTCCCGGCGGTTCGTCCTGCCATCAAGGAAACCACCGCCCTCGGGGCCGCCTATCTCGCCGGTCTCGCCGTTGGTTACTGGAAGAATCAGGCCGAAATCGCGCAGCAATGGAAGGCCGACAAGGTCTTCAAGTCCACCATGAAGTCGAAGGACCGCGCCGCTTTCACCAAAAAGTGGGACGACGCCCTTTCGCGCTCCAAGGCTTGGGAAAAATAAAAGTCCTCAGAGAAAGAGTCGTAAAATATGAATCGTAAAGCCTTACTCAACCGCATCGTCTCGGAAAAACAACCGTGGGACGTGATCGTGATCGGTGGCGGTGCCACCGGTCTCGGCGTCGCCCTGGACTCCGTCTCGCGCGGCTACCGTACGGTCCTGCTGGAACAGCATGACTTCGCCAAAGCCACGTCGAGCCGCAGCACGAAAATCGCGCACGGAGGCGTGCGCTATATGCAACAGGCCGATTTCGCCCTCGTTTACGAAGCGCTGCATGAGCGGGGCCGCATGATTCAAAATGCGCCGCATCTGGTCTATCCGCTGAAGTACATCATTCCCACCGCGCATTATTGGGAACTGCCCTTCTTCGGCATCGGCCTCAAATTCTACGACGCTCTCTCCGGACGATCCAGCCTCGGACCCTCGCTCATCCTGAGCAAGAAGCAGACCCTGGAGCACCTGCCGACGTTGAACCCCGATAAACTCGTCGGCGGGATTCTCTACATGGACGGACAGTTCGACGACGCCCGCCTCGCCCTCACCCTGGCCCTCACCACAGCGGACCTCGGCGGCGTGCCGTTGAACTACTGTCCGGTCGATTCCCTGCTCAAGACCGATGGCCGCGTGGACGGCGTCGCCGCGCACGACGCCTTCACCGGGGAAAAATTCGAACTCCGCGCCAAGATCGTCATCAACGCCACCGGCATCTTCACCGACTTCATCCGCCGCATGGATGAACCGCACGCCGAGCAAATGCTCAGCGTCAGCCAGGGCACCCACATCGTCGTCGATGGCTCCTTCCTGCCGAGCACGACCGCCTTGATGATTCCGAAGACGGATGACGGCCGCCTCCTCTTCGGCATCCCGTGGTATGGCAAGCTCGTCATTGGCACCACCGATATTCCGATGAAGGATATCCCCATCGAACCCAAACCGCTCAAGGAGGAAATCGACTTCCTCGTGAAGCACTCCAGCCGTTACCTCACCCGCCCGATCCGCCACGAGGACATCCTCAGCGTTTTCGCCGGACTGCGTCCGCTCGTGCGCGCCAAGGGCGCTTCGACCACCTCGAAGCTCTCGCGCACGCACCGCATCGAGGTGTCCGATGCCAAGCTGTTGACCATCACCGGTGGCAAATGGACCACCTACCGCCGCATGGCGCAGGACACGATGGACGAAGCCATCAAGGTCGCCGGACTCGCCCACAAGCCGACCGGCACCAAAGACCTGCCCTTGCATGGAGCGATGGAAACACCGGATCGCTCGCCGAATTCCGTTTACGGCTCCGACATCGCCAAGATCGAAAAACTCGGCGATCAGGAACCCGGCCTCAACGAAAAAATTCACCCCAACCTCCCCTACACCTACGCCGAATGCCTCTGGTCGATCCGCGAGGAAATGGGCGCCACGCTGGAGGACGTCCTCTCGCGCCGCACCCGCAGCCTGCTGCTCGACGCCCGCGCCAGCATGGAGGCCGCGCCGAAAGTCGCCCGCCTCATCGCCCGCGAACTCGGTCACGATTCGAAGTGGGAACAGGAGCAAGTCGCCGAATACCTCGAACTCGCCAAGTCCTATTTACCTGCCTGAAGACAGCGCGGAATCCCTTCAAACCCGGTTCCGCGCGGCCCCAAGACAGCACTAGAAAACCAAAAGGAGAACACAAAACACATGAAACCAGTCCACAAGCCGTTTCACCTCTTCCGCGCCGCCGGAGCACTCTGCGCCGCGGGAATGTTGACGGCATCCACACTCAGTGTGATGGCCGGGACCGCCAGCGATCCCAAGGCCGTCGACAACAAAGCAATGGATCCCAAAGCCATGGTCGTCGAAAAAAAGTCGACCTCGATCTGGGACCAACAAGAACTCACCGGCGATTGGGGTGGCGAACGCACCAAATTGCGTGAACAGGGAATCAACTTCACCTTCAACAATATCGGCGACTTCCTCACGGACGTCACCGGCAGCCAGACGCATCACGCGACTTACTTCGGCCGCTTCCGTGGCAACATGGATATCGACTTCAAGAAGCTCGCCGACGTGGATGGCCGCCTGTTTGTCAGCGGCATCTACCAATACGGACGAAACCTCTCGGGCCAGTATCTGGACGTCTTCACCTCCACCAGCAGCATCGCCGGTGAGGAAAGCCTCCGCCTGGATGAAGCCTGGTACGAGCAGGGATTCATCGACAGCAAGGTGAAGCTGAAGTTTGGTCAAATCGCCGCAGTCAATGACTTCGGTTCGACCGGCTTCTTCGACATCTTCGTGAGCGATGAAACCGGCTATGCGGCCAACCTCCTGTTCGGAGCCAACCAACCGTTCAGCCCGGCGGGAAAGCCCGGCGTGGAATTGACCGTGGATCTCTCGGATCTCACCAAGGGACTCTACGTCAAAGCGGGCGGATTCACCGCGTACGATGATGCCTATCATCCCGATGACACCGGCCTGAACTGGGGCAATGACTTCAATCATGGCGCCGTGATCGCGGCGGAAATCGGCTATGTCGAGCAGAACACCAAGTATGCCGGCACCTACAAGCTGGGCATGACGGCCAATGACCTCGACCGCTACAACGCACTCTCCAACGGCGAGTCCGTGCGGGGCAATGTGGTGGCTTACTTCTCCGTGCAAAAGTCAGTCTATCACCCGATGGAAAACGGGAAGCTGAACACGGACAAGGGCCTCGACATTCTCTTCCAGGCTCTCGGTGCGCCGCATGACCGCAACCCCATCGCGTTCGAAAGTCTCATGGGCTTCCGCTATACCGGCTTGTTTTCCGGTCGCGATACCGACATCACGGGCTTGGGCATCGTCTACTCCGACGCCAGCACCGACCTGACGGATCGCACGAACAGCTCGCTCGAGGGTGAAACCACGGTGGAATTGTCGCATAAGTTCCGCCTGACCCCGTGGTTCGCCGTTCAGCCGAACATGCAGTTCATCTTCGACCCGAAGGGCAATACGGACCGCTCGGATATCGTGGTGCTCGGCTTGCGCACGGTCGTGAACTTCTAAGAAAAAATAGCAGCGTTAAAATCGATACACTTCAATCGGGCGTCCCTTCAACCGGGCGCCCGGTTAACAACCCAAACAAAGGAATCTATATATGTCTCCATTCTTAGGTGAACTCATGGGTACGATGCTACTCATCCTGCTCGGTGACGGTGTCGTCGCCAATGTGCTGCTCAAGCAATCCAAGGGCGAAAACTCCGGATGGATCGTGATCACCGCAGGGTGGGGCTTCGCCGTCATGGCGGGTGTCTACCTCGCGGGCGCATTCGGAGCCCCCGGCCATCTCAACCCGGCTGTGACCGTGGCCATGGCCATGCTCTCCGGTGACTGCAGTAACGTCGGCCCCTTCATCGCCGCGCAATTCATTGGCGCGATTATCGGCGCCGTCCTCGTCTGGTTGCAGTACCTGCCGCATTGGGAAAAGACGGAGAATCCCGGCCTCAAACTCGCCGTGTTCAGCACGGGTCCGGCCATTCGCAATGTCGGTGCGAACTTCATCAGTGAGTTCATCGGTACCGCCGTCCTGATCATCGGTGTGTGGGCGATCTTCTCCCCCGGTGTCGCCGCCAATGGCCTCGCCGCTGGTTCTGGTCCCTTCATCGTCGGCTTCCTGATCTGGTCGATCGGTCTCTCCCTCGGTGGATCGACCGGATACGCCATCAACCCCGCTCGTGACCTCGGTCCCCGCATCGCCCATGCCATTCTGCCGATCGCGGGCAAAGGTGGTTCCGACTGGGGTTACTCGTGGATTCCCGTCGTCGCCCCGGTGGCAGGTGCCGCTGCGGCCGCGTTGCTGATCAAGGCGCTGACTGCCTAGCATTGTAAAACCCAAAACACGTTCAGGGCGAATCTCCCGCTCTCCTTCTCTCCTCGTCCTGAACGTGTCCTTGGGCTCCCCTCTCCTCCCTTCCCGCTTTCCTTTCCTCTCCATTCTCCAACCTCAAACTGCGGAACTATCGTATGAAAAAGCTCATCAACTCTCCCGAAAATCTCGTCGTTGAAGCCCTCCACGGTATGGAAGCGGCCCACGGCGATCTCGTAAAAGCCCACTTCGAACCCAACTATCTCGTTCGTGCCGACGGCCCGGTGAAAAACAAAGTCGCCCTCCTCTCCGGCGGCGGCAGCGGTCACGAACCGATGCACGGCGGATTCGTCGGCAAGGGCATGCTCGACGCGGCCTGTCCCGGCGCGGTCTTCACCAGTCCCACTCCCGACCAAATGTACGAGGCGGGCAAAGCGGCCAACGGCGGCAAGGGTGTTCTTCTCCTCGTGAAAAATTACACCGGCGACGTCATGAATTTTGAACTCGCCTCCGACCTGCTCAAAGCCGACGGCATCGACGTGGAAAGCGTCATCATCGACGACGACGTCGCGGTGAAAGACAGCACATGGACCGCCGGTCGTCGCGGCGTGGGCACCACCGTCCTCGCGGAAAAAATCTGCGGCGGCGCGGCCGAAGCGGGTCTCTCGCTCAAGGAGGTGGCCAACCTCTGCCGCAAGGTCAATGCGCAAGGCCGCAGCATGGGTCTCGCGCTCACCTCGTGTACCGTACCGCACGTCGGCAAGCCCACCTTCGAACTCCCCGAGGGTGAAATCGAAATGGGCGTCGGCATTCACGGCGAACCGGGTCGCACCCGCATGAAGCTCAAGTCTGCGGACGAACTCACCGCCATGTTGATGGAACCGATCATCAGCGACATCCCGTACAAGTCCGGCGACGAAGTCCTCCTCTTCGTCAACGGCCTCGGCGGCACGCCGCTGCTGGAGCTCTACGTCATCTATCGCAAGGCGGCGGAAATCGCCAAGGCGCATGGACTCAAGGTCGTCCGCAATCTCGTGGGCTCGTACATCACCAGCCTCGAAATGGCGGGAACGTCGATCACCATGCTGAAACTCGACCACGACATGAAAAAATATTGGGACGCCCCCGTCAAAACCCCCGCGCTGCGCTGGGGCCTCTAGTCGCAATCAAAAAGGACACACTATTATGACCGAGCTGGACTCCAAATCCGTCATCGCCTGGCTTCGCCTCCTTGGCGAAGTCTATGGCCAGAAGAAAGATTACCTGACCGATCTGGATGCGGCCATCGGCGACGCCGATCACGGAGCCAACATGGCCCGCGGCTTCGCCGCCGTCGCGACAAAACTCGACGCCCTGGAGGGCAAGGACATTGGCACGATCTTCAAGACCGCCGCCATGACCCTGCTCTCCACCGTCGGCGGCGCCAGTGGCCCACTCTACGGCAGCTTCTTCCTCCAAGCCGCCAGCGTAGCCAATAACAAGAACGCGCTCACCGCTGCGGAGGTCGGTGCCGCCCTCGATGCCGGCATCAAGGCCGTCGTCTCGCGCGGCAAGGCGCAGGCCGGTGACAAAACCATGCTCGACGCGCTCCTGCCCGCGCTCGCCGCGTATCAGGAAGCCGTCGTGGGTGGCCTTGTCCCGGGCTTGCAAAAAGCGGTCGAAGCCGCCAAGGCCGGGTCCGCCGCCACCAAACCACTCATCGCCAAGAAAGGACGCGCCAGTTACCTCGGCGAACGCAGCGCCGGACATCTCGATCCCGGTGCCGAGTCCTCCACCTTCCTGCTCGACGCCCTGCTGACCACCGCCAGCCAGTAGACAGCTCCTTTGCAAACAAGCCAGTCGGGGTGGCATGGGATTGGCTTTAAATTTTAACTCTTTAAATACCACACACCCCGGCGCTGCGCGGTGCTACCGCACGTTTCCCGTCCCTCTTGATAGGGGGGATTTCGGCAACTGCGAGCTGCGATAGCAGGAGTCCCCTCTATTAAGAGGGGTGGCGCGCAGCGCCGGGGGGTGTGAAATCGTAAACCACCCATAAATCTGGCATCACCCCCATGGTCGGAATCGTCCTCGTCTCCCATAGTCGCGCCCTCGCTGAAGCCGCGCGTAAACTCGTTCTCGCCATGACCGGCGACGAACTCCCCCTCGCCGTCGCCGCTGGAACGGGCGATGACCGCAGCGAACTCGGCACCGACGCGACCGAAATTCTCACTGCCATCCAAACCGTCGAAACCGGCGACGGCGCGCTCGTGCTCATGGACATGGGCAGCGCGATCCTCAGCGCCGAGACCGCGCTCGATTTCCTCGACGAAGACCAACGCCAGCGCATCCGCCTCTGCTCCGCGCCGTTCATCGAAGGGGCCGTCGCCGCCGGAGTTTCCGCCAAGCTCGGCAATCCGCTCGACGACATCCTGCGCGAAGCGATGGGCGCGTTGCACCAAAAACAAGATCACCTCCACGACACCGAACCGACCGCCACTCCAGCATCAGCACCAACACCCGAGATGCAGGGGGAGATCCTCACCCTCCGCATCGCCCTGCCCAATCCGCTCGGTCTGCACGCCCGCCCCGCCGCGCGACTCGCCCAGGAAGCGGCCGCGTTCAAGGCCGACATCCGCCTCCGCAATCTCACCTCGGGCAAAGGCCCCATCTCCGCCCGCAGCCTCACCGGTCTCGTCACCCTCGAAGCCCGCAACCGGCACGAACTCGAAATCGCCGCCAGCGGCCCGGAAGCTCAGGCCGCGCTGGATCGTTTGAAAGCCTTCATCGACGCCGGGCTCGGCGATCCCCTCGATGAAACCGTTCCCGCCCCGGTTGAGAAAGCCACCGGTCCCGCCCGCACCATCGGCATCTCCTCCGGTCTCGCGGTGGGCCGACTGTTCTTCCCCGGCGAATCGGCCATCGAACCGCCCGCGCAGGCGATTGAAGATGTGAAAGCCGAATACAAGCGGCTGCAGGACGCGCTCACGCAAACCCGCACCCGCATGCAGCAGGAGATGGCTGCCCTCACCCGCCAACTCGGCAAGGCGAAGGCGGAAATCTTCTCCGCGCAAATGCTCGTCCTCGACGATCCGCAGCTCATCGAAAAAGCAGAGAGCCGTATGGCCTGTCAGAAAGAAAACGCCGCGCGCGCCTGGTGGTTCGCCATCTCGGAAGCCGTTCAATCCTATCTGCAACTCAACGACGAACTTCTCCGTCAACGCGCCGCCGATCTGCACGATGTCGGCCTCGCGGTGCTGCGTTCGCTCGGCGTGGCCACCAACGAAAAGATTGAAATACCCGAGCCGGGTCTCATCGTCGTGCGCGACCTCACGCCCGGTCAGGTCACCCAGCTTGATCCGGAAAAAATCCGCGGCGTCATTTGTCTCGAAGGCGGCAAGACCTCCCACAGCGCGATTCTCCTCCGCTCGCGTGGCATTCCCGCCATCGCGCAAGCTGGCTCACTGATCCCTCCCTTGCGTCCGTCCACCACGCCGACAATGGCAATCATCAACGGCGCGTCAGGCGAGATCCAACTCGATCCCGACAAAGCGACTCTCGAAAAAATTGAGACGGAACAAGCCGCGCAACGTGAACGCGCCGCGCTCGAGAAAAAGGAAAGCGCCAAACCCGCTGTCACGCCCGACGGCCGCCACATCGAAGTCGCCGCCAATGTCGGCTCCCTCGCCGATGCGCAAACAGCCTACGAAAACGGCGCCGACGGCATCGGCCTGCTCCGCACGGAATTTCTCTTCATGGATCGCGACTCCGCTCCGAGTGAAGACGAACAAACGGAAAGCCTCCGCGCCATTGTGGAAGCGATGCACGGCAAGCCGGTCGTGGTCCGCACCCTCGATGCGGGTGGCGACAAGGACCTCCCCTACCTCAATCTCCCGCAGGAAGAAAATCCGTTTCTCGGTGTCCGCGCGATTCGCCTTTGCCTGCGTCGTCGCGAACTTTTCCACACGCAACTCCGCGCCATTCTCCGCGCCGCGACGGCGGGCGATCTGCGCATCATGTTCCCGATGATTGCCACGATGGGCGAGTTACAGGAAGCGAATGCGGAACTCGCCAAAGCGCACGAGTCCTTGCTCGCAGAAAAAATCGATCATCCGTGGCCCGTCCCGGTCGGCATGATGATGGAGGTTCCTTCCGCCGCGATGCTCGCCGCCGACTTCGCTCCCGAAGTGAAATTCTTCAGCATCGGCACGAACGACCTCACCCAATACACCCTCGCCGTGGATCGCGGGAATACCGCGTTGCAGGATCTTAGCGACCCAATGAATCCCGCCGTGCTGTCCTTGATCGAGCGCATCATCCACGCCGCGCACGCGCATCAACTCCCGGTGGCCATCTGCGGCGAAGCGGGTTCCGACCCGGCGTGTGCGGCCAAATTCCTCGCTCTCGGCATCGACGAACTCAGCATGAATCCCCGTGCCATCCCCGGCATGAAACAATTCATCCGCCAGCCCGCGCCAGCTTGACAGCTGGCCCCGCAGCGAATTGGCTGCGCCAATCGCGTGAAGACCATCGCTTCACACTCCGTCATTCTGAGTGAAACGAAGAATCGGGTGGAAGGGGCGGGTTAGAGCTGATTCGATTTAGATAGAGCATTTTAAAGTATAGTGCACAGAGGCATGTCTGCTTTGTAGGGCGCGATTGCATCGCGCCGCGGCGCCATACAATGGCGCCCTACAAGGGGCGTGGCATTCCCAGTCTTGGCGCCATTTCGAAACATGTGCACGATACTTTTAAATGCTCTAGTCGCAAGAAGTCAGAGGCAATGTGGAGTCAGCGATTTATGAGAACTCCTGTGAAGATTGACACACCCCGGCGCTACGCGGTGCTACCGCACGTTCCCTTTCCCTCTTGATGGAGGGGACTCCTGCTCTCGAGACTTCCAGTTGCCGAAATCCCCTCTATCAAGAGGGGTGGCGCGTAGCGCCGGGGTGTGTGGCCTCCGCCTTAATTACGCACTAATCATCTCGATCAAAAACGGCTTACGGCTGATCTCCCACTTCGGATTTTGGTCCGTGAAATAATGCAGCGACCACTCGTTCGGCAGGAACGCCACGTCGCTGCCGAAGCCATCCTTCGCCAGCTTGCCCCCGGTCGGCAACACGATGCTGCTCAGTTCGGCCGTTTGACCTTCCTTCAGCCGCAACCAGCAGGCCATGCACCACGAGCTCATCTCGATGCGCGACTCCGCGCCGTACTCGCTCGAGAGGCGATACTGCAACACCTCGAACTGGAGCGGTCCCACCGCGCCGAGCAGCGGCACCCGCTGCACCGCATGCGGCAATTCGAACGGCTGCGCGAGACCTTCCTTCAACAACTGGCTCAAGCCCTCCGAGTAGCGCTTGAACTTGGCCGTGTTCGTATTGTGCAAAAACGCGAAGCATTCCGGCGCGAAGCGTGGAATCACCTCATACTTGATCGTCTCGTCTTCCGCCAGCGTGTCGCCGATCAGAAAATCATAATTCCCCACGATACCGACCACATCGCCCGCCCACGCCGTATCGACCGTTTCCCGGTCACGCGCAAAGAGTCGTTGCGAGTTCGACAAGCGAATCCGCTTGCCTGTGCGCGTATGCACCACGTTCATGTCGCGGCTGAATCGACCCGACACGATGCGGATGAACGACACGCGATCGCGATGCTTCGGATTCATGTTCGCCTGAATTTTGAAAACAAAACCCGAGAACGCCGGTGATTCCGGTTCGACGACCTGCTCGCCACTCAGACGCGCGGCGGGAGCTGGCGCGAATTCCAAAAACCGGTCGAGCAACAACTGCACGCCGAAATTATTTCCCGCACTGCCGAAGAAAACGGGAGTCAGTTTTCCGGCGCGCACCGTCTCCAGATCGAAATCCGTTCCCGCGCCCTCGAGCAATTCCATCTCCTCGCACACCCGCGCGTAGACGGCCTCCGGCAACGCATCGCGCACCGTGTCGTCCTGCAGACCCGAAACTTTCACCGGCGTCTTGTATGCGCCCGCAGGCACCTTCTCGAACAAGTGCACCTGTAAATGTTCCCGGTCGTAAATGCCCTTGAAATCGGGTCCATCGCCCAGCGGCCAGTTCAGCGGACACGCCCGGATGCCGAGCACCCGCTCCAGCTCGTCGCACAATTCCAGCGGCGAACGGGCCGGACGATCCAGCTTATTCATGAACGTGAAAATCGGCACTCCGCGCTGGCGGCACACCTCGAACAATTTACGCGTCTGGTTTTCGATACCTTTACCCGCATCGATCACCATGATCGCCGCATCCACCGCGCTCAGCACGCGGTACGTATCTTCCGAGAAATCCTTGTGGCCCGGCGTATCGAGCAGGTTCACCACGCAATCCTTGTACTCGAACTGCAGCACCGTCGAGCTCACCGAAATCCCGCGCTGCTTTTCCAACTCCATCCAGTCGCTTGTCGTCGCGCGCTGATTCTTGCGCGCCGTCACGCTGCCCGCCAGCTGCACCGCGCCGCCGTAGAGCAGGAATTTTTCCGTCAACGTCGTCTTACCGGCGTCCGGGTGCGAGATAATGGCAAAGGTGCGACGGCGCGACACTTCGCTGTGAATGGTCTTGGCATCAATCGGTGTATCCATGGGGCAATGAGAGTAAGCGGCAAGGTATAGCAGGACTCCCTGCGCCTGACCAGCACGGCGTATCAAGAGAATCCATAGCCACTTGGCGAGAAATACTCCCCTCCCCGCAAAAATGTCGCACACCTAGCCAACGTAGCCAACCTAACACAAACACCTTTGACGAAATTGTGCTTAAATACCCGTGATGAAGGTGCTTCCTCAACTCATCCCGACCGCCGCGATCTCATTTGTCCTCGGCAGCCATCTCATTCATTGGAGCATCAACCCCTTCCAGAAAGTGGTGACGTCTGGAGACGTTCGGAGCGGTGATTCCATTTTTTGCACGCCACCGCCCACGTCCGGACAACCTCGGGAAAATCCTATTTTTCTCGGTTATTCGCGGCCAATTCGTCATTGCCCCTCGTAATCGCCCTTCTTATAGTTTCTATCTCCTATGCATTTTCACAAGTATCCGTACCCGGCCAACTTCGAATTTCCGACCACGATCAACTCGCAACTCCGTTTCAAAACGCGCCAAGGCAACTACCGCGTGAACGTGAAGACCGGCCAGGATGACGTCTACCACCTTCAGGTCACGGGCAAGGGCTGGGAAGAAAATGACTCGCAAGCCGGGATCGCTTTCCCCACGGGCCGCAACGTCACGAAGACCAACCAGACCGTGCTTTCGTTCCACGCCGACGGCAGCCTGAATCTCTCCACGCGCGACGGCAAAACGCTGCTCGCCACCTACCCGAGCCGTTTCTTCGGCCAGAGCGGCCACGCCTCGGTTTTTGAATTCATCCGCGAGAAGGACGACCAATTCTACGGCATGGGCGAAAAGTGGAGCGGCCTCGAACATTCCGGCAAGACGACGAAGTTCTGGAACACCGATGTGTGGGGCGATTTCAATTCCGTCGGCTACATCGATGGCAAACCCGCGCCCGATCCCGTTTACGTCTCCGTCCCCTACCTCATCATCAAGCGCGGCAATACCTATCTCGGCCTCTTGCTCGACAACCCGCACGCCACGTTCATTTCCACCGGCTTCAATCTCTCCATCGCGAACCAGATGAAGCTCAAGAGCAGCGCGGGCACGATTCACCTCGGCGCGGAAGTCGGCCAGCCGAATCTCTACCTCATCTACGGCCCCACCCTCGCCGCGCTCACCCGCAAGCTGCAAAAGCTCGTCGGCGTCACGCCGCTCCCGCCCGCCTGGTCGCTCGGTTATCACCAGTGTCGCTGGGGCTACCAATCGGAAGCCGATTTGCTCAGCCTCGACAAGAATTTCCGCAAGCACGGCATCCCCGTCGACGGCCTCTGGCTCGACATCGATTACATGAACGGCTACCGCGTATTCACGTTCGACAAGAAACATTTCCCCGCTCCCGCCAAGGCCATGGCCAAGTTCGCGGAGAAAGGCCGCAAGGTCATCCCCATCATCGACCCCGGCGTGAAGTTCGAAAAAGGGTACGGCGTCTACGACCGCGGTCATCGCGCCAAGGCCTTCTGCGAGAATTTCCAGGGTCACGAATACGTCGGCCTCGTCTGGCCGGGCGAAACCGTTTTTCCCGACTACTCCATCGAATCCGCCCGCAAATGGTGGGCCAAGGAAGTCAAAGACTTCGCCAAGACCGGTATCTACGGCGCGTGGCTCGACATGAACGATCCCTCGACCGGCCCCGTGGAAAATCACGACATGCTCTTCGATCATGGCACGAAAAAGCACGGCGCTTTTCACAATCAATACGCGCTCGGCATGGCCATGGCCTCACGCGAAGGCTTCCTCGCCGCGCACCCGGACTCGCGTCCGTTCATGCTCTGCCGCTCCGGCTTCATCGGCACCAGCCGCTATACCGCGATCTGGACCGGCGACAACTACAGCAATTATCATCACCTCAAGAGCAGCATCGCCACCACGCTCAATCTCGCGCTCTCCGGCATTCCGTTCAACGGCCCCGACGCGGGCGGCTTCGGCGGCGACACCCACCCGGAACTGATTTGCGACTGGTACAAGGCGGGCTTCCTCTTCCCCGTCTTCCGCAATCACTCGATGATCAACACGCGCCAGCAGGAACCGTGGGCCTTCGATGCGAAGACCCTCACCGTACTGCGCCGCTTCATCCAGCTCCGCTACCGTCTGCGCCCCTACCTCTATCAGCTCTTCAGCGAGCAGGAAAAAAGCGGCGAAGCGATTCTGCGCCCGCTCTTCTACGACTTCTCCGACACCGCCGCGATCCCGCTCGGCAAGATCGACGATCAATTCATGGTCGGCCCGCACATCATGCAGGCTCCCTTCGTGCAGGAGAAACTCGCCAAGCGTTCTGTCGTCCTCCCCGGTAAACAAGCTTGGTACGATGTGACCAACGACCGCTGGATTCAAGGCAACCAAACCATCACCGTCGCCGCGCAACGGGACACCACCCCGCTCTACATCCGCGACGGCGCGATCCTGCCTCTGGCCCGGCTCAAGCCACAAGACCACGCCTTCAAGGGCGCCGAGGTCGATTTCCACATCTTCCTCTCCGGGAATGATCAGACCGCCACGACCTATACCTTCGATGACGGCAGTTCGTTTGCCTACAAGAAGGGCAAGCGCTCCGAAGTAGTCATCACCGCGCAACGCCAACGACACACCCTCTCCATCGCCACGGAAACGGTCAGCGACGGATTCGGCCCCGGCAAATTCACCTTCAGCACCACCCGCGACATCAAGAAAGTCCTGATCAACGGCAAGCCCGCCAAGCTCGTCACCGCCCAAGGCATCAGCCTCGGCGAAAAGGCGCTGCCCACCTGGATCGCCTGATTTAAATGACTGCAGCCCGGAGCAAGTGCCGGGCTGCAAAAATTTGTAACTTCTTATTGCTTCAAAACACAAAGCCTATTATTGTCCTCAGCTCCGGTTGGAAGTGACGGTTTCGTCCTTCCTTCCTGACCATCCGAAAGAGGGGTCTTAGCTCAGTTGGTAGAGCGCCTCAATGGCATTGAGGAGGTCAGGGGTTCGAATCCCCTAGGCTCCATTCGGTTTCCTTTTTTTCCCTCTTTTTTCTGTTCTCTCACAGCAATCTCGTTTCGTAATTTCCTTGAGCTCAGCCCGCTACGGTCTACTCTGTAAGACATGGGGAACACACTGCTGAAACCCACCCCTCGGCACAGGTCGTTTTATCTTTTCAGCGATCCATTGAAAAAGCCCCATCAAGTCTACTTTTTCGCGACGATTCCTTAAAGTCTATCAAGATTGTATACATAAAATTTGATTTTATAGACATTCTCGCCAAAAAAATATAAACCATTTATTATAAATAGATAATATCACACATTATTCTTAAAATTCATCGCAGGTCGCGCACTTTACGCTCAAAGAAGATTGACAATTTCCGATAATAGATTATCTCTATCGCATCAATCGACAATAACCAAGGAATCTATCATGTATCCCCTGCTTAAGAAATTCAGTCGCCTTGCCTTTGCCAGCGTTTTGGCCGCACTTTCGATCTCCACCGTTTCCGCCAAGGAAATCACGCTCCTTAACGTCTCGTACGATCCGACCCGCGAGTTGTATGGCGAATACAACAAGGCGTTCGCCAAATATTGGAAGGCCAAGACCGGCGACACCGTGACCATCGAACAATCGCATGGCGGTTCCGGCAAACAGGCGCGCGCCGTCATCGATGGCCTCCCCGCCGACGTCGTCACACTCGCCCTCGCCTACGACATCGACGCCATTGCCGTGCATGAGTTGGTGCCGAAAGATTGGCAACAAAAATTACCCGACCAAAGCACGCCTTACACTTCGACCATCGTTCTCCTGGTCCGCAAGGGCAACCCGAAAGGCATCAAGGACTGGGATGATCTCGTGAAGCCCGGTGTCGCCGTCATCACCCCCAACCCGAAGACCTCCGGCGGTGCCCGCTGGAATTACCTCGCGGCGTGGGCCTATGCGAATAAAAAATTCGGCGGCAACGAAGAGAAGAACAAGGAGTTCATCAAGGCGCTCTTCAAGAACGTCCCCGTCCTCGACACCGGCGCTCGCGGCGCGACGACCACCTTCGTCCAGCACGGCCTCGGCGACGTGTTCATCTCGTGGGAGAATGAAGCGTTCCTCGCGCAAAAGGAATTCCCCGGCAAGTTCGAAATCGTGACTCCGTCCCTCAGCATTCTCGCGGAACCGCCCGTCGCGGTGGTCGAAAAGAACGCGAGCAAAAAGGGCGTGACCGATGTCGCGAACGAATACCTGAAGTATCTCTATAGCGCCGAAGGTCAGGATATCGCCGGGAAGAATTTCTATCGTCCCCGCGACCAGAAGGTGGCCGCCAAGTACACCAACTTCAAGAAGCTGGATCTCATCACCATCAACGATCCGCTCTTCGGTGGTTGGCAGAAGGCCCAGAAGAAACACTTTGCCGACAAAGCGCTCTTCGACCAACTCTACGTCCCGTCGAACAACTAAATAATTCAAGTCAACCTCTCCTCCGCAGCGATACCCGCTGCACCGTCCGGCATCACCACCACATCGCCGGGCGGTCGAGGGGAGGACTTGATTGACGCACCTTACGGCCCGAGCCCCTATGCCTCCTGAAATCCTCGAAATCGCAAGCCAATCCACCATGGCTTCCCCCGTCACCCCGCGCCATCGACGATCGATCTCAAAGCTGATCGAGTCCACGCGCCAACTGGCCAAAAACTCGAAGAAGCTCTTCGCCCAACCGCTCGACGATTTCACGTTACACGGCGAGACCTATTCTCTGCCCCGCTTTCTTTTCGTCGGACCTCCCGGTGGTGGCGACTATTTGCGCATCGGTATCTTTGCCGGAGTGCATGGCGACGAGACCGCCGGCATCGACGCCTCGCTCCGCTTTCTGCAGGAACTGCACCGCACTCCCGACATCGCCCGCGGCTACGAAATCTTTGTCTACCCGGTTTGCAATCCGACCGGCTACGAAGACAACACCCGCTGGACCCGCAGCGGCAAGGATCTGAACCGCGAATTCTGGCATGACTCCCGGCTGCCCGAAGTGCGCCAACTCGAGGAAGAGCTGCGCGGCCTGCATTTCCAAGGCATCATCTCCCTCCATGCCGACGACACCAGCGACGGCCTCTACGGCTTCGCCCGCGGCAGCGCCCTCACCCGCTACGTCCTGCAGCCCGCTCTTCAGGCCGCCGCCGAAGTGCTGCCCATCAACGCCCAGCGCATCATCGACAATTTCAACGCCCAGAATGGCATCATCCATCGCTCCTGCTATCAGGGCATACTCGGAGCTCCGCCCGAGGTGCGCCCGCGTCCGTTCGAGATTGTTTTCGAGACGCCTCAACTCGCCGACCACGACAAACAAGTCGAAGCCCATTTGCGCGCCCTCAAGGCGGTCTTGTCGCACTACCAGACCTTGATTTCTGAAGCGCAAAATATTTAAGGCTTTCTACTATCCATGACTGGCCGCTAATAGTCACTCGACATACTCTCAATATTCAATAGACTCACTCGGCTTCTCATGTTTAACCGCTTCACACCACGCATCATGCCGGGCTTTGGGCTCAGCTTGGGGTATACGATCTTTTACCTCAGCCTGATCGTCCTGATTCCATTTAGCGCCCTCTTCACCAAGACCTTTAGCGGTTCCTGGGCACATATCTGGGAGTCGATCAGCGAACCGCGCGTTCTGGCCTCCTACAAGCTCAGCTTCGGCGTCTCCTTCCTTGCCGCGCTGGTGAACGGTTTCTTCGGGCTCATCACCGCCTGGGTCCTCGCCCGCTACGAATTTCCCGGCCGCCGCTTCGTCGACGCGCTCGTCGATCTCCCCTTCGCCCTGCCGACCGCCGTGGCGGGCATTGCGTTAACTGCGCTCTACTCAACCAACGGCCCCATCGGCTCGTTCCTGTTCGAGCACTTCAACCTACGCGTCGCCTACACACCGCTCGGCATTTTCGTCGCCCTCACTTTTATCGGACTCCCCTTCGTCGTGCGCACGCTGCAACCGGTCATCCTCGATCTTCATGCCGACGTCGAGGAAGCCGCCGCCTGCCTCGGTGCCACCCGCTGGCAGACGTTCACCCGCATCATTCTCCCGGCGCTACTGCCCGCCCTCGGCACCGGCATCATGCTCGCCTTTGGCCGCGCGGTCGGTGAATACGGCTCCGTGGTTTTCATTGCGGGCAATCTTCCGCTCAAAACGGAGATCACCCCGCTGCTGATCATCACCAAGCTCGAGCAATACGATTACAGCGGAGCAGCCGCCATTGGCCTCGCCATGCTGCTTGCCTCGTTCGTCATTCTCCTGCTCGTCAATCTCATCCAATGGTGGAACGACAAGCGCACTGCCCACGATACGGAGGAAAACTAACATGGGTGCCTTCACCAATTCCCGCGCCCTCGCCTCCGCCCGGCACATTGCCGATCCGCAGCCCACGAATGCCCGCACCGAACCGGTCTGGATTCGCGCCACGCTCATCGCCATCACCTTCGCGTTTCTCGGAGTCTTCATCCTCTGGCCGTTGCTCACGGTTTTCCACGAAGGTTTCTCCAAGGGATTCGGCTTCTACGTCGAGACTTTCAAGGACCCCATCACGATCAAATCGATCGAGCTCACCCTGCTCACCGCCGCGATCGCCGTGCCGCTCAATACCGTCTTTGGACTCGCCGCCGCATGGGCTTTGACCCGCTTCAAATTCCGCGGCCGGCAATTGCTCATCGCGCTCATCGACCTGCCGCTCTGGGTTTCGCCCGTCATCGGCGGCTTGATTTACATTTTGCTCTTTGGCCGCCACGGCACCATCGGACCCTGGTTGATGGATCACAACATCCAGATTGTTTTCGCCCTGCCCGGCATCGTCCTCGCCACCACCTTCGTTACCTTCCCCTTCGTCGCGCGCAGCCTCATTCCCCTCATGGAAGCGCAGGGTCACGCCGAGGAAGAAGCCGCGCTCACGCTCGGCGCGAACGGCTGGCAGGTCTTCTTCCGCATCACCTTGCCCAAGGTGAAGTGGGGCCTCCTCTACGGCATCATTCTTTGCAACGCCCGCGCCATGGGCGAATTCGGTGCCGTCTCGGTCGTCTCCGGTCACATCCGGGGCAAGACCAACACCATGCCGCTGCACATCGAAATTCTCTACAACGAATACCAATTTGCCGCCGCCTTCGCCGTCGCCTCCCTGCTCTCGCTGCTGGCTTTGATCACCCTTTTCCTCAAGACGTATAGTGAATCCCGCACCGCCCAGCAGTTGCGCGAAGCACAAGAATTAACCATCGTATCCAAGTAAAGACTTATGGGCGTCCAAATCCGTAAAATCACCAAAACCTTTAACAAGTTCGTCGCGCTGAAGAACGTCAATCTCGACGTCCAGCCGGGCGAACTCCTCGCCTTGCTCGGCCCCAGCGGTTCCGGCAAGACAACGCTGCTGCGTATCGTGGCGGGACTTGAATTCGCCGATCCCGGCCACGGCCAGATTCTCTTCCACGGAGAAGACGTCACCTACCACAGCGCCTACAAACGCCGCGCCGGTTTCGTCTTCCAACACTACGCGCTGTTCCAGCACATGAACATTTTCGAAAACGTCGCGTTCGGTCTGCGCGTGCGTCCCCGCGCACTACGACCCACGGAAGACGAGATCCGCGACCGGGTCTTCACGCTCCTCAAGCGCGTACAGCTTGATCATCTCGCCAAACGCTTCCCCTCCCAGCTTTCCGGCGGACAACGCCAGCGCATCGCCCTCGCCCGCGCTCTGGCCATTGAACCGCGTGTGCTCCTGCTTGATGAACCTTTCGGCGCGCTCGACGCCAAGGTCCGCAAGGAACTGCGCCGCTGGCTGCGTCAATTTCACGAAGAAACCCACCTCACCACCCTCTTCGTCACACACGATCAGGATGAGGCGTTTGAACTCGCCGACCGCGTGGCCATCCTCAGTGAAGGCAACATCCAGCAGATCGGCTGCCCGAAGGAAATCGTCCAGCACCCGACCAACACCTTCGTGCACGACTTCCTCGGCCTGGATATCTAGCCCGCGTCAACGCTAAAGCATTTTAAAAATTACTATAACCGTTACGAATGTCATCGGTTTTCTGTAGGGCGCTTCGGTGAAGCGCCATGGCGGCTCACCGAGCCGCCCTACAGCAAGGCACATGCGACTAGAGTTTTCAAATAATCGCCGTTACGTCGTGAGCGGCTTGACCGGGATGGCAATGCCCGACCGACTATCCGGCATCACCGGATAATCCGGCGAATCCACGCCGTGAATCAGATTCTGAATCTTGACCCACTTCCCCGTGGCAATCGACTCGTTCGCCGCGACGCCGCACAAAATCGAGTACGCTCCGCTGCGCTGGTCTGCCGCGCGTAAAAACTTGTCCGGTTCCGGATTGCCGAAGAGATCGTGCAACATCACATCGTCGCCGCCACCATGGCCGCCTTGTCCCGTCCACAGCGGCACTTCATACGCCGCTTCGCGGGTGGGATAAATACGCGTGAAGGTGCCCTCTTTCTTCAACGCGCCTGGCACGGTGCCATCGCCGTTGATGTAGACCGTTTCCTCGCACTTGTGCTCGAGGCGGCCCTTCGTCCCGTTGAACTGGATTGTGAACCCTTCCCACGCGCAGAACGCGTTCAGGCTATACTTCAGCGTCACGCCGGTATTGTAATTCACCAAGGCCTGCATCGAATCTTCGATATCAATATCCGCGCTGAAAATACACTGGTCGCGATGATAACCGTCGTACACTTCCTGCTGCCGATACAAGGAATTCAATTCCTCGTTCGACGACAGATCCAGCTTGAACGGACATTTACCCGCCTCGGGACAATCGCCGCACCGCTTGCCCGGATGCTTCAAGCCCAGCCGTTGCGCCGTCGCGGGCGTGGCAAAACGGCGGTGCCCCGTCGCCACCACTTCTTCCGGAACCGCCGACAGCCACCAGTTCACCAAGTCAAAGTGATGGGTTGATTTGTGCACCAGCAGACCGCCCGAATTCCGCTTGTGGCGGTGCCAGCGGCGGAAATAGTCCGCCCCGTGATAAGTATCGAGCATCCACTGAAAATCCACCGACAGGATATCGCCGATCACGCCCGACATCAGCAATTCCTTCACCTGCGAGCGCGGCGGCGCATAGCGATAATTGAAGGTCACGCGAACACTGCGGCCCGTCTTCTTCTGCGTGTCGATGATCCGCTGCCCCCGCGCCGCGTCGATTGTCATCGGCTTTTCCGTGATCACATCGCAGCCCAGCTCCATCGCCCGGCAGATATAGTGATCATGGAAGGAGTCCTGACACGTCACGATGACCGTATCCGGCTTGGTCTCGGCTATCATTCTTTCGAAATCCTCGTCCGCATAAAGCTTCGGCGCGAATGCGGCCACTTCGGGAATTTGCGCGGCGAGGGAAAGGCGTCCCGCATTGCGGTCGCAGAGACCCACGATGCGGCTGGTTGATTTATACGTCTTGGAAAGAGCGTCGAGATACATCCGGCAACGGCTGCCGAGGCCAACGACGGCGTAGGTGGTAACTTTGGGAGCTGACATGCCCCTACTCTAATTCCACCGCTCCCAAATCGGAATAACGCTTCGGCTCAATCACTTGACATTTTCGCTCGCCAATAGTGTCTAAAAGAGAGTGTGCCGTTGACGGGGATTGGGCGAGGCAACCGAGAGCAGTCAATGCCCGCTGCGGTCTTGGCGGTCGAGAGCAACGTGATCCAAAGAACCCAAAATCAACAGCCCTTCGGGCCAGAACGATCCGAGTGGCACCATGCCCTTTTGATTGTCGACAAAGCCTAGCCTACCGATTGACAGCGGAAACAACCCGTCACGTGATCGTCCACAAGGCCGACCGCCTGCATCCATGCATAGACGATGACCGGTCCGACGAATTTGAAACCGCGCTTTTTGAGTGCCGTAGAAATCTCTTCGGACAGCGCTGTCTTGGCCGGAATTTGCCCCGGCTGTGTCCAGTGATTGCGGATCGGTTTGCCGCCTACCATGGCCCAGATGAACTCCGAAAAATCCTCGCCGTTCTTCTGCATTTCCAGATAGGCCTTGGCGTTGCCGATGGTCGCCTCGATCTTGGCGCGGGAGCGGATGATATCCGCATTCATCACCAACTGCTCCACATCCTTCGGACCGAATTTTGCCACCACCTTGGGATCGAATCCCTTGAAGGCTTTGCGAAACCCCTCGCGCTTGCGCAGGATGATCAACCACGATAATCCCGCCTGAAAACCATCCAGCATGAGTTTCTCCCAGAGCGCGCGGCTGTCCCGCTCGGGCACTCCCCATTCCGCATCATGATAAGCCTGCAACAGCGGATCGTGAGTCGCCCACGTGCACCGCACGACAGTCTTTGGCTTTTTCATGCGTTTAGTCCGGGGAGTTTCACCCTCACACTGCTTTAAGATGCCAGATCTGGCTGAAGAAATCGCCCGTCGGCATGGTGATCGAAAGACCGCACTGCATGAGCAAGTCGCCGCGATACACGTCCTCCGTGCCCACCACGCGATACGACCGTTTCGGATCGAGTCCGCGCAACGTAACGTAATCGATACCGCAACTCGGCTGGCAGAGAATCGTGACGTGCGTCGCGAGAGCTTCGCTTTGATCAGCCGCCACCACAATCCAGGCGCTTTCATTCGAGGTGAACGGACTCTTCAGCCGATAGAGATCGCCATTCATCAGGAGCCCCCGTACCTGCTTGTAGAACTTCACCTGCTCGATGGCTTCCGCGCGATCTTCCGCGCTCAATGCCGAGAGATCCATCTCGTAACCAAACGCCCCGGTCATCGCCACATGCCCGCGTGTGCGGAATGGCGTCACGCGGCCCACCTGGTGATTCGGCACCACGGATACGTGCGCGGCCATGGTGCTTAACGGATAGGCCAGGCTCGTGCCGTACTGGCTGCGCAGGCGGCAGATCGCGTCCGAATTATCACTCGTCCAGATTTGCGGCATGTAATAGAGAATGCCCGCATCGAAGCGTCCGCCACCGCCCGAGCAACCCTCGAACAGGATGTGCGGAAATTCCTTCGTGAAATATTCCATCATCGAATAGAGGCCCAACACATAACGATGCGCCGTTTCCTGCTGCCGTTCGGGCGGCAACGCGGCGGAACCGCACTCGGTCATATGCCGGTTCATGTCCCACTTCACGTAGGCGATCGGCGCTTCGCGCAAAATCTTGCTGATGCTGCGCTGGATTTCTTCCCGCACTTCGGAACGCGAAATATCCAGTATATATTGCGACCGGCCTTCCGTGCGTTGACGGCCCGGCACATGCACGCACCAATCCGGGTGCGCCCGGTACAGATCGCTGTCGGGCGAAATCATTTCCGGTTCAAACCACAGGCCAAACTTCATGCCCTGTCCATTGACCCGCTGGCCGAGATCGGTCAATCCATTCGGCAACTTGTTGCGATCAACCACCCAGTCGCCCAGCGACGTGCGGTCATCATTGCGGCGGCCAAACCAGCCGTCATCCAAAACGAACAACTCGAGACCAATGTCCGCCCCTGCCTTCGCAATGCGTTCCAGCTTCTCCGCGTCAAAATCAAAATAGGTCGCCTCCCAGTTGTTCACCAGAATCGGTCGTTCCTTGTCTTTCCACTCGCCGCGCAAGAGATGCGCACGATAGAAGCGATGCAACTGGCGGGACATCTCGCCCAGGCCGTTCGGCGAGAAAACCAGCACCGCTTCCGGCGTCTGGAACGTCGCGCCAGAGTCGAGCTGCCAGTCGAAATCAAACGGATTGATGCCGATCTGCGCGCGCACGCAGTCATGCGAATCCCGATCGACCGACGCGACGAAGTTGCCGCTGTAGACGAGATTGAAGCCGTACACATTGCCATGCTCCTCGTTCGCCCCGAGTTCGGTCAGCGCGAAAAACGGATTCTGCTGATGACTGCTGACTCCGCGCTTACTGTCGACCGACTGAAGGCCCCGGCGCAGTGGCGTGACAATGACATCGCGCTCGCGGGCCCACGCGCCGCTGAGCTGCAGGAATTGATAATTCGCGTACGAGGATGTGAAATCAACCGAACTAGACAATGCGCGCCGGATATTCAGCGAATCCTTGCCGCGATTCACAAAACGCATTGACCGCGTCAGCACCGGATAGGCGGCAAACACGGAATACAACAACTCCACCGTCAGCCCCAACTTCGCATCCTCCAGCTCCAGCACCAACGTCTCCGCATCTTCCGGCTGGTTGGTGAAAGTGGCGGGAAGTCCTTCCAGCGCCGGTTTGCCGCTTTCGATGCGATGCGACTTGTAGCGCAGGTCGAGAATCCGCGATCCATCCACCGGCTGATACACTTCCACCGCAGGCTGGCGATAATCGGACGTGCCGTAGACAGGACACTCCTGCGGCGCGCCGTCGAGACTGAACAAGCGATCTCCCGGAACCACATTCGGCCCAAACGACCGATCACGCCGTACCACGAGACCTTCGACACTTTGCGGAGCTACCGTCGCCCCCCAATGAATGTGGAGGGGAAATCCCTGCTCATGGATTTTAATGACATAGGTGGAATTCGCCGACTGAAGGAAGAACGTTTTTGACTCGGGAAGATAAGTAATCAGCTTGCTCATAAAGTGGTGGCATCCACGTATGGCAGGCAGCGGTTAATTGAAAAGACCGATTTTAGGCTTCGCTATTTAAGCTACGGACTAACCCGCCATTGCCCCCTTAACCGTAAGCTCTTACGGTTAAGTTCCCACGGCCACCGGTTCAGGCTCCGAGCTTGCCTTTTTCGATGTCAGCAGCGACACCACCACCAGCACCACGAACGCCAATGGAATCGTCACAATTCCCGGCTGACTGAACGGAGCCAGCGCATCCGCTGGATTCAGTCCGTAGACATGCTGATAGGCCTCCTTGCTGAGCAAAACCCATGTCAGCGACGACAGCATCCCCACGATAATGGAAAGCGTCACCCCGGTCTTGGTCGTGCCCTTCCAGAACAGCACCATCACCAACGCGGGAAGATTTGCCGAAGCCGCAATATTGAACGCCCAGCCGACAAGGAACGTGACATTCATCTTTTCGAACGCGACACCCAGAATCATCGCCAACACACCCACCACCACCGCCACAAGTTTGCCCGCTGTCACCTTCGCGCCATCGTGCAATTCGATCTTGCAGAAGTTCGCCAGAATATCGTGCACCACCGCTCCGCTGGCGGCGAGAATGAGACCGCTCACGGTGCCGAGCACCGTCGTGAACGCGATGGCCGAGATCACGGCAAAAGCAAGTTCGCCGAAGGTGCGCGCCAATAATGGCGCCGCCATATTGCTATTCGTCACGTCGAGCGCGCCACTCGTCATCGCACCGAAGCCGAGATAGAGCGTCAGCACATAGAAGAAACCAATGCTCGCAATACCCACCACCGTGCTCTTGCGCGCGCTGGCCTGATCTTTGACCGTGTAGTAGCGGATCAGGATGTGCGGCAAGGACGCGGTCCCGGCAAAGAGTGCCAACATCAGCGAGACAAAATCGATTTTCGCTTTCCAATCCCCGCTGCGGAGCCCCTTGAAAGTCGGACTCGCCCCCGGCACCAGCAAATCACTACCTGGCTTCAACTGGGCGCGATACACTGTCGTCACGGCCGTGCCCGCCTCGGTCTTTTCGGTGAGTTTCTTGGGTTCCTGACGCCAGACTTCCACCTGACTTTTTTCGAGAACACTGAAATATTCGAACGGCCCCAGCGGCCCCGTGCTCGTCACATCGCCCGGCAAGCGCCGGATATGACCGACCGGTTGCAAATCGCCCTCGCCTGGACCTCGTCCCTGCGGCACGCCATTGACAAATGTTTTCTTCGCCCCGTCCGGCGCGGTCAAGACCGTCACGCGTTGCTCCTGCAAATCTTCCGGAGCTACCGTGAATCCCCGTTGTAAAATCATCACCGTCAGAATCGCGCAAAAGAAAACGAGCAGCGATCCCTTGATAAATTGCACCCACGTGGTCGATACCATGCCTGCCGTCACCACAATCGTGATCACCACCACGCCCACCAGCAACACACCGGTCAGATGCGAGAAACCGAGCAACGGTTTCACGAGCGCGCCCGCGCCGACCATTTGCGGAATCAGGTAGAACAAACTCACCACCAGCGTGCTGATCGCCGCCGCGAGCTTTACACCACGCGAATGGAATTGTGCATCCAGCGCGTCGGCAAAAGTAAACTTGCCCATCCGCTTCAGCGGTTCCGCAATGACAAAGAGCGCCACGATCCAGCCCGCGAGATAACCGATGGAATAGAGAAATCCGTCGTAACCGTAGAACGCGATCATCCCGCAGATGCCGAGAAACGACGCGGCGGAAAGGTAATCCCCGGCAAACGCAATGCCGTTCACGAACCAGTGAATCTGCCCATGCGCGGCGTAATAGCCGTGCGACGATTTCGCCTTGGACCCGAGATAAAAGCTGATGCCCAAGACGACCGCCACAAAGGTTCCGAAAACCAAAATAGCAGTCCACGATGCCTGATAAATCATACCTGTCCTTCTCCCCTCAGCTTGTTGTCAGTCGTCCTACGAACCGCTCTTCTCGTGATGATCATCCTCTGCGTGATAGAGGTAGAGCACCGCCAGCCCGAAGGCTGCCGCGATCAAGCCCATCCCGGACCAAATCGCCACATTTACTCCGCCCCACCACGGGTGGGACATCGCTTCGGGATCAAGCGCGTTGACGCCAATAAATCCCGCGTAAAGAAACAGATAGAGAAAGAAGAGACGCAAACCCCAACGCGCATTTCGCTGCGACGACAGTGATGATGGTGACATCGGCCACAACTTGCACCAGCCTCGCGCCTCACGCAAGTTCTTTTTTAATAGCCATATAAACATTACTAATACTAAAATTTAATCCTCAAAAGCAAGAAATCGGGATTGCATTTGACATATGTTAAAGCGCTGTCAAAATCCACCCATGAGTTCACCTTTTCTGGCCCCGTCCCAAGTCAAAGTCGTCGGCGATGCCCTCCCCAATATTCCGTGGCAGGATCGTCCCGCCGGCGATCCCTCCGTCGTCTGGCGTTACACCCACAACCCCGTCATCCCCCGCAATCCCTTCCCGGAAAGCAACAGCGCGTTCAACAGCGCCGTGGTCACGTTCAAGGGCAAATTCGCGGGCGTCTTCCGCTGCGATCACACCGACCGCAATCAGGAACTGCACGTCGGTTTCAGCGACGACGGCCTGAAGTGGAACATCAACCCGCAGAAAATCAAATTCATCGGTGCCGATCCCGACATCGCCAAGTGGGTTCTCGGTTATGACCCGCGCGTCGTCTGGCTCGAGGATCGCTACTACATCACGTGGTGCAACGCCTATGCCGGTACGCCGACCATTGGCGTCGCGTGGACCAAGGATTTCGAAACCTTCCATCAAATCGAAAACGCGTTCCTGCCGTTCAACCGCAATGGCGTGCTCTTCCCGCGCAAGATCAACGGCAAATATCTCATGCTCAGCCGCCCGAGCGATAACGGTCATACGCCCTTCGGCGATATCTTCGTCAGCGCCAGCCCGGACATGACCTATTGGGGTTGTCACCGTCACGTCATGGGCCGTGGGATCAGTCAATGGCAGGGATTGAAAATCGGCGCGGGTCCGATCCCGATCGAAACCAGCGAAGGCTGGCTGATGTTCTATCACGGCGTGCTGCAATCCTGTAATGGCTACGTCTACAGCTGGAGCGCTGCGTTGCTCGACCTGGAAAAGCCGTGGAAGGTCATCGCCGCACCGCGTCCGTACCTGATGTCGCCGCAAACCCCGTACGAATGCATGGGCGACGTGCCGAATGTGACGTTCCCCTGCGCCGCGCTGGTCGATGCCCCCTCGGGTCGTTGCGCCATCTACTACGGCTGCGCCGATACCGTTACGAGCCTCGCCTTCTGTCGTGTGGACGAAGTCCTCACCTGGCTCAAAGCGAATAAAGCCTAGCACGGCATCGTTAGCTCGTGAATCCTGTCACGCGACAGGATTCACGAGCGACTGGGCTCAACCTCTCTGCAGCAAGCCGAGCATCCGCACGCATTCTTCGCACACTTTTTGACGGCGCAGATTGTGGATGAAACTGCCCGAGGCCATTTCAATTTTCAGGGATTCCGTTCCAGCCGTGCCCCAACTCGAACGCACCGCCTCACTCGCCACCCGCGCCATGCCGGTGTAGAAATTCACTTTCACGATGCCGTCTTGTCCGACATGGGTGATCTTGTCCCCGAGACTGCTCGTCCCATGCAAAGCGAGGATCGGTCCGACGCGCTGCTGTAGATCCTGCGCCAAAGCACGACGGTAATAAATCGATTCGCCCGGAACGCCCCGGTGCTCCGTGCCAAGGCTCGGCACAATGAGATCCACCTTCGTGGCGTTCACAAAGTGCTCCGCGCTGGCGGGGTCCGTGAGCTGATTGCCCTCGGCATGGTGTTCCCGCAGATCCGCCGCCGAGAGGATTTTATCCGGGCAAGCCTCCACCACGACGTGCGAACCAGCCTCGCGCACAAATTCCGCGGTTCGCTTGATATTTTCTTCCAGCGAAAAAGCACTCGCATCAAACATGAGGATTCCCATGCGACGCTGAAAATCGGGATGATGCAACAGCTCGAGATCGACGGATGACGGCACCCAGCCATGATCCAGAAACGGAATGACCTCAACGCCGGGAAAGAGCTCGGGTTGGTTGGCATACACAGCCAGCCAGTCGAGCCACAGGAACGCGCGCGCCGTAATGGATTCGGTACTCTGCAGAAAATGACGCCCGCCCGCCGCGAGATCCGAGCCAAAGGCCAGTCGCTTTAATTGGGGGTGATCGGGATAGGTTCCCGTGATGCCGATGCCCACGGTGACGTGGGGGAGATGGTGCTGTTGCTGAAACAAATGGGCGGCGTGCAGAATGCCCTCGATTTCATCCACAGTTTCACCGTTGGGACAAAAAAGCGGCGTCTGCGTGGCGGCGGCTGTCTTCAGTCGCGCCAGAACATCTTCCTTTTTAGTAATGATCTTCATGTGTTAAAGGTGCTATAGGTTTGGTTGGAGTTTAATCATGGCGACACTCAAAGAAATTGCGGCAAAGGCAGGCGTACATCTGACCACGGTTTCCGGGATCCTGAACCAGTCCCAGAGCAACAGCCGGTCCAGCGACGCCACGCGAAAAAAAGTGCTCCGCATCGCGCAGAATCTGGGATATGTGCGCAATCAACTCGCCAGCCGGTTGCGCAGCCAGCGCACCCACACGGTTTGCCTGATCGCGGGCGACATTCGCAATCCGTTCTTCGCCTCTCTTGCCACGGCCATTGAGGAGGAACTGGAAGCCAGTGGCTATCAATTGTTGATTCTCTGCCGCGGTTTGGGCGAGGGGCGCTCGAATGCGGAGTTGATCCGGGCGGTCTTCGAACAACCGGTCGACGGCTTTATTGTCTGGTCCGAATCGGCCGGTAAAACCGTGCTGCAATTGCCGGAGAATTTTCCGAAACCCATCGTCACGATCGGCGCACCGGTAGCTGGCTTTTCCGGAGTGAAACTCGACATTGGCCGAGGATTGAAAATGGCGGTCGATTATCTGGTCGGCAAAGGACACCGCCACCTGGCCTACTACGCCCCGGAAGAAGCGAGGCTCAAGGGATTGCCTCAACCGCGCCCCCAACTCTTCGACAAGATTGTGACCAAGGCGGGACTGCCACGACCGCAATTGATCTTTTATCCGGGCAAAGACTGGGACGTGGCCGCCGCCTCGAACTATGCGAGTCAGGTGCAAGTAAATCCGAAAGTCACCGCCCTGGTCGGATTCAATGACGTTTCGATTCTGGGCTGGCACCAGGCGGCGCGCGTCCCATCGGTGGAAACCGTCAGTTTCGACGGCACCGATTGGTTGCGACTCAGCGGCGCGGCCGTACCGCACGTGCATATTCCCGCGCGGAAATTGGCGCACGCCGCCGTCGCGACCATGCTCGCGCATCTTGAGAAATCCGGGACAACGAAAATCAAGTCGCCGGTCGTGCTTTCGGAGTTCACTCCGAACTAAGCCAAGACGTCCCACCACGCAGTCAGACAAAATAGCAGCAGGAAACATGTCTGGATTAAGAGCTTGACCTAAGCTTAGGTCAAGTCTTTAGTAAATGCATGATCTCCCCTTCCCGCTACGATGTCGTGGCTGTCGGACTCAACGCCGTGGACGTCCTGGTCCGTCTCCCGGAAAAAGTGCGCCCCGATACCAAGCACATGGTCAAAGAGCTTCTCATTCAGGGCGGCGCACCCATGGGCACTGGAAGTTCCGCCGTGGCGATGCTGGGGTATTCCACCGCTTTCGTGGCGCGACTGGGGCGGAATACGGTGAGCGAAATCTCAATCGACCAGTTCAAGAAGTACGGCGTCGCGGTTGATTTGATCGTGCGCGACGAAAATTCGCGACCAGCCCTCGCGCTCGTGGAAATCGATCCGAAGACCGCCGCTCGCACCGTTTTCGTCAATCTCGATGATTATGGATTTCTGCAGCAGCAGGACATTCCCGTCGAGGTGATCCGCGCGGCTAAAGTTCTGATGGTGGACAGCTACGATCTCGACGCCACCGAGTGGGCTCTGCAAGCAGCGCAAGGGAGCCCGTGCCGAACCATGCTCGATTTCGAATCGGGCGACACCGAGCGTTTGCGCCGCCTACTCGCACTGGGAACGGACGTTATTCTGCCGCTGGAATGCGGACGGCAACTCTCTGGGGAAACGGACCCGGCCAAGGTCTTGCGCGAACTCGCCAAGCTCACAAGCGGACAACTCGTGGTAACCGATGGCGTCCACGGCAGTTGGGCGTTGACTCCGAACGAGGTGATTCATCAGCCGTCTCTCCCGGTCGCTGTGAAGATTGATTCGACCGGTTGTGGCGATGCCTACCATGCGGGTTATGTCGCGGGACTGCTCGAAGGTTGGCCGCTGCACGTGCGCATGGAATTTGGCACGTGGCTCGCCGCGCAGGTGATCAGCCAGGTCGGCGGTCGTACCGCGCTCCCTCAACGGAAAAACCTGTCGCACCTTTCCGCGCCCCTCTCCCCAGCTCTCACCCAGCATTTAGCTCAACTCAGTCAGCAATCATAACCCGGTCATCTCATGAATATCCATAAGCCCCTCACCTTCGCTCTCTACTTCGGCAATCGCGGTTTTTTCCCTGAATCCCTGATTGCCGGAGCCCGGCAGGAAATGAAACAGGCGGTCGAACGGAATGGACACAACGCCCTTCTTCTAGCTGAAACGGAAACGCGATTCGGCGCGGTGGAGTCCGTTGAAGAAGGACACAAGTACGCCCGTTTCCTCGAGCAAAACAAAGGGAAATACGATGGCGTAATTCTGTGCCTGCCCAATTTCGGAGACGAAACCGGAGCTATCGCCGCCCTCGAGAATTGCGGCGTACCGATTCTCATCCAGGCGTATCCCGACGAACTCGACAAGATGGGCTTCAGCCATCGCCGCGACGCTTTCTGCGGCAAATTCTCGATCATGGATGTGTTCTATCAGTACGGCCTGCGCTACACGACCCTGCCGCCACATACCACGCATCCGGCTACGCCGAAGTTCGATGAGCAGCTCGGCCAATTCGCCGCGCTCTGCCGTGTGGTAAAAGGCATGAAGCGCATGACCGTCGGCGCCATCGGCGCGCGCACGACCGCATTCAAAACCGTGCGCTTTGACGAACTCGCCCTGCAACGCTACGGCATCACCACGGAAACCCTCGACATGTCGGAGGTCTTTCTGCGGTTCAAAAGCATCGATACGGCAGCGTCGGCGTACACGGCCAAATTGGAGCGCTTGAAGAACTACACCTGCTGGGACGGAGTACCTTCCGAGGCGGTGGTGAAGATGGCCAAACTCGGCGTGGTGATCGACGACATCATGGCGGAATTCCAGATGGATGCCATCGCCTTCCGCTGCTGGCTCGAGCTCGAAAAGGAATTGAAGATCGCTCCCTGTACCTTGCTCAGTGAAATCAATGACCGCGGTATTCCCGCTGCCTGCGAGGTCGACGTCTGCAATGCCATCATGATGCGCGCGCTCGTCCTCGCTTCGGGCCGACCGGCGACCTGTCTGGACTGGAACAACAACTACGGAGACGAAGCGGATAAATGCATTCTGTTCCACTGCGGCCCCGTGCCGCAATCACTCATGACAGCCAAGGGTCAGGTGATCGATCACCCGATGTTTGCCAAGGCGCTCGGTTGCGGGTGCGGCTGGGGTCCGAACGTTGGACGCATCGCGGCCTCGCCGATGACCTATGCCAGTGCGAAGACCGAGAATGGAAAAATTTCCGTCTATCTCGGCGAAGGCGAAATGACAGCCGATCCGATCTCCAAGGATTTCTTCGGTTGCGCCGGAGTCGCCCACATCCCGCAATTGCAGAACAAGCTGCACATCATCGGCCGCGCCGGTTATCGCCATCACGTCAGCATGACCTTCGGCCAGTACGAGATCGCACTGAAGGAAGCCTTCTCCACCTATCTCGGCTACGAGTTCACGTCACTCGAACGATAAACGAGCGATGCTTGGGGGACGCTCAGACGTCCCTCAAGCCGTCGACGCGCGCTGGACGAGGTCGACGGGCACTTGAAGCTTCTGACCTTTTTCTGCGGTGATCCGACCTTCCACGCGAGCCACCGCCTGCTTGGCGGCGAGCCGACCGATCTGGTAGCTATCCGGTCGAATCGTCGTGAGCGCCGGATGCAAACGCGCGCTGAAACTCAAGTCCGCAAAACCGATCACCGACAAGTCGCGCGGAATTTTCAACTTCAACTTGGCCGCCGCTTCATACACCCCGGCCGCGATGGTATCCGTGGCGGCGAAAATTGCCGTGGGCCGCTGCTTGCCACTCAATAGCTCAAGCGCCTTCTCCACGATCTGCAAATCATTCACCAGCTCGAGCGTCTGGCAGGATGCGCCCGGCGCAGTCTCGACCGCTTTTTCAAAACCATCGCGCCGGTCCCGCGCCCAACTGTCCTTTAAAAACCCCGTCAGATGCCCCAGTCGGCGATGACCGAGATCCAGCAAATGTTGTGCGGCGATCTTGCCCCCACCCCGGTCATTGGCGCTCACGGAGTCCGTTTGAAATTCCCGTGGCAAGTCGTGATCGATCGTCACCACGGGTACTTTCCGGTTGGTGAACTCGTGAATATGCTCCTCATAGAGCAGCGCGAACGGGGGCCACAGAATCACCGCATCCACCCGGCGATCCAGTAGTTGATAAATCACCTTCAACCCGTCCGTCGGCGCATTATCGGAAATGTGACTGCTGCTGAAATTGGCATCCTTGATCGTGGAGTGATGTGCCCACATCAGGATCGGGCTGTACTCCGCTCCGACCAACTCGTCGTGTAATCCGTACAACACCTCGGCCCAGTACGAATCGACCGGCGGCACCAGCACACCCACCGATTGACTCCGTCCGCTCTTCATTCCCCGCACGAGCAAATTCGGTCGGTAACCGAGCCGTTTCGCCACCGCCAACACCTTGCGTTGCGTCTCCTCGGACGGACCGGAATCGCCATTGAGCACGAGGGAAACGGTGGGGCGCGACACTCCCGCCAGACGGGCGATGTTGGCTTGGGTCGGTCGTGAAATCGGAGGGCGGGAAGGCATGGGGTTACGGCAACTTTCCCCCAAGCTTGAGCCAATGCCGCCCGATGACAAGGCTGCAATTAACCTATGACAAACGCTTCTCCAAAGTTACGTAAAAAGCGCCGGGCGGGCCATAGCCAATTCGAAAAACGGGTGTATGTTGAATCAGGAGGCGTGCCCATGCACTTCAAAGACCGGTTTCAAGCCGGACAAGCCTTGGCGAACAAGTTAACTGCCTACAAGGACCGGAACGACGTCCAGGTTCTGGCCCTGCCCCGGGGCGGTGTGCTTGTAGGCTACGAAGTGGCTAAGGCCCTCCCTGCGCCGCTGGACGTGCTGGTTGTTCGTAAGCTGGGACTCCCCGAGTACCCCGAACTGGCCATTGGCGCGCTGGCGGCAGGCGATGTCGACCGGGTATCGCCTGCCGCGGTGGAGCAATTCCACGTTACTCCCGAAGCACTGCAATGCGTCATTGACGCCGAGCGCAACGAACTCCATCGCCGCGAACACTGCTACCGCGGCAATCGTCCCCTTCCCGATCTCAAATCGAAGATCGTCATCCTCGTCGATGACGGCATCGCCACCGGCCTCACCATGCAGGCCGCCATTCTTTCCGTGCAACAACACAACCCCGCCCGCGTTGTCGTCGCCGCGCCCGTCGGAGCCGCCGACAGTTGCGCCGAACTCGCCCGCATGGCCGACGAAGTCGTCTGCGCCAGCATCCCCCGGCACTTCGATGCCGTCGGCGCGTGGTATGGCCATTTCGAGCAAACGACCGATGCGGAAATTCTCGAACTCCTGGAGCATATCCGGCTTCAACCCGCGCTCTGACTCAGCGCCTCGGTGCTTGTCGAAGGATCAGTTGGGAAGATTTTTGATGCGTGATCAGCTTGGAATCGCTTTATACCTTTCCCGATTCGGCAAGCTTAAGCTGAATGAGCTTCACGATTTCCTCGTTCTCCCCACGTGAGGCAAGCGCCGCCGCATCATCACCCCATTCATTCTTGATCGTGAGACTGGCACCTCGGGAAATCAACAACCGGACGGCATCCCAATGGCCCTGTCCAATTGCCTCGTGCAGTGGTGTGAAATCAAACTCACCCCGAGCATCAATGTCAGCACCCGCATCTAACAAAATTCGAATCGCATCGGCATGCCCCCAAATCGCGACAACATGGAGCGGAGTCTCTCCAAAGGGAGTGCTTTGAGCGTTCGGATGGAGAGGAACGCCATCAAACCCAGGCAAGTCAGCCCGTTTGATCTCATCCAAAACCGAGGTCAAATCCGTGTACATCGATTTGCCGTGAAAATTCCCACGTCGGGAAGAGGTGTGCACTCGGGGAGACTCGAACTCCCATGGATTTCTCCACACGCACCTCAAGCGTGCGCGTCTGCCATTTCGCCACGAGTGCTTTAAGGAAGGGCGACTATATGGGAAACCGCGGTGAATTGTCTAACGGAAAATTATCTTTCTCGAAGATTTTCTTTTTTACGAGGGAGCCCGGCGCACAGAAATCAAAATTAACAGTGCTAATCGAAACACCACCCCTGGCGTTAACGCTGTTAATTTCATTCCTTCCCGGATGCAAATGACTTGCCTTGAAGGCCGCAAACAGGCTTAGGTGGCCTATGCCGACGCTGGTTTTTGGACACAAGAATCCCGATACAGACGCCATTTGCTCCGCCCTGGCGTATGCCGATTTTCTCCGCCGCACCGAGCGGCCCGACGCGCTTGCCGCCTGCTGCGGCGAGATCAACGCGCGCACCAAGTTCGCCCTGCAACAGGCGAAGATGGACCCGCCCCGCCTGATCATGGACGTGCGGCCCACCGTGTCGCAGATCGCCCAGCGCGAGGTCATCTTCGCTCACGAAGGGGAAAGCCTCCACACCGCCTTCAACCGCATGCGCCAACGCGATCTCCGCAGTCTGCCCGTGCTCAATGCCGAGGGCAAACTCCTCGGCCTCGTCTCGATCACCAAGCTCGTCGGCCTGCTCCTGCCCGATTATCAGGACATCGATCACGCCCGCAATATCGAGACCAGCCTCTGCCGCATCTGCGAGGCGCTCAAGGGTGACTTCCAGCATGTCTACCAGCCCGAGGAGGAAGTGGAATTTCTCCTTTCCGTCGCGGCCTACAGCGCGGAAAAATTCACCGAGAAGATTCATCATTATCCGCCCGAGCGACTCCTCATCGTCGCGGGGGATCGCCCCACCGTGATCAAGCCTGCCATCGAATACGGCGTGCGCGGCCTCGTCATCACCGGCGGCTACAACATCAGCGACGAACTGCTCGCGCTCGCCCGCGAACGCAACGTCACGGTCATCTCCAGCCCGCACGACACCGCCTCGACCACGCTCCTGATCAAGTGCGCCAAGCGGATCACCCTCGCACTCGAACCCGATTACATCGCCCACAACGAGCACGCCCTCATCAAGCCGTTGCGGCATGCGCTGCAGGATTCCGCGCAGCCGATTTTCCCCGTGCTCAATGACTCCGGCAAACTCCTCGGCGTGTTTTCCAAGTCCGACCTCGTCAATCCGCCGGTCTGCCAGCTCATTCTCGTCGACCACAACGAATTCGGCCAGGCCGTCAGCGGCGCGGAGGAAGCGGACATCCTCGAGGTCATCGACCACCACCGGCTCGGCGGCGGTCTCACCTCGCGTGAACCGATCCGTTTCATCAACGAACCCCTCGGCTCCACCTGCACCATCGTGGCCCGCATGTTCCGCCAACGTCAGATCGCGCCGGAGCCCGGCATCGCGCTCTGCCTCGCGGCGGGAATTATTTCCGACACACTGCACCTCACCTCGCCCACCACAACGGAGATCGACCGCGAGATCCTAAGCTGGCTCGGTACAATGACCCCGGTGCCGGTCAGCCAATTCGCCGATCAATTTTTCGCCACCGGCTCCGCGCTGCAGGTCAACACGCCCGAAGTGGTCGTCGGCGCGGACTGCAAGCAGTACGAGGAAAACGGCTGGAAGATCGCCGTGGCGCAGGTCGAGGAACTCGGCTTCGACCATTTCTGGCCGAAGAAAACCGAACTCGCCGCCGCGTTACTCGTACTCCAGCGCTCGCGCCAGCTCGACTTCGCCTGCCTGCTCATCACCGACATCACCACGCACGACAGTTACCTGCTCTGCGCCGGAAACGAGCGCATCATCGGCGCCATCGATTATCCCCGGAAGGAAACCAATCTCTTCCACCTCGAAGGCATCGTCAGCCGCAAGAAACAGCTGCTGCCACACCTCTGCAACGTGCTGAACAAAGTCGCCCGCGAGCAGGGCTGACCAGCGTGACGCTGGACCCAATAGCTGATTTGCTTCGCAAATCGCTTTAAAACATTCGCGTTCACACTTCGTCATCCCGAGCGCAGTCGAGGGATCGGGCAAGGGGGGTGTTTTTTTGTACTGAAATTGATCTTTTTCACGACAGATTGATCACAATTTTATGCCTTCACCTCCTCACGACTTTCTCCTCCACTCCGTCATTTCGAGCTTGTCGAGAAATCAGCCCAGAAACCGAAAGAACCCCTCTCTTGTTTTTTGTCCGCCTGCCGGGTGCTCATGAAGTCCAATCGCCACAATCGCACATTAGTGCTACTTTACGCCCT
The DNA here is from genome assembly GCA_002304345.1 of Verrucomicrobia bacterium Tous-C9LFEB. Classification (GTDB taxonomy): domain Bacteria; phylum Verrucomicrobiota; class Verrucomicrobiia; order Methylacidiphilales; family UBA1321; genus UBA1321. Next base: position 53,935 of record NEUU01000023.1, read on the forward strand.
TCCCCACACTTTCCACTTTACTTCCCGCTTTCCGTTCCTTTAGCTACGCTAACGATACTTTGTCTCTGATTTAACCGGAACTACTGACTTTATGAGCACCGATTTGTCCGCTACCGATTTCCCCCATCGCCGCCTCAACCCCCTCACGGGCGATTGGATTCTCGTCTCGCCCCACCGCACGAAGCGCCCGTGGCTCGGCAAACAGGAGACCCTGCCCCACGCCAATCTCCCCGCGCACGATCCGAAGTGTCTGCTCTGTGCGGGCAACGCCCGCATGAACGGCGAACTGAATCCCGACTACAAGGGCACTTTCGTTTTCACGAACGACTTCAGCGCCGTGCTCCCGGAAGCGGGTCAGCTCCCGCCCGACGCGTCGCCCCTGCTCCACAGCGAACCCGTCGCCGGTGTCTGCCGCGTGATTTGCTTTTCCCCGCGCCATGACCTGAGCTTGCCGCAGCTTCCCGTCGCCGCGATCGAAGGCGTGGTCAATACGTGGGCCGACCAAATCACCGACCTCGGCAAAAATCACAAGTGGGTCCAAGTGTTCGAAAACAAGGGCGAGGTCATGGGCTGTTCCAATCCCCACCCCCATGGTCAGGTCTGGGCCACGAACACCATCCCGAACGAACCGGCCAAGGAAGATCGCAAGCAGCAGGAATACTTTGCGAAGAACGGCAAGCCGCTGCTCCTCGATTATCTCGCCACCGAAACCAAGCTCAAGGAACGCATCGTCGTTGAGAACGAAGACTGGGTGGTGCTCGTGCCGTATTGGGCCACGTGGCCGTACGAAACCCTGCTCCTGCCGCGCCGCCATGTGCAGCGTCTGCCGGACCTCACACCCGCCGAGCGCCGCAGTCTCGCTGAGATTTTGAAGCGCCACCTCACCCGTTACGACAACTTGTTCCAGGTGTCCTTCCCCTACTCCATGGGCTGGCATGGCGCGCCGACCGACGGCAGCAATCATCCCCATTGGCAACTTCACGCCCACTTCTATCCGCCGCTCCTGCGCTCTGCCACGGTGAAAAAATTCATGGTCGGTTACGAGATGATGGCCGAGGGCCAGCGCGACCTCACCGCCGAACAAGCCGCCGACAAATTGCGCGGCCTCTCGGAAAAGCATTTCACCGAAGCGTAGTAGAAGAAAGTCCGCAGATTTCGCAGATGGACGCAGATTTAAAGGCCTGATTTAACTTATCAGGAGAGAAAGCCTTTGTTTTTAATCTGTGTGAATCTGCGAAATCTGCGGACTTCCCCTTCCCCTTTCTATTCCGATTGAGTGCGCACGCGTTTGCGTGCACACTCCGGCATCGTGGCGAAGCTCAAGAATCAGCCCCCCACCGCGCAGCCCGATCCCGCGCCGAAAGCGGTTGACCCCGTCGTCGCGGAATTCCTCGCGTGGAGCCGCGAAGAACGCGGGCAATCGCCCCTCACCGTCCGCAACTACGCGCAAGCTCTCGCCGAGTTTTATCCCGGCGTAGCCCCGCGCCCGTGGTGGTCGCTCGAACAACGCGATTTCCGCAACTACCTGTACCGTCTCTCCCGCGAGCAAAAGCTCGGCCCGTCGTCCATTCGACTCCGCTTCGCCGCGCTCCGCTCCTTTTACCAGTACGGCCTCAAGATGGGCCGCATCAAAATCAATCCAGTCAAAGGCGTCCCCCTCCCCAAGCTCGCTCGCCGATTGCCCGTCTTCATGACCGAGCACCAAGTCATCGCCCTGCTCGACGCCCCGCACCGCCGCTGGGCCATGGAGTTGGTCAAGCTCGCCCGCAGCAGTGGCGAGAAGAAGCGCCCCCACTTCGCATGGAACGAATGGCAGATGTGGCGCGATGCCGCCATCCTCGAAACCTTCTACAGCTCGGGCATGCGTCTCAACGAACTCATCCAGCTCGATCGCAAAACCGTCGACTGGTCCAACGGCTGCGTCCGCGTCCTCGGCAAAGGCAGCAAGGAACGCCTCTGCCCCCTTGGCGAACCCGCCCTGCAGGCGCTCCGCCAATACCTCGACCTCTGCCCCTTCGAAACGAAATGGCTTTTTGTCTCCGCACAGGGAAAACGACTCAATGGCCGCACCGTCCAGCTCTTCCTCAAGACCTACCTGAAACTCGCCGGGCTGGATTACAAACTCACCCCGCACAAGCTCCGCCACACCTTCGCCACCCACCTGCTCGAGCACGGCGCCGACCTCCGCAGCGTGCAGGAACTGCTCGGCCATTCGCAACTCACCACAACCCAAATCTATACCTCCGTCTCCGTCGAACGCCTCAAGAAGGTGTATCAGGGCGCGCATCCCCGCGCCTGAAGGGGGGAGAGTTTTCAGTTCGAGGTTTTCAGTTTTCAGTGGGAGAAATCCCCCCCCTTTGCCCGATCCCTCGCCTATGCTCGGGATGACGGAGTGTGAAAGTGGAGATCGTAATGCGATTTGCGCAGCAAATCAGCAACTGGGTCCAGCGTCACGCTGGGTCATCCCGAGTGTAGTCGAGGGATCGGGCAAAAGGGCGGTGGTAAGGACTACTCGTCAAGGAGCTTTTGCTCACCAACTCCCCCCCTGAAAACCGAAAACTTCGAACTGAAAACTTTCTGGCGCACCGCGCCAGACGTGCTTTAATCAGCGCTTACCCATGATTCGGTTTCTCCTGCAAGTCGGTTACAACGTCGCGTTCTTTGCGGCGGTTCTCGTCTCGTGGCCCTATTGGGCCTACCGCTTGTGGAAGCGCGGTCACTGGTGGCGCGACATCGAACAGCGCATCGGCATCTACAAGGGCATCAAGCAACGCCTCCCCCACGGCTGCGACATCTGGATTCACGCCGTCAGCGTCGGCGAAGTCATGCTCGCCAGCGTCCTCATCCAGCGCCTCCGCGAGCAGAACCCCCACCTCACCATCGTCCTCAGCACCACCACCATCACCGGCCAACGCGTCGCCCGCAAACTCGAGGACGAACGCACCATCATCGTCTTCAATCCTGCCGACTTCCTCTGGTCCGTCCGGCATGCGTTCGAAACCTTCCGCCCGCGCCGACTCATCATGGTCGAGGCCGAAATCTGGCCCAACTACATCTGGTGCGCCAAGCGCCGCGGCATTCGCATCTACCTCGTCAACGCCCGCCTTTCCAAACGCAGCGAAGAACGTTTCCGCCTGCTACGCTGGATCACCCGCCCCGTCATGGAGGAAGTCGATCTCATCTTCGCGCAGAATGACGAAGACGTCGCCCGCCTCACCCGCGCCGGATTCTCCTCCGAGGCCATCTTCAATGTCGGCAGCATGAAGTACGACGTCGCCGACATGCCCGGTGCCGCACCCGCGGAAATCGACGCCTGGTGGTCGCTCCTCGGCTGGGACAAGAACGCCCCCATACTCCTCGGTGGCAGCACCCATTCCGGCGAAGAGGAAATCCTCGCCAAGATCTACCTCGAACTGCGCGAGCAATACCCCGCCCTGCGCCTCGTCCTCGCCCCCCGCCACGCCGAACGCGGCAAGGCGATCTACGAAAAGTGCCTCGACCTCGGACTCAAGGTCGTTCTGCGCGGCGAACTCGAAGCCCCCCTCTCCAACGGCAGCACGCCCGAGGCCGTCGTGGTCAACAGCACCGGCGAACTCAAATCACTCTATCCCAAGGCCACGCTCGTCTTCGTCGGCAAAAGCTTGCGCGGCAGCGGCGGCCAGAACTTCATTGAAGCCGCCCGGCTCGGCGCTCCGATTCTCGTCGGTCCGAACATGCAGAATTTCCCGCAACAAACCCATGAGTTCGTCCGCCGTGGCGGACTCGTTCAAGTGAATGACGAGCTAGAGCTCGCCCAAAAGATTCGCGAACTCCTCGGCTCCGAAGCGCAGCGCACCGAACTCAGCGCCCGCGCCCTCCAGACCTTCCGCGACAATCTCGGTGCCGGTCGCACCACCGCGAAAATGATCCTCGCTTCCATCGATCAGGATAAGTCCAAAAAGAAGTAGAAAAATTTCTCGCGGAGTTCGCCAAGGCGCGGAGGTGGGGAAGGATGCCCTGCAAATTGAGAGAGACGTACTCTTCTCACATACTTGGGCATTACCCGATGAGTTGCGTTAAATCTCAAAATCCACTTTAGTCGCAACCTTACCCCCCCCTTGCCCGATCCCTCGACTACGCTCGGGATGAC
>NEUU01000024.1 GCA_002304345.1 Verrucomicrobia bacterium Tous-C9LFEB
TGCGCGCCCCCCCTCTATCAAGAGGGGGGGGCGCGCAGCGCCGGGGTGTGTGGGTTTCAATTCATCATCTGTATTAATCTGCGGACTTCCCCTATGCCTTGGGCTCCTCGAAGCGTGGGAAGAGCGGTTCGGGTTTGTTCACCGTATGACCGGTCAGGCTCGTGCCGAATGCGGCCTCGCTGAGTTGTACTTGCGGCGTGGTCAATCCGAGTTGCGCCTGAATCTTCTCCGCCGTCACGGGCATGATCGCGCCGATCAGCACGCTCAAGCGGCGCACGCTCTCCGCGAGGTGGGCAAGGACCAAATCCAGGCGTCCGCTCTGCGCGGGATCTTTCGCCAGCTTCCACGGCGCGGTTTCTTCGACGTACTGGTTCGCGCGCGTCACGAGCTTCCAAATGGCCTGCAACGCGAGATGCGTCTGCACACCATCCATCGCGGCGCGGTATTCGGCGATCACCGCGTCGCTGCGGAGATCGGCTTCCTGCTCGGTCACCGTGGCGGCGTCATACGCGGGCACCACACCGTTGCGGTAGCGGCCGATCATGGCGAGCGAGCGATTCACGAGATTGCCCAGATCGTTGCCCAGATCGCTCTGGTAACGCTGCTGCACCTTTTCGTCCCAGAAATCGGCGTCCTGACCGACAACCATTTCGCGCAGGAGGAAATAGCGCAAGGCATCGCAGCCGAACTTCTCAATGTAGGGAACGGGGTCGACGATGTTGCCAACGGACTTGCTCATCTTCGCGCCACGATTCATCCAGAATCCGTGCACGATGAGTTGCTTCGGCAGTTCTTCGCCGATGGCGTGCAGCATGATCGGCCAGTAGACCGCGTGCGGCGGGACCATGATGTCCTTGCCGATCACGTGTGCCGTGGCGGGCCAGTATGACTTGCCGCTGGCGTCCTTCGCGAAGGAGTAGTAATTCACGAGGGCGTCATACCAGACGTAGGTCACGTATTCCTCATTGAAGGGCAGGGGAATGCCCCACGCGAGGCGGCTCTTCGGGCGCGAGATGCAAAGATCGTTCAGCGGCTTCTCGAGCGCCTGCAGTACTTCCTTGCGGCGGAATGCGGGCAGGATGAAATCCTCGTGCGCGGTCACATATTCCCGCAGCCAATCCTGATACTTGGACAGCTTGAAGAAGTAATTCTCCTCCTTGAGCGGAACGACTTCGCCATAGATCTCGGGCCATTCGCCATTGACCATGTCCTTCTCGGTCACGAATTGCTCGGCGCGCGTGCTGTAAAAACCCTCGTAGGTTTTGAAATAGATATCGCCCTGATCGAACGTGCGCTGCAGGAAATCCCGCACCACATTCTTGTGCGCCGATTCTGTCGTACGACCGAATTGGTCGTAACTGATGTGCAAGCTGTCCGCGAGCGCGCGGAAATGGCTGCTCATCGTGTCGCAGAATTCCTGCGGCGGGATATTTTGCTTTTGCGCGGACTGCTGGACCTTCTGCCCATGCTCGTCCACGCCGGTGAGAAAGCGGACATCGTCACCAATGCTGCGGTGGTAACGGCACACGGCATCGGACAAAATCTTTTCATAGGCATGCCCGAGGTGCGGGTTGCCATTGACGTAATCAATTGCGGTAGTCAGGAAAAAACGATCAGCCATTTGAAATTAATAGCAGGTCCCCCCGGAGATAATCCACCTCTATTTGAACACAGGTTGTTCCCAAGTTATTCACAGGCACCGAAAATGCGTAATTTTGACCGGCTGAACTCATTGCGTGTAACACGCCGCGGATCATGCAGGTCGGTTCGCTACTTTTTTTGATCGAGGAGTTGCACCGTCCCTATTTCCGCCTATTTGATTAGGGCAATGATTGCCCCCGCTGCTGCCCGGAAACGCCGTAACGCCAATGCCACTCCCACCGATGTCGAAGCGTTGCAAGCCCCCATGTACAGCGCGGAGGCAGAGAAAGCCGTGCTCGGTTCCATGCTGGCGCGACCTGACGTCGTCGTTGATGAAGTGACGGAAGTGCTCAAGCGCGACGACTTCTTCGTGCCAGCGCATCAGGAAGTGTTCGAGGCGATTCAGGCGTTGCACAACAACGGCAAGGCGATCGACATCACCACGCTGCACCAGTATCTGGCCGATCGCAAGCTGGCCGAGGTCGTCGGCAGCCCCGGCATTCTCGCGGAACTCGCCGCCGGTCTTGCCACTCACCTGAACGTCGGCAGCTACATTGCCATCGTCAAGGACAAGAGCCTCCTTCGTCATCTGCAGCACGCGTGCGCGAACATCAGCCAACTCGTGGTGGATAATCAGGATTCCGTCACCAGCGTTCTGGACAACGCCGAGCGCGAGATTTTCCAAGTCACGAATCGCGGTCTCACCAATTCCACGGTCACGGCCAAGACGGAAATCGAGAAGGCGATTCAGCTCATCGAAAACTATCAGCGCAACAAGGGGCATCTCTTTGGTATCCCGACCGGTTTCCATCGCCTGAACGAACTCACCACCGGCTGGCATGGCGGTGAAATGATTGTACTCGCCGCCCGTCCCGGTATCGGCAAAACCGCGCTGGCGCTCACCTTTGCGCGTCACGCCATGGACGCCCGCTACGACGAGAAGCTCGATAACTGGGTGAAGCCCGGTCACGCCGTCGGCCTCTTCAGCTTGGAAATGACCAACCAGCAGCTCATGCTGCGTATGCTTGCTTCCTACGCCAGCGAGAGTCTGCAGCGCATCCGCCAGGGTGATCTCGATGATCAGGCGATGCAGAAATTGCGCATGATCGGCGAGGACATGAAGCAGTTCCCGCTCGTGCTCGACGACACCAGCTTTTTGAGCATCAACCAGCTTCGCGGTAAGGCCCGCCGCATGAAGCAGCAGCACAAGATCGATATGTTGATTATCGATTACCTCCAGCTCCTCCGCTCCGAATCCGAGCAGGCCAAGGACAACCGTCAAAATGAAGTCGCTGAAATCTCCCGTGGCATCAAAGGTCTCGCGAAGGAACTCGATATCCCGATCATTGTCCTGGCCCAGCTCAATCGTAAAAGTGAGGAAGGCAAAACCGAACCGGCGCTCCACAACTTACGTGAATCCGGCGCCATTGAGCAGGACGCCGACATGGTGCTCCTCCTCCATCGCGAAGACGGCGCCGATTCTGAAGAGGGCGGCGGCGGTGAGGCGCTTCCGATGGGGGTGAAGAAGTACAAGATCATCATCGCCAAACAGCGTAACGGTCCGACCGACAGTCTGGAAGTTCACTTCCACTCGCAGTACACTCGCTTCGAAGATCCGGTCCGCCACGAGGCTTAAAGAGCAGAGCGCGGTTCTCTTCGGCACGTTTGGTCTCGAGTGGAAAATGAGAACAGAGCATTTCTTTTGCTTGGAGTGGGTACGGTTCTCGCTCTAAAGTCGTAAGATGATGAAAGAGTTGGAGTTGGTATTGGTCTGTGAGAACGCTGCTTCCGAGGCGGGGATTCTGGGCGAAGTGGGGCTCTCGTGGCTGATCCGCTTTCAAAATAAATCACTGTTGTTCGATACCGGTCAAGGGATGACCTTGGAACATAACTGCGAGAAACTCGGTATCGATCTTTCCACCGTGGAGGCCGTTGTGCTGAGCCATGGTCATTACGATCACGTGGGAGGTTTGGGCGATTTCATGAAGCAGAACCGACGCTGCCCGATTTGCGCGCACCCTGCCTCCCTCTCTCCCAAGTACGGGCTTCTTCCTTCCGGGAATGGAAAGCTTCTGAGTGTGCCCCTGTTGTGTCAAAAGAAGGAGCGTACGAATTGGGAAAAGCGACTGAGGCTCATTGAAGAGCCCACCGAGGTGATCCCCGGCATTTTTGTTACCGGTACCATTCCGCGGGTGACGCCATTTGAAGATTGGGATAGTACTCTGTTTGCTGATAAGAAATTGCTGAAGCCCGATCCGTTTCACGATGACATGGCGCTTTACTTTGAAATCGACAAGGGCATCTGTGTCATCCTCGGTTGTGCTCATGCCGGGGTGATCAACACGCTGCACTATATCGAAACGCTGACCTCCAAGCCGATTGTGCGCGTTTATGGCGGCATGCATCTGGTGAATGCCCGCCCCGAACGAGTCACCAAGACCATTCGCGAATTGCGTCGCATGGGATCTCCGGTGCTTTACCCGAACCATTGTACGGGGATGGCATCCACCCATCATTTATACCAAGCGTTTCCGGGCAATGTGCACGCCGCTTCCGCTGGCATGCGCTGGACCTTCCGCCGCAAGGCGATTTAAAGGGATTCCCCCTCTTATTCAAAAGTTACTCACCGATCCGCCTCTCTTGTGGATCGGATTGAGTCGCATGTGGCTACAGTAGCTTGCACGGATAATTGATTAGGGGGTTAAAGAATTCGGCTGTTATTCTTATCTATAAGAAAAACCTATTAAAAAAGTTGACCCAAATTATGTACTGCTGTTATCTATTGATAGCTCTTTCATCTTGTGAAAATATCCGCACCTGCTTCCAAAACAACAGCACGCCAAAACCTTGTCACGGTTCTCGCACAGGAAATTCTTTCTGGTACATATGATCCCAAGTTTCCAATCCCGAGTGAGCATCAACTCTGCCGCCGTTTTGGAGTCAGTCGCGTTACAGTCCGGTTAGCCTTAAGTGATCTCCAAAATCGTGGATTGATTTACCGGCATCACGGCAAAGGCACGTTCATTCACGGCACCACGAAATTGGGTGGAAAGCCGCTTGCCATCTTGATGCGCTCTCCCGAGCAGGGAGCTTGTCCATCCCTCTCGCTTTTCTTGCGTGGGCTTCAGTTATATCTGAGCGAAGCGGAAACCTATTCGGTCAGCGTCGGCCTTTCTCCTGCTCTCTGGTCTCCGAGCATGGCGAGCTCTTTGGGTGGAGTGCTGGTGATTCCCGATGGCGTGACTGCCACGGATCTGGACAATCTTCGCAAGCGGAATTTGCCGTATCTTATTTATGGTGGTGCGGATCTACCGGGACCCAGTGTCCGCATTGGAGCGGAAGCGGCGGTTTATGAAGCCGTCTTGACGCTGGCCAGTCGTGGTCGCCAGCGGTTTGGTTTTATCCGGAGCAAAGCGTCTCACCACGAAAGTCTTAAGGAGCAAGGAATTGTCAAAGCTTTGACTCAAGCCGGTTTGGGTTCCGCAGCCTTGACGGAAATTGTTTGCGCGCCGACCTGTCTGGAAATCAGTCGAGCGGCGGAACGGATGTTGGATCAGACACCGCCGCCGGATGTGGTTTTGACTTCAGAACCGGTCCATACGTTGGCGATTCTCAATGCCGCCCGGGAACGGAAGCTGGTGATCGGTCAGGACATTCACGTGATTCACTTTGGCGATCAGGCCCCGGACCAAACGATGCATCCCGAAGTGACGATTATTCAGTTGAGCCTCATCGAGGGCGGGAAAAAGGCCGCGGAAGCCTTATGCCGCACCAGCTTGCTGGCGCAGCCCCTGGAGTCGATCAGCCTGCCTTACCAGATTCATTGGGCAACCGGAGCCTGACTCCGGTTGGGCTTCGGCAGAGTCAGCCTCAGGCTGGCTAGAACTGCAGGTAAGTCGACGCCTTGAGGCCCTGTTCGTACGATTCCAGCAGGCGCATGCCTTCGTTGGGCTTGAGCACGTCGGCCTTGATGGCGGCATCAATCTGGCTCTTCAGCGCGCGCTCGATGGTGGCCGTGTCATACTGCACATCCGCGAGCACCTGTCCGATCGTATTGCCGGGAATTGTTTCCTCGATGTAAAAGCCGCTCTCTTCGTCCGGGTCGAGGAAGATGTGGGCTTCGTTCACGCGGCCAAAGAGATTGTGCAGGTCGCCCATGATGTCCTGGTACGCCCCCATCAGAAAGATGCCGAGATAGTACGGATTGCCGTTGAGCGTATGGAGCGGAAGCGTTTCCGACATGACGCCTTCATTGTCGATGAACTTCGAAATCTTGCCGTCGGAGTCGCACGTGATGTCCACCAGCGTCGCGTGATGCTGCGGCCGTTCATCGAGGCGGTGGATCGGCGCGATGGGGAAGAGCTGGCCGAGCGCCCAGTGGTCGAGCATGGATTGAAAGACGCTGAAGTTGCAGAGGAACTGATCGCCGAGGGAGGGCAGGAGGTTGCGGACTTCCACCGGCATCGACTTGGGGTTCGGGTAGGAGTGGATGACTTCCTCGACAATTTCCCAGAAGAGCACTTCGACCTGGGCCTTGGTGGTCAAGTCGAGCAAGCCGAGGTCGAACCGCGACTGGGTGTCTTCTTTGATCTGGACCGCGTCGTGGAATTGCTCGCGGCGATTCTTCTTGTTCAGGTTTTGTTTGATCTCGAGGAGGTCGGAGACGAGCTTGTGCGTGGGAGTGATATCGCTGCTCTCCTTGGCCACTTTCGTTTTCTCGATCACGCCGAGCACGTCGACGATGAGCACGGAATGATGCGCCACGATGGCGCGACCGCTTTCGCTGACGATATTCGGATGCGGGACCTTTTCGTCATTGAGAATTTCCAGAATGTTGTAGACCACGTCGCGGGTGTATTCCGTGAGGGTGTAATTCATGCTGCTGTCGAGCGAAGTGCGGCTGCCGTCGTAGTCGACGCCCAAGCCGCCGCCCACGTCGATATAGCCGAGCGGAAAACCGAGCTGCCAGATCTTGGCATAGAAACGGGCGGCTTCGCGCACGGCGCGTTTCACAGTTTGAATGTCGGGAATTTGCGAGCCGATGTGGAAATGGAGCAGCTTGAAACGGTCCGTGAGATTGTGCTGCTTGAGCAGTTCCGTCGCCTGAAGCAGGTCGCTGGTGGAGAGACCGAATTTGGCGTTCTCGCCGCCGGAGGTGGCCCACTTGCCCGCGCCCTTGCTTTGCAGGCGGACACGAATGCCGATGTAGGGTTTGATGCCGACCGATTCGGAGACTTCGATAATGGCGCGGAGTTCCTCGAGTTTTTCCACCACCATCACGACCGTCTTGCCGATTTTGCAACCGAGCAATGCCATCTGGATGAAGAGGGGATCTTTGTACCCGTTGCAAATGACGAGGCTCTCATTGTCCTGATGCATGGCCAGCGCGGCGAAGAGCTCGGGCTTGCTGCCGACCTCGATGCCGTAATGATACGGCGCGCCCGCATCGACGATTTCCTCAACCACCTCGCGCAGTTGGTTCACCTTGATCGGGAACACGCCGCGGTATTGGCCTTGGTAGCCGGATTCCTTAATCGCGGCGCGGAACTCTTCGTTGAGCGTCTGCACGCGATGGCGCAGCAGATCCTGAAAGCGGAGCAGAAGGGGAAAGGTGAGGCCGCGATCGCGGGCTTCCTGCACGACTTTGGTGATGTCGAGTTCGGCCCCTTGCTCTTGCAACGGACGCACGGAAACATTGCCAGCGGCGTTCACGCCGAAGTAGCCGACTCCCCAACGCTCGATATTGTAGGTTTCCGCCGCTTGCGCGATATCCCAGGGAGTCTCTTTGTCTGCCATTGGGGACTTATAAACTCTGCCGCCCAATTTGCAATGGGGTTTATGAAAAATTACGAAGACTTTTTCCGATGGGACGGGAAAGCCAACTCCTCCTTGTTTTCTCCGGGGCGGATGATACGTTTAAAGTGTGAATTCTGAAGTCGTACGCATCGATGTGCTCGACGTATTTCCAACCGAGCAGCAGACCCTTGCGATTTTTGTTGGTAATGACGAGAAGTGCTTTGTCATCCACGTGGAACCGTCCGTCGGGCGGGCCATTGCCATGTCGCTACGCGAGCAAAAAAGCGAGCGACCGCTGACCCACGAGTTGATGGGCTATATCTTTCAGGCGTTCAGCATCAAGGTGGAGCGGGTCATCATCAATGCCTTGCGCAGTAACACCTACTTTGCCCGCATCATCCTTCGCGCCGAGAATGAGGTGCACAAGAAGGTGATCGAAATCGACGCGCGTCCCAGCGACTGCCTGGCCATTGCGTTGCAGGCCAAGGCCGCGATCTACGTCAGTTCCGATGTGTGGGACGAGGTGGAAGACCGCACCGAGGAGCTGGAGAAAATCCGGCAGGCGATGCGGGAAAAGCAGTCCGGTTCGGACGATCCCGATTTCAACGAAGAAGTCTAGCCGCGCGGCGCGCGAAGAACGGCTCAGCGAGAGGTCTCTCCGCCTCATTACAGGTTCTTGGGAGAGGTTTGTAACGGGGAGGTGAGTCTCCCGCCGAGCCGCCAAATCTTAAAGCTTATTTCAAGTTGATTGTCGTATCCTAGACCATCCCAGCCGATCCTTCGACAAGCTCAGGATGACGGGTTGGGGGAGTAAGCTCAAATGATAGCGATGAGTTCTTGTGAGAGTAGAAGCTTCCCCTCAGACATTACTTTCATTCCACGTCATCCTGAGCTTGTCGAAGGATCGGCTGGCTTGCTCCATGAGTCATAGCGTTGCGACAATCTGACACGGCTTAACGGGACGACTTTTTCAGCAGGGCCGAACCGCTTTCCTCGTCGCTGGAGGAAGATTTCGCGGTGGTGCTGGCGGTGCCGCCCAATTTTTCAATTCGCTCGGAGAGGTCCGGGTGGGTCGAGAAGATCGATTTGTTGTCGAGCTTGAGCGTTTGCAATTTCTGCAGGAAAGTGACGAGTCCGTTGCGGGCGAAGCCGGTGTTGGTCGCCAGTTCGCGGCCCATGCGGTCGGCATCGAATTCGCTGCCGCTGTCGTAACCAGTTTTCAACATCGTGTTGGTCACCTTGTCCACGCCCATGTCGTACGCGGCGAAGTCGCCACTGGAACCGGCCGCCACATCGGTCACGCCCGAAATGAATTCGCTGCGGGAGATAATCCGCAGCGCATGTCGCCGGGTGACGTGGCAAATCTCGTGCGCGAGGATGGCGGCGAGTTGGTCGTCGTTTTCTGCGGCGAGATACGCGCCCTTGGTGATGAAGACGTAACCGCCCGGCGCGGAGAATCCATTGACGATGTCGGTGTTGAGGATCGCGAAACGGAACTGGAGCGTGGGCCGGTCGGAGTAACGGGCGAGCGATTTGCCGATCAGGTTGACGCGACGCGTGGCCGCTTCATCCTTCCAGACGCCGCCTTCCATGGCCACGATTTCCACCGCGACGGAACCGCCGATGCTCATCTCTTCCTTCAGGCCGACGCCGGAGGAACCCTTGGCGATTTTGGTCGCGCCACTGGCGAGCTTGAACGGGTCCACATCGAGGCCGAACTGCGCGTGGGCGCTGCCGATGAACAAGGCGAGTAAGAGTGCGTGTAGTGCGACTGCGGTTTTCATTTGCCGTAATCTCCCAATCCTTTTTCCTGCATGTAGGTATTCACCTGGGCGCGGGTTACCGCATCGGCCTGTTTCTCGGCCCATTCCACATCGGCGGCGGCCTCGCCGAGACTTTTGCGGCTCGCGTATTTTTTGGACGATTCACTGAGCGGTCGCGCGGCGACAGCGGCGGTGGTGTCGGCGGCCGTGGTGGGCAGGAAATCGTTCTTGTTCTCGGCGGGCGGTTTCACGCTGCTGACGTTGCCGGCGTAGACCCAGCCTTTGGTGTCGCCATCGGTCACTTGCAGCCAGCGGCCTTGTTCGGCGAGCACCTTGAGCGGCTTGCCCCATTCCACCGTGCCGACCTTGGCGGCTTCGCGATCGGCGGTGGCGAGCAGAGGGGTGGTGGCCTGTTTGGAGAAGCAGGTTTGGCCCACTTCATAGGCCAGGACAGCGCTGGCCATGAGCATCAGGGAGAGGGTGAAGTACGGTACGGTTTTCATTTGTCTTTCATGACGAATACGCCGTCCCAATCCGGGCCGGGCGGTTCTTTTTGGAACTGGCGGCAGCGGTCGATGTAAATCTGGCTGAGCTTATCCTCGACATGACGACCGCGAACTTTCTCGAACAGGACCACGGCGGCATTGAAGTCCCGCTGCTGGTACAAATGGTACGCATTCTCAAATAACGAGCTGATTTCCAGAACTTGCGCGGAAGCTTCCGATTTTAGCGCGAGTAGTTCATAGGTCTGAATTGGTTGCTGCTTGCCCTTCACGCGGAGGAGTTCCACCGGACGGGTGACAATGCTGGATCGCGCCAGTTCCTGCGTGCGCATGCCGAGGAGAATGGTGGTGCCGAATTGTTTGTTCGCGCCCTCGAGGCGGGAGGCGAGATTGACCGGATCGCCGACGACGGTGTAGTTGCGCTTGCGGCCGGAGCCCACATTGCCAACGGTCATGTCGCCCGTATTGATCCCGATGCGGGCATGCAGCGTGCGACCTTCCTCGACGAGCAGACGCTGGTTCAGTGCGAGCAGATGATCCCGGCTGCGGAGCGCGGCGCGGCAGGCGGCGAGGGCGTGATTGGGCAATTCCTCGGGCGAACCAAAGACGCCCATGATCGCGTCGCCGATGTATTTATCCAGATAGCCATGTTCCTCGAGAATGAACTCGGACATTTCGCTGAGGTAGAGATTCACCAACCGCATGAGCGGCTCCGGGGCCATGGTCTCGCTCATGTCGGTGAACCCGGCGAGATCGGAAAAGTAGACGGTCAGTTCCTTCTTCTCGCCGCCGAGCTTGAGCGAGTCGGGATCTTCCATCAGGCGCTTCACCACCGTGGGCGAGACGTAGCTGCCGAAGATGTCCTGCACCTCGCGTTTGCGCCGGGTTTCCTCCACCCAATGGCGAATCGTCAGCACGATGAGCGCGAGGACGAGCGCCGTCACGGGGGCGAACGGCGGGAAATACAGCAGCGGCAGAATGAAGTAGGAGAGGCAGAACAGGGCGAGCGTTCCCAGCGCCGTCGTGATCGTGAGCACGCGCACATTGGGCCGGGACCAACCCCAATGGGTGATGGTCCACGCCAACACCAAGGCCAGCGCGGCGCTCAACGAAAAATGTCCGATGCGGTCGAACTCCGGGATGAACGCATTTTGCTTCGCATTGGCCCACGCGGTGAAATGGACCAGCACGCCCGGTTCAACGCGGCTCACGGGCACGGCTTTCACATCAAACGTTCCCGCCGCGTTGGTGCCGATGAAGACGGTTTTTCCTCTCAACGAACCGCGGGCGATGGCGGGCAATCGTTGAAACGCGGTGCGCAGGGCATTGGGATCATACTCGTCGACTTTCAAGGCGCGCATCTGACTGAGCAGTCCGCTGGGACCATAGCCGGCCTCGAGGAAAGGCTGCGCCGAGAGCACTTGCGAGGGCGGGAGGGCATTCTTGCCCCCGTACCAGCGGAGGAGAACGTTTTGTTTGTCCGCGTGCGAATGCGCCGCCCGCTCGGCCAGCGATCCGGCCCACGGATAATGCCGCACCACGCCATCGGGATCGGCGTGATATTCCGCGTGGCCGATCCGCTCGCGCAAATTGAGGCCGGAGTGGGTTTCCAGAAAGTCTCTCGGCCAGAAAATGGGCGTCGTGTGGCGGGGCGGCAGCACGGCGAGAATGACGCCTCGACACGCGGCCGCGTAGGAGCCGAGCAGGTCGTCGAGTTCCGTGCGGTCGGAGTTCTCGAGGAACATCAGGTCGACCACGGTTTGTTTCGCTCCGGCCTGATTGATCGCGAGCAACAGCGCGGCGAAGACATCGCGCGACCACGGCCAGCGCTGGTTGTACGTGCGTTGCATGTAGTCGAGACTCGGCTCGTCGATGAGCACGAGCACGCCGTCCTCGGGCGGACGCAGGGCGGGGGCCTGCAGGCGCAGGGAGAAATCGAGGAAGGCGCGGTTGACGACATCCAACGCGCCCGTCACAGCCAACACCAGAACGGTCAGCGCCACGCCCACCGAGGCCAGCGTCCGGGAATGCACCTGCGGCAGCTTCATGTGAGGTCAGTCTCTACCAGATGGACTGGAGTGGTCAATCACGCAGGCGAAAGACCGTGGGGAGGGGGTGGTGGAAATTTTTGAGATCGCGCTCCGAAGCGCTCCGAACGTCACCAGTCTTTCCTTTCCCCCGGTGGAACCCGAAATGATATAGGACGCGAACGACAGCACGGGAATGGCGGTGGCTTTCATGGACTCGATGGCTGGGCTTGAGTCCTATTTAAACAGATTCCGGGCCGAAACGTTAGGCTTAGGTGAGCTACGTTGGCTACGTGTGCGAGATTTTTAGCGGTACGGCTGGTTTTGACCGGAAAAGAGGCCGTACCGAATGGTGGTAGGGGCAGGCGGTTTTAGAATGATTCGATGAGACGATAGACGATTTGGAGTGCGGTGGCTTGCCACCGCTTTGCCTTTTGTTTTTCGTTTCGCATGTATCGATGGCGGCAAGCCGCCTTACGACAAAGCGGGAGCAAGCTCCCGCACTCCAGATTATCCGCATTGGAGGTGCGCTCCTACTTGCTTATCATAGAGCGATTCCTACCTGAGCCCTATTTTATTGGAGATATAACCAATGACGTTGCATCCAATACGGCTGACGCCGGATGCGTCATACTGGGTCCAGCGTCACGCTGGTCATCCTGAGCTTGTCGAAGGATCAGTTGGCTTGCTCGAAGAGTCTTAGCGTTGCGGCCATCCAGTTGGAGAAGGCTAAGCCAAGAAAAGAATAAGGCGGCGCGATGCAATCGCGCCCTCCAACAAGGCAAAAGTCAGCTGCTATAGCATTTTAAAGTATTGGGCACAGAATACCGCATGCCGATGCCTTGCGGTTTTCTGTAGGGCGGCTCGGTGAGCCGCCGCGGCGCTTCACCGAAGCGCCCTACAGCAGCATGTGCAGCCTACTTTAAAATGCTAACTCCTCCAAGGAATCAGCGCGCGGAGTCGCGGTTCGCGGAGATAGAGGCCGGCCCAGAGTATGATTCCCAATATCACCGCGGCAATATAGGAGTCGCCGACGCGCAGGGTGCTGACGATGGCGCCGCCGAGATAACCGGTGAGCAGGATGGCTCCAAGAATGGAAGTGCGGGGAATGATGTAGAGGAGGGTGCAGGCGAGTTCGAGGAGGCCGATCCCGAGGGCGAGATTTTCCGGGAGGCCGAGATGGGCGAAGCCTTCCAGCACGGGGGCGGGTTTGGCGAGTTTCATGACGCCGCTGAGGATAAGGAGCAGCACGGGCAAGGTGCTGAGGATGTAACCGGTCCAGAGCGCTTTTTTCGAGTTGAGGAGGTCTTGGATGGAGGTGGACATAATCGGGTGGGTGGGGTGAAGAACGCGGCAGCGTTTAATTGCGAGGTGATATTAAATTAATAGTGGTGAGCGTTCGTTTTCTAATAGGTGCTCGAAATAAGACGAACGATCAAGCCGAATTGAGACAAGGATTTTCCCGTGCGGGTTCACGGGAGGAGGTAAAAGGGGAGGTGAGGGCTGGAATCGAACCAGCGTGTGCAGCCTTTGCAGGGCTGTGCCTTAGCCACTTGGCTACCCCACCGGAAAGAGGTGTCGCGTAGAACGTTTCAAAGTATCATTCGCAGAATATCGAATGCCGATGCCTTGGCGGTTTTCTGTAGGGCGGCTCGGTGAGCCGCCGCGGCGCTCACCGAAGCGCCCTACAATAAAGACCTGTGGGGTCATAGTTTTAATAGGATGCGTCTGAAGTTACTTACCTTTGCTTTCGGCCACGCGCTGGGGCGCGGGGACGGCGAGGTAGTTGTAGTCCATGCCAAAGGCGTTATCGCGGATGACGTGGCGGAAGATGTCGAGGGTGAGGCGTTGGTGGATCGCCTCGAAGCGGGAGCGGAGAGTCTTTTTGCGGATTTTCATGGTAACAGGAGGGGTAGGGGGAGGGTTAACCTTCGATGACGCTGAGTTCGATGGGTTCGACGACGACGCCCACGGACTCGAGCCAGTCGACGGCTTCGCCAATGGTGTTGGACTTGCCTTCGACTTCGAGGCCGATGATGCCGAGGTCCTGTTGCATGCAGGAATTGCGAATGTTGAAGATCAGGTCGAATTTGCGGCTGAATTCATAGACCAGCGGAAGGGGCTGGAACTGAATCGCCGGATTGAAGCTAAGCCAGAAGCGACGTTTGATAATGTTCATTTGCAATTCCTAGTATGTCTATAGACATAGATGAACCTTCGGGTTCTGGCAAGCAGAATCTGTGATTTTTTTCACTGGCCTCTCACTTTTTCTGGACAGGAACTCGGGACTCGTTCTAGGCTTCCTTCGTTGCCATACAGTAAAACTCTGGTCCTGGTAATTGAAGACGACAGCCACATCTCGCGGCTGGTGCGCAATCATTTTGAAAAGGCCTTCCCGAGCGTCCGGGTTGAAATCGCCGGGTCTCCCGCCAAAGCGCAGATGATCTGCGAACGGTTCAAGCCGCATGTGATTATCTGGGACGGAGAACCTAACGAGCGGGGTACGCGTGAAGAATACGCGGCCTGCATTCCCGATCATTTTTGGAGACGAGTCATTCCGATTTCCTGCGTGCCGGAAAGTCAATCGCACGCTCAAACCAAAGGCGCGTTGCCGGCGCTGCCGAAGCCGCAGGAATCGTTGAACGCGTGGGCCGCGCAAGTCACCGTGGCGGCGAAGGCGATTTTGTCTCCGCCGAAACCGGGTAAGCGGTAGGTTTTTCCAAGTAAATTCTCGCGATCTTCCCCCCCTCCGGGAAGATCGTAAACAGGCTCTGACAGGCGCTACTTCAACTGCAGGGAGAGCTGGTCGCCGTCGTCCGGTTTCAGCTCCCATTCCTGAGCGGCATAGGCGGCTGCGGCCAAGCCGAAGGTGAGCAGTGTGAAGCTGATGATCGGCAGATCCAGATTCGCCGCGCGAAAGAGAGTGAAGGAGGCTTCCCACCAGACCCAAGTGATGATTCCGCCAAAAACCGCTCCGGCGATCCAGCCGTAGCGCAGGTAAAAGGCGGCGCTCATACCGCTGAAAAGCAGGAACGCCGTGACGAGCGACCAGGCGGGCGGACGGCGTATGAAGTCGCTGTTGAGGATATTGCAGGTGCCGAGCATTTGCAGTTCGATGGGGGAAAGATGCGGCAGCGTCTGGCCAATGGAGGGAAGATCCTTGCGATCGGTGCGACCGACCCAGACTTGGCGTCCGCGCAGTTCGGCGAGATTCAATTCCGGCGTTTCGCCGCGTTCCCGTTGCTGGTCATAGAGGGGGACATTGCCAAAGCTGGCGGTCCAGAAGGTGCTCGCACCGGGTCGGAAACGCAGGCGCAAGCGCCCTTGCTCGTCGATCGGGATTGTACGCAGGAGCTGGCCATTTTCTCCACGCAGAAAAATCGCATCCCCGAGAATGGCTTCGGACTTTTTCCAATCGGCATTCAGATTATGGGCGACAGCTTGAAGGGTGAGAGAGGGGATGACGCGGTTCTGATAAAGAAAGAGCAGGGGGAGTCGCCGCACTTGGCCATTCGTCTCGGGCATGAGATTGGAAATTCCCACCGAGGCACTGCTCGCGAACGTTTCCAAGGGCCAGAGGGCGGAACCGAAGCGGGGCATGTTGCCGAGCGAGCCGCGGGTGGGAACGACGGTGAGATTGCCCGGCGGCGGGGTCTTGCTGTCCGGCATCAACGCAGCGGCGGCGAAGACAAGATGGTCGAGGCGATTGACGAGACCGCCGAAGGTGGAATCGAATGCGCTATAGCGGGTGTCGCGGTCGTGGAGGAGCGTTTCGAAGACGACGCTCTTCGGCGCGTAGGGCAGGAGGCTGCGCAGGAGGATAACGTAGTCCAGCCGCGGCCACGGCCAAGGGCGGTCGGCGGGGATGTAATCAATGGCGATGAGCGCCAATTGATTCTGGCTATCCTGATCCGG
The DNA here is from genome assembly GCA_002304345.1 of Verrucomicrobia bacterium Tous-C9LFEB. Lineage (GTDB taxonomy): Bacteria > Verrucomicrobiota > Verrucomicrobiia > Methylacidiphilales > UBA1321 > UBA1321. Next base: position 15,646 of record NEUU01000024.1, read on the forward strand.
CCGCAGCGAGGGCAGACTTTGACGCCAGTCGAGCAGCGGCTCTTCGAGTCCATCGAAAGCGCCGCCGAACTGGGCGATCAGGATGAACGCCGCCCAGAGCGATCCCAGCCCTGCGGCCAGCCAGTAGCGCTTGATGCTGCTCGTATCCATGCCAGATGAGTATGCCCCCATCGCGGGCAATTACAACCCGGAGACGCCTTCCTTGCCGGTGCGGATTTCCACCCACGTCTGGGTTTTGGAAATATCGCGACCGGGGATGAGGTTGGAGATCATCATTTCCTTGATGCAATAGGCCTTGCCGATTTGCTGGACGCTGTTGACCTCAACGCGTTTGATCACCTGATTCTGCTTGTTGTAGGCATCGACGCGCATGAAGGCGAAGTACTCGGAGCTGATCCAGTAACGGGCCTTGGTGTAGCGGCTGGCACCGTCCGGGGTGGCTTCAAAGGCCCACGTGGGGAGGGTCTTGATGTTATCTGTGCCGAGAGGCGTCACGTGGGACCAGCGGATGAAGTCGAGGCACAGATCCTCGTAGGTGATGTCGGAGTCGAGGATGGTCTTCATCTTGTCGGTTTCGCTCAGCGTCACCCACGCGTCGGAGGACTTGGCGCGCTTTTGGACGGTGGAGGAATCGGGATCGATGACGACGCGGATCTGGAGGGGTTGATCCTGAAACTCGTAGATCATTTCATACCCGGCCGTGCGCAGGACGATGGGGTATTTTTTCTTGGAGGTGCGAACGATGCCTTCGAGACGAAAATCGGCCAGCTTCATGTTTTTCCACATGCGGGCCTGGACGAATTCCACGGGTGGCACCTTGCCTTCGCGGTTGATATCCGCCGAGGCGTGCTGCAGGGGCAGCAGGCTGGCGGCGAGGGGAAGGGCCAGGCCCAGGACGAGGGTGCGGCTGGTGAGGGTGGAAAGCATGCAGCATTTCACTTGTTCTGTCATAACGTTACCCTTTAGCCTTGTTGGGAGGCCTCGCCAAGCCTTATCGCTCGAAAAAACCTTCAGCGGAAAACCTTGCTTTGTTTAGAAATGGAAACAATGCTGGCTGGGTTCTAAGGACAATCTGGAATGAAGACTACCGGTTACCGCAAGCGCACGACGCTGATTCTCTTTTTCCTACTGCTGGTTCGTTTCTGGATCGGACAAACTTTCGAGGTGAGTGGGCGCGAGGCCTACTTGTGGCTGCTCGGCCATGGCCCGAATCTCGATTGGGGTTATTTAAACACCGGCGTGCTCGTGCCGTGGTTGATTCGACTCGGAACTCTCTTTTTCGGCAATACGGAACTCGGTGTCCGCTGGCTGGCGGCCGTGATTTATTCCTGCTCCGGATTTGTCATCTTCTGGTGCGCGCGGCGTTGGTTCAATCCCGCCTCGGCATTTTGGACAATGATTATTTTCGTCTGCACACCGCTTTACACATGGCAGTTGCTGCTGATGAACGAAGCAACGGCCAGCTTCGGCCTCATGGCGCTGGCGTTGCTCGCCTACCGGGAGGCGGTCAATAGCGACAAGTGGCTCTGGTACATCGCCGCCGGTGCGATCTCGGGTTTGGCGATTCACGTGCTCTGGTTCAACATGATTTGGCCACTGGGTTTGTTGCTCTACTACTTCATCGAGCCACGCCGTCGCCAACTCTTGAGGCATTGGCAACACTGGGTCATGCCGGTGACGGTGTTGATCGTCTCCATACCGATTTTCCTCTGGTACCAACGTCCGGAAATGGAGGGTTTGAAGAAGCTGCACCCGCTGCCCATCAGCGGCATCTCCCATGGCTTTTCCCTGCTCGCGGGGTTGGAGTTCACCCTCACGCAAATCTGGCTGCTCAGCCCGGCGTTTTTTCTCGGCATGCTACTGGCCTTCTACTACGCGGGCAGCATCACTTTCCGTCACCACCGCTACGCCTTGCTGCTGTGCATTTGCCTGCCGGGATTGCTGATTCAATACATCAGCTCCTTTTTCCACGCGGCCAATGCCGACGCGATGCCGGCGCTTTACCTGCCCGCGCTGTTTCTCTCCGGCAATCTCTGGGCCAGTTTCGCGCAACGTGAGACCCGATGGAAATGGATCGGGGTGGGGCTGCTGACATTGGCCGGGTTGCAATCGCTCGGTGGCTTGATCCCGGCGACGAGTCATTACGTCGGGTTTGGCAGCGGACTTTATCCGCCCTATTCGTATCGCAATCTCGCGGATGAGATGACGCGGCGCATGCAGGAAAAAGGGGCCACGGTGGCCGTGGCGGAAGATGCGGAGACGGCGAGTGCGCTCACGTTCTACCTGCCGCGCCAGCAATTGGCCTATGTGGTGGCCCGGCACGGCGTGCGCAGCCAGTTCGATTTTTGGCCCAACTACGACGACTTCAACGGGTACAACTTCATTCTCGTGACGGGCGGGAACCGCCCCGCTCCGGCGATTTTCACCAAGGGCTTTTTCAAGGTGGACCCGATCAGCGACGCGCAGATTCCCGGCTCCGAGAGCGTGGGTTGGCAGCTCTATTATTGTGAGAATTTCCAAGGCGGCGTGGGTGGTACTCTCAAGGATATTCCCGCCGAAGCGGTGCACGATCTGGAGAGCTCCACGCCGTTGCCGAAATAACAACCGGGCCAGATATCCCGTTTTGACTTTTTTCCTATGTCCACGACGCCTCACGCCATCGATGAATTTCTTCAACTCCTGCGTTTCGCCAGCATTTCGGCCGACTCCAAGTTCGCGCCGCAAATGACCAACTGCGCTGAATGGTTGCAAAAAAAACTCACCGCCATTGGCCTGCACGCCGAGGTGGCGCCCACGCAGGGACAGCCGGTGGTCCTCGCCCGCAACGCGGCCAAACCGGGACGGCCCACGGTATTGATCTACGGCCACTACGACGTGCAACCGGTCGACCCGCTCAACCTCTGGCAGAATGATCCGTTCGATCCCACCATTCGCGACGGCGTCGTCAATGCACGCGGTTCGTCTGACAACAAGGGCCAGATCTTCGCGCACATTCTCGGCGTCGAAGCGGCTCTGAAGCAGGGCGAGTTGCCGGTGAACCTGATTTTCCTCATCGAGGGCGAAGAGGAAATCGGCAGCCCGAGTCTCGCACCCTTTCTCGAAGCGCACAAACAGGAGCTCGCCTGCGACGTTGTGGTCATCTCGGATTCGCCGATGATTGCCCCCGGCACGCCCACGCTTTGCTATGGGTTGCGCGGCATTCAGGCGATCGAGATCACGTTGCGCGGTCCCGACAAGGATCTGCACTCCGGCATGTTTGGCGGCGCGGTATTGAATCCGTTGACCGCATTGGCCCGCTTGCTGACCACGTTGCACAATCCGGATTTCTCGGTGTCGATTCTCAATTTCTACGACAGCGTGCGCCCATTGCAACCGTGGGAAAGCGAAGCGTGGAAAAAGCTGCCGTATCAGGAAAAAGAAATCCTCGCGATCACTGGCGTGCCGGAACTCGATGGCGAATGGTCGCACACACCGCTGGAGCGACTCTGGGCGCGACCCACCGCAGAGATCAATGGCATGTGGGGCGGTTACCAGGGCGAGGGGAGCAAGACCGTGATTCCGAGTCTCGCCCACGCGAAGCTCACTTTCCGTCTCGTACCCGATCAGCAACCGGAGGAAATTCTGGCCTTGGTCGAGAAACATCTCCGCGCGCATCTGCCGGACTCGGTGAAGATGGAGATTGAAGTCGGTCACGGCGGCGCGGCTTACCTGACCGATCCTCATGACAAGTGGGGCCGTGCGGCGCAGACGGCGCTGAAGACGGCCTTCGGTGGTCGTGAACCGGCGCTCATCCGCGAGGGAGGAAGTATTCCCATCGTTGCCGATTTCAAACGCATCCTCGGTGTCGACACGTTGCTGCTCGGCCTGTGCCTGTCCAACTGCAACGCGCATAGCCCGAATGAAACCTTCCCGCTTTCCCATCTCGATGTCGGATGCGCTCTGAATCAGGAACTTCTGCGCGAACTGGCGAAGGCCAGCTAACCACCCGACTTGCATAACGCCAAAGCGGGCGCACCTTATTTACCATGAGTGTGAACTCCCAGCCCAACACCCCGACGCCGGAAGAACTGCACGCCCGTCTGCAAGAGATGCTCAAGCACGGGTTCCAGCCCGGCAGCGGCTTCGTGCCGCAAGCGGAAGCCAGCGCGACCGACGACGGGCCGGAGCCGCGTCCGCCGGGAGAAAAATTTGAATTCAAACTGACGCCGCGCGAAATCAAAACCTACCTCGACCGGTTCGTCATCAAGCAGGACGAAGCGAAGAAGGTGCTCGCCACGGCCGTGTGCGATCACTACCACCACGCCCGGCAGGAGACGCAGGAAAAAAGTCTTTCCACGCTCACCTATCACAAGCAGAACGTGATTCTACTCGGCCCGACCGGCGTGGGAAAAACCTATCTTGTGCGCTGTCTGGCGCAACTCATCGGCGTGCCGATGGTGCAGGGTGACGCCACGAAGTTCACGGAGACCGGCTATGTTGGCGGCGATGTGGAAGATCTCGTGCGCGATCTCGTGCACAAGGCCGATGGCGACGCCGAGCTCGCGCAGTACGGCATCATTTACATCGACGAAATTGACAAGCTTGCCTCCGCTTCCAACCTCTCCGGTCGCGATGTCAGTGGGCGCGGCGTGCAAACGAATTTGCTCAAGCTGCTCGAGGAAACCGAAGTGCCGCTGCGCAGTCAGACCGATCTCCAATCGCAACTTCAGGCTGCGATGGATTTCCAGAAGCGCGGCAAGTACAAGAAAGAGACCATCAGCACGCGCCACATTTTGTTCATCGTCAGCGGTGCCTTCGACAAGCTGCCGGACATCGTGAACCGTCGGTTGGCCCGCGCGGAAATTGGGTTTCAGGGGAAGGTCCAACTCGCGCGCGACACGGAACAGGTCCTGCACGAAGCCACGACGCGTGACTTCATCGACTACGGCATGGAACCGGAATTCATCGGACGTCTTCCCGTGCGCGTCGCCTGTGCCCCGCTCGACGTGGAGGATCTCTTCCGCATCTTGCGCCAATCGGAGGGTTCGCTGATCCGTCAATATGAAACCGCCTTCAAGGCGTATGGCATTGAGGCGATGTTCACCGAGGACGGTCTGCGTGCCATTGCGGCAGCGGCGGTGAGCGAAGAGACCGGCGCGCGCGGCTTGGTCACGGTGTGTGAACGCGCCTTGCGCTCCTATAAATTTGAGATGCCCGGCTCGGGTGTGCGGCAACTTGTGGTGAATCGTGCCGTCATCGAAAACCCCGCGCGCGAGTTGCAGCGAATTCTCGAAGACGGCCAGTATGAGGAACGGCTCGCCATGGCGGAACTCGTGCGCGAGTTTGCGCGGCGGTTCGAATCGCAACATCAATTGCGTCTGGTGCTGACCGAAGAGGCGATTGCCCAGTTGGCCAATGATGCCATTGCGGAGAAGCGGCCCATTCTCGAGCATTGCGCCGTGGTCTTTAAGGACTTTGAATTCGGTTTGAAGCTGGTGAATCGCAATTCCGGTCAGACCGAATTTCCGGTCGATGCCGAGACGGTGAAAAATCCCCAGCCCGTGCTGAGCGACTGGGTGGTGAAGTCGTACGGCAAAGACGGCGTACCCACCAAGCCGTGATGCAATTGGCTCTCCACGAGCCAGTTGAATTCATTCATTTTTCTTAACTTTTTCCTAAAGAAGCCTGCGCTCGGCGACGATTATGAATCTTATTGATGTTAAGCATCGGTAATGATAAGATAATCTTATGAATAAGAAGCGCAGACATTGTATTCTGGGCGAAGTCTTAACGGAAGAAGAGCACGAGCGGTTGCGGAATTTGTTTGAGCAGCAGGGCATCCGGCTCAATGACAAGGGGCTCGTCGCCAAGGTCAACGTTCCGAGTGACTATTCTTACTGTCCCTATCGTTTTCGCATTGGTGCGGAAACCGATTACTGCACCAGCAAGTGTCAGATCACCCGGGCCGCAGAACGCGAAGAAACGCTCGGCATCGCCTGATTTAGATTTTGGTCTTCTACTGAGACAGCGAAGGCATCGTACCGCGAGGCGGTACGAGTCGTTGTGTGCGGGCAAAATGAGCCGCCGCGCGCACTCCGGCCACATGCGCCGCCACACGACTTTCCAACGGTGCGGCCTTGGAGGGCGTCTCGAAGGTGTAACCGAGTTGCGTGTGATAATGACTCAGGTAGAACGCCTCCGGCCATTGTGGGCGCGGCAGGCGGAGTAATTCCGCATTGCGGGCAATGATCCCGTTTTTCGCTTCGAAATCATCGATGACCGCCCGTGTCTCGATCGGCAAATGTTCGGCCATCGCGCGTTGAATCTCCAGTCCGCAAGCCGGTTCACCGCTCACATTCAGCTCGTAGAAATAGAATCCGGTCATCTCCCAATCTTCATGCAGGCAGAGGGTCATCGTGTACTGGCCCAGCGTTTGCAGCGTGGCGAGGTGACTGCGGATTTCCTCCGATTTTGGATCGCGGTAATCGCGGTTCAGATCGATTCCGGCGGCATTCTCGCGCGTATTGGCCGCGAGCCCGGCGGGATTCAGCATGGGGAAGAGCGTGACGTCGAGACCGTGGAAAATCTCCGGATGCCGGAGCAATTCCAGCGCGGCGTAGGAACCCGCCGGTTCGTCACCATGAATCCCGGCGGAAATGTAGAGCGCGGGCGCATCGGTTTTTCCGGTGCGACGCTGGAACCAGGGGCGTTCCCATTCGCCGATCTTGCAGAGTCGGTAACTTTCCCAACCTTGTTGGGAGCCCGCGCTGAGCGCGGATTGAGCGAATTGGGCAGGATCGAAAGACATGGGGATTCTTGGACGAAATTAACGGAATTTACAAAATTGAAACCAAACCGATTTATGAATCAGGAACTCAGGAAAACAGTTTCTTTATTCATGATAAAATCTGTTTTGCCTTCCTCTTCATTTCGTAAATTTCGTCTAAAAAAGGCCTTTTGCAAATCGACCGTTACCGTTGCGCGAAACGTTCCTGCGGGCACTGCGGAAATTCGTGCGGCTGTGGATTCCTTTCCGAGACGACCTCCGCGTAGAGCTGGCGGATCGCGGCGACGAGCCGGTCGCGCGCGGCTTCGCGCGTTTCATCTTCTGCCGGTGCGGCGAGGATCGGTCCGTAGCGAACCACGAGGAGGGGACGGCGGAATAAATTGCGCCATTGATAAAATTGATCCGAGCCGAGAATGACGGCCGGGACGAGCGGCACCTTGGCCATTTGCCAGAGCGCGGCGGAACCGACGGCGAGTTCCGCGCCGCCGAGAATCGATTTCTCGCCATAGCGCAATCCGCGTTCGGGAAAGATCCCCACGACGCGCCCGGCATTCAGCCGTTCGAGAGCGATGCGGATCGAGGCGCGGTCGATGAGCTTGGTGCGGTCGATGGGAAAGGCATTCCACGATTTCAGGATCGGGCCGACAACTGGAATTTTCAGCAGCGGCAGATCGGCCATGTAATCGATGCAACGTCCGCACAACGGCGTGCTCATGCCGAGCACGTTCGGGTCGAAGTGGCTGATATGATTGGCCATGATCAGGCAGCCGCCCTCGCGGGGGATGTGCTCCAGGCCACTGATGTGCTTGCGCGTGAAAAGGGTGGTGAAGACGCGGGTGCAGAACGCGCCGAAACGGTAGGACAGATCAGACATCGGGAAGGATTGGACGAGATTAAATAAAAGGAAGGGGAAAAGATTTTTTTAGACGAAATTAACGGAATTTACGAAATTGAAAGCGCAACTTGTCTTTCAATTTCGTCTAAATCGCCTTTGCTTTACACCGCCGCTTCTTCTTCGAAGACGCCAAACGCGCGGAACTTGTCGTAACGCTGGTCGAGCAATTTTTCGATATCGGTCTTCTGGAGTTTTTCCAGATGGCGAACGATGGCCGACTTGAGGGACTCGGCGGCTTGTTCCCAGTCGTGATGAGCGCCCCCCGGCGGTTCGGGAATGACGTCGTCCACGAGGCCGAGTTCCTTCAGATCGGGCGAAGTCATCTTCAACGCGGCGGCGGCTTGCGGAGCCATCTTGGCATCCTTCCACAGGATCGCGGCGCAACCTTCGGGCGAGATCACGGAATAATACGCATTCTCCAGGATCAACACCTTGTCGGCGATGCCGATGCCGAGCGCGCCACCGCTGCCGCCTTCGCCGAGGACCACGGCGATGATGGGCACCTGAAGCTGGAACATCTCGCGGATGTTCACCGCGATGGCTTCGGCGACGTGACGCTGTTCGGACGCGACGCCGGGATAGGCACCGGGAGTGTCAATCAGGCAAATAATGGGGAGCTTAAACTTGTCGGCGAGCCGCATCAGGCGCAGCGCCTTGCGGTAGCCTTCCGGGTGGGCGCAGCCGAAATTGCGCATGAGATTTTCCTTCGTATCGCGGCCCTTTTGCTGGCCGAGGACGAGGCATTTGATGTCGTTGATCGTGGCGAAACCGCCGATGAGCGCACGGTCATTGCCAAAGAGACGGTCGCCGCTCAGCTCGGTGAAATCGGTGGCGATGAGCTTGAGGTAATCCAGCGCAAAGGGGCGGCGCGGATGGCGCACGATCTGCACGCGTTGCCAGGGGGTCAGGTTCGAGTAGATTTCCTGCTTGGTTTCCAGAATGCGCTGGTGGAGCTGCGCGACCTCGTCGGTGATGTCCATGTCGTGCTCCTTGGAGTGGGCCTCCAACTCATCGAGCATCTTTTCCAGTTCGACGATCGGCTTTTCGAATTCCAACGGTTGTACTTTGATCTTTTCCATTTTTGATGACTTTCCGCTGTGGCCCGCTATGTCAGAACACTGTGGGTCACGACGCTCAACTTCCATCCGATTCAAGCGGGTATCCTACCCGATCCCGCTTTTATTATCCAGCACCACTTTTCTATCTGGCCTTGGTGCTGGTCATGACCGGGCTGCTGGCTCCGGTCTTCTACTGGGTGGCGGACCACTGGATGCACGCGCCATTTTCGCGATACGTCAATCGGGCGTTGATGGTGTCCGCACTGTTGGCGCTGCTGCCCTATTTCCTCAAGAACTGGCGACTGCTCGGCATGGGCTGGCATCGGACCAGTCGCCGCGATTTGCTGCTCGGCGTGGGAATCAGTCTGGCCTCCGTGGCGCTTGTCTTACTGATGCATCAACTCAGCGGTTCCCGGCAATGGACGGGGCAGTTGACCCTGAAGACCGCGCTCGGCGCAGTGGTCGCGGCGCTGCTGGTGTCGCCCTTGGAAGAACTTCTTTTTCGCGGCGCGATTCAGCGCTCGCTCATTGTTCGACTTGGTGCGTTCGCGGGTTGGTTGGTCACGGGACTCTTTTTTGCCAGCGTTCATTTCATCAAGGTGCCCCGCAGTTTTCAGCCAGACCCGGTCACGTGGCTCTCCGGATTTCATTCCCTCGGACTTGCCCTCGCGCCGTTGGGTCGTCTGGAGACCTATGGCAGTGCCTTTTTTTGCCTGCTCGTAGTGGGATTGATTTTAGGGTGGATGGCGGTGCGCACGCGGCATCTCTGGTTGTCGATCGGTTTGCATGCCGGCTGGATTGTCGGATTAAAATGCGGCTCCAGCTTGAGCGAGCCGACCAAGCGCGCGTCCGATTTGATCGGCGGCAGCGACCTCCTCAGCGGCGGCTTGACGCTCATCATGCTCGCTCTGCTAGGATTGGCCCTGTGGCGCTTCTATCCCTCCCAACCCTCCGCGATTGGGGACTGACTTTTCTCGATCTTGTTTTTCCCGAGCCGCCCTTTGACGGGAAAATTCCCGACCCCATCGAAGCGCCGTTTTGCGAGCAGTGCGGGCAACCGTTTCAGGGCGAGATCACGACCACTTTTTCGTGCACCAACTGCGCGGATCGTACGTGGCATTTTCAATCCGCCCGCGCCTATTATCCCTTCAAGGGCGGCGTGCGCGAAGCGATCCTCGGTTTCAAATACCACGAGCAATTCTATCAGCGGAAACATCTCGTTCGTTGGTTGATCGCCGGGTACGACCGCCGTTACGCCGAGGGAGAAATCAAATGGGACGGCCTCGTGCCGGTGCCGCTGCATCGCTTGCGCCGACGCGAACGCGGCTTCAATCAAGCTCTCGAACTGGCCAACGGACTGTCGCGGCAGCGTCACATACCTGTCACAGACTGTCTCACGCGAACTCGTGAAACCGGAAAACAGACCCAGTTAAGCCGTGAAGAGCGGTGGCGTAACTTGCGTAATGCCTTTGACTTGCGTAGTGGATTTGACGTGAGGGGGCTAAATTTGCTAGTAATAGATGATGTGTTCACCACAGGTGCTACCGGCGAAGGCTGCGCTCAAGTCTTGCAAAAAGCTGGAGCTGGCGCGGTAGGGGTTCTAACCGTTGCGAGAGGTTAAGCAATCCTTCCGCGATCGAAATCTTTCTAATCTCATTCAACAACCACACTTTCCTATGGCCGTATTCACCAAACCCGATTTCAAGAGTTCCAGCGTCAAAAGCAAAAAGAAGGAAATTCCGGAAGGACTCTGGACCAAGTGCGAATCGTGCGGTGAAGTGCTCTTCAACAAAGAGCTTCAGGACAACCAGATGGTCTGCAAAGTGTGCGGCCACCATTTCAATATCGGCGGTCACGACCGCCTCCGCTTCCTGCTCGACCCGGAGAGCTTCGAGGAACACGACACCAATCTCATTCCCGTCGACGTGCTGAAATTCACCGGCGCGACCAGCTATGTCGACCGCCTCAAGACCTACCAGAAAAAGACCGGCCTCAATGACGCCGTTGTCAGCGGTCTCGGCAAGATCGAAGGCCACGCCGTTTCCGTCGCGGTCATGGATTTCAATTTCCTCGCGGCCACGATGGGCTCGGTTGTCGGTGAAAAAATCGCCCGCGCCATCGAACGCGGCACCAAGAAAAAAATCCCCGTCATCGTCATCTGCGCCTCCGGCGGCGCCCGCATGCACGAAGGCATGTTCAGCCTCATGCAAATGGCCAAGACCAGCGGAGCGCTCGCGCGCCACGCGAAAAAGGGATTGCCCTACATTTCCGTTCTCACCAATCCCACCATGGCGGGCGTCATGGCCAGCTTCGCCACCCTCGGCGATCTCATCATTGCCGAACCCAAGGCCATGATCGGCTTTGCGGGCGCGCGCGTCATCAAGGGCACCACCCAGGCCGACCTGCCGAAGGGTTTCCAGACCTCCGAATTTCTCCTCGATCACGGTCTCATCGACATGATCGTTCCCCGCCCGCAGATGCGGGCCACGCTCGCCAAGACGCTGGGGTATCTCAGTAAAAAGTAGGAGCAGATTCTTAAAAGATCAGCGCCGATACTTCCAATAGTTCGGACGCCGATGCAGGTGCATGACCGCTTTGACATACAGGATTTCTTTTTCGCAGGAATAAACGATCGCGTAGGGAAATCGCTTGAAGTTTTTCTTCCTGTTTTCCTGAAGAAAGAGACTTGGTCGTTCGGGAGCCGCCACAACAGAACGAAGAGTCGATTCGTAATCGTTCAGAAAGGTGTCGCCCCAGCCCTTCGCAACAGGCTTCATAGTAGAAAGCGGCGCTTTCCAGCTCTTTTTCAGCGGCTGGATGAAGGACGACGCGAAGCATGAAGTTTCTTGCGGAGTCGTTGGACGACTTCGGCATTACTGCGGCAGGTTACTTTGCCGCTTTTGATTTCGCGCGAACGCTTGTCGATTTCCTGAGTCCATGCGCCGGCGGCATCGTCGTCACTGTTTAACTCCAGGCTGGAAATCAGCTTCTGAGCCAGCAACGCCCTGACTGATGCGGGAAGCGAAAGAACTTCCACGGCCAGCTTGGAGGCAAGGGCGGTCATAGGGTAAGTTTCCAATGCCTTCGGGAGATGTCAAGTTGTCTCAGAAACGATGCGACAATTTCGTGACAACGCGCTTTGGACTGGCAAGCCGCCATTTGCGCGTCTAAGTTAGGGATGGAAAGGGATTTTTCGCATGCTGCTCAATATCGACCTACATAGTCACTCGCGTTTTTCTGCCGACGGCGTGGCGGAGCCCGAAGACATGGTCGCCGAGGCGAAACGCAAAGGCCTCCACGGCTTTGCCATCACCGATCACAATACCTGTGCCTGCGTCGACTACTTTGAACAACACGGGTATCTCAATGCCGCTGGTACGCCGGTCGATGGCATTCTCATCATCCCTGGGCAGGAAATCACCACTTCGGAAGGCCACCTCCTCGCGCTTGGCGTGCGCATTCCCGATCTGAAGGGCATTGCGCCGCAGGACGCCATCACGATCATTCACGATCTCGGTGGTCTCGCCATTCCGCCGCATCCGTACGACTTTTTCCGTGCGGGCATCCGCGAACCGGTTCTCGAGAAGCTCGACATTGACGCCCTCGAAGTTTTCAACGCCGCCACGACCTTCAAGCGCTATAACAAGCACGCGTTCGAATACGCGCAGCGTCGCGGATTGCCGATGACCGCCGCCAGCGATGCTCACGATCATCCCGCGCTGGGCACGGCGTACACGATTGTTGACACGACCGATTTCACGGTCAAAGGTGTTCTCAACGCGATCAGGAAAGGGCCGCAGCTCAAGCAGAGTTACCTGACCCCGAAGGATGCGTTCAAGAAGACGTGGAATAATGTTTTCCGTCTTCGCCGCAAATCCAAATCGCGTCTCACGTCCGATCACGGTCTCGTGCGCTAGCAGGCGGCTGCGGACGCGTGGAGCGACCTCCCACTCGACATGAGATGGATGAAGTTTTTTCTCGGCCTCGTGCTGATCCCCCTGGTGGTGGCGCAGGGTTTTGCCTTGGTGGATGTGATGTCCGCGTGGCTTCCCTCCGCCCCGTGGCGCGCGCCGTGGTTCTGGGCCACCGTGGGCGGCGCGACGCTCTGGCTGGCGGTTTTCTTCGCCTTGCCCCGGCCGGTGTGGCTCTACGTGCTCGGGCATGAAATGACCCATGCGCTCGCCGTCTGGCTGGCAGGCGGCAAGGTCTACTCCATGCACGTCGCCAACGAAGGCGGTCACGTCTCCACCGACAAGGTCAACTGGTGGATCTCCCTCTCGCCCTATTTCGTCCCGCTCTATACCTTCGTCTGGCTCGGGCTGTGGATCAGCGTTGATTTCTATTATCCGCTCAAGGGCTGGCAACCGCTGCTCTTCTTCGGCATCGGCCTCACCTACGCTTTTCACGTCACGTTTACCATCACCATGCTTCATCCCGACCAGACCGATCTCAGCGGGGAGGGGTATCTTTTTTCCGGCGTGGTCATCGCCGGACTCAACCTCCTCGTCATCTTCCTCATGCTCCTCGTCGTGGCGGATCATGTGACGTGGCAGTTCGCCTTGCTCGCTGTCCTCGAACGCATCGTGTATTGCTACACGGTGGTTTGGGAAGCTGTCGTGAAACTCGTGGCGATTGCGCGCGGACTCGCACGTTGAGGGAGAGGGGAACGTCCGCAGATTCGCACAGATTAAAAGGCAAAAGCTATATCAGGAAATCATGAACTCAGGAAAAACAAAGGCCCAATCCTTTTCTTGATTTCCTGAGTTCCTGATAAGGCCTTATAAAATCTGTGTGAATCTGCGAAATCTGCGGACCTCCCTTCTTCGCCTTCCTCACAAAACAGGCTTCCCACTTCCAGCCGCATCCACTAGCATCGACCCTTTCCCATGAAAACACCCCGTCAGGAAGTTGAAGCCATCGTTGCCGCCACGGCGCAAACCTTGTACGGAGCCGACGTCAGTGCCGGTCCCTACGTGCGTCCCTGTCCCGACACGCGTCATGGCGATTTCCAGACCAACCTCGCCATGGTGCAGGCCAAGAAGGCCGGGAAAAATCCGCGAGAACTCGCGCAGCAAATTGTCGACGCACTCGCGGAGCACTCCGTATTTGAAAAGCCCGAGATCGCCGGCCCCGGCTTCGTCAATTTCCGCCTCAAGGCTGGCTATTGCGCCGCGCAGACCCACGCCCGCTCGCAGGACGTGCGGCTCGGCGTCGAACCCGCCGTGCAACCGCTCAAGGTGGTCATCGACTACAGTGGGCCGAATATCGCGAAGGAACTGCACGTCGGTCACCTCCGCAGCACCATTCTTGGCGACTCCCTCGCGCGCCTGTTCCGCTTCCTCGGACACAATGTCATTTCCGATAACCATCTCGGCGACTGGGGCACGCAATTCGGCATCGTCATCCTCGGTTACAAGCGCGACACAAACAAGGAGCGCTTCGAGCAGGACCCCATCGGTTACCTCGAAGAAGTCTACGTCCGCACCCAGAACGCCTCCAAGACCGACGACACCATTCGCGAAGCGGCCCGTGCGGAACTGGTCAAACTGCAGGCGGGCGATCCCGAGAACGTCGCGCTCTGGAAGAGCTTCATTGATCATTCCCTGCAAAGTCTCGACCGCACCTATTCGCGGCTCGATGTGAAATTCGATTACACCCTCGGCGAAAGCTTCTACAACGACCGTCTTCCCGGCGTGGTCAAGGCGTTGCTCGACGCGGGCATCGCGCGCGAGACCGAGGGTGCCATCGCCGTTTTCTCCGACGGCACCTTGCCGCAAAAAGATGATCCCTTCATCGTTACGGAAAAAGGCGGCGCGTTCCGCGATAATCCATTTCTCATTCGCAAATCAGACGGCGGTTTCAACTACGCCACGACCGATCTTGCGACGCTCCAGTATCGCAAGGAACATTTTCACGCGGACAAGGTGATCTACGTCACCGACAGTCGCCAGCAGATGCATTTCGCGCAACTTTTTGCCACCGAAAAACGGTGGAATCTTGGCCTGAACCTGCAACATGTCTGGTTCGGCGCGATTCTCGGTGCGGACAAAAAGCCGCTCAAAACCCGCGATGGCGGCACGGTCAAACTTCGCGCCCTCCTCGACGAAGCGCAGGAACGCGCGGAAAAGATCATCACGGAAAAACGGCCCGATCTCGAAGCCGACAAGCGCAACGACCTCGCGCAGGTTGTCGGCATTGGCGCGCTCAAGTACGCCGATCTCGCGCAGAACCGCAACCTCGACTACGTCTTCAACTGGGATAAATTGCTGGCGTTCGACGGCAACACCGCCCCGTACCTCATCAACGCCTACGTCCGCATTCGCGCCATTTTCCGCAAGCTCGGCTCCGAAGCGCCGCAGGTGGAGCGTCTCGTGCTCGCGGAAGAAGCGGAAATCGCACTCGCCAAAAAGCTGCTCGATTTCGGCGATTCCCTCACGCTCGCGGCGGATGAATATCGTCCGCACTATCTTTGCGTCTACCTGTTCGAACTCGCGGGACTCTTCCACAAGTTCTACGAACATTGTCCGGTGCTGATTTCCGAAGGCGAAACAAAGACAAGTCGTCTCGTGCTCTGTGCGCTCACCGCGCAGACCCTGAAGACCGGTCTCGCCCTCCTCGGCATCAAGACCGTCGAGCAAATGTAGCCAGCCAGCGTGACGCTGGACCCGGTAGCGGGCGGCACAGTATGCCGCCGCTTGGGGGAGGTGATCCGGTTTCCGCGTCAGTGTGGTGGATGCAACGTCACGTTGTCTTTATTTCACCTCGTACGGTAGATGTTCACCATTGAGTACCGTGTAGGGCGGCATGGGGGGCTTGGCATGCGGATCGGCGGGGAAACCCCAGGTAATCGTCACACCCGGCGCGAGAACAACTCGGCTTCTGCGCGCGTAATAAGCGATCCATCCGGTGCGAAAGGGATCGGCATCGGTCACATAGTAAGTCTTCTCCGGATGTTGCCGCACCTCGTCATAAATGGCGCGCATCGTGGACGTATTCTGGGGAAGAGAATCGTTACGCTGGATCATGTTTTTCCACACCAACGCACTCGACAGGAGAGACGCCAACACGCATCCGGCCAGAATGATCCATCGCGGCAATCGCCAGACGTTCACGGAAAGATCGAGCCTCGCCCACGCGCAAGCCAGCAAGATAAAGAACAGCGGCAGGAAGGTCGTGACGATTTTAAAGAAGATATAGTGCTTGAAGGTCGGCATCGCGAGCAGCAGCAGCGGCCAGAACGCAATCAGGCCGGCGATGGCGGTGAGGTAGCGGCTCTTCGTTTGGCGGTGAATCCACAAGGACCACAGGATGAGAAGTGAAAACGAGATGGCGAGGGTCAGGGTCAATGCGTTGATCCAGGGAAAGCTGCGGCTATCGATTGTGGCGAAGAAGAGCTGCCGCCACCCGCGCCAGGTGCCGCTTTGGTTGGACATGAATTCCTGCCATTGGGGTATGATATTAAAGGTGTAGCGGTAGATCTGGCTCACGGCAAAAATCATGCGGGGCACAAAGAGCCCGACGAAGAGGAGGGAAACCAGCGCATTGACTCCAAGCAAGCGCCAGAGCCGGAGATCACGCCAGTTGGCCAGTGTGAGCCACATGACCAGAAATCCCATCGCGATCCATGGGAACAGTTCCGTGTAGGTCATGAACGCATAGCTCAGCAGCAAAGCCGGAGCCAGGCGCAGGCTGTACAAATCATGCCGACGGCTCCACAGCAGAAAGGTGAGGGAGGGAAGGACAAAAAGAACGGCAGAGTTGGCCAGGAAGGAAGTGGTGGAGGAATAGGTGATGCCGTTGGACACACCAAGCCAGACGGCAAATGTCCACGCGATGGGGCGGGAGAGGTTCAACTGCCGCAGGCACGCGAATACGGTGAGAGACAAGAAGGCGATGAAGAAGATGGACACCACTCCGAAGGCGCGCGCCGTGTCCACGCGCAGGAGCACGGCGAGGTAGCCGATGGGCATGTCCTGACCGAGTCTCTCCCGGAGAAAGGTATAGGGCTCTTGCAGCCACGGTTCGTCCCGTCCGGCGGAAGGGGAAAGCCCGATGGGTTTTTCTACGAGGAATTGGCCGGTGTTGACGTAAAGGTAGTGGTCGATGTGGCCCGAGGCAAAGTAATTGCCCGGCCCGGCGTAAAAAAGCGGCAGTCCCTGCAGCAGAAAAACGAGCGTGAAAACGGAAAGACCAAGACCTTCCTCAGCGGTCCACTTTCGATGACTTCCTCCCAGCCCCATTCCCAGTCCCACGACCGCCACGGCGAGGGCGGCCCATGCGGAATATTTCAAGGGAATGTTGAGATAGATCGCGATCAGCAGGAAAATCGTGAACCCGCACAGGCCGAGAAGGGTGCGTTCGAGGTGATGAAAACGACGGCGCCTATCGGGGGTCCAATGCCATGACGCCAGCACCTCGCCCCAACCCAGGAAGGTCAGTAGCAGGAGAAAAAACTGCAACGCCACTTCCCCGAGGGCGATTGCGATGGCCATGGGCGGGCGTGAAGTTTAGGCGATCACAGGCGCGTCGCCCCAAAGTTCTTCGAGGGCGTACATCTTGCGCTTGGTCTCATGGAAGATGTGGACAAGCACATCGCCGTAATCGACCACGATCCATTGGCTGGCGGGAAAACCATCCGTGGCGATCGGGCGCACGCCATGGTCATCCTTCAGCGTCTTTTCGAGCGCGTTGGCGATGGCCTTGAGTTGCGGCTCGGATTGAGCGGAGACGATGACGAAGTAATCGGTCATGCTCGCGATGTTACGTAAATCGATGATGACCGGGTTAAGGGCCTTTTTATCGAGAGAGATTTCGCGGCAGAGTTTGGCGAGAGCGAGTCCGGAAGGTTTTTTCACAAGTTCAATAGTAGAGATTCTGTCGTTGAATATAAGCGGCAACCGGGGCGGGTACGAGAGGAATCAGCGGTAATTTTCGTTTCGCCCGGGCGCGCACTTCGGATGCGGATATATCGACCCGGCGCGGTTCCGGCAAGCGGATAACGCCGGACGGGAGGCGTTTCGCCCCGTCGCCGCGCTCCAGCACGGCAAAGGTCACCAGCCGCTTTAACTCCCGATAACGCTCCCACGTGGTCAATTTCGGCAACTGATCCGCGCCGATCAGCCAGAACAATTCCGCGCGAGGGAACGCCTCCCGAATCTCGGTGGCCGTATCGATGGCGTATGACGGGGCGGGACGGTCGATCTCGCAGCGAGAAATCCAGAAAGAGGGAATACCCCGCACCGCCGCGCGCAGCATGGCCAACCGGTCCCGGGCGGACGCCGTCTGCCGGCCGACTTTGTGCGGGGATTGGGCGCACGGGACGAACAGGACCGCATCCAGCCGCAATTGCTCCCGGGCGTCTCCGGCGAGGATCAGGTGACCGAGGTGCACCGGATCAAAGGTGCCGCCGTAAATGCCGAGCCGCAACGGACGTGAATCAGTGTGTGGCAACTGTTTAATCATCTTATGCTTTAAAAATCACCTTTGCGTTTTCGCCCGGTTTTTGCAAGCCTCAAGGTGACACATTTATATGCCGTCCGTTTATAACGATTACGTTCTGTCGACTTCACTGGCCCAAGGGTGGATCAGTGCGGAACAACAATCGGCTGCTGCACACGCTTTGTCCCAGCTGCCCGGGGTCTCCGCTCTCGATTTTCTCCATGAGCAACAACTTCTCACTTCCGCTCAATACGATCTGCTGCGCGAAGCCATTGCCGATGCCCAGGCTTCCCATGCCGGGGAGACGGCCTCTTCCGCCACGTCGCAGGTGACGGTGGGGCATACCGCCGTGGAGCCGTTTGCGGAGGGCTTTGCCCACGTGAATGACTTCCTGCGCTATGCACAGCAACTCGGCGCTTCCGACGTGCACCTCGGTGTCAGTGCCCCGCCGCTCGCGCGTCTGCACGGACGTCTCCAGCCGATGTGGGCTGGCGTGCCGAACATGGAAGCGCGCCATACCGAATCGCTGATTCGCGGCTTCCTCACCGACGTGCAATGGAAGCTGCTGCACGAACAGCGCTATCTCGAATTTTCCTATTCTGTCGAAGGCATGGGCCGCTTCCGTACCAGCGTCATTCATCAGCGCAAGGGACTCGACGCGGTATTCCGCATCGTCAACAGCACCGTCAAGAGCATGGACGAACTCGGCCTGCCGAACGTGCTCAAGACGCTGACCAAGTACCACAACGGACTGGTCCTCATTACCGGCCCGGTCGGCAGTGGTAAATCGACCACCATGGCCGCGATGATCGATGAAGTGAATCGCGAACGCCGCGATCATATCATCACGCTGGAAGATCCCATCGAATACCTCTTTGACTCCAAGGGCTGTCAGGTGACGCAGCGCGAAGTGCACACCCACACCGAGTCTTTCGCCGCCGCCTTGCGCGGGGCTTTGCGTGAAGATCCGGATGTGATCATGGTCGGGGAAATGCGCGATTTGGAAACCATCCAGCTCGCCATCACCGCATCGGAAACCGGTCACTTGGTGCTCGGCACGTTGCACACCAGCAGCGCCGCCCGCACGCTCGACCGCGTGCTCGACGCCTTCCCGATCGAGCAACAATCGCAGATCCGCGTCATGGTCGCCGAATCGCTTCGCGGTATCGTCAGCCAGCAGCTCGTCCCGAAAGCCGATGGCAACGGACGCGCCCTCGCGATGGAAATTTTGATCAACGTCCCGGCTGTGGCCTCGCTCATCCGCGATGCCAAGACCTTCATGTTGCCCGGCGTCATGCAGACCGGCAAACGCCACGGCATGCGCCTCATGGACGACGCGTTGCTCGATCTCCTGAACCAGGGAATCATCTCTCCCGACGAAGCCTTCGATCGCGGCGACCAGAAGCGCCTGTTTGAACCCTACCTCAAATAATTTCCCCTAAACTGCCATGGCCGACATCGATAAATTTTTCCACGTGCTGGTGGAGCACAAGGCCTCCGATTTGCACCTCTCCGAAGGGCAACCGCCCAAGATTCGTCTGCACGGCGATATCCAGCCCATTCGCGAGGAAGTGCTCACCCATTCGGAAATGGAGCGGCTCCTCAGCGAAATCGCCGGTCACGACCGCTGGCAGCAGTACCTCAAAAAAGGGGATCTCGACTTTGCGTATGAAATGAGCCACGAGGCGCGTTTCCGCTGCAATTACCTCAAGCAGGTCCACGGCTACGGCGCGGTCTTTCGTTTGATCCCGACCAAGATCGCCACGATTGAAGACCTCGGCATTCCGCCGGTCATCAAACGTTTCGGCCATCTCACGGGCGGTCTCGTCCTCGTTACCGGCCCGACTGGTTCCGGTAAATCGACCACGCTCGCCGCGCTTATTGACTACATCAATGTCAATTTCCACAAGCACATCGTCACCATCGAGGAACCGATCGAATTCGTGCACGAGAACAAGCTCAGCGTCATCACCCAGCGCGAAGTGCCCGAGAACGCCCTGAGTTTCGCCTCCGGTCTGCGTGCCGCCTTGCGCGAAGATGCCGACGTCGTGCTCGTCGGTGAAATGCGCGACTTGGAAACCATCTCCCTCGCGCTCACCGCGGCGGAAACGGGTCTTCTCGTCTTCGGCACCTTGCACACGAACAATTCCCGCAAAACCGTCGATCGTATGATCGACGTGTTTCCCGCCAGCCAGCAGCCGCAGGTCCGCACCATGCTCTCCGCGTCCCTGCGCGGCATCGTCGCCCAGTTGCTGCTCAAGCGGTGCGACGGCGGTGGCCGCGTCGCGGTGAATGAAATTCTGATCGCGAACAACGCCGTCTCCGCCATCATCCGCGAAGGCGCGCCGGAAAAACTCACCGACGTCCTCATCAGCGGTCGCGGCATGGGCATGCAATTCATGGATGACGCCATCATGGATGTTCTCAAGCAGGGCATCGTCAGCCCGACCGAAGCCTACATGAAGGCTATCGACAAACAACGCTTCGAGCCCTACCTCGAAGGCGCTCCTCACTAGACGGCAAGGCCTTTGACGAAATTCACGAAATTTGGGAACCAAGGCATTTTTAAATAGAGTTTCTCATAAAAAGCTCCTGCCTTTTAATTCTGTAAATTTCGTTAATTTCGTCAAAAATTGTTTTAACTTCTGATCATGAAAGCATTGGCCGAGGGCGTGGTGTTATGCCGGGGAGCGATCGAATTGCCTCCGGCGTTGATCGCTTCTCTCGTCGCTGAATTGCTCGATCCGCAGGTCTCCCACGACAGCAAAGCGGAATTTCTCCGCGCGTTCACCGACAAGGGCGAGACCGCACCGGAACTCGCCGCCTTTGCGCAGGAACTGCTCCCGCTGGCCCGGCCTCTGGATTTCTCCGGTGACTGGAATGGCTCCGCGCTGCTCGATTGCTGCGGCACCGGTGGCGGCGGACTCCCTCTCTTCAACGTCTCCACCGGTATGATTTTCATTCTCGCCGCGCTCGGCGTTCCCGTGGTCAAACACGGCAACCGTGGCGTCACGAAAAAATCCGGCAGCGCCGACGTCCTCGAAGCGCTCGGCATTCGCGTCGACGTCACCCCCGATCAAGCCCGCCGCTGTCTCGAAGAAGTCGGCGCCGTCTTCTTCTACGCCCCGCTCTATCATCCCGCCTTCGCCACCATCGCTCCCGTGCGCAAGCAGCTCGGAGCGGAAGGCCGCCGCACGGTCTTCAATCTCCTCGGCCCCGTGCTCAATCCCGCCCGACCCGCCGCGCAAATCTCCGGCGTCTTTCGTCCCGAACAGCTCGAACTCTATGACGAGACCTTGCGCTTTCTCGGCCGCAAGCGGCACGCCGTTGTCCTCGGTCGCGACGCCGCCACCGGCCGCTCCATCGGTGAAGTCAGTGTCACCGGCACGAACGAATTTCGCGGCAATGTCGACATGGATAGCTGGACGCTCCCTGTCCTGCGCGGTGATCTCGCGCAACTTGAAGTCGCCACCGCCGAAGAAAGCGCCGCCCGCATTGTGGAAATTCTGGAAGGACGCGACACCGGTCTCGGTCGTGAACTCCTCGGCGCCAACGCCGGCATCGCGCTCTGCGTTCAAGGCCATGCGCAAACGCTGGACGAAGCCATGTCGAAGGTCCGCTACGCGTTGAACTCCGGTCGCGCCGCGGAGAAGATCAAGCAGTGGCGGGAGTTTTCCGCCAAGCTTTGAGCTCACCTCACGCCGTCGTCTTCAACGAGGGCAGGGGATAGCGCGTGGTTTGCTTCTGCGGAATCATATTTCCCACACTTGGCTCCGACGCGAAATCGACGAAGCCCAGCAAACGCAGTTTGCCCAGGTGCGAGGCCACCACGCGTGGTTCCGTTCCCAGCAGATCGGCGATCTCGGCCAGCGTCGACTGGTTTTGAATCATCTCTTTCGCGTAGTGATAAAATTGGCGCAGGTCGTGTTCGAGCCAGATTTGCGGTTCCTGCAACAGCACGAAGCGCGAGTTGGGATTCACCAACCGCTGCGATTCGTCATTCATCTTGTCCACATTGAAGGCCAGCTCCATCGCCAGCGATTGCAGCGGAATGGTCAGCCCCACGCGGATATGGACTTCGTCCATCAGGATGAATTCGAACATCCCGCGACCGGCTTGCAGCACGATACTGAGTTTTTCGATCACCTCGTCCACGCTGCTCAGCTCCTGGCCGCCGGAATGCAGCGCGTAGAGCAGGCCCGCATGCATGTCGAGCTCCAGCAGATCCGCGCCGGGAATATCCAGTAGCTTCATCCGGCCCGTTCGCGACCCGATGAAATGCAGTACCTCGGGGAGCGGGAATTCAGCGAGGTTTCCGAGAACAGGCATGGGTTAAGGTTGGTTTAGAGGTCTGAAGCAAGCGCGGTGCCAAATACTCCAGAAACACGGTACGAATTGTCCTCAATTTGTCACAAAGGAGCCCCTTGCAATAGATTCTAGCCATTGGCGGCAAACTTGCTACGCTACCCGATGGAGTTTTACGTCTTATGGATTTACTGACAATCGGGTGGCAGTTGGGGGTGATCTTCCTGTTGGTCTTGGCCAATGGCTTCTTCGTCGCATCGGAGTTCGCCATCGTCAAGGTGCGCACCACGCAGCTCAAACCCCTTCTCAAGACGAAGGATTGGCGCGTGCCCCTCTCGCTAAATGTTGTCAATCATCTGGATGCCTATCTCTCCGCCACCCAGCTTGGCATTACTCTGTCCAGTCTCGGCCTCGGTTGGTTGGGCGAACCCTACCTCGCGCATTGGATCGAACCGCTCATGCACCAATGGGGATTGGGCGAAGTTCTCGGTGCCAAGACCGCGACCACGGTGGCCTTTGCCTTTAGCTTCGGCGTGATCACGTTTCTCCACATCGTTCTCGGCGAACTTGCCCCCAAATCGCTTGCCATTCAGCGTCCACGCCCCGTCACGCTCTGGTGCGCGCCGTTCCTTCTCATCTTCTACTATCTCTTTTTTCCCGGCATCTGGCTCCTCAACGGTTCCGCCAATCTCATGCTCCGCGCCCTCGGCATTCCCCCCGCCGGGGAAGGGGAGCACGCCTTCAGCAATGAGGAATTGCAGCAAGTGCTCATCGGCGCGCACTACACCCACGCCCACGACGAATTGATCAACAAGATCATGCTCAAGGCCTTGCGCCTCCGCGAAACCACCGCCGAGCAGGTCATGTTGCCCAAGGATAAAGTGGCTGTCCTCTGGCGCGACCAACCTCTGGAAGCCAACCTCATCATCGCCCAGCGCACCGGCTACAGTCGTCTGCCCTATTGCGGCGCCACGATTGACGAAGTCCTCGGCATGATCCACGTCAAGGAACTCCTCTGGCAATACCACGTCCTCGGTGCCCAGACTACGCTCCAACCCCTCGTCCGGCCCGTGCTCACTTTCCTGCCCCGCACCAAGCTTCCCGCCATGCTCGACCTCTTCCGCAACTCGCGCAATCACCTCGCGGTCGTCCTTGATCTTGAGGACAAGATGCTCGGCATCGTCAGCTTCGAGGACGTCCTCGAGGAACTCGTCGGCGACATCCGCGACGAATTCGACATCGAGAAAGGGCCCTATTTCGAGCGCAAGCCGGACTCCATCCTCGTCGATGGCAATTCCCCCCTGCGCGATCTCGCTGTCGAGACCGGCTGGGCGCTGCCGACCACCTCCAATCAGACTGTCGAAGCCTGGGCGCTCTCGCATTGGGGCCGGGTCCCGCTCAAGGGCGAGCAATTGACCGTCCCCGAGCACCTACGCCTCACAGCCGAACAGGTTACCCCCCGCCGCCTCCACCGCGTACGCGTGGAAAAACTGGAAGTGCCGGGCGAAACTCCGGAAAATTCGTAACATTTAAGGTATTGCCCCCACCCCATCCGATTTGCTTGGATGGAGGGCGGCGGTTCTTCCTATGACCAAAGTTCGCTCCTCAGCCGCACAAAGCTCCCTTACGAGTGTCGTTCGCCAGCAATTGCTTGTTGTGGACGGCTTGCTCGACGAGGTCTCCCGCAACTATGTGCTGCGCCTGCACCGCGAGATCGGTCAACTCGTCCGCATCCTGCAAAAGACCGAACGCGCCGGCAAGCTCACCCGCGACGCCAAGCGCGACCTCAAGAAGCTCATCGACAAGGTGGGCCGTCTCCAGATTTCCCCTGAAAAAGGCCGCCGCAAGGACCTCAAGAAAATCGACGAACTCATCGGCGAAGTCCAAAGCGTCCTCGAACGGTGGTAGGCCAGCGTGACGCTGGACCCAGTAACGCTTCGCCACGGGTGGACTTCTCCTTGTATGTCCAGCGTCCGCCAGTTCCCTGTAGGGCGCTTCGGTGAAGCGCCATGGCGGGACACCGTCCCGCCCTACAGAAAACCACCAAGGCATTGACCTCGGCGTTTCCGGCGACGCACGATTCGCTTTGATTTTTGACTTTTGAGCTTTGACTTCGGCCGGACCGTCCTAGATTGAAGGACAAAATAAGACACCATGCGTTACGCGGTTTTTGACATCGGCAGCAATTCCCTCAAGTTCATCGTCTCCGAACGACGCGGCAAGCACCTGCATACCCTCACCGAAACCAGCCGCTTCACCCGACTGGCCGAGGACCTCATCCACACCGGCTCCCTCAAGCCCGAAGCCATGCAGCGCACGCTCACGGCCATGGCGGAACTCCGCGCCGAAGCCGACCTTCTCGGTGTTCAGCACTTTCGTGCGGTCGCCACCAGTGCCGTCCGCGACAGCAAGAACCGCAAGAAATTCCTCAAGGACGCCCGCGAAGCCCTCGGCTTTCCCGTCCGCCTGATCAGTGGCGAAGTCGAAGCCGCCACCATTTTTGAAGGCGTCTCCTCCGATCCCCACTGGCGCAAGAGCTCCCTCTTCATCATTGATATCGGAGGCGGCAGCGCCGAATGGATTCAGGGCGACAACCACCAGATTACCGAACGCATGAGCCTCCCCCTCGGTTGCGTTCGCCTCCGCGAGCGGTTCATCCACCAGCACCCCGTCGGGGCTGCGGGCGTCGACCGCCTCCGCAAAATCCTCCACGAGCAACTCCAGCCCGCCCTCGCCACCTACCAGCTCAACGGCCGCACCCTCGTCGGCACGGGCGGCACGTCGAGCTGTCTCGCCGCGATGGATCTCAAGCTCAAGGAATTCGATCCCCACAAGATCGACCACTATGTCGTCACCCGCCGCAAGATCCGCGACCGTCTCGAGCACCTGCAAACGCTCAACCTCGAGCAACTCGCCAAGGTCGTCGGCCTCCCGCGCAAGCGCATCGACTTGATCATTCCCGGCGCAGCGTTGCTCTACGTCTGCATGGAAATCCTCGGCGCTGAAAAAATCACCATGAGCATGCGCGGCCTCCGCTACGGCGTGCTCCACCAGTTGGCCAATGAGACCGCCAAAACCGTTGTCGCGCCGAAGAAAAAAGCGACTGCGAAAAAAACTCCCGCCCTCACGGTCGTTCGCCGCCAAAAAGTGGCCTGACTTGTCGCTGCTGCGCATTCGAAAAAGGGGGCCGTCGACGCATCGGGGCATCTCACTCGAGCCAGATTTCCGCGCTTTATGGATAAACTGGACGTTCGCGCTTCATTTGCTTTTATAGCTCGCCAAGCGACACGGTTGCCGATTAAAAGTAGACTGGTTCCCTTCCAATCATATCCACATGAAAAGTATACCTTCTCGATTTGGTGAGTTAATTACTCTTTTTGCCGCGCTCCTCGCGCTTCCGCTCCAAGCCGCAGATTTGTCTGCGGATTATGCCTGGAAACCGCTCAAAATCGGCGGCGGCGGTTGGGTCGTGGGCATGGACATCAGCCCGACGGAAAAGAACCTGATCTATGTCCGCACCGACGTTTCGGGCGCGTATCGCTGGAATGCCGCCACGTCTTCGTGGAAACGGATTGTCACAGCGGAGAGCATGCCGCCGGATTCGGTGGAGTATGGGAAATATGCCGGGGTCGACAGCCTCGTCAGCGCGCCGAAAGATCCCGATATCGCCTACATGTCGTTTGGGGGCAAACCGTGGGGCGAAGTCGACGGGCAGATTTTCAAGAGCACCAATCGCGGTGACAAGTGGGTGGCGACTTCTTTTGGCAACCATCACGTCAAAATCGAGGCCAACGGCGAGGGCCGACAGGAAGGCGAGCGCCTCGCGGTCGATCCGAATAACAGCGACGTCGTTTATTTTGCGTCGAAAGGGGACGGTCTTTGGTTTACGCGGGATGGCGGGGCCAAGTGGGCCAGGGTGAAGGAGATTCCCGCGGGCGCTCCCATTCACGGAGTGAACACCGTGGTCTTCGACAAGGACAGCGGCGTGCTCGATGGGAAGGTGCCCCGGTCGAAAATCATTTATGTCACCGTCTTTGAGGGCGGCGTTTTTCAATCGAAGGATGGCGGCGAAACCTGGGCCAATATCGCCGCCGCAGGACCGGGCAATGCCAGTCATTATCGGGATTCCGCCATGGGCCCGGATCGCACCTATTACGTCGTGTGCGACAATGAAAAAGGCGGGGTGGGCTCGGTCTGGAAATATTCTGTCGACGGCAAATGGATCGACATCACCCCGGACCACGAGCAAGGCAAAAACACCAATTACTGGGGTGTGGCCGTCGACCCAACGAATGCGAAGCATGTGGTCGTCACCCGTAACGGGGGCAAGATGTTCGTTTCGAAAGATCAGGGCAAGACGTGGATCTTCACCTTGTTCCGCCTCAATAGTCCGAACATCAAGTGGATGCACACGCAGACCAACTATTGGCTCAGCGTGGGCGAGATTGCCTTCGACCCGTTCGATCCCGGCAAGCTCTGGTTCGCGGAAGGATTCGGTGTCTGGTGGTCGAAGGAGCTGAAGGCTCCGCTCATCGAATGGCAGGCGGCCAGCGAGGGCATTGAGGAAGTGTGCGGCAATGACGTGATCGCGCCTCCCGGTGGCAAAGCAGTCGGCGCGATGTGGGATGCCGGCGTATTCTATTTCGGCGATCCGGATACCTACACGTCGCAACGCGCGTACCCGAACTTCATGTCCGCGTGGGCGCTCGATTGGTGCGCGGCGGACCCGAAATTCCTCGTCGGCGTTTTTCAGAATCATCTGAATTTCAAACCGCACACGAACTCCTCGGGATACTCCACGGACGGCGGCCAGACCTGGACGCGATTCCCCTTGGTTGAAAGCGAAAAGATCCCGGACGAACTGAAGTACGGCGTCATTGCCGTCTCCGCCAATAGCACGGACAAGATCGTCTGGTGTCCCGCCGAGAACAAGCTGCCCTATTACACGGCCGATCGCGGCGCAACGTGGACCCAATCTTCGTTCGGTGGACCCACCACCACGGGGTTTGTCTCGTTCCCGATGTCGATGAAGCCGCTGTGCGCCGATCGCGTCTTGCCCGACACGTTTTACTTCTATCGGCCCGAGGAAGGCGTTTATCGCTCGACGGACGGCGGCGCGACGTTCACCAAGGTCGGCAACCCCGTGTCCAACCGCTACAATGCCATTCTGAAGTCGACTCCCGGAAAAGCGGGCGACCTCTGGTTTGCGGAAGGTCTCGTGGGCGGCGTTTGGCATTCCACCGATGGTGGGGCGACTTGGCTTCAACTCCCCGGCATCAAGCTCGCCTTTAATATCGGGCTGGGCAAAGCGGAGAAAGAGGGCGGCTACCACACGCTCTTCGTGGTGGGCATCGGGGACAATGGGCACGGTATCTATCGTTCCACGGACGTTGGCCAGTCTTGGGATAAAGTCGGTGATTACCCCTTGGGTATTTTCGATTTCATCGATGCCATGGACGGTGACAAGAACGAGTTCGGCAAAGTCTACGTTGGCTTTTGCGGCTCCGGATTTGCCTACGGCGCTGTCGCCAAGAAACCATGAGAGTGGCGCTCTTATCGTGCCTCCTTTTTCTGGGCCTCGCCTCCGGTGCGATCGCCCAGAACATGGTTGTCTACGATGAGGCATTGCAGAATGGCTGGCAGCCCTTCGGTTGGGCGACAATCAACTATGCCAATGCCAGCCCGGTGCATTCGGGCAGTACGTCGATCAGCGTCACCGATTCCACCACGACCGCGCAGGCGCTCTATATTCATCACCTCGCTTTTCCTTCGACTCCCTACCAAAGTCTCACCTTTTGGATCTACCCCACCACGGCGGGGACCAATCGCCTGAAAGTTCAGGCCACTCTCACCCTGCAGGCGCAGACGCCGGTGTATCTCTCCTTCACGGCGGGGCAGATCAATCAGTGGCAGCAAATCACCATCCCTTTATCGAACCTCGGCGTCGGGGACAAGACGACTTTCGATGGCTTTTGGATTCAAAATGTCAGCGGTTCGCCAACCACTTTTTATGTCGATGATATTGCATTGGTTTATGCCCCGCCGCCGAACCCGGTGCTGGCCACCGTCGACGCGCAGAGCGTGATTCGCACGATCGATGAACGCATCAACGGCATCAACCTCTCGATGTGGGATTACAACGTGGGGGACCCGTCCACCACGGCGCTCCTGCAGGAGATGGATATCCGCATGCTGCGCATTCCCGGCGGCAGTAATTCGGATAAATACGAGTGGCAGACGGGCCAGACCGAAACGAACTTCCAATGGGGGACGCATGCGGACACCTTTGCCCGGATCGTCGAAGCGCGCGGCGTGCAGACCTACGTCACGGTCAACTACGGCAGCGGCACCCCGGAACAGGCCGCCGCGTGGGTGGCGTACTACAACGGCAGCACGACGAGCAGTCAGGCGCTTGGCACCGATTCCAAAGGTCGCAACTGGCACACGGTCGGTTACTGGGCTTCCCTGCGTGCCGCTGCGCCGCTCGCGGTCGACGATGGCAAAAACTTCCTGCGTATGTCACATCCCGCGCCATTCGGATTCAAATACTGGGAAATCGGCAACGAATGTTACGGAACGTGGGAAACCGATCTGCACGGCGTGGAGGGGAGTGGATTGACCGGTCTGCAGCATGATCCGTACACCTACGCGCAATATTTTCAAAGCTTCTACAATCAGATGCGGGCCGTCGATCCCACTTTGCGCATCGGTGCTGTGATCTCCCTGGGCGAAGATGCGGACGGCATCGGTACTCATGCCGTGCCCAATCCGAATGACAATAACTCCCTGCACACCGGCTGGACCCCCGTCATGCTCGCCACGCTCAAGTCCCAGGGCATCGCCCCGCACTTCCTCATCTACCACTACTACGCGCAGTATCCCAATCAGGAGAGTGACGCCATCTTGCTGCAAGTCGGCGGCGTGATTGAATCGCATGCGACTCTCATTCGCAAAATGGTGACCGATTACTATGACGGCACTCAAGGGGCCGCCATCGAACTCGCCGTGACGGAAATGAATTCCGTTACCAACAATCCCGGCAAGCAAGTCTCCAGTCTCGTCAACGCCCTGTTCCGCGCGGATGTCCACGGCCACTTCGCCCGCACAGAATTCAACGCCTGCACCTGGTGGAGCTTTCGCGATGGAGGCAACACCACTTTCAACAACGGTTCTGCCCTTTACGGCTGGCGTCCCTACGGCGAGTACGGAGCCGTGGCATTGGGCAATCTTCCCGAAGCCCCAGTGAATACGAAAATGCCCACCTTCTACGCGCATAAATTGCTGAAGTATTGGGGGCGGGGAGGGGACCGCGTCGTCACCGCGACCAGCAGCTACGGACTCGTCGGCATTCACGCCGCCAAGCTCGCCAACGGCAATCTCGCCCTTCTTGCGATCAACAAGCATCCCACTGACGATATGACCGTGCAGGTGGTGCTCAATCATTTCACGCCCGGCTCGACGAACGCCACGGTGATTTCCTACGGAAAACAAAATGATCTTTCGCTCACGGATTTGAGCACCAGCACCGCGAGCATTCCCAGCGGCACCTTCACCACCTCCGTGCCCTCGTACTCGATGCAGGTGATGATTATCCCGAGTCAGTTCTCGGCCTGGCGCGAACAAAAATTCACCCCGACACAACTCAGCGATTGGTCCATCAGTGGCGACACGGCCCAGCCCGCGCACGATGGCGTTCCCAATCTCGCCAAATACGCCCTGGGCCTCGATCCCAATACCCCGGCCACCACAGGACTGCCCGTCATTGGGAAAGTAGCGTTGAACGGGAAGTCGTATCTCACGCTCACCTATACGCGGCCGCCCGGCTTGGCCGACATTGTTTACACCGTGCAGGTCTCCGGCGATCTCCAGACCTGGAGTTCGGGCGCTTCGGCCGTTGTGCGAGTGGACGACGGAACGACCAACACCATCGTCTACCGCGATCTCACTCCCGTCTCAGACGCTTCGCAGCGCTTCATGCGTTTGAGCGTTGCCCGTCCCTAGTGGACGGATTTTGCTCGAGAAATACCACGCAAAGTCTTGCAGTTCACTCGATTGCCTTCTGTTTAGCTAAAACAGACAATAATAAGCTAAAATGGCAATTAATAGTAATAAGTGTTTACTTATACAGAACTTAATGTCATTATGCCCTGCATAATATGCGGGTGGAACTCTCAACGTCCAAGGTTGAAAACCTTTACCGGATCTTCGTCGACCGGATCGCCGCGGGTACTTGGCCCGTGGGAGAGCATCTGCCGACCGAATTTGAACTGGCCTCCGAGCTTCGTTGTGGACGTCACACGATTTCCCAAGCCATCACCCGCCTTGTCCATGAAGGCTTGGTCGAACGGCGGCGCAAATCGGGCACCCGCGTCATTTCGAATACCATGCGATCCGAGACGCCGAATGTGGAACTGGATGCGTTCGCCTTTATCTATCCGAGTGACCGGCACGAGGGGATCTGGCGCACGGTGAATGGATTTCAGCAGGCCGCGCGCGAGGCGGGCCGCCGGGTCGTGACCCTGACGATGGGCTCGGATTACGAAAAGGAAATCGAGTTGGTTTTGCGTCTGTCCGAATTCGATGTCAAAGCCGCCGCGATTTATCCGGTGATTCCCTCGCCGGAAATTCAGATGCGGCTTTCGACGCTGTTGATGAAGTCGAAATTTCCCATGGTGCTGGTCGACCTGAACCTGCCGGGACTGGGCCGGCCCTCCGTCGTGGTGGACAATTTTCATGCCGGGTACTCCATGACACGGCATCTGCTGGAGTCCGGTCTTTCGCGCGTCGGATTTCTCGCGAACCAATCCTGGGCGCCCTCGGTGATGGAACGCTACCGGGGATTTCTCTGGGCCCTGGAGGAGAAGGGGAAAACGGTGTTGCCGGGCGACGTCCTGCTGGAGTCCGAGATGCACCCGAACTTTGAGAATCCCCTGAACGACTCCACCGGGCTCACGCATCGCTATCTCAAGAAGGCCCCCGGAGTGGAAGGCGTTGTTTGCTCGCACGATTTTCTCGCGCAACGCCTCATCCGCGCGGCGCAATCCCAGGGATTGCAGGTTCCGAAGGACCTCCGGATCACCGGCATTGATGATCTTGCCCGGAATTCCACGGAAGAGATTTCGCTTACGACCTATCACGTGCCGTTCGAAGCGTTGGGTCATCAGGTTTTCGAAACTCTGGATGTCCTTTCGCACAAAAAAGACCTGCCAGAATTAGAAACGCGAGTCCGCGGTGAAGTCGTTATCCGTGAAAGCGCGTGACCCTCTGTTAATCAGCCCAAGCCCCCAAACCTAACGTAAAATACCCTCATGAAAACTCCTCCTGTTTGTCTCTCCCTTGGCAATTGGATGTGCGCGGTCCTGCTCGCCGTCACGCTTGTCGCACCACGACTCGCCTCGGCGGCCACTGTGATCTATTCGGATGACTTCAGCGGCTTGAGCAGCGCCAATCTGGATGGAACCGCTCCGGATACGAGATCGGGAACCGATGGCGGTAGCGCCTCGGCCACCTGGATCGCCGACACCAGCGCCTTCAAGGCCAGTGGAACGGTCACCGGGCAGTCTGGCAATATGCGATACGCCTTGCTCGCCTTTACGCCGATTGCCGGAAATATCTACACCCTGAAAGTGGATCTGAATACGACCGATTTTGGCTCGGTTAATTACCTGGCTGCGGGCTTCACCAGCAATGCCGCGACTTCGACCAGTTCCACGGCATTGAATGCCCCGTGGATGTCCATGGCGGCGAATGGTGTGGGCAAGATCTACTACAACGGACAGAATCAGTTTTCTGACGGCGGCACCTTTGGCACGGCGGGTTCGGTCAGCAATCCGATCACGCTCACCCTTGTCCTCGATACCACCTCGGCCCTGTGGAAGACCAGCTATAGCGTATACGACTTCACGACGCTTGGCGTTGTAAGCTCTGGTGCCTACAACTACACCGTCAACCCCACGATCACGTCGGTCTTCATTGGCGATATCATCTACGGCGGTACCGTCGACAACTTTTCCCTCACGGTCGTTCCGGAGCCGAATGCCATCGCGCTTTTTGGCATGGCGATTTTAGTGAGCGTCGGTTTGATCCGCTTGCGCGCATCGCGCACGCGGTTTGCGACCAACTCGTAGGCGGTCGTCTATTTTTCCGAGGCCGGGGGCCGGAATCGCTCCGCGACCCGGTCGACACCGCCGCGCGGCCCGTCCACCGGCTTCAGACTGCTGGTGGCGGCATCCCAGACCACTTTGGTCGGATACGGGTAGATGGGGATATCCATTTCCGTTTTGCCATCGATAATCCGCCGACCTTGGAGCATCTCCGGCGCGGTGCCTTTCTCCCGCCAGTTGATGACGAGGTCCAGCATCCCCGGCAGATTATTAATGCCGGGGCCGGGGCCATGACTCATTCCGGGAATGATATAGAACCGGAAAAACGATTTCACTTTTTCGAGACTGCCGAAGTGTTCGGCCACCCGCTCGTAATAGTCCAGGGTGGCCGTGTAGGGCACGCACGAATCTGCCGAGCCGGAGGCCATCAGGATCTTACCTCCGCGTTTCTCGAATAGGCTCAAGTCGGGATTTTCTGCGTTGAGGTACGGTCCCAGCGCGGCGGTATAGGTATCGATATCTTTTCCAAAATCGATTTCCATCAGGTTTTTATCCGCGCCGAAAACCCATTTGAAGAGATAGAGATGGCCGTGGGCAATTTTGAAGGAGCTGCCGAACGGAATGCCGCAGAAGATGCGCTCGCCCGTGATGGCATGGCGCGGACCGTCGAAAAGTTTCTGAAGGGCCTCCGCATGCGCCTTGGTCAACGTCGGGTCCTTTTGCATCGCCAGCGCGATGACCGCTTCAATGTCCTTGCTGTTGCACCGGGGATCGGAAACGATTTTACCGGCGGTCGCTGGTATTTCGCGGGCCGCCATGTATTCATTCCCGGCGGCGATGATGTTATTTTCCTGGGAATCAGTGAAGGGACATTTGTTGAAAATCTGATCGTTCCACAGAAAGTAAGCGTGCAGCGGGGTGCGGCAATGCGCCGGGATATTGGCGAAGATCCCATCGTAATCTTCCGGGTAGCGTTGCGCTTCCTGCAACGCCTGCTGGCCGCCGGTAGAACCTCCGTTGAAGTACGAGTACTCGGGATTCTTGTCGTAATAGGCTTTGATGACCTGCTTGGCAGTCAGCGTCATCAGATGCGTGGCGCGAAAACCGAAATCCTTCCAAACCTCCGGATTCCCGATACCGGAATTGGCGTTCGGGGCGGTTCCCATGTCGGTGGTGGCGACGGCGTAACCTCTCATGAAGGGGCCGACGAAGGAAAAGGGATTGATGCTGCCCGCCGCGCCGCCGTTGCCTTGACCAATGAAGCGCGCGTTCCATTTCGCGGCATCCGGCAGCCAGATTTCTACTTTGATGTTGGAGCCCTTGGCCGGATTGAGAACGATTTTGACAATCGTTCGCGGAGGGAGGTTATCGGCTTTTTTTCCGTCGGGGGTGGAGAGAGTCGGGGACGCATCGCGCTCCACGCTCGTAATCGTTCCAGCTTCGATTTTCAGTTCACGCAGCGCCGCCAGTTTGTCGACTTCCTCTCCCGGCGCGGTGACGGTCAGGGCCAGGATGACGCTGGCGAAGAGAGCGAGCCGTCGCATCTGAAAATGGCGTGGTGAAAAACGAGAGAGTTCGCGAAGAGAGAGCGGCAACATTGGTTTCCCCATATATAATCCGTCCGTGACGATTGAGATTTGGATGCGTCGAGTCAAGGACTATCCCACTGCGCCAATAACTTAGAAGGAGAGGGGTAAGTCGAAATATAATGATTAAAATGAAATATATTTGATTTAATGGTTTTAATTGGTATCCTTACCTGAATGATCACTTCGGACTCGAAGAAACCCGATGCCATCCATCTTGAGTTGCGCCAGAGAATTATCTCCGGCGAGCTGAAGGAGGGCGATCGTCTGCCGAAGGAATCGGAGCTGGCGCAAGCGTTTCAGTGCAGCGTCGGCACCGTGAGCAAAGCGGTGGGGTTGCTTGTTCATGACGGTCTGGTGGAACGGCGGCAACGCTCCGGCACTCGCGTCATCCGCACATCATTGGCGGCGTCCCTCCCTTCCGCGAAACTCGACGCCTTCGCGTTTATCTATCCCAGTGCCCAGCACGAAAGCTCCTGGCGGATCATGACCGGCTTTCAATCGGCTGCGAAAGACCAGCGGCGGCGCGTCGTCACGCTGGACACGGGCGTGGATTGCCAGCGTCAGGAGGAATACATCAGCCGGCTCATGGAATTCGATGTCTGTGGCGCGGTGATTTTGCCGCACTTTCTGGCCTCCCGCGATTACGCCCATTTTTGCAGCATTCTGGTGAACTGCTCGATTCCGATTGTGTTGGCGAATACGCTCCTGCAGAACATCGCTTGCCCGGCCGTTTTTTTCGATTCCTTCCACGCCGGGTATTCGTCGGCCCGTTGTCTTCTGGAAAACGGCGCCCAAAAGATCGGCTATCTTTGCAACGGAGCGCCCACGAACCGCTCCTATTATCAGGGCTACCTCTGGGCGCTGGAGGAGAAGGGGCTGTCCGTCAATGAAGCGTGGGTGTTGCGCGAGGAAGCCATGCATCCCGACTACGACAATCCGCTGACAGAGCCCACGATGCTCGGGGCGAAGTTCCTGAAGCAGTGCGGCGACCAGGTTGATGCCGTCGTGTGCGCGCAGGATTACCTCGCCATGGGAGTCATCGCCGCCGCGAAACAAATCGGCAAGGAAGTGCCGCGGGATCTGAAGGTCGTCGGCATCGATGGCTTGAATTGCGCCGCCTCCAGCGCGGTGCCGGTCACCAGCTATCATTTTCCTTTCGAGGAAGCCGGCCAGAAATCGTTCGACCTGCTCCATGCCATTGTTTCCGGCGACACCGCGTATCCCCGTGAAATCAGGCTGCGGGGCGGGATCGTGCGCAAAGCCAGCGCCTGACCTTTTAGAGAGCGGTGGATCGCCTTTGATCCGCCTCTCCCGCGTTGCAATCTCCAGAACCAAGACTTATGTTGAATACCACCGCTCCCCAAAAAATGAACCGCCCGCGCCATGCCGAGGGAATATCGCCGGCCCTCACCGAATTGCACCGGGGCGTGAACTTCGGCTTCTACGCCCGCAACGGCTACTACGCCTCGCCCGAAGCCAAACGCGAAGTCGACCGGATGGCCGAACTCGGAGTGAACTGGGTCTGCGTGATCTCCACCGTTTTTCGCGAAAGCGCCGTATCGACCACGGAGTTCCGGGACTTTGACGGCACTCCCGACGACGCGGAATTGCGGCGCATGATCGACTACATTCACAGCAAGGGAATGCGGGTGCAACTGCGCCCCATGCTCGAAGGCTTGGACGGCAGCGACCGCTCCTGCGTCCGCTTTCCGGAAGACCGCGAACGCATTCCGGGCCGCGCCCACAACTACTGGGAACGCTGGTTCAAGAGTCTGCGCTCCCGCACGATTCACTATGCGCGCATCGCGGAGGAGACCCAGTGCGAGCTCTATGGACTCGACAGCGAACTCGAATTTACCATTTCCCAGAACCGCCACTGGAAGGACGTCATCGAAGCGGCGCGCGGAGTTTATTCCGGTCCGATCGACAGTTGCCACACCATGTGGACCGATTATCTGAAGGAACTCCAAAACCCGGACCATTGGTGGTATGACCTCGACACCCTCAGCCTCAGCGCCTACTTTCCCGCCGCGCAAAAGCCCGGTGCCACCGTGGAAGAAATGGTGAAGCACCTGCAACCGATTCTTCTCCAGCAGCGAGCCGTCGCAGAGAAATTTGGCAAGCCCTACTTCTTTGGCGAATGCGGCTGCACCGCATCCCGTGGAGGCGCGATCAAGCCCTATAGTTTCGACGGAGACGGCACCTACGCCCCCGGAGAACAGGCGAATTTTCTCGAAGCCATTTTCCAAACCTTCTGGAACGAACCCTGGTGGAATGGCCTCTACTGGTGGAAATGGGACGAACAGAACGTCCGCCCCAATTTTCAGCGCGATCCCAAAGGCGATTCCGGATTTACCCTCCACGGCAAACCCGCCGCCGAGGTCATGAAAAAGTGGTACGCGCGTCAGGACCGCTGATCTTCCGCGTTCTGCGGCTCGGACTGAACGTTATCGCTGGAGATTGCTTTCACAAGGGACCTCCGGTGTAGCCGCTGCCGCTGGCTGCGGCGGGCGCAAGCCCGTGGATGGGGGAGGGAATTATTCGGGATGATACATCACCGAACTTCCCTCGAAGTGAACTTCCGGCAGCTCCGGCCGGGCAGCTTGCCACCACTCCGAAAATCGCTTAATCTAGGATCATGAGCATCACTGAAATCCTTGAAGAGCTTCCCAAGCTCAAGACGGAAGAGCGTGACCTGATCCTTCACTACATTGTCGTGATGGAACGGGGCGAAGAGGACATTCCCACCACTCCGGCCATGCTCGCAGCCATCGACGAAGCCGATGCCTCCCCCGCAGAAAAAGACCTGACCGCAAAAGAAATTCGCAGACGGCCATGACGGAATACCTCGTTGTCTGTACGCCTCAAGCCGTACGCGACTTGGATCAAATCACCGAATACATTGCGCAAAATAATCCCGATTCAGCCGAGCATTTTCGGGACAGATTGATCGACCGTGCCCAATCTTTATCCAACCACATGATGTGTCATGGCGGCGGTTGGATACTGGAACGTCCCGGAGTCCGCAAGCTGATCATGGGCAACTATCTCATCCTTTACCGTATCGTCTCCGAGCAAAACAGAGTCCGCGTATTGCGATTCTGGCATGGGGCGCAAGATCGCGCCAAACTTGATCGGGAGTAAGAATCCGCATTCCCTTGCGCGGGGCGCGTGCCCGAAAAGAGTTGCGGTTTGGTTCCTGAAATCCAAACTTCCCTCTCGTGATCTTGCGCGACTACAACCTCTTGGTCCCGTTTTGCAAATGAGATGGCAGTAATTTCAAATAGAGATACTTCTCCCTATTTATCCTAATGACGCCAGAATACCCTGCCGCTTGCGGCGCGGGATGGATGGCGCAAACCAAGGCCACACACCCCGGCGCTCCCGCGCCACCCCTCTTGATAGAGCAACTGTCTTGATGATTTATTTTAGGCTGGCAGAGGAGGAAGGTTTTTCAAGAGGGAGT
>NEUU01000025.1 GCA_002304345.1 Verrucomicrobia bacterium Tous-C9LFEB
GGCCAAGATCGCTGCGGATATTGGCCTGCCGCTCCGCCGCTCTGCGGAGACAAAATTTCTGGCAACGCCACTCCCAAAAAGATCGTGGATAGGTTCTAAAGACTACGCCAAACGACGGCGATAGAGCGAAAGCAACAAGCCTCCCATGCCGAACAGGCCCACAGCGGACGGCTCTGGCACAGCCGAGACACCGATCTCAAACCAGTTATTCACGCCGGAGGTCGACGTCCAGGCGCTCGGCAGAACAGCCGAGTTCGAACCAATCAATCGCTGCACGGTACTGACTCCCGGCTGCCCGGTGGTGGCTGCGGTGCCATCAAACGACCACAATACATTTCCGTTGCCACTCGTCTCCCGCAACACGACGTAGTAGGTGCTTCCCGCCGTGAGTGTGAACGTGGTTGGCGCGGTAAAGACATCGTTGGTATAGGCCGCAGGCAACGTTCCCGGATTGGTTAATGTGAGCAGCGCGCTCGTCCCCGTAATGCTCGTGGCGTTCCCCGCCCAAAGTTCCACGAGAGGCACGGCTCCTGTCCCCATAAACAAACGCAACGTCACCGAATCGAGATTGAAATCGGTCGTTCCCATGGTGAAGCCAATCGCTTTCCCCACCGAGCCCGTGTTGGCTTTGTAGGCCACCAGATTGGTATCGTTGGTATAATTGGACAGATTGCCGATCAGAATCGTGCTGGCGTGAATCGATACCGTCTGGCAGACCAACCAGACGAGTGACAGGAGGAGTTGCTTTTTCATAGGTTTTCTTTTTCTCGTTTTTGTAGTCGGGGTAAGGACTGCTTACTGGGCAAATGGTGCTGCCTTGGGATTTCAATCGCAACGAATGCGACATTTAAGCACTTAAACCCAAACGCGATGCCCGAGACCTTCTCTCGTTACATCAACCGGAAATTGGGGATGCCATTGACACCCCCTTTTGTTTCGGGTAGTTTGATATTTATGAGCGTTTCCGATACTCCTGCCCTCCAGTTAACCGAGAAGGCCGCCCAGCAAATTGCCACGTTGCTCGGTCCCGACAAGGCTCAGAAAGGTCTTCGCGTTTTCGTCGAAGCCGGTGGCTGCTCCGGTCTTTCCTACGGCATGGAGCTCAATACGCGCCAACCCCAAGATGCTGAACTGGAGCAATTTGGCGTGAAGATTTTTCTTGATGAAGAAGCTGCATCTTACCTGAAGGGATCTGTCATTGACTATGCCGATGGGTTGACCGGCGCGGGATTTCGCATTCAGAATCCCAACGCCCGCCATACCTGCGGCTGCGGCAAGTCCTTCGAGGCTTGATCGCTTCTTCTCCAAGAATTGATCGATGTGATGCCCGGTAGGACCGGGCCCAAAACCATGACCATGTATCCTTTCCTCACCGGCTTCTGGATCTCAGCCGGTGCCAGCACGGGCATCATGTTCGCCCTGCTCTATTTTCACGAAACCCGCGGCAGCTTTTCCCAGCTTCCCCAATGGTTTTTCACCGGCATCATTGCCCTGATTTACATCGCCCCTTTTCTGGGTCTCGCCTACGTCTGGCAACACTTCGCCCGCCGTCGCCATCGCGAAACCACCCGCGCCACCCAGCAACGCTATCTCACCGGCGCCATCATCGGGGCCGTCGTCATTATCACGGCCGCGTATCTCCTGATGCCGCTGGTCCAGCATTGACCAGTTCACCGCAGGCGGCTTTGCTATCCCGGTTGTGAACTCACCCTCTCCCTTGGTCCTGGCCGCGAAACGCGGCATCTCTGCCGTCCGCGAAAACCTCGCTCCCGCCCTCGTCCTGCAACTGCTTCTCGGCGTGCTCGTCGGCAGTTACTTTCTCTGGCCCTCCAGCGCCGTTCTTCTTTACAAACTCAGCGCGTGGAAACAAGCGGGCGGCATGTGGTTCAGTATGGCCGCCACCGGATTCGCTGGCGGCTTTCTCGCGGAACTCAGCAAAGTCTGCTTCGGTCAACGCGGACGCTGCACCCGCGCCAACGTCGAGGACGCCCTTTTCAACTTCGTCATGCTTGGCCTTTCCGGCGGTATCGTCCATCTCTTCTACGAACAACAAGCCCGCTGGTTCGGCGATCATCTCGCATGGTCAGTCATCCTCAGCAAAACCGCCGTCGACATGCTGTTCTTCACGCCGATTTGGGCCACACCATTCCAAACCATTTTCTGGCTCTGGAAAAACAACCGCTACTCGTGGGCCGTCGTCCACCGCGAACTCTACGACGCCTACTTCACTCGCCACTACCTCCCGCTGCTTTTCATGCAATGGGCGTTCTGGATTCCCGTTGTGATGATGACCTACTCCTTGCCGCTCGTGCTGCAATTTCCGTTCTTCCTCGTCGCCATGGCCACGTGGGGACTCCTCCTCGGAGCGTTGACGAAATCGAGCGTAAAAAAAGAAACGGGAAGTCCGCAGGCTTCTCCGATTCCCGCTGAGTAAATCGGTCGCCTTACAACTCCCGGCGACCCGAGAGCGCATAACCGAGCGTCACGCTGTCGGCGAATTCCAAACCGCCGCCCGCGGGCAAACCCGTCGCCAATCGCGTCACCCGCGCGCCCGAGGATTTCAAAATCGGCGCGAGATACAGCGCCGTGGTTTCGCCTTCCACATCCGCACCGAGCGCGAGAATAATTTCCGCTGGCTTCTCCGCTTCCAATCGCGCTTGCAGAGAACCAATCCGCAATTGCTCCGGCCCGACGCCGTCGAGCGGCGAAAGTCGTCCACCGAGCACATGATAGAGTCCGCGAAACGAACCCGATTTCTCCAGCTTCAACACATCGCTCGGCTGCTCCACCACGCACCAGACCTGACGGTCGCGCTTGTCGTCGGAGCAAATCGTACAGAGCGGACCCTCCGCGTAAAAGCCGCACCGCTCGCACGGCACAATGCGTTGACGGCAATCCGCGATCGCCGTGGCGAGCCGTTGACTCACCACCGGCGGACTCTCCAGCAAATAGAGCGCCAACCGCTCCGCGCTGCGCGGCCCCACCGAGGGCAACTGCCGCAACGCCGCGATCAACTCCTGAAAAGCCGGAGGATAATCAGCCATGATTTTTTCGACGAAATTAACGGAATTTACGAAATGGGAGAAAAGGCATTTTTTAAATCAGGAAAATCTGGCGAAGGTCCTGAAAGAGATTCCTGCTTTCCTGAGTTCCTGATTAAAATTTCCCCGCCTTTCAATTCCGTAAATTCCGTTAATTTCGTCAAAAATCTTTCGTCTTTTAGAAACCGGGAAGACCCAAGCCCGCCGTCAGCTTGCCCATTTCCTTCTGCGCTTCGTCCTTGCCCTTGTCGACCGCTTCACGCACCGCCGTCACGATCAAATCTTCCAGCATCTCGGCTTCGCCTTCCTTCACGATGGAAGGGTCCAGCTTCAAGCTCACCAGCGTGCCATCGCCCGTCGCCACGGCTTTCACCATGCCGCCAGCGGCTTCCGCCGTGTATTCACGCGCGGCCAATTCCGCCTGCAATTTCTGCGCCTTGGCCTGGAGCTCCTGCGCCTGCTTCATCATCTTCATTACGTTCATAATTATTCTCCTGTTTCGATCACACCGGAATCTCTCTGCGTTGTAGGGCGGTTCTGTGAACCGCCGCGACGGCACACAGTGCCGTCCTACAAGTGATCCGGAACTCTAGGTCCTGCCGTTCAAAGTCATTCTATTCGCAACATCCGATTCATCCTAGCTGGCTAGGCCGCCACCTTCGCTTGGAAAAGCTGCATCGCCTCGCGAATCAGCGGATCGTTCTCGAACTCCTCCTGCGACATCCGCACCGGCTCCGGGCCGGACGGCGCTTGGCCGAACTCCGGTTCCTTCGACTCGATCGAAAGGAACACCAGCTTCACCGGCTGTCCGGCGGCCTGCAGCAGGAGCGAATCCAGCAGCGGCTGATTCTTCGGATTCGTCAGATAAAGTAATTTGTTCTTCAACGCCGGAGGCAGCGACACCTCGATCGTATTGCCGCGGCATGACAGAAAGCGCGTCGCCTCGATTGTCGCCTTTTCCATTGGCCGTTCCTTCGCGAAACCCTCGACCACCTTCGCCCAGATCTCCGCCGGATTTTCAATCGACTTGATCACCGTCACACCCGGAGCCGGAGTCGGCGCGGGAGCGGCGGCCACCGGAGCGGGCGTTACTTTCGGCACAGGGGCCGGAGTAGGAGTCGGAGCCGGTGTGGCGTACCGCACTGAATTCGGTTCCAGCACCACTTCCGCCGCGCGCGGGGAAGCCGGCGCGGGGGTCGGAGTCGCTGCAGGTGCGGGCGCGGTCGGAGCGGAACGCGGAGCCGGGGCCGAACCGGGAGCGAAAGCCGACGGAGCGGAAATCGTCATCTCGGCATTACCGCCACCACTTGCGAGCCGCTGCAAAATCCCTTCGAGCGAGACGCGCTCCTTGAGCTGGCTCAATTGAATGAGGGCCACTTCGAACAGCACATCCTTCGCCAACGCATAGCGCAAGCGCGCTTCGAGCTGACTCAAATCCTCCAAAATCGTCAACGCCCCCACGCGCGAAATCAACGGCGCGGTGTCCTTCAACGCCGCTTCCTCCTCGGGCGAA
Organism: Verrucomicrobia bacterium Tous-C9LFEB; assembly: GCA_002304345.1. Taxonomy (GTDB): domain Bacteria; phylum Verrucomicrobiota; class Verrucomicrobiia; order Methylacidiphilales; family UBA1321; genus UBA1321. The sequence goes on from NEUU01000025.1 coordinate 4,555, forward strand.
AGTTCGCTCGCAAGCGTCTGCGGCGCGATCTGATAAATCACCAGGTTGCGGAAAAACCGCAGCAGATCCTGGCTCAACTTGCCGAGATCCTTGCCCGCGTTCACCAGCTCCCGGCTCTGCGTCAACACCGCCGCCGTGTCCGCATGCGCGATGGCCCGCGCCAACGCCGCCACCGGGGTCACGCCTGTCAGGCCGAACATACCGAGCACTTCCGCTTCGGTCACGCGTGTGCCGTAAAAACTGATCACCTGATCGAGCGCCGACTCCGCATCGCGCAAGCCGCCCTCCGCGTACCGCGCAATCGCCGTCAAGGCGAGCGGCTCGGCGTCCACGCCTTCAAGCTGACAAATCTTGCCCAAGTGCGCCGCGATGAGCGCATCGGGAATGCGGCGCAGGTCGAAGCGCTGGCAGCGCGAGAGAATCGTTGCGGGCAGCTTATGCACTTCCGTCGTCGCGAAAACGAATTTCACGTGCGCGGGCGGTTCCTCCAACGTCTTCAGCAACGCATTGAACGCCGCCACGCTGAGCATGTGCACTTCGTCGATGATATAGATCTTGTAACGGCCCTTCACCGGCGTGTAGCGCACGTTGTCGCGCAAGTCGCGCACCTGCTCCACACCATTGTTACTGGCACCGTCGATTTCCAGCACATCGAGACAACGCCCCTCGGCGATCTCCTGGCAGATTTCCTCATCGGCGTTGAAATCGACCTTCGGCCCGTCGGAACAATTCAGCGCCTTGGCCAAGATACGCGCCGTCGACGTCTTGCCCGTGCCGCGTGGCCCCACGAACAGATACGCCTGCGCCAAACGCCCCAGCTTGATGGCATTCTCCAGCGTCTTGGTGATATGATCCTGTCCCACCACCTCGGCGAATGTCTGGGGTCGATATTTACGCGCAAAAACCTGATAAGCCATCGGGGTAGATTACTCACTCCCGCGCTCACTTCAACAACTTTGGCAGCGCGAAATGGGCCTCTTCGCCAACGAGGAATTTCGCCCGCAAAAGATCACGATCCATTAGGAAATCTACTCAACAACAACCCCGCCTTATATCTTCCCTCCCTCTCTTGATCCCGTTCCCGTTTCCGACGAAACTATTCCCTTCGCCGCCCGTCAATCATTAGGAACACTAAAACCATGCATCTCGACCGTCGTGATTTTCTTAAGAAAGGCTTCGCTGTCGGCGCGGCTTTTTCCCTCGCTGACCTCAGTGGACTTTTCGCCGCTGAACCGGCTCCCGCCGCTGCCGGTAGAGCTCCGCATCTCGTCGCCGTCCGCAACGGCACCCGCATCGACATGCTCAATGCCGCCATCGCGGCCCTTGGCGGAATGAAAGCGTTCGTCAAACCCGGCCAAACGGTCGTGATCAAGCCCAACATCGGATGGGACGTCGTTCCCGAACTCGGCGCGAACACTCACCCCGACATTGTGCGCCGCCTCGTGGAACTCTGCGATGAAGCCGGGGCGAAAGAGATCTCCGTTTTCGACAATACTTGCGACGCGTGGCAGCGCGCCTACGCCCACAGCGGCATCGAAAAAGCCCTCGAAGGCACCCGCGCCAAGCTCATCAACGGCAAGGACGAATCAATGTACCGCGTCGTCACGGTCGCCAAGGCCACGAAACTCCTCGATGTAAAAGTCCACTCGCTCATCCTCGACAGCGACGTCTACATCAACGCGCCTGTGCTCAAACATCATTCCGGCGCGACCATGACCTGTGCGATGAAGAACGCCATGGGTGTCGTCTGGGATCGCCGCTACTGGCACAAGAACGATCTCCACCAGTGCATCGCGGAATTCCAGACCTTCAAGAAACCCGCCCTCAATATCGTCGACGCCTACCACCCCATGATGCGCAATGGTCCGCGCGGCACGAACGCCTCCGACGTGGTGGAAATGAAATGCCTCATCGCCTCGACGGACCCCGTCGCCGCCGATGCCGCCGCCGCGAAGTTGCTCGGCCATCAACCCGCCGACATCCGCTACATCCCCATCGCCGCCACGCTCGGCCTCGGCTCGATGGACCTCGACAAAATGAACATCCAGCGTTTGCAGCTCAGCGTCTAACTTCGATAATTTAGACGAAATTAACGGAATTTACGAAATTGAAAGACAGGGAATTTTTTTCAAATCAGGAAATCAAGAAAATCGGGCGACGGTTCTGAAAGAGATTCCTGTGTTCATGATTTCCTGATTTTAAAAATGCCTTTTCCGTCCATTTCGTAAATTCCGTTAATTTCGTCAAAAAAAATCCAATGTCCCTCCGCCACCTCAAACCCCTCCGCGTTGCCGTCGCCGCGCTCTGCCTCACCGTCCTCACCCTCGCCTTTCTCGGCGCGCACCTCCCCCACCCGCTCATCTCCCTCTTCGCGTCGCTCCAATTCGTTCCCACCCTCATCGCCCTCGCGACCGGAAGCCTCGCTCTTGGCGCGATTATCATCCTCGTCGTCACCCTCACCGCTGGCCGCATCTATTGCTCCGCGATTTGTCCCCTCGGTATTCTGCAGGATGCGATTGCCCGCATAACGTCTCTCTTTCGCCGCAAACCCTTCTTCCTTCGCTACGCCCCCGCGTGGACCAAGGTTCGCCACCTCTTCTTCTGGACCACCCTCCTCACCATCCCCCTCGGCGGCGCGGGTCTCGCCATCGCGTGGCTCGATCCCTACAGCACCTTTGGCCGCACCGTCTCCCTGCTCATTCGCCCCCTGATCCGCTTCGCCCATAACGCCATCGTTCCCCACGCTGAAAAAGCCCACGTCACCGGTCTCTACCATCTGGATATTGCCCTCGCGGCCCTGCCGCTGCTCCTCGGTGTCGGAGCCGTCTTCCTCCTCATCGTCGTCATGGCCTCGCTGCGGGGCCGACTCTACTGCAACACCCTTTGTCCCGTCGGCACGTTGCTCGGCTTCATCGCCTCGCGCTCCTGGCTCCGATTGAAAATCAATGCGGACGCCTGCGGCAAATGCGGGGAATGCTTGAAGAGCTGCAAAGCCCAATGCATCGACCTCAAAGCCGGAACGGTCGATGCCTCGCGCTGCGTGTCCTGTTACAATTGCCTCGCCGCTTGCGATCAGGGGGCGATGCGACTCGCAACCAACTGGACCGTCTCCCGCACCACGAAGCCGTCCGATGCTACGCAACCGCCCGATTCCGGCCGCCGCCAATTTCTCCTCACCGCCACCGGAGGCGCACTCGTCACCGGAGCCACTCTCTTGCCCGACATCTCGCGTGCCGATGATCACGAAAAAAAGCACGGGGATGGTCACGGCAAAAAACGCAAGTACAAGAACGTCGTCACCCCGCCCATCGCCGGAGACACCGACACCTTCCTCGCCCACTGCACCGCCTGCCAGCTCTGCATCAGCTCCTGCACCACGGGCGTGCTCCAGCCCGCGTTCCTTCAGTACGGTCCGCAGCACCTGCTCAAGCCCCGCATGGATTACAGCAAAGCCTTCTGCAACTACACCTGCCACCGCTGCACCGAGATCTGTCCCACTGGCGCGATTCCCTTTCTGCCGGTGCCGCAAAAACAAATCACCCGCATCGGCATGGCCCATTTCAACAAAGAGAACTGCATCGTTTCGGTTTATCATACCGACTGTGGTGCCTGCTCTGAACATTGCCCCACCAAGGCCGTGCACATGGTTCCGTACGAGGGCGGACTCGTCATTCCCGAGGTCGACAAATCGCTCTGCATCGGTTGCGGCGCCTGCGAATTCGCCTGCCCTGCCGACGACAAAGCCATCCTCGTCCACGGTGCACCCAAGGAAAAACTCGCCCGTCGTCCCAGCGAAGAAAAACCCACCGCACCCACCGTGAACAAAGACGGGTTTCCGTTCTAGCCAGCCGTTTGAAATAAAAAGCGCGAAGGCCATAGAGCCTGTTTACGATCTTAAGCGATTTGCGCAGCAAATCAGCTACTGGGTGCAGGGCTCAGCCCTGCCAAAAAAAAGACCAGAGGCGGCAACAACGTTGGTCAAGGTACCGTTGCTTCCTTTCGGACCTGGCGGGGTTGACTTGCCTCGGCTCTGCCACCTCTGGCGACCGCTAACCTACGCAACCCCGCGCCATCTGTCCAAGTGTTTTCGTTGCCACAAATCCCGCTCCGAGGTAAAATCACCACATGAACCAGACCCTCTCCGTTCTGTTCATCGTCACGGCCCTCACCGTCACCGCCGCGCGCGCCGAAACCTGGCCGCAAGTGCCCGGACTTTCCTCGCCCACTCCCGCCGGAGCGACCGACCTGAAACCCGCGACTCCACCACCCACCACCACCGAGAAGATCACCACCCTCTCCACCTCCGAACCGCAGAAAGCGCCCACGACACCCACTCCGCCCCTCGCCAATCCCCCGGCCACTCCCGCCACCACCGACGAAGCCCCGTCCTTTCTGCGACTCGACACCCCGCCTCCGTCCGACAGCGCCCCCTCGTCGCCCCTCTTCCCCGCGCCCAGTGCACCGCCGCTGTAAAATCGTCAACTGCGCCAGACATCATAACTTTCCCAAAAAATGTCGCACACGCAGCTCACGTAGCAAACCTAAGACAAACACTCCCGCGCCAGCTGTGCTAGTCTGCCCCCATGCGCGGACTCTTTTCCTTTGAAATCTCAAATCTGAGATTTGAAATTTCTCATCGACACCCACCGCGACACCCAACAGAGGCGGTCGATCTTTGTAGCCGATTGTCGACGCTGTTTATTTTTTTCGTGCCATCCCCTACCCCCACCCCTAAAAAACACCCTATGATTTCCCAGACCTTCACCTTTACCGTTCCCACCAACGGCAAGGGCACCTACGAAATCACCAAACAGGTGCAGGCCGCCGTGGACGAAACCCGCATCAGCGAAGGCACCGCCTCCGTCTTCATCGCCCACACCAGCGCCAGCCTCGTGCTCTACGAGAATGCCGACCCCACCGCGCGCGAGGACCTGCACCGCTTCATGGAAGAGATCGTGCCCGAGGACGAAACCTATCTCCACGACGCGGAAGGTCCCGACGACTCCACCAGCCACCTGCGCATGGCGCTCACCCGCACCAGCGAAGTGATCCCCATCAATCGCGGAAGCCTCTGCCTCGGCACCTGGCAGGGCATCTTTATCTTTGAACACCGCAGCGCTCCCCATCGCCGCACCATCTACCTCAACGTCACCGGAGTCTAATCCATGTCAAACCCCGCCACGCTTCCCGCCTTCCCGCTGCCGCTCAATCAATACGCGCACACGGAAGGCGCCGGACTCTGGCAGGTGCTCGTGGAGCGCGTGCAGGCCGATCCGTTTAATCTCATTGCGAGCGTCCTCTTCCTCCTCGCCATCCTCCACACCTTCCTCGCTCCCACACTGCTCAAACTCGCCCACCGCATCCAGCATCACCACGACGACGAGATCCGCCGCAAAAAGGAAGCGGGCCACTCCATTCACCCGCGTCACGAACGCAGCATCCCCGCCGCCGCACTCCATTTCTTCAGCGAAGTCGAAGCCATCTTCGGCCTCTGGGTGGTGCCGCTGCTCATCGCCATCACCCTCATCAAGGGCTGGGACACCGCCAAGCAATACGTCAACAGCACGGTCAACTACACCGAACCGCTCTTCGTCATCGTCATCATGGCCATCGCCGCCAGCCGCCCGGTTCTGCAATTTGCCGCGCACGGCATGGCCCTCCTCGCTGGAAAATCGCCCGCCCGCTGGTGGCTGACCCTCCTCACCGTCGGCCCGCTCCTCGGCTCGTTCATCACTGAACCCGCCGCCATGACGATCTGCGCGTTGCTGCTGGGCCGCGAATTCTACGCGCTCAAACCGAGCACGACCTTCATGTACGCCACGATCGGACTCCTCTTCGTGAATGTCTCCGTCGGCGGCACGCTCACCAACTTCGCCGCGCCACCCGTTCTCATGGTTGCCGCCAAGTGGAACTGGAGTTCGCTCTATATGCTGGAAAACTTCGGCGACCGCGCCATCGCCGCCATCGTGCTCAGCAACCTCACCTACTTCCTCCTCTTCCGCAAGGAATTCTCCGCCCTCGCAACCACCCGAAAAAAACACGAAGACTCCCACCACAGCACCGAGGAACAAGTGCCTCTCTGGATTACCGGCGTCCATCTCGCCTTTCTTCTCGGCACCGTCATCGTCGCCCACTACCCCGCGCTCTTCATTGGCGGCTTTCTATTCTTCCTCGCTTTCACCATTGCCACGAGTCCCTACCAGGATGAAATCAATATGCGCTCGCCGCTGCTCGTCGGTTTCTTCCTCGCGGGACTCGTCATTCACGGCGGCCTGCAAGGCTGGTGGATCGAGCCGTTGCTCGGCCGCTTGAGCCAATGGCCGCTCCTCCTCGGGGCGACATTCCTGACGGCTTTCAATGACAACGCGGCCATCACCTATCTCGCCACGCTCGTGCCGGATTTCAGTGAAACGCTGAAAATCGCCGTCGTCTCCGGGGCCGTCGCCGGGGGTGGACTCACCGTCATCGCCAACGCACCGAACCCGGCGGGTCAATCGATCCTCAACAAATACTTCCCCAACGGCGTCGCTCCCGGCCCCCTTGCCCTCGCGGCACTCTTCCCCACCGCCATGGTGCTGCTCTGCTTCGCGGCATTCCGGTAGTTCCCATGCACGCTGCCAACGTTGATTTTCAAACGAGAACTCGGTCTGTAGGGCGCTTCGGTGAAGCGCCATGGCGTCTCACCGAGACGCCCTACAGAAAACCACTCAATGGACTGAAACTGGAAAGGCTGGCCCCGCTTGCGCAGAACCAGCCTTTCGCTTCTGTCCGAGGCGTTAACCGCCGTGGGACGGATTAATCCTTATGAAATCGTTCGTACAACGATTCACCGGCGGCTTCGCGCGTCACGCGCTCATCCTCCACCTTGCGGTAGAGTTTGTAACCAACCGCCAAAGCCAATCCCCCAACGAAAGCCAAAGCCAACGCAACCACAACGGGCTGCAGGTCGGATTTCTTTTCTTCTTGTTGTGACATACTACTCCTCCCTTTCCACTTCATTAAAACTCCGGTAATTCAAAATGCAACTATAGAACAAATCATCGGCACCGCTTTCTCAAGAATAAGTGGCTTATGACAAATAATCCTTCACCTCAGTACATTACCCTTCATGTCGTCCCCAATGCGCCCAAAAGCGCCATCGTGGGCCGTCACGGAACCGCCATCAAGGTGAAGCTCCACGCCCCCGCCGTCGACAACAAGGCCAACGCCGAACTCGTCCGCTTCCTCGCCGAACAACTCGACCTCCCCGCCTCCGCCGTCACCCTCGTGCGCGGTCAGAAATCCCGCGAAAAAACCGTTGCCCTCTCCACCCTCACCGTCGCCCAGGCCGAAGCGCTTCTCCTCGGCGAAACCAAGACTTAACGCCCCCCTCACCCCATGACACACTCCATCGATCACCTCAACCTCGTCGTCCGCGACCTCGAGACCACTGTCCGTTTTTACCGCGATCTCCTCGGCTTTCAACAAACCAACCGCGCCACGTTGCAGGGAGACTGGATCGACGCCGTCGCCGGGCTCCCCGGCATCCAAGCCGAAGTCGTGTTCCTGGAACTCCCCGGCAATGGTCCCCGCATTGAAGTTCTGCAATACCTCACTCCCATCGGGCAAAATTTGCCTGCCAACTCCCTAGCCAATACGTTCGGCCTGCGCCATTTCGCGCTCCGCATTTCCGATATGACCGCCACCGTGGCCCGTCTCCGCGCCGCCGGAGTTCAGTTTGTCGGCAACCCCGTCGAAGTCCCCGCTGGCATTTTGAAAGGCTCGAACGTGCGCAAAACGCTCTGCTATTTTCACGATCCCGATGGCGTCCTTTTGGAACTCGCCGAGTATCACGAATGACTTTGACTTTCCCCTCCCGAAAGCGCTATATTGACTCCATCAGGAGGGGGCGCAAACGGCAGTCCCTTTGGGCCCCGGTCCTTACCGAAAAGAGGTGAGAAATATGATCGACCCTCGTCACTCCACCGATATCCCCATCGATCGGAAAGCGGAAGATTGGGCCGCCGCCGCCCTCAGCGTCATCCCCGGCCTCGGCCACCTCTTCAAAGGTTACTACGGACTCGGCTTCGGGCTCATGCTCGTCGGATTTCCACTCTCGCTCTTCGTCGGAATCCTGATTGGCTTCTGCACCCTCGGCCTCGGCCTCATCCTGCCCGTGATGTTCTGGATCGGTGTCATGGGACATGCCTACTGCATCGACTCCCGGCACCACGTCCACCACCACACCGCACACCCGGCCTGATTCGTCCACGAACCGAATGAGCGCGCGCGCTTTGTGTTCATGGCATTTGCTGGCAATCCGCAAATGCCTGACTCAAGGCCGCTCGCACATCACCTGTCGGCAGGAACTCATGTCCGATGTAACCACGATAGTTCGTCGCCGCGATGGCTTGGTAAATAGCCGGATAATTGAGCTCCTGCCTCTCATCCGGTTGTCCGCGACCGGGATTTCCCGCCGTATGATAATGAGCAAATTCAGCGGAGTGATTCTGGATCGTTCGAATCACGTCCCCCTCCATCACCTGCATGTGGTAAATGTCGTAGAGCAATTTCACCGACGGCGAGTTCACCCGCCGACAGACCTCGACGCCCCAAGCCGTATGATCGCATTCATAATTCGCATGATCGACTTTGCTATTCAACAACTCGATCGCCAACGTCACTCCCGCATTGGCTGCGACGGGGGCCAGCCGGTTCAAAACTTCCGCAGTAGCGTCGATGCCCGAATGGGTTCCCTGCCGATTCCCTGAAAAGCAAATCAAGAGAGGAATTTTCCATTGTTCGGCCTTCGCCAGATTCGCCCGCACTTCAGCCTCAATACGCTTGGAATTTTCCCGCCGATTCATTCCGTCTTCGATGGAATTGTGCCCGCACACCGCCACAATTTTCAATCCATGCTCGATCACTTTCGGCCACAAGGCCTCGTCGATCAGATCGACTCCTTCGTATCCGATTTCTCGCGCCGCGTGCAGCAGCGTATCCGCATCGAGCCCACGATTGGCAAAGCACCACCACGAGAAAGACTGTTTGAGGGCGCTCCTTTTATTCCCCTCACTGCGAAGAATGGACGAAGTTGTCATACGAGCATTAGAAAATAATCCATTATAAAAACCGATTGGAATTAATGGCTAACTCATGACTTTTTCGGCTTTTCTACAAAATTTACGAAAGTAATAACTTAATTATATGGTAAAAATTGGTTTTTTTGCCATTTCTGAACTCATGCCCAATCCCACTGCATGGAAGCGCTTCTTCCAAAATCAGGCTCGTCAGAAACCACTGGTTTTTGTCCATGGGATGAGGCACGCCGTGCCAATCGGCACCTGCGCTGTCCACACACATCCCGTGCTGGAAATCATCTATCATCCCATGGGGAAAGGGCGCACTCGAATCGAAGACGTTCCACTCGATTTCGAGGAAGGAAGCATCGTAATTCATCCGCCCGGCCAACGACACGACCAGGAAATGATCGTTCCCGGTGAGGATCTCTGCGTCAAAATCGCGGCATCTACTCGCGATCTGGTCTTTCCCAAAGAGCATCTCTATCTTCCCGCCGTGGACAGCCCGGCCCTGCTCGAAGACATCCGCTTGCTCTCCGAAGTCGGGACCGCCCTCACGCCGCCCGAACAGGCCATCTACGATCTACGCGCCACCGCCACTTTATTATCGCTCGTGCATCTGGCCTGCCATCGCTGGAAACGCCAGAGTTCCAGTCGGGGCGAACGGTACGTTTCGCATGCCGAACAATATATTCGCAATCACTTTTCCGAAATCGACTCGGTCGATGCCGTATCGGAAGAAGTGGGCGTGAGTGCAGATTATCTACGCCATCAGTTCAAGCTACTGCGCGGGAAAAGTCTGATTCGTCGTGTGACCGAATTACGAATCGATCGCGCCAAAACCCTCTTGGTCCACTCACAGCTTCCCCTCAAGCAGATCGCATCGCTCTGCGGATTTCGCGACGAATATTATTTCTCCAAAGTCTTTCGCAAGTTCACCCGCTCCACCCCCACCCGCTACCGGGACCGGAACTGGCCCACGTGAGTATTATTGAGCAATCAGGACATCTCTCTATAGGCCGAAAGGTATGCCGCCTGATTTGCTTGCCTGAGTCTCCCGTCAAAGCATAATGCCAGAACCGCGACCCTATAGCTCAAATGGATAGAGCATCGGTTTCCTAAACCGAGTATCCCAGTTCAATTCTGGGTGGGGTCATTCTCTTTCGAGAGCGTGGCGAGTTTTTTTTCGCGCATGAGCCGGGTGACTTCGATGATCGTGGCGACGGAGAGATTGCAGAGCCGCCAGAGGGTGCCGAGCGTTTGGGGTCGCTTTTGGATGTGTTGCCAGATCGTGGTTGCCGCGGCTTCGGTCTCGGGGTCTTCCCAGGAAAGCCGCTCGCATTGACGCGAGAGTTCGCGGGTGAGGTCTTTCGAGCTGGGGGCGAGGATCTGGTAGACATCCCGCTTCGACGCGGCCTGCATGAGGAGGTCCATGCCGCGAAGCGCAATTCTCTCGCGTTCATCGGTCACGGGCAAGGGCTGGTCCGTGGCCTGGAAGGCAAATGAGCCGTCGAGTTTTTCTTCGACGAAGACCTGCCAGATGGCTTCGACTCCATGCAGGTGAAGGTAGCGGCCCTGTTCGACGTCGCCATTGACGAAGAAGAAGCGTCCGATGACATCGTTGCTGGCGCTGGTCAGGATGAGCTCACCCGTGCGACCGCTGGATTGGAGCGTCTGAAAAATAATGAGGAGGTCGAAGTTTTCCAGATTGCCGCTGAAGTCGACACTATAGCTCATGTAGTAGTGATTCGAGGTGAAGCGATAGAGCCGTTCGGCCAGATTCGATGCGAGGAAAATGCCAAAGGTGGGAATGGCTTCCATGAGCTTGTAAAACCATTCGCGGGAGAACTTGCGCAGGTGCACGTCTTCGCAAATGCGAACCGTGGAAATGCGGGGGCGCTCGGTTATCACTCCCATTTCGCCAAAGATATCACCACTGGAAAGATACGCGACGGAGCGCTGGGAAACGCCGCCTTCGGCTTGCAGAACCACTTCGACCACGCCCTTCTCGATGGCGTAGACGGAGTCGGCTACCGCGCCTTGCTCGAAGATGACTTCTCCTTTTTTGTGATCGACCATTTCAGTATGGCGATCGATGAGTCGCCTTTTTTCCGGAGGGAGCGCCGCATAGAAAGCGAGAAAGTTAGGCAACGGCTTCATGAACTGAGAGGGAATAAATCGTCAATGAAGCTGCGCTTCAATGAATTGCTTGTCGTAATCGAGCTTGGTCAATTCTCCAATCAAGACTTGGTATTGCTTACTGATATCATCAATGCGAGTCCGGCGCGGGAGATCGTTGGAGAAATTGGCGTTATAGAGATTCACGGCGGAGCGATGCGGCACTCCCTTGTATTGACCATCGAAGTATTCGACGCGATCGAGCAGGTTGATCATGGCGTAATAGGTGCTCTGGATTTGCGGCGGCATTTTCTTTTCGAGCTGGGTCAATTGCTCGCGCACGCCGGTATAGGTGGCTTTCGGGAGGGTGAAAACCAGAATCTGGCGGTTACTGTATTTTTTCTGCTCTTCCTTGTCGAGGGAGTTAAAGAAGAGCATCAGTGGTCCTGCGGCATTAAACAATTCATCAATCGCCGCAGTCGGAGTGAGCAAGGTCGGCAGGGCACCGCGCGTTTTCTCGCGGAGATATTTTGCCGAGAGATGATTCGGCGCGAGGTCGAGCACCTTGTCCAGCTTGGTGGCCGTTTCCGCGCTGCCAATGGAGCCGCTCCCGTTCAGATCCTGCTGCACTTCGGCAAAGACTTTGATGGCTTCGTTGAGTTTCTCGGAGCGATCCTGTCTCGCCAAGCCAATGGCTTCATCCAGGGTGTTGATGGAAAAAATCTGAATCTCGCTGGCGGCGCGATAGCCATTCATGACCATGAGATTCGCCACGTCGGATTCGTTTTCGACCGGAATGCCCACGAGCTCGCAGCCGCCCAGCTTGGCGCCCCGAATCTTGGTCGGCACACCGCCAACCTTGCGCACTTTGCCATCGACGGTGATGTCTCCGGTCATGGCGACCTTCGTATCGATGGTGAGATTATCGAGAATCGACATCATCCCCACGGCGAACGCCGTGCCTGCCGATCCTCCGGCCATTTTGGTATACTTGTCTTCGAAGCTGAGGGTAAAACTAATGCCGTTAGCGGATTCCGGATGCCGCATTTTAATAAAACGAAAGGCCTCGCTCAGCGCGATCTTCATATCCTCCCCTGCCTTGGCCGAGAGTTGGCAGGTACTTCCCCCCTCAGCCGGGTTGGCGGTGGTGATAATCTCAAGCACTTTTCCGCCCAAAACATTATCATCGGAACTCATGACAACCAATCCCTTGATCTTGCTTTGGGTTTGCTTCAACGCGGTCGAACTGGTTGTTGGAGTCGTGGGTACAGTTGGTGTGACGGGAGCTGCGGCAGTGGTCACTGAGCCGGGCGTAACAGGTGAGCGAGGCGTGGGAGCCGAGGCAATCACAGCCTGCCAGGAAACGGGAAATTTTCTCTGCTCAATTTCCGCATTATAGAGCAAGTCTTCGTTATCAGGATCGACCGTGGCCAGAAAATCGAGAAGGTAGGCGGCAAAATGGGAATCGCCGCGAGGACTGCTCGGACCTGCCTGCAAATTTTTGACCTGCATCAGGAAGAGCTTGAGAAACTCCTCGCGGCTCAATGTCGATGAGCCTTCCGGAGTATACCCGCCGCGCTTGAGTTTGCCATTCAGGATAATTGCCGATTTACTTTCCGGATCGAGACGCATCGCCAGCGCAAGCGCCTTGGCCCGCAGGGTGTCCGCAGCGGGATTCGAGACTTCCACATACCGCGCGTATTCGGTTAACGCAACGGCCAATTGGGATCTCTCGGCAACGGAAAGCGCGGTGCGGTCGGGATTGTACGGGATGAACTGCCAATTAGGAGACTTGTACTCCGCCTGCAGAAAGCTGGGGCCACAACACGCCAACAGGAACAGTCCTCCCCAAACCAATTTCCACGTCCTGATCTCCCTCATTTGCATCCTCAACTCTCCGTTATTTACAGTCCCGGCAATCCCTGCGGCATACCCGGCATGGAAAACTTTTTATACTCCTTCGGCACCTCGAACAGGCTGGCGTCGGGCGCTCCCCGTTGAAACTTGCGGAAGTTCGCCACAACGGATTGGCCACCGGCATCGACGAGCATCTTGACCGGGTCATTCGTGGCGGCATCGAAATAGAAAGTGGAAACGGTGGTCGGTGAGCCGTCGCTGGAGCCGGGGGAGGTCACTTTGTATTTGTTGCACACGCGGCCATTCACGGTTTCCTTGCCGAGGCTTTCCCATTGCGCATTGGCCGCGATGGAGGTGGGGTCGGCCTGCCGGGCCTGCGCGTCATTCAACGGCATTTCCATGTACTGCTTCTGCGCCACCATCAGGGTGTACATCACTTTCAGATCGCTGCGGGAAATGACGATGGTGTCGAGTCCCTGGGAGGTCATTTCCATCCGGCTTTTGCTCGCATCGACGTAAACTTTCATGACGCCCGAAGACGTATCGCCGATGATGGATTCCACCTCGGCGCTGTATTGGCGCGGCATCTCGAAGGGAGCCGATCCGGCCCAAAGGGAGATGCTTAAAAATGCCGAGCCCAGGAGGCTGGCCATGATCTTTCTTCCCGACCTGAAGAAGCCTCGTGTCATGGCTCCTATGACGCCCGTTTGGGAGACGTTTGGCAAATCAAAAAAAACTGTAACCAACGATCTTTTCAGGGAGGTCCCGGGGAGCGGAAGGGGATAAAAAATAAACTGCGTCGACAATCGGCTACAAAGATCAACCGTCTCTGTTGGGTGTCGTGGTGGGTGTCGACGAGAAATGGCAAATTGCAAATTTGAGATTTCAAAGGGGACGGGGCCGCGCATGAGGTCAGACTACCACAATCCCGCCGGGAGTGTTTGTCTTAGGTGAGCTATATGAGCTGCGTGTGCGAGATTTTTGCAGCGTGCAGGGCTGCCGGTTGGTCATCTGAATGCACACTCCCCACTCTTGGCACCTGCGGTGCCAGCCGGCGGTTCACCAAACCGCCCTACAGCTCGGATTCGGAGTTTTGCGCACAGCAAGCACGAGGTCCACCCCGTCTACAGCGGCAGGAAGAGCTTGAACTGGGTGCCGCGGCCGGGCTTGGACTCGACAAAAACCTTGCCCTGGTGGTTCTCCACGATCTTGCGGACAATGGCCAAGCCGATGCCGGTCCCCTGCTTTTTGTAGGTCAGGAACGGCGCGAAAATGTTCTCCAACTGCTGTTCGTTCATCCCCTGCCCGTTGTCCTTCACCGATAGAACGAGGTGCGGCACGCCCTCGAGCAATTCCCGCGCGGCTCCGAGCCGCAGCACGCCGTTGCCGTCCTTCGGCATGGCGTCGGAGGCATTGAGAATCAAATTGAGCAAGGCTTGCTCCAGTTGGGCGCGGTCCGCCTTGAGGGGGGGCAGGTCGGACTCGATGACGCGCTTGATCTCGATATTGCAAGCGTTGAGCTTGTGCCGGGTGAGCAAGGTAATGTCGTCCAGCAATACCTTGGCATCAATCGCCTCTTTCGTCGGTTCCGAGGAACGCGCAAAGCCGAGCACCTGATCGACGATGCGATTCATCTGCCGCATCTTTTCGGAAATGACCTGCGCGTCGCGCTTGGAGGCGTCGTCCATCGGCAACGATTCCACCAGCGCGTGGAAAAGCATCTGCATCACCGTCAGTGGATTTCGAATCTCGTGCGCGATCTCCGCCGCGAGCAAGCCCAGCGCGGAGAGACGTTCGCTGGCGCGGAGTTTTTCCTCCATATCGACGATGCGATTGAGGAGTCGCCCCTTCTCGATGGCGACGGCGGAAAGATCGGCCAGCGCGGTGAGCAATTTGATCTCGTCGTTGGAAAAACGGTGGAGCTGCTTCGTGTAAACCGCGAGCACGCCGAGCAGCTTGTTATTGAAAACAAGCGGGACGGCCAGCAGCGAAACCAGTCCTTCCTTCTTGGCCACTTCGAGGTGCCGATAGCGGTGATGCTCGCGCACGTTGAGTACGGAAAGCGGTTTGCGGCGGGTGACGACCACGCCGAGGAGCGACTCGCTCACCGGCAGCGGCGGCTTGCTCTGATAATTCTGTCCGGCCCCGTGCGAGGCACGCAAAAAGAGTTCGCCGGTTTCCACATCGATGAGCAGCAGCGAGCACAGCTTCGTGCGCATCAGGCGGTTGGCATGGCGGGTGATCTGCTGCAGCGCCTCATCGAGATTCGTCTCGGAGATGATCATCTGCCCCATGCTGAGGAGGCTGGATAATTGCAGCCCCTTGATGCGCATCTGGTCGATTTCCCACGCCAACTCCAGCCACTTGGAGGCCTCGGCGGCAAAGGCGAGCAGCCGCGTTTCATCGACTTCGCTAAAGGCTCCGACCCGGTTGGAATCGACGTTCAACACGCCCGCCACGTTGCCGCGAATTTCCACCGGCACGGCCAATTCCGAACGGACGCGCGGATTGGCGCGGACGTACTTCGGTTCGTTCTGGACGTCGCTGATGCGCATCGGCTTTCCTGTCGAGGCGACCCAGCCCGTGACGCCTTCGCCCGGACGCAGCTTGAGCTTTTGCGCTTTTTGGGAGAGACCAATGCTCGCTTCGATATCGAGCAGGCCGGTATTGGGATTCACCAATACAAAAGAACCAGTGTCGGCTTGCGTCACGCGCACCGCCGTGGCGAGAATGCGCTGCAGGGCGCGCTGCGGGTCGAGCAATAACCGCAAATCGCGCAGTCCCTGGGTCAGGAGTGGTTTTTTCTTAACCGCTTTCATGGCCTCGTGGCGCTCTTGGTCACGGCTTGGGTGATGCGCCGCAATGTGTCCTCATCGGTCACCTTCTCACCCTTTTGGTCGGTGATGTAGAACGTATCCAGCGCCGCGCCTTTTTCCGTCGTGATGCGGGCAAAGCCAATATCGATCTCATTGTCCGCGAGACAACACGCCACGCGATACAACAGTCCCGGTTGATCCGGCGTCTGGAGATCGAGCAAGGTGTAATCGCGGCTCGACTGGTGATCGAAATAAATCCGGGTGGGAAATTCCGCGTCCTCGTATCCGGCCATGCGCTTGCCGCCAGCTTCCTCGAGATTGGGGAATTCGTATCCGGCCTGACTGAAGGACCGGGCCAGATTTTCCTCGAACGATTTCCGGTCGCGCACGTCCGTCACGGCTTCCTGCCGGTCGGTGGAAACGCGGAAGGTATCGATGACGATACTGTCGTCGCGCGTGTTGATGTCCGCGCTCAAGATGGAAAGACCGGAAGCGGCAAACGCGCCCGTGATCTTGGCAAAGCAGCGTTCCCGATCCCACGTGACCACCGTGACGACGGAATGGCCCTGGTCGGGTTGATGCAGCCAGTGGATCGTCGGCTTGAGCGCCGCATCGTCGTGCATGACCTGGCTGAAGAAAAATTCGTGCACATACTGGATGTGCGTGGCGATGAGCGATTCGGGCAGATTGTTGAAATAGCGGGCCGGAAGATTCTTGAAATGCGCATCCACTTCGCCGGAATCGATCTCGTCGCCGAGCTTGGCCTTGATGCGGGTCTTGAGTTCCTCCAGCGATTTCTGCTCCGCGAGCTTGAACTCGTGTCCGCCTTCCAGAGCGCGCGCCGTCCGGTTATAGAGCTGCCAGAGGAGCAGTTCCTTCCAATCGGACCAGAGTTGTCGCGAATCGGTTCCCTGATAATCCGCGAAGGTCAGCAGCATCAGCATGTCGAGCCGCTCTTTGGTCTGCACCACGCGGGCGAACTCGAAAATGGTCTCTTCGTCATCGAGATTACGGCTGCGGGCCGTCTCGGACATGGTCATGTGATGATCGACCAGGAAGACGAGCGTGGCCAGTTCCTTGGCATCGAGGTGCATGCGGCGCGATACGCGCACGGCGTTGACCGCGCTGTCCTCGGAGTGGTGACGGCTGTTGGAAGATTTTCCGGTGTCGTGCAACAGCATCGCCAGATAAAGCAGGTCGGGCCGTTCCACCGAAACCATGAGTGGCTCGTATTTGCTGAAGGGCGGTTCCTTCGCGCCCAAAATCTTGTCGAGCATCTCGAGACAGACAATCGTGTGTTCGTCCGCCGTGTAGCGATGAAAGAACTCGTGCTGCACCAGACACGTGAGGGGCCGGAATTCCGGGAAGAGCCGGCCGAGGACCCCGTGCTCGTGCATGAGGCGGCAGATGGCTCCGACTTCGCCTTTCTTGGAGAAAAGCTTGAGAATCATCTCCCGCGTTTTCTTGTGATAGATGAAGCTGCGATCGATCAGCGAGAGTCGGCGGCGGATGCGCGCGGAAAGTTCCGGACCGATCTCGGCGTGACGCTGCTGCGCGATGACAAAAACGCGGAGAATGCGAAACGGGTCCGCCGTGAAGATGCCGGGCTCGGAGGCCTCCAGCGTGCCGTTCTGCAAAATAAATCCGTCGATGAGTTCCGGCTTCGCGGCGCGGAACGGGAGGAACGACCAGCGCACGCGGTGCGACTTGGCCTGCGTTCCGGCGAAGCGGCGGGCGAGATTGTTCGTGAGCTGGAAAATGGTGTTGGTGTGCTGATAATAATTGCGCATCAACGCCTCGGTCCGGCGCAGGATCGTGTGTTGCTTGTATTTGAAACTGTTCGCAATGCGGCCCTGCAACTGGAGCGTGAGGATATCGCCGTTGCGCTTTTGCAGATAGTGCAGCTCGGTGCGCAGGCGCAGCAGGAAATCGTAGGCGGCGTCGAGTTGCTTGCGCTCCGTCACGGTCAGCAACTGCGCTTCGACCAATCCGCCGGAGGTGGCGATGTTGCGCTTCACTTGCGCCATCCAGAGCATGTTCTGGTAATCGCGCAATCCGCCGCAACCGTTCTTCACGTGCGGTTCCTGCAGGAAAACCGTGTTGCCGTATTTGGCGTGACGTTCCGCCTGATCCGCGAGACGCCAGTTGAGAAATTCCTGTTCCTTGCCCTTGATACACATGCGCTCGAAGGTGCGCCCGAATTCCTCGTAGAGGGAACCGTCGCCGATCAGCAGGTGCGATTCCAGCAGCGACGTCTTCGTCCGCAAATCGGAGTTGGCATTCTCCACTTCCTCGGTCGAGGTGCGGGTGGCGTGTCCGACGTGAAAACCCACGTCCCAGAGCATGTAGAGCACTTGCTCGACGACTTCCTTGACGAAAGCCGCGTCCTCGCGTCCTTTCGCGTCGTGAAGAAAATGAATATCGATATCGCTGCCGGGATTGAGTTCACCCCGACCGAAACCACCCACCGCCATGAGCGAAACCCGCGGCAGCTTTCCCTTGTAGCCGCGCGTGCCACTCTGCCACGCGCCTTCCCACACGTGCCGCAAGACGACGGACATGAGATCGGCGCGCTTCTGGGCGAAACTGCGACCACCTTCACCGCTGCCGTGCGCGAGCTTGAGACGGTGCTCTTCCAATTTGAGAAAGCGACGATACAGATCGAGCAGATCGGTCGGTTTCAAATTCTCCTCATTCACCAGTTTGCGCTCGGCATGGCGCAAAACTTTTTCGAGGTGAACCGGAGGTGGTGGCATTGCTCCTCATAGTATGAAAATCAGCGCGTTGTGCAAGGGGACAGCGTGACGAATTTGCAATAACCGCCATCGAAGCGTCGATTGCAATCGCATTTAAAGTTGTGATTCGTTTCGTCTCACCATTAGGAGTCGTTTTTCAACCGGCATGATCGCTCATCAAGCGAGTCTCGACAGGTCCCATTGACTTTCGTTATCGTACCCCTCCTATGTCGAAACTCGGATTGAATGTGGACCACGTCGCCACCCTTCGTCAGGCGCGTTATCGTGACACCACGCATGGACTCACCCCCGAACCCTCCGTTCTCACCGCCGCGCTCCTAGCCGAAAAGGCCGGAGCCCACGGCATCACCGTCCACTTGCGCGAAGATCGCCGCCATATTCAAGATGCCGACGTCGCCCTGTTACGGCGCACGCTCAAGACCAACCTGAACCTCGAAATGGCCGTCACGCCGGAGATGGTCCGGCATGCGCTCAAGACGCAGCCCGACGAGGTTTGCCTCGTGCCGGAAAACCGGGCCGAGGTGACCACCGAAGGCGGCCTCGACGTGAAGCGGAGCCTGACCCGCATCAAGAAGGCGATCCTGCCCCTGAAAAAAGCGGGCATCCTTGTCAGTGCGTTCATCACGCCGGACCCGGATCAAATCCAGGCGGCGGCCGACATCGGCGCGGATTATATCGAACTTCACACCGGCACCTTCGCCAATGCGACGACCAAGCGCGCCCAGTTGACCGAACTCAAGCGGCACGTGCGCGGCGAGGCCCTCGCGAAGCGGCTCGGCTTGAAAGTGAATGCGGGTCATGGTCTGCACTACACCAACGTGCAGGTTTACCTGAAGGCGTTGCCCGAAGTGGACACGCTCAACATCGGGCATTCCATTATTTCCCGCGCCGTCTTTGTCGGCCTCGACAAGGCTGTGCGCGAAATGCTGGCCCTGATCAAATAGCCTCCCGACCATGAAAACCTTCGGCATCGGCATCGACATCGTGGAGACGGCCCGCATTGAGCAGTCCATTGAGAAATTCGGCGACCGTTTTCTCCAGCGGATTTACCTGCCCGATGAACTGGAGTATTCGCACAAGATGAAGCATCCCGCGCTGCACCTCGCGGCGCGGTTTGCCGCCAAGGAAGCCCTCAGCAAGGCGTTCGGGACCGGCATCGGCAAGACGATCGGCTGGCGCGATCTGGAAGTCGTCCGCACTGGACCGGGCGCGCCGCAGGTAGTTCTGCATGGCGGGGCGAAGGAATATGCCGAAAAGATCGGCGCGATCCAGGTGCTGGTGAGCCTCTCCCACACCGAGCATTACGGTGCCGCCAGCGCGATTGTGAATATCGGAGACGGGGCAGACTGACTCCCGGCTTCGCCATAAACCGCAGCTTTGACATCCACGGCGAGTTGCGGAATTGTAACGGAATACTTTTTTACGACTGATTATATGACGACTCCTGCCTCACCCTCTCCCCTCGCCTCCGACGCCGCTTTTCTCGAATCCCTCGCCGCCAAGGTGGGCACGCCGTTCTGGCTGTACGATGCGGGCGTGATTCGCCGCGCGATCAACGACGTAAAGTTCCTCACCTCCGCCCCCGGACTCCAGGCCCGCTTCGCGATGAAGGCGTGTCCCGCTACGCGCATTTTGAAGGAAATGCAGCAGACCGGAATCTGGATCGACGCGGTCTCCGGCAACGAAGTGTTGCGCGCCCGTCAGGCCGGGTTTTCCGGTGGCAGCCAGCCGCCCGTGATTTTGTATACCGCCGACGTCTTCCGCGACAACTGGTGGGAAGCGGTCGGCACGCAGGGTGTTCTGCCGAATATCGGATCGCCGGGACAGCTCCACGACCTACGCAAGGCCGGTTACCGGGGCGCGATTGCCCTGCGGGTGAATCCCGGTTTCGGTCACGGCCATGTGAATTCGTGCGACACCGGCGGGCCGAGCTCGAAGCACGGCGTCTGGTTCCAGGATGTGGCCGAGGTGATCGCCGCCGCCAAGAAGCTGGGCTATCCCATTGTCATGATCCACGCCCACGTGGGCAGCGGTCCGCAGCAGGAAGAACTCCGCGCCAATCTGAAGCGGCTCGCGGAGGAGTTCGCGGCAATCGCCCCTCAATTTCCGAATCTCGAAGCTGTCAGCCTCGGCGGCGGCCTGCCGCACAATTACAAGGGCGGCGCGGCGATTGATTTGAAGGCGCTCGCGTCCATCCTGACCGATGCCCATGCCCTGCTCTGCAAGGCGGTGGGTCGTCCGATCCGTCTCGAAATCGAACCAGGCCGTTACTACGTCGCCGGATCGGCGCAACTCGTTACTCGCGTGATGGACGTGAAGAAGACCCGCGACAACGAAAAGGGCAAGGGAGCCACCTTCGCGATGGTCGACGCCGGTTTTGTCGACCTCGTCCGCCCCGCCATGTACGGCTCCTATCACCGCATTTCCATCCCGGCCCGCGCCGGACAGCCGACCGAACCGGTCGTGGTGGCGGGTCCGCTCTGCGAATCGGGCGACGTGTTCACCCGCGACTCTAGCGAATTGCTCGCTCCGCGCGATCTGCCGCTGCCGCACGCGGGGGATCTGATGGTACTGCATGACGGCGGCGCTTACGGCTATGCCATGAGCTCGAACTACAATTCGATTGGTCGCGTGCCTCAGGTCTGGCTGGAAAGCGATGGCAGTACGACGTTGATTTCGCGCCGCGAAACGATCGAGGATATTCTCAAGGCCGAGACGGACGAGAAGATCTAGGCAGCGATCAGAGCCTATTCAAGTAGGCCACCTTGGAGAATGAATTCAAACTGTAGGGCGGTTCTGTGAACCGCCGGCTGGCACCGCAGGTGCCAAGAATGAGGAGTTTGCATTCGGACGGTGGATGGCAGCTTTGCTGCCAATCGGCGGTTCACAGAACCGCCCTACAATGCAGCCATGACGCGGGAGGGGCTCAGCTCTCGCGTCACACCGGCTTGGTGACACTGCGGGCCGCTTCGGAGAGCAGGCTGGAACCGGCTTCGGCTTTCACCTCGACGGCGGCTGATTGGTTCGATTTGGCGATTTCCTCGGCCAATTCCGAGCGCACGATTCGAACCTCCTTGGGGGCCTTGATGCCAATACGGACGCGCTGTCCATCAATGGCAATGATGAAAAGTTCGATGTTATCGGCTACGCGAACCGATTCGCCAACTTTGCGGGAGAGCACCAGCATGGCTATTTCTTAACGCCAAATTCGAACAGCGTCGACTCCGAATAATGGTCGGCGTCCGAAAGTATGATTTGCCGGGCCTGCCGCCGGGTCATGTTCAGGACGACGGGGGCACGCAAATTGGCGTAAATTTTGACCGTTTCCCCCACTTCAATCCGCAAAATCAACAGGATGGCGCACTCTTGCGGCGTGGGTGAGCCGATTTCAGCCAGTTCGTCGTCGGAAATATCGATGCTGTAATCCGGCACCAGGCGGTACGCCTCCACCACGGCAAACGCGGTCGATTCCTGATCGACGCTGCGCAGCCACGCGAAGGGGCGTTCCTTTTCGGTCTGGGTCAGGATAAAGCGTTGGGCATTCGGGAAGCCCGGAATTCCGAAGGGGAAATTCAGGACTTTCTCGAAGACCTCCGCCCCGAGTTCCGTTTCGCTGGTAGACGGCATGGTTTCTTGTAACGCGCTCATTTCAAATAGTCCATCAGAGAGAGGGTTAAAATTTTGGCGCCGGCCTGCAACGCCGCTTCATAATTGGTCTGTGTCTGCTGAAGATTGGTCAGCGCCTCGGCCAGATTCACATTAGTCACCGCACTCATATTCTCTTTATCGACCTTTACCTGGTTGGTGAGCGTCGTTTTATTCAAGGAAAGTGATTCCAGGCTGGCGGCGGTCACGCCGACGTAGCGCGAGGCGAGATCAACCGACTTGTTGATTCCCGGCAACCACGTGTTCTGCACCGCTGTCGCGACCTGGTCAACGGTCATGGTCCCGGCGTTGGCGGCGGCAAGCGTATCGCGCAGTTGGATGAGGGTATTGAGCGTATCAGTGGACGTGCCGCTGTCGTAGAGGAATCCATCGTAAGTGGCGGCGGACGTGCTGTTGTTCAAGGGAGAACGACCGGCGACCAGCCCGGTGTTCAGCGGCGTTCCCGCGGCGGCAATCTGCGCCTGGGTCACCGAGCTGTTGGTGCTGCCGCTGAAGTCATAGGTGGAACCGGATACCGTGATGGGCTTGGCTCCCGACGTGCCACCGAAAAGTTGGGCGCCGTCCTTCTGCCGGTTGGAAATGAGCACCACCTGGCTGAGGATGCCGTCAATGTCCTCGGACATGGCCAACAAATCGTTGGCATCGTAAATTCCACTGACCTTCGTGGCGATCTCGGAAGCGCGGCTCAGCGCGGTCTGGAGATCGGACATGGCCTGATGATTGTATTCGCAGAGCGTCTGCGCGTCGGCGGTGGTGTCGAGGTACGATTGATTGGACGAAAGCTGCGTTTGCCGGACCTGGGCGCGCTGGAAGCCCAGCGGATCGTCGGAAGACTGGGTGATGCGCAGACCGGTGGCCGATTGCTGCTGATACTTGAGCTGTTTCTGCTGCAGGTCCTGCAACTGCGCCGTCAAGGTGGACGGAAACGAATTACTGGTGACTCTCATCTCATGCTCCCATTCCGTTGATGACCCGGCTCAGCATCTCGTCAATGACCGAGATGAACCGCGCCGAGGCTTCGTACGCTCTCTGATACATCTGCAAATTGGTCGTTTCTTCATCCAGAGAGATCCCGGAGACACTGTTCTGTTGCGCGACGACTGCCTTGGTCACAATCGCCTGAGAGGAGGCCTGTTGATCCGCCTGCTGCACCTGCTGGCCAATGCTGGCCACGATGGCCTGATAGGCGGGCAGGATCGATGGATCGCTACGCAAATTGGCAAGGGCCGTGGCGTTGCTGCCATCGAGTTTGCCGGTGTTGTTGCTGGCCGCGATGGTATTGATATCCGCGACGATGCCGGAGGCGACGGAGATATTGGACGCGCGGGTATTCGCCGCCGTGAAGAAGACGATACCGGTCTGCGGAGGTGTTTCGTTGTCGTACCCGGCCGCGTGCTGGGTGTTGATCGTGGAGACGATATCTGCCGCGAGATCGTCCAGTTGGCCGAGCATGCCCGCGCCACCGCCGGTGGCGTTGGACTCCGAGCCAATCACGACATTGGCAATCTGGATGTCCCCGCCCAGTTCGCCCGTCAGCGTCAAGGCCACGTTATTGGCGATGGTGCTGGTCGAGGCGGGACTGCCTCCCGTGTAGGTGACGGTCAGCGGCGGGTTTGTCGTGGGATCGTAATCGGTACCCAGACTCTGGGTCGTGGCGGAGGAACCGGAAGCCGCGCCATTGACGAGAGTCACCAGAGTCGGCGACGACGTGGAAGCCAGCGTGACGATGAGAGTGCCGTTGGCGTTCGTGGTGCTGTCGACGTTGATGTTGACGAGTTGCCCGAGTGATTCGAGCGCGGTCTGGCGTTGATCGCGCAGATCGTTGGCCGTGCCACCGTTGGCTTCCGAACGCACGATCTGGATATTCAGATTGGCGATGGTATCGGAAAGCTGATTGATGGAAGTCGTCACCGCCTCGGCGTCGGTGGCGACGTCATCCCGTTGCGCCTGCAGACGTTGACTGGCGGTGTTGAGGTCCGTCGCCAGGGTTTGCCCCTTGGCGAGCACCTGCTGGCGATTGGCCTGACTGGTCGGCGCGGTGGACAGCGCTTGCCAGGCATCAAAATATTCATTCATCGCCAGCTGGATGCCGCTGGTGGAAGTCACCCCCGAAGTGGCGGTACCCGACAACGTTTCGCCCAGCGCACTCTGCGCCAGCGTGGTCTGGTCCTCCATGGTGTTGTAGTAACCGCTGAGGGAAGATTCGCGCACAACGGAGGCGTCAATCACCTGGCTGCGCAAGGCCTGGATTCCCGCGACGTAGGAACCGGTCCCCTGCTGGCCATAGGTGTATTCGATCGAGATATCCGAATTGAGATCCACCCGCTGGCGTGACGCGCCGGGTGTGTTCACGTTGGCGATATTGCGGCCGGTCACTTCAACGCCGATGCGTTGATTGCTCAGTGACTTGGCGCCCATGGCCAGCGCTGCGTTGAGTCCTAATCCTCCGGATGACATAGCATTCTCTTTGGTGGTTAGACGATCAAACTTTGGCGTTTAGCAGGCAACCCGACTCCATCCATTCTCCGGAGACGAGGCCGTTGTCATTATAGAGAAAAGGCTTCCGGTCGACTCCCAGAACCTCTCGGTGAATCTCCTGTAAAAAATTCAAATGATGTTCAAGGAGTAAGTGATTCTGTATCGTCAATTGCTGCAAATTCTTTAGCTTTTCGAAAGTGCGCCGCCCGGGATCAACCAGATCCGGCTGCGGGTCGGGCTTCGGCCAAAAGGGGGCGAGCGCGAGCTGGACCCGGCCTAACTCCAACGTACGCTGATCGATGCGTCCGCAGATCACCGGCAGGTGCGTCGTCTCCCGCTCCAAAATGGCCTTCTGCTCCTCACGCTCGTCGTTAATGAGCGAATCAACAATCTCTTCAAGCTTGGTAATGAGCTCTCGCGGGTTGGTGGGAAGAATGTTCATAAAAAGAATGGGAAAATCAGGTCGTCGTCTCGTTGAGCGCTTTCACCGGCTGGGCAGAAACTGCCTGCTTGGTCATGCTTTGGTAAAGTTGCCGGGCAATGCCGTTGTGCTGGCCATCGGCCAGATTCCGCGAGAGCGCGTCCTTGAACAGCCCGGCATAAATCTTGCCACTCGTCGACTCCTCGGTGCCGGGAAGTTTTTCGCCCATATCGCCGAGCAGATAGCCATTGAAAAGCGCTTCCAGCTCTCGCGAGGCACCCCACAACCGCTGGCGTTCCGCCGCGCTGAGACGTTCCGAACCCGCCACGGTGGGCGGTGTTTTCGTGATATCAAAAGAGACCGGGTTCATTGCATTACCAATTCGGCCTGAAGCGCTCCGGCCTGTTTCATGGTTTGGAAAATCGACATCATGTCGCGCGGCGTCACTCCGAGCGAATTCAGCGCCGTCGCCACATCTTCCACCGTCGGCAGATCGTCGAAGACCACGAGGTTCTTCTTTTCCTCTTCCACCTTGGTGGTCGTCTGGTCCGTCACGACGGTGCGCACACCGCTTTCGACATTCACATTGCCACCACGGCCCCCTGCCGCTCCATCGGCCGCGACACCTTTTTGGCTCGTGCCGGGAACCATCTTCACGGTGTAACCGGCCGGAGGCGTCGTCCCGGCGGGAACCTGAATTTGTTCCCCCTGCCCGTTCTCGTAAACCGCATTACCACCCACCATCAGGGGCGTATCGGCCGCACCGGGAACACCCGCCGCAGCGGTGCCGCCCGAGCCCCCCGAACCGCCGGAACCAGCCACGAGATCACCGGTGACGTTGCCGGTAAAGGGATTGGGCTGGGAAACATTCTGGGTGCGTACAATCGAGACGGTGAGATTGCCGTGCGCCACAGCCACGCGATCAATCTTGATGCGCGAGGTGGCCACGATGGTTCCGGTGCGTTCGTTGATGACGATGCGCGCCGGGGAATCAGGCCGGAAGGTGACGTTCTCCACCCGCGCGACAAACTCCATCCGGCGGGATTCGATCTGGGCTTCCTTCGGGACAAAAATCTGGATCGTGCTGCCGCTGATGGCCTGCGCCATCGGGCCGATCTGCTCGTTGATCGCATTGGCCATGCGCACAGCCGAGGTGAAGTCATGTTCGCGCAGCACCACTTCCAAAACACCATTGGCAAAGAGGTTCGTCGGAATCTCTTTTTCCACCAGCGCCCCGCCGGGAATGCCGCCGGAGGTGGGAATATTCTTGGTCAATGTCGCGCCACCGGGACCGCCGACCCCGGCATAGACGCCACCGACAAACACCGGCCCCTGCGCCACGGCGTATACCGTGCCGTCGGGAGCCACGAGAGGAGTTTGCAGGAGCGTGCCGCCCTGAATCGATTTGGCATCCGCGATGGAGGAAACCGTGACGTCGACTTTATCCCCGTTGCGGGCGAACGGCGGGATCTTCGCGATGACCATCACGGTGGCCGCGTTCTTCGACTTCAACGAATTCGCCGCGACCGTGATGCCGAACTTCTTCACCAGGTTCGCCACCGTCTGGTGAATGAGGGTGCTGTCGGAGTCGCCTTCGCCATTCACGCCGACCACAAGACCGTAGCCGACGAGTTGATTGTCTCGGGCTCCCTGCACGCTCGCCACGTCCTTCACCCGCGATTGCGACCAGCCGCTGATCGCGCCGAGGAGCAGGAGCATCAGAACCAGCGCGGATTTAAAATGGATTGATGAATTCATAAAATGTCGTGAGCCAGCCTTTGCTCGAATTCCGGGTGAGCGGGCCCTTGCCCTCCTGCGTCAACTGCAAGTCCGCCACCTGGGAGGATGAAACGGAATTCGCCGGCGTGAGATCCTCCCGCCGCACAAGTCCCGTCAAAATCAAATCGCTCTTTTCCTTGCCCATGTTGTAACGGCGTCGGGCTTCCACCCGCAGAACGCCGTTGGGCATCGCGTCCACGATCCGCGCCTGAATCGTCGTGGTGTAGCCTTCCGTATTGCTCATCTTGCCGCCGCCCTTCCAACTCTCGGCCGCGTTCCAGGTGACCTGCGGGGCCTGATTGCGATAGCGGTACCAATCCGGGGTGCCATCCGTGAAGGGATAGCCGAGCGCGGTAATCGTGTCGTTCACGCTCGCGGTCTTCGAGGTGTCGGTCGACTGATTCTTGCTCGCCGACGCGGAGAGGTTCACCACGATGGTGATCAAATCGCCCACGCTCGCCGCCGTGCGGTCACTATACAATGTGGTCGAGGCTCCCGCCGATCCGGAGGCGGGCCAAAGCGAGCCGGTCTGCGCCTGTCCCGGTGTCAGCGGCAGCACAAAAAGAATCACGGCGAGAAGATGTTTATTGCACATAATCGAGAGTCATTTCATCGGTCACACGAGCCATCAACTTCTTGCGCGTCGTCGCGTTTTGCACCGCGATGATTTGCCCCCGCGCGCCGTCCTGCAACGCGAGCGCCTGCAACTGGATCGTCAATCCCCCCTTCGTGTACCGCAGCGTCACCGGGCTGCCGCGCTTCACGAGGGTCTGGGGTTTCATATCGCTGGCCGTCAACAATCGTCCCGCCACGCAACCACGGGTCAGGCAGGAGTCCTGCGGCAATTCCTCCCCGATATAAATCGGAGTTGGTTGCGTCAACACATCGACGGTCACCGCTTCGAAATCCTTCAGGTCGAGCGGTTGTCCCGCTGCGAGATTCGTCTTCGCCTGCCAGCCGGGACGCATCCACGACCAGCGAAACCGCACCGACCGCGCGAGCACCGGTTCGCCGTTGATGGTAATCTTCATGTTCGCTCCCGCCCACGCGCTGCGCAGTGTGGTGGAGGCAAATTCGAAACTGAATTCCAGCGGCCCTTGCGGAACGACCAGATCGCTCCAGCTGTTGATCTCCTTGATGCGCGCCTCGCCCGCGCCGCGCGTGATCTTCGTCAATTCCTCTTCGAGCCGTGCCTGCACTTCCTCGCCTTGCAAGGAACGCCCCGGCCGTTCGACCCGGCACCAGAGCACGCCGCCCTGCCAGACAATTTTTTCCTGCGGATACTTCGCCAGAATCACCTGCGCCACCGCGTCGCGAGTCCAGCGCGTGGCCGTCCCCGCGAGCGGAGAAGCCCCCAGCGGCAACGTCGACAAGTTGGCCGGAGTCGCGCCCGTCACTGTGGCAATGTCGCCGAGCAAGATCGCCCCGCTGGAAATCGCCGCGTTTTCCTTAAGCTCGATCACCGCCGCCGTGGCCGGGGATAGCAGAAACAGCAACGCCAGCAGCGGCAGAAACTGAATGAAGAAGGTGCCGCCATAGGGACGTTTCCGAAGGTAAGATTGGAACCAAAGTATAAACATAGAAAATCCGGTGAGAAGTTACCGCTTGAGATTATTCGCGATGCCGAGCATCTCGTCCGAAGTCTGAATCGACTTCGAATTGATTTCGTACGCGCGCTGGGCCTGGATCATCTTCACCATTTCCGTCACGATCTGGACGTTGGAACTTTCCAGATACCCTTGCGCCAGGGTCCCCTCGCCGTTCACACCAGGGGTCAATCCGCTCTGCGGCGTGCCGGACGCGTCGGTTTCCAAATAAAGATTATCGCCGATATTGCGCAGACCGGCCGGGTTTGGAAAATCGGTCAACGTCACCGGCGATAAATTCTGCGTCGCGCCATTGACCACCACCGACATGGAACCGTCCCGCGCGATGCTGATGTCCGTCGCCTGCGGATCGATCGTGTCTGTGCCGGAAACCTTGTAGCCGCGATTCGTCACGATCTGGCCGCTCTGGTTCATCTTGAACGAACCGTCGCGCGTATAGGCAATCGTGCCATCCGGCAATTCAATGCGGAAGAAACCGCGCCCTTGAATCCCCACATCGAGCGTGCCGCTGGTCTGCTGGAGATCGCCCTGATCAAAGGATTTGGCCGTCGCGACCGTTCGCGAACCGTAACCGATCTGGATGCCGGTCGGCACCGTGGAACCGTCACCGAGCTTATTGCCCGGCGCGACTTCCGTCTGATACATCAAATCCTCGAACTGCGCGGAAGAGCGTTTGTAACCGGTGGTGTTGACGTTCGCCAAGTTATTGGAGATGACATCAATATTCGTCTGCTGTGCCTGCATGCCGCTGGCGGATGACCATAGTGCGCGTATCATAAATAACTAAACTCCTGTTGCCTTGATGAGCCTGCCGGTGGCATCGTCCACAGCCGCCAACATCTTCTGATTCGCCTCGTACGCCCGCATGACGTCAATCATGCTCACCATTTGCGTGATCGAATTCCCGTTACTGCTTTCCAAATAGCCGGAGCGAATGGTGTCCGGAATCGGGCTTGCCTCCGTCAACTCCTTCACACCCTCGTTCTTGGTAAAACGTCCGTTGCCCGCCTCGGTCAATTCCGTCGCGGGATTCTTAAAGCGGGTCAGGGCGATCTTTCCGGAGGCGAGATCATCAACGAACACTGAACCGGCCTCATCGATGCGCAGGCCCTTTGTCGTGGAAACGGAGATCGGCTTCTTCCCGTCGCCCAACAACTCCGCACCGTCTTCAGTCGTGATGCGGCCATCGGTATTCCAGCGGAAGGAACCATTGCGGGTGTAACTCACCGTGCCGTTCTTTTCGCGGATGGTGAACAAGCCGCTGCCTTCGATGGCGAGATTGAGCGGATCGCCGGTCGGCTCCATTTGCCCCTGGGAAAAATCAGTCAGCGTCTGGGTGGTCACCGGCGGTGCCACCACCACGCGGTTACTTTCTGCCGTGCCCACCTTGGCCGGTGTGCCCGAGGCGGGACCGCCCGCCGCGTCGGCAGCCATGAAAGCCGTCACACTCTGGCGATTGCCCGGAATGTTCGCACGGGAGAGATTGGCCGCAATCGTGTGCTGCTGCTCCCAATACGCCTTGAGTCCACCCACCGATTGATAGAGGCCAACATTCATCAAGCTCTCTTTCGCACGGGCCATGCCAGCGCTCCGGAACCCGGCAAAAAATCCGGTTTACTCTGGTAATTTGAGGGGAAACAACTCCCTCGATCTGGAACAAATGGAGATTCCTGCCGATTTGATTTTTTCCGACTGGAAAAAAATACTCTTCGCGGTGCGGACCGGAAGATTCGTCTCCGGGCCGATCAGGACTTTTTTCCCGATTCGCCGCCGAGGCTCTCGCAACGCACGACGGCCCGTTCGCCGCAACGGCAGGTGACGGTGATCTCAAAAACGCCGGGTTCGATCTCGCGAATTTCCACCTTGGGTTCTACCTCGGGCTTGGCGGCAGAAGCCGTCGGGATCGGTTTGCCGATCGCCTTGGGTTCCGCGCTCGGTTCGCCATGCTCGCACGCGAGATTGGGCGTCCCCGCCTTCTGAATGCGGACTGGAACTCCGGTGAGCGGTTTCATGGGTTGGCAAAGGTGGATTTTAAGTCATCAATCTGATCATCCAACTTGGGCCGGATGACCACGCTAATCCGCCGGTTCTCCTCCGCCTCAGGTTTTTCCTGATTGATCGGCTGGCGATCGGCGTAACCGGCAACGCGCCAGAACTGAGTATCATCGACCCCGCCCCCTTGCAATGCCTTTCGTGCCGCCATGGCCCGGCGGGTGGATAAATCCCACGCGATATCCGACACGCTATGGGTTTCGGAAGAACCTCCGTCGGCTCCTTTTTGCGTATGTCCCTCCACCTCCACCATGTAGGGATGACGCTCCACCTCCCACGCGATGGTGTTCATCACGAAGAGCCCAAAGTCGGTGAAATCCGGAGTGCCGGGCAAAAAGAACGGCTTGCGGGAACGGTCGATGGCCACGATGCGAACCCCGTCGGCCAGAAATTCGAAGCGGATGAGATCCTCCCCGGCTTCGCTGCTGTTATTGAGTTGATCGCGCAATCGCTCCATCGAGCGATTGAACTTTTCCAACACCGCCAGATTTTTACTCGCGCGATCATCCGGCTTCGGCTTGAACGCCTTCGTGTCCGACTCGTGAATCGCGCCGGGACGCTTCATCGCCGCGCCCACCTTTTCCCCCTTGAAGTAAGCCTCCACCGCCTCGCGTGTTTCCTGGTCGCTGCTGACCAGCCACAGCACGAGAAAAAGCGCCATCATGGACGTGACGAAGTCGGCATACGCCACCTTCCACGCTCCACCATGTCCACCTCCATGTCCGCGTCTTCCCATTCGTCCTTGGTTTTTACCGGTGCGGCGTTACAGACTTAAGCAGCGCCTCCAATTCCTCACTGGTTGGTTGCCTATCTCCGGGGATCGCCCGCCGGCCGGATTCCGCCGCCATCATGGGCGGGGCTCCGGCAGCGTAGGAAACGATCACGTTACTCATCACCTGGTAATAATTCAGCTCATCGTCATTGATAAATTCGATATTCGTGATCAACGGTTGCATGTACCCGTAACTGACCAAAATGCCGAGAAACGTCCCCACCAGCGCGCTCGCCACGTGGTGACCGATCTCTTCCTTCGATCCGCCGATGCTGCTCATCGTGATCACAATGCCCAAGACGGCCGCGACAATACCGATACCCGGCAGCGCGTCGCCAATCTTGCTCATGACCGCCACGGGGTGCGCGTTGTGCGCGTAGATCCGGTCCAGATCCTCATCGAGCGTGGCCTTGAGCTGATCGCCTTTCACACGACCATCAATGATCGGGCGCAGGGCGTCCTGCATGAAAGCGACCGCATGGTGATCCGCGAGGAACTTGGGATATTTTTTAAAGATCACGCTCTCGTGCGGATTCGCTACGTGTTCTTCAATGCCCACCACGCCCTGTTCGCGTGCCACCATGAACAGCTCATAGAGCGGCTTGATGACATCGAGATACATGTCCTTGCTGTAAGGAGAGCCCTTGAAGGCGGTCAGCACCTTGCTGAGCGCCAGCTTGAGCACATGCATCGGACTCGCGGCCACCATGTAGCCCAGCGCCACGCCCAGAATGATCGCGTACTCGCCGATGACAAACAGGGCCATCGGACGGCCTCCAGAATACATGAAGCCGCCGAGTACCGCGCCTGTAACGATGAGCCAGCCTATGATGACCAACATAGTCGGTCACCTTTACTGGCGGCGTTTGCGCATGAAGGCTGCGCGGAGCCGGTTGATGGCGAGGGTGTGGATCTGGGAAACCCGCGATTCCGTCAGATTCAGGATGTCCGCGATTTCCTTCAGCCGCAGATCCTCCATATAGTAGAGCGTCAGCACCTGCAATTGTTGGGGGGGAAGTTCCTGCAACTGAACCCGCAGGATCGACTTGTCCTCCTCTTGCAAGAGCGAGGTCACCGCGTCATTCGCACGCGGGTCGGCGAGGATCTCCTCGTGCAGGAGCGGATTCACATCGTCGCCCTGGCTGGCGGCTTCCTGAAGCGAGAAGTACGAGAGCGGCTTTACGCGCTCCAGCAATTCCTCCCACTCCTCGGATTCGAGCCCCATCTTCTCACGAATCTCGTGATCATCGGGTTCGCGACCCAGTTGTTGGGCCAGAAGGTCCTGCGTCTCGGCGAGACGCCGGGCATCCCGGTGCACCGAGCGCGGCACCCAGTCCAGGCGCCGTAATTCATCCAAAATAGCTCCGCGAATACGGATCGAGCAGTACGTCTTGAGGCTGCACCCCTTATCGTCAGAATAGCGATCCACCGCATCGATCAATCCCACGATACCCGCGCTGGCAAGATCATCGCGTGAAATGTGAGGCGGAAGATAAATGGCCAACCGGGCCACAATATGCTTCACCAATGGAAGCATCGATTCGATCGATTGTTCCCGGTCCGAGGTGGTACCGCGGCTCCGGATTTCCAACGTTTCTGCCGATTCCCGTTTTGAGTCCAATTCAATCTGGGGTGTCATGGTCTACTCCTGGTTACTTAGTTTGTGCGGGAATTCCGGCCTTGGCTGCCTGCCCTTTGGCCGCTTCTTCCGCCTTCTTGGCGACGAGTTCCATCTTTGTCTCCAACCAGGCACGCAGCGACTGGTAGAGTAGATGCCGGGCAGCGAGAGCGAAAAAGACGCCCAACGCCGACGTCCGTAACAAAGACCATCCTAAACTATCTTGGTTTAGGGAGCTGATGACCAATCCAGTCAGAATGCCCGCCAATCCAGCCAGCATTACAGTCTTCGGTACGAAACCCACAGCAGAGGATAGTGAACTCATCGCCTTCTCTAGCGCAGATCAGGTGCCTAGCCCGGACTCAATTTTCACTCAACTCCCGCAACCAATTGATCCGTAGTGAGATCTAATTTTTAAGTATTTGGCACAGCGTTTTTTCTTCCCCGTAAAAACGGTATTTCTTTCCCTTTCGAACTCGGCACGACTGGAAATTTCCTCCCAGTTCGCCGGGCAACAATTGCCGGAGTGGTCATCCGCGCCTGCTCCGCGCTTCAGACAGATGGCACTTCAGGGTATGAATTCCTAATGGGGAACATTAGGGTCCTTTGTGTTATTTATCTCATCCCTCATACACCGCCATCCGATAGCACCTCTGGCATCGCTGCGCCTCACTCATCGATCCCCACCCTCAACCCACACACGACCATGAAACTGGGAACCAAAATTATCGTCGCGTCCATCAGTGCCGTCTGCCTCGCCACCGTCACAGGACTTGTGATCCAACGCAACGTCATCCGTCAGCAAGGCATCGCCCTTACCCGAAATACAATGCGCAGTGCCCTGCTGCAGGCCGAGAATGTCCGCGAGTCCATCAGCACACTCAACCAGCAAAAAGTATTCAACGACGCCAAACTGCTGGCAGAAGCCAGAGAAGCCCGCGATCTCCGCACCACCGCGATCTATAATACCATTCCGGTCGTGGCGGCATGGAACTCGATCAAGACAGTGGCGGAGAAACAGGACTTCAACTTTCGCGTTCCCAAGCGGCAGGCCCGCAATGTCAAAAATGAACCCACCGCCGAAGAAGCCAAAATTCTGGAGTATCTGGAAAGCACGAAAGCGGAAGAATACTTCCTCGTCGACACCGATCGCAACCAGATCATTTACGCGCGTCCCATCCGGCTGACGGCGGACTGTCTCGCCTGCCATGGCGATCCGAAGAACAGCCCCACGGGCAACGGCAAAGATCTCGTCGGCTTCCCGATGGAGGACTGGCATGTCGGAGAAATGCACGGAGCCTTCGTCCTTAAGTCGAGCTTGAAACCGATCGATGACGTGGTCACCGACAGTTTTCTCCGAACCGTGGCCTGGATGATTCCCCTGGTACTGCTCATCGGAGTCGGTTTCACCTGGTTCAACCGCCGCGCCATTGTCGCCCCCCTCACTCATGCCGTCGACCAGATCGGGGAGGCCAGCCACCAGA
This sequence comes from Verrucomicrobia bacterium Tous-C9LFEB, assembly GCA_002304345.1. Classification (GTDB taxonomy): domain Bacteria; phylum Verrucomicrobiota; class Verrucomicrobiia; order Methylacidiphilales; family UBA1321; genus UBA1321. The sequence goes on from NEUU01000025.1 coordinate 39,038, forward strand.
CCGCGCTCTCCGCCTCCGATATTGCCGACTCCAGCACACGACTGGCCGAGGGAGCGAGTGAACAGGCCGCCTCTCTTGAAGAAACCAGCGCCTCCCTGGAACAAATGTCCGGCATGACCAAACGCAATGCTGAAAACGCGCAAACCGCCAAGGAAATCGCCTCGCAAACCCGTCAGGCCGCCGACAATGGCTCCGGCCAGATGGAGAAAATGCTACAGGCCATGGAAGCCATCCAGACCTCCGGCCAGAATGTTTCCAAGATCATCAAGACAATCGATGAAATCGCGTTTCAAACCAACCTGCTCGCCCTCAATGCCGCCGTGGAAGCCGCGCGCGCCGGAGAAGCCGGATTAGGCTTTGCGGTCGTCGCGGACGAAGTGCGCAACCTCGCCCATCGCAGCGCCCTCGCCGCCAAAGAAACCACCGAGATGATTCAGAACTCCTCCACCCGCAGCGAACAAGGCGTGCAACTAAGCAAGCAAGTGGCCGAAAGCCTGCGCGAGATCGTCCAGAAAGCGCATCAAGTGGACACCCTCGTTGCCGAAATCGCCCAAGCCTCCCGAGAACAAAGCCAGGGCGTGGACCAAATCAATATCGCAATGACCCAGATCGACAAGGTGACGCAATCGAATGCCGCCTGCGCGGAAGAGTGCGCCAGTGCCACCGTGGAATTGCATGCGCAATCCCAAACCCTGAAAATTTCAGTCGATGAACTCCTGTCCCTGTTGAATGGCCAGACCATTGTCACCGCAACCCCGCCCAACGACGCCACTCCCGGCCCCGGCGATTCCCACCACACCACCATCGCGACCCGCTCCCAGAACCTTATAGCGCTGCGTTCCTCGTCAGACGAAGTTGAAGCGGGTTAATCGCCGGCCAATACAGAGCCTGGTCGTTTTCGCTCGGTTTTCAGCCGAAAATCGTTAGAAATGCCGCAATAGCGGCATTAGAGTTCTCTCGTCACCCATCCTTAAAACGAAAGAACTCCATGCCCGGTTACGAAAAGATTGATTATTTGATTGAAGCTGAACTTGCCCAATCCCGCGAAGAAGGCAAAGACCTGCTCGCGCTCGAAGCCCTCCGCAAGGAACTCGAAGCCGCCAACCCCGATCTCATCGCATTCGAAGCGTGGCACGAGAAATTCCTCGCGCTCCCCATGCGTCCGGATTTTCCGTTCCAGGAGCCGAGCGACCTGGAATCCATTCAACGCTTGCGCCAAGGGCCGCGCCCGACTCTCTCCGTGGATTGGAGCGATGATTCGCTCGGCGACAAAATGCATGGTGCCTGGCTGGGACGCTGCGTCGGTTGCGCTCTGGGCAAGCCGTTGGAGAATTTCATGTTTGGCCGCAATGGACTGCGCTCGTATCAAATGACGCAGACTTACCTCACGGCGATTTCTCCCGAGGAATGGCCCATCCGCGATTATGTTCCCGCGCACTCACCCGCCGAAGAGAAGACAGGGCCGAGCATCTGCCCCCTCTCCACGCGCGAGCAAATTGCTTTCATGCAAACCGACGATGACATTCGCTACACCGTCCTCGGTCAACGCATTCTCCTCCAGCATGGGAACAAGTTCTCCACGTGGGAAGTGGCGCGGGCCTGGATCGGACAGCTCTGCTATGCGCAGCTCTGCACCGCCGAGACCCAGGCGTATCGCAACCTCGTCATGCGCTATCGTTTTCACAACATCGAAAATCTGAAGCAAGAGGTAGACTGGAATTGGGTGGCCACCCACTTCAACCCCTATCGCGAATGGATCGGGGCGCAAATCCGCGTCGACTCGTATGGCTACGCCGCTCCGGGAAATCCGGAACTCGCTGCGGACCTAGCCTGGCGCGACGCGCGACTCACCCATGTGAAGAACGGTATTTATGGCGCGATGTTTTGCGCGGCGATGATTGCGGCCGCGTTTGCCACGAATGATGTACGAAAAATTATCGAGGCCGGTCTGGCTGAGATCCCCGCCACGTCGCGACTGCATGCGGAAATGCGTCAGGTCATCGCGATCTGCGACAAATATCATTGTGACTCCGCGCAGTTCGAATCCGTCATCTCGGCGATCTACGATTTACTCGGTCACTATCATCCGGTGCACACCAATAACAATGCCGCCGTGTGCGTGGCAGCTCTTCTGCTCTCGGGCGGAGATTTCGCCAAGGGCATTACGCTGGCGGTGATGGGCGGATGGGATACCGATTGCAACGGAGCGACCGTCGGCTCCATCGTGGGAGCGATCACCGGAGCGAGACAAGCCCCGGAGCATTGGACCGCTCGCCTGCACGACACGCTGAACTCCGAACTGATCGAGTATCACCCGATTGCCATCTCGGAGTGCGCGCGGCGCGCGTTGGATATTGCGAAGCGGGTGGCGAATCCGCAGTGAGGGACACCATTTACAGGATCGGCCCAGAATATCGATCCTGAGGTCTGGGTGGTTTTCGGTAGGGCGGGACCTTGTCCCGCCAAGGCGCTTCACCGAAACGCCCTATAGCCGCATGAGCCGCCTACTTTAAACAGGCTCTAACTCTCGCTCGGATCGCTGGGACCGTCGCCAGCGTGCAGGCAGAAGCCGACGTTGCGCACGGTGTGGAGAAGTTGCGGCAGATCATCCGGCTCCAGCTTACGCCGCAGATTCTTGATGTGCACGTTGAGTACATTTGTTTCCGCCGCGAAGCTTTGATTCCAGACGTGGCGCGTCAGAATTTCCTTCGCCACCGGTTTGGGTGAGGCCGACATCAAATGCTCCAGAATGGCGAACTCGCGATTCGTGAGTTCGATCAGACGACCGGCGCGGCGCGCCTGACGCGTCAGCAAATCCAGCTCCAGATCCGCCACGCGCAATTGCCGTGGCTCCTGCGGCCGTTGCCGGCGCATGATGGCGCGCAGACGGGCGACGAGCTCTTCGAAGCGGAACGGCTTGACGATATAATCATCGCCTCCCACATCCAGCCCGTGCACGACATCGGTGACATCACCGGAGCCGGTCACAAAAATCACGGGAGTATTAATTCCCGACTCACGAAGTTGCGAGACCAGGGAAAAGCCGTTGAGCAACGGCAAGTTCACGTCTACGGCGAGAACGTCGTATTGATTTTTTTCGACCAAGCCACGGGCTTCCTCGCCGTCAAAGGCTTGATCCACCAGAAATCCCTCCGTCTCCAAACCACGGCTTAAGTGCTTTGAAAACTTCCGATCATCTTCAGCCAACAAGATTTTCATTTTAGAAACACACCCGGAACACTCGTGTCACGACACCATAAGCTTAAGTAAAGATCCTTATAGCTTCAATGCATTTTATCGCTCCACCCTAATCATTTATTCACGACGCGCCCAGTTTTCCTCTTGCCTAGGCGTCACATTATCGTGACGAACGCGGTTTTCTCCTCGGTAAATCGAAAAAAGTCCGATCTCATTGACGCCATTCAGACAATAAATGTCTTACCCGCTTAAATAAAATCTAAATTCGCACGGTCGAATTCCGAATGAAGAAAAGTCAAACCAAGGATGTAGATGAAAAGCTTACAAGATGGACTGCAAGCGAACGATGAGATGAACAAGGCGATTGAGGAAATCAAAGTCTCCGGACAAGCCATGGCGGAAGCCATTCGAAAGCTCATCGATGCCAGCCACTCCATCTCGGGCATCAGCCGCGAACTCGGCGAAATTGGATTGCGCACCAAAATATTGGCCATCAATGCCGGGGTCGAAGCCGCGCATGCGGGAGACCGTGGCGCGACCTTCATGGTCGTCGCAAATGAAATCAAATCGATTGCCGAACGATGTCATCACGCCTCGGAACAGACGAGCGCCGTGATCAAAAATTCCATCGAGATCAGCGAATCGGCCATTGCGGTCGGCCACCGTATCGAAGGCAACATCCAGGGCATCATCGTCCATCAGCAAGACATCGCCGAAGTCCTCTGCCACGCCGCCTCGGCCCATCACGATATTGATTCCATTCATCATCACGTGGGGGAATCCACCACGGCGGGTCCCACGCGACAATCGACCGATGGCTCCCTCCGTTATGAAGCTGCCACCATGTCGACCGGGGTCGAGACGGTGGATCAGCAACACCGCCAGTTGATCGACATGGTGAATCAGCTCGAAACCGCCGCACGCGAAGGCAAGGCCCGGCATGAGGTGGATCGAATGCTCAATTTTCTAGGAGAATATGTTCAGATTCATTTCAGCGCGGAAGAACGCATCATGGCCGAGCGTCAGTGCCCGGCCCTCGAAAAAAACAAAAAGGCGCACGCCGCCCTCATCGCGACGTACGGCCAGTGGCGAGACAAGTATGAAAAGGAGGGAGCCAAATTGAGCCTCGTCATGGACCTCAAAAACATTCTCTGCAAATGGCTCGTCAGTCACATTTGCGGCGTCGACCGCTGCCTCAAGGTGACTCTCCCCACGCGCACGCATGCCATGGCGGCGGGATAATGCGGCTTAAACTTCCGCGAGCGTGACGCGCTTCTCCGCGCCTTTTCCCATGTCTTTCGCCAGCACCGCCCACAGGATGGCCGCCACAAAAAGCGCTCCCGGCAAAATCATCACCGCCGCGCGCAGGCTTTGCCACGAATCGGAAAGCAGGCCGACAATTTCCGTCGACCAGAAATCCCCAAAGAGATGCGTGGCAAAGATGGAGACCGCCACCGCGCTAGCCCGCAAATTCACCGGCACCGATTCCAGCAACAAGGTGTTCACCGGACCTGTCGAAAGAAACGCCAGGAACATGGCGAGCGCCAGACAGATCATGGAGATCGTCGTGTTCGGAGAAAGAAAAGCCAGCACCGAAACCGGCACCGCCGCCAGCACCGACAAACTCGACAGCCACGCGTACCCCGAGGTCGAGCGCCGCTGCCAGGCCGTCGCGGCAAAACCGCCCACCAGCGTGCCGACCAATCCCGTCACCACCAGCACCGCGCCAAAAAAGAGCGCGGCCTTTTCATTCGGCACCTGATGAAAACGATTCAAGAAAGCGGGCCCCCAAAATCCAAACGCTCCCAAGGCAAACGTATACGCCGTGTACCCCCAGACCACGAGGTGATAACGCCCCAGCCGGGAGAGCTTCAACACATCCCGCAGCTTCGGTTTTTCCTGCGCCGCCTCAATACCCGCCCGCGCATCCGCCTCGCCGCGAGTCGGCTCGTGCATCCACAGCAGGATGAAAGCGAGCAACAATCCCGGCGCGCCCGCAAAATAGAACGCTTCGCGCCAGCCATAACGCTCGGACACCACGCCGCCCAGAATGTAGCCGAGCGCCGAACCCACCGGAATGGCCGTGTAGAAAATCGTCAGCGCGTTGTTGCGCCGCGCCGGTTCGTAGAGATCCGCGATCCACCCCGGACTCAGCGTGGCGTAGCTCGCCTCGCCCAACCCGACGAGCACCCGCATCGCCAGCATGAACGCGAAAAGCGAAGCGACACCGGTGAGCACCGTACCGAGGCTCCAGAAAAAGATGCCCGCAAAAATCAGCCACCGGCGCGGATAACGATCCCCAAAATAGCCGAAGAGCGGCGAGGTCACAAAATAACCCAGCATGAAAGCCGTCCAGAGCCGGCCCAATTCCCCATCGCTCAGCCCCAACTCGGCCTTCATTGGCACCACCACCGATGACAGCACCGAACGATCGAGGTAATGCAGCAAATTCAGGCCCGTGAGAATGGCCAGCGCCACGTTCGAATTCGACGCCAGTCGCTTCCAATCGAGGCCTAATCGCGTTGACATGCCGCGCACGCTACCGATTACCGGAGAAAAAAGCAACAGGAACACTCTTGGGGTACAATATTCTCCTAACTTTTTTACTGAAAGCAAGATGCACCTAAAAAACTGTCTAGCATGGGTTTCTGCTCTTTTCTCCCGTTTGAGAAGATCAGCTAATTAATACAAGTATTATTAAAAAAATTAATCGATGCAGACCTCGCGTAATTTCAACGAGTTAAAACACCAAGAATACTTTCGCGTGTAGTTACCTTTAATTCTGGCACTTAGACTGCTTATTCATTCATTTTGAAGACTGAGGAATGAATGACCCTTTTGGCGCTAGATGAAAAATTTATAAAAACCCCTTTCTAATAATAGAGAAATTAATACTTACTTAAAACATCCTTTTTTAACACTCCTGCAGCTTGACTCCTGAGAGGGAAAAGGGCAGTTTTTAGTTAGTTGATTGGGGTTAAAGATGCCGAGAGGCTAAGTAATCTATTCCGCCCCAAAAAAAACTTCGACACTATCGACCACTGCATGCGCCCTTATTATTTACAAGCTTTCGGGACCTGCCGACGCGCCGCTTTTTCTGCGGCAGCGGTTCGGCTGCTTTCGATGGCGAGTGCGTGCAGCCTTGCGATCGGATGGCTCAGCACCACGCCCGCTCACGGGCAATTCACTTACACCGAAGATTTCACCGGGACAACGGCGCAAGGCTGGAACTTTGTGCAGGGCTCCAGCGGCGAAGGAAGTCCCGCCTTTCTCACCGCCTCGCAGGGCATCGATAGCGTCGGACAAGGTTGGTTGCGGTTGGCGAGTTCGACCCAGAATCAAGCCAACGCCGTCTGGTTCGACAGCCCCATCCCCGCCGCCGGTGCGAGCGGCATCCAGATTTCATTCAGCATGGCCATGTACAACGCCACTGGCCTTGGTGGTGGCGACGGTATCGGTTTCTTCCTGTGGGACGCCAGCAGTACCTTTAACGCCGGTGCTTATGGCGGCTCTCTCGCCTACGCGCCAAAGACCACCATTGCCGGCTTGTCGGACGGCTATATCGGCGTCGGTTTCGACGTGTTCGGCAACTACTCCAATCCGACCGAAGGCCGCACCGGTGGTCCCGGCGCCACGCCCGAATCGGTCGCCATCCGCGGCGGTCCGTCGAGCGGCTACAATAACTACGATTACCTCGCGGGGAGCACGACTCCCTACGATCTCGACTTTGCGGGCCTGACCACGCGCCCCGACCAAAGCACGCAGTATCGCAATGTCCGCATCACCCTGAATCCGATTCTCGACGGCAACGGCAACGTCACCGGCACGCAAGTCATCATCGAAATGCAGTTTGGTGAAAACGGTCTCTGGCAAACCATGGTTTCCACCAACATCAACGGCACCCGCCCCGAGGAATTGCGCATGGGCTTCAGCGGTGCCACCGGCGACGCGCACGAAATCTACGAAATCAACAACCTGACCGTCTCGGTCACCGCCTCCGCCGATTCGAACATCTGGGACAACTCCAGCGGCAATTCCATCTGGAACAACAGCAACCCCACCAACTGGTACGTCGACTACACCCCCAGCGACCGCGCCAACGTCATCTTCAACGACAGCTACGTCACCAGCAACCAGAACATCTCGCTGATTGGCACGCGCACCATCAGCGGTGCCTACTTTGGCGGAACGTACAGTTACGTCCTGAATTCCGGCTCGGGAGCCACCCTGATTTTCGACACGGGTACGAGCACGCAATCGGCCACGATCGCGCTGCTCAACAGCCCCAGCGGCAACACGAGCCACCAGATCAATGTGCCGATCGTGATGAACAGCGATCTCACCGTCTACAATTACGCGGGACAGACCCTGACCTTGGGCGGCGCGATCGGCACCACCACGACCACGATCGCCATGGGATCGCACAATTTTTACAACCAGGGTAACGGCACCACCGTCGTCACCAGCACGATGAGCGGCACTGGCGCGGTTTTCGAAAACGGCGCGGGTGGCAAACTCATTCTCGCTGGCAGCAACACTTACACCGGACTCACCACCGTCTCGGCCGGTGCGTTGATTGCGGCCAATTCGCAAGCCCTCGGCAGCACCAGCAGCGGTACCGTTGTCAAATCCGGCGGCACGCTCGGCTTTAGCAATTCCGGCACGATTGCCAACGAAGCGCTCACCGTCTCCACCGGGATCGGCGACGGCGGTCAGGGGCAATTGCACAATATCGCGGGCACCAATACCTTGGCCAGCACCGTAGCCCTGACCAATTCCAGTACCGTGGCGGCTCCCGTTCGCATGGCGGCCGATGCGGGGTCCACCCTCAACATCACCGGCGTGATTTCCGGCAACACCCTGAGCGGAATCGACAAGACCGGCGACGGCACGATCATCTTCTCCGGAGTGAACACCTACGCGGGAGCCACCACCATCTCCGGCGGCATTCTGCAAATCAGCGCCGACTCCGGCCTCGGCACCGCACCAGGCGCGGCGACTCCCGGATATCTGACCTTCAACGGCGGCACGCTCGCCGTCACGGCCAACACGGTGCTCAACTCCAATCGCGGCATCCTGCTCGATACGATGAGCGGCACGATTCAGATCAGCTCCGGCACCACCACCACCTACAACGGTGCCGTGGCCGGAACCGGCAACCTGACGAAAACGGGCGGCGGCACCTTGCTCCTCACCAGCACGAACAGTTATACCGGCGATACGAACATCAACGCGGGCAGCCTCATCATCAATACCGGGGCCAGCATCAGCAACACCGGCAGCGTTAACATCGCCAACGTCGCGGGAGCCACTCTCGTCCTCAGCGCCAGTGAAACCATCGGAGCCCTCTCCGGCGGCGGCACGACGGGCGGTGCGGTGAATCTCAACGGCAACACCCTTACCACCGGCGGCACCAACACCTCCACCACTTTCGGCGGCGTCATCTCCGGCACGGGCGGCGTCACCAAGACCGGTACTGGCACGCTCGTTCTCTCCGGCAATAATACCTACACCGGTGCCACCACCATCAACAACGGTACCATCGCCCTCGGCAACAACAATGTCCTCGCCAACACCTCATCCCTCATCCTCAACGGTGGCACGCTCGCCGTGAACGGATTCACCGACACCGTCGGCACCCTTTCGCTCTCGAGCAGTTCCACGATCGATTTCGGCGGACTCACCAGCCAGTTCACCCTCACCAGCGCCAACACGCCCACCAGCACCAGTTCGATTCTCTTCATCGACAACTGGACCGGCAGTCTCGCGGGTGGCAGCGGCAGCCAGCTCTTCCTCACCAACACCAACAGCGCCCTCCTCAGTCAGATTCAGTTCGAAGGGTACGCGGTGGGTGCCACCCGCTTGGCCACCGGCGAAGTCGTCCCCTCCGTCGTGGCCAATGGTTACTACTGGAATAACAGTCAAACCAACTGGGCCACCGCGAATGCCTGGAACAATGGAGCCGGAACTTCCGTGACCGGCACTCCCAACGCCACCGATGCCCTGGCCGTCTTCGGCAAGATCAGTTCCGCTGGCACCAATAGCGCCACCACGACGCCCAAGACCGTCACCCTGAGCGCCAACCAAACACTCGGCTACGCGGTGTTCAACAGCACCCAGGCCACCGAAAATTACACCCTCACCGGCAGCGGCACGCTGATCTTCAGCGTCTCCAGCACCAACAGCGCCTACATCAACATGACCTCCACGGCGAGCAATCTCATCGCCGCGCCGATCGCGCTTTCCTCCTCTCTCGTCATCAGCCAGAACGGCACCGGCCTCCTCACGCTTTCCGGGCCCATCACCACCAACAACAAGAACATCACAGTCGACGGCTCCGGCAACACCGTCATCAGCGGCAACATCAGCACCAGCACCTCTTCCCTCACCAAGACCGGCACCGGCACGCTTACCCTCTCCGGCACCAGTTCCTACTCCGGCGGCAACAACATCAATGGCGGTACTGTCGCCGTCACGACGGATCGAAATCTCGGCGCCACCGGCCACACCACCAGCTTCAGCAACGGTACACTCGCCACCAACGCCACCTTCTCCCTCTCCGGCAACGTCGTCCTCAACGCGGGCGGCGGCACCATCGACACCGCGACAGGCACGACGCTCACTTCCAGCGGCAACTACATCGGCACCGGTACTCTTTCCAAGAACGGCGCGGGCACCTTGATCCTCGGCGGAAACAACACCTACTCCGGCGCCACCAACATCAACGCCGGCACACTCGTCGCCAGCAGCAGCAACGCCATTGGCGACACGAGCGCCGTCACCATCGCCAATGTGAGTGGGGCGCGACTCGTCCTCAGTTCGAGCGAAACCATCGGTTCCCTCAGCGGCGGCGGTGGCACGGGCGGCCACATCACGCTCAATGGATTTACCCTCACCACCGGAGGCAACAACGCCTCCACCACCTATAGCGGTATCATCAACGGTACCGGCGGTCTCACCAAGACCGGCACCGGTAGCATGGTGCTCGACAACAACAGCAGCACCTACTCCGGACTCACTTCTGTCAGCGCTGGCGAATTGATCATGGCCGCGTCCAACGCACTCGGCACCGGCAGCGTCACCGTGGCCAACGGTGCCATGCTCACCTTGAGCCACAGCAGCGGCCTTACAGGAGCGAATACCAAGACACTCACCCTCAGCGGTTCGGGCATCGGTGGCGTCGGCGCACTCAATAACGAAGCCGGTAACAACGCCTGGCTCGGCAACATCGTTCTCGCCAGCGGAGCCACCATTGGCAATGCCACCAACCTCACCCTCAGCGGCAACATCAACGGCAACAACAATACCCTCACGATTAGCGGCGTTGGCAACACCATCATCTCCGGCATCGTCTCCGGCACCACCTCCGGGCTCGTCAAGACCGGCAGCGGCACCACCACCCTCTCCGGCGCGAACACCTACGGCGGCGCCACGACCGTCAGCGGCGGTGTTCTGGCCATCACGAGCAATACCGCCCTCGGCTCCGTCACCAGCGGCACCACGGTGGCCAATGGCGCTTCCCTCGCGCTCTCCAATAACATCACCGTCACCAACGAAGCGCTGAACATTACCGGCACGGGTGTCAATTACGGTTCCACCTACAGCGGCGTCATCCAGAGCAGCGGCAGTAACATCATCACCGGTGCGGTCTCCATGTCTCTCGAGCCGGGCATCAACGTCACCAGCGGCACCCTCACCATGAGCGGTGTTCTCTCCGGCACCAGCGGTATGAGCAAGGACGGTCCCGGCACCCTCGTCCTTTCCGGCAGCAATAGTTTCAACGGCGCGGTTTCGGTCAACTCCGGCATTCTCGCCGTGCAAAACAACAACGCTCTCGGCACCGCCAGCACCTCGGTGCGCACCACTGTCAATGACGGCGCCACCGTCCAGGTCGGCACGGCCTCCAGCGCATTGACCGTCGGCGAATCCTTCACCATCAATGGCTCCGGCGCGGGCGGCAACGGTGTCATCAATAACACCGGCGGCAATAACACGATCAGTGGCCTCATCACCATGGCCACCAATTCCACGATCGGCGCGGCCACCGGCACCACCCTCTCCGCCACGGGCGTGGTCAACGGTTCCTCCAGCCTCACCAAAGTCGGCGCCGGAACGCTCGTCCTCTCCAACAGCAACACCTACACCGGTGCCACCAACATCAACGGTGGCACCCTCGTGGTTTCCGCCGACACCAGCCTCGGTGCCGCGCCCACCTCCCCTGCCACCGACAAACTCACCTTCGACGGCGGCAATCTCCAGACCGCCAACGCCTTTACCCTCGACTCCGACCGCGGCATCACCCTCAATTCCGGCGGCGGCACCGTCACGCTCACCACCACTTCCGCCGCCATCACCTACGGCGGTATCGTCGCGGGTACCGGCAACCTGACCGTCAGTGGCTCCGGGCGCATGACGCTCAGCGGTAACAACACCTACACCGGCAACACCACCGTCAACGGCGCGACTCTCGCCATTGCGGGAGATCAAAACCTCGGCGCAGCCCCCGTCTCCCCGACTTCCAATAACATCACCCTCAATAACGGCGGTACGCTCGCCATCTCGGGTTCCACCACGCTCGACGCGAACCGCGGCATTGTCGTCAGCGGCACCGGCGGCACCATCAACACCGCCACCGGCACCACGACCACGTATGGCGGCAGCATCACCGGCTCCTCCAGCCTTACCAAGAGCGGCACGGGTACCCTCTCCCTCGATGCCGACAACGTCATCTCCAGCAGCACCTCCGTCATCCTCAACGGCGGCACCCTCGCCACGAACGGGCATAACGGCGACTCCGGGGCCTTCACCCTCGCCTCCAGCTCCTCGATCGACATGGGCGGGCTCGATGCCGACTCCGTCTTCACCTTCGCCAGCATGACGTCCACCAGCACGGCCAGCAACGTGCTCACCATCGCCAACTGGACCGGCAGCCTCACCGGCGGCTCCGGCTCCCAACTCGTCAGTTCGACCGCTGTCAGCAGCGACATCCTCGCCACCATCAACTTCGACGGTTACGGCACCGGCGCCTACCAAATCGCCGCCACAGGTGAGATCGTCCCCGGCATCATCGCTTCCGCCAAATACTGGGATTCCGGTACCAACACATGGAACACCACGGGTAACCGCTGGAACAACGCCGATGGCAGCAACGCCACGGTCTATCCCAATGGAGCCGATCAAGTGGTCGTCTTCGGCGCCCGGGACGCCGCCGGAACTCCCGCCACCACCTCCTCCTCCAAGACCGTTACCCTTTCCAATAACCGGACTGTCGGTCACATCATTTTCAATAGCACCTACAGCGGTGAAAATTATACGCTCACGGGCAGTACCCTTCGCTTCGACGTCTCCGGCACCGGTAGCGCCACCATTGCCATGTCCTCCACTTCCAGCAATACGATTGCCTCCGCCATCGTCCTCTCCAACTCGCTGGCCATCACGCAGAATGGAACTGGCACCCTTCACATCACCGGCAATTTCACCACCAACAGCAACGACCTCTACGTCGACGGCACCGGCAATACCCGCATCAGTGGCACCGTCGACGGCACTGGCACCACCCTCGTCAAGACCGGCACCGGTACCCTCACCCTCTCCGCCACGAATTCCTACGCGGGCGGCACCTACATCAACGGCGGCAATGTCGCCGTCAGCGGCAGCCGCAACCTCGGCGCCACCGGCAACGCCCTCACCTTCAGCGGCGGCACGCTGGTTGCCAACGGAACCTTCTCCCTCTCCGGCACGGTCACTCTCGATTCGGGCGGCGGCGCGATTAATACCGCCGGAGCCAACACCGTCACCCTGACCGGCAACATGATCGGCAGTGGCGACTTCACAAAGGAAGGCACCGGCACTGTCATCCTCACCGGTAATAATACCTACTCCGGCACCACCACCATCAATGGCGGCACTGTCGTGGCCAGCAACGGAAACGCCATCGGCAACAGCAGTGACGTCATCCTCGCCAATGTCAGCGGAGCCCAACTGGTTCTCAGCTCGAGCGAAACCATCGGCTCACTCAGCGGAGGTGGCGCGGCGGGCGGCAACGTCGTTCTCAACGGCTCCACCATCCTCACCACTGGCGGTAACAACACCTCCACCACTTATGCCGGGTCCATTTCCGGCAGCGGCGGCGTCACCAAGACCGGCACCGGCACCATGGTCCTCAGCGGCACCAATACCTACACCGGCAACACCAACATCACCCAGGGTACCCTGATGCTCGGCGCCAGCAACGTCCTGAGCAACACGACCAACGTCACCATGTCCGCTGGCGCCACCTTTGCCATCAACGGCAAAAGCGACACCGTCGGCACCCTCACTCTCAACGGAAGCTCTACCATCGATATGGCCGCAGCCTTGGGCAGCGCCATTTATTTCGCCGACAGCTCCGCCATGAATTGGGGATCAAACATCCTCACCATTACGAATTACGACGCCAGCACCGACACCGACTACGTCTACTTTGGCACCAATTCGAGCGGCCTCACCTCGGGTGAAGTCGGCCAGATCCGGTTCCTCAACCCCGTGGGCTATTCCCCCGGCCTCTACTACGCCATGATTCTCGCCGATGGTCGCGTCGTCCCCATCGTACCCGAACCCTCCACCATCATTGGCGGACTGCTCATCACCCTCTGGATCCTCTGGCGATTGCGGCACCGGCTCTTCAAACGCCGCCACGCCTAGCCCGAGAGGTAGAACCACGCTCCATTGAGGCCATCCGTCCCATTGTCGCAAATCCACGAGGGATTTGGATTGGCGTGAGGACACCGCCCCCAACCCCGTTGATTTATCGGCGTGCCGGGGCGGCGCTCCCTGACTAGGGCCTTTTTCATCTAGATTGTCGCAACGCTAAGACTCTTCAAGCAACTCAGCCGATCCTTCGACAAGCTCAGGATGACGTGGAATGAAAGTAATGTCTGG
>NEUU01000026.1 GCA_002304345.1 Verrucomicrobia bacterium Tous-C9LFEB
GGGATTTCGGCAACTGCGAGTTTCGACTGCATACATCCCCTCTATCAAGAGGGGTGGCGCGCAGCGCCGGGGTGTGTGGCCTTTCGCCCCGAACTATCCTAGACGAAATAGGCACTAAACCTCCATGTCCGACTCCGCCACTCCCGCGCCCTCCAGCGCCCAAATCACCGCCGCCAGCGGCTCCAATCTCGCCCTCGCCTTCTTCTCCCTACCGCCGGAGAAACGCCGCGCGATGTCCATTTTTTATGCCTTCTGCCGGGTCATCGACGACATCGCCGACTCGGAGACGCTCACGCTCACCGAAAAAGCGGAGCAACTCGAGGCCTGGCGACAGGACATCAATCGCGCCTACCGCAACGAAACACCTTTGATGCCGCTCGGTGTCGAACTCGGGGAAATCATCCACGCGCACCAGATCACCCACTCCTATCTCGAGGACATTCTCGTCGGCGTGGAAACCGATCTCACGAAAACCCGGCAGGCCACCTTCGCCGAACTCGAACGCTACTGCTATGGCGTGGCGAGCGCGGTGGGTCTCGTCAGCATCGAGATCTTTGGCTACAGCGAACCGCAAACGCGCGAGTACGCCATCGCCCTCGGCATGGCCTTCCAGCTCACGAACATCCTCCGCGACGTGAAGAAGGATGCCACGCTCGACCGCATCTATCTGCCGCTCGACGAACTCGAAGCGTGGGGCCTGGCCCAATCCGACATCATCGAATCGCGCTGGTCGCCAAAGATGGAGCAATTCCTCCGCTTCCAGCACCACCGCGCCCGCCATTATTTCGCCAAGTCCTGGCGACTGCTTCATCCGAAGGATCGCCCCAACATGATCGCGGCGGAAGTGATGCGGGAAGTCTACAGCGGCATTCTCGACAAGATCGAGCGCAAGGGATTCAACGTTTTTCACGAGGAAACCCGTCTCAACAAATTCGAGAAAATCTGGCATATCCTCGGCGCTCTCCGCCGCGAAAAAAAACGCGCGCCTATCCCGCCCGCGCCGAAAAAAATCGTCATCCTCGGTGGCGGCTACGCCGGTCTCGCAGCTGCGACCGAGCTTACGCTCCGTGGTCACGCCGTGACCGTACTCGAAAGCCGCAACCTTCTCGGCGGTCGCGCCCACAGTTTCAACGAACCTCGCACCGAGGAAGAAACCGACAATGCGCAGCACGTCCTGATGGGGTGCTATCACGAGTCGCGCGCCCTACTGCATACGCTCGGCGTGAGCGAACGATTGCTCGTCCCCTCCGCGCTCGACGTGCCTTACGTCAGCAATCGCGGCACCAGCGAACTCAAAGCTCCCGCCCTGCCCGCTCCGTGGCACCTGCTCTTCGCCCTGATCGGTTTCAAGGAACTTTCCTGGGCCGATCGTTGGTCCGCGGCGCGACTTTCCATCCGCCTGCAACTCGGACAAAAGCCGCTCGCGACGGAAACGGTCGCCGCGTGGTTGGAACGTTGGGAACAAACCCCGAACTCCATTCGCGCGATCTGGGAACCGCTCTGTCTCGCCGCGCTGAACGAACCGATTGCCACCGCGACCGCGACGCTCTTCGCCACAGTCATTTCCCGAGCCCTGCTCGGTTCTGCTGATGACTCGAAAATTTTGATTTCCAAGGTGGGCTTGAGCCAACTCTTCGCCCCGCAGGTCGAGCAATTGCTCAATCTCTGTGGCGCGAAAATCGAGCGCAACAAGGTGGTCAGCCAATTTCACTTCGACGGATCGCGCCTCGCCCGGGTGGAAACCCAGGACGGCGCAGTCTATGAAGCGGACCATTTCGTCTCCGCGCTCCCGTGGAATGCCGTGCGTGGTTTGCTCCCGGCCGACAGTGCCCTTGCCACTCAATGCCGTGCGATCAAGGACGCCCCGATTGTCAGCGTGCAACTCTGGCTCGATCGCATGATCCTGGATCGTCCGTTCATCGGATTTTTGGATTCCCCACTGCACTGGATCTTCAGCAGCAGCCATATTCACGGTCCTCAGCCCGATGCGAAAAATGGGTATCGCATCGCCTTGATTATCAGTGGGGCCACGGACTTGATCGACATGCCGAGCGACCAGATTGAAGCGCTCGCCCTGCGCGAACTGCATCGTCTTCTGCCCCTCAGCCAGGGCACGCGCGTCCTGCACCGGCTCATCTATAAATCCCGCGCCGCCACCTTCGCGACGACTCCTGAGACCGAACCGCTCCGCCCCAACACAGCCACGGTCTGGTCAAATCTCTGGTTGGCGGGAGACTGGACCAATACCGGACTCCCCGCCACGATTGAAGGCGCCATTGCCAGCGGTCGCACAGCCGCCCTGGCAGCTGATCAGGCTCAAGTGCATTGACGCCTCATACATTGGGAAAAGGTAACCACCCACGTCCCGGACACAAAAAAGCCTGCGACTTGCATCGCAGGCTTTTTCGTCAAACGGGAACGTGACGCGTGGTCACGTCCGCCTTGCTCAGGACGCCCAAGTGGTCAGTCGCAGCTCATGCTTCTGCACCATGTTCGGATGGAACGGCAGCACCCGCACATTGAACTGGTACGTGCCGCTATCACCGGCCTGCACCACGCCCTTGTAGAGGTACCAACCGTCCGCGAGCTTATCCGCCGCGGTGAGCGTGTACGCGTGATAAACCGTGCCGCTGGTCATGCGCACATACGCTTCCACCTGCACCTCTTCAGGCGCCAGCGGGCCGAGATGCACCTTGCACTCCACGGCAAACTCGTCGCCAACGCTGACGCGGAACGCGCTGGGATGTTTCCAGTGCACTTCCTTCGCCTGCACCTGATGCCAGTTCGCGCGAATGCGTTGCTTCCACGCAGCCAGCTGGATCGATCCCTGATAATCGTTTTCGCGCAGTTGACGCCCATTGGCCCCGGCGCCGATGTAGAACTTGTTCGCGTAATCCTGCACCATGCGGAACGTGTTGTACTCCGGTCCCACCGTTTCCATGCTGCGGCGCATCCACTGCATCCACTCGTGCGGCAGATCGCTGCTGTTGCGGCGATAGTAGAGCGGCGCGATCTGGTGCTCGATCAGGCTGTAGATCGAGATGCAATCGAACTCGTCCTGCACCGCCGGATCGGGGCTCTGCACTTCCTCGCCGATGGCCCAACCGTTGGTGCCGTCGATCGCCTCGTCCCACCAACCGTCGCGCACGCTCAGGTTGATGCCACCGTTCGGGCACACCTTTTCGCCGCTGGTTCCGCTCGCTTCGAGTGGACGGGTCGGGTTGTTCAGCCAGACGTCCACGCCATGATACATGTGGCGGGCCACGTCGATGTCGTAATTCTCGATGAAGACAATCCGGTTCTTGAACTGCGGCATCTGCGCCACTTGATAAATGCGCTGGATCAATCGCTTGCCGCCGTCATCCGCCGGGTGCGCTTTGCCAGCAAATACGAATTGCACGGGACGTTCGGGGTGATTGACGATCGCCTCGAGGCGGTTCAGGTCGCGGAACAACAGATTCGCCCGCTTGTACGTCGCAAAGCGGCGGGCAAAGCCGATGGTCAACAACCGCGGATCGAGCACATCCTCGGCTCCGCGGATATCCACCGCGCTGTAACCGGCGCGCATGCGCTGGTGATGCAGATTTTTGCGCGCAAACTGGATGAGCTTGATCTTGAGTTTCTGGTGCACGGCCCAGAGTTCCTCATCGGTGATCTTCTCAATGCACTTCCACGCGTCCTTGCTCGAACAGGCGTCTTCCCAGAAGACTCCGCCCACGCGCTCGATCATGGAGCGAATTTCCGGTGCCATCCACGTGAGAGTGTGAATGCCGTTCGTGATGTGGCCGATCGGAATTTCCGCTTGCGGCACGCCGGGCCAAACCACCTGCCACATCTCGCGCGAGACACGACCGTGAATGGCGCTGACGCCGTTCGACTGACGCGAGGTGCGCAAGGCGAGGATCGTCATGCTGAACGGATCGCCCGCCTTGTTCTCCCACGGGCGGCCCAGTTGGATGAATTCGTCGAAGCCCATCTTGCACTCGCGAGCGAACTCGGTGAAGTAGGTGCCCATCAGCTCGGGCGAGAAGGCATCGTTGCCCGCCGGAACCGGTGTGTGCGTGGTGAAATGATTCGAAGCCGCGACAGCTTGCAACGCTTCCTGGAAACCGAGTTGGCGCTCCACCATGCGGCGACGGATACGTTCCAGCGAGAGGAACGCCGCGTGACCTTCGTTCAGGTGATAGACCATCGGGTGCAGATCCATCTCGCGAATGGCGCGAACGCCACCGATGCCGAGAACGATTTCCTGCTTGATGCGCATTTCGTGATCACCGCCGTAAAGCTGATACGTGATCTTGCGATCTTCCTCGTTGTTGTCGGGAATGTCGGTGTCGAGGAGGAACAGACGGATCAAACCGACGCGTACCTGCCAGACCTTGGCGTAAACGAGACGGCCCGGCAATTGCACGGAGATCAGCAACGGCTTCGCATCGTCGCCCACGCGCACTTCGGTGATCGGCAGTTCATAGAAATTCCAATTCACCTGCTCGGATTCCTGCCAGCCCTCTTTATTGATGCGCTGCTTGAAATAGCCGAGACGATACAACAGGCCCACCGCGATGAACGGAATGCCCAGATCGGACGCCGCTTTACAATGGTCACCGGCGAGAATGCCGAGACCGCCGGAGTAGATCGGCAACGATTCGTGGAAACCAAATTCCGCGGAAAAATACGCGACGAGATTCGACTCTTCGTTCGGATACGTCTTGCGATACCAGCGATCTCCCTTGCTCAGGTACGCATTGAGCTGGCCCATGACGTCGTCCAGATGATTGCAGAAATCGCCGTCGTTCGCCGCACGCACGAGGCTCGACTGTTTGATTTTGCGCAGAAGCCGGACCGGATTGTGATGACATTCTTCCCACAGGACCGGATCGAGTCGGCGGAAAAGCGAAATGGCGCTTTCATTCCAACTCCACCAGAGGTTGTATGCGATTTCGCGCAACGCTTCGATGCGCGGGGGGATTTGCGGGGTGACGGAAAACGTAAACGGCCAATCTGACATAAGCATTACCTCCTTAAGGTTTTCGACGATTCCAACGGCACAACGGCACTAAACGTAGTCGCGCTGCGGTTCGCTTGACCAGCAAATTTGAAGCCAAACTTGTAGCAAATACGCGCAGCGCCCGATTTGCCTCAATCCGTGCATCCCATTTGAGCAGAGAGTGAAACACATCTTTACAAGCCACGCGCGAACCAACGGCACGTACGATAGTGCTACTTATCGGAACCAATCCCGAAATACTTGATTGAAAGGGCCCTAAAATCGTTGTATGGGATTGGCAGTCAAGGCGCCCACTCATTAACTGAGGCTTTTTTGTGACACGGGATTAACCAGGGATAAAGGATGAATTACGCTTCGTACAACTTCACGATGGATATCGTGCTCATGTGCATCGCCCTCGCCTTTCTCATTCGCGAGTTTCCCGCCCGCACGGCTGTCCTGACCCTCCTGTGCATCTTCTCCTATCTCGTCCCCCTCTCCCGCATTGAGGATGCCTTGATTCCTCCGAACGCCCAAATGGATCTTCGGGCCACGACCGAATCCACTCCCACGGATGCTCCCCAGGACACCGCCGCGGCCGCCCGGGAACAAGTCCAGCAAATGGCCCAGGGCGATCCGTCGCAAGTCACCCGCAACGTCACCGGCATCTGGAGCACCGTCCTCAACGGCCTGTCCGGCATGCCCGGCGCGGGAGGAGGTCCTCCGGTGAACGTCGACCAGATGGTCGCCGAGCGCAACGGCTCCACGCCCGAACCCAAGTCCGCCCTCAGCACCCAGATCAGCAGCCTCGAACGCGCCCTCCTCAAGGGCCGCTTTGGTCATAATATTTTGCGACCGCGCGAAGCCGTCATGGTCGAACAATTCTGGTTCTTTGCCCGCTGCTGTCTGCTCATCGGTGCCGCCTACTTCCTTCTCTTCGACTGGAAGATCACCCTCAGCATCGTCAGTCTCTGCGTCATCCCCATCCATTATTACATGGTCCTCTTCATGTTCCTCGGAACGAACTGGAAAAAAACCGAACCCTGGTGGGGCACGCTCAAAGTCCTGGGCTTCGCCGCCG
This sequence comes from Verrucomicrobia bacterium Tous-C9LFEB, assembly GCA_002304345.1. Taxonomy (GTDB): domain Bacteria; phylum Verrucomicrobiota; class Verrucomicrobiia; order Methylacidiphilales; family UBA1321; genus UBA1321. The sequence continues at coordinate 6,069 of NEUU01000026.1, forward strand.
TCGTCCTGATTCTCCTCGCGATCATCGGACGCCAGATCCTCCGCCACACCGACAAGCACAGCTTCCACATTCCCAATCCGGACGAATACCGAGCGCGCCTCGGCGGTATCGACTACGACTACATCATCATCGGCAACAGCCTCGAGCTCGCCGGCATCACCCTCGATCTCGCCACCAGCTACCTCGACAAAAAGAACCGTGGCCTCCTCCGCTTCCAGAGCGGCGCGGCCATCGAATTCATCGCCCGCCAGAAAAAGAGCTGACACGGATTTTAATCCTGTCTTTTCCCCCATTTCGTAAATTCCGTTAATTTCGTCAAAAAATCGCCTCCCTCTACCCCCAATTAATTCTTGGTTCGGACTTGCCCCGAGCCGATACATGACTAATTTAACTGCCATGAACCCCATCCGTTTCAACGAAGAAGAAGATGCACCGTGCAAGGAATCCGAGAAGGACGCCAAGGGCCCGGTCCCTTTTGAAGCTCAACTCCTCGAGACCCGCACCATCCTCATCTACGGGGAGATCAACCAAAAGCTCGCCCAGGAAGTGACCAGCAAACTGCTCGTCCTCTCCAGCAAATCCGATGACGATATCACCATCATCATCAACTCCCAGGGCGGCCACGTCGAATCCGGCGACACCATCTTCGACATGATCCGCTACGTGAAGCCGCGCGTGAAAATCGTCGGCACCGGCTGGGTCGCCAGCGCCGGCGCCCTCATCTTCGCCGCCGCGGATAAAGAAAACCGCTTCTGCCTCCCCAACACCCGCTTCATGCTGCACCAACCCAGCGGCGGCGTCGGCGGCCAAGCCAGCGACATCAGCATCGAGGCGCAGGAAATCCTGAAAATGCGTGCCCGCCTCAACGAAACCTTCCACCAGCAAACCGGCCAGTCCATCGAGCGCATCGAGCACGACACCGACCGTAATTTCTGGATGACCGCCGAAGAAGCCAAAGCCTACGGCCTCGTCCACAAGATCATCAAAAAAGCCACCGAGCTCTAACCAGCCCGTTGGAATCAAAAAGGCCCGGTGCAAACCGGGCCTTTTTTATGGATATCGATCTCCGCAGATTGGCATAATACTCGGTACAGAATGAATCCGAACTGTAGGGCGGTTCTGTGAACCGCCGCTGGCACCGCAGGTGCCAAAAGTGGAGAGTTTACATTCAGATTTGAGATGGCAGCTTCGCTGCCAATTGGCGGTTCACAGAACCGCCCTACAACGCAGCCCTATCTGAGCACGAAACGGCAAAATGCTATTAGGCCTCCCTAATATCCCGTCGCCTTAAGCACGCACACCGCGCTTTCCTTCGTCCCCGGTGAGAGATACCGCAGTCCTTTGCCGTTATGTATCGCATTCGGCAAGCCCGTCCACGGCTCCACGCAATAGAAATCCGACGAACCGTCCTGCGTCCACGTCGTCACATCGAACCACGGCGCATTGCCGCCCGCTTCCAGTTCGAACACCACGCCCTTGCCCGTACCGCTTTCCAGCAAGGAAATCTCCTTCGACTTCAGCCCGATATGGAACCGGTCGCTCAACTTCGGATCAGACAGCGGCGTCACCGCCGAAGCGGCCGAACGGTCCTTGATCGAACCGTCCGTGAAATCCTGATTCCCCCACTGCGCGCACGGGATGTTAACCTCCCACCGCTCACGCGCGTCATGCGGCACGGCAAAGTAAAAATGATGCCCCATGTAATAAGGCATCGGGTCCACCCCGTTGTTGCTCGCCTCCAGCCGCACCTCGAGCTCCGCATCGCCCAGGCGATAGACCACGTCGAAAACGAATTCAAACGGATACCACGCCTGCGTTTGCGGCGTCGGAATAATACGCATCCGCAACGTGTTCGGGTCCGTCATCGGCACCACGCCGAAGACCGCGTTGCGCGCGAACCCGTGCATCGGCAACTCACGTTTCGTGCCCACCGCATCCAGCCACCAACCGATTTCCCCATTCACCATGTGCCGCGCGATGAACGGAAACAGGATCGGATTCCCCCCGCGCACATGGGCGGGCTTGGACCAATCCGCCGACTCCGGCCAAAAAATGACGGCCTCACCGTCCACCTTCCAGTTCAGCAACCTCGCCCCAGCCTGCGGCGCGATCAAAGCCGTCGAACGGCCATTGGAAAGTTCATACACGGACTGACCCTGAAAAGTGATCGTGCGGAGCATACCGCCACACTTAGCGCAATCCGGCGTCCCTCGTCACCACAAAAAAACCCGGCACCGTGAAGTGCCGGGTCTTTTCGTTATTCGAGAAAAACAGCTTTTCTATTCCGCTTCAACCTTCGAGCTGTGCCCGTTGGAACGGGACGCGCCACCGTTGGAGAGGCGGGTGAAGATCTGGCTGAATTCCGGCTTCGGCTCACTGCCGCCGCTCAGTGTCTTGGAATTACCCACGAACACCGCGCCGTCCTCGATCATCACGCGATTCGCGTGAAGGTCGCCATAGACCTGCGCCTTGCCCTTGATCTCGATGCGGCCCTGCGCTGTGATGTCGCCCTGCACCTTGCCGTAAATGATCACGTCCTTGACTGAGATCTCCGCCTTCACAACGGCTTCCTCGCCGATGGTCAGTTGACCGTCTTCAGCCTGGATGTTGCCTTCAATGCGTCCGTCGAGGCGAAGCTCGCCCGAAAAGGCCAGAGAGCCTTTGAACTCGGCTGCGGCCGTGATCAGGGTCGTCTCGAGGCCGGCAATGCGGGTATTGGTCGCCGGGGAACGGAATACGTCAGTCAGATTGGTTTTTTTGGTATCGCTCATGGGAGTAGGTAAGGTTTCTTGCGGTTCCGGATTTTCACCCGGAGCTGCGTCTGTTTTTTTTAAGAAGTTCTCGAACACAAGAGTATCAATCGAAAGGTTGCTCTAAATAAATTAGGAATATTTTACCCATACTGTTTTTTTTTCCCAGAAAGTCGAGGAAATAGGCAAACAGAATGGTTTACATCGCGAGTATTTCTATTTAGTCGCAGCCACCGTTGCAAAGAAAAACTCCTTTTGCCCCGCCTTTTCCACCTTGACACTCCGCGCAGTGCAAGCACACTGACACCTCGCCATGGTTCACCACATCAGCTTGCTCGAAGTCAAACCCTCGGTCACCCCGGAACAACTCGAATCCATCATGGTAGAGACGCGCATCCGTCTCCTCAAGATCCCCGAGATCAACAACCTGCGCGTCGGCAAGCGGATCGAGACCAAAACCAATCCCTACACCTACTTCTTCTCGATGGACCTCGAGAATCTCGACAAGCTGAAGTACGCCCAGGACAGCGCCGTCTACACCCAGTTCCAGAAACAAGTCCTCGACCCCTACACCTCCAAATTCACCTCGTTCAACTACGAGATGGAGCCCGGCAAAGACGTCCGCTACTCCTGATCGACTGCGAGGGTTTTCTGTAGGGCGCGATTGTATCGCGCTACAAAAGGCAGAACCTGTTTACGATCTTTGCAGAGGAACTAAAGCGTTCGCTGAACAAACGGATAAACCACCCCTTCCACCCGATTCTTCGTTTCACTCAGAATGACCCGCGCGAGGCTGGACCCGTATCGGATGGACTGCGCCCATTGCCCCAAGACATTCGCTTTCACACTCCGTCATTCTGAGCCGAGCGAAGAATCGGGTGGAAGGGGCAGTGTTAAAAGGAATGAGGTTGAGAGCGCCTCCCCGTAAAGATCGTAAACACGTTCTTACAGAGCCGCTCATTAATTGGTCTAAAAATTCCCTTCATTTCGTCAAAAATCAGCCTCCCCCGCAGGAACTCACCTCCTGCCCTTGATTTCCTATTGTCTCCCCTATCCGGGCAAGGTAGTCTCGCCCCTCACCTTTTTTACTTTTATGGAAGAACTCAGCGAATTACTCCAACTGCGCCACCAAAAGCTCGAAGCCTGGCGCCAACTCGGCATCGACCCCTTTGGCTCCGCCTATCCCGACGCCCTCACCACTCAGGAAGTGATCGACGGCTTTGAAGAAAACAAGACCGTCCGCGTCGCGGGCCGCCTCGTTTCCATTCGCGACATGGGCAAGAGCGTCTTCGCCCACATCCAGGATCAATACGGCAAGTTCCAAATCTACGCCAACAAGCAAAGCCTCGGCGACGACGTCTTCGCCTACTGGAAGCTCCTCGACATCGGCGACTTCGTCGGCGGCGAAGGTACCCTCTTCACCTCCAAGAGCGGCGAAAAGACCATCAAGCTCTCCTCCCTGCGACTCCTCTCCAAGTCCCTGCGTCCCATCCCCAGCCAGTGGTATGGACTCTCCGACGTGGAAGCCCGCTACCGCCAGCGCTACGTCGACATGATCGTCAGCGAAGACGCCCGCAAGACCCTCCTCCTGCGCAGCCGCATCGTGCGAGAAGTCCGCAACTTCTTCGAAGCCCGCGGCTTCAACGAAGTCGAAACCCCCATGATGCAGGCCGTCGCCGGTGGTGCCGCCGCGCAACCGTTCGTCACCCACCACAACGCCCTCAACATCGACCTCTTCCTCCGCATCGCCCCCGAGCTCTACCTCAAGCGGCTCCTCGTCGGCGGCATGGGCAAGATATTCGAGCTCAACCGCAACTTCCGCAACGAAGGCATCTCCCGCAAGCACAACCCCGAGTTCACCATGCTCGAAGCCTACTGGGCTTTCGCTGACTTCGAAATGATGGCGCAGCTCGTGGAAGAACTCATCACCACCGTCGCCGAAAAGGTCATGGGCACCCTCGTCGTCGGCCCCACGCAGATCGACCTCACCCGCCCGTGGCCGCGCAAGAAGTACAACGACTGCATAACGGACGTCGCCGGAGCCGACTGGTTCCAGCTCACGCCCGAAGGCCGCCGCGCCAAGGCCGCCGAACTCGGCGTCGAGATTGGCCCCGACCTCGTTGATTTCGAAGTCACCAACCAAGTCTACGAAAAGCTCGTCGAAGCCAAGCAAAAGAATCCGCTTTTCGTCACCCACCTGCCCAAGGAACTTGTTCCCCTCGCCCGCCAGAACACCGAGGACTCCAGCGTCGTCGACGTCTACGAACTCATCATGGCCGGACAGGAAATCTCCCCCGGTTACAGCGAGTTGAACAACCCCATCGTCCAACGCGAACGCCTCCTCGAACAATCCGGCGGCGAAAAGATGGACCTCGACGAGGACTTCCTCGCCGCGCTCGAATACGGCATGCCCCCCGCTGGCGGTATCGGCATCGGCATCGACCGCCTCGCCATGGTGCTGACCGGCGCGGAATCGATCCGCGACGTCCTCCTCTTCCCGCTGCTCAAGCCCAAGGCCTGAGCCGCGAGAAGAAGGGAGATCCGAACTGTAGGGCGGTTCTGTGAACCGCCGGCTGGCACCGCAGGTGCCAAGAGTGGGGAGCTTGCATTCAGACTTTAGATGGCAGCTATGCTGCCAATCGGCGGTTCACAGAACCGCCCTACACACTCTGACCTTCTGGTCGACTACCCCTACTTAGAACCTAGAACTTCGTACCTCGTACTTTTTGCTGCCTTCGGCAGCAAAAATCTCGCACACCTAGCTCACGTAGCCAACCTAACGCAAACGTCTTTCCGCGCTTTCTGCTAGAAATAGACTCATGCGCGGAGTCTCTCCCTTTCAAATCTCCCACTTGAAATCTGAAATCCTCCTTCCCCCGGACCGGGACCAAGAAAGCGGTGTAGCCGTTGGGAGCGGTTCGGAGCGCGAGCCCGTTTTTTCCGCCAACCCCACCCAATGGCCGTTTGCATTTAAACTTGCACCCCGTGCCCCATCCCTAATACTTCCTTTCAGAACCGGCTACTCCGTATTTCCTCCTGCCATGTCCACTCCTGTTGAACCCTCCGCGCCTGCGGCACCCCGCATGCCGGTGGGACTGGCCAACGCCTACACCTTCCAGGTGTTCAATACCATCTCCTTCTCCATCGTTCTCGGCGTGCCGATGATGCTTTTCTTCAAGCAACTCGGTGCCAGCGCGACCATCCTCGGTATTGCCGCCGCGCTCCCGCCCCTGCTCAACATCCTGCAGGTTCCCGCCGCCCGCTTCGTGGAAAGCATCGGCTACCGCAAGTTCGTCCTGCGCGGCTGGAGCGCCCGCAGTTACCTCATCATCGGCATGGCCGTCACCGCCTTCCTGCCGGGCCGCATCGATACCGCCACGCGCATCGCCTTGATGCTTCTGCTCCTCTTTCTCTACAACGCTTCGCGCGGTATCTCCGTCTGCGGTTTCCTCCCGTGGATGACCAAGCTCGTGCCGGAGGAAATTCGCGGTCACTATATCTCCCGCGATCAGATGTCCAGTGCGCTCGCCAGCGTCGGCGCGCTCTTGTTGAATTCCTATTTCCTGCGCGAGGGTTCCTCCCTCAACGCCTTCGGCGGCATCTTCCTCTTCAGCTTTGCCGCCGCCATGGCGAGCCTCTATTTTCTCCGCAAGATTCCCGACGTACCGGTCGAAGCGACGCCCTACAGCAGCGGCAAAGTGCCGTGGCGCGAGATGCTTTTCTATCCGCCATTCTTCAAGTTCATGATCTTCAATGTCATTGCCAATTCCGCTTTCGCCGCGGCGGGCGTGTTCTGGATTCCCATGTTCCGCGACCTCTTCCATTTCAGCAGCTCGAAGACGTTGCTCCTCGCCAGCCTCAGCGTCTTCGTCAGCGCCTGCTCGCTCTTCGCCTTTGGCAAGATCGTTGACCGCGTGGGCAGCCGCCCCATCATCGCGCTGGGCCTGATCTTCTTCGCGCTCCATTTCCTCGGCTGGGCTCTCATGGCCTCGCACCTCCTGCCGCTCACCTACACCTGGCTCATCATCATCCAGGTCAGCGCCGGACTGTGCGGCTCACTCTACAATCTCGGCAATACCCGCATGCTCATGAGCATCGTGCCCGCCATGGGCCGCAGTCACTTTTTCGCGCTCTTCAGCGTCATTGTCAGCCTCGTCCTCGGCCTCATGCCGGTGCTCTGGGGTATCGTCCTCGACAGCCTCAGCAACTGGCATCAAGTCATGTGGGGTTGGGAATGGAACAAGTACAGTTTTCTCTACATCATCCTCGCCCTCACCATGGTCGTCGCGCAATACTACCTGCACCGTTTGGACGAACCCCGTGCCATGCGAACCGACGAATTCATGCATGAACTGTTGATCAACACGCCGTCCCGGGCCATCACGCGGCTCTTCTTCCGCAAACCGCTCCCATGAAACGCTGGCTGGAACGACGCTTCGCCCCCAAACTGGGAGCGGCCCTGATTCGCCTGCTCGGCGGCACGGTCCGGCTTCACGTCCACGACCCGTACCACTTTCAGGATAAACCCAATCGCGGCCCGGTGCTCTTCGCCTTCTGGCATGACGGCCTTTTTCTGCTCCCCTATATCCAATGCCAGCTCTTCCCCCACTTCCGCCTCGCAGCCATGATCAGCCGCAGTAAAGACGGCAATCTCATCTCCAATATCATTCACGAATTCGGCATGTACGCCGCCCGCGGCTCCAGCTCCAAGCGAGGCTCCGCCGCACTTCTCGCCCTCATTCACTGGCTGGAAGAAGGTATCGACGCCGCCATCACCCCGGACGGTCCGCGCGGTCCCCGGCATAAACTTCAACCGGGAGTGCTCCATCTCGCCCGGCAATCGGGCAGCGCCATCATCCCGCTGCGCATCGAATACTCACACAAAATCCAACTCCGCAGCTGGGACCGGTTCCAAATCCCCTGGCCGTTTGCCCGCTGCGATCTCCATTTCGGCGCGCCGATCACACTCGCCTCCGACGCCAACGACGACGACCTGAACCGCGCCGCCCGCGAACTCACCGACGCGATGGGCAGTTGATCACTTCAACAGCTTCTGCGTCCACTCGATCATCGCCTCGGGTGAGGGATTATCCTGATTGATCCAGCGCAACAACTCCTCATTGATGATCCGTTCCAACTCCGGCGAGGTGGCAATGAACGGCAACGGTTGCGCATAGGCCGCCGCATCGAAAAACACCTGCTCCGCCGGCGAATGCGATGTTCCCGCCCCCACATGAGCCGACAGCCAGCTCGACCGCGAGGGCTGCGTCGCCAGCGCCCGCGCCAACCGGGCCGCGTCCTTCGGACTCGGGCATTGAGCGGATACCGTCCACCCCCGCGCCTTCACCACCGTGGAACGATTCTCATCCTTCGGCAACGGCGCCACACCCCAGCGCAAATCCGGTCGTGAGCGCAATTCGCGCAAGAGCTCCGCTCCCGCGATGGCCATGCTGGCGCGCCCCTGCACAAACAACTTCCCACTCACCGCCGAAGGCGGCCTCGGCACGATCACGTATCGCTTCAGAAAATCCCGCAGATAGGTCAACGATTTCACCTGCGCCGCGAGCGCATTCGGCGCGCCCACCTGCCACGTCGAGCCCGCATATAAACCGCCCCCCGCCTGCGCCGCGAAAGTCTGCCACACATCGAAACGCAACGGCAGTTCCAGCGAATACAGCGGCTCGGCCTGCTCATTCAACGGAGCGCGGTAAATCGCCTGACTGATGCCCAGCAACGTCTCCCACGTCCAATGCACATCGGGATATGCCACGCCCACCCGGTCAAACGACGACGTATTATAATAGAGAGCGAGCAACGTGAACTCCGAAGGAAATCCCAACGTCTTCTCCCCGCGCTGAAAAGTTGCCAACGCTCCCGGCACCCATTCGGTTGCATCGGTCGGCACCGTTTCCACGGCGACGATTTGCCCCGCCTCTTTCAAAGCCTCCGCTTCCGTCGATTCAATCAGGAAAACTTCCGGCAACCGCCGCTCCGCCAACGCCACGCGCAGGGACTCGCGATACTTCTCTTCGGAATCATACACCGTCAACTGCACGCGATAGCCGCTGGTCTTTTCAAATTCGCGAATGATTCGCTCCCACGCCGCCGCCGGAATCTCCCCGGTGAAAATCCACGCACTCATCTTCCCCGCCGATCCCGGCACCAACGCGGGCGATTGCGTATCCACCGTCAATGCCTCGCTTGTTTTATCAAGGCTAGGTCGACGCATCGTGACAAAGAGCGCTCCGGCCAAGACTAATAAAATGGCCACGACTGCCAGTGTGATTCCCCATCGATGCATCGCCATTCTTTAGCTCCTCCCGCCCCCTTCGCAAAGCGTCATTTTCCCTTCGTTAATAAAGTGTCTGCAAAAACGGTAATTTTTTCCGCTGCCGCGTCCGATATGCCTACCATGCTTTCAGAGTCTGCCTGGTCCGCCCAGGAGCTTGCTGCTATTGAGGAATTGCAGAAAAAGGTTTCCGCCACACGCCGCACTCTCGGCCTCTCCACCACGCCCGTTTCCAGCACAGAACAAGAAACAGAATTTCTCCGTTTGTGGAATGAGCTGCTACCGCAGGTACAAGCGGTCTCGCTCACGCTCTGGGACACCGCCTTGCAACGCACCTGCCTTCAACCTGACGACCGCTTTCTCTTCCTGAAAACGTTCCCACCGTTTACAGATCTGCCCTTGAGTCGCGAACAAATTTACGCGCTCCGGATTCAGGCGGAAGAAGCGGCGCGGCAAGCCGGTCGACAACAAACCGGCTCGACCGAAATCACGCTGGATGAAATCTACGAACGCCTTGGCCGCGAAGCAGGGCTGACTCCGCCACAGATATCCGACTGCATCCAAGCCGAGCACAAACTCGAATGCCTTCTCGCCCGTCCCTTGGTCCCGATTCTGCAACTGGTCCAGTCCGCGCACGCCCAAAACAAAACGATCCTCATTCTCGCGGATACTGTTCTCGGCAAAAATCATCTCCTCGAACTCCTCCTGCACGCGGGCTATCCCCTCACAGCGGATACGCTTTTCACAACCGCCGAGTGCCGCACGAGTCTCGCCAATGGCAGCCTGCTCCGCAAAGCAGCGAAAGCCCTTTCCATCCCCACCCACCAGATTCTCCACCTCGGACACGATCCCGAAGCCGACGCCACCGCGGCGCGACTGGCCGAAGCGCCCTGCCTTCTCCATCCTTACAGCACGTCGAACAGTCCCTCCGCCCAACATCAATCCCTCGATGTTCGCCATGCGGAATCCCTTCTGCGCGGCACGGCCCGTACTCTGACCTTTCCTCCGTCACTCCCGCCGGATGATCAATCGTTCTGGCTGCAACTCGGTGCCCTCAGCGTGGGACCGATGCTGACCTGCTTCACCATGTGGCTCGCCTCTCAATGGCAACGGCAACACATCCAACACGCCTATTTTCTCGGCCGCTCAGGACAACTGCTTCATCAGCTCTACCAGATCCTGCAGCAACATCATCCTGAACTCCCCCCGGCAGAACACCTCCATGCTTCACGCCGGGCCTACCTTCTTCCCACGCTTGGCTGCCAATATTCTCCGGATCTTCCAACGCTTTTCATGGGCCACGGTGCCTGCCCGGTGGCCGAATTGCTCGCCCAGCTCGACCTCGATCCCACTCTCTTCGCCACGGCCATCACCAAGGCGGGTTTCCACTCACCCGAGACACCCATTGATCCCCGACAAAACCCCGTGCGCTTGCAACGTCTCTTCCGCGATCCCGATCTGCTCGGCGCTCTGACCGAGCGCGCGCAAGGCGAACGCGAGATTCTCTTGCGCTACCTCCAGCAACAACGGCTCACCACCGATTGCCCCACCGCGCTGGTCGACCTCGGCTGGAACAATACCGCCACAAAATCGTTACTCTCGATTCTTCACCACGAAGAAATCCACCACAACCTCACCGGCTTTCACCTGCTCACCCTGCCCGGAGCGCAAGCGCCTCAACTCGTCGATTATCGCTACCACAGCTACCTCTCCCATAATGGTGAACCCCTCTCCCTTAGCCAAACTCTCTCGGCAGGCCGCGCTCTCCTCTATACGTTGTGCGCCGCCGATCATCCGCCCGTTCGCTACTTCACCCACCTTCACAACAGTATCAAACCCCTCTACAACCCGTTGCCCCCCGATCCGGAACAGACCGCTCAGTTGAACACGCTTCATCAAGGGATCTTCGCCTACGCCCACGCCATTTTTCACTCCCCACTGCACACCACGCTCCTCGACACGCCGCCGGAAATTGCTACTGCCGAATTTGCACGTCTCGCCATTACCCCGACACCGGAGGAAGCGCGCAAATTGGGCGCTCTTCACTATCTCAATGGAGCGCCGCGTCCGCGCCCCCTTGCCCTGTTTTCGCATGACACCCTTTCACCTCAGGAATTGCTCAGCACGTACCAGCAGGCTGATTGGAAGCCCGGACTGCTCCACCAGCATACCCCGCAATCCTGGCTGCTCCGCCAACTGGTGGAGCAAGAGATATAAACGCGCCGATGAAAAATCGGACTCAGCGAACCGTGGAAGACTCGTCGCGCTTGCGATCAGCCTCCTGACACAACACCAGCGCCAACCGGCACAGCGCGCGTTTCAAATGCGCCATCCGATCCTCACCCTCGGCATCCGGTTCCTTACTATTCCCGTCGCGCATCAAGCGAAAAGTCAGGGCATGACGCAAGGCTTTATCTAAATGATTGTCCTGCGGCTCCGAACGCCAGGCATCCTGTTGATGCCCCTGCTTAAGCCCCGTTGACATAATTTCCCTCACCACATCTGCCGCCACCTCGGCCGGATCCGAACCTGCTGTGTTCTCTCGATGATGCGCCATAAAATTAAACTCTCCTCCCTTAATATCCGACGAACCTGCGTAAAAAACCAGCCCGGAGATTTACTAATTAAAAGCGGACCGAACCCTGCAAGATCAAGTCATTCTAGGCTCTGTCGACAGAGCCTAGCGCCTGCAAAATGCGCGACAGCATCTGCCCTCCCTTCGTTTCCACTCTCGCCCCCAAAAGAATAATTCCTTAGCAAGTAACCACTAACAGATATTCCGCCCGTACTGGCATCGCCTCCGCTTATCAATGCCCGTTACTCTGCAACGCTGAAATTTTATCGAGAAAATCCATGATCCCCTTCATGAAAGGCACCTTGAGCGGTCGCGTCGCACTCGTGACTGGCGCAGGCTCCGGTATCGGCAAAGCCTCCGCTAAAGCCCTTGCCTATGCCGGTGCCTCCGTCGCCGTGATCAGCCGCACTCGCGAAGAAGTGGAAATCACCAGCATGGAAATTTGCAGTGGCGGCGGCTCCATCATCGTCACCGCCTCCGTCAACGGCAACCGCATCTTCAGCAATACTGGCGCCACCGCCTACTCCTGTTCCAAAGCCGGACAAGTCGCCATGACCAAAATGCTCGCCGTTGAACTCGCCAAATACCGCATCCGCGTCAATGCCATCTGCCCCGGCGCCATCGGCACCTTGATCGACGACAACACCGAACAACGCAATCTCGTAACCGAAAGCATCTCCGTCGAATATCCCGAAGGCCCCATCCCCCTCACCGGCAACACTCCTGGTGCCGCGGGTCAAGTAGCCGAACTCGCCTGGTTTCTTGCCTCCGACGCCTCAAATCATATCACCGGAACCAAAATCTACATCGATGGCGGCCAATCTCTCCTCCAAGGCTAATTAGAATAAAAGCCCTCCGCCGCTACGAGGCATCGAAAGAACACTCGAATGGCGTATTTTTCTTGAACAGGCCCCAGATCCGTAAACCGATCTCCTTCCCGCTGCTATAGCTCAGTGGTAGAGCTGTCTTACTCGTAAAGACTCAAACTTTCGCCGCAACCACAGCCTCCTACAAACTTTTTACACAATGTCCCCGTCTGCCAATGTATCCGCGCGGCTCCCGATGAGAGATATGATTTCGTTTTTTCTCGTCACCGTAATTCGCTGAGCTTCAATGCCAGATGACATGTCGCTTGCTCTTGCCATTTCTCCTGCCGGCTCCCTTTTCTGGGATGAGGAGGATGGAGAAATGCCGTCGTCAACTTCCGAGAAGAGTTTAAGAGCGCTGACTCCTGTCGAGGGAATTGTTTCATTGGCCAGACACGAGCTGGAGCGCGAAGTGTCTGTTTCTCTCGGATATTGGCGAGATTTCGGGAAACTGTATTTCACCCGTTTCTGCCAAACATCCCCGGAGGCAGCGGAAGTTTCGGCACCATCAAGCGGGGAATTCGCCACGCTGGTGCTGGAAGCCCCGCCAATGAAAGGCAGCGAATTTCTTTCGCCGGAAATTTTCGTCAAAATCTGGGCGGAGATCGACGCCTGCGTTCAATCCCAGATCAACTTGCATTCAGGTAACCGTGAAAAATATTTTCACGGGACGACATGGCATCTGGTGGGACGGGTCACGTTTCACCTCGCGGAGAATAAAAAAGACCCGGAACGGCCCTTCGCGTTTTTGGCCACATACACCAGTGGTATGTCCGCGGCCTCCAAGTTGCTACACGTTCCGCTGGGCCGCGCGATCCAGGAATATTCCGGCACCAAAAATAAGAGTTCACTTCTGAAACTGCTTCAACCCGTGCAAGCGGCATGCGCCCAAAGTGTTCTCATCAAGGAATTGGTCGAGACGAAACAGATTTATCATCCGCAGGCGTGGACGATTTCTCAGGCGTACCGCTTCCTCAAGGAAATCCCGGTTCTCGAGCAAAGCGGCGTTCTGGTTCGCGTACCGAATTGGTGGAAAGCGTCCGCTCCAGCGCGCGCGACGGTTTCTGTCGCGATCGGAAGCAAGCCAGGTTCCCATGTGGGAGCCAACGCCTTGCTCGATTTTCAGGCATCACTGACACTGGACGGAGAAGTCATCACCGAGACCGAATGGAACCAGATCGCCCATTCCACGCAAGGGCTGGCGTTTCTCAAGGGCCGCTGGGTTGAGATCGACAAGACGAGATTGGAGGAAGTGCTCAACCACTGGAAAAAAATCCAGAGTGGCAGCGACGGCATTGATTTCCTGCAGGGCATGCGGCTTCTTTCCGGCGCTACGATTAATCCGAGCGACCAAGCCTTCGATACTGGCGCAGCGAGAGAATGGACCCGCATCCAAGCCGGTCCATGGTTGGAACAAATCCTCGGAGAAATGCGGGATCCTGAAAGATGCACCATTTTGGAATCCATGCCGGGGCTAGAGGCGGAGTTGCGTCCCTATCAAAAGAAGGGTGTGTCCTGGCTCTGGTTGATGCATCGTCTCGGATTGGGAGCGTGCCTAGCCGATGACATGGGCTTGGGCAAAACCCTCCAGGTACTGTCCTTCTTGCTGCATCTCAAAAATTCCCGGTTATCACAAACCCCAAGCTTACTGGTTGTTCCCGCGTCATTGCTGGCAAATTGGCAAGCGGAAGCCGCACGCTTCACCCCGTCATTGGGGCTGTGGATCGCTCACCCATCGAATCCCGAATTTGTCTCCTCTACGAAAAAAGCTCCACTGGGAATTGACCTGATTCTCACCACGTACGGAATGCTGCCCCGGTCACAGTGGTTACTCGAAGCGGATTGGCAGGTAGTCATTTTGGACGAAGCGCAAGCGATCAAGAATCCTTCCAGCAACCAAACACAGTCCGTCAAAAAATTGAAAGCATTCGGGCGCATCGCGATGACCGGAACTCCAGTCGAAAACAGCCTGGGCGATCTCTGGTCGCTCTTCGATTTCACCTGCCCCGGGCTGCTCGGTTCCGCAAAGGCTTTCAACGACTTCTCCAAACAACTCGCCAAAAATCCACGCCACTACGCGCCGCTGCGAAATCTCACGCATCCCTATATCCTGCGCCGCCTCAAGACCGATAAATCGATCATTGCCGATCTTCCTGAAAAAACCGAAATCAAAACTTACTGTTCGCTGTCCAAAAAACAGGCCGTGCTTTATCAGCAATCTGTCACCGAGTTGGCCGAGGCACTGAATACCGCCGACAAAATGCAGCGACGCGGCGTGATCCTCGCGTTTCTCATGCGTTTCAAACAAATCTGCAATCATCCCGATCACTGGACAAATAACGGGGCCTTTATTCCGGGCGAAAGCGGTAAGTTTGCGCAGTTGGAAGACCTGGCGTCACAGATCTCCGAACGTCAGGAGAAGGCTCTTGTTTTCACCCAATTCAAAGAAATGACCGCCCCCCTCTGCCGCTTTCTGGAATCGCAATTCAAGCGCCCCGGACTGGTCCTTCACGGCCAGACCAACGTCAAAGCCCGCAAGGAAATGGTCGACGCCTTTCAAAAAGAGGATGGACCGCCCTTCTTTGTTCTGTCACTCAAGGCGGGAGGCGTCGGACTTAATCTCACGCAAGCCTGCCACGTCATTCACTTTGACCGCTGGTGGAATCCGGCGGTAGAAAATCAAGCCACCGATCGGGCGTTTCGCATCGGGCAAAAGAAGAATGTTCTGGTCCATAAATTCATCTGCCGCGGCACGGTCGAAGACAAGATCGACGCCTTAATTGACAATAAAAAAAATCTTGCCGACGATGTCCTCGGCGGCGGCGGTGAAACAGCCATGACCGAAATGTCCAATGAGGAACTACTGCGGTTCGTTTCGCTTGATCTCAACACCGCGCTTGCCGAATAGAAAAAAACATGAGCTGGTATCAATATCCACCTTACGTATCGGTCGCCGCGCGCAAAACCAAGGCGTTGAAGAAAATCGCCAAGCTGACCAAGGCCGGCAAAAAACTTTCACCCGTGCAGATCGAGGGTCGGACTATTGCCAAGACATTCTGGGGCAAAGCCTGGTGCGATAATCTCGAATCCTATAGCGATTACGAGAACCGCCTCCCCCGTGGACGTTCCTATGTCCGCAACGGATCAGTGCTCGATCTCCAAATCAGCAAAGGCGAAATCAAAGCGCAAATCATGGGCAGCGACCATTATCACGGTCACATCAAAATCGCGCCTCTCTCTCCCGATGCTTGGCAGAAAATCAAAACCGAGTGCTCAGGAAAAATCGAGTCTGTCATCGAACTGTTGCGTGGCGAACTCTCCCAATTCGTGATGGAAGTCATCACGCGCCGTGACGGAGGACTCTTCCCCAAACCCGCCGAGATCAAGCTCGACTGCTCCTGCCCGGACTGGGCCGAACTCTGCAAACATCTCGCCGCAGTCCTCTATGGAGTCGGCGCTCGACTGGATTCTCAACCCGAACTTCTGTTTCTATTGCGTGGAGTCGATCACACCGAACTCATCGCCCAGGCCGCATCGACTGCCATTGCCGACGGCAAAGGCGACGCCGCGCTCGGCTCCAGCCTCTCCGAAGTCTTCGGAATCGAAATCGCCGAAGAAACTCCATCAGCTACGGTTCCCACGCCTGCTCGCAAAACGCCTGCGCTAAGTCCCGCACCCAAGATCAAATCCTCGAAACCATCTCCCGCCAAAAAGAAAAAGGCAACAGTCAAGAAAGCTAAGGCTCCAAAAAAAATCCCGAAAGATTCGGAACGTGAAGATCGCATCCACAATGAAATCATGGTCGATTGTAACGGAACCGAAGAAGAATCGATGAGTTGGTACTATTATCTACAGGATAAAATCACATTTCCTTTTCGAGCCCTCTCGATTACGAAGGTCGCTTCGTCTTTTGGCATCGGCAAAAAGGTAATCGTCAAAAAAATGGCTTCCGAAGAGGATTGTACTCACTTCATTCAGGTCTTGGTCAAATTGGACAATAGCACCTGCGTCGTCCCTCTCGATACGATTGCACCGCTCAAAGCGGATGAGGAAACAACCGAGGCCATCGACGACTGGACATATTACCTGAAACGCACCGGAGGCCATCCTTTTCTGAGTCACCACGACAGCCGATAAGCCGCCCGACGTAATGGGGCTTTTCCAACCACGCGATATAAACTTCGATAGTTTTTTTTCTTTCTCCGAATACGTTCTGGAAGTTTTTCCACCTCCCACTTACCCACGTCAGAGTTTGCCAGTAAGTCCTCGGCGCCATGCACTGCCGTGTGTTCACGCGAGAGCACCTCCCCGAGCGAACGAGAACCACTATGCACGAGGATAAAAAGCCGATCCGCATCGAGCCCAAGTAACGCTTCACTTCGGACTTTGATAACGGAAGCAATCAAATTAATGATACCGCTCGTAAGATTGATTCCGGCTACAGTTAAACTCAGATATCCGCAAGAATAATGGAACTTACTTTTTGTTCTAACTTTCCATCCAGTTTTTTCTTGTACTCTTCCGCGTCTTCTCGTCTACTAAAGCCCTTGGCGATACGTTTGCCGTGTGGGTCTTTTCCAAGGTCAACCCGGTAGGTGATGGAGCCATTGCGGTTTTGAATCGCATAAATTTTTGCATCCGTTTTGAGTCGCATTTCTAAACGTTATGCAAAGCGTTATGCAAGTTCAAGACGGCAGTTATAAGTCATTGTCAGTTGCCGCTTTAGCTCAGTGGTAGAGCAGCTCATTCGTAATGAGCGGGTCATCGGTTCAAGTCCGATAAGCGGCTCTCCTTTTTTACAGAGGGAAATTCCTCTTTCAAAGCCTGTTAGACAACGTCTCTCGGAGCATTCTGAGGGAGCCTTAAGGAGTCCTTTAGCCCCCTTAGGAGCGGTTAAAATGGCAACCGTTGCCAGTGCCGGGCCTGACGCGCTAGGAGAGGTTATGGCGCAGTTCAAGGTATCCGTTCGGCCCTATACGTCGCATCGACGCCCCCATTTAAAATGGGTGGTCAATGCGTACCACCCTTCCAAGGGGCGGTCCCGGTCGTTCTTCTCCACCAAGCCGGAAGCGGAGTCGGAAGCCACATTGCTCCCGATCAATTAAATCGAAACTCTATCGCCCAGCTTACGCTGGAAACCACTTTGTCCACGTCTCGGGCGAAATCACATCGAGCCGATCCACCACGAGATCCGCCCCCTGCAATTTTTCCGGCGGATTCGTCGTCGTCACGGCAACCACTCGCATTCCGGCCGCTTTGCCCGCTTGCACGCCAACGACGGCATCCTCAAATACCACACAACGTTGCGGCGGCACCTTGATCTTGGAAGCTGCGACCAGAAATACCTGTGGGTCTGGCTTGCCTTTAGTCACATCTTCCGAGGTCGCCATATCGGCGAAGAAATGCCCGATCCCCAGTCGCTTGAACGCACTCGTGATATTCAGTTTTTGCGTGGATGACCCGATCACGCACGGCACGCCGGACCGTTGCAAAAACTCCAGAAAATTCACCACGCCGGGAATGGGCTCCAGTCCCTTCTCCTCCACGACAATGCGGTAGAGCTCTTCTTTGCGGAGTGAGAGGCGTTCGATTTCCGCCGGGTCATGCGACCAATCCAGCAGGTGGGGAATGATGTACGCATTCTTCATTCCGAAGCTGCGCTCAAAATGATCGGGCGGCAGCGGCTTGCCAATTTCCGCCGCGAGCCGTTCCCAGCTCTCTTCGTGTTGCGCGGCGGAATTGATAATGACGCCGTC
This sequence comes from Verrucomicrobia bacterium Tous-C9LFEB, assembly GCA_002304345.1. GTDB lineage: Bacteria > Verrucomicrobiota > Verrucomicrobiia > Methylacidiphilales > UBA1321 > UBA1321. The sequence continues at coordinate 24,305 of NEUU01000026.1, forward strand.
GAAATCGAAAACAGCGCCCCAGGTGGCTTGAGTCATACCATCCAAACTAGCCCGGCGAAAAGCGGATGCAAGCAGGCTCTAAAAACGGTCTAAATCGTCCGCCCCGTCTGCCGAACCAGATCCTTGAACCACTTCAGGCAGGAACCCGTTTCGGGATGGGTCAGATAATCGTTCAGCGGCATATCGAGCCGCTTGCTCCAGTTCGCCTCGTTGCAGGAGCCCGGCAGATTGAACCGCTGTTCCGTGCCGAGGACGTCGGTCACCATAAAGACTGTCATGCAGCTCGGAGATTCGAGCAGCGCGCGAACAAAGGCCGCATGCAGCACTTCGTTCCAGACCTTCGGCGGATTCTTGTCGTCCAGCCCCAGCCAGCGCATCAGGCGCTGCACATCCAGCCACGCCTCGTGTCCATCGCGCCCGTGCCAGCGTTTGACCAGATCTTCAAAATAGGTAACGAGCGGCGCGTGATCGTGCGTGCCGTAGGTGGCCAGCGAAAGCACCGGATACGTCTCGCGCGGTTTGAACTCCCGATCCTCATCGCTGATGCGTTCGAAAATGGGAATGACAAAACCGGGAATACCCAGCTTTTGCAGCAAGGGTCGGACATACTTCGGCACCACGCCGAGGTCCTCAGCCACGACGCCGACTGATCCCGCCGCGTCGAGCACCATGCGCAGGAGTTCCTCGCCCTGGGCTTCATTGATCTTGGCAAACGACTCCGGTTCATCCGGGCCCGGCAGAAATTGCGGCAACCGGCCTTCGGTCATCGCCTTGACCTGCTCCGGCTGGAGGTCCACGAATACGTGATTATCCTTCGGCAGCCACGGGAACGAATAGATGCGGAAAAAGCCCAGTACGTGATCGATCCGGAAATCGTGGAAACACGCCGAGATCAGCCGCACGCGTTGCCGCCACCAGGCGAAATTCTCCGCGCGATGCGCGTCCCAATGATAGAGCGGGATGCCCCAGTTCTGACCCCATCGCGTCGTGAACTTGTCCGTCTCAAAGAACGGTTCGGGCGGCGCGCCCCCCGACCATGTCAGGTCAAACAAACCCCGGTACGCCCACACGTCCGCACCATAGCGGCTCACTCCGAACGGCATGTCGCCCATGAGGCGCACTCCCTTGGAATCAGCATAGGCGCGAACCGCGGCCCACTGCCGGTACGCCACCCATTGGGTGTAGGCAAAAAAATCACGGATGCGTTCCAGCTCATCCCGCTGCTCGTTCGATTCCAGCCACGCCAACGCCGCCGCGTAATCCTGGTGCTCCGGCTTCCACTCGATCCAGTGGGCGTTGCCTTCGTATTCATTGACCAACGCACGGAACAACGTGTAAGCGGGCAACCACGATTCATTGGCCGAGATGAAGGCGATGAATTCCTCCGCAAGGGGAGTGTTCGCTTCCAGTTCGCGGCTCTCGAATTCCGAAAATGCGGCCGCGAGCAAATCGAGCTTCAAGGACTTCACGCGCGGGTAATCGACCGCGCCCAGACGCAATTCAGCCGCCAGCGTCACGGGGGCGAGTTGCTCCAGCACTTCGCTCGTCAGTCCCGGCACTTCCTCCGGTGTCATCGTGAGCAATTCCGGCGCGAGCGCGACAGAGCTGATCGCGTTGTAGGGACTGTTGTCGCCGCCGGTCTCGTTGATGGGCAGTACTTGCAAAATGCCCAATCCCTGATTGGCGCAAAAATCAATGGCCTCGCGCATCGCGAGTGTGTCACCAATCCCGAGGTCACTCGGGTGACGCAAAGCAAAGACAGGGAGGAGCAATCCAGCAACTCGGCGCGTGGCATCGATAGGCATACCCCTGTTCTACAGAGAGATAGGGCGCGTGCAATACCAGAGTCAGCCGAAAAATCACTTTCTGCGCCGAAGAAATACGTGCCGCCGACCTACGACCGCCACCGGGCCAAAGACTCCTCATGCAGATGTTTCGGTTTGAGGAGCCGAATCAAAATCCCGTACCGGGGCGAAAAAAGATAGCTCGCCAACAGGAAAAGTCCCAGCACCAGCACAATGGCCGGGCCCGATCCGATATTGGTCCAATACGAAATGAGCAGACCCGCGCAACTCCCGATCATGCCGATCACGCCGCCCCCCCACGCCATCGCGTCAAAGGAATCGCACCATAGATAAACCGTCGCTCCCGGCAACACGAGCAGCCCCAGCGACAGCACCACGCCGACCGCTTGCAGCGAAGAAATCATCGCCAGCACCATCAGGATCATCAGAAGGTACAACAACCGCGTCACTGGTACGCCCTGCGACTTCGCCACCGTGGCATCGAAAAGCGTGAGCAGCAGCGCCCGCTGCTGGCTGATCAGCACCAGCAACGTCAACGCGCTGATCCCATAGCTGATCCACAAGTCGAGATCGGTCAGCCCCAGAATATTGCCGAAGAGAAAGTGATGCAGATCGACCCGCACCCGGGAGTAATTCAACAGCAGAATACCGAGCGCAAACGCAATGGTATACAGCGCCGCAATCGCCGTGTCGTCCTTCAGGCGCGAACTGCGGGAAAGAAGCTGACCGCCCAGCGCGACCATCGCCGCCGCGCTCACGGCGCCAAAAAACAAGCCCATCGGCGCGAGGCCAAAAAAAATCGCCCCGATCGCCAGTCCCGGCAGCAGCGAATGCGACAGCGCATCGGCCAACAGCGCCATGCGCCTCAGCACAATGAACGCGCTGAGAAAGCCGTTGGTGAAGCCGATCAGGATGCAACCGAGCAACGCCCGCTGCATGAATTCAAAATGGAAGGGGTCAAGAATCCAGCGCATGGGAATGGGGATGTTGATGAGGACCAGTGAAAATTTCCGTCGCGAATGCCTTGTCGATCCACTCGGGCTTGAACATCGCTTCGACCGAACCTTCGGCGACCAGTTCGCCGTTGAGCAAAATCACGTGACTGAACAGCTCCGCCACGTTGCCGAGATTATGGTGCGAGACGATCACGAGCTTGCCCTCGCGGCTGAGCTGGCGCAACGACTCCGCCAGATCGTGCTGGGCGTTCTTGTCGAGACCCTCGAAGGGTTCATCGAGCAAATAGACATGCGCCTGCTGCGCCCAAGAACGGGCCAGGAAAGCGCGTTGTTGCTGACCTCCACTCAACGCTTTGATCTGACGCCCGGCGAGATCGGTCAGGTGCAACGTCGCGAGGGCTTGGTCCACAATCTCCGCATCGCGTTTGGAGAACGGCTTCCAGTTGCCGAGATGCGCATAGCGGCCCATTTCCACCAGTCCGCGCACCGTGATGGGAAAATCCCAGTCGACCTGTTCGCGTTGCGGCAGATAACTGATCTCGCGCGGAATCGCCTGGGGACTCTGGCCATGCAGCCGAATCGTCCCGGTTTCGATGGGAACCAGTCCCGCCACCGCTTTCAGGAAAGTCGTTTTGCCCGCGCCGTTCGGTCCCAATAACGCCACGCAATCGCCGCAGCGCAGATTCAGGCTGATATGATGCAGCACCGGCACGCGGTCGTAGCTGACCGTGAGATTGCTGATTTCGAGTGAATGCGATGCGTTCATTTCACCCCCACCGTGTCTTCCACATCGCCCTGCCCCCAGAACGTGTTTTCGGCCAGCTTTTGACCCGACTCCACATCTCGGCACACCACCCGCACTGCCGTGGGAGTGCCCTTGTTCTTCCAGTGAACACGCACAATCCAGTCCTCGCCTGCCGCCGGTAAATTCAAACCAATTTCACACTTGGCATCACTCCCGCGCACAATCCCTTTCACCGACGGCCCCGAGCCGGTCACAATCTCGTAATCCGCCGAAGCCGGGCTCACCGTCAACTCGACCCTCACCTTGCGCAAGGCCACAGCCGGTGCCGGGCTGACCGCTTCGGTCGCGGGTGTCGCGCTAGCTGCAGCCAGCGCTGGATGCGTGACGTTCCACACCCCAATCGCGGCAATGGCCAGCGCGGCGCTCATGATGAGAAGTCGGATAACAGGAATGCTTTGCATGAATCGGAAACGGTAGCCTACAACCCGCCGCCTTTATTTCAAGGCATTCACAATGGTCGTGATATTATGCCGAACCATTCCCTCGTACGTCCCCGAGTCGCCCGTGCCCAGCCCGTCCGCGCACAGCTCGCCGCCCACCTTCGCACCAGTTTCGCGGGTAATCTCCGCGATCACCTTGGGATTCTCCGTGGTCTCGAAGAAGATCGCTTTGACCTTCTGCGCCTTCACCGTCTTGATCAGATCCGCAATCTTCTTCGATGACGGTTGATCCTGCGAACTGATCCCGGCGATGCTGTAAATTGTGAAACCAAATTCGTGCGCCAAATATTGGAACGCGTCATGCGAGGTCACCAGCTTGCGTTGATCGCGCGGCAATGATGCCACCTGCAGCTTGGCCCACTTGGCCAATGCCTCCAGCCGCACTTGATAGTCCCCCGCCCGCTTGGCGAAATAGGCCTTGTCTGCCGGGGAAAGCTCGCTCAAAGCCTTTTCCACCACCGTGACGGCCTGACTCACGTTGGCGATGCTGTGAAACCAGTGCGGGTCCTGCTCCGATTCCCCGTCGTGATGATCATGTCCCGCCCCCTCTTCCTCGTGCGCCAGCTTCAACGGCGGGAGTTTTAAGCGATTACCCACCTCGATCCACTTTGCCTTGCCACCGGAACTTGTCTCCAGCTTCGACAAATAGCCCTCCATGCCCAACCCGCTTGCCAAGACCAGATCCGCCTCCGCGATCTTCTTCAGATCGGCCGGGCTCGGCTGAAAATCGTGCGGGTCCACGCCCGGCTTCACCAGCCCGGTCACCGTCACCTTGTCGCCACCCACCTCGCGAGCCACATCCGTCAGAATCGTCGACAGCGACGCGACCTTCACCGGAGCCGCCCAAGCCGGGGAAATCACCAGGACCAATACAGAAAACGCAACGAGAATCGATTTCATGAAGACTACCTATAACAACTCATTTCCAATATGCAAGTAACTTGCAAATAAAAAATAATCCCCGTAGCATGAGTATTGTTTTCAGACGATTTTTAGCTCAGGCGTCAGCGTTACTGGGTCCAGCGTCACGCTGGTCCCCTCTCTCATGCACCCTTCCCGTGCACGTTTATCCTTGCCCTTAACCCCTGCTTTTTAGACACTAAACAAACCATGGATTCTACTCTCAAAATTTTCTCCGGCTCCGCCAATCGCCCGTTGGCTGAAGCCATTGCCAAGTATCTCGGCACGAGCGTGAGCGACGCGACTGTCACCACCTTCCCGGACGGGGAAACCTTCGTGAAGATCAACGAGAATATTCGTGGCCGCGACATCTTCATCGTTCAGCCCACTGCGCCGCCCACCAATCACAATCTGATGGAACTCCTCATCATGATTGACGCCGCCCGCCGCGCCAGCGCCAAGCGCATTACCGCCGTCGTTCCCTTCTACGGTTACGCCCGTCAGGATCGCAAGGATCAACCTCGCGTGCCGATCACGGCCAAGCTCGTCGCCAATCTCCTCGTCGCCAGCGGTGCCAATCGCGTGCTCTGCATGGACCTGCACGCCCAGCAGATTCAGGGTTTCTTCGACATCCCCGTGGATCACCTTTACGCCGCGCCGGTGCTTTATCGCTATCTCGCGACCAAGAATCTCAGCAACCTCGTCGTCGTCTCTCCGGACGTCGGCGGCATGAAGATGGCCTCGGCCTATTCCCAGCTCCTCGGAGCCGGACTCGCCATCGTGGCCAAGCGCCGCGTCAGCGCCACCAAGACGGAAGCCCTCTACGTCGTCGGCGACGTCAAGGACAAGGACGTTCTCCTCGTCGATGACTTGACCGAGACCGCCGGCACGCTCACCTCCGCCGCCCGCATCGTCAAAGCGCACGGCGCCAAGACGGTCATCGCCGGTGTCTCCCACGCCATTTTGAGCGACCTCGCCGTGGAACGCCTCAAGGGTTGTCCCGAACTCGACGAACTCATCACCACCAACAGCACCCCGGTCCGCGAAATTCCCGGCGTCAAGATCACCGTCCTCAGCGTGGCCGACATGCTGGGCGAAGCGATCAAGCGCATTTACTACAGCGAATCGGTGAGCTCGCTGTTCGAGATCAACGGCAACCAGATCAAAAACTAGCAGGGCCAATCCCTGCACTCCTGCACCCGTGCGTGCGGTTCGCGAAGCTCAACCTCGCCCCGCACGCCGGATCAGTGACAGCCCTCGGTATTTGTCATCGTGAAAATTTGCGACCTCACCCAATTCTATTCGCCGGTCAGTGGCGGGGTGAAGCGCTATATCACGGAAAAGCGCCGCTACATCGCGCTGCACACCACGGACGAGCACTACCTCATCGTCCCCGGTGAAACCACCCGCCACTCCACCGAGGGTCGGCTTCACACCCTCACCATTCAATCCCCGCGCCTCGATCGCACCTCGCGCTATCGCCTGCTCCTCAACACGCGGCTCGTGCGCGATTTTCTCGACGACATCCGCCCCGACGTCATCGAATCCGGCGACCCCTATCATCTCGCGTGGTCCGCGCAACGGGCGGGACGTGAACTCCACATTCCCGTCTTCGGCTTCTACCACTCTCACTTTCCCGAGGCCTACCTGCGTACGGTCCTCAAATACGGCGGCTCGTGGCTGCGCGATGCCGTCATGGCCTACGCGCAGGATTACATCGTCAAACTCTACAGCCAGTTTCACCACACACTCGTCCCGTCCGATCACTTGCGCGATCTCTTGATCCGCTGGGGCGTCGACAACGCCGTGACACTCAAGCTCGGCGTCGACATCGAAAAATTCTGCCCCGGCCCCTCCGACACCGAACTCCGCAAGCAGCTCGGCATTCCGTCCGACGCCTTTGTCCTGCTCTACGTGGGCCGTCTCTCCGGCGAAAAGAACATTCCCGTTTTGCTGAATGCGTTTCGTCACCTGAACGAAAAGCATCCCGGCAAGTTCCACCTCGTCATCATCGGCGACGGCCCGCTGCGCCGGCTCCTGCCCGACGTCCGCCACGAAACCAACGCGCTTACCTGGCGTCACTACCTCAACGACAACGCCGCCCTCGCCCGCTACTACCGCATGGCCAACCTCTTCGTCCATCCCGGCGTCTGCGAAACGTTTGGCCTTGTCGTGCTCGAAGCCCAGGCCTGCGGCTGTCCCGCGGTCGGCATTCGCGGCAGCTACATGGATGCCAATGTCATGGTCGGTCTCGATCAATGGGCCGACAAAAACGAACCCGTCGCGCTTGCCGATGCCATCGTACGCATGAGCCGCCTCGATCTCCCCACACTCGGCCGACAAGCCTCCGCCGCCGTACACGACAAGTTCAGTTGGACTCGAGTCTTCCACGAGCAATGGGCCTACTACACCGCCGCGCACGAACAGGACGCCCATCCCGTTTATTACGGTAAATCCTTTGCCACGTCCGCATCCCATTAAACTTCCATGAGCGAACGCGCCCCCTTCACTGTCCGCTTCTACGAACCCCGCGACCGCGCCGCCGTCCGCCGCATCTGCTGTCAGACCGGCTATCTTGGCACGCCGATTGATCCCGTTTTCGAGGATTACGAACTCTTCGCCGACTACCTCACCAGCTACTACACGGACGTCGAACCCGAGCACACCGTCGTTCTTGAAATCGACGGCGAGATCAAAGGCTACGTCATGGGCTGCCTCCACCCCGGAAAACACAGCCGCTACGAAGCCTGGCATAACGTCGTCCTCGCCCTCACCGGCGCGTGGCGTTACTTCACCCGGCCCTACAACGCCGCCACCCGCCGCTACGTGAAGTGGATCATCCGGAACAGCCGCAAGGAAATGCCGGTCACGCCGAAGAACACGCCCCACTTCCATTTCAACGTCGTCCCCGAAGCACGCAAAATCGCCCACACCGCCGCCGCGTTGCAAAAACTCCTCGAACGCTTCCACGAAAAAGGCGCGAAAGCCATCTATGCGCAAATGGTGCAGTATGAGGACCGCCGCAGTTCGCGCATGTTCGAACACTACGGTTTCCAATCTCTCGGCTGCGTGGAAGTCACCAAATTCCGCGAAGTCTATCCCAAGAAGATTTTCCTCCACACGATCCTCAAGGATCTGACGCAGAATCCGAATCTCTACGGACTCGACCTCGCCCGCGAACGCAAGAAGCAGGCGCGTGCGGCCACTCCGACAACCGAGTCTCCTGCGGCCTAAAATCGCGCGCCTTTTCCCTTGATCGACGGGCGATAAAAGCGGTTAATGAATAACCTCCCATGTCGCACCACGCCCGCCACCTCATCGTCTCGCTGCACGACGCCCATCCCGGATCGTGGACGGACATCGAGGCACAGCTCCAGTTCCTCGCCGAGCTTGGCGTCAATCGTTGCAGCATTCTCCTCGTTCCCGAATTTCATCATGAACACGGCGCGGACGGCTGGACCGACTCCATCGCCGCTTCTCTTCGCGTCCGGCAGGAAGCCGGTTACGATCTCGTATTGCACGGTTACTATCATGATCGACAGGGGCAGTCCGACACGCTCTCGAATGTCTTTTGGACCCGGCTCTACACCAACCACGAAGCCGAGTTCCTCGACCTGCCTGACATCGAGGCCAAGCTTCGGCTCCATCGCGGACTCGAACTCTTCCAGCAAAAAGGCTGGCAGGCCAACGGCTTCATCGCACCCGCGTGGCTCATGTCGCCCACCCTGCCCGCGCTGCTGCGCCGCGTGGGATTTCGCTACACGAATCGTTTGACGGAAATATTACCGTTCGGTGACAACCCCGCGACCTCCGCGCCGATTCCCTCGCAATCGCTCTGCTACAGCACCCGCGCTGCGTGGCGTCGTGTCGTCTCCTTGCGCTGGAATCAATACCTGTTCGGACGTCTGCGGCAGACCCCGCTCATGCGCCTCAGCCTGCATCCGCACGATCTCCACTTCGCGCCAATCCGGCAACAAATCGCCGGATTCGTGAAAACAGCCTTGCATGAGGGCTTTCAACCGACTACTTACGCCGGATATGTTGCGCGTTGACCTTCACCTCCACTCCCTTTATTCGGATCGCCCCTCGGAGTGGATCTTGCGCAAGCTCGGCATGCCGCAGAGCTACAGCAAGCCTGAGGCTCTTTACCAAAAACTGCATCAGGCCGGGATGGCGTTCAAAACCATCACCGACCACAACCGCATTGAAGGCGCTCTCTCCATCGCGCACCATCCCGACGTCTTTCTCAGCGAGGAAGTCACCACCTATTTCCCCGACGGCTGCAAGATTCATCTCCTCGTCTGGAACATCACCGAGGTGCAGCACGAGGAGATTCAGAAAGTCCGCCCGAGCATCTACGACCTCAGCGGCTATCTGCTCCAGCAAAAGATCCCACATGCCGTCGCGCACGGACTCGTCGCGATCAACCAGCAACTCACCGTTGAGCATTTCGAAAAACTGATCCTGCTCTTCCGCTGCTTCGAAGGCAGCAACGGCAATCGCGAACCGATTGCGCAGGAGATGACCAACTATTGTCTCGCGTCGCTCTCACCCGCCAAGATCGAAGAGCTGGCCAATCGCCACAACCTCGCCCCGACGCACGACAACGCTCACCTCAAGATCCTCACCGGCGGCTCCGACGATCACAGCGGGCTCAACCCCGGCCGCACCTACACCGAGACCGCCACGGGCAGCACCCTCGCCGATTTCTTTGCCTCGCTCGAACGTGGCGAAGTCGCCCCGCGCGGTCCCTACGGCAATCCGCTCGAATTCTCCAGCAGCCTCTACACCACCGTCTTCAACTACGCGCAGGACCGGCTCAAATCCACCGCGCCACTCGGCGCGTCGCTGCTCAATAAAATGGCCGAGCGTTTCATCGCAGGTCAAAATCCAGCCGCCTTTTCGCTCGGTGAAAAAATCGGCCACATCACCGAAGCCGTCCGCACCGGGCAGGCCTTCGATTTCGTCAAGCCGGGCGAAGCCTCCCTCGCGCGCGAAATCGGCGGCTTCTTCACCGACGCGAAAGTGAAGTCCGCGCTCGACGGCATCATTGCGGCGGAACCCAACGCTTCGCGCCGCTCCTTCCGCATGGCGTCGTACCTGACCAATCAACTCTCCTACCGCCTCTGCCAGCAATTTCAGGCCCGGCTCCAGCGCGGCAACGCCCTCGACGCGCTCCAGTCCCTCACCGGACTCCTCCCCGTGGCGAGCGCCATCCTACCCTACCTCGTCGCGTTTCGTCAGCAAGCACCTGACCGTCCGCTCCTGCGTACCGCCACGCAACGCCTCACCGGCTCCATGCCGCCTCTGCTGCAGAACCGCAAACGCGCGTGGTTCACCGACACGCTTGAGGACGTCAACGGCGTCGCGCGCACCATCCACACCATGAGCCAGTCGGCGCTCAAGGCCGGCGCGGAACTCGTCGTCGTCACCTCGCGCCCCGCGATTTCCATCACCGACATTCCGATTAAAAACTTCCCGCCGGTCGGCGAATTCGAAATTCCCGAATACGAGTTGCAAAAACTCAGCTTCCCGCCCGTGCTCGACATCATCGACTACATCCAGCGCGAAGGTTTCACCGAGCTGATCATCAGCACCCCCGGCCCCGTCGGCCTCAGCGCTCTCGCGGCGGGCAAACTCCTCGGCCTGCCGATGAGTGGCATCTATCACACCGATTTTCCGCAATACGCCCGCTTCCTCAGCGACGACGCGTTCATGGAAACGATGGTCTGGAACTACATGCAGTGGTTCTACAGCCAGTTCGATCTCATCTACTCCAACTCCGATTTCTATCGTCAACGCTGGATCGAGCGCGGCATCGCCCCGCACAAGCTGCGCATCCTCCCGCGCGGTCTCGATGTCGAACTCTTCAACATCAAGCATCACCAGCCCGAGTTCTGGAAAAAACGCGGCGCTCGCGGACCCGTCATGCTCTACGTCGGACGCATCTCCAAGGAAAAAGAACTCGCCTTCCTTGCCGAGATCATTCCCGCGCTCAAAAAACGCGGACTCGAATTCACTCCCGCTTTCGTCGGGGAAGGCCCCTATCGTGCCGAACTTGAAGCGCTCCTCCCTGGTGCCATTTTCACGGGCGTTCTGCGCGGACAGGAACTCGCCACGGCTTACGCTTCCGCCGATCTTTTCGTCTTCCCCAGCACAACCGATACCTTCGGCAATGTCGTCATTGAAGCCATGGCCGCCGGACTTCCCGTGGCAGTCTCCGATGTCGGCGGCCCCAAGGAACTCGTCCGCTCCGCGCATCATGGCCGTGTCCTCCCGGCACGACAGACTGCGGCCTGGGTCGACGGCCTCGCCGGCATGTTGCAAAAACTCCCCACCCGCGACGAGCGCGATCAACTCTCCCGCGAGATCCGCGACGAACGCAGTTGGGATCACGCCTTCCGCGAATTTTGGGGAGCGACGTAGAGTCTCCGCCTCATGAAAATCTTCGCGCTCTGCGTCGTCAAAAACGAAGGTGACATTATTGAAGAATGTCTCCGCTCCGCCTCCCTCTGGGCCGACCGCATTTTCGTCTACGACGGCCAAAGCACCGATGGCACATGGGAAAAGGTCATCGCCATGCAGAACGAGAAGATTGTTCCCTGGCGTCAGGATGGCAAGGTCTTCCAGGAATCACTGCGCGCGGAAATTTTCAACGCCCATCGTCATGAAGCCGCCGAGGGCGACTGGTGGTGCCACCTTGATGCCGACGAATTCTATGTCGAAGATCCCCGCCGCTTTCTCGCCCGCGTGCCACGCTGGCAACATGTCGTCTGGGGTATAGCCGTCGAATACTACCTCACCCAGCACGACATCGATCACCTCGACTTTTATTCTCCCACTACCGAGATTCTCAACTCCCTGCGCTACTACCGCGCCGAAAATTCCGAGCCCCGCTTCTTCAAGCACCGCTCCAGGCTCGTCTGGAACGAAACCGAAGGCCGTCCCCGGCACATGGGAATCGCCACGGCGGAGCGGCCACTCTACCGTCACTACAAGTACCGCTCTCCGCAGCAAATCCAGCTTCGCATCGATACCCGCCTCGAGAGCCAGCGGCGCGGGTTTGTCGTGCGCGATCAATACCGCGACACCAACTGGAAGCAAGCCATCGCCCAACACCTCGATCTCGATTTCGATCAACAAGACGGCCAGTATATCCTGCGCAAGGATCGCCTGCCCAATCACCTTCCCCCGTGGTACCACGCCATCATCAAGCGCGTCATGCATGGAACCGGTCTCTGGCCCGCCATCGCGCTGAATTTGACCATGGACAGCTTGCTTTCCTTGTTCTTAACTTGAAGGATGTTTAGCGGAATTATCGAAGGAACGGGCAGCGTTATTCAACGCGAACCCACCGAACAATCGGTTCGATTTGTCATTGATGCAGGCGTGATTGCGCAAGGCATCAAGCTCGGCGACAGCGTGGCCAACAACGGCTGCTGCCTCACCGTGGTCGACATTCAGGGCTCCCTCCTCTCGTTTGACCTGCTCAACGAAACGCTCGAGTGTACCAACCTCAAGCATCTCCAGCCCGGCAGCATCGTCAACCTCGAGCGCTCCCTCTGCGTCGGCGACCGCATCGGCGGCCACTTTGTTACCGGACACATTGACTGCACCGGCCGCGTCCTGCGCTTTGACCAGATTGGCAAGGACTACGAAATCGAAGTGATGATCGATCCGCGCCAAGCCATCTACCTGGTTCCCAAAGGCTCCATCGCCATCGACGGCATCAGCCTCACCGTTGGCAAAGTCACCAAGACCTCCTTCACCGTCTGGATCATTCCGCACACGCGCGACGTCACCAATCTCCACACCCGCACCCCCGGCAGCGAAGTGAACCTCGAGTTCGACATGCTCGCGAAGTACACCGAAAAGATCCTCACCGGCCAGCGACAGAACTGAGGATTTCAGGAAGAGATCGATTGCCGCTTGCAGATTTCCGTGCACTGACCGCATTGCACGCATTGGTAGGAGGAGAGTCGCACTGTTTTAGCCGATGGCTCGATCGCCTGCACCGGGCAATGCTTCACGCAACGCTCGCACTGGATGCAGGTCTCCGCATTAATCTCCCGTCGCCAGAAACCCACTGCGGCCAGCGCCCCCAATAAAACTCCGTACGGACAGACGTAGCGGCAAAACACACGCGGGATAAACCAACCGGCGATCAACGACGCCACCAGGATCGACCACGCCAGGGCACTCCCGGCCAGAATCCATCTAGGTTCGGCATAGCCGCCCGCCACGAGAGCGATCACTTTCTGCGTCCAGGCGTGTCCCTGAAAATAGAGCGGCTTGTACGGGTCCAGTTGACACGGCAGAAAGCCGAACCCGAACCACACCACTCCCGCCGTCGCCACCAGCAACAGGATCGGCAAAACGAGCAACGTCCGGTGCAGCCACTGCGGCACCGGACGAACCGTCCGGCGCGACAACAATTGCTGCACCGCGCCCAACGGGCAAACCGTACCGCAGAAAATGCGTCCGCTTACCAACGCCATCACCAGTGGCACGAGAAAAAGCGCCAGCGTTGCCAGTCCGACCAATTCCGGATGCGCAACGCCCAGCAGCACATTCGCCGTCGCCCCCACGGGACAAATGCAACCACCCCGGATAAAACCCAAATAGAGGAGCGCCAACGCCAGTTGCCCCGTGATCCAGCGCACCGGGCGATGAGTCCGCACCAGCCAGAGACCGCTCAAGAGCAACGCGCCCACCACCGCCACATCGGCGTAGAACCAGGCCCGCGCGGGAGAAGGATATTCCTGCGGGATGTATTGATCCCGGTGCGCCTGGATTTCCGGCCCGGTCGCTTTTCCGGGGTCGAACGCCTCGGCGTCGGCGGCCCTCATCCCGGCTCCCATCGAGACCCATAAAAGCAGCACCGCCAGAAGCCATGCCTTGGCCGCAAAGTGGGACAACGTCACGTCACCTCCGGCATATATTCGCCGCGGAAATCGTCGATCGGATACAACGGCACCCGCTCCACCGCATGACTCGGACACGCCCGCGCAATGGCGCATTCATTGCAGCCCAGACAAAGGTCGGGCCGGATAACGAGGAACATCGACTTGCTGCCATGCGCATTGCATTGCTTCGCGCACTGGGCGCAGCCGGTACAACGGTCGGCATCGATGGAGTAGAGATACGCGCCGTCGAGCCCGCCGAAGAAATGGTTACGCTGCACCGCGCCATGTGGGCAGACGAGCTTGGTCGTCGTGGCGATGAGCGCGCTTGGCGTTTTCAAGTCGCACAGATGTCCGTAGCAGGCCACGCAATTGGAACATTTTTTCTGATCGTTGACCGCCTTCACGGCCGACGGTCCACGCACACAGGCCGTCTCGCACAGACCGCAGTAAGTGCACGCCTCCGGATTGATCTGCCAGCCGTAACGATGCGGCGGCTGAATGAACTCCGCATCGGCGCGACCACCCAGACAAACCCGGGCCGCCACTCCGGCCAGCGCTGTGATGCCGAGCACACGGCCCAGCGTCACGAGAAATTGGCGGCGTGTCGGGCTTGGTTTCATGGCGTGGCACGGGGAATTTTCCACGAGACCGCCTCGACAAAGCCGCCGCCGCACATCGACTTCGGCAGCGATTGGGCGGATAGCTCAATGAGGGCGCGTTGCAACCGCCAGGCGTCATCCCGCGAGACGCGCTTGAGGTCGATCATGAAACTCGTCAGCGGGATTTTCTCCGTCTGCCCGATCACACGCCACGCCTCCGGGGTGGTCACATCGACCGCGCAATCCGCTGTCAACGCGTAGTTGCTGATCACCGCCACATCCGCTTCGCCCTTCATCAACAAGTCGAGACATTCGAGGCAACTCGCTCTTTCGATCCGCTTGTCCGCCGCGATCTTGATCCCTTCCCGCTGGAAGAGGGCGAGCGCGCCCTGATGTTTTTCGTAGGCGTCCGTCTGGCCATAGGCCACGCGGCGACCGGAAATATCGGAGAGCTTTTTAATCGGCGAGGCTTGCGGCACGATCACCACTCCCCAGAGGCTGGTGTTGCGCTCGAAATCCTGCAAGTCCGCCACGCGCACCATCTGCGTACTGCGCCCTTCGGGTCGGTGAAAGACGAGCCACGGCTTGGCGAGCACCGCATCGTATTTTCCCGCCACGAACGCCTTGTCCAGATCGTACGGCTCGATCATGTAAACGAATTGCAGATCGATGTTGTACCGCTCCTTCAACGCGCGGAGGAACTCGGCGTACTGCCGCGTGGCGATGTGCTCAATGCACTTGCACGAACTGTCCTTGCAGTAGATATCGTTGACCCCGACGACCAGTTTCAGCGGAGCCTTGCCTATTTTCGGCTGCTCGCCGCTCTGCAGGCGCAGCGCCGTTTCCTTTTCAGTCAGCGAAGCCGCCAGCAAGGTGCCGCCAGTCAGCAATGCGATGACGAAGTACAAAACGGCGGTTTTAATCCGGTTCATAGCGCGACGTTTCTTAAGTCTTCGGCACGTATTGCAACACGAAGCGCTCTCTGGAATTCACGCCGAGGTAAACCCGCCCCTGCGTGTCCACCACCACGGAAACCTGATTGCATCCCTTCACCAATTCCTGGAGATCCTTGAAGGCAAAAAGCATCTTGCCCTTGGGCGAGTAGATCTTCACCCGCGACGGATCTTTTTCCACCACGACGAGATTGCTATCGGGCAGGACGGCGGCGGTGACCGGATTGCAACAGCCCTGAAAATCTTCCAGATCACTTCCCCGCTTGCCAAAGGAACCGCGCAGATTGCCCTGCGCGCTGTAGCGCTCGATCTTGAACGCACCGAGGTTCGCGATCAGCACTTCGCCCGTCTTCGGGTCGATGGCGAAATCGAGGATGCCGCAGCACAGCCGCAAATCCTTGCCGATGGTGTCGATCCCCTTGCCGGTCTTGGCATCGAACACGCGAACCAGATGAGTGCCGCCAAAGTCGGAGACATAAATTTTGTCATTCACCACCTTGGCGTTGATGACGTCCTTGAGATTATCCAGCTCCAGATCACCGATCAGCGTGCCGTCCCACGAATACGTCTTGCAGAGTGCGCCAATAGGAATCTCGCGCTTGTACTTGCGCCCATTGTATTCCATGTCCTTCGTTTCGACCTTGCGCGAAAAGACGTAAATCGTCTCGCCCTCCACCGCCACGGCAGTGACGCGATCGAAACCCGAATCAAAACTGCGCTCGCTCTGCTCCTTGGCCGGATCGTAGATAAAGATTTTGTTGCCCGCCGCAACAACGAGGAAATCGTCCTTGCCCACCGCGAGTGACGAGACCTGCGGCAGCCGATCCGTCTTGCCGAAAGACAAGCCCGGCGCATATTCCGGCGCGTCGGCCGCATGGGTGATAGTCGTTTGAACGAGGCAGGCCGCAAAGGCTGCCAGACACAGAATCCGCTTCATCTCTTCCCCTCCCCTTGTAGATGTAAATGTGTACTGAGCCGTGACTGAAATCCGCCCACCAGCCACGGGATGTTTACCGATTGATTAGATTCGAGCCTGATTAAGAAGCCTCAGATTGTCAATTTCTAATGAGGAGTACTGAAAATGGATTACGCCTCGGGAGGTATGGGTTGCGCAAGTCGAATGCCTTTTTGAGGGTGCGATCATACCATTGTTGGAACGAATCGCTCCTGGACGTGCTCGCAAGAACCGATTCATTTTTCCCTCAACGTCATTTCGAGCTTGTCGACTGCCAATACTTAGAGCCTAGAACTTCGTACTTAGAACTGTTTTTTCGCACACGTAGCTCACGTAGCAAACCTAAGCCTAACGCTTCGGCCCTTTCCCGTGCTTAAATACCCGCATGCCCACACCGTGCGAATATGACGAGTTCCGCACCAAGCCCTGCGCCGGCCTTACCGACCGACTTGGGCGGATCAAGGACTTACAGAAAGTGGAGACGTTGGGAGCGCTTGGGAGTCGTGCCACAAATTCTCCCATCGGTGGATTTACCCCGCCCTTGACATTCGACAGGGGCATGGTGAGGTGGTCGATACAACAAATCGCGGAATTTCCCCCGGCTGATTCGTTGTATCGAGAGAAACAAACCGAAAAACGTCTCCCGCGCGCAATGACTGTTGGCAACCGATCGGATTTCCCCGAGGAATCCCAGGATAACCTCTCCGGCGAGTGGACCGATCCCCAATGGGTCGGTGCGCATCCGGCTGCCTTTGGCCAATTGGCTCCCGAGGACGTCGTAGGCCGCTGCAAGGTCGTCCGCGAACTCGGCACCGGCGGCATGGGGGCTGTCTACCTCGCCACCCACACCACCCTCCAGATCGACGTCGCGCTCAAGATCCTGCCCCCCGCCATGGCTCGCGAACGGGTTGAAATCGCGCAGCGCTTCATCCGAGAAGCCCAGCTCGCCGCCCGCATCCGCCACCCCAATGTCGTCTCCGTCATGGATGCCGACTTCGATCAGCCCACGGGTCTCTACTACATCGTCTTCGAATACATCTCCGGCGGCTCTCTCGCGCAACGCCTGCGTCAGGGCCCCCTGCCCGAATCCGAAGCGCTCCGCATCATCCTCGACATCGCCCAGGCCCTCGTCGTCGCCGCCGAGCACAAGATCGTCCATCGCGACATCAAGCCCGACAACATCATGCTCGACCACCGCGGCAACGCCAAGCTGGCCGACCTCGGTCTCGCCAAGCAGGATTTCGCCGCCGCCCAAGTCCAGCTCACCCAAACCGGCGCTTCCGTCGGCACGCCGTCCTACATGAGCCCGGAGCAAATTCGCGACGCGCAAAACGTGGATGCGCAGGACGACATCTACAGTCTCGGCGCGACCCTCTACGAATGTCTCACCGGCACCCCGCCCTACGCCGCGGCCAATCCCTACAATGCCGTCGGCCAAATTCTCTTTTCCCCCACCCCCGACCCGCGCGCACTCCGCTCCGACATCTCGCCCGAACTGTCCGAAGTGTGCAAAAAGATGATGGCCAAAAAAAAGGAGGACCGCTATCGCGACGCCCTCACCCTCGTCGATGACCTTCAGGCGCTCAAGCACAGCAGCACCTTTGGCGGACTTCTCCCCGATTGGGCGCGACGCTTGCCCCAAGCGGCGGTGAATCCCCAGCACACGTGGCTGGCCAACGAACTCGACAAGAGCCGTCGCAAACTCAAGTTCAGCGACCTCCTCCTCTTTGCCATCGTCCTCGCCGTCACGGTCTGGGTCGTTCGCGCCATGCTCATTCACGAAGAACCGCCCGTCGCGACAACACCGGCATCGCTTCCGCCCACCGCCAGTGCCTCCGCCACGACGCCGGCTCCCAGCGATCCCATTTTGCAAGCTCCCCGCGCACTCCCCGTCGAAGGCGAGTCACTCGCCCACACTCCCGAGCCCGCTGCGCCGTTCCCAACACAAGCCACTCCCATTGCCCTGCCGCCGCCCGAACCGATTGCCGGGGAAGAACAGCCCGTCGCGCCACCAGCGGACGTCCATCCTCAAATCAGCGCTTTCCAGGCCAAGACCCTCGCGGAACAAATGATTCCCGAAGCCGTGCGCAGCAACCTCATGCAAGTCACCGGCCCCCGACGGCCCGGTAGCCTCACCCCCACCTCCTGGCGTTTCCTCTACTGGGACCCCACCGCCGACCAACATGTCCGCGCCGTCACCGTCACCGATGGCGTCGCCGCCCCGGCCAAGGAAGGCTTCGTCGAACTCGGAAAACTCCGCGTCGTCTCCTACAAGAAAAACGAAATCGTCGCCCCCGCGCGGCTCCTCATCGACTCCACCAAGGCCCTCGAAATTCTTCAAGCCACCCCTCAACTCCAGAACGTCCCCATCACCAGCGCCAACTACTTCCTCGACAAAGGCAAGGGCGATCTCCCTCCCGTCTGGCGCCTCACCCTCTTCACCAAGCGCAACAACGACGAAATCCAACTCGGCGAAGTCCGCCTCCTCGCCGACACCGGACTCATCCTCGAATTCGGCATCAAACTCAACCGACTCCCCGCCCAACCCTGAGCTCTTGCCACGTCATATTTCCCTCCCATTTTCGCGCCAACGATTTCTCCTGTAAAATCTTCTTCCCACCCAAGGGCAATTCCGATTAAAGTAGCCGCCCTTTGTCAGTCTTTTAATGGACGGGTCGCATAGTGGTTTAGTGCGGTCGCCTGGAAAGCGGCTGTGGTGTTAAAGCCACCGAGGGTTCGAATCCCTCCCCGTCCGCCATTCCCTTCGTAAAGGATTGGCACTCAAGTAAGTCCTTGATCATCAAAGCATCGAGGTTGCGCAATGTCACACACGACTCTCACACAAAGCCAACCAATTCCGATGCCCAGAGAAGCACATTGCCCGAGAAGAACCTGATTCTGCTGCGGGACTTCCATCTGTTCCTCGGGAACGATCCCAATCCGGTCCTTGTTAGGAAACTGAAGGACGTATTGCATCGCTCGAAGACGGAAGCGAAGACACTTCTGTTGTTGGGTTGCCGTTGTGAACTGCCTCCTGAACTCCAAAGGGAAATCACCACGCTCACGTTCTTGTTACCGGGACGTGAGGAATTGGAGCCGGTGCTGGACGGGCTGTTGGAGTCAGCTCCGCAGTTGAAATTGAAATCCCAGGAACGGGAACAGTTGCTGGAAGCCACGCGTGGCTTGACCACCATCGAAGCCGAGAATGCCCTCGCTCTCACGATTGTGGAAACGGGCAAGATGGAGCCAGCGATCATTCATCGGGAGAAAGTGCATGCCCTGAAACAGAATGGACTCCTCGAAAATCGTCAACTCCCCGGTCTCCATCGCTGCGGTCGGTGGACTCGATCAGTTGAAAGGCTGGCTCCAGAAACGAAAGACGGCCTTCAGCAAAGAGGCCAAGGCGTATGGATTGCCCGCACCCAAGGGAATGATTGTCTTCGGGGTCAGTGGCACGGTAAAAGTCTCACGGCCAAGGCGACAGCGTCAGTCTTCGGTGTGCCGTTGCTTCGTCTGGATGTGGGCCGGTTGTTCGGTTCGTTGCTGGGTCAGACGGAAAGCAATCTGCGTGTGGCGATTCAAACCGCTGAGGCGACTGCACCTGTCTGCTTGTTGTTGGACGAAATCGAGAAAGCGTTCTCCGGCAGTAAATCCTCCGGTCAAACCGATGGTGGCACCAGTGCCCGGGCCTTCGGTTCGTTCCTGTCGTGGATGCAGGAGAAGACGTCGTCTGTATTTGTCGTCGCGACAGCCAATGACGTGTCCCAACTTCCACCGGAGCTCTTGCGTCGAGGCCGCTTCGACGAAGTCTGGTTTGTGGATCTGCCCAATCAGCAGGAACGCGAATCGATCTGGTCGATCCAGATTGAGAAGTAGGGACGCAAGCCGCGTGAGTTCGATACCACTCAGCTTGCCTGGGTGACGGATGGGTTGACCGGCGCGGGGATCGAACAGGTCTGGATCGAGGCGATGCACGAAGCGTTCCAAGAGAAGCCGGAACCCACCGACCTGATGATCTCAACGGTGTTGAATGAGTTCGTGCCGTTGTCGAAGCTCATGGGTGAAGAAATCGAGGGGCTGCGTCGCTGGGCCAAAGGTCGGGCACGACCTGCCACGACTCCTGCGATAGAAAGACGTTCGCGCAAGTTGTCCCTGAAGGAGGGCGCATGAAGTCATGCCTACCTCAATGGACAGTTGCCAAGTCCAAAGGAGTCACCTACTCTCGGCATCGTCGAAATGGTGCGTTGTGCTTCCCACAAGAAGCATCGACTCGCCATGAGCTCCGGGTTCATCCTCGGCGGGTGGATTAGTCTACTCAGCATTGACCGTGTACCAGTGGGCGAAGCTGGCGTTTCATCAATCCTTGAAAGCAATCGGGTTCGTCGTCTTGCTCGAAGGAGCCATGAGCTTCGTCCCCGATCCGTGGATTGGTGTCCCCTGCCTGTTCCTGCTCGTCCTCATCAACGGCCTTGCCACCGGCACCACCCTTGCGCTCGATCACCGCCAACATCATCGAGGGATTCCTCATTCCCACCCCAGACTACGCCTGTCGCGAGATCTGGTCCGGGGGTGAGTACGGAAAAGCCCCTTCGTGAAGAGAGGGGCTTTTCTTTAGATATCAGTTCCACTCAATAACGGCGATAGGCTTAGATATACAGAAATCATAGTTGAAGCTTTCGCTGTAATCCACCCTCGTATGGTTATGCGCATTGCTTGCGTCGCAACCAGGCAATGCTCCCCACCCCAATCATACCTGCTACGACCAGGGAGAGATTCTTCGGCTCGGGTACAGACTGCATTGAAAAAGTGAAGACCCTGTTTTCCGCAAGCGCTGTGTATGAAGCCCCCGAATCAGTCGTGTAAAATCCATAGCCCACATCGTTACTGCCTCCACTATTTGCGCCGCCCAAATAGAAATTCATGTAGCGATTGGTGGCGGCGCTCGTGAATGAAAGGATCACTCCATACCTTTCATTGGCAGTGAGCTGAAATGGAGTCGCCAGATCGATCGTGAGATATCCCTGACTGCTGTAGGCACTGGGAATTGTGGCGGTCTCGGAGTAGAGGACGGCCGAAGAATAGGGTATGGCAGGACTCTTGAGCGTATCCATGGAGACTATGGAAATCGTAATTTCCGCTCCTAATGCCGCCGCTCCCATGCTCGTGGTTTGAAGCATCAAGGTAACCGTATCGAGTTTAGTGGCTGAAGGAGCGGAAAAGCTAAAGCCGACCCACCGATTACTCGTCGAGTTATTCCGCAACTGATACGTCGATGCGGAATCAACGGTAGTGTAGCTGAGAAGTTGATTGGATGTGGGCAAATCGGAATTGAAAACGACCGTGGCAGCAGAGGAGTCGATGATCGCGGCAACGATCGCTCCAAGAAGAAGCGGGAGATGGGATGCTTTCATATCAAGAGGGATAGCCATTATTGGAGTCTAGGTCAATTATAATTATCAAAAATGATAATTATAATTGACCTAGACTGATAAATTTATCAAAATCCCTCCATGCAGTCACTTCCCCCTGTTCGTTCCAGCGTCGTTAATGAAATGTGCCGTCGCCTGATCGATGAAATCGTGGGCGGCAAGTTTCCCGACGGCCAACTCCCGACCTCTGCCGAGCTTGCCAAGCAGTTTCAGGTGGGTACAGCCACCATTAACCGGGCCATGAAGTACCTCCAAAAAGAGGGCTGGGTGGATCGACGCTCCGGCGTGGGAACATTTCTCGGACCGCGATCGCTGACAGGCAAGGAGACCACGTCCCTGTCGATGGCGGGCATCAGTACTGAGAAAAAAACGATCCGCATTGCTGTTGTAGTTTTACCGTTGAATTTTTCTCTCGATAACTGGCACGTCCAAAATCTGCTGCCGGGCATTGATGCTGGCGCGGTGGAAAAAGAGGGCGTCATTGTGGAATTGATGAGTCCTTGCGGGGGCGATACGGACCGCTTTGCGCGTCGCTTGGAGCAAAGCGCTCCCGATCTGGTCGTCTTCCTAAAACCGGTGATCGAGAGCGCCCCGCTGATTCGGGAGGTGGAACGCTTGCGGATTCCTTGTCTGGCAACGGGAACGCGCTGGCGTGGCATGGGTGTTCCTCAGGTGGAAGAAGACGGCGAGACGGGCGCTCGATTAGCCGTTGAGAAATTGGTGGCGACCGGTCATAAACGAATTGGCCTTTTGATTCCCGATGTGGCAGCCCCCCTGTGGCTGGATCGGCGGCATGGATATGAACAAGCCATGCGCCAGGCTTTTGGTGCCTTGGATCAGAATTTGATCCTGTGGATGCCACCGATCCCGAGCGAGAGTGATTCGGCACGACTTTGGGATTATATAGAGCAGCAGAAGCCCTCCGCACTATTTATGGCGCGAGGACTGGACAGCGTTCTCTTCAAGCCGCTTCTCCGAGAGGGCAAGCTCCGCATTCCCGAGGATCTTTCCCTGATCGCGTTTGATTATCGAAGCGACGTTTACCGGGACGTCTTTGGTGCACTGACGCCTACCGTTGTCGATCTCCCTCTCTTCGAAATGGGGAAAAAAGTCGTAGAGCTTGCTTGTCACTATAAAGCGGGAAATTCACTGCCCGAGCGCACCTTGGTTCCTTGCGTCCTGAAGGAAGGGCAAAGCGTGCGAACCTTGACGGCGCCCTAAACTCGACCGCAGAAAGCCGGTTTTATCCCATGCACCTTCAGCGCTCTCGACTGTCGCTTGACTCAACAAAGAGGGCCAGAATGAGAGCCTATAGCCTCATGGAAATTCTGTTGGCGATTTGCATCCTGGTCATTCTCGCCGTACTCCTCGCGCCCGCATTTCAAGTCGCGCGAACGACCAGCCTGCGAATGCAGGGTCTCTCCAACATGCGACAGACCATTTCCGCGATCCTGCTTTACGCGACGGATCATGACAACAAGCTTCCTGGACCTCTCGATGAATTCCACTATCCAGCCGTTACCACCAAGACCGATCAACTCGTTTACTTCATCGGCAATTACCTCGGTGTTCCGGCCCATGCCAGGGCGGGTTTGGCGGTGACACCCATGGCGCCGGTTGCGTTTCTGTCCAAAAATGATCCCACGAAAAAAGCCTGCTACTTCGCCATCAACAATATTTATCTGCCGACGTCCGGCACCAAAAATATCTATATCAAGCCGTGGGGAACGACCAATCAAAAAGCAGGATATACAGAGGCGGATCATACTCCGAAACCACTCACAGCCATTCCCACTCCCTCAGAAACCGTGGCCATTATTGACGCGGATTCCCAGTTACGAACCACGCTAGGCGCGTTGGGAGAGCGGACGTACCTGATCAAGGACCCGCTTTATGGAAGGCTGCGCAACGCCGCGTTCTTCGACGGACACGTCGAATCCGTTCCCATCGACTACAATATGTTCCCTTATTTCAAGTAGCCCCTCATTTTCATGCATACTCCTCCCACTCTTTGGACAAGAACGCTTCTGGCTGTTCTATTGATCTCGGCGAATTCAAACCCCGTCTTTTCGCAGGAAGAACCGCTCTCCCTCTCGAATAAAGAGGCTGTCGTCCGGGTCGTAAAAGGCCCGGTGAACAGTTACTACACTTACTCTCACTCTAATGCGTTTTTGCCGGATGGTCATACCTTTGTCGCCGCGCAAAGAGAAGGAGCGAAGACTCGTTTTATCGCCATTGATCCCACGAAAAACACACAGACCCCGGTTGGCGAAGTAGAGAACATCCGGATGTTTTATAGTATTTCCAGTAACGGCCTTCTGGTTTTTATCACCAACGATATGAAACTGGAGCTACTGGACATCACCAAGCCGGGAACTCCGCCGAAAGTCGTCGCGCAAGCGCTCGAATCCTGGCGTTATTCGCAGTCACCGGACATTTCCGCCGATGGCCGCCAGATTACTGTCGATCGCCATGAATATACCGCTCGTCGACACATCATCTCTGTCTACAACGTGGAGACCGGGAAAGAACGTATCGTGACGGAAAAAAGTTGGCTGGCCAATCATGCCTGCTTTTTCCCGACGGACAACGACTGGATCATGTTTGTCCATAGCGGAAACAATCTTCAAGAGATCAAGGACTCACAGATCGAAGGACGGATCTGGGCCTGGAATGAAGAGAAGTATCCAGCGGGGAAAATGATTTTCACGCAAAAAGACGAAAGCCGCGTGCTGAGCACTACGCACCCGATTCCTATGTATCATAAGCGGTCGATTCTTTTTGTGATGGACCCGGAAAGCATCGGCATGTCACCCGGCTTGTATGAAGTGAATACCGAAGGCGAATATCGGTGCGTCAGTCCGTCCGACTACGATTTGCACTGCAACATCAGCCGGGATGGCCGTCTCGCGGTGGTCGATACCCGGAAGATAGTGAATGAACCAAGCATCGCACATCCTAAAACATCGAGCCGGATCAGCGACATCGTCCTGGTGAACATGGCCAACGGAAAACGTCTCTTTCTCTATCGATCCACCATGAAAAGTCATCCCTATCACGTGCATCCTCACATCAGTCCGGATGGACGCTGGATTGTGTTCACCGATTTCGATGAGAAACGGGCCATGGCCTTGGAATTGAATCCTGAAGCGATTCGTAAACTGTTAGAATAATCGATTTTCAGGACATGAGACACGGCGAATGAGTTCTTCCTCTTTCTTTCAACGCTTGCTTCCAGCGCCGGTGGGTGGCGGCTTTGCCATGGACGATTACTGGATCTGGTGCCCCTCAGTGATGCGAGACGATTCGGGCCTCTACCATATGTTTGCCAGCCGTTGGCCGCGCGGGATAACCTTCAGTCCCCACTGGCTGACTAATTCTGAAATCGTACGTGCAACATCGTCAACGCCGGAAGGTCCCTACCATTTCCAAGAGGTTGTACTACCAGCGCGCGGGCCACATCATTGGGATGGACGGATGACGCACAATCCTTCGATTCGTCGTGCGGCCGACGGAACCTGGCTACTTTTCTATACGGGCTCTACTTACGATGGTGATACCCCCACGCCAGAAGCTCCGATTGAAGCGGTAGACCCCGGAGAATTATCTGAAATGCCGAAAGTGGATGGACGAATGGCTCAGGCGCATCGCAATCAGAAAATTGGGCTGGCCACGGCTCCGTCACCGAACGGTCCATGGAAGAGAAGCGATCATCCCATTCTTGAACCTCGTCCAAATAAGTGGGATGCGCTGTTGACGACAAATCCGGCCCCGTGTGTAGGTGATGATGGTCGCGTGCTGCTCATCTATAAATCGGTTCGGTTTCGTGGCGATTCAATGTTTCTGGGAGTGGCCCAAGCTCAAAGTTATGCAGGTCCCTATGAACGCTTGCAGGATAAACCGATTTTGCGGTTTGGAAACAAAGAGGATGTAGAGGATCCTTATGTTTGGTATCAGGACAATGTCTTCCATCTGATTATGAAAGATATGGAAGGAGGCATTGGCGGCGAACGGCGCGGCGGGATCAAGGCCACTTCGCTAGATGGAATGCGCTGGACTCTGGACGCCGATCCCAAAGCCTACTCGCGCCACATTAAATGGTCGGACGGAAGGGAAACTTTTCATGATTTTTTTGAACGCACAAGTTTGCTTCTTGATGAAAGGGGACAGCCAACGCATCTCTTTGCAGCTACAGCCACCGGCTCCGCGCATGTGGGCTCTCTGAACCGTTCGTGGAATATGGTGATTCCCCTTCGACATTAATAAAAATGGAGTAGCCTCTAAAATGGATGTAACCGATAACTTGGCTTCTTCAAAACCGGCCACCAAGACATGGACTGCCGGGACATTAACCTACTCCCTGCCAGCGCTGGTGGCTCTCTTTGCCTGGCTTCTTTTTGGAGATTTCGCGTGGTCGATGCGGGACCGATCCGTGGGACCCATGTCCCAGTGGTATCTCAATCATCTCAAGGTGCCGAGTTTGCTTTTTGCCCTGCTCGTGACTTCGTTGCCCGCGCTGATTCAACTCCTCGTCGTTCCACTGATCAGCGTTAAATCCGACCGTCATCGGGGACGGTGGGGACGGAGGATTCCGTTTCTTCTGATTACAACACCGATGGCCGTCCTGGGTACAATCGGGCTCGGATTCACGCCGTTCTTTGCGGCGTGGTTGCACGAAGTCTGCAATTCGGCCCCGTTCGGAACATGGCTGCATCGCAGTCTTGATGGCATTCCGTTTGGAGCCTGGGTGCTCTCGATGATCGCTGACGAGATGGTCGTGTCTGTCATTTGCTTTAGCATTTGCTGGACTTCCTTTGAAGTGGCCACCATCGCGGGAAAACCGGTCTTTGACGGCTTGCTTAACGACGTGGTACCTCGCCCCTTACTGGGCCGTTTTTATGGATTATTCCGCGCGGTAAGTTTGATCGATGGAATGATTTTTAATTACTGGATCATGGGTTACGTACCGACCCATTTTTCCATTATCATGATCACAGTCGGCCTCTTTTACGGAATGGCCTTCATGTGGGTTTGTTTCAAGGTGAAGGAAGGCGACTACCCGCCACCGCCTAGAAATGAGGGGAACGGAATAACCGCGAGTTTTTTCGTGGAAGCAAAACGTTATTGCCGGGAATGCTTTTCCCATCCGTATTATCTCAGCGTCTTTGTCATGATGATGGCCGCTTCGTTGTGCTTCGGTCCGATCAATATCTTTTGCATTCCCTACGCGCAGCATCTGGGTGTGGATATGAAACTCTATGGCCAGGCAGTGGCGCTGACCTATCTCATTTCATTAACCCTTGCCTATCTCCTCGGATGGCTGGCCGACCGATTTCATCCACTGCGTATGGCAATCGGCGTTTTGATCGGCTACGCGCTGGTGACTGCCTGGGGATGGGCCTACGCTCACAATGCCAAGACCTTTTTGATTGCCTGGGTACTGCATGGCGTTCTCTCAGGCTGCTACTTCACCAGTGCCGCATCACTCTCGCTGCGCTTGTTTCCTCATGAAAAGTTCGCTCAATTTGCCTCGGCTGCAGGCATTTTCATCGCCGTATCCAACATCTTTATGGGGCCGCTATTGGGAAGCATGATTGACCGTTCACATGGAGCCTATCGGTATACCTTTGCCGCCGCCTTTTTGCTGACTCTGATTGCGCTCGTTGCCGCGTGCGTGGTTTATCCAATGTTCAAGAAAAGGGGCGGGCCGAATAGCTATGTGGCTCCGGAATGAAGTAATCCGTCGGTCAGAATGATCGTTGCAGATTTTCTAGCAAAGAGTGGCTCGACCATCATGCCCGGGTGACCGAAGGGTTGATCGGTGCCTAGATCGAGCAGGTCTGGATCGAGGCGATGCATGAGGCGTTACAGGAGAAATCGAAACCGACTGATCTGGTCATCTCTGAGGTACTCAATAAGTTCGTACCGTTGTCGAAGAAAGACGTTCGCGTAAACTGTTCTTGAAGGAGGGTCCATGAAGTCCTCTTATCTCAATGGACATTCACTGGCGTCGGTTGCCACGCCCCCCCCCGGTGTCATCGAAATGGTGCGTTGTGCTTCCCACAAGAAGCATCGACTCGCCATGATCGCTGGGTTTGTGCTGGGTGGATGGATTCCGATCACCACCTACTCGGTCATCATCTCTTTCCATAGACATATCCCGAATTGGCTCACCGGACGACTCCTGATGCGAATTCCACAAGACATTGGACTGGTTGTGCACGAATGGAACGCACACATGATTAATTGGACCGGAATCGACCACCGTCGCACCGAGGTGGCCGCTGCCGCCGTCGACCTCGTCGCCCATCAACTCCTCCAAAACGAACGAGGCGTTCCTCCGATTCCCCGGCAAATTCTGATTCCACAGCTGTGGCGAGAGGAGAAAAGTACTGTACGGCAATACCATCAACGCATCGCCTCAGCAAACGCGAGGTCAGCGCGGGACTTTCAGAGTGAGTACGAGCGCCGCGGGCACTTTTTTACCGAGAAGAAAGAATTTGCGCTCGGGATACCAGAGGGTCAATCCATCCTCTGTTTTCGTCACGCTGGCGTACATCGCCAGATCACTCCGACGAATGGGCACGCCTCCGTTGTCCATCAAAAACCAAGGCTCCGAAAACCAGAGCGGTTGCCGAGCCTCGGGCCGGAATTCCGCACGCGCCAGACAGATCGGCCGACGATGATCACCCGTGTCCGACGGCGTATGGCCCTGAAAGTAGCCGTCATGATTGTGGTAGAGGAAAATGTAGTTCGTGCCATCGAGCGGATAGATCGGACACGGGCTGCAGGGATGCAACAGGAGCGGCCCGTCATCAAATTGCCGGATCGGTTCCGGCTGTGACCAACTCTCCCCCTTGTCGGCAGAAACCACATAATAGGGATTACCGACGGTGGAACGCATCGCACAAAAAAGCCGTCCGTCGGGCAATTCCACCACACTCGGTTCCTGCAACGCTGGCACATGAGGATGACCGGCGAGACCCACGCGCAAGGCT
>NEUU01000027.1 GCA_002304345.1 Verrucomicrobia bacterium Tous-C9LFEB
CCCTCTTGATAGAGGGGGGGCGCGCAGCGCCGGGGTGTGTGAACTGAAAACCGAAAACTTCGAACTGAAAACTTTCCCCCTGCCCATGTCCACCATCGTCCCCGTCAACACCCCCGGAGGTGACTACGAAGTCCGCATCGGGAACAACCTGATCAAGAATGCCGGGGCGATGCTCGCTCCGCTCAAGCTCGGGAATAAGATCACGGTCATTGCGGACGAAAACGTGAAGCGGATCTACGGCGCCACGCTGCTGGAATCGTTACGCGAGGCCGGTTTTACGACATCGCTTTGCGAAGTACCCGCCGGTGAGTTCACCAAGAATATTACGATCTTCGGAGAAGTCCTGTCCTACCTCGCCCGGCAACGGCTGGATCGGCAATCGACCGTTCTCGCGCTCGGTGGCGGCGTAGTCGGCGACCTCACCGGTTTTGTCGCGGCGTCCTACCTGCGCGGCGTGAATTTCATCCAGGTCCCCACCTCGCTGCTGGCGATGGTCGATAGTTCCGTTGGCGGCAAGACGGGCGTGAATCTTCCCGAGGGCAAGAATCTCGTCGGGGCATTCTATCAACCGCGTCTCGTGCTGGCCGATATTGGTTCGCTGTCTACCCTGCCCCCGCGCGAACTCGCCGCAGGTATGGCGGAAGTGATCAAACACGGCTTGATTCGCGACGAGTCGTTACTCGCCCTCATCGAGAAGGGAACGCCGACAACGGAATGGGAATCGGTCGTAAAACGCAACGTCGAGATCAAGGCGTCCGTCGTGAATGCCGACGAACGCGAGACGACCGGACTGCGCGCGATTCTCAACTTCGGCCACACGATCGGTCACGCCATCGAAGCGGTCGCCGGTTATGGCAACCTCCTTCACGGTGAAGCCGTCGCGGTGGGCATGCGTGCAGCCGCGCATCTCTCGCATCTCGTGCTCGGCCTGCCGCTGAGCGACGTGCGCCGCATCGAGGCCGCCATCGCAGCCAACCAACTTCCGCTCCATTTCGACGGTGGTTCGCAGGAGCAACTCATCGAGGTCATGAGCCGCGATAAGAAGGTCAAAGCGGGCAGCATCAACTGGGTGCTCCTCCCGAAGATCGGCGAAGCCAAGGTGACCAAGGACGTTCCGGCGGAAGCGGTGGCGAAGGTCCTCGAAATCATTCGGACGGAGCCGGAAAAGGCGTAAGAATTTTTTGACGAAATTTACGGAATTTACGAAATGGGAAAACAAACAGATTTATGAATCATGAACTCAGGAAAGCAGGAATCTCTTTCGGAACCTTCGCCCGATTTTCTTGATTTCCTGAGTTCCTGATAAAAAAAGCCTTTCTCCCCCATTTCGTAAATTCCGTTAATTTCGTCCAAGTTTCCCCTCTCATGTCGCCCGAATCCGAAGCCTACTTCACGATCAACCTCGTCTCCGGGATTGGACCGGTGCGGGTGCGGCGCTTGATCGAACGGCTCGGCTCGGCGGCGGCGATTTTGACTGCCCCCACGAGCAAGCTGATGGAAGCCGAAGGCATTGGGCGCGAACTCGCCGGTAAGATTTACGATGGCATCCGCAAGGCCGAACCCGACCGCGAACGCGATCTGGCCGAGTCGCTCGGGATGAAAATCCTCACCTTCGCGGACGACGAATACCCTGCCTCGCTGCGGGAGATCTATGATCCGCCGCTGGTTCTTTATACCAAGGGCACGCTGCCGAATCCGTGGCCGAAGGGCGTTGCGGTGGTCGGTTCCCGCATCACGAGCAACTACGGTCTCGAGATGACCAAGAAGCTCAGCTACCAGATTGCCTACGCGGGAGTCCCGGTCATCTCCGGCCTCGCCCGCGGCATCGATACCGCCGCGCATCAGGGCGCGCTCGCCGCCAAGGGAACGACCTGGGCGGTGATCGGTTGCGGCCTCGACAAGATGTATCCGCCGGAGAACCAACCGCTCGCGGACCTGATCGCGGAACAAAAGGGCTGCGTCATCAGTGAGTACGCACTTGGCACCCCGCCGGACAAGCGGACCTTCCCGATGCGGAACCGAATCGTCAGTGGTCTCTCCTTTGGCGTATTGGTGGTCGAAGCCGGTAAAGAAAGCGGCGCGCTCATCACCGCCCGGCAAGCCCTGGAACAGGGCCGACAGGTTTTCGCTGTCCCCGGCCGGATCGATAATCCGCAGTCCAAGGGGTGTCACCAACTCATCAAGGAGGGCGCCAGTTTGGTCGAAGGCGTAGAAGACATTTTGTCGGCATTAGAGTTTCTTCTCCCCATCAGAGACGTTACCGTTCCCCGTCCTTCCCCGGCCAATTTGACCCCGGAAGAGGCCAAAGTTTTTGATGCGATTGAGCTCGATGAAACGCCGATAGACCTGATAACCCAAAAAACCGGGTTGCCATCGGGCGCAGTCTCTTCTACGTTGCTGCGCCTAGAAATGAAGAAACTGGTGAAGCAATTGCCGGGCAAGATGTTTGTACGGACGGCCTGACCAGAATCTGAAATTGACGTAAGGAACTATGCCAAAAGCACTTATCATCGCCGAGAAGCCCAGTGTCGCCAGTGACATCGCCAAAGTTTTGGGCGGTTTCACCAAAGGCGACGACTTCTATGAGAGCGATCAATATGTGCTTTCTTCGGCCATTGGGCATTTGGTGGAACTGTGTTTGCCGAGCGAATTGGACAAACAGAAGGGCAAATGGAAGTTCGAGAATTTGCCGGTAATTCCGCAAGAATTTGCACTTAAACCGATAGAAAAGACCGAGGCCCGCCTGAAGCTTTTGAAGAAGCTGATGAAGCGCGACGACGTCACTTCCCTCATTAACGCGTGTGACGCCGGGCGCGAGGGCGAACTCATTTTCCGTTACATCGTGAAGCTGTGCGGGATCAAGAAGCCGATCAAACGGCTGTGGCTGCAATCGATGACCCCCGCCTCCATCCGCGACGGCTTTGCGCATCTGCGCCCCGGCACGGAACTGGAATCGCTCGCCGAAGCGGCCGTGTGCCGTTCCGAAAGCGATTGGCTGGTCGGCATCAACGGCACGCGCGCGTTGACCGCCTTCAATTCCAAGAACGGCGGCTTCCAGCTCACCCCGGTGGGCCGGGTGCAGACGCCGACTCTGGCCATCGTGGTGGAGCGCGATCTGGCGATCAAGAATTTCAAGTCCAAGGATTACTGGGAAGTGCACGCCACCTTCGGCGCGAAAGCGGGCACGTATGAAGGCCGCTGGGTCGATGAGACCTTCAAGAAAGCCTCCAAGGAAGATAAAGAGAAGGAAGAACTCTCCGACCTGAAGGCCGAGCGCATCTGGACCAAGGAAAAGGCCGAAGCCATTGCCGCGAAGTGCGCGGGCAAGCCGGGCATCGTCACCGAGGACAAGAAACCGACCTCGCAGCTCTCGCCCCTGCTTTACGATCTCACATCCCTGCAACGCGAAGGCAACGGCCGCTTCGGCCTTTCCGCCAAGCGCACGCTGCAAATCGCGCAGGCACTCTACGAGCGGCACAAGGTTATCACCTACCCTCGTACCGATTCCCGCTGCCTGCCGGAAGATTACATCGACACGGTGAAGAACGTGTTGCGCACGCTCGGCGATACCAAGCTCGCGCCCTTCGCCAAGAAGGTCGCCAGCAATGGTTGGGTGCGCCCGAACAAACGCATTTTCAACAACGCGAAGATCTCGGACCACTTTGCCATCATCCCCACGCTCGAATCGCCCGAGAAGCTCGATGACATGGAGCTGAAGGTGTACGAGTTGATCGCCAAGCGATTCCTCGCGGTCTTCTATCCCGCCGCGCAATTCGAAGTGACCACCCGCATCACCCGCGTCGAGAACGAGCCGTTCAAGACCGAGGGCAAGATCCTGCGCGAACCCGGCTGGATGGAAATCTACGGTCGCGAGGAACAGAATCAGGGCGACGAAAACACGCTCGTGGCCGTGGAGCCCGAGGAAAAGGTCAGCACCGACGCGATCGAAGCGCGCGGCCTGCAGACGCGTCCCCCCGCCCGTTTCAACGAAGCCACCCTGCTTTCCGCCATGGAAGGCGCGGGCAAACTCGTCGAGGACGAGGAATTGCGCGAAGCGATGGCCGAGAAAGGTCTCGGCACTCCCGCCACGCGCGCGGCCATTATTGAAGGTCTCATTTTGGAAGAGTACATGCGCCGCGATGGCCGCGAACTGAGCGCCGCGCCCAAGGCATTCGCGCTGTTCGAACTGCTCAAGGCCGTGAACATCCCCGGTCTCTCCTCCCCGGAAATGACCGGCGAGTGGGAGTACAAGCTGAAGCAGATCGAGCACGGGAACATCACCCGCGACGCGTTCATGCACGAGATCGTCGACCTCACGCGCAAAATCGTCGAGCACGCCAAGACCTTTGAAGAATCCGGCGCGAACGCGAAGCCACTCGATTTCAAATCGCCCACGGGCTCGGACATGGTCGAGACGCTGCGCAATTACGAGTCGGTCGACAAACAATTTCAAATCCGCAAGGTGATCGGTGGACGCCTGATCGAGAAGGAAGAGTTGAAGCAGCTCATCCAGAAACGCTTCATCGGACCGCTGAACGGTTTCCGCAGCAAGATGGGCTTCGCCTATTCCGCCGCGCTCAAGCTGGCCGACGACACGGGCAAGGTCGATTTCGTTTTCGACAACAGCCCCGTGGACGCGAACGGCGATAAACTCGACCTCACCACGCAGGAAGTGATCGCCACTTGCCCTGTGTGTGGCGGTCGCGTGTTCGAAACCCTCGGCGCGTACGCGTGCGAGAATTCGTTCATCGAAACGCCCACCTGCAAGTTCAAGGTCGGAAAGAAAATCCTCAGCCAGGAAATCCCGCGCGAACAGGTCCACAAGATCGTCGCGAACAAGAAGAGCGATCTGCTCACCGGCTTTGTCTCGCAGCGCACCCGCCGCAAATTCTCCGCTTACCTCGTCCTCGGCGAGGAAGGCAAGACCACGTTCGAATTTCCCGAGCGGGAAGCGAAGCCCGGCGCTCCGGCCAATGGCAAAGCGCGCGGTGGATTCCGCCGCTTCGGCAAACCCGACCTCACCGCCGCCGGTGTGGCGAAGACGATGCCCAAGACCGAGGCCAACGGAACGACGGACACCAACGGTGCCGCCAAGCCGAAAGCCAAGGCCAAAGCTGCGCCGAAAAAGAAGTCGTCGGCCAAGAAAAAAGCGGAATAGGGTGACCTCGTTCGGGTCGCGCGCGATTTTTTGAAACGCGACTCCGAACCGCTCCCAACGTCTACAGCCCCTCTTTGCTCCCGGGGCTCCGCCAGCCATCTGGACCCTGTTACCGAACGAAGGGCATTCCTCATTCACGCGAGGAGTCTAACGCGGTTTTCAGGAAAGACGTTAGGCTTAGGTTTGCTACGTTGGCTAGGTGTGCGAGAAAAACAGTTCTAAGCCTGTTCACGAGATTGAGGTATGATCGACCAGTTGGTAGGCCTATTACCCCAAGCCCGATCCCTCGACTAGAGCGGATTTCAAGTTGATTGTCGCATTCTAAACCATCCCTACCGATCCTTCGACAAGCTCAGGATGACGGGTTGGGGAGGTAGTCTCGAGTGATAGCGACGAGTTCATGTGAGAGTAGAAGCCTACCTTCAGACATTACTTTCATTCCACGTCATCCTGAGCTTGTCGAGCAACGTGACGTTGCATCCAGTACAGCTGACGCAGGATGCATAATACTGGGTCCAGCGTCACGCTGGTCATCCTGAGCTTGTCGAAGGATCAGTTGGCTTGCTCCAAGAGTCTTAGCGTTGCGACAATCTAGATGAAATAGGCTCTATAGCATTTAAAAGTATCATGCACAGATAGGAGCCAAAACCATCGACGATGTAGAATCTGGAGTGACGAGATCTTAAGTGAAGATTGACACACCCCGGCGCTGCGCGCCACCCCTCTTGATAGAGGGGATTTCGGCAACTGAGAGTCACACAAGCAGGAGTCCCCTCTATCAAGAGGGAAAGGGAACGTGTGGTAGCACCGCGTAGCGCCGGGGTGTGTGGCTTTCGCCTTTTTCTTCCATGACCTGTATGTGCGCAATACTTTAAAATGCTCTAGGGCGCCATTGTATGGCGCCGCGGCGCGATGCAATCGCGCCCTACAAAAAGACATTCCGCTCGCACAACCCATCACAGCACGAGACATGATCCACTGGTTTATTGCTGGCTTGAAATCATGCGAAAGGAAGTCACCATACCCGCACCATGAACAAGGGATTGGATCTTTTGAAGGGCGTGGCGGTGCTGGCGTTTTTGGTGGGATTGATGTTCTTTCCGTTTCCCGCAGGGGCTTCACCCCAACGCGATCTCTCGGTCTTCAATCTGTTTGTCAGCAGCGGTTCCTATTTCGATCTTTCCCTGTGTTTCTTCGGAGCCGGGATAGTTCTTTCGGTGATCTGCTGGTTCGCGTCCCGCCGCCGGATCAAGCCTCGATCCTAGAGGCGACTCAGGTTGAGACGGAAATCCCCAGCGCCACCTCGCGATAAGATCGTGGATAGGTTCTTAGAGCCTGTTTACGATCTTATTCTAATTAGCCTTCTTCACCCGGTTCAACGACACGTAGATGCAGTACATCGCGATCAGCATGCCCACCGTCGGCACCACCGTGTTCAACACCCGCATCAGGAAGATCGTCGACTCCGGCTGTGCGATGCCGTGCGAGGCATGGTAACCGGTCAGATTCAGAATCACGCCCGTGAACAGCAAGCCCACCGACGCGCCGATCTTGATCGCCATGCCGTACATCGCATAGAACGAACCGTAGATCGAATGCCCCGTCTCCTTCTCATGCTCGCGGCCCAGTTCGCCCGTCAGCGCGGGCATGATCACCCAGAACGCCGTCATGCCGAAGTTGCCGAGAATGCCGGTGTAAATCGCCCAATACGGATGCTCCGGCGTCGCCGCCCAGAAGGTCAGGATGTAACCGATCATCGCGATGACCATGAACAGATACAGCGTCGGCTTCTCGCCCAATTTCTTCGCGCAATAATTCACCACCGGGCAGAAGAAAATCACCGCCGTGGAATTGATCGTCGCGCTGATACCGCCGAGGATGGCCACTGCTTTGGTATCGCCGCCGAACATGTAACAAAGGGATATATAAAACCCGAGATTACTCACCAACAGCGAACAGGTCAGCAAGCAGAAGATCGCCAGCAAAATGCCCCGGAACGATTTCAACGCCCACAGTTCCTTCAGCACCGCGAACTCCTTGAGCTTCTCCTCCCCCTTTTCCGCCACCGCGTGATACTTCCGGTTTTCCTTACAAACAAAGATCGGCAACACCGAGCCCAGCAGCAGGAGCAAGCCGAAGCCGATGCCGACATATTTCATCCCCTCCGCCGTATTCTCGAAACAATCGCGCTGACAGAGCCAATAAATCCAGCCCATCAAAAAGGTTCCCACGCTGACAAACGCCGTGCGGAATGACATCGCCTTCATGCGCTCCGACGGCACGGTCGACACCTCGCCCAGCAGAGCCGAGTACGGCACCATGAAAAATGAGTAGGCCGTGAAATGCGCCAGCGCAAAAGCGATCAACCACCAGCCCGCCATCGTCGCGGACATTCCCTTCGGCACGAACCACACCATCGCGAAAGTGAGGAAACCAAAGATACCGCCCCAGATCATGTAGGGGTGACGCCGCCCCATCTTGCTATGCGTGCGATCGCTCAACGCCCCGATCCACGGATCGATCAGGATTTCCCAAAAGCGCGGCAACGAAAACGCAATGCCGATCAACACCGGGTCCACCCCGTAGATCACGTTGAAAATCGGATTCGCCATGTTCTTCATGGCGTACTGCATCCCGATGTCGGGAATACCACCCGAGCCCAATCCCAGGCATTGGAGAATGCTCAGCTTGGGATAAGTATGCTCTGGAATTGCTTCGGATGTTTCCAATTTCGTTTCAACTATGTCTGCCATGATTTTACCTCTCCTCGGATTATAGACGAGTGGAGCAAGTCTCGTGATGTAATGGGTTGCGCGTGCGGAATATCTTTTGTAGGGCGCGATTGCATCGCGCCGCGGCGCAATACAATTGCGCCCTACAGGAAGGCACTCGCAGCCATCATTTCATCTGACATGCTCCACTCGACAACCCTCATTACAATGCAACGCCGCCCGAGTGTCGGAGATCGAGCGGCATTAGAACTACCAGATCTTATTTCGTCTGTTCGGACGGCTTGCTGCGCAGCTTGCTCACCGTTTCCCACTGCGCGCGTTGGCAGCGTTGCGGCGGCAATCCCTTCAGCACTTGTTCCATGTCGTCGACAACAAGCTGGCCCATCCACGGCCAGATTTCCGGGATGTTACCGGCGCGATGCGCCTGCAAAACCGTGTTGGGCGTCTTGCGAGCGCGATGGTTGGCCGGGATCGGTTCGTCGGGCCAGACATCGATGGCCGCACGGATTTGACCCGATTGGGCCGCGTCGAGCATTTCGTCGAAGTTCACGATTCCCGCGCGGCTGGACAACACCACGATGCTGCCCTTGGCCATGCTGTTGAAAAACTTCGCGCCAATGCCGTTCGCGTTTTCCGTCGTCGTCGCCGCCAGCAGGAACACCACGGTCGATTTCTGGAAACATTCCGCCAGCGTGGCGGGGATCAGCCCCGCTTCGCGCAGGATGGTCGGGTGAATCCACGGATCGTGCGCGAGAATCTCGCCGCCGAAGGGACGCAGCAACGGCAACAGTGCCTTGCCCACATTACCGAAACCGACGATGCTCATCGTGCGGCCGCTCAGCAAAATCGAATCGTAGTTATCGCCTTCGCCGTAGAGCGTTTCATTCCCCGCGCGGATGGAAGCATCGGCCTGATGAATCCGGCGCGCGCAGGAGAGCGCGAGGCCGAGCGACATTTCCGCCACCGGCTTGGAGAAGACCGGGCCGGTCGCACAGACATAAATTCCCCGGCGATGACATTCCAGGTAATCGACGTTCGGCATGAAGTTGCTCTCGACGTTGAATACGGCCTTCAGGTTCGGCGCGCGATCGAGCCGTTCCTTCGGGAGGGCCGATTGACCAATCAGGATGGTCGCTTCGGGCAGATACTTGTCGATGTGCGCATCGGTGGCGGGCGTGCCGTCGTGCCAGATCACATCTCCCAGCGATTCGAGGCGCTTCTTGGTGGCATCATCGAAAATCTGGGCGATGGGGCGCGGGAATGGGTCGAGGAGAATCAGGGGACGTTTGGTGCTCATGATAGGGGTGGGTTGGTTAATGAAGGTTGAAGTGAACTGACAATCAAAAGGGAACGAAGCGAACCGGTGACCGGTCAACCGGTCTGGCCGGGGACAAACTCTCCGCGCAACTGCACCTCGCTCACCGGGAGCGGCTCGCCGTGCATGAGGACGTTGAGGCATTCGAACGCGCGCAACCCCATGGCCTCGTAGGGCACGCGATAGGTGGTCAAGGGAATGGGGCTCGCCGCCGCCACCGCGCAGTCGTCCATGCCGGTAACCTTCACCGGACCGGGAATCGCAATGCCGCGATCGCGCAACGCCTGCAGCATGCCAACAGCCATGTTGTCGCTCGAGCAGACGATGCCTTCGAGCTCCATCTTGCGGCTCAGGAAACTCTCCGCCATGCGGCGCGGTTCATCAATCGGATCGACGAAATTCGGATTCATCTCCGACTCCAGCATCACCCACTTCTCATTCTCCGCCACCCCCGCCTCTTCCAGCGCCTGGCGATATCCCAGATAGCGGTCACGGATGAAGGGCGTCCAGGCGTAGTGCGAGAAAAAACCGATCCGGCGCAAGCCCTGATCCAGCAAATGCTTCGTCATCGTGTAGCCCGCGTGCAAACCGTCCACCACCACGGCGGGACGCCGCATGCCGGGCAGGTTCAGCTCGAGGAGAACCACGGGAAACGGACAGCTCAAAATCATCTGCGAGTAATACGCCATCTCCTCGGGATTGGTGATGACCGGGAACAGGACCGCCCCCTTCACATTGAACTCCGCCAGACGGCCCACGATCTCCGCTTCCTTGCGAAAATCCGTCCCCGCCGACAGCGTCAGCGTCCGGCGTTTCGCCGCAAAGGCAGCCTGCTGAAAACCGCGCAACATGCGCCATCCGCCCACGTGTTGATCGCCGGGATAAATGAACGCGCAGGCATCGAGATCGAGCGACGAAGGATTCGCCGCGCTCGCCGTGCGAATCACCCGCGTGCCGGAACGCGTGCGGCGCTCCACCAGTTTTTCCTGCACCAACCGCGCCACCGCGCGACCGACCGTGCCGCGGCTGCATTGAAATTCCGTCGCCAGCTCTTCCTCGGTCGGAATCTGGTCGCCGATCCCCCAAACGCCGGTCGCAATTCGGTTGTGTAATTGAGCGAAAACGAAATTCTGCTTGGTGAGGGACTCGCTCTGTAAGGCCATGCTTTCTTATATGTTCTACAATTAAACAATAAGCAAGCAGATTATACTCCAATCACTCACAACCTACTGATTACAATGACTTAAGAGTTTTTGACGAAATTAACGGAATTTACGAAATGGGAAGGTGGGGGATTTTTTCGGTCAGGAACTCAGGAAAGCCGGAATCTCTTTCAGAACCTTCGCCCGATCTTCTTGATTTCCTGAGTTCCTGATTAAAAAATGCCTTTCTCTCCCATTTCGTAAATTCCGTTAATTTCGTCTAAAAAAGCCTTTGTCTTCCGCCCTACATCGCCGCCCAGACGCGATGGACATCATCGTGGTCGTCCAGCGCCTGCAGAAATTCACCGACTTCCATCTTTTGCTCGTCGGTCAGGGTCGGGATGCTCTTCGGGATGAAACCCATTTCCGCCGTCACCACGGTCCAGCCGTTCTGGGACAGCCACTGCGACACCGTGTGAATCGCCGTGCGATCGGCAAT
Organism: Verrucomicrobia bacterium Tous-C9LFEB; assembly: GCA_002304345.1. Lineage (GTDB taxonomy): Bacteria > Verrucomicrobiota > Verrucomicrobiia > Methylacidiphilales > UBA1321 > UBA1321. Next base: position 10,847 of record NEUU01000027.1, read on the forward strand.
GAACCGCGCGCCGCAGGCACCTTCGGGAATGTCATCGTTCTTGGCGTGATCGAGCACTTCCACTTCGTTCGCCCCCGCTTCAATCGCCGCCGCTTCGCGGTCGGCATTCACATCGGCACAATACGCTTCGATCAAACCCACGTGATCGAACAGGAACTTGTTGCTGTTCGCCGCGCCGAGCTGGCCGCGCTTGAACAACACGCGAATTTCCGGCGCGGTGCGGTTGTTGTTGTCGGTCAGGACTTCCACAATGACCGGCACCTTGTGCGGCGCGTAACCTTCGAAATTGATATGCTCGAGCACCATCTTTTCGTCGCCGACGCCCGCGCCCTTCTTGATGGCCCGCTCAATGGCGTCGCGCGGTACGCTCTCTTTTTTCGCCTTTTCAATCGCGGCATGGAGCCGCGCATTACCGGCGGGATCGGCGCCGCCATGCTTGGCAGCGACCATGATTTCCCTGACAAATTTACCTGTGGCCTTGGACTTCCGCATCGAAGTCACGGCCCGTTTCGAAAATAACCATTGGCGACCCATGCCTTACGCTAAAGCAAAAAGGGCCGCACAGGGAAGTCAAAAGGCAAATTCACCCCACCCGCCGCAAAAATCTCGCACACGTAGCTCACGTAGCACACCTAAGACAAACGCTCGGACCCCGTCCCATGCTATAACTCTCCCATGTTCCTCCCCATCCGCTTTGAAATTTCAAATCTCAAATTTGAGATCGATCGATTTGGTCTACACCCACCACTCCACCCAACAGAGACGGCTGAAACTCGTCGCCGCTTGTCGACGATATTTCATTTTTCACTAGATAGTGTCGTCACGAGAGAGGATCTTGAAGCAGGTAGAAATAAACCTTTTACCCCCTTGCCCGATCCCTCGACTACGCTCGGGATGACGGAGTGTGAATGCGAATGTCTTAAGCGATTTGCGGAGCAAATCAGCTATTGGGTCCAGCGTCATGCTGGTCATCCCGAGCGTAGTCGAGGGATCGGGCAAGGGGGTGGTTTTGGGGGCATGGGCCCATTGGAGCCTAACAGGTCATTCCCCTCGCAATCTCGTAACGACACTATTTAAGAAGTTGAACTTTTCACCGCAAACCCTTAGCACTCCTAGCACCATGTCCGATTCCCTCATTCTCGGTTTTGATATTGGCGGCACCAAATGCGCCGCGCTCGTGGGCGACATCCACGGCACCGTGCTCGCACGGCGCGAATGGCCTTCCATCGCCACACGCGGTCCCCAGGCCATGCTGGCCGATTTCCTCGCCGCCGCCGAAGCCCTCCGCGACGCGCATCCCGGCGTGAAAGCCTGCGGCGTCTCCATCGGTGGCCCGCTCGATGCCAATGAAGGCGTCATCTACTCCCCGCCCAATCTCCCCGGCTGGGACGCGATTCCGCTCAAACAACAACTCCAGAACACGCTCGGCCTCCCGGTCTTCGTCGAGCACGACGCCGCCGCCTGCGCATGGGCCGAGTATCTCTGGGGTCAACCCCGTTCCACCGGCAACCTGATCTACATCACCTCCGGCACCGGCTTCGGCGCGGGCTACATCCTGCAGGGCCAGATCTATCGCGGCGCGAAAGGCCGCTCGCCCGAGGTCGGCCACGCGCGATTCGCGGAGGATGGTCCGTTCGCCTACGAAAAAAAAGGGAGCGTGGAAGCGTTCTGCTCGGGCGCATCGCTCTCCCGGCTCGCCGCGTGGAAATTTCCGCAGCGCTGGAGTGCCCAGCCGCCCGCCGGTCCGGAGCTCGGCAAGCTCGCCGCCGCCGGAGACGCCGATGCCTCGGCCGTGATCAGTCTCAGCGCCCACGCCACCGGTCAGGTCTGCGCCAATCTCATCGACACCTTCGCGCCGGATGTGATCGTATTGGGAAGTCTCGCCCGCCATCTCGGCGAGGTCTGGATTGCCCAAGTGAAGGAGACCTGCCAGCGCGAAGCTCTCCCCGGCTTGCATGAACTCTGCCTCGTGCGCGCCACCAGCCTCGATTCGCGCCTGCAGGACTGCTCCACCCTCGCCATCGCCCTCGACGCCTCGGGTCAGTTCCGCACGTCGTGATCCATGAACCACCTCTCGCCCATGCAGAACCCCCAAAGCAGGAGTCTCCCCTGATCAGGGAAGTCCGCAGATTTCGCAGATGGACACCGATTTCAAAACCTTGAAAGATCAAATTGAGAGAGCAGAAACGGAATCCGAACCTCCCTTCCTGAGTTCATGATTTCCTGATAAAATCTGTTTGCCTTAAAATCTGCGAACTTCCCTCCTGTATGCAGGTCAATTTTTGCGAACTTTTTTCAGAAGATTTGGGTAACCCCTTTCACCCCTCGCGGATTATTGTCGAAAAGAATTTATGAAAGCCAAAAACGCTTCTCCCGTACGTTCCACTCCCTCTCCCTTCGTCGCCTCGAAATGGATCTGGCCCATCAATCCCCACTGGGACCTCCACAATAGCTACGCCCTGTTTCGCAAGACCTTTGACCTCGCCGCCCTCCCTGCCAAGGCGCCGCTCTTCATCACCGCCGATCAGGCCTATCTCCTTTTCATCAACGACCAGTTCGTTTCCCGCGGTCCCGCCCGCGGCTTTCAAGACCACTGGCCCTACGATGAAGTCGACGTCCGCCCCTTCCTGAAAAAGGGCCGCAACCTCATCGCCGTCCGCGCCTACAATCCCGGCTACAGCAATTTCCAATACCTCACCCAGGGCTTCGCCGGACTGCTCGTCGCCGCGCGCTGGGGCAAGACGGTGCTGGGAAGTGACAACACGTGGAAATCGCTGCGTCAACGCAATGTCTCGACCGACACGATTGTCACCAGCCTCCAGCTTTTCTCGCAGGAACATATCGACCTGCGTCAGGAACCCGTCGGCTGGATGACCTCCGATTTCGACGACAGCCAGTGGATCGTTCCGAACACTTCCGCGTGGAATTCCGGTCCGTGGTTCAGCCTCGAGCCGCGCAATATCCCGATGCTCTCGGAGAAGGATCTGAAGCCGCTTCAGCTTCTCGGCGAAAATTCCGGCACCAGCGCCGCCGGTTACGAACGCGTCCGCAGCGTCGTCGAGTTGCGTCATCGCGAGGACTGCTCGCATCGTCCCACGCAGGCCGGTTTCGCCCCGCTCCAAGTTTCCGCCACCGGCGCGGGAAAATTCCGCAGCTACCTCTTCGACTTCGGCAAGACGGTCGTGGGCAATCTGAGTTTTGAAATCTCCGGCGCGCGCGGCGGTGAGATCATCGACACAGCCCATTACGAGACGATCAACAAGACCACTCTGACGCCCGATTACGACATCAACGCCCACTGCCGCATGGCCTTTGGCGACCGCTTGATCTGTCGCGAGGGGAAGAACGCGCACCGCTTCTTCCACTTCTACGGATTCCGCTATCTGCTCGTCACCGTGCGCGATGCCGAGGCCGATTTGTCTCTCGATTTGACCTTGAACTGGGTCGGTTACCCGCTCGAACGCAAAGGCAGCTTCGCCTCCTCCGACAACGACCTGAATCGCATCTGGGAAACCTGCGCGTGGACCGAACAGTGCTGCGCGCTCGACGCTTACGTCGACACGCCCTGGCGCGAACAAGCCCAATGGTGGGGCGATGCCCGCGTGCAGGCGTGGAATACCTTTCACCTCAACGGCGACGCCCGCCTCTTCCGCCGCGGCATCCACCAGATCGCCAGCCAGGCCACACCCGACGGCGTCACCTACGGTCACGCGCCGACCATGGCGCACAGTTGCATCCTGCCCGACTTCACCCTCATCTGGTTCCTCACCATCTGGGATTACTACTGGCAGACCGGCTCGACCGAACCGCTCACCGCGCATCATGCCGTCGTGCAAAAGGCGCTCGATTATTTCCGCGATCATACCGATCCGAAGACGGGCCTGATCACGTATGATCACCGTTTCTGGCTCTTCCTCGACTGGACCGATCTCTTCAAGGACGGCACGCCGACGGTTTATAATCTCTGGCTCTTGATCGCCCTCGAAAAACTCGTCCTGCTCTACCGCGCCGCCAAGCAACCCCGCGAAGCCGCGCCGCTCGAAGCGTGGGCGAAGAAACTCCGCGTCGCGCTCGGCAAACTCATCGACAAGGACGGACTCCTGCGCGATGGCATCGACCGCAAGGGCAAAATCGTGGCGCACAAAAGCATTCATTCGCAAACCCTCGCGCTGCTCGCCGGACTCAAGGGCATCAATGAAACCGCCGCGCTGGAAAAAATCCTGCTCCCCTATATCCGCCGGGAAGTGCAACCGAAGGTCACTCCTTCCGCCTATTGGGTGACTTACGTGTTCACCGCTCTCATCGAGCGTGGATATGGACAGGAAGTGACCGACTTCATCAAGAAATTCTGGACGCCGATGGTCGAGCACGGCACCACGTGGGAAAACTTCGCGCCGCAAATCGCGGCGGAAAGTTTCTCGCACGCGTGGTCCGCGCACCCGCTCTATCACCTCATGCAAACGGTCGGCGGTCTCTCGCAGACTGGCCCAGCCTGGAGCACGGTCACGTTCCGTCCCGTTTTCCATGGCGATGACTCCGCCGTCACCCTTCCCACGCCGAAAGGACCGATCCGTTCCGCGTGGAAAAAAGTCAACGGCAAGATCGACGTCAAATTGCAACTCCCCGCTGGAATCAAAGCCCGCGTGGAATTGCCCGGACAAAAACCACAGACCGTAACCAAAAGCGGTTCGTGGAAAATTCCCGTTACGAAGTAACCGCTACGGTCCTCCCGGCCACCCACGAGTTCTCCACCAGAGTCGCTCGCGGGAAGGCCGGGACGCCGCACTCATTGTTATGGATCATGCTCACGATCATCTCCGTGGCGGCTTCGCCCACGATGTCATTGTGCTGATTCATCCCCGCCCACTCGGGACGATCCTGCCGCCACTCGAGTTGAATTAATCCGATATCGCGTGGCACTTTCAATCCGCAGGCTTCCACCCATTTCCGCACCTCGTTATAGAGAGTGAGAATCACATCCGGCTTCTCCCGTTCCAGCCAGCGCCGGAACAGGGCGAGATCCTGCCGCGCCTCTTGGATTTGGTAAAATGGCTTGAGTCGACACGATGCCGGCAATCGTTGCTGCGCGATGAGCACGCCCGCCGAGAAGCGTCCCTCAACGAGTTCATCAATCACCACGTCCAGCACCAGCGCCGGACGGCGGTAACCGAGTTCCAACGCTTTTTCGAACGCGTGTAGTCCGAGCGTGTACTGGTCGGAGCTCGCGAAGGACAAGGCCGGATCGACCGGTCGCACCCCGGTGACCACGCAGGGAAATTGCTCCCACGTGGACCGAAACCGCTCCGGCAACCGATTCCCTTTCATCAGCCCCAACACGATGATGCCGCGAATTCCCCGACTACGTAGAATCTTGTTCAGCTTCTCGCCATCGAGCGATTCGTCGTGCAGCCAGAATTCATCCAGGCTGTACCCGAGTTGCGCCGCGCGCCGCCGACAGCCCGACACATAGGTGGGAACCGTCGGATGTTGCGTGAATGCCTTGGGATCGAGGTTCGCGTTGAGCAAGGCCAGACACGCCTTGAATCCCGGTCGCTGATTCGCCCGCAGTTGCGCCATGAGATGCGCCACGGTCGGATTCTTCTGGTAACCCATCGACTTCGCCAGTTGCTGCAGGCGTCGGCGCGTCGGCTCCGGCAATTGCGGATCATTACGCAACGCCAGCGAGACGGTGTTCTTCGATACGCCCGCGCGCCGGGCAATATCGGACATGGTGATTCGGGTTTTCATCTCGGGGCCTTCGCTCATGTTACTGTCATATAAAGGGCGGCTTGACCAGCCAGAACCTTCGGCGAAGATGCCCCCATGGCTTACACCTTGGGGATTGATTACGGTACCAACTCCGTTCGCGCGTTGGTGGTGGATGTGGCAACGGGAGCGGAGCTCGGCGTCAGCGTCGCGGACTATCCGAGCGGACATCAAGGCGTCCTGCTCAACAAGAACGATCACCATCTCGCCCGTCAAAATCCGGCGGATCATCTCTGGGGTCTCGAAACCTCCGTGCGCAGTGCCTTGGAACAGGCCAAAAAGAACGCCGGGTTCAACGCGAGCGCAATCATCGGTATCGGCGTCGATACCACCGGATCGAGTCCGATCCCAGTCGATGCCCACAACGTTCCCCTCGCTCTCAATCCGAAGTGGAAAGACAATCTCCATGCTCAATGCTGGCTCTGGAAAGATCACACCAGCCATCAGGAAGCCGCGGCCATCACAAAGCTCGCCGCGAAGCATCGTCCGCAGTACATCGCCAAGTGCGGAAACACCTATTCCTCCGAATGGTTCTGGTCGAAGATCTGGCATTGTCTCAAGGTCGCTCCCGACGTTTTTGATGCCGCCCACAGTTGGGTGGAATTAGCCGACTTCATTCCCGCCGTGCTCGCGGGCGTGACGGACCCGCTTCAGGTCAAACGCGGCATTTGCTGCGCCGGTCACAAAGCCCTCTACAGCGACGAATGGAATGGACTGCCCGACAAGGAATTCCTCTCGCTGCTCGATCCGAAGCTCGCTTCATTGCGCGACCGCCTCTATGCCAAGGCGCACGACGCCACCGTCGCCGCCGGGACGCTTTGCCCTGAATGGGCGCAGAAGCTCGGGTTGCCCGCGGGTATTCCCATCGCGATTGGCGAGATGGATGTTCACTACGGCGCGATCGGCAGCGGCATCAAGGAAGGCGTCATCGTCAAGGCGATCGGCACTTCCACGTGCGATTGCGCGGTCGTCGCGGCGAATAAAAAGGTCGCCGACATCCCCGGCATCTGCGGCATCGTCCCCGGCGCGATCCTACCGGGCTTTTATGGCGTCGAAGCGGGTCAATCCGCCGTGGGCGACATCTTCAAGTGGTTCGTCGAAGTCGTCTGTCAGGGCAACGGAGCCCTGCACGGTCAACTTTCGCAGGAAGCCGAAACGCAACGCCCCGGCCAGAGCGGCTTGCTCGCCCTCGACTGGAATAACGGCAATCGCACGATTCTCGTCGATCCGATGCTGACCGGCCTGCTCGTCGGCCAGACCCTCTATACCACCCGCGCAGAAATCTATCGTGCCCTGATCGAAGGCACCGCTTACGGCGCACGCGCCATTATCGAACGCCTCAAGGAATACGGCGTTCCGGTCGACGTCGTGGTCTGCTGCGGCGGCATTGCCGAGAAGAGTCCCTTCACCATGCAACTTTACGCCGACATCACCGGCTGCACGATCCGCGTGGCCGGATCGAGTCAGGCGTGCGCGCTCGGAGCGGCCGTCTCCGCTGCCGTTCTTGCCGGCAAAGCCAAGGGCGGCTACGCGACGTTCCCGGAAGCACAGCAGGCTATGACTTCGCTCAAGGACGTTGTGTATTCGCCCCAAGCGGAGAACCAGAAGATCTATAATGATATGTACCGGCTCTACCGCCAACTCCACGACGCCTTCGGCGGCGTGAATAAATCAAGCGATCTGTCCGATGTCATGAAGGAACTCATCCGCATCAAGGACGCCCAGAATAAAACCATCTAATTTAACCCCAACCACTATCCATTATGCATCTCCCCCTCGGAAAACATTCCCCCGACATCACCCTCGGCCTCGTCTCTGCCTCGCGCAATTGCTTCCCCCGCGCCCTCTCGCAGGAACGCACCGAACGACTCGTCAAAGCGGCTGCCTCGGCGGGCATCACGCTCGTCACGCCGCTGGGCGAATGCGCCATCATCGAAACGAAAGCCCACGCCACCGAAGCGGCCCGGCAGTTGAAGTCCAAGGCAGTCGATGCGGTCGTCTTTTTCCTCGGTAATTTCTCTCCCGAAATCGAGGACGCCGTGTTCCTGAAGGAATTCGGCGGTTATGCCATGATTCTCGCTGCGGCGGAAGAAAGCGGCAGCTCCCTTCTGCAAAAACGTGGCGATGCCCTCTGCGGTCTGCTCTCCGCTGCCCTTGCAGTCGAAAAGCGCGGCCTCTCGCAAAAGATTCATCTGCCGGAGGCTCCCGTTGTCAGCGCCGAGGAAGGCGTGAAGGAAATCCAGCATTTCATCCAGATCATGAAAGTGGTCAAAGGCGCGCGCAATGCCACCCTCGGTTTGTTCGGTCCCCGCCCGCGCGACTTCGAGACCTGCAATTACAATCTCGCCTCCGTCAATTCCATCGGCATTGAGATCGAGGAACTCGGCCTGTTCGATCTGGAAAATGAAGTCCGCCAAATCAAGGAACAAGGCGGTGCGCCGACCATCGCCGCCGAGATGAAGACCGCCGTTCCCGGCGTGCCGAACGAAGCGGAGTTTGTCAACCGTCTCTCCATTTACGAGAAGGCAATGCTGAATTTCCGCGAGCGGCTGAAACTCTCCGGTGCCGCCTCGCAATGTTGGTCCGAGCAGGAACTCGCGCTCAAGCATGTGCCCTGCTTCATCAATGGACGACTCGCGGACAAGGGCTTTCCCATCGCCTGCGAGAACGATTGCTATTCCTTGATCGCCGAATTACTCGGCCAGTACGCATCGGATAAAACCGTCACCGTCCTCGACATCAACCACAGCATTCCGAAGGATCTGCACGCCAGCCTCAAGGACTACCCTCTCGAAGACATGGTGGGCATGTTCCATTGTGGCAACACAGCGAAAAGTCTCCTCAAAAATCCCGAGATGAAACATCAGGTGATCATGAAACGCCTGATGGAACCCGACACGCCCCCGGACATCACCCGCGGTACGCTCGAAGGCCAGATCGCCGGTTCGCCCATCACCGTGCTGCAAGTCCACGGCGTCGGCGACAAACTTCGCGCCTATATCGCGGAAGGTCACTTCCTCGATCTCGATCCGAAAACCTTCGGATGCACCGGCACAGCCTACATTCCCGGCTTTCGCCGCTTCTATCGTCACGTGCTGATCGGTCGCTTCCATCACCACGCCGGAGTGGCCTTCACCCATTGCGGTGCCGCGCTCTTCGACGCGCTCAAGCTGCTCGGCGTGGCAGAAATCTACACCCCGTTGCCGTCGTGCGTGCCGTATCCCGGTGAAAATGTTTTCCGCAATGGTCTTACGCCCAGGAAATAAAAATGCCCTACCGCGAACTCAAGCAGGAATGCTACGAAGCCAATGTCCGCCTGCCCGGTCATGGCCTCGTTGACCTCACCTTCGGCAACGTGAGTGTGATCGATCGCTCGCTCGGTATCTTTGGCATCAAACCGAGCGGCGTGGATTACAAGGAACTCACGCCCGACGATATCGTCCTCGTCGATCTGGAAGGAAAACAGGTCGAGGGGAAACTGCGTCCCTCCTCCGACACCGCCACGCATCGACGACTCTTTCAGGCCTTCACCGAGATTCGCTCCGTCGTGCACACCCACTCGCGCAATGCCGTTGCCTTTGCACAGGCGGGCCGCGCGATTCCCTGCTTCGGCACCACGCACGCCGATTATTTTCATGGCGAAGTGCCCGTCACCCGCATGATGACGCTGAAAGAAATCGAGTCCGCCTACGAGTGGGAGACCGGTAATGTCATCGTAGAACGCTTTCAGTCGCTCGACCCCAACGAAGTTCCGGCCGTTTTAGTCCATGGTCATGGCCCCTTCGTCTGGGGTTCGAGCGGCGCCAAAGCTGTCGAAAATGCCTTCGCGCTCGAGATCGTCGCGGAGATGGCGCTCAAGACGTTGCAGATTGATCCCAAGGCGTGGCCCTTGAATCAGGCGCAACTCGACAAGCATTTCTACCGCAAGCATGGCGCGAAGGCGACCTACGGGCAGTCTTCGTAAGAGCTGCCGTCAGACACGTCGGATACGATAACGCTCGCGATATTCGGTCGGTGAAAGCGCTGTCTCCAGCTTGAACCGACGCGAAAAATAGAGCCGGTCTTCGAACCCCGTCCGGCTCGCAATCTCGCCCACGTCCAACGTCGTTTCCGCCAGCATCCGACGCGCTTTCTGAATGCGCAGATCGAGCAAGTACCGCCCCGGCGTCGTCTTCAATGCCTGGAACCAACGCCGCCGGAAGGTCGAGGGCGACATCCCACATCGCTGCGCCAGTTCCTCAAAGTCATGTTCGCGGTCCAACTGCTGCCGCAACTGCGACTGGATTTTCTGGATCACCTCATCGCCCGTTTCCAGTTTCGGCAACAACGTCTCCAGCACCAACCGCTCGCACACGCGATCGACCCGGTCCGCCATCATCTCCGGATGCCCGCCATTGATCAGTCCGTACAACTCCTCGATCTGGGATTGCACCCGGTCAAAATTGTGGATCGGCCAGGTCGGACGCCGTTCCTTCACCAGCCCCGATTTCCTCAGGGCCGGCATATGCACCGCATCGTACATCAAATAAAGTTCATCCCACGTTCCCCCGGGCAAGGACGGTCCATACTCCAGCCAATCTCCCGGCCATTGCGTGATCACGCATGGCCCCAGCACCGGCCAGCTTCGTCCCTTGCGATGGAATTCCCCCTTCCCACGCAGGATCAGCGAAAAGTTGCAGGTCGTAAACGTCCCGCGCACCCAGCTATCCTTGTCGCGGATAAAGCCAAGTCCCTGCAAAGGACAGGACGACGGGAAGCGTCGACTGTACACCGCCCAGTGTCTGACTAAAAAATCCATATCTTTGACGAATCAATCCATTCTCTTTACAGGGATGATGTTATAGCCTGAAAAAATAATACAAATTCAAATCCTCCATACCATTTTATTATGAGCAAAAAATCGGCCTCCCTCCCCCTCCGTGTCGGTGTGATTGGTTGCGGTAATATCAGCAACGCCTATTTCAAAGGCACCGAACCTTTCGGTTCGTTTGTGAAAATCACCGCCTGCGCCGACCTTGATCTCGCCCGCGCCAAAGCCAAGGCCGAGGAACACCACGTCGCCAAATCCTGCTCGGTCAAAGAAGTTCTCAGCGATCCTGACATCGACATCATCCTGAATCTCACCGTGCCCGCCGCGCACGCCGCCGTGAATCTCTCCGCCCTCAAAGCGGGCAAGCATGTCTATTGCGAGAAGCCATTCTCGCTCACCACCAAGGAAGGCAAGCGCGTCATAGCCGAAGCGAAAAAGCGCAAGCTCTACGTCGGCTGCGCGCCCGATACCGTCCTCGGCGGCGGCATCCAAACCTGCCGCAAGCTCATCGACGACGGCGCGATCGGCAAGCCCCTCGCCGCCACCGCCAACATGGTCGGTCACGGCATGGAAACGTGGCATCCGAATCCCGGTTTCTACTACAAGTTCGGCGGTGGCCCGCTCTTTGACATGGGCCCCTATTATCTCACCTCGCTCATCACCATGCTTGGTCCCGTCAAAAGCGTCGTCGCCTTTGCCAAGACCGGTTTCAAGGAACGGCTCATCACCAGCCAGCCGCTGAATGGCACTAAAATCAAAGTCACCACTCCCACGCACCTTACCGGTCAGGTGGAGTTCCGTCAGGGAACCGTCGCCAGCGTCACCATGAGCTTCGACGTGTGGGGCCATCATCTGCCGATGCTCGAAATCTACGGCACGGAAGGTTCCCTCTCCTGTCCCGATCCGAACACCTTCGGCGGCGAAGTGCTCCTCCTCAAAGCGGGCGAAAAGGAATGGAAACCAGTGCCGCTCACGCATAGCGACAAGACCGGACGCGGTTTCGGCCTCGCTGACATGGCCGATGCCATCGTCAAGCGCCGCCTGAATCGCCAGAACGGCGAGATGGCCTTGCACCTCGTGGAAGTGATGGAATCGTTCACGGTCTCCGCCAAGACCGGTCGCCGCATCGACATCAAATCCGCGTGCAAGCAACCTGCCGCGTTGGCCGCTGGTCTGCCACTCGGTTCGATCAAATAAGCGAACACCCGCGATGAAAAAAGCCTTGATCGTGTACGGCGGTTGGGATGGGCATGAACCCCAGAAAACGACCGCCTTGTTCACGGCAGAACTCGTGCGCTCCGGATTCGCCGTCGACACCTCGGACACGCTCGAGACCTTTCTCGATGCGGAAAAGTTGAAGACGTACGACCTCATCGTCCCGAACTGGACGATGGGGCAATTGACCGCGCCGCAGGAAGAAAATCTCGTCGCGGCGATTGCCTCGGGTGTCGGGCTGGGCGGATTCCATGGCGGCATGGGTGACGCCTTCCGCGCCAGCACGAATTACCAGTTCATGGTCGGTGGCCAATTCGTCGCCCACCCGGACAATCACAAAGACTATATCGTCCAGATCGTTAAAAAGTCCGATCCCATTGTTGCCGGCATTGAGGACTTCACCGTCCACTCCGAGCAATATTACATGCACATCGACCCGTCAAATGAAGTGCTCGCCACGACGACTTTTACCGCAAAAAGCGCGCCATGGGTCAATGGCACAGTCATGCCCGTCGTGTGGAAACGTCACTACGGCCAGGGCCGCGTCTTCTATTCCTCCATCGGTCACACCACGAAGGAATTCGATCTCGCTCCCGTGCGCGAGATCACGCGGCGCGGACTCGTCTGGGCCAGTCGCTCATGACAAAGTGATCACCACTTGTCTAATTTTTTCACTTCGGGAACCGCCACATCCGGCGCGGAGAACAGCACCGCGATACGCGTCTGTGTCGTGCCGGGCAAATGGATCGCCAGTTTCCGCACCGGCGCTTTGAGCGGTTTCACCATTTGCTTTTCAGGGTGGGGCGACGTGGGCAGTGGCGTCGTCTCCATGACTTCAAGCATCGCATTCGCTGGAGCCAGCACGCGCACGAGCAAAGTTTCTTTCCCGATTTTCAACGTGGCGCTTTTGCCGTCCTTCGCCACTTCAACCGCCGCAGGCGTGTGCGCAAACCACCACAAGTCGGCCGCCGGTTCCGCCTCCACTTCATCCTGAACGAGCACCGCTCTCGATTCGATCAACGCCACGCCGCGACGCACGCTCTTCGCGCCGCGCGCATAGGCGGGAGAAAGATCGGCAATTCCAAAGGGAAACTTCGAATCACTTGAAAATTTGGTGATCACCGTCTTCGCTTTGGGATCTTGATCCGGTTGCGCATCGGGATTCAGCACGAGCGTGTTGTGACCTTCCGCGCGGAGCCTGTAATACTCCCACCGCCGTTTGCCGAAATAGTCCGGCAGGTTGTAATCGTCGCTGCCGACATCGAGAATCCAGCGTTGGCCGAAAGCATCGAGGACGAAACTGCCACAATCGAGGTGACTGTGGTTGGCCTTGTTGTCCCCAGCCTTGAAGGCAACGTAGAAGCGTCTCGAATCTCCAATCACTCCCAATATCGCCGCTTCGGTATCCCGAAAATAATGTCCCACGCCAAAAACAGGAAAACAATTCGACTCTCCGGCCGGATGGGCCGCACCCCAGAGCAAATCGAGCGGTAAAGGAGATTGTACAGCAAACACATCCTCAAATTGATCATACTCCGACCTCATAAACTTTCGCCCCAGCCAACGCATCACCGGTGCATGCACCGGTCCATCCCCGGCGTCCGCATAATTAAAAGAGCGCCCACTCGGTCCATTCATGCAGAGAGGAAAATCTCCAGCCAGATTCAACCCCGGTATCGAAGCCAGCCCCCAATCGCGGCCCGTCGCCGTCTCCAGCGAAGCAATCATGAAGACCGTATATGTTGTCGCATACGCCCAATAGCCAGGGCCTTCCGCCCACGCGCCATCGGGTGCATAGTGTTTGATGGCGCGTGGCACTGACTTGATTGCCGCCGCTAAAATCTCTCCCGCCAAAGCCGGTTCCTCGTCGCCCACCGCGAGCGCGCCCATCGTCAAGCCACCGTTGCAGACCTGATTCCAATTGTGCTCGCACTTCGGCCACCACATCGAACCCGAATAGGCGGGCAATCCAACCTTTAGCCCCTTCTCTACAATCGCCTCACGGATCTGCTTGCGTTGCTCGGGCGTCCACGCGGCATAGAGCCAGTCGTAGGCAATCGCCACCGCCGCCGTCATCTCCGCCGTGTCGAGAAAATGGACCGGATGCCAGTCCGCGAATTGCGTCACCACATCCATCTCCTGCCACAAGCGGTCGCGATAGCGGACATCGCCCGTCACTTGAAACGCCAACCCAAGGAGCTGCACCCGTGCCAGCACCTTGCGGCTCACTTCGAGCAACCGTACGCCATCCGGCAGTTCATATTTCACCGGCGGCTCCGTGAGCGCCGCGTCGGCTTTCTTCTGCAGCAAATTCCATTGTGCTTCCAATAAGCCGCCCGGCTTCACCTGCTCGCGCACGCGCTGAAAATCCACCGCCGTTGCCAGCAATCGCGGATGTTGCGGACTCAATGCCTTGAGCACTTCCGCTCCGGTCGGAGTCTGCACCGTCACTGCCGTCTCGGCACTTCGTCCGATGCCTGCACACAAAATCAATCCGCACAGAATGAGCATCCCTTTGATCATTTATTCCTCCTCCGGTGGTGACAACTTGGTCCGCAAAGGTTTCTCCGGCAAAAAGCACACCGTCAGCAATGACAGGCTCGCGATAACGCCACCGGCAATGAACGTCGTTGCCGTCGCATGGCGGAACGCCCCCAGCACCAGATCGTGTTGATCCGTTGGCAACTGGGCGATGTATTGCACGCCCCGGTCCAGCAGGGAGTGACCGCCCATCGTGCTCTCGAAAAAGGAGGCGGGCAGCAATCGGCGCAGTTCCATCGCGATGATCGTCCCGGAGATCGCCACGCCAACCGCGCCACCGAGCGAGCGGAAGAACGCGAGAGCCGAGGTCGCCACGCCCATGTCGCCCGGATCGACCGAATTTTGCAACGCCACGGAAATGTTCGGCATCACAAATCCCAGACCGAAGCCGAGCAGCACGAGCATGCCCACCGTCATCGCCGGTGTGGCGTGAAAAGCCGCCACCCATGCCAGAATGAAAAAGGCCACCGTGGCCAGCGACAAGCCGCACACGGGAAAAATCTTGTACCGACCGGAGATCGAAATCAGCCTGCCCCCCAGCACCGAGGAAACAATCACACCGCCCATCATCGGCGCCATCATCAGCCCCGCCTTCGACGGTGCCGCGCCGAGCACCAGTTGGAAATAAAGCGGCATGAACACCAGACTACCGAACAGCGCCATGCTCGTCAGCGCCATCACACTGACCGACACGACGAAGACCTGATTGCGAAACAGCCGCAGCGGCAGCACCGGTTCCTCCGCCCGACGCTCATGAAAAATCAACCACGTATATAAGAGACCCGCCATCACCGCCAACGTCACCATCAGCGGCGACAACCACGCGTAGAGCGATCCGCCCCAGCTCAACAACAGCAGCAAGCTCGTCGTTCCACCCGTGATCAATCCCGCGCCAAGATAATCAATGCGGTGCGTCACTGCGCGATTCCGATGGCGCAAGCCCACCCCGATCAATCCCATCGCCACCGCGCCCACCGGCAGATTCACAAAAAAGATCCAGCGCCACGACAGCGCATCCGTGATCACGCCACCCAGCAGCGGCCCCGCCACGCTGCATGTCGCAAACACCCCGCCGAACAGCCCTTGATACTTGCCCCGTTCGCGCGGCGGAATCAAATCCGCCACCGTCGTCTGCGCCAACACCATCAATCCACCCGCGCCGAGCCCTTGCAAGCCACGGAAGAGAATCAGATGCGTCATCGTCTGCGCCGCCCCGCACAACATCGAACCCAGCACAAAAATCGAAATCGCGACAAAGAAGAGTGGCTTTCTCCCGTACATGTCACTGAGCTTGCCGTAGAGCAGCGTGCTCGCGGTGGAGGTCAGCATGAACGCCGTCACCACCCACGACAAATGCGTCATCCCGCCGAGATCCCCCACCACGCGCGGCAATGCTGTGCTGACAATGTTTTGATCCAGTGCCGCCAGCGTCAGCGCCACCATCAGTCCCGCGAAAGAGAGCTGCACCTCACGACGGGAGGCGGTAGTGGATTCCGCAGCCGGTGGCAAAGTGGTCATGGTTTATTTCCCCGCTCCCAACGGTTTCGCGCTCGCCTTGCGGCTTCCACTTCCGAGCAATCCCGCGATCCAGTCCATTTCCAGCCGCGTCTTCGCCGTCACAAATTCGGAAGCTTGTTGCACATAGGGTCGCTTCTTCGTCTCGGGGGCCTCCAGCCGCGCCGCCGTCCGCTCCAGGCGTTCGTGGAGCGCCGCCAGACGCGCTTCCAGAATACGACATCGCGCGCGAGCCTCGATCAGGTGAAAGTGATGCACCCGGATGAGAAACTCCCGATCGTCCCGCGCCATCGCTTCGGGAAACTCCGCGATGCGCGACTTCAACAGGCTCTTGCCCTGGCTTGTCAGCGAGTAGACGTGCCGCTCCGGCCGCCCCACCTGCGCCAACGTCGTGCTCGTTACGACCCCCTCCGCTTCGAACCGGCGCAGCAGCGGGTAGAGCTGATTATTATTCAGCAGGCACGAGCCTCCCAGCATCGCTCCGGCGGAATGGCGAATTTCGTAGCCATGCCGCGAACCGGACCAGAGGCTGGCGAGAATGAGGATATCGACGTACATACTAGGTTAACTTAACCTAGAAACACCTTGCCAGCTTTTCCGCCACCGTCAATGGCCGCATTGCCTCCAACGTAATTGATTCCATTCCTTTTTACGCGCATCCCCAATGCGTCACGAACCCGCTCCCAGCACGGTTTGTTACTTGCTTGCAAACTTTTTTTGGAAAAATGGTGAATTTTTATCGCATTCCCAAAGTTTTTTCTTACGTTAACAGTCCGGAATTACACAGGAAAAAACAGATTCAGGGAATGAATCCCAGACAGATGTGCGCAATGAAACAGAACGGACTACCGCCTAAACAAGGTCTTTACGACCCGCAATTTGAACATGACGCCTGCGGCGTCGGATTTGTTGTCCATATGAAGGGCAAGAAATCACACGAGATGGTGCGCCAGGCACTGACCGTTCTGGTCAACCTCGACCACCGCGGCGCGGTCGGTTGCGAACCCAATACCGGTGACGGCGCGGGCATCCTGCTCCAGCTCCCGGACAAGTTCCTGCGCAAGGCGACCAAGTCCCTTCCCTTCACGCTCCCGAAGCTCGGCCAGTACGGCGTCGGCATGGTTTACACCGCACCGGAAGCCGACATCCGCGCCAAATCGTGCGCCATTCTGGAAAAGATCATCGCGGAAGAGGGGCAAACCCTCCTCGGCTGGCGCGACGTCCCCACGGTCAACGCCTCCCTCGGCAACACCGCCAAGGCCAGCGAACCGTTCATGCGCCAGGTCTTCATCCAGCGCAACGCCAAGTGTACGGACGATCTCTCGTTCGAACGCAAGCTCTACGTCATCCGCCAGCGCGCGCTCAATGAAATCCGCCGCAAGGACATCGACACCGCCTGGTACATCGCCAGCATGTCGTGCCGCACCATGGTCTATAAAGGCATGCTGATGCCCGCCCAGGTCGACCGGTATTATCCCGACCTGCTCGATCCCGCGATGGAAACCGCCCTCGCGCTGGTTCACTCCCGTTTCTCGACGAACACCTTCCCGAGCTGGGATCGTTCGCATCCGTACCGCTACATCGCCCACAACGGTGAAATCAACACCCTGCGCGGCAACGTCAACTGGATGGCCGCCCGCCAGTCCCTCTTCCAGAGCGAGCTCTTCGGCGACGACATCAAGAAGATCCTCCCTATTATTAATGAGGACGGCTCCGACTCGTCGATGTTCGACAACTGCCTGGAACTCCTCCTCATGGCCGGCCGTTCGCTGCCGCACGCCATGATGATGATGGTGCCCGAACCGTGGGAAGGCCACGACACCATGCCCGAGGACAAGCGCGCCTTCTACGAATATCATTCCTGCCTCATGGAACCGTGGGACGGCCCCGCCTCCATTGCGTTCACCGACGGCACGATCATCGGCGCGACGCTCGACCGCAACGGCCTGCGTCCCTCCCGCTATTATGTGACCAAGGATGACCTCGTCATCATGGCCTCCGAAGCGGGCGTCCTCCCGATCGAACCCGAGCGCATCCTGAGCAAGGGCCGCCTCCAGCCCGGCCGCATGTTCCTCGTGGACATGCAACAGGGCCGCATCGTCGCGGACGAAGAGATCAAGACCAAGTTCGCCAACAAGCACCCCTACCGCGAGTGGCTCGACAAGAACCACATCCTGCTCGCCGACTTCCCCAAGCCGAAGCACGTCGCCGAATCCGACCACAAGACCGTGGTCCAGCGCCAACAGGCGTTCGGTTACACCTTCGAGGACGAGAAGATCATCATTGGCCCGATGGCCAAGGATGGCGTGCAGCCGATCGGCTCCATGGGCACCGATACTCCGCTGGCCGTGCTCTCGGATCGCCCCACGCTCCTCTATAATTACTTCAAGCAGCTCTTCGCACAGGTCACCAATCCCCCGATTGACCCCATCCGCGAGGAATTGATCACGTCGACCAACACGATGCTCGGACCGGAGGCGAATCTCCTCAAGCCGACGCCGGAAAGCTGTCGCATGATCAAGCTCGACCACCCGATCCTGACCAACACCCAGTTGGAGCAGCTTCGCCAGGTCGACCTCCCCGGCTTCAAGGCGGGCACCTTCTCCATGCTCTTCCCCGTCGCCGATGGGGCCAAGGGTCTCAGCAAGGCCATCGACCGCCTCTTCACCGAGGTGGATGCCGCCATTGAAAAGGGCACCAACCTCATCATCATTTCCGACCGTGGCGTCGACAAGGACAAGGCCGCCATCCCGGCCCTCCTCGCCGTCTCCGGCCTGCACCATCACCTGATCGAAAAGGGCACCCGCACCCGCGTGGGCCTCGTCCTCGAATCCGGCGAACCCCGCGAAGTGCACCACTTCGCCGTGCTCATCGGTTACGGCGTCGGCGCGGTGAACCCGTACCTCGCCTTCGAGACGATTGACGACATGATCCAGCAGGGGCTTCTCCCCGGTCTCGATCACAAGACCGCCGTCAAGAACTTCATCAAGGGCGCGATCAAGGGCGTCGTCAAGACGATGGCCAAGATGGGCATCTCCACCGTCCAGAGCTACCGCGGCGCGCAAATCTTCGAAGCCGTCGGTCTGCACCAGACCGTCATCGACACGTATTTCAAGCGGACCCCTTCCCGCGTTCAGGGCATCGACATCGAAGCCATCGCGCAGGAACTCCTCGCCCGCCACCGCAGCGCCTTCCCGGATCATCAGGCGGCCACGCCCACCCTCGAAGCGGGCGGCGAATACAAGTGGCGCAAGGAAGGCGAAGCGCACCTCTTCAGCCCGGAGACCATCCACAAGCTGCAGAAGTCCGTCCGCCTCGGCGACTACAAGACCTTCAAGGAATACTCCAAGCTCGTCAACGAACAGGACAAGCAACACTTCACGTTGCGCGGCCTGCTCGACTTCAAGAAGTCCGAAGCCATCCCGCTCTCCGAAGTGGAATCGGTCGACACCATCGTGAAGCGCTTCAAGACCGGCGCGATGAGCTACGGCTCCATCTCCAAGGAAGCCCACGAAGCCCTCGCCATTGCGATGAACCGCCTCGGCGGCAAGTCCAACACCGGTGAAGGCGGCGAAGATCCCGAGCGTTACACGTGGACCAACGACATCGGCGACTCCAAGAACTCGGCCATCAAGCAGGTCGCTTCCGGCCGTTTCGGCGTCACCAGCCTCTACCTCAGCGAAGCCCGCGAAATCCAGATCAAAATGGCGCAGGGTGCCAAGCCCGGCGAAGGCGGCGAATTGCCCGGCAAGAAGGTGTATCCTTGGGTGGCCAAGACCCGCCACACCACTCCCGGCGTGGGACTCATCTCCCCGCCCCCGCACCATGACATCTACTCGATCGAAGATCTCGCCGAGTTGATCCATGACCTGAAGAATTCCAACCGTCACGCCCGCATCAGCGTCAAGCTCGTCTCCGAAGTCGGCGTGGGCACCATCGCCGCAGGCGTCGCCAAAGCGCATGCCGATGTCGTGCTCATCAGCGGATTCGACGGCGGCACCGGCGCTTCCCCGCTCTCCAGCATCAAGCACGCGGGCTTGCCGTGGGAACTCGGTCTCGCGGAAACGCACCAGACCCTCGTCCTCAACAACCTCCGCAGCCGTATCGTGGTGGAGACCGACGGCCAGCTCAAGACCGGCCGCGACGTCGCCATTGCCGCGATCCTCGGCGCGGAAGAGTTCGGTTTTGCGACCGCCCCGCTCGTCACGCTCGGCTGTTTGATGATGCGCGCCTGCCATCTCAACACCTGCCCCGTCGGCGTGGCCACGCAGGACCCGAAGCTCCGCAAGAACTTCCAGGGCGACCCGCAGCACGTCGTCAACTTCATGAAGTTCATCGCCGAGGAACTCCGCGAAATCATGGCCCAGCTCGGCTTCCGCACGCTCAACGAACTGATCGGTCGCACCGATCTCCTCGAGCCGCACAAGGCCATCACCCATTGGAAAGCCAAGGGCGTTGACCTCACCAACATGCTGTACCAGCCCAAGGCCGGTCCGGAAGTCGGTCGCTACTGCCAGATGCCGCAAGATCACGGCCTCGACAAGTCCATCGACGTCACCACCCTCCTCGACCTCTGCAAGCCCGCCATCGAAAAGGGCGAAAAGATCGAGGCGGAACTCGAGATTCGCAACATCAACCGCGTCGTCGGCACGATCCTCGGCAACGAGATCACCCGCAAGCACGGCGCCAAGGGATTGCCCGAAGACACCGTCCATCTCCACTTCAAGGGATCGGCCGGTCAAAGCTTCGGCGCGTTCGTCCCGCCCGGTGTCACCCTCGAAATCGAAGGCGACGCGAACGACTACCTCGGCAAGGGCCTCAGCGGCGGTAAACTCATCGTTTATCCCCCGAAGACCTCCACCTTCGTCCCGGAAGAAAACATCATCATCGGCAACGTCGCCCTCTACGGCGCGACCAAGGGTGAAGCCTACATCCGCGGCATGGCCGGCGAACGCTTCGGCGTCCGCAACTCCGGCGTTCACACCGTGGTGGAAGCCGTCGGCGACCACGCCTGCGAATACATGACCGGTGGCACCGTCATCGTCCTCGGCCCGACGGGCCGTAACTTCGCCGCCGGCATGAGCGGTGGCGTCGCCTACGTCCTCGACGAGGCCGGCGACTTCGCCAGCCGTTGCAACGCCGCCATGGTCGGTCTCGAAAAGATCGACCCCGATGAAGTCGAACACGTGCGCCGCCTCATCAAGCGCCACGCCGACTACACCGGCAGCCAACGGGCCTTCAAGGTGCTCGCCCTCTGGGAAGAGACCATGCCGAAGTTCGTCAAAGTCATGCCCAAGGATTACAAGCGCGTGCTCCAGGCCCTGAAGAAGGCCGAGCAAGCCGGTTTGAGTGGCGACGACGCCCTCAACGCCGCGTTCGAAGAAAACTCAACCGACGCCGCGCGCGTGGGTGGAGGTTAATCGACATCCCGAAGCACGAAAGCGGGTGTTGCCGCAGTCCCGATTGCGGCGCACCTCAAGACACAGCCACTACCAAGTAAGTAAAGAGACAAAGACATGGGCAAACCAACCGGATTTATTGAATTCCTTCGCGAGATTCCCGCCGACCGTCCTCCGCTGGAACGCGTCAAGGACTGGAACGAATTCCACCTCCACCTCGACGACGCCAAGCTCAAGAACCAGGGTGCCCGCTGCATGGACTGCGGCATCCCCTTCTGCCATACCGGCCTCCTCATCAGCGGCATGGCCAGCGGTTGCCCCGTCAACAATCTCATCCCTGAGTGGAATGACCTGATCTATCGCGGCCTCTGGAAGGAAGCCCTCGATCGCCTCCACAAGACCAACAACTTCCCCGAATTCACCGGTCGCGTCTGCCCCGCCCCCTGCGAAGGCTCCTGTACGCTCGGCGTCATCG
This sequence comes from Verrucomicrobia bacterium Tous-C9LFEB, assembly GCA_002304345.1. Lineage (GTDB taxonomy): Bacteria > Verrucomicrobiota > Verrucomicrobiia > Methylacidiphilales > UBA1321 > UBA1321. The sequence continues at coordinate 32,568 of NEUU01000027.1, forward strand.
AGCCCCCCGTCACGATCAAGAACATTGAATGTTCCATCATCGACAAGGGTTGGGCCGAAGGCTGGGTCACCCCCAACGCCCCCGCCACCCGCACCGGCAAGACCGTCGCCGTCATCGGTTCCGGCCCTGCCGGACTCGCCGCCGCCGCTCAGCTCAATCAGGCCGGCCACACCGTTACCGTCTATGAGCGCGCCGATCGTCCGGGCGGACTCCTCATGTATGGCATTCCCAACATGAAGCTCGACAAGGAAAAGGTCGTCCTGCGCCGCGTGAAGCAGCTGGAAGCCGAAGGCGTCAAGTTCGTATGCAACGCCGAAGTCGGCAAGACCCACCCCGCCGAACAGCTCCTCAAGGAATACGACGCCATTGTCATCGCCACCGGTGCCACCAAGCCCCGCGACCTCCCGATTGACGGACGCCAAGCCAAGGGCATTTACTTCGCCATGGAGTTCCTCACCGCCAATACCAAGCAGGTGTTGAACAAGGGCGGCGACTACATCAGTGCCAAGGGCAAAGATGTCGTCATCATCGGCGGCGGCGACACCGGCACCGACTGCGTCGGCACCTCCCTGCGCCACGGCTGCAACAGCGTCGTCCAGCTCGAAATTCTCCCCAAGCCTCCACTCGAACGCGCCAAGGATAACCCCTGGCCCGAATGGCCCAAGACCCTCAAGGTCGATTACGGTCAGGAAGAAGCGGCTGCCAAGTACGGTGCCGATCCCCGCACCTATCTGACGACCGCCACCAAGTTCGAGAGCGACGATGCCGGCAACGTGAAGGCCGTCCACACCGTTCAGGTCGAATGGACCAAGAACGACAAGGGCCAGTTCATCCCGAAGAACGTCCCCGGCTCGGAAAAAGTCTATCCCGCGCAGCTCGTGCTGCTCGCCATGGGCTTCCTTGGACCGGAACAGCCCCTGCTCGAATCCCTCAACGTCGAGCGCGACCCGCGCAGCAACATCAAGGCCGAGCACGGCAAGTTCACCACCAGCATCCCCAAGGTATTTGCCGCGGGTGACTGCCGCCGTGGTCAAAGCCTCGTCGTCTGGGCCATCAACGAAGGTCGCGGCGCCGCTCGCGAATGCGATCGCTTCCTGATGGGCTCCACGAATCTGCCGTAACGGCTCGTGGAGCATGTCCGTTGAAATGACGGCTGCGAATGCCTTTTTGTAGGGCGCTTCGGTGAAGCGCCCTCATCGGCCACGATAGTATTTCCCTCTATCAAGTACGGGGTTCAGCGTCACCCTCTGAACAATCTCCTCGTTAGCACAGAAGCTTGCCACCCCAACCCGTCATCCTGAGCTTGTCGAAGGATCGGTTTGCAACATAAATGGAGCGGTGAAATCGCCTTGCGTTTACATACTCTCCAGCAAAACGAAGGTGTTATATATTGGCGTGACCAGCGATTTGGAGGCAAGGCTTTGGCAGCATAAACAAAAGAAAATTCCCGGATTTACGACCAAATATGACATTACTACATTGGTCCATTTGGAATTACTGCCCGACATGATGCAGGCCATTGCGAGGGAAAAGCAGTTGAAGGGGTGGGTGCGTGCCAAGAAAATTGCGCTCATTTTGGAGCATAATCCTCATTGGGAAGATTTGAGTGAGAGTTGGTACCGAAACTCCATCATCATCCCACGCGATCCTTCGACAAGCTCAGGATGACGCGGAATGAAGTAATGTGTTAAGTGAAACGTGACGTCGCTGAACAATCTCCTCGTTACCACAGAAGCTTGCCACCCCAACCCGTCATCCTGAGCTTGTCGAAGGATCGGGTGGGAAGCCATCGGACGCGTTTCTGGTTTTCAGCCAGACAGCCTGTAATTCAGTCCAGCCTACATTACCGCAACTTCAGCGACATCTGGCGGCCATTCACCTCGTCATTCGAGGCCTTGGCCACAATCTGATCCACATCGACGTTACGGCTGATCAAGTTCTCGATCATCGTGATCTTGTCCTTGTCCCCGATCTCCGTCTTCACCGTCATCCGGTTGATCGAAGTCGCCACGCTGTAGACATCACACGCCGTGCGCATGAACGGAATGTTGCTCTTGCGAATCAGGTCCACCGTCGAATCGGGCGGCAGCATCCCCCCGGTCAACACCACGCCCGAGATCGGGGCCGCGCCCGATTCCCCGTGCTTGAGCACCGTCAAAATCAACTCATCGCGATCCCCGCCCGTGATGATCAGCGTTCCCGGCTCAAAATAATTCTCCACATTGCGCGCCGACATCGCACCGATCTGCACGCGCGCCACGCGGCGGCGTTTGAAATCCGCCCCGGCCATAAACTCGCCCTTGATCTCCTCCCGCACCTGGTTGAGCGTCGGCTTGCGCAGCTCCGTGTTGTACGGCATCACGCCCAGCAGCGGCAGTCCGAGCCGCTTCAAACCGCGGGCTCCGTACTCGCGCACGAGATCCATCTTCTCCGGCAACACCTTGTTCAGAATCGCGCCGATCACCTCGACACCAAATTTCTCGAACAACGCCATGTTCAGTGCGATCTCGTCGATCGGTTTGCCGATGCCGCCCGAGCTCACGATGATCACCTTGCTATGCAGCATCTTCGCGACCGCCGCATTGGAGAGATCAAACACGCTGCCGACTCCCGCATGGCCCGTGCCCTCGATGATGATGAAATTCTTTTCCCACGACGCCTCATCGAACGCATTTTGCACCTGCTTTTGCAGGTCCGGTAAATTCCCCGTCTCCAGATAGCGCCGGGTGAAGTTCGGCTCGACCGCGATGGGGCTCATCGCGCGCAGCGGCGAGCGCACTTTGTACGTGCGATTCACGAGCACGCTATCCTCGTCGATCTTCATGCCGTCGATTTCCACGAAACGCTGACCGACCGGCTTGATATAACCGATGTTGCCGAAGCGCGACTGGAGCGCCGCGAAAAGACCGAGGGACGTGGTGGTCTTCCCGTCATTCTGTCGTGTCGCGGCAATGAAAATGCGCGGCGTGACAAAATTCTTCAGGTCCAGACTGAGATCCATGGGGATGGCGTTAGACATGCGGTATTCCGGCGTTCTCTGCTTATGGAGAAATCCACGGAACATTCAACCCTAAAGGCAGGCCAGGGTGACGCCTCGTCCAATGACGACTCTGCGCCAAACAGCGCTCTTGCCGTGCACGGGATCATGGATCCGAACTGTAGGGCGCTTCGGTGAAGCGCCGACTGGCACCGCTGGTGCCAAGAGTGGAGAGCGCCTAGAAACACCCTTTTCATTTAGATTGTCGCAACGCTAAGACTCTGAGAGCAAGCCAGCCGATCCTTCGACAAGCTCAGGATGACGTGGAATGAAAGTAATGTCTGGTGGTAACTTTCCGCTCTCTCCAGAACTCTTCGCTACGATTTGAGATTACCTCCCCAACCCGTCATCCTGAGCTTGTCGAAGGATCGGCTAGGATGGTTTAGAATGCGATAATCTGCTCTAGGAAATTGCAGATGGCAGCTTCGCTGCCAATCGGCGGTTCATCGAACCGCCCTACAACCCAGCCGCATCCGTGCACCGCCGGTGCATTCTACGGAACGCACGATACCCAATCAGGGCGTATAACGCGCGCCCTGCTCGGGATACAGCTTGCGGTAATTGATGGCCTGCAGACCGACGATGGCCGCCACGCCGACAATTTCCTCCACCGACGCCCCGCGCGACAGATCTGCCGCCGGTTTGTCCAGACCGAGCAACAACTGGCCGTACGCATCCGCCTTCGTCAGGCGATGCACCAGCTTCAACGCGATATTGCCCGAATTCAGGTCCGGGAAAATCAACACGTTCGCGCGACCCGCCACCGGGCTGCCCGGTGCCTTCAACGCGCCCACTTCCGGCACGATGGCCGCATCGGCCTGCAGTTCGCCGTCGATCTCCGCCTCGATGTTGTTCTCGATAAAATATTGCCGCGCCAGCGCCGTCGCCGCCGCGATGCGCTCTGTCTCCTGCGTCTGCGTGCTGCCACGGGTGGAGTAGCTCAGCATCGCCACGCGGGGCACGTCGCCGGTGAATTGTCGGTTCAACTTCGCCGCTTCGATCGCTATCGACGAAAGCTGGTCCACCGTCGGATTCGGGATGACGCCGCAATCGGCAAACACAAAGAGACCGTTGTGACCGAACTCGCAGTTCGGCACCTGCAACACCATGCAGCTCGAGATGCTCTTCACGCCGGGCAACGGCTTGATGAGCTGGAACAGCGGGCGCAGGATGCTGCCGGACGACGACGTGGCGCCTCCGACGAGACCGTCCACCTGGCCGTTTTGCAGCATCATGGAACCGAAGTAATTCGGGTGCGTGATGATCTTCACCGCGTCGGGCTGGGAAATGCCACGGTAACGGTTGAGCGTTTCCAGTCGCTTGATGAAAAGGGGCAAATCCTCGGCCTTCTCCGGATCGATGATATGGATGCGGCGCAGGGGCGCGTTGATCTTCTTCGCCGCCTCTTCCACTTCCTCGCGTTTGCCGAGGAGAATGGCGATGCCCAGCTTGCGCTCGACGTACTCCACCGCGCCCGCGATGACGTGGGGCTGGGTGCCGTCGGGAAACAGGATGCGCTTGGGATGGCGTTCGAGCTTTTCGAAGACCGATTCGATGAATTTCATAGATATGTCAGTAAAAGTTTAAGGTGAGGTCGGTTAGTAGCGCCTCATGGTGGGATCGATATGCACGGCCCAGGCGTCGATGCCGCCAGCCAGATTGATCACATTCTGGAAGCCGTGGGATTTCAGGAATTGTTGGGCTTGGGCCGAGCGACGGCCATGGTGACAGTAGAGGACAATTCGATCCGTCGCCTCAAGCTCCGCCGGGGCACGGCAGGTAAACTGGCTCAGCGGAATCAGCGTCGCCCCCGTCAGTCGACAAATCTCCCACTCGTCCGTTTCGCGAACGTCTATCAGAGTCAATTTTTCCCCTGCCTGCAACTTGTCGTGCAAGTCTTGCACTGTGTAAACCATAAAGCGGCTCCACTATCTTGCAAAAAGTCTCTTTGGGCAAGCCCTGCTTTTGTTCCCCACCTTGCCCAGATGGTAGCCCATGCAACCAGCTCTCTACGTTTGCCTTCCGCAACGGGAATGGCAAGACATATTAATATTGCAATTACTGCGGAGAAGTTGCCTTTACTTGAATCCCCGGTCCGCCACTGCCACCGGGGGTAATTCGCGCGGGGGTCGCGCGTCGTTCCTGGGCCACCGTCGGCATGGCCGTTGGCCGTTCCTGCACCACGAATTTATAAACCAAAGTCTTCCCGTCGCGCACCACCGTCACGTTCGTTTCCTGTCCGACGCGGCTATAAAAGGACGCGTCCATGACATCCGCCGGGCAGGTAATCGGTCGGCCACCAATCTTGATCACCATGTCGCCGGGAGCCAAACCGCTCTGCGAAGCCGGGGTATCGCCGAACAACTGGGTAATTTCTACCGCCCTCAAGCCGGACTGCCCATCTCCCACTTCCTTCACACCGACGCCGACCCAGCCGTGGCGGGCGGTGCCGTACTTGCGGAAATCTTCCACCACCTTCGCCGCCGCCTCGATGGGCAGGGCATAAACCGAGCGACCTTCATCAATGGCCGTCACAAGCAACCCGACCACATCACCCTTGGTATTCAGCATGGGACCGCCGACTTGACCTGGCGCGATGGGCAGATTCGCCCGGATGTGAGTCGTGGGGAAATACCGGTCGAGGTAACGAAAATCAAAGCCGCTGATAAAACCAAAGCTCGGCGCGACTGGCAAATTGCGCGGGTAACCAATCGCCATCACAGCGAGTCCACTCTTGAGACCACCGGAATTGCCGAGCGTGAGAAACGGGGTCAGCCCCTGCGGGACTTGGAGCAGCGCCACGCCACTGCGCATGTCGCGACCGAGAATCTTGGCGCTCACCCACTGGCCATTCACTTCCACACTGGCGGTGACATTTTCGCCCAGGATCGGCGCGGCCGTGAGGACGGTTCCCTTGTCATCGATGAAAAAGCCGGTACCGGCCATGGTCAGCTCATCGCCTTCGGAGCGGACGCGAACAATCGCGGGCCGGGTCTTTTCGAAAATGTTGCTGACTTCCTGACCGATCGCGTCAAAGACGCTGGCGGCGCGCAGGGGAGTCACTTCGAGTCCTGCGACAGCAAGGACCAGAAGAAAGGGCAACAGCGAAGCTGCCTTCTTACACATGAAACCGTTAAAATGCCATGGCTGTGTCATAGCTCGTGGGGGCTTGAGCGATGACATAGTGGGGCAAAACTCGTTTGTTGTCCAGACTGACCGGACCCACGCTAGCGGCATCGATCTGTTGATCTACGTTCGATACCTTTTGCGGCTCAAGAGCCTGTGTAAAAGCAAAATTCTCGCTCACCGACGGAGTCGCCGTCTGCAGGGCCAAACCCGAAGAGCTCGCTCCGTCCGTCCAGCTCACCTTCAAACTGGCCGCGAGCAACAGAACCACCGCCGAGGTGGCCATGGCGTAACGCAGCACCGGGCGCGGCTGCAGCGATTCGCGAATCGTCTCCAGCGCCTCAAAGAAGCGCGAGACAAAAGTATAGCGGGGTTCGAGCAGCTGCGCACGCTGACGATTGTGAAATTCCGACAGGACCCCGTCGAAGTAGCTTTGAGGCGGCAATTCCGTCCGCTTCATCGCCAGCAACTTTTGCAATCCCTGAAAATTCTCTTCGCTGCGTTCTTTGTTAAACATAGTCTTTAAGATATTTCTGCAACTGCTTGTGGGCGTAGAACAAGCGCGATCGTACCGTTCCTTCCGAGCACTCCATGATCTTACCGATCTCAGCGTGGCTCAGGCCCTGCACGTCGAACAAGGTAACTACTGCCCTATGCTGTTCAGACAATTTCATCAACGATTCGTTCAATTTATTTTGCAGCTCGGCCAGATTAGTTTGCCGCTCCGCATCGGAAGTCACATCCGTATCGATGAATTCCTTCCGGTTATGGAGATCGGCATCGTCGTCGTCCATACTGAGATTATTCCGGAACTTATTGCGCTTCAGGAAGTTAATCGCGTGATTCACCGCGATTCGATAGAGCCACGTGGAGAATGTGGCGTCGGCTTTGTAGCTATGGATATTTTGGAAAGCTTTCGTGAAAGTTTCCATTAAGAGATCATTCGTGTCCGCATGATTATTCACCATATTGTAAATCATGCCGTACACACGCTGCTGATAACGCACCAACAGCACGTCAAAAGCGGTCGGATCGCCGGCCTGGGTTCGGGAGACTAATTCCCGATCGGGCGGCTGTGGTTCCGACTCAGACGTTGAGGGCGGCGATTCCATGCAGCATTCTCACCATAGTAGAGGAAACCTCTGCTACGCAAGCTGTCGTACGGAATTGACGCAAAATTAACGCAATTTCCAGCCAATCGGCAGAAATCGTGCGGTCCCGGGATTTTCCGGCGGCCTAAAGACTACCTACTTCTTCTCGTCCTTCTTATTCTCTTCCCGCTTCAGGTAGCCCAGTTCCACCAGCGAATCGACAAACAGCAGATTCGCCTGCTGCGAGTAAATCCCGCTCGCGGACTGCAACCAGCCCTGCGCATCCTGGGGATTGTTTTGCGAGAAATCCCATGCCGCATGCGCAAAATAATACGCCGGCATGTCCCCGGCAAAATTAAACTGGTTCAGCACCTTCTCCGCATCGATCTTCTCGCCGTTGGCGAGATAACAGAGGAACACCTTGTAGCGGGCCAGATCATTTTTCGCGTCCTCGGCCAGCAACACCTCGAACTTCGCCCGTGCCTCGGGATATTTCTTCTGCAGGAAAAGCACCTCGGCCATGTTGAACCGCGGAGCAAACGCCTTCTTGTCGATGTCGCCCGCCTTGGCGAACGCCTCGCTCGCCTTCGCAAAATCCCGCTGCTCGGTGTAGATCGCACCGCGAAGATTCCACACGTTCACCATGTTCGGGAACGACTTCTCGATCGTATCGAGCTTCGCCAGCGCCCCGGCATAATCCTTTTGCTGCAACGCCTGAGCCGCCTCGTTATAAAGTTTTTGATACTCCGGATTGGAGGCCGCTGTCGCCGCGGACTTATCCCCGCTCGGCGAAGCAGGCACTTGCGCCTGTAAGGAACCCATGGATAGAATTCCCGCCACCAAAATAAACCCAAGGATACACTCGCCCTGCCAGCGACGAAGCGTATTCTGACTGCGCTGCAGCATGATTGCCATTAAGCGAAATGTAAGACACTCCGCTTAAAAGCAAAGTGAAAAAAGTACAGCTCTATTAATTAAATGACTCAAGTTTCTCCCACTCCTTCGTACACCCCTTGGCTCGCTGCGGACGCCCTCGCCGCCCTTCACAAATCCGCCACCACCGCGCACCGCGTCTACAATGAAACCAGTTGCTGGATCGAACGCTTCGACCGCGACTACCTCGTCTCCCACACCACGCCCCGCCAACGCGATCTCGCCATTGGCGAACTCCACGATTGGTGCAAGGCCCACTCCCTGCCCATCGACCGCATCTACGGCAAAGCCCTCGCCGACACCGAAAGCGACCGCCATCCGCCGACGCTCCTTTCCGGCGACGCCACGCTCTCGCCGCAAACCGTCGTGACGGAAAATGGGACGCGCTACGGACTCGATTTCGCCGCGAGCTACTCCGCCGGACTCTTCATCGATCAACGCGCCAATCGCGCCCTGTGGCGCGCCACGCCGCCGCAGAAATTCCTGAACTGTTTCGCCTACACCTGTTCCTTTTCCGTCGTCGCGGCCAGCGTCGGCGCGGAAACCGTCAGCGTGGATCTCTCGAAAAAATCGCTCGAGCGGGGCCGCGCGAATTTCGCGCTGAACACCCTCGCAACTCCGCCCGCCGCCGAAGGCAAAGCGGCGAAGCACCGCTTCATCGCGGACGACGTGTTCGGCGTGTTGCCCTACCTGAAAAAGCGCAACGAACAATTCGACGGCATCGTCCTCGATCCGCCCACCTTCGCGCGCGGCACCAAGATGAAAGTCTTCCGCGCCGAACGCGACTACGGCCTTCTCGTCGACCTCGCGCTCGACCTCGCCGCCCCCAAGGCGCGACTGCTGTTCTCCACCAATTGCACGCGACTCCAAACCCGCGACCTCGACGCCATCGCCCGCGCCGCCCTGCAAACCCGCAGCCTCAACGCCGTCATCACCCCCGGCCCCAACCTCCCCGACATCCCCTACCAATCCATGCCCACCACCATCTGGGTCGCGCTGCAATAGCCAGCGTGACGCTGGACGCAGAAACTCTTACGCCCGATCTGGATCTCAGGTGTAGCCGAAGCCGGTGGCTTCGGCGGGCAATCGCTCCAAGACAGGGTCTCTCGGCAACGCGGACTTCCACCAGCCAAAATCCCCTCTAGATACCGTCGTCACGAGATAGGGTCGTGACCGGTAGCAGATGGAAATAAACCTTTGCCCCCTTGCCCGATCCCTCGACTGCGCTCGGGATGACGAAGAGAGCTGTCATTGTCTAGTGGGAACAGTCTTCTTGATCCGTCATCCCGAGCGCAGTCGAGGGATCGGGCAAGGGGGTGGTTTTTGTGGTAATAGGCCAACCAACAGGTCGTTCCCACCTCATGCTTGTGACGACCCTATTTAGTAAAAGGGATGCCGGGATTACGCCCTCAGTCCGCCTTATCGGCGATCACATGACGTCTCCGCAAAAGCGCCATGACTCCCAAGGCGACGCCCACATAGAAATAGCCCAGCACCAAAATAAACGCGATGGATAGCCCCCCAAAGAAGAGATACCCATAGTGAATTTTTCCCATGTCGTGCCAATAAAAGACGAGGACCGGAAGAAGCAAAAAGATCAACTGGCATGGAATGAAATAAAGCGGAGCCAGCTTGATCCTTCGGGCCACTTCCCCAAGTGTTTTATTTCTCATCCAGTAGCCGCTGTACAAATAGAATAGTAAATACGGAATTCCTCCAAAAATGAGAGACCAGCCAAAAACACCATAAACTACAAACAGCACGCTACCGTCATCAAGATGCCCCTCAGACAACATCATCGGCAGACACATTAGCAGACACACTAACAGCGGCACGACCAAAGGCATGGCTCCCAAAGCCCAAAGAATGAGAAGCGTTCGGCGCGTCATAATTTTCCCTCGCGCACTTTGCTGAGCCCGCTCTCCGAACGCAATCTCAATTCCCCTCCGCGAGCTTGGCGCGCTCGGCGAGAAATTTCCCCTTCCCCGCTCTTGAATTAAAGCTCGCACCCACTACCCTCCCCCTATGGATCGCCACAAGTCCCACGCCCTCTTCACCGAAGCCCTGCGTTACATTCCCGGCGGAGTCAATTCCCCCGTGCGCGCCTTTCGCGCCGTCGGTGGCGAACCCTTCTTCGCCCGTCGCGCCGCCGGTTCGCGCGTCTACGATGTGGATGACAACGCCTACATCGATTACGTCTGCACGTGGGGCCCCTCCATCCTCGGCCACGCCCACCCGGACGTCATCACCGCCGTCAAGCAAGCCGCCGACCGCGCCACCAGCTTTGGCATTCCCAACGCCTACGAAGTCGACCTCGCCCGCAAGATTTGCGAGTGGGTGCCTTCCGTCGAAAAAGTGCGCATGACCAGCAGCGGCACCGAGGCCACCATGACCGCCGTGCGTCTCGCCCGCGGCTTCACGAAGCGCGACAAGATCATCAAGTTCGAAGGCTGCTACCACGGCCACGTCGACTCCCTCCTCGTCAAAGCCGGCAGCGGCGCGCTCACCCTCGGCCAACCCGACAGCGCCGGAATTCCCGCCTGCCTCGCCGCGCTCACCTTGGCACTGCCGTTCAATGACATTGATGCGGTCCGCTTCGCGCTCGACCACAACAAAGGCGAAGTCGCCGCGATCATCCTTGAACCGCTCCCCGCCAATGCCGGACTCATCCCTCCCCTGCCCGGCTACCTCGAAGCCTTGCGCCAGCTCTGCACCGAGCACGGCACCCTTCTCATTTTTGATGAAGTCATGACCGGCTTTCGCCTCGGCCAAGCCGGAGCGCAAGGACTCTTCGGCGTCACCCCCGACCTCACCACCTTCGGCAAGGTCATCGGTGGCGGACTCCCCGTTGGCGCGATCGGCGGCCGCCGCGAGATCATGGATTTCCTCGCGCCGCTCGGTCCCGTCTATCAGGCGGGCACCCTCTCCGGCAATCCGCTCGCCATGGCGGCCGGTCTCGCGCAACTCGACGCGCTGGAAAAAGAAGACGGCTACGCGAAGCTCGAAAGCCTCGGCCAACAATTCGAACAAGCCACCCGCGCCGCACTAAAGCGCCACAAGATCGACGCCACATTCTACCGCTACGGCTCGATGTTCTGCCTCTTCTTCACCGCCAACCCCGTGCATAATTTAACGCAGGCGATGACCAGCGACCGCCAGCGTTTCGCCCGCTTCTTCCACGGCTTGCTCGACCGCGGCGTCTACCTCGCCCCGTCGCAATTCGAGACCGGCTTCCTCAGCACGGCCCATTCGCCCGAAGACATCGCCGCCACCGCGCACGCGGTCGACGAGGTGCTCGCGGCGGGTTGATCAATTGACCATGATATTTTAGACGAAATTAACGGAATTTACGAAATGGGGGAGTAACGGCAAAACGGATTGAATCAGGAACTCATGAAAGCAGGAATTTCCTTCAGAACCTCCGTTCGATTTTCTTGATTTCATGAGTTCCTGATTTGAAAATGCCTTTCTCTTTAATTTCGTAAATTCCGTTAATTTCGTCAAAACTCCTTCCCTGTAAATTTCGTTTCAAATTCCGTTAATTTCGTCAAACTCCGTTACCCGCCATGTTTACGCCTACCGATCTCTTCGACCCCGCCGGAACCGAACATTGGTCCCTCTTCGCCGACGTCCCATACGCCTGGGAAGTCCTCCCCAAAATCGCCCCCTATCTCAAGACCCACCTCAAGCCCGGCATCCACGCGCACATCATCGGCCAGCCCTTCATCGGCGAACGCGTCTACGTCGGCCCCGGCACCCGCATCGATCCCGGCGTCGTCATCATCGGTCCCGCGTGGATCGGCTCCGGCTGTCATCTCCGCCCCGGCGCGTACATCCGCGAAAACGTGATCATCGGCAACGACTGCGTTGTCGGCAACTCGTGCGAGTTCAAGAACAGCCTTCTCTTCAACAAATCCCAAGTGCCGCACTTCTCCTACGTCGGCGATTCCATTCTCGGCGTCGGCTCCCACCTCGGCGCGGGCGTCATCTGCTCGAACCTGAAACTGCAGGGCACCGAAGTCGTCATCTATCACGAAGGCAAAAAATATCCCACCGGACTGCGCAAGTTCGGCGCGATCCTCGGTGACCACGCCGAAGTCGGCTGCAACTCCGTGCTCAACCCCGGCAGCATCCTCGGCCGCTCCTCGCTCATCTACCCCGGCGTCCAATGGCGCGGCATCCTCCCCGCCCAAAGCGTCGCCAAAGGCAACGGCCTCCCCCAGATCGTCAAACGGCAGCGTGACGCTGCACCCAATAGCTGACGCGCGATGCGCCCAGAAGGGGAAGTCCGCAGATTTCGCAGATTAAAAAGGCAACGGATTTTATCATGAACTCATGAAAAGGAAGGAAAATAGAAGCAGGGAAATGGGATGCCATCCTGATCAATGAGAATCATCGAAGTAAAACCTGCCTTCCCTTTCTTGAGTTCCTGATTTCCTGATAAAATCCGTTGCCTTGGCCTCCCCCTTTGCGCCCTTGGCGAACTCCGCGAGAAACCTTCCCCTTCCCTCCCTAATCCGCCTTTAAAAAATCTGCGTCCATCTGCGAAATCTGCGGACTTCCCTTTCTTGATTTTCTAAGTTCCCGATAAAATCTTTTGCCTTGGTCTCCCCCCCTTTGCGGCCTTGGCGAGCTTTGCGAGAAACCTTCCCCTTCCCTGTCTCCCCGCTCTCTGATAGCGTCCGGTTATGTATTGGTTGGACCTCCTCTATATCGCCATCGCCCTGGGCCTGGCCGCCATCCTCAGCTGGTATTTCTGGTGGCGTCCCCTCCGGCGTCTGAGCCGGCTGCTCGCGCAACTTGCCTCCGGCGAATCCCCCAAGTCCTGCTTCATCGACAGCCCCAGTTGGTTCCGCAAAATGGAGCGCGACCTCGAGACCCTCTCCAACCGCATCCGCCAATCCGGGCAGGTCCTCGCCGAGGAAAAATTCAATCTCCACGCCATCATGACCAGCATGGTCGAAGGCGTCCTCGTCGTCGACGAACGCCACATCATCCGCCTCGTCAACGACGAGCTCGTGAAACTCTTCGACCTCAAACAAAACCCCGTCCACCGCACCATTCTCGAAACCCTGCGCGAAGCCGATGTGGAACTCATCGTCCGCGACACGCTCCAGACCGGCCAGCCCGTCGTGCGCGAAGTCACCCTCCTCACCCTCAACCGGGAAAAGAAAGCGCTGCAGGTGGAACTCAGCGCCATGCCGATCCACAACGAACACGGCCGCGTGAATGGCGCCGTCGTCGTTTTCCATGACGTCTCGCAGGTGAAGCAACTCGAAGGCGTCCGCCGCGAATTCGTCGCCAATGTCTCGCACGAACTCCGCACCCCCCTCTCCATTTTCCGCGGCTACCTCGAGACCCTCATCGACAACCCCGAACTCCCCCCGAGCGAAGTCGCCCGCATCCACGACACCATGCGCCGCCACTCCGACCGGCTCAATGCCCTCGTCGAGGATCTCCTCCTGCTCACCCGCATGGAGTCGAAAAAATTGCCGATCCAGCCCGTGACGATGAAGCTCGACACCTTCGTGGCGCAGGTCTTGCGCGATTACAAATCGAAGCTGGAAAACGAACAGGCCGAAGTCACCGCCGACGTCGCTCCCACACTACCGCCCCTCGTGGCCGACCCGCTGCGCCTCGGTCAGGTCCTCTTCAATCTCCTCGACAACGCCATCGTCTACTCCAAGCCGCCGAAGAAAATCACCATCACCGCCGAGTGTGTGGGCAAGGAAATGATCCTGCGCGTGCGCGACAACGGCATCGGCATTCCGCCCGGCGATCTGCCCCGCATCTTTGAACGATTCTACCGCGTCGACAAAGCCCGCAGCCGCGAAAAGGGCGGCACCGGCCTCGGCCTCTCCATCGTCAAGCACATCGCCCAACTCCATGGCGGCAGCGTCACTGCCGAAAGCGAATTCGGCCACTGGACCCAAATCACCGTCCGCCTCCCGCTCAACTGACCCCGCGTTTCGCGGGACAATCTTGCGGACTTCCCTTTCCCCTCCCCCTAAACGCCTTTCCACTGCATGCCCTCTTCGATCGAAGCGGCCAGAGACTTCGGCCCCTTCCCGCCAAAGGCGTTATCGATCGCCTCCAGTCGCCGGATCAACTCCACCACATCGCGACGCGCATAGGGTCCGCCCGCCGCTTCGCAAAAATGAGTCCGGCATCCGAACGGACGATCCGCATAAATCGCGCATTTGCCCTTGCCCAAATCGCCGATCAGCATCGGACAGCCTCCGTCCGCGCGCGGCTTGATTTCCTTCCGGCCCGAAGCCCGCCACGCCTTCGCCGCCAGCACTCCCTCGCCCGCCGTCAACTGCGGCGTCAATCCCGTCCGCGTAAAATAGCAACACTCCGTCCGCCGGATGCAGTCCCGCTCAATCGGCACCTGCTCCAGCATCGCATAAATCTCCCGCACCTCTCTCAGGAGGGCTTCCACGTCGGACTTCTTGCGATAGGGCATCATAAGTTGCCAACTCTACCCGATTCCCCCGCGCTTGAGAATGCGATTTCTCGCGCACGTAGCTCACCTAACAAACCTAAGACTACCGCTGCGGGCCTTTTCTGGGGTAGAGTACCCGGAAATGAAGCCCCTCGCGCTCACCCGGCATAATGCCCCGGAATCGGGACCAAGGGAGAACTGGAGACGTTGGGAGCGGTTCGGAGCTGTGCTTTATTTATTTGGAGGCCACCCGCCAAAACGGTAATCTCCACCTTCGCCTTTTGAAATTTGAAATCTCCGATCTGAAATTCCCATGTCCCTCCTCACCCGCCACCTGCCCACCAACCGGCCCGCGCTCGTGCTCGCGCCGATGCAGGACATCACCGATCTCCCGTTCTGGCGCGTGATCCATCATTACGGCGACCCGGACCTGTACTACACCGAGTACTTCCGCGTGCATGTCGATTCCCGCCCCGAGCGCCACATCCTGCGCTCCATCGATGAAAATCCCTCGGGCCAGCCCGTCATCGCGCAGATGATCGGACAGGACATCCCCGCCCTCGTACGCACCGCCATCGCGTTGCAAAAACACAACGTCGTCGGCATCGATCTCAACCTCGGTTGCCCCGCGCCGATCGTCTGCCGCAAGAACGCGGGCGGCGGTCTGTTGCGGCACCCCGAGCAGATCGACGCCATTCTCGCCGCGCTGCGTCCCGTCATATCGATAGCGTTCACCGTGAAAACCCGCATCGGTTACGACTCCCCCGACGAGTTCGACCGCCTGCTCGAAATCTTCACCCGTCACCCGATCGACGCCCTCACCGTCCACGGCCGCACCGTGCGCGAGATGTACAAACCCGTGCTCCACTACGACCGCATCAAGCAAGCCGTCGCCGCCATGCCGTGCCCCGTCTTCGCCAACGGCAACGTCCTCGACATCCCGCAAGCGGAGCACTCCCTCGCCGTCACCGGCGCGGCGGGACTCATGCTCGGGCGCGGTGTCATCCGCAATCCGTGGCTCTTCCGCCAATTGCGCGCGCATCACGCGGGCGAACCCGTTCCACATCCCACGCGCCGCGAACTCCGCGAGTACATCGACCGCCTCTACCGCGAGACCTGGCTGCCGGAATATCAGGATCACGACCACGTCGCGAAGATGAAGAAGTACCTCAACTACGTCGGACTCGGCCTCGACGCCGACGACGCCTTCCTGCGCGACATGCGACTCGCCCGCCTGCCCGAAGACTTCTTTGCGGTGTGCGATAAGCATTTGCTCCGCGATGACGTGGCATTCGCGCCTAATATCTAAATCCTAATTTCTAAACTCTAAACAAATTCCAATCTCAAAACTCAAATGTCCGAAATCGGATGCGCTGTTTTGAATTTAGGATTTGGTTCCTTGTTTAGGATTTAGAAATTAGGGTTTAGAGTTTCCACCCTCCCCACTTGGCATCATCTATGCTTCTAACCCCTATTAGTGGTACAAGCGAACTGTAGAGCACGGTTTACAGCTGATGACTTCGCCTTCGTGGTGAAAACCCTGGCAAAGTCACCGGGCGATTCCGTCGGTCTCGTCCAACTCCTCAGCGACGAAGCCGAACGCGATGCCATCCTCGATCATGAAATGCTCTACCGCTCCGTCCTCGATCACGTCGGTTGCCTCCAGCTTTCCCCCGCCTTCTACTTCTACATCCTCACCCGCCGCGTCCTCCTCAAGGCCGGTCTCGACCAACGCGCCCTCACCGACTACGTCGCCGCCGTCCTCGCCGCCTTCTCCCATACGAACCAGCTCACCTATCACAGCACCAACAACAAAGAGACCAACGCCCGCTCCTTCGGCTACGTCACCGACCTCCTCGAAATCCTCGCCAAAGCGCCCCCGCAGCAAGCCTTTCTCCTGCGCTCGCATCTCGGCGACTACACCCTTTTCCTCAGCGGCATCTTTGCCGAACGCGTTCACGCGCATGCGGAACGGCGCGGCGCTCCCGGCATCGACTTCTACGAGACCATCGGCAAATCCTCCTACCGCAGCGCGGCCAGCCATCTGCCCTCGAAAGAGTCCGGACTCCAATCCACCCTCGAACAACTTTCCGCCGAATTCCATGTCGTCCGCCTCGCGCTGAACCAGCTCGCGGAAAACCTCATGCACTTCGAAGCGCCCCCGCGCCTCCTCTCAGCCTAAACCTCCACCCGTCCGTTCCTATGAGCTCCTCTCCCCGTCTCGCCACCTCTCTCCGCCGCGTCAGCAGTCACCCCTCGCCCCACTCCCAACGCCCGCCTTATCCCGAAATCTGGCGTCGCGCCCCCGGCACCGTCGCCGTGCGCGTCGTCAGCCAACTCCTCGCCGCCACCCGGTCCAATCCACGCTGAAAGACAGGGGAATTTTTTCGATCAGGAACTCAGGAAAGCAGGAATCTCTTTCAGAACCTTCGTCCGATTTTCTTGATTTCCTGAGTTCCTGATAAAAAAAAGCCTTTCTCTCCCATTTCGTAAATCCCGTTCATTTCGTCAAAAACTCCCCCCGTCTTTATGACCCTCCTCGCCCAGATCCAAACGTTGCTGGAGCGAACCTACGACTCCATCGGGGTCGACCTCGAAGCGTGCGTGGTGGGGTGTGGCCGCTGTGCCGATTTGACCAAACTGGCCGGGGAATCAGCGGAAAAACTTTCCCCTGATGGGAGAACTTTTCTCCGCTTGATGGGCGATCAACTCTATCTTGCGCTCTTTTTTTCCCCTCCCGTCATCGCCGAACTGGAAAAAAATGACCCTCGCGAATCGCTCAACGAGCGCAACATCGCACCCCTCATCACTTTTGTGGAGGAAATTGCCCATGGCGTCCAAGCCGCCCTGCTTTTCACCGCGGGTGAACGCGAGATCCGCAGCGAATCCTTTCTCCGCAATCTCGAATGTCAGGCCAAGGTCGACGTCTACCTCGTCCTCTCCAAATTCGCCCATCTCCTCTGCGGCTCCCCCATTCCCAAGCGCGTCCGCACGTGGCTCGCGCAACAAGTCTTCGACGAAAGCTACCGCCACTTCGACTCCCCCCAACTCCGCGACCGCTACCGCATCTCCCAGCAAGTCGCCCACCGCTTCATCACCCGACTCCAGCGCGTCCCCTTCGCCAAACGTCAAGCCGAACTCCGCAAATTCCGCGCCCTTTCATGGGCCGAGAAAATGCAGTCCGCAGATTGACACCGATGGGGATACTCTCTCGGGTTTTAACACCCACCCCCTCGCCCGATTTCTCAACTTCGCTGCGCTTCGTTCGAAATGACGACATAGCCTCGCACTCTTTTCAGTCATCCCGAGCGAAGTCGAGGGATCGGGCAAAGGGGCCGTCCATAATCAGATGGCTCCAAATTATGAATTACACTTTTACTTTCCCTGCCTCTTCACAATCTCCCGCACGCTCCAGCCGTACGCCTTGAGCAAATGCTCGGCTTCCACTTCGCTCACGCCGCAGATGGTTTCGACGAGTCGCCGCGCGCGCAATTTCAACTTCGCGTTGCTCGCCTGCACATCGATCATCAGATTGTCATGCACGCGACCGAGCTGGATCATCGCCGTGGTGCTGAGAATATTCAGCACGAGCTTCGTCGCGGTACCCGCTTTCAGCCGCGTGGAACCCGTGACCAATTCCGGTCCCGTGGGCAAATCAATCGCGACGTCCAGATAAGTCGCCTTGCGCCGGTTCGGATTGCACGAGAGCAGCACCGTTTTGATCCCGCGCTTCTTCGCTTCCTGCAACGCGCCATGCACGAACGGCGTCTGGCCGCTCGCCGCGATACCGCAGATCACATCGCCGCGCCGCGCGCCGCGCTGAATAATCGCCTGCGCTCCGGCCACCGCGTCGTCCTCCGCGCCTTCCTGACTTTTGAACACCGCCGCTTGTCCGCCCGCCATGATCGCCTGAATCTGCTCCGGCGGCGCATTGAAGGTCGGCGGCATCTCACTCGCGTCGACCACGCCGAGCCGTCCGCTCGTACCCGCGCCGACATAGAACAACCGACCTCCTTTTTTCAGCGACTGCGCAATCAACGTCGCGGCCTTCGCGATGTTCTTGTGCTCATGCTTGAGCGCGCGCTGCACAGTGCTTTCCTCCGCAATAAAGAGATCCACGATTCCCTGCACAGATCGCTTCTGCAATCCGCGCGAACGCGGGTTGCGCTGCTCCGTCGTGGACCGCGCCACCGATTCCGCCGTGGGCGCGAACTTCGCTTCCGGCGATTCGGGCGCAAAGCGTTTCTCCACCGTCTCATGAATCGCCGTCACTCCGACCAATGCCGCGGCGGCGGCAGCTCCATCGGCCTTCACCACCATCACGTGGCTGCCGGGCAACGCCTGCTGCACGAACTCGGAAATCATCTTCGCATAGGCGGGAGATTTCACGACGAGCCCACCGAACAATCCGACCTGCGGCTTGGGCCAACCCAATCTTTTCGCCAGACAGAAAACCCGCAGGGCGAGCGCGTGCGCGCCTTCCTGCAACACCATCTTCGCCAGCTTATCGCCTTTTTGCGCGGCCTCGAAAACGAGCGGAGCCAGCGCCGCCACTTCCGTCTTGCCCGGTCGCTGCAACACCCATCCGACCAAGTCCTCCAGCGTGTTCTGTGCGGCCACGCGCAGAAACGATTGCCCGAGTGGCGTCACTTCCTGCGTGGCATCATAATAGGTGTAGACCGCTTCCAATCCGCGCCGCGCGAGATCGTATCCGCTGCCGTGATCGGAAAAGAGATGTCCCCAACCGCCCGCCTTGCTCATCTTGCCGCTTTGCTGCGCGACCACGTTGCTGCCCGTTCCGGCAATCACCACAATGCCATCCTCCGCGCCATGCGCGGCGACCAGCGCGGAACGCGTGTCCTCCGCAATGACGAGCTTCGCCTCGGGCCAGCTCTTCGCCAAGGCCTTGCGCATGCGCTCCTTTTCCTTCGGACGTTGCACACCCGCGAAGGTCGCGCCAATGGCGGTCACCGCTTGCGTACGTCCCACCTTGTCATGAATTGAATTCACCAGCTTCGCCAACGCCGCATCGCTCAGCAGCAGCACATTGGCCGGACCCGCCTCGCCGCGACGCACTTCGCGACCGGCGGAATCGAGCAACACCCACGTCGTGCGGGTGCCGCCGCCCTCAATGCCGAGGGTGAAAGTGGAATCGGTGGAAATGGTGGAACGAATCTTGGCTTTGGTTTTCACGGTCTTGAAGGCGTCAAAAAGAGTTTGGCAATTTTGGCGTCCTCCATCCACTATCACCGAAGGACGCTTTTGGAAAGCCCACTCGCCTCATTCCGCAAAAATATCGCACACGTAGCTCACCTATCTCACCTAACGCAAACGCTTCCGCGCAATTCCTGCTAGAACAGGACTCATGCACGAGCTGTCTGCCTCTGAAATCTCAAATCTGAAATTTGAAATCGCCCGGTTTGGTCTACACCCGCCGCTCCACCCAACAGAGTGGACCGATCCTCGTAGGGCCTTGTCGACGCTATTCATTTTTCCTATATCATTGAAAAATATTCGGCACACACCCCGGCGCTTTGCGCCACCCCTCTTGATAGAGCAACTGTCTTGGTGGATTATTTTTCAGGTCTGAGGGAGAGGAGGGATTTTCACGAGAGAGT
>NEUU01000028.1 GCA_002304345.1 Verrucomicrobia bacterium Tous-C9LFEB
GAGCAGAATGTCTTTTTGTAGGGCGCGATTGCATCGCGCCGCGGCGCAATACAATTGCGCCCTACAGCAAGGCACTCGCAACCCTCATTTCATCTGACACGCTCCACTAGCGCGGAGCGGCGTTGAGCTCGGTCTGGAGCTTTTCGAATTCACCGTCGAGGATGCTGCCGGAGCTGGGCTTGAGGTAGTTGTAGGCGAAGCTGAGGGAGTCCTTGGCGAGCTTGATCTGCCCGGCCTTGTAAAGTCGGCGGACGAAGGGGGCGACGATGTCGTAGTAGAGGTTACCGCCACCATCCCCCTTGAATTTGCGGATGAGGTTCTTGTACTCGGTATAGGCGGCGGGGTAATCGCCGCTGGCGAGTTTCTGGGTGAGGACGTCGGACCCGGCGGCAATGCTGAGATCGGAGCGGCGCAGGCGGTTGGCCTGGATGATCTGCTGTTGGAGATCGTTGACGGCTGTGGTATCGCCCGCCTCCCGGGCGATTTCCACCTGCTGCTGGAGGGCGTACGTGCGGAGGTCGGGTTGTTTCTCGAACTGAGCCGCCATGGCCTGCAGATGCTGCTTGAGGAGCTCCGTCTGTTTCGTAGTACGCAGGAAGGAAGCCATGGCCATCCAGGCCGCCGAGTTGTTCGGACTGGTCTTGAGCGCACTCTGCAACAAATCCGCCGTGGACTCATTGTCGCCGTCCGCATCGCTCATGGTGGCGAGCACGAGGAGGCTGTTGCTGTGGCGATATTCCGGCGAGAGTGTGACGCGATTGGTGATCGAGTCGAGTTCGTGATCGTTGATCTGCCGCCAGTTTTGCGGATCGACGGCGTAGCCGGTGACGTATTTTTGTTCACCGTAACGGCCTGCATCCATCACCCATTTTTCGTCCGTCTTGAGATAGCCGAACCACGCATGACCGCCGTCCTTGCCCTGACCGGAAAAGTAGAGCGTGGGCAGTCCCCGCGCCTTGCCGCAGACGGCGGCGAAGTAGGCCTGATCGACACAGATGCCGCCCGACTTGGAAATCGTGGCGAGCGTATAATCGGTATCGGGCCAGACGAACTGGCCGGTGCCCGCGCGCGACTGGTCGTACGTGATCAAGGAAAACACATCCTCGAACCGGCTGCGGCTCTGCCGGATGTTTTTGCGCGCCCACTGGAACTCCGAGACTTTGAGCGGCGCATCGATGAGGAACTTCAACTGATCCGCGCGCAGCTTCTGGATGTCCATCAGCAATTCGCGCGATTCGGCGGCACTGGTGAAATAATCGAAGAGACCGTTCCAGTTGCCGAAGTCGAGCGGCACCGTCTTCTGCGGCACCTGATGATTCGGCCAGTTCGACGGCAGGGGTTGATCGTACACGACGGCGAGCGCCGCCACGAGCGCGGGGTATTGACCAAATGTATTCGGCGCGTGGACATAGAGATCATTGAGCACGCGCACCACGCCCGGCAGATAATCCTCGCGCGAGACGGTCTGCGCCAATTCCTCGACGAGTTCGCCGTTCTTCAAGATGGCAGTGAGCGCCTCCGGTTTGAGCCGTTGCGCGAGCGGCGCGTTGCGGGGAAAATCCTCGTCATCGATGAAAATCTTCGCGAGATTTTTCGCCGAGCCCGGCTGCTGCAGGGCCTCGCGCACCTTCTCCACCGTGAGCGTGCTATCCGCCTTCAACCGCGGCATGACGAAGAGCGCCGCCTGTTCGCATTCATTCTGCCCGAGCCAAAACAGCATCTGGCAAAGATAAAGCCGCTCGCTCCACGCGGGATTGCTGACCGTGGCGAAGCCGTTGCGATCCGCGAGCAAGGCGCGGCGCAGGGTCTCCGCCATGTCGAGCCAGTTGCCGGAAGCAAGACCGGTCTGCGTGATGAGTTCGCGGTCGGCGGGAGACAGGAGAACACCCGTGGTGGAGAGGGCCGAGATGGCGGGCGGCGCGGGAGTGGCCGGAGTCGCCGCCGGGGTGGTGGGAGCGGCGGGAATTTCAGATTTCAGATTTGAAATTTGAGAATCGACCACGAACAGTCCGGCGATAACCGCCAGCGTGATCGTCCACCCGATGCCACAGATCCTCATACCCCGACGCATGGAAGCAACGTAGCGGAAAGTGGGGGAGTTGGGAAGGGAGGAGAAAGCGCCAATCATTGTTGCCTCTTGACCTGATTATCGGTTCACAGTTTAGCGTGGTTTTTGTCATGGCCGTGACCTCCCGGATGGGAGTGGATCAATCATCAAAAATAAAGGAAATAGGTAACGAAATGAAAGCAACTGTAACGGTGGAGGAATGGGTGGCGCTGTTCCGTGAGGTGGGATTGAGCGACGCGCAGATGGAGTCGTGGCATGCGAAGTTCGAGGCGCGGCATCCGGAGGCGCATGAGGGGTTCTTGCGCTGGCTGGGGGTGCCGTCGGAGAAAATTGCGGCGATCCGGGCGAAAGCGAGATAATCTCTCTCCGAAACACGGACGGGAGAGCCGTCCGTGTTTCCTCATTCGCAAATGAAACGTTATTCGATTTCGATTTTGGCGCGGCAGTTCGGGTTGTCGCGGAGTGCGTTGTTGTATTATGACCGGATCGGGTTGTTGAAGCCGTCGGGTCGGACGGCGACGGATTACCGGGTGTATACGGAGCGGGATCGTCGGCGGTTGGAACGGATTTGTGCGTTTCGCGCGGCGGGGTTGGCGCTGGGGGATATGGCGTCGATTCTGGCGGTGAAGGGGAAGCCGTCGGTGCGGGTGTTGGAGCGGCGGCTGGGGGAGATCGGGCGGGAGATTACGGCGTTGCGGCAGAAGCAGCGGTTGTTGTCGGAGATGGTGCGGCGGTCGGCCACGGGGTCGCGTCCGCCGATGGTGGATAAGGCGATGTGGGTGGGGTTATTGCGGGCGGGGGGAATGGATGAGGCGGCGATGCTGCGGTGGCATGCCGAGTTCGAGCGGCAGGCGCCGGTGGCGCATGAGGAGTTTTTGGTGTCGCTGGGAATCGGGGCGGAGGAGCGGGCGCGGATTCGGGCGGGGTGAGGCGACAGCCCGTATTTGCGGGGAATCAGGGCAGACGTATCTCCATTTTGCTGGCGCATAAAGGCACACACACCCCGGCGGCAGCGCGACGCTGCACCCATAGCGCCACCCCTCGATCAAGGGCATTGCCAACGAGGAATGATCTTGAATGCCTGTGCCTTGTTGTAGGACGGGACTGTGTCCCGTCGCGGCGGTTCACAGAACCGCCCTACAGGATGAGTTCTGGAATGAAATCAATACATGTTAGCAATGCCCTTGATCGAGGGGATTGTCGGCAGGCGAAGTCGACGTTGCCGAGAGTCCCCATCTGTGAGCATGCGCCCGCCGCGCTCACCGCGCGCGGCTACAACGGAGGTCTCTCCGGTTGTCAACCTTGTTGGGTGACGTGAGGGCAGAGAAGCGGTCCTTTCGGCAGGCTCACTCCCCACCCATGGCACCTGCGGTGCCAGTCGGCGGTTCGCAGAACCGCCCTACAGTTCGGAGCCGTAGCGGCGCGATGCTTCCTAGAGCGTTATTCGCGCACGCAAGCGCGGCTCGGTCTTCTTATTTGCTGCTGAAGGTTTGTTCCTGGGCGCCGGGGGGATTGAAGCCGTGGGTGGCTCCCTGGATGTATTTGATTTGTTTGGGGACGGTGAGGTTGTTGTAGAGGACGGCGATGGTGGAGGGAGGGCAGACGTAGTCGCCGAGGCCGGCGCTAATGGTGACGTTGGGGCATTTGATGCGTTTGGCGAAGTTGACGGAGTCGTAGTAGCCGAGGGCTTCGGTGTAGTCGGGGCGCCAGCCTTTGAGGCGTTCGAGGGTGACGCCGCCGAGGTCGCAGCACCAGGGTTTGTAGGCACCGCAGCCGGTGACGTCGGGATCGAGCGCGGCGGCGGCGAGGGCTTGGAGTCCGCCCTGGCTACCACCCCCGGCATAGAGGCTCTTGCCGTCCCATTCGGGTTGGGCCTTGAGGAATTCGAGGGCGCGCATGACGCGGAGCATCATGCCGTTGAAGTAGGAGGTTTCGGGTTTGGAGTTTTGTTCCTTGTTGAAGGCGTAGCCTTTGAGTTCCGTGTCGGCGAGTTGTTTGTAGTAGGCGGGGTCTTTGCCGTTTTCGATGCCGTGGGCGTTGATGTTGAAGGTGATTTTGCCGTCGATGTACATGGGGTTGACGCTGGCGATGCCGTAGCCCATGAAGCCGATTTGGGCGGGGAGGGTTTTGGGGGCGGCACCGACGGGTTTGACGAGGTAGCCGGAAACGGGTTTGCCACCGGCGCAGTCGACTTTGACGTCGAAGACTTGGAAGCCGGGCTTGGTGGTGGGGACTTCGGTGAGGGTGAATTTGAGGGGGACTTCGGCGAGGCGCTTTTTCTGGGCGGCCCAGAAGGCGTCGTAGTCGGCGGGTTCGGGGATGCTGGTGAGTTTTTCGGGAGAAGCTCCAGCGCCACCCTGGAAGTTGAGGGGCTTGCCGGCCTCGTCGTTGATGGGGGTGCCATCTTCGTTGAGGACGCGGACTTCGACGTGGACGAAGCCGGGTTTGTCGAGGGAGGTTTTGATGACGAGGGGCTCGGTGTCGGAGCTCTTGGTTTCGCCGTTGGTGACTTTTTTGTCGTCGCCGCTGCAGGTCCATTTGAGGGTTTTACCGGCGAGCGGTTTGCCTGCGTCGAGGAGGCGGAGGGTGAAGGTGATCGGTTCGCCGGGAAGATAGGAGACGGGTTCTTTGTCGGTCTTCCAGTCGAGAGTGAGGGGAGCGGCGAGGAGCTGGGTGGCAAGGCCGACGGCGACGAGGGTGAAAAGGGTGAGGACTTTCGGAAGACGTAGCATAGGTTTTCCAGATTTATGACGTTGGGGGACGTTAGGGAAGCAGAAACCGCAAGGGAGGAGATAAAAGCGATTGTACCGGCAATGAAAGAAGGAGCCCCCCACCGCTAGCGGATCATGTCTCGTACTGTGACGGGTTGTGCGAGCGGAATGTCTTTTTGTAGGACGGGACGGTGGTAGACAGGTTACTTGTACTTCTGTAGTTGCTCGGACAAGACAGCATTCCGGCTGCCCACTTGATCATCGCAACCCCAATCGAATCCGCCCGTGGTATTCGCGTGAATCGTACGACTAAAAAAGACCTGTCGCGTTTCGGTAATCGTATAGGCATAGAAAAGAGGTTCGCCCTGGACGCTTTCAAAAACGAAAAAGGTAGGAACTGCAATCAGGTACTCCCTCAAGTCGCCGACACGGCTGGAGGGCAGATTTTTCAGGATGGCCTGAACCTCGGATTCAGGCAGGCGACTGCGTACGGTTAATTTTCCATCTACGTAATCAGGGGTACAGAGAATAATACTTTTAACGGCATTCAGCTCTCGACCATAAATCTGCTTGAATGTGGACAACTTTCCATAGCTCTCGTATCGCGCGAATGTGAATATCGTCGCGCCCCACAACAGCAAGAGGAGAATCAGCAGGGCTAGGAGGCGATCAACGAGTTTCATGGACTGGCTCAGTAATGTGCAAGAAATCGAAAGAGAGGCAAGTTCCTTGACAGCCTCGAATACTTAGCGATATTGCTAAGTATATGCGAATGACGGCGACCGCCAAGGCCCGGCTCAAATCGCAGGCGCGGGTGCTCAAGGCGCTGGCGCACCCGACCCGTCTGTTTATTGTCGAGGAGCTCAGCCGCGGGGAGCGTTGCGTTTGCGAGCTGACGGAGATGATCGGGGTGGAGATGCCGACGGTGTCGCGCCATTTGTCCCTGCTCAAGAACGTGGGCATTATCGAGGATGAGAAGCGCGGGACGCAGGTCTTCTACCGGTTGATGACTCCCTGCGTCATGAAATTCCTCGGATGTCTCGGCGGGGTGGAAGCCTCCTTCCGGAAATAGCGATTTTTTGTCTATCATTAGCCATTTAGCTAAAAAGAGAACTTTATGAAAAAGATACAGATACTCGGAACGGGCTGCGCGAAGTGCAACAACCTGCGGGAAACCGCGGAAAAAGCCGCGCAGGAGCTGGGGCTTCCCTATGAATTGGAGAAGGTGACGGACCTGCCGAAAATCATGAGCTTCGGCGTGATGTCGACTCCGGCCCTGGTGGTGGACGGCGTGGTCAAGGTCAGCGGCAAAGTGCCCTCCGTGGAAGAAGTCAAAAAGCTGCTGGCGTGAATCGCATGAAACTCTCCCACCGTATTGCCATTGTCGCAGCGCTGCTGGCCGCCATCGCCGGGGTGTTCGCTTTCAAGTCGTTCTCCGGGAGCCGTTGCGCGGGCTGTGCGCCCGCCGCGAGCGCACAGCCCGCGGCACCGGTGAGCGTGGTTTCATCCCAGCCGTTGCCGCGACTGCTCGATTTGGGAGCCAACAAATGCCTGGCGTGCAAAATGATGGTTCCCGTGCTGGAAGCCTTGAAAAAAGAACAGGCGGGCGCGCTGACGGTGGATTTCATCGACGTATGGCAGAATCCCGAGGCGGGCAGACTTCATGGCGTGCAGATGATTCCGACGCAGATTTTTTACGATGCCGCCGGGAAGGAATTATTCCGGCACACGGGCTTCCTTTCCAAGGAGGATATCCTGAAAAAATGGAAGGAACTTGGCGTGGATCTGGCGGCCAACCGGGATAAAAAGCCATGACATTGGAGGGGCTCTTCAGCGGGCTCACGCAGGCCATGGAGGGCTCCGTCGTCTGGGCGGTGGCAGCCGCGGGGCTCTGGGGCGTGCTGAGTATTCTGTTGAGCCCGTGCCATCTTTCGAGCATTCCGCTGATCGTGGGATTCATGAGCGGTCAGGGACCGTTGTCCACGCGTCGCGCCTTCGTGATTTCCACGCTGTTCTCCTGCGGAATTCTACTGACCATCGCGTTACTGGGAGTCGTGACTGCGCTGGCCGGTCGCCTGATGGGCGACGTCGGACCGGCGGGTAATTATCTGGTGGCAGCGGTGTTCTTCGCGGTGGGGTTGCAGTTGTGGGAGGTGATCTCCATTCCGTGGTTCTCCCCCGATACGTCGGGAGCGCAGCGCAAGGGAGGGCTCGCGGCCTTCGTACTGGGACTGATTTTTGGCGTGGCGGTGGGGCCATGCACGTTTGCCTATATGGCCCCCATGCTGGGAGTGGTCTTCACCCTCGGGGCGACTCACCCGGTCTATGCCGCCTTGCTTTTATTGGCATATGGCGTGGGCCATTGCGGGGTGATCGTGCTCGCGGGGACATCGATGGGCTGGGTGGAGCGCTACCTGCAGTGGGGAGCGATTTCGCGAGGAGCCACGATCTTCCGCCGCATCTGCGGGGGCTTGGTGATGCTGGGTGGTTTGTACCTGATTTATACGGCGAGATGAACAAGGAATGAGAATGACGGAATCAACTTCGGACGCGCGTGGATTCAAATCGGTATTGCGGCGATGGCTGATCGGTATCGGCGCACTCGTGTTGTGGTTTTTGCTTTACCAACAACTGGCAGCATTGAGCCAGTGGTTGACCTATGATGTGGCGCGGCTGGAGCGTGGGCAGCATTTGAGCGCGGCGGTGGAATTTTTCATCTACGAAGTGCCGAAGGTCCTGCTGTTGCTGGTGCTCGTGGTTTTCGGGGTGGGTGTGGTGCGCTCGTTTTTCACCCCGGAACGGACGCGGCAGATTTTATCCGGCAAGCATGAATTTGCCGGGAATGTGCTCGGGTCGCTGCTCGGAGTGGTGACGCCGTTTTGCTCGTGCTCGGCGGTGCCGCTGTTCATTGGTTTTGTCACGACTGGAGTGCCGCTCGGGGTGACGTTTTCCTTTTTGATCTCGGCTCCGATGGTGAATGAAATTGCCCTCGTGCTGTTGTGGGGACTGTTTGGGTGGAAGATCGCCGTGCTGTACCTGGTTTCGGGTCTTGTGATTGCGCTGATCGCCGGATGGGTGATCGGTCGATTGCGGTTGGAGCGTTACGTGGAGGAGTGGGTGTACGAGACGCGCACGGGAGCGGCGGCAGTGGCGGAGTCGCTGACCTGGGACGACCGTTTGCGCCACGGGCGCGAGGCAGTGCGCGAGATAGTCGGCAAGGTCTGGTTGTACGTGGTCCTGGGAATCGCCGTGGGGGCGGGCATCCACGGGTATGTGCCGGAAGGATTCATGGCGTCGTTCATGGGCAAGGGCGCGTGGTGGTCGGTACCGCTGGCGGTGCTGTTTGGCGTGCCGATGTACTCCAACGCGGCGGGGATTATTCCCGTGGTGCAGGCCCTGCTGGGCAAGGGGGCCGCGCTGGGAACGGTGCTGGCCTTTATGATGTCGGTGATCGGCCTGTCGTTGCCCGAGGCGATCATCCTGCGCAAGGTCTTGAAGCTTCCGCTGATCCTGGTTTTTTTCGGTACGGTGGCCGTGGGGATCATGCTCGTGGGCTATCTGTTTAACTTCATTGTGTAAGCCTTTGAGGCGGGCGCAAAAAAGCAGGCGGCACATGAGATGTGCCGCCTGCTTCCAAACAGAGTCACGAGCGTTGCCTGCCGCGTAAACGGAGGCGGCGCACCGCGGTGAGGCGGCACGCTTCGTCGGAAAAAAGACTTATTTCGTGGTCTTCAAGAGGGCCGCAACGCGGGCCTTTTGACGACTGGCCTTGTTCTTATGCACGACGCCTTTTTTGGCGGCGCGATCGATATCAGACTGGAACTTGGACAAAAGCTTGGCGGCCTCGTCTTTCTTACCGGCCTTGACCAGGGTACGGATCGTCTTTTCCGAAGTTTTGACCGCTTTTTTAACGACCGTATTCACGGCACGGCGGCGGACGGCGCCACGCGCCTGTTTTTCTGCACTACGAGTGTTTGCCATAGGGTTTGTAAGAGAAGAGGAACTTGCGCTCCCTGTCAAACCCAAACTCCAGAGTGAGGCTCTAACCCGGACTTGCGAAATGACGACAGAAGTTAGCTTGAACGACGAATGCCACGGAAGATAGGCGCGCAATCAGGCGGGATGATTTGGAGTGCGGCGGCTTGCCGCCGCTTTGCCGTTAGGGAGCTTGCTCCCGTTTCCAAGCCCTTCCCCTCCGGCGGCAAGCCGCCGTTCCCAAAGCGGGAGCAAGCTCCCGCACTCCAAATCGTCCAGTCTAGCGGGCGTTCGTCGCGCCGGCCCCGCGCAGATCAGGCACGGGCGGGGGCAGCGGAGCGGTTGGAGGATTGAAGGCGGTGTTGCGGAGAGTCGACGTGGAAACGGGGGCGGGCGGCTGGAAGGGACTCGACGCGTGCGGTTTCGCGGGAACCGTGGCGGCAGGTGTGGGCGTTGTGGCCGGGGCCGGAGTCACGACCGGTGCGGCGGCGGGGGTGGCCGAAGCGGTGGTCGTGCTGGCAGGAGCTGGCGTGTTCGTGGCGGTGGATTGGACGGCGGCAGTGATGATCGCTTTTTCGGCGCTCAGCTTGGCCAATTCGCGCTCCTGGTTGATCATCGCATTCATGTACGCGTCGGTGCGGTCCTTGAGCTGGGCCTTGATATTCTCCAGCGCCTTCACCTGCTGTTGCGTTTCGAGATCGATCCGGTCCATCTTGCCATGAATTTTTTGCCCCTGCCGCGACAGATCATCCGTCTGGTCGCGCAAGCTCGATTGCAGCGCATCCACCTGATCGCGCAGGCGGGCGACATCCTCGCACATTTTCAGCAGGGCGGAATGCCGCATCGCGGCTTGCGAACCGATCTGTTCGATCTGCTGCTTCGTGTTCGTGCGGCTGAGATTGAGCTCCTGTTGCAGCGCCTGATAATCGCGCTGTTGCTGCCAGTACGTGGTGAAAAGAAAGCCGACGAGCGCGAGGCAGGTCAAGGCCAGCGGCAGGAGGGGGAGCGATGCTTTGGACGTGGTTTTCGTAGCCATGATGCGGAAAGATTACACCTCGGCCTGCCGGTACGGCGTGGCGGCGTTGCGCCACAGCATATGACGGCGTTTGAGGTCTTCGAGTTGCGAACGCAGCACCGCCAGATGGGTATCGAGCGATTTGCGGATCTGAAAGTCCAGGTCCACGATCTGCGCCTTGGCGGAGATCAGTTCGAGATTCTCCCGGTCGGACGGGGCCGGGGTCCAGTCGTACGAACCGAGTTCATCGACCAGTTCCTGTTTGCGCACGTAAAGCTCCGGCAAATCCTCCCAGCGCGATTCCCGCACCGCGCGGAATTCCCACATCAGCGCCTCCAGCAAGCGGCGCAGCAAGTGCATCTTGGATTCGTCGGCTGTAACCGGATGAGGAAGGGGATGGGTAGATTGCATGGATTGCCCTTTTCGAGCTATCGGCCCGTTTTTGCCCAGTCTTTAGGGTTGTCGCAGGATTCCGTTGAAAGAAGTCGGCTCAAAAACACTCACACTTGCATTTCGCCCGGTAAAAGCCTACTCTGGCGGTCGACTTCCCGGGTCGAGCGATCCGGTAACCACTTAACCTTCAAGGGGATTTATCATGGCTATGATTCAGGTTTCGCGTACGGTTCAACGTTTCATCGGGATGGCCCTTTTCGCCTTCCTGCTCGCCTCCGGCAGTCTCAGCGCCCAGGTTTTCAACAAACCCACCAACACGGTGACGAATCAAAAAGCGGCCCCAACCGGCATCAAAAACCTGATCGTGGTCGACTTCTACGTGCCCGAGGGCGCCATCAAGAAGAAGGACGGCCTGCTCCAGAACCGGCCCATTCGCCGCGGCATTTTCGGTCAGGACGACAACAGCAGCGACACGGACCAGACCCTGGCCAAGGCCAAGAAAGACGCCAACCTGCTGGCGAACGTCCTGGTCAGCAAGCTCAACGATAACGACGATCTGAAGAAACTCGGCATCGAAGCCGAACGCGAGTCCGTACCCACGGAACCGACAGCCGCCGACACGCTCGTGATCGATGGCGCGTTTGTCTTCGTCGACGAGGGCGGTCGCCTGCTGCAAACCGGCATCGGCTTCGGCGCGGGCGCTTCGAAGGTGGAGATCGAATCGGAAATCCTCGACTACAGCAAGCAGCCCCCCGTCCAAATCATGAAGATCGGTTCGCACAGCAACCCGCGCCGCGCGCCGGGTGCGATCCTGATGATGAATCCCTACGTCGCCGCGGCCAAATTCGTGATGAGCAAGGATTCCTCCGAAAAGGATATCAAGAAAGTCGCCGCCGGTCTCGCCAAGGAAATCGCCGCCTTCCTCACTGGCAAAACCGCCGCCACCCCCGCCGCGCAATAGTGGTTGGGGCTCCGCCCCCACACCCCGCTCAAGGGGCTGAGCCCCTTGAGAATCCTCATTTTGGCGGCTGACTTCTTTTGCGTCCACGCAAAAAAGTCAGCCGCCAAAATGAGTTTTACTCAAAACGTTTAAACTTTGAACGAGGAGTAAGGTCTGCCTTCCCAATCCCCCTCAAATGGTAGCGATTTGCGTTTGGAAACCATTTGGGCCGCGATGCGCTTTTACGTCTGCGTAAAAGGCATCGCGGCCCAATCGGAGTTTCCAAAGCCAGCGTGACGCTGGACCCAGCTTTGCGGAGCGACGACAAGCATCGCGAGTCGCATTACTGGGTGCAGGACTCAGCCCTGCGGGCAGAGCCCCCACTATTTCAAGAG
Organism: Verrucomicrobia bacterium Tous-C9LFEB; assembly: GCA_002304345.1. GTDB lineage: Bacteria > Verrucomicrobiota > Verrucomicrobiia > Methylacidiphilales > UBA1321 > UBA1321. Next base: position 11,498 of record NEUU01000028.1, read on the forward strand.
CAGCCCAGGCTCGAGCCGCAATTCAAGCACGTGGCGCAGGTGCCGGTATGCTTGATCTTGCTGCTCCCGCACTCGGGGCAGGTCAGACCATCGCGGAAACGGACCGTGAGTTCATTCGACGCCTCACTCGCATCGTGGCCGTCGACGTCCATCAACTGCTCGGCGCGCGAATGCGTCCGGGCGGTGGGGGAATCGTCCGCGACCTCGAGTTCCGTCACCGGTTTATTCGTTTTTTTTTGTTCATCCTCCAGGATTTCCTTCAGAGGAAGTTCCTGTTGGCCGGTGTGCGGCGAATTCGCTTCGCGGTAGCCGGTGATGAACTGATTGCCGAGCCAGCGGAAGATGTAATCCGGGATCGACTTCGCAATGCGGATTTCCGGATTGCTCGTGAAGCCGCTCGGTTCGAAGCGCGCATGCGCGAACTTCTTGACCATCGCCTCCAGCGGCACGCCGTATTGCAGCGAGAGCGAGACCAGCGTTCCGATGGTATCCATCAAACCGCCGATCGTGCTGCCTTCCTTCGCCATCGTGATGAAGAGCTCGCCCGGGTGCTTGTCCTCGAACAAACCGACCGTGAGGTAACCCTCGTGGCCCGCGATGTCGAATTTGTGCGTGATCGAAATGCGCGTATCGCTCATCCGCTTGCGAATCGGCTTCGCCATCGGCTGGATGACGTTGGCCGTGGCCGCATCGGCTTCGGCAGGCGCGGCGGCTTCTTCCTTGCCGCCCATATCCTTCGTCTTCTTCGTATTGAGCGGAGCGGAACGCTTGGAACCGTCGCGATAGATCGCGATCGCCTTCAAGCCGAGGCGCCAGCCCTCGATGTAGGTGTTGATGATGTCCTCGACCGTCGCATCGTTGGGCAGATTGACCGTCTTGGAAATCGCGCCCGACAGGAACGGTTGCGCCGCCGCCATCATTTTAATATGAGCGCGATAACCGAGCGAACGCGTGCCGTTGGCCGGCTTGAACGCGCAGTCAAACACGGAGAGATGCTCCGCCTTGAGATGCGGCGCACCTTCGATCGTGTCGTTCTTGTCGATGAAATCAATGATCTCCTTCACCTGCGCCTCGGAGTACTTCAGCGAGCGCAACGCGGAGGGCACCGTCTGGTTGACGATCTTCAGCATGCCACCACCGGCGAGGAGCTTGTACTTCACGAGCGCGATGTCGGGTTCGATACCGGTCGTATCGCAATCCATCAGGAAGCCGATCGTGCCGGTCGGCGCGAGAACGGTCACCTGCGCATTGCGGTAACCATGTTCGCGACCGCGGACGAGCGCGCGCTGCCAGACTTCGCGGGCGGCCTCACGCAGATTCGCGGGGCAAGTCTTGTCGATCTTGTCCACGTGAGCGAGGTGATCCTGAATGACGCCGAGCATCGAGCTGACGTTATCCTTCTCACCGCTCGCCTCGAGACGATTGCCATTGTATTGGGAAGCGTCGTAGTAACCGGGGAACGGACCGACCACTTCGGCCATTTCCGTGCTCACTTCGTAGGCGTGACCCGTCATGATCGACGTGATCGCCCCGGCGAGACCGCGGCCTTCGTCGCTGTCGTAGCCCATGCCGTAGCTCATCAGCAGCGAACCGAGATTCGCGTAGCCGAGACCCAGCGTGCGGAAGTAGTGGCTGTTCACCGCGATGCGATCGATCGGATAGCTCGCGTTGTCCACGATGATTTCCTGCGCCGTGATAAAGATGCGCACGGCCTTCTTGAACTTCTCCACGTCGAACGAGCCGTCCGCCTTCTTGAACTTGATCAAGTTCAGCGAGGCCAGATTGCACGCCGTGTCATTGAGGAAGAGATATTCCGAGCACGGATTCGTCGAGTGCTGACGATCCGTCGCCTTGCACGTGTGCCAGCGGTGAATCGTGTCGTCGAACTGCAAACCGGGGTCGCCGCAAATGTGCGTGCCTTCCGCGATCTTGCGCAGCAATTCCTTCGCGTTCTTCTTCTCGCACTGCTTGCGCTCGCGAACCGTCTGCGTCCAGAAATCGCGCCCTTCGATAGCGGCCTGCAGGAATTCATCCGACGCGCGCACCGAGAGATTCTCATTCTGGTACATGATCGAACCGTACGCTTCGCCGTTGTAATTGCCCTCGTAACCCTGCTCGATCAGCGCCCACGCCTTGCGTTCTTCCTTCTGCTTGGCCGTGACGAATTCCTCGATGTCGGGATGCCAATCCTTGAGCGTGTTCATCTTCGCCGCGCGACGCGTCTTGCCGCCGGACTTCACCACGTTCGCGATTTGATCGTACACCTTCAGGAACGACATCGGACCGCTCGGGCGTCCACCGCCGCTCATCTTCTCGCGGGTCGAACGAATCGTGGAAAGATCCGAGCCCGTCCCGGACCCGAACTTGAACAGCATCGCCTCGCTCATCGCGAGATTCATGATGCTCTCCATATTATCTTCCACCGACTGGATGAAGCACGCGCTGCCCTGGGGGTACTCGTACTGCGTCTTCGCGCGCTCGGCCTTGCCGGTCTCGCGATTGTAGAAATAGTTGCCCTGGCCGCTGCCCTGGCCCACGCCGTACTCGTGATGCAGGCCCACGTTGAACCAGACCGGCGAGTTGAACGCGCCGTGTTGATTCACGCACAGCCACGTCAGGTCGCTGTAGAAATTCTCCGCATCCGCCTTCGACTTGAAATAACCGTCCTTGATACCGCAATCCGTGATCGTCCGCGTCACGCGATGCACGAGCTGCCGCACGCTCGTCTCGCGACCGCCCTTGGCCGGGTCGGTGCCATTAGCGATGTCGCCGTAGAAATACTTCGAAACCGCAATCTTCGTCGCCAGCACGCTCCAGCTCTTGGGAACTTCCACGTTCTCCTGCTTGAAGATCACCTTGCCGCCATCGTCCGTGATCTCCGCCGTACGCTTCTCCCACTCGATTTCATCGAACGGATGACCTTCCTTGCTGAAGAAACGCGCAAATTCCATCCCGCCCTTTTTCGATGACTTACCATTCGCACGACGGCTACTACGGCTCAACGTGGCGGTGGCACTGGAATCAGGGGCAGTAAATTTGGCGCGGAGGCCATTCGTAGGGGCGTTTTTCATGATGCGGGCGTTCTCCTTCTGTCTGGGGCTGCGGGATTGGTTTTGGTCGATTGTACCAGGACTTGGCCTACTCCATATTGAGTAGCGAGTGGCGATCATACTACTACCCCTAGTGTGGTCAAACAAAAATTCGCGAAATCGTCTTATTCCACTTAACCCCTTGTAAATACGCTAGTTTATCGAATTGTTAAATTTTTCCCTATACATTGGATGGGCCCTTATGGCAGGCAAACACCACAATAGGTAGTGTGTGCGACCTTGATTATTGATAATCATGGAGTTAGCGAAAGAGTGGCTAGAACGAAGGTGTCAAATTTTGCGAAAAAATCGCCTCCAATTCCATTAGACGATTGAAGTAATCGGGTATTAGCGTTACCGCGTCGTCACAGTAAATAGTCTACTGAAATGGAGAGGAGAAAAGAGGCGTGGGAGCGGGCCGGATGCCGCCCCTACTGATGAGTACAACGCGCCCAAAAAAGGGGCTAAAATTTTTGTGATTTGAGTTTTCACCACGGCCCGCCATTCTGGCCCCATGATGACCATATTACGTGCCCTCTGTCTGGCCATTCTGGCCTCCCTCACCCTCGCTCTGATCGGTTGCCAACACCAGGAATCGCCGGTAGTGACAACGCCTTCTGCCGACCCACTCGAAAACACCCTCTATCTGGACCTCGCCACCGGCCGCGTCGTCATCAAGCTCCGCCCCGACCTCGCCCCCAAGCACGTCGCCCGCATCAAGGAACTCGTCCGCAAGAAATTCTACGACGGACTCGTCTTCCACCGCGTCATCGGTGGCTTCATGGCCCAGACCGGCGATCCCCAAGGCACCGGCATGGGCGGCTCCGGTCAGAAGCTTGCTGGAGAATTCACCAACACCCCCTTCGTCCGCGGCACCCTCGGCATGGCCCGCGCCTCCGACCCCAACAGCGGCGACAGCCAATTCTTCATCTGCTTCGCCCCCGCCCCCTTCCTCAACGGCCAATACACCGTCTGGGGCGAAGTCACCAGCGGCATGGAATTCGTCGACCAGATCAAGAAGGGCGACAGCGCCAACAACGGCTCCGTCACCGACCCCGACAAGATCGTGAAGATGCAAGTCGCCGCCGATGTGAAGAAGTAGGCGCGTCACGAGACCTCCGGTGGCTTCGGCGGGCGACAGCTTCCGGACAGGGGCTCGCGACCACGGGCCCTTGTTCCCGCCTGCGGTCGGAAATCCTCCGTAGTGCGCCCCCATCCTCGACCATTCTCCCGCCGAAGATTCAGTTTCTGTGTAAGCATCAAATTTGGACTTGTCTGTGCCATGACCACTCGCCACGCTTTCGATCATGCACGAGGGGTTGCATCAGCATCTGCGGCGATTGCCGGAAGTATGGGTGCACGAACCGGTCTATTTCATCACCACCTGTACTCATGACCGGCGACCGATCCTCGCGTCGGCCGAAATCGCGCAGATCCTTGTGAGCGAATGGCACTCCGCCGCCACGCGTCATGAATGGTTCGTCGGACGTTATGTCATTATGCCCGATCACATTCACATTTTGGCTCGTCCAACCGAAACCGCCAAGGATCTCTCCACCTTCATGAAACGCTGGAAAGAGTGGTCCGCAAAACGAATCAAATCCACCCTGTCAGCCATCGATCAAATCTGGCAGCATGAATTTTTCGATCATCTCGTGCGCGATTCCTCCCAACTCGAAAGCAAATGGGATTACATCCAGCAAAATCCCGTGCGCGCTGGCCTCGTCGCGCACGCCCGAGAGTGGCCGTACCAAGGTGAGATTCACACGTTTTGAGCGATTGAATTTCGACGATGGACCTCCGGTGTAGCCGAAGCCGGTGGCTTCGGCGGGCGACAGCTTCCGGATAGGGGCTTGCGACCACGGGCTTTTTTCTCCGTCCGCATTTGAAAATCCACCGTAACGAGTCCCCATCCCTTGCCTTGCACCCGCCGAAGCCACCGGCTTCGGCTACACCCGGAGGTCCGCAGCGTATGTCAGCAACTGAGTGCAGCGTCATGCTGACCGTGAAGATTGTAGCCTTCAGAACTTGTCTGTATCATGCCCGTGCGCACTGTCTGGAAACAACGCCCTAACCCATGAGCCCCCTCCCCACCATTGGCCTCTACCCGATTCGCGGAGTGATTCAATGCTGCCACCTGCTCGTCGACGCTAATCGTCAAGCCGTCCTGATCGACACAGGCCTCATCGGCGAATTCTATTTACTGCGCCGCTTGCTCCGGCGACTGGACCTCAAACCCGAAGCCATTCAAGCGATCCTCCTCACCCACGGACATCTCGATCACACCAGCAACCTCGCCGCGATCCGTGAATGGACCGGTGCCCCGCTCTACGCCCATCCCGACGAGCAACGACACATCGACGGCACCTATCCGTACCAAGGCGCGGCCCGATGGTGCGGGCGGATGGAATCAATCGGTCGCACCATCCTGCGGTATCGGTCTGTCCCGATCGACCATGCGATTCAAGATGGAGTGAGCCTGCCATTCTGGGGCGGGCTTCAAGTCATCCACCTCCCCGGACATACCGCCGGGCATTGCGGCTTCTATTCCGCCTCGCACGATCTCCTCTTCTCCGGCGATCTCTTTGCCAGCTACTTCTTCTCCGTGCACCCGCCGCCTCCGATACTCAATAGCGAATCCGAACGTTTACTCCAGAGCTTCGCGCGCGTGGCGAAGTTGAATCCGCGCTGGATTCTCCCCAATCATTACGACTGGCCCAACCCCGAGCTTCATCGTCGACGATTTACCGCTCTCCAGAAACGCGAGAACAAATCCTCGCGGTGAGCTTTTGCTCTCACTCCGGACCTCCGGTGTAGCCGAAGCCGGTGGCTTCGGCGGGCGACAGCTTCCAGACAGGGGCTCGCGACAACGGGCTTATTTCTCCGTCCGCATTTGAAAATCCGCCGTAACGAGTCCCCATCCCTTACCTTGCACCCGCCGAAGCCACCGGCTTCGGCTACACCGGATTCCGCCCCCTCCCCCAAAAAATGTCGCGCACCTAGCTCACGTAGCCAACCTAAGACAAACGCTCCCGCGAAAAACGTCGTACAATCGGGTCCATGAAAAAACCACTGCATCCCGAACTTGGCCTCGCCACGCGCAAGCTGCGCGGTGATGCCCGCATGGACCGCTGGCCCCTCGAAGAACGCAAACAGATCCTTCAATGGCTCGCCGATGGCGAATCCTTGCGCAATGTCGCCGCCAAGATTCATCATCACTTTGGCAAACGCGTCCACTTCGCCACCGTGGGCAAATTCTACGCGCGCGAACGCAAGCGCGACCTCGCCGTCGATTTCCACGAGGTCTCCGACTTCTACCAGACCATGACCAGCCACGCCGCCCGGCACCCGATCAACTTCACCGAGGCGATGCAACTGGCCCTCGGCATGGAGTTCATGCGCGCGTACAGTGCCAATCGGCTTTCGCCCAACGATCTCCTCCGCTACTGCCAGGCCATTATCAAGCAGCGCCAGAACGAACTGCGCTCCGCCCGGCTTGGGCTGGAAGAGAAACGTTTCGAGAGCTTGCGCCAACAATTTGAAATGCCGCCGGAAGGGGCGACACCGCCGCAATCGCCCGGCGACGCCAACAGTGTCGGTTGATTCTTGTAGCAGGTTGTCGACGCTATTTTTTTTATGATCGCGGCACTCAAGTTTTGTCCCCAGAATGTCGAAGTAGCGGGGAAGACCTTTACCGGGGGAACGTATTAGATCAGGGGGCGCCGCTTGCGCAAAATCGGGCATCGAATCTAATAGAACGAATCGAGGCAATTCCAGACTGGTCACAACTCGATCCATCTGATTAAGGTAACCATGGAAACCATACGTATGAGCGCTCGCATCACGGCCACCGAAGAGAAAGCCAAACAGATCAATCTCGACTCCCGTTTCTACGGCACCTTTGCCGAGATCGGCGCCGGGCAGGAAGTGGCCCGCTGGTTCTTCCGCGTCGGCGGCGCGGCCGGCACCGTGGCGAAAAGCATGTCCGCTTACGACATGCAATTCAGCGACGCGATTTACGGCAAGGGCGAACGCTACGTCTCGATGGATCGCCTCCACCACATGCTCGAGTACGAGTACGCGCTCATCATGGAACGGCTCAACGAAAAGCGCGGCGCCAAGTCCGCCTTCTTCGTCTTCGCCAATACCGTCTCCGCCCGCAATTACCTCGGCACGAACGAATGCCACGGCTGGCTCGGCATCAAGTTCCAGATCCAGCCCAATGCGGAACCGAACTACGTCGTCATCCACGTCAACATGCTCGACAAGGAGAACGTTCAGCAGCAGGAAGCGCTCGGCATCATCGGCGTGAACCTGATCCACAGCGCGTTCTACCTCCACAGCGAACCCGACCTCTTCATCACCGCGCTGCTCGACGGCCTCTCCAGCGCCCGCATCGAAGTGGACATGATCAAGTTCTACGGCCCCTATTTCGGCAATGTGGACAACCGCCTGATGGCCCTCAACCTCGTGCAGGAAGGGCTCACCGACGCCGCCCTGCTCGCCCCCACCGGCGAAGTCATCCAGCCCTCGGAATATTTCCACAAGAAGAACATCGTCATCGAGCGCGGCAGCTTCCGGCCCGTCACCTACGTGAATCTCGACATGCTCGAAACCGCCCGCAAGGAGAGCGCCCCCAGCAATCCTCCCGACACCGACACGGTGGAAGTGATGGAAATCACCATGCGCAATCTGCTCGCCACGGGCGAGATCGATCACCGCGATTTCCTCTCCCGCGCCGACTTGATCGGTGCCGTCGGCAAGGCCGTGCTCATCTCCAATTACGCGGAGTACTACCGCCTCGCGGCCTACCTCTGGCGTTACACGAAAAACCACATCAGCATCGTCGTCGGCATCCCGAACCTGCGGGAAATTCTCGACGAGAAATATTACCACACTCTCGAAGGCGGCATCCTCGAATCCTTTGGCCGCCTCTTCAAGAATGATCTGAAGCTCTACGTCTATCCGTTCCGCGATCCCTCCCTCGGCACCACCACCACCCTCAAGGACATGGACGTGCCGAAGCACCTCTGCCACCTCTTCACCCACCTGCGCGAGAACGGCAGTGTCATGCCCATCACCGGCGCCAATCCCGCCTACGGTCACATCTTCTCCCGCAACGTCCTGGCCAAAATCCGCAGCGGCGAAGACGATTGGGAAACGATGGTTCCGCCCGAAGTCAGCAAGATCATCAAGGACCGCCACTACTTCGGCTATCAGGCCTAAGTTGACACCCAAGTCGTTTCAACGAATGGCGCGGTCGACCGTTGACCAAACTGTCGAGCAAAGTTAACTTGAGGACTTATGTCGCTTGCCATTGAGGTCAACGCCCTGACGAAGGCTTATCGCACTTACAAAAAAGAGCCCGGCTTCCTGGGTGCTGTCAAGGGTCTCTACAATCGTCAGTACGTGGAAACGCTCGCCGCCAACGCCGTCTCGTTCTCCGTGGAGGAAGGCAAGCTCGTCGGCTTCCTCGGCCCCAATGGCGCGGGCAAAACCACCGTGCTCAAGATGCTCTCCGGCCTGCTCTATCCCACCTCCGGCGAGGCCCGCGTGCTCGGCTTCGTGCCGTGGGAACGCAAGAACGCGTTCCGCCGCCAGTTCTCCATCGTGCTCGGCCAGAAGAATCAATTGTGGTGGGATTTGCCCGCCTCCGAATCGCTCGAGCTGAACCGCGTGATTTACGGACTCGAAAAAACCGCCGCGCAAAAGGTGATCGACGAATTGACCGCGCTGCTCGATGTGCGCGACAAGCTGCACATCATGGTCCGCGAACTCTCCCTCGGCGAGCGGATGAAAATGGAACTCATCGCCGCACTGTTGCACGAACCGAAGGTCCTCTTCCTCGACGAACCAACCATCGGCCTCGACGTCGTTTCGCAAAAGAAGGTACGGGAATTCCTGAAGCACTACACCGCCGAGCGCAAGATCACGACGCTGCTGACCTCCCACTACATGCAGGACATTGAGGAACTTTGCGAACGCGTGATCATCATCGATCACGGCAAACTTTTCTTCGATGGCCCGCTGCAGCAAATCCTCGACCGCTTCGCGACGCACAAAATCGTGACGATCACGCGCCGCCAGGGATTGCCCACCGGCCACAGCTATGCCGGTTGGGGCGACGTGCTCGAGTTGAATGCGGAGCAGGTGCGCCTCCGCGTGCCCCGCGATCAAGTGGTCGCCGCCTGCCGCGAATTGCTGAGAGCCTTGCAAGCGGACGATATCAACATTGAGGAAGTACCGATCGAGGATGTCATCCGCGAAGTCTTCCTGAAGCAACAGGCGACCGAGTCTGCCTCCGCACCGGCCACCCTCCTGAAGCAGAATTCGTAAGCTCTTCATACAGAAGAAGCAAAGTCATAAGTAAATTCTTCGAGAAAATTATTTGCATAATCCCTAGTTTGTCTATAGATTATACAAAACAAACCGTTCATGAAGATCAAATCCCTCCTTCTCCTCGTTGTCACCCTACTGCCTCTCACGACTGGTCAAGCGGCAGAAACGAAGAAACTCCTCAACGTTTCCTACGATGTCACCCGCGAGTTTTACAAGGAGTACAACACCGCCTTCGCGGCGTATTGGAAACAGAAAAAAGGCGTCGACGTCACGGTCGATCAATCGCATGGCGGCTCCAGCAAACAGGCTCGCTCGATTCTGGATGGTTTACCCGCCGACGTGGCAACCATGAATCAGGAAACCGATATCGAGATTCTCGCCAAGGGCGGATTGGTGGCGGCCGACTGGAAAAAGAAATTCCCGAATGGCTCATCGCCCTATACCTCCACCATCGTGTTCCTCGTGCGCAAGGGGAACCCGAAAGGCATCAAGGATTGGGATGATCTCGTGAAGCCCGGCATCGGCGTGATCGTGCCGAATCCGAAGACCTCCGGCAATGGACGTTACAGCTACCTGGCCGCTTGGGCGTTTGCGAGCGACAAGTTCGGCGGCGATGTGACCAAGATCAAGACCTTCGTGGGTGCGCTTTTCCACAACGTGCCGGTGCTCGATACGGGTGGGCGCGGTGCAACGACGAGCTTCGTCCAGAATGGTCTCGGCGATGTCTTGCTGACTTTCGAAAATGAAGTGCAGCAGATTTCCAAGGTGTTCAAGCCGGATCAATTCGATGTGGTGATTCCCTCCTCAAGCATTCTCGCCGAAGCGCCCGTCGCGGTGATCGACAAGAATGTGGACCGCGCCGGAACGCGCGAACTGGCCACGGCCTACCTGCAATATCTCTGGTCGGAGGAAGGACAGAAGCTGATCGCGAAGCAGTATTACCGTCCGCGCTCGGAAGCGGTGCTGAAAGCCAATGCGGCTCTCTTCCCGGCCATCAAGCTGGTGAGTGTGGATTCGCTCGGCGGCTGGGAAAAACTGCAGAAGGAACACTTCAACGACGGAGGTCTCTTCGACCAGATTTACGTGCCCCAGAAACCGTAATCTGAAAACTCCATGACATCCGCTTTCAAGCGAGAGCGGATGTTACATTACTGAGATTCCGGCGTCACTGCCGCCCATTCTTCGACCGTCAGCTCTTCGGCGCGGCGGGAATCGGTACCGCCGATCAGGTTGGAGAGTTTTTTGCGGCGCTGGGAGAATCCTTTTTTCACGAGCGCGCGAAACGCCTGGCGCTTTTCCGCCGCGACGAGCGGCTCGGCTCGGGCTTGCAAAATCACCACGGCCGATTCCACTTCCGGCTCGGGATAGAAAACGGTGTGGGGCAGTTTCTTGACGATCTCCACCGTGTACTCCGCTTGCACGATCACCGACAAGGCGCTGTAATCTTTCGTGCGCGGGGCGGTGGAAAGACGCTGGCCCAGCTCTTTTTGCAAGGCGAAGACCATGCGGCGCGGCGGTTGCGGCCAATCGAGCATGGTCATGATGAGCGGCGTGGAAACGTTGTAGGGCAGGTTGCCACAGACAACGGGGAAGTTTTCCTTCGCGCCGAGTTCCGGGAGCAGGTCGAGGGCGTCGCCCTCGCGCAGATCGAAATTCGAGAGATGATCAAAGCGTTCGCGCAAGATCGCCGCCAGTCCGCGATCTTTTTCCACGGCGACGAGTGGCGCTCCGGTCTGAAGAATGCCTTCTGTGATCGCGCCGAGTCCGGGCCCAATCTCAAGCAATCGCGCTCCGGAGACAGGTTGGATCTGGTCGACAATCCAACGGCACATGTTCTGGTCGTGGAGAAAATTCTGGCCGAATTGTTTCAGCGGACGCAATCCCCTATCGGCCAGGAGGTGCTTGATCTCGGACAGCGTCATGTGACTTCGTGCGTCGGGTAAGGACTAAAACAATTCCTGCAGAATGTAGTAGAGATCGACATTGGACAGAAAGCCGGTGAGTCGAGTCGATCCAAATCCGCGAGAAGCCATCCAGGCGGGAGCCGCCGTCGGAACGGCCTCAATGGCAAAGTTGGCCGCTTCATCCGGCGCGAAGATGCTGGCCGAGTTGGTGCTGAATGCGCCACTGGCGATACGCTCCTTGTACCAAGCTTGTTGAGCGGCAGTGACGCGGGGACCACCGGGACCATTGAGCCACATCGGAGCGCTGTCCGCTGCGGGTGCTTTGGCGACAGCGGCCTTGGTCCAGGACTTGCGCAAGCTCGCATTGGCCCCGGCAAGGGCGGGCACTTCGGGAAGCGGCGTGGTGTTGGCCAGCGCACCAAGGGAATAATTATTGGTGACAATAATGAGCGCATCGGGACCCGCGTAGTGGATGGCGGTTTCAATGGCCTGATCCAACGCGACGGTTTCGTTCACCGCCAGATCGGTCATGTTTTGCTTGGCCGCGCTGGCGATAAGACCGTGCTCCACAACGAGGAAGTAACCGTTGATGTTGTACTGCAGGCATTGGATGGCCGTGCGCGTCATATCGGACAGGGAGGGCTGCTGGGGATCGCGGCGTGTGGAACCGGAGAAGTAAAAGGATTGTGGTGCAAAGAGTCCAAAGAGCTGGCGGGTACGCCAGACAGGTACTTTGCGGAGGTCATCGATACTGCGGGCTATGGTGTATCCCTGCCGTTCCGCATCGCGAAGCAAATCGCGGCCATCGGTGCGACCCGCTTCATTGGTCACATTGGCAGGAGTAAAGTAATCACAGCCTCCCCCCAGAACGATGTCGATGCGCGCGCTGTCAACGAGGGCCGCCGCCGCGCGATACTTTTCGCGCGGATCGCGCATATAGGTGTAGAAGGCGACAGGCGTGGGATCAGTAAGCGAGCTGGTGCTGACGAGACCAGTCGCCCGCTTGGCGCTCTGAGCCGCATAGATCAAGCTGGGCAGTTGCTGGTCGAGCGAGTTGCAGCCAACGAGACCATTCTTCACGCGTTGACCGCAAGCGAGCGCGGTACTGGCAGCCGCTTCATCGGCGACCGGCTGCCCAAGCCCCTGCACATTGAGAATGGCGATGCGGGGAAGTCCCTCGAGGTTGAGAATCTGGTTTTGAGTCGGTGCCTGATGGCGGGCCGGCTGCATCCAGATGTCGATCTTGGACTGATTACGGGCCGCCTCGGATTGCTGTCGGGCGAGATTGAGCGTGGTCAGGTCGAGTCCATTGGCGACGAAGAGAATGACTCCGTGAGCCCGCTTCTTCACAAAGGATTTGTAGTAGACGAAACTCAAGGCCCCAAAGAAGAAGAGGACCATCAATGCCAGAAAACGAACGCGCCAATTCATGAAGTCACCACTAAAGCGAATCGAACCTCGCGTGACAAGCCGGGGATCACATTGCCCATTTGAGGAAGGCAGAGGGGGAGGTCCGCAGATTACGCAGATTTTTTGGGGCAAGGCTTGAACCCGATTTCAAGATTTTCCCTGGACAGCGTCTCGTGAGATAAGCTCTCCCAGCAAGTAGATGGAAATAAACCGCCACCCCCTTGCCCGATCCCTCGACTGCGCTCGGGATGACAGATCAAAAATACTTTTCCATCAGACAACGACAGCTCTCTCCGTCATCCCGAGCGCAGTCGAGGGATCGGGCAAGGGGGTGGCGGTAATTGGCTCAATACCGCTTCAATTACTTTCTTCCATCATCTCGTGACAATACGGCTCCTTTTCCCAATTGGCATTTGGCAATTGGAAATCAATGAATGGTCTGATGCGCACCGGAGTGATTGCTCTGGCCGGTGGCGGCAAGGCTTTGGCAGGCACGGATGTCGAGCTTGCCAGTGGCCATGAGCGGAATTTTTTCCACCTGACGGATCTGTTTGGGAATCCAAAGCGTGGGCAGACCGGCCTCGATGAGCCGGGCGCGGACGACGGAGGCGTCGAGCACATGGGTGGAGAGGGCGACCAGTTGTTCGCCCTTGGCTGCATCGGGAACGCCGACGACGATGACCGCCGGGCCTTCGCCTTCGACCGCCGTAAGGCCCATGACTTCCGAAATCTTGGACTCGACGGTGCCATGGGGAATCATTTCCCCGCCGATCTTGGAGAAGCGGGTGAGGCGGCCTTCGATGAAGAGGAAGCCGTCTTCGTCCATGCGGCCAATGTCACCGGTCTTGTACCAGCCATCGCGCAGGACTTCGCCCGTGCGCGTGGGATCGTTCAGGTATCCCTGAAAAATATTGGCCCCCTTGAGCCAGAGCATGCCGCTTTCGAAAATGGAACGATCCTCGTCTGTCTCCGGATCGCGGATGCGGACGCTGAGTCCGGGAAGCGGACGGCCCACGCTGCCGATGCGGCGGCAGACGATTTCCGCATCGCGACCGATGGGCACATTGGGAAGGTTCGTCGCCACGACGGGAGTGGCTTCGGTCATGCCGTACCCTTCGCAAACGGTCAGCTTGAAATAATCCTCAAACTCCACGGCAAAATCGACCGGCAGCTTTTCCGCGCCGGTGACAACGAGCTTGATGGAGTCCATCTGCTCGGGCTTGGCCTTGCGTAAATAGGAGCGCAGGAAAGTGGGAGTATTGAGGAACAGCTCGATCTTGTATTTGTCGATGACCTCGATGAGCTTTTGCGTCTCGAGCGGGCTTACGTAGGTCACAACGGCAGGACCACCCAGCAGCGGCCACCAGAAGGTGACGGTGCAACCGAAGCTGTGGAAAATGGGAAGGCAACCGAGGATGTTCTTGAGTTCGATCTTGCCCAGAATCGCGCCGATCTGCGCGGTATTGGCCAGAACGTTGCGATGGGAGAGAATAACGCCCTTCGGGTCACCCACACTACCGCTGGTGAAGAGGAGTCCGGCTTCCTGATGACCACCGTAACGCGGCACTTTGGCGAGACGGCGAATAAAGCTGGAGGGGAGAAAGAGGCAGGCCGCGATCCAACCGAGAATGCGCGCCTTGGGGAAGGATTTGAGCACAGGGACGACATCAATGCGATTCTCCGGCCAAGGGAAATCCTTGAGTTTGTCCACGACAGCCTGCGCGGTGATGACTGTCGTGATGCCGCCCGATTTCATCGCGGCGAGATTGGCCGCGCGACCAGCGGTAAAGTTCAGATTCACCGCGGTCTTGTCGGCCAGGATGCAGGCCAGATTGACGATGGAAGCGCCCAGTCCGGGCGGCAGGATAATGCCGACCCGCTTCTCAGGAATATTCTGGCGAATCCAATCCGCCATGACGATGCCGATGCCGAGAAGCTTGCCGCCCGTGAGGGTACGGCCATCGCTGTAGGCGTCGATGACGACAGGGCGGAAAAATTTATGCCGCAGTCCCTTGATGACTTCGTAGCCCACGTGCGAAGCCAGCTCGGGCCGGGCGGAAAAAGCTTCTTCGCCGAGGTCGTACAGTTCGCGGCGAACGCGGTCGCTCTTGGATTCCTCCGCCGGAATCGCCGCGCCGAAATACACCCAGACGTGGTAGGGCAACGCGCGGGGCCATTTCCAGAAATACTTGCCGCCCCAGTAGGAGAACACCGAGCCCCAGAGATTTTCCAGCCAGACGGGCTGCACGGGCACGCCGCTCTTGCGCGCGATGAGTTCGTATCCTTTGTTAATGCGATGCAACGCCGCGCTACGCGTGAGCGCTCCCTCGGGGAAAATGCAAACCACTTCGCCTTCTTTCAGCGCGGCGGCGGCGAGATCGATGGCGCTGCGGGCCCGCTTCGGGCTGATCGGGATCGTGCGCAGCAGACGCATGCCCCAGTTGAGGGCGCGAACATGATAAATATCCTCATCGACGAGGAACCGGATCGGCCGCGGGCAAGCCAGTTGCAGCATGATCGCATCGACGTACGAGATATGATTCGGCACGAGCAGGACGCCACCCTTTTCAGGAATGCGTTCCGTGCCGCGTCCATGCACGCGGTAGATGACACGGGCGAGGATGCCAATGGTGAAACGAAGCAGGTTTTCCGGAAGCAGGGCGATCACGTAAAGGCTGAGGATGCCCGTCGGCACGGCATAGGCAAGAAATTGATCTGCCGGACCGAGATTAAACAATGCCGAAAGAATATAATACAGAGAGACGGTCAGAATGCCGGTGAGGTTCGTGACGAGATTATTGGCCGTCATGATGCGGCCCCGTTTTTCCGGCGCCACCACGTCCTGCAGATGCGCGCTGAGCGGCACCACAAAGAGAGCCCCGCTTAATCCAAGCAAAAAGAGCGGTAGAAAAAACCACTGGCTCTGCGAGGAAACGACGCACAATCCCGTGAGGCTCGCGATCATGCCCGCCGAACCAATCGGGATGAGACCCAGCTCGATATGATGAAGCGTCAATCGGCTGACCAGAAAATGACCCGCCATCGTGCCCACACCGAGCAGCGCCATGAACACCGCCGTGCGTGTCGCCGTACCGGGGCCGCCATGAGACAGGTCGGAAGCGACTTCCAACAGGGTCAGAAACAACGCCCCGGCCAGCGCGTAGAAGTAACTATTCCCCAAAATGCACAAACGAATGGGGCGATCGTGCCAGACTTCCCGCAATTGCACGAAATGCTCCCAAAGCAATTCCTTCCGGAATGGATGATCAGTGTGTGCCGGAGTGCGTTCTATTCGACTACACAGCCAGATACCGAAAGTTGCCAAAACGGACAGCAGCGACACGGTCCAAACAGCGGCCTCCCACGGGTTCTCCGGATTCCATGGGCGCATCGTTTCGAGCCGCTGGAAGCAAAGGTCAAAGAAAAGGCCACCCGCGAGGGAACCCATCAGGATGCTATTGATGGCGGTGGCCTCGATCCAGCCGACCGCCGTGCTGAGCTTCTGAGTACCGACGATCTCCTTGATGATCCCCTGCTTGGCCGGGGCAAAAATGGAACATTGCAGCCCCAACAGGAAGAAAGCGAAGACCGCCGCAACGAGGCTATGGGCGGAGAGGCCGATGAGAAGCAACAGCATGACAGCGAGTTGCAACCACTGGGAATAGAGCAGGATGTCGCGTTTGGAGAAACGATCGACCAGCCAGCCCACGGCGGGCGCCAACAACACGAACGGCAGGATCACCAGTGCCGCCAAGAAACTCTTGAGCGGCACCGATTGTTCCCTCGGCAACACCGCGATGGCCAACGCCATCAAGGTCAGCTTGGCCGCGTTGTCATTAATGAAGACTTGGCACTGGGCGACCACCAGCGACCAGAATGACCGGTTCATGAAGGGATAAGGTTACGCTACAACTCCTCTGTATTCCAAGCACGGATTCACTCTTGGCCGAAATTAGGCACGGCCTATGCGTTCCGGATTTTGGGAGAATTTTTTATGACGTTGCTGCGATGGTCCCTGATTTGCGCCCTAACTGCTCTCGGTTTTCTCATCCTGCACCATGCCCATCTGGTTCCCGGGATCAGCATGATCATCGGGTTCTACATCCCCCTCACCGGCTCGGTCGTGCTCGGCAGTCTCGGCGCATTCGTCTTCCGCAATTACTAGTGGAGCCTGTCAGGGGTGAACGACCCATGGGTAGGCGAATTACCCAAAAACCACCCCCTCCATCCATCAGGGATGCGGCGCAGCCACGAGGACCGCGCTTTCCTTTACTTCTTGGTTTTCACAACCTGCTTGGCCGTTGCGGCGGCCTGCTGCTTGCGTTGGTTCTCGCTGAACTTGCTTTGTTTCTGATTCGCGTGCTTCTGGTTGTTTTTCGGGGAACGGTCGCCCATGGGAATTCCTTTAGGTGGGGGTGGAGTTTCTGCGAAGACATTCCGCAGCTGCCGGGAGCCTGCGCCGATTCTCCCCAATAGCAAGAGAAGAGGCAGACAGACGCTCTCCCTTCCATGAAGGAATGCGAATATAATCTGGCTCCCGGTCAAAAATTGGCGTTATGATGCCCGCCTGATCGGCCATGGCGAACCCACCCAAACCGTTACGCATTCAGTTCCGCCTCTTTCTGTGCATCGTGGCCAGCATCGCTTTTTTACTGGTACTGGCGATCTACCTGCAATCCTCGCTGGAGAGCATCCTGCGCTTCCGGCCCGACCTCACCGCCACCCTCGCGAAGTATCAACTCCCCGTCGAGTTGAGCAACGAATTGCACAGCCAGTTTGAAGCCATTGAACGCGAGCAGATCGCGGAAACACGCCAACGCGTGATCAACATGTGGATCGGCACGGGCATCATCATCTTCTTCACCTACGTCATCCAGCATGTCATGGCGCGCTCGATCATCCTGCCGATCAATCAGCTCGCCCGCAACGTGCGGAGGCTGCAACAGGGCGACTTCACCGCCCGCGCCAATCTCGAGACAAGCGATGAATTCGAAACTCTCGGCGATGCGTTCAACGCCCTCGCGGAAAGCATTCAAAAGGGCCGCGCCCAACTCGAAGCCACGAATCGCCAACTCTCCCAACAACAAACCGAGCTGGAAAAGATTGTCGCGGAAAAAACCGTGGAGCTGAAGAAGACGCTCGAGTCCGTCGAAGCCGAGCGATCCAAACTCCAGACGATCATCAACCGCATGCCGGACGGGCTCACGCTCATCGACGGCCACGGCGTTTTCCTGAGCGCGAACGAGGCGGCGTTGAAAATCCTCGGTCACCCGGACCTGAAGATGCTGCAGGACTGGCTCGACAACATGCCGGGCGCTTTCAACTTCCGCCAACTCAATCACCAAAGCGCGGCCCTCGACGAATTCCCCTTTAACCGCGCGTGGCGTGGCGACAGTTTTTCCAACGTCGTGCTCTTCACCCGCACGCCCACGAATCGCACGAAGTTGATTTCCTTCTCCGGCGGTCCGGTCGTCGGTTCCGGTTTCGGCGGAACGCAACTGGCCCTGTGCATCTTTCGCGACGTCACCGAGGAACTCGCGCTCCGCAAAGAGTTGGAGGAAAAAAATCTCGAACTCGGCGAAGCGTCCCGTCTGAAGGATGAATTCCTCGCTACCCTAAGTCATGAACTGCGCACGCCGCTGACACCGGTCATCTCCGGCGCACAATTGCTGCGCGATGAGGGCCGTCTCGGTGAAGACGACCTCAAGACGATCAGCCTGATCGAACGCAACGCGCAATCACTCTCGCGCATGATCGACGAGATGCTCGATCTCTCGGGCATCATGAATCGCAAGTTGCACCTGAGCCTCGAACACACTGAACTCAACGACTGGGCGCGCAGCGTGATCACGGGACTGGCTTTGACCCTCGATAAAAAGAAAATCACCTGCACCTTCATCGGCACGACGGAACCGATCACCTACGCGATCGATCCGGGCCGACTCACCCAGGTGCTGACGAATCTCATTTCGAATGCGATCAAGTACTCCGATGCGGGCGGAAAAATCTGGGTGACGCTCAGTCAGACAGATCACGAAATCCGCTTCGCGGTGCGCGACAATGGCATCGGCTTGACCAAGCACGAGCTGAACGAAATCTTCGAGCTCTTCTATCAGGGGCAGGCCTCGTACCTGCGCCAATCGGGCGGTCTCGGCATCGGCCTGTCTGTCGCGCGGTCCCTCGCGGAACTCCATGGGGGCGGCCTCATCGCCCAGAGCGATGGCCCCGGTCAAGGTTCGACCTTCACCCTCTGGCTGCCACTCGTGCGCGAGGGCGTGCAGTGGCAAAGCCAACCAGTCCCCCAAGCCAATCAACGCGTGGATCGCACGCTCCTGCGCGGTCGCAAGGTGCTGCTGGTGGAAGATTCGCTCGACACGCTGGAAGCGTTGCGTCGTTTGCTGATGCGCCGGGAGTGTCAGGTGATTACGGCCCAAAGCGCGGAGCAAGGCTTGGAGCAAGCGGAAAAGGAACGACCGGAAATCATTATCTCGGATTTAAATCTCCCGGCGATGGATGGCTATGAATTCATTCGCCGCTTGAAAAAGGAAGAGTCGTTCCGCGAAGTCATCGCAATCTCTGTGAGCGGTCAGGGCCGGGAACAAGATGTCGCCGCTTCGCTCGATGCGGGCTTCACCGCCCACATGCTGAAACCAATCGATATCCATAAACTCGACACCACACTCGTGCAGGCCCTCGAAGGTCGCAGCATCTTCAATCCCGAATCGCTGCTGTAATTGGGGCGGCGCCCCATACCCTGGGCAGGTGGTGAGGAGGACGGAGTCCTCCTAAACCGTCTTGAGCTTCTTGACGAAACGGGCGATGCGTTCCACGGCGATTTCGAGTTGATCGAAAGCGGTCGCGTAACTGCAGCGCACGAAGCCTTCGCCGCTCGGGCCAAACGCGTTGCCCGGCACCACGGCGACTTTCTCTTCCTCGAGCAAGCGCACGGCGAATTCGCGGCAATTCAAACCCGTCGATGCGATCGGCACGAAAAGATAAAACGCGCCCTGCGGTTCAAAGCAGGGCAGGCCCATGTCCTTGAACGACGCCACGAGGAAATTGCGGCGCATGCGGTATTGCTCCCGCATTTCCACCATCTCATGTTCGCCGCGCTCGATGGCCTCGTAAGCCGCTTCCTGGCTCATCGTCGTCGCGCACATGATGGCGTATTGGTGAATGCGCATCATCGCTTCCGTCAACGCGACGGGCGCACAGGCGTAACCGATGCGAAAACCGGTCATCGCGAAAGCCTTCGAAAAACCGTGCAGGAAAATCGTCCGCTCGCGCATGCCGGGCAGCGACGCGATGGAGACGTGATGTCCGGTGTAATTCAGCTCGGAGTAAATCTCGTCCGTGATCACGAGCAGGTCATGCTCCTTGACCAAGGCCGCGATCGGCTCGAGATCCTCGCGTGTCATCACGCCACCGGTCGGGTTCGTCGGGAAATTCAGAATCAACACCTTCGAACGCGGCGTGAGTACAGCGCGAATGTCTTCCGCGCGGAGCTTGAACTGGTGCTCGACCTTGGTCGTGATGCTCACCGCCTTCCCATGCGCAAGAGCAATGCTGGGGCTGTAGGAGACGTAGCACGGTTCGTGGAAGATGACTTCATCGCCGGGGTTGAGCACGGCGCGCAGGCACATGTCCATCGCCTCGGAAACGCCGACCGTGACGAGCACTTCCGTCATCGGCTCGTAGTGCACGTGGTAATGCTTCTGCACGTAGCGCGAGATCGAGCGGCGCAGTCGCGGCAGGCCGAGATTCGACGTGTAACCGGTGCGGCCGCGTTCGAGCGAGAAAATGGCGGCTTCGCGGATGTGCCAGGGCGTGACAAAGTCGGGTTCGCCGATGCCGAGGGAAATCACATCGGACATCGATTGCACGATTTCAAAAAAGTCGCGAATCCCCGAACGCGGAATCGCCTGTACGTGGTCGGCGACAAAATTACGGGGCGCGGTCATAGTCTTGGTTTTCATCGGAAATTCCTTCGCGCCCGGTCGGGAGTGATCCCGTGGCGGGCGCTTCAAGGAGAATCGACCCGTTACGGGCTGACCTTGAGCCGCTCGTCGTGATCTTCACCGGCGAGCAGGACATTCTGCTCCTTGTAAGTCTTCAACATGAAATGGGTTGCCGTAGAAAGCACGCCGTGGATCGTGGAAAGCTTTTCCGACACGAACGTGGCCACCTGCTTAAGGCTCTGCCCCTCGACGAAGACGAGCAGGTCGTAACCGCCGCTCATCAGGAAGCACGAGGTCACCTCCGGGTATTTGGAAATGCGGGCCGCGAGCCGGTTGAAGCCGCCGTCGCGCTCGGGGGTGATGCGCACCTCGATCACCGCGCTGACGGTTTGCCGGTTGGCCTTTTCGTCGTCCACGATCGCCTTGTAGGCGAGAATGACCTTCTCGTCTTCGAGACGCTTGATGTCCTTGATGATCTGGTCGACGGGGCGATTCAGCCTCTTGGCCAGGATCTCCGGCGAGGTGAGCGCGTTCTCTTCCAGCAATTTCAACAGCGGTTCCATAGGTTGTAAGGGTCGAGGCTAGCCCAAAAGACCCCCGCAAACAACAATTATCCATGCCCCCAGCTCCGGCCCGGTCCCACGAAAATTCGCCGCGCGCTCCCAACCGCTCCGAACGTCTCCAGTTTTCCTTACCCCTTGGCGCTCAACTATCGAGCCCGCACCCCATCCGCGAACCCCACGCGTCGCACCCGTGCGGGTTAAGAATCCAATCTGTCCCATCGTCATGCGGGCATTGAACCACAGAATCCGGCCGCAGCGTTAGGCTTAGGTGAGCTATGTGAGATAGGTGTGCGATATTTTCGGTGGGGAAGGAGGATGGATGGACGTGAAAAGTGGCCTCCTTTCAAACCCTCCGGGTTTGCAGCCGGTGCCGGGGGTTGAGCGCAGCGACACCCCCGGTAAGTGCGCACCCTAAAATCTCTGACCCCGGAGGGGTCACAGCGATGGGGGAAGCTGTCGGAGCTGGCTGCGACCCCTGCCGGGGTCGGGCGCGTTGGTGGACTCACGTTCCGGGGGTGTCGGCGGCGTAGCCGCCTCAACCCCCGGCTAATGGCTGTAAACCCTGCCGGGTTTTAGAAAGCGAGAATCTGCGACACCCCTCGCCATCCCTAATCATCTTCCGAAAAAACGGCCTCGATGGATTTGTGGAATAACCGGGCAATGGCGAAGGCGAGCGGGAGGCTGGGATCGTAGCGCTCGGTCTCGATGGCATTGACCGTCTGCCGCGAGACCTTCAGGCGATCCGCGAGCACAGCCTGACTCCAACCACGCTCCGCGCGAAGTTCACGAACCTTGTTTTTCATCGTTCTGTCCAGCGGCGAACCACGGCGATGACACACCAAACCCCGCCCATCACAGGCCAGACCGTGAACATGCTCAGACGTGGAAATCCGGCGATCTCCAAAAATCCATAGGTGAACGTCAGCCCCGCGGTAATCGCCGCCGCAATCGCGATCGCCTCCAGCGACTGCAACCGGCAGTATTCATCCGCGCGCCGGATCTGCCGTACAATCGCCCACACCACGAAGAGAAAGGGCACCATGGGACTGACCATCAGCAGCGTACGCCCAATGCCGTCCGGCAGGTGCTTGCTCACGTTCAGGGACAACACCAGTACGAGAGCGTACAAAATAAAGGCTCCCGTCATTTCGAGTTGATAGCGGCGAATGATTTTTTGTTCGTGCATGATTTCGCTCCGTTATGTAAAGGTTGCTTTACATATAAATGTTCCCGCCATACATGTCAAGTATACTTTACATTTTGAGACGATAATACGACGGGTGCTCTCATTGAAATTGTTCGCTTATGAGGTTATCGCAACACGGCTCAGCGGGAGTTTCTGAATGAGGGCATTCACGACCGCGCCGCTTTATTCCGTGATAGATAATGGGATGTGCGCTGTCTTTCAAACCCGGAGGGTTTTAGAGGAAGATACCTACTCCGATTTCCCGTCGCTCTTCAGATCCGGGCGGTCCTTTTTTCGCAATAGGTATAAAAATAACAAGATGACAAAGCTATGTGTGATAATAGCCCATACTTTTTCGGATAAGAGATTCCCACTCACCACCAGACTTACACTCTGGAGCGCACATCCTCCTATCATTATCCAGAGCACCACGCGTGTATAGCGCCGTTGCAACAGAGGGTTGTCACGTCTCGCCATGAACCAAGCGATTAAGCCAGCCCCCGCTATAAAGGTAAATGTGCGACTCATCACGGTATGCCATTTGAGCGAAAACCCCGCTCCGCTATTATAACTTAACTGATGTACGCCTGTGATTGCAGAGATCATCAGCATCACGCCGATCACAAAAATGATTTTCCATAGTGACTTCATCATAAAATGGAGGGGAGATAACAAGAGCCTTCTTTGCCGCTTCTTATGTCGATTTCTTTACCGATCAAAGAGCTGGTGGAAGGCTTTGATCGGGAAATTCTTTCCGGGGCATTCGGTGGGTTTGGGATTGATTTCGCGGTGGGCTTTGAAGACGGGCGGGGTGCCGCAGCGTTCGTTGAGGTAGGTGATCAACTCGATGGCGGCAGCGATCTGTTTCTTGGTGGGGCGCTCGCTATTGAAGTCGCCGACAAAACAGATGCCGAGGGCGATTTCGTTGAGTTCGTCGCTGCGGAGGTGACCGCCCTGGATCTGGCGCATCCAGCGGTCGCCGACTTCGATCTCGCCATCACCGGAGTCGTGGCCATTGCCAATGACGAAGTGGTAGGCGAGCCCGTTTTCCATGCCGCGGATGTTGCGGTGGAAGTAGTCGAAGATTTTGGCGTTGCCGCTGGGGGTGCCGCTGTGGTGGACGACGACATATTTCCAGCGGCCGGGGACGACGTGGGGTTTGTCGAGCTTGTCCTTGATTTTGTCGATGAAGAGGTAGCGTTGCTTGGCGGAGGAGGGTTTGACGGGGGCGGTGGCGAGGACGGGTTTGCTGGTGCTTTGGCCTCCGGTGACGACGGCGGATTTGGGCGAGGTGATGACGGGTGGGGTGACGACGGCGGGGTTGCGGACCTTGAGTTTTTGCCCGACGCGCAAGGCGGTGCCTTTGAGGCCATTGAGTTCGCGGATGGCGTCGGCGGAAATCTTGAACCGGCGTCCGATCCCGGAAAGGGTGTCGCCCTTCTTCACCACGTAGAGGGCGGGGGCGAGGTCGTTGTCGTCGACGGATTCGGCGGGCGCGGGTTTGGCGTCCGTGGTTTCTTCGCCGTCGGGTTTGTCGTCTTCTTTCGGCGGCGCGGGGGGTGGGGTTTTGTCTTTCTCGGTGCCGGGGATGGTGAGTTTCGCGCCGATCTTGAGGGTCTTGCCGCCGCCCAATGTTCGCGGGTTGGCGCGGATCAGGTCGGCGACGTCTACTCGGTAGTCGCGGCTGATCTGGTAGAGGGTGTCGCCCTTTTCGACGACGTGGATCTTCCCGCCAGCCAAAAGGAGCGCCGCTCCCAAGCCGCTAACGAGAACGAGTTCATGCCACACGGTGGCTCACGCTATCTGGTCCCCCTCTCAAATTAAACTAAAAAGCGGCGGGGCTCCGCCCCGCAACCCCCGCCAAAGGGAATGATTCCCTTTGGAAACCCCGCTTGGGCCGGAATCGCCTTTTGCTTAATGCAAAAGATCGATTCCGGCCCAAGTGGATTTCAAACGAAAATCACTACCATTTGATGGAGATTGGGAATGCAGACCTTAGAACCTATCCAAAGGTTTGAACGCTTTGAGTAAAACTCACAAAGGGCGGTTTACTTCTTTCACGTCTTCGTGAAAAAGTAAACCGCCCTTTGATGTGAGGATTCTCAAGGGGCTCAGCCCCTTGAGCGGGGTGTGGGGTGGTGCCCCACTTAGTGACGGAAGTGACGTTTGCCGGTGAAGAGCATCGTCATGTTCCGCTCGTTGGCGGCGGCGATGACTTCCTCGTCGCGGACGCTACCGCCCGGTTCGATGGCAGCCGTTGCGCCCGCTTCCGCGGCGGCGATCAGGCCGTCTGCGAACGGGAAGAACGCATCCGAGGCCACGACACTGCCCTTGAGATTCAACTTCGCTTCGCCGGCTTTCCAGACCGCGATCTTCGACGAATCCACGCGCGACATCTGACCCGCGCCGACGCCGAGCGTCTGGTGCTGATTCGCGTACACGATCGCGTTCGACTTCACATGCTTCACCACGCGCCAACCGAAGAGCATCGCCTTCAGTTCCGCTTCCGTCGGTTGCCGCTTCGTGACGACCTTCCACGTTTCCGGCTTCATCGGCTGCGAATCGGAGGTCTGGACCAGGATCGAATCGCCCACGATCGACTTGAATTCGATGTTCATGCCGGCTTCGGAAAGCGGATTTGAACTCCAGCGATTCAGGATCAGGCGCAGATTCTTCTTCTTCTCGAGCAACGCCAGCGCGTCGGGCTCAAAGGCGGGGGCAATGATCACTTCGCTGAAGATTTCCGCGATCGCTTCCGCGACGGCGAGATCCAGCGGACGATTGACCACGATGATGCCGCCGAACGGCGCTTGCCGGTCGGTGGCGTAAGCGAGATCCCACGCCTCGCGCAAGGTCTTGCCCGCACCCACGCCGCACGGGTTCGTGTGCTTGAGAATTGCGAGGGTCGGTTCCTCATGAAACTCGCCGATCAGGTTCACCGCGGCGCTGATGTCGATGAGGTTATTGTACGAAAGCTCCTTGCCGTGGAGCTGCTTGAAATAATTCGGGAAATCGCCATAGAGCGCGGCGTGCTGGTGCGGATTCTCACCGTAGCGCAGCGACTGGGCTTTGCGCATGGGGAGGATCAGATTTTCCGGCAACGTCTCACCCTGCTTGCTGATGACAGCGGAGAGATACTCCGCGATCAGGGAATCGTAATAGCTGGTGGTGTGGAAAACTTTCGCCGCAAGCTTCTCGCGCAGTTCGAGAGTCGTCACGCCGTTCGCCTTTACCTGCTCGGCAACAATCGCGTAATCGTCCGGGTCCACCACAACGGTCACGCTGCGGTAATTCTTCGCCGCGCTACGCAGCATCGAGGGTCCACCGATATCGATGTTCTCAATGGCGAGTTCCAGCGTCACGTCGGGGCGCTGGATCGTCTCTTCGAACGGATACAGATTCACGATGACGTAATCGATCGGGATGATGCCGTGCTCCTTCGCCTGCTTTTGGTGCTCGGCGTTGTCGCGCACATAGAGCAAGCCGCCGTGGACGATCGGGTGGAGCGTCTTGACGCGGCCATCCATCATTTCCGGGAAGCCGGTGATTTGCGAGACATCGAGGACTGTCAGTCCCGCGTCGCGCAAGGCCTTGGCAGTGCCGCCGGTGGAGACGAGTTCAATGCCCGCCTCGACGAGGACACGGGCGAGATCGACGAGTCCGGTTTTATCCGAGACGGAAAGAAGGGCGCGTTTCATGGTCAATTATTTCTTCTTTGTGGAGGGTTGCAATTTCACGCCGCGAGGGCCCTTGACGATGGAACCGATGCGGTACGACTTGGTCAGCTTCAAAACTTTTTCAGCATCCGCAGGCGAGACAATCACCGTCATGCCAATGCCCATGTTGTACACCTGATAGAGCTCGTCGTCGCCGACGTGCGATTCCTCGGCGAGGAAACGGAAGAACGGCGAAATCGGCCACGAACCGAGTTGAATGACCGCTTGCGCGTTCTCCGGCAACACGCGCGGCAGATTATCAATGAGACCGCCGCCCGTGATGTGGGCCAGCCCCTTGATCTTCACCTTGGCGTGGAGTTTGCGCAGCGTGGGCAGGTAATTGACGTGCACCTTGAGCAAGGCCGAGCCAACCGTCTCGCGCGAACCGGGAATCGTATCGCCGACCTTGAAGCCGCACTTGTTGAAAAGGATTTCGCGGGCGAGAGAAAAGCCATTGGTATGCAGGCCCGAAGCGGGCAAGCCGATGATCACGTCACCGGGTTTGATGGAGCGGCCATCGAGCATCTTGGAGCGGTCCACAATGCCGACGATGCAACCGACGAGATCATAGTCTTCTCCGTGGTAGACGCCCGGCATCTGCGCCGTTTCACCACCGACGAGCGCGCAACCACACGCGGCACATGCTTTGGATAGCCCCTTGAGAATCTGCTTGAACACGTCCGGATCGAGCCGGCCGGTGCCAATGTAATCCAGGAAGAAAAGAGGTTCGGCGCCAATGACCGCAATGTCATTCACGCAATGATTCACCAGATCCTGACCAATCGTATCGTGACGGTTCGTAAGAGTGGCCACCTTTAGCTTGGTGCCAACGCCGTCGACACTGCTGACCAATACGGGATTCTTGTAACCGGGAAACTTGGCGTTGTAGAGACCGCCAAAACCGCCGATTTTGCCAAGCACCGCCGGGGAGTGGGTACTTTGAACGAGGGCTTGAATTCCTTTTTTGACCTTGTTCCCCAAATCAACGTCAACTCCGGCACGGGCGTAAGCTTTTTTCACACAAAAGGATTTAGCTTCTCCTCAGAATAGGTCAAGCCACCTCGCGCAAAGCAGGTGTGCATCCTGAAGAATGAATGGGACACGTTCATGGCTCGCGATCCAATATGCGGCGTGAATACCTCTTAAAATATAAAAAATAATTTGGGGGTATATTTTAGTAGGTATAATACACACATGGGTATTGCATCGTCACCGTATATTCCTGTGATTAGCGGGATTACAAAGCTGAACAATCCTGCAATAAGATTAAGTTTAGCGCATCCAACCAATCTAATACATGCTCTTCACTTGCAATATGTTAGCGTTATGCAAAATTACGCGCAACCGACGGATAGGCTGATCGCTAAGGGTTTTATGGGCGCGATGTTTGGCTCTCCCCTCAGCACAATGCTGCTACTCTGCCTGTGATAGAAAAATACAAAAGAATGCAATTTGCCAGACCTCTAGCGTCAATTTTATAATAGTCGCATGATTATAATAGGATATTAATAAAATATATTTCTTTATAAATAAGATCGCCTCTCATCCCATGAAATCTCTTTTAGTCTTGGAACCTGACCGCGCGGAATTGGAACAGCTTCAATCGATTTTCGGCCAACATTACCCCGGCTTGACCATTGATTATCATGAGACCCCGCAAAGGGCGTTGGAAGCCTTCGAAGGACAGCATCACAACCTCGTCATCACGGAATTAGTTCTCGATGGAGAAATGGATGGTTTGGAATTCATCGAGCGGATCTTGCTCTCCCAGCCTCGGACAGTCATTTACGTCATCTCCGATTTTCCCGCCTTGGACGACGTCTCCCGCGTTCTGTCCGGACTTTCCAATGTGCGTTTTTTCCGCAAGCCGCTTTCAATTGACGCCTTTTTCGAAGTCGTGGCAAAAACGCTCGCCCGACTCCCCAATAGCATCGTCACAGGCATTAATCCGGTCAATTTCCTCCAAATGATGGAGATGGAACGGTTCAGCGGTTACCTCGAAGTGGCGACAGAATCCGGCGTGGGCTATCTCTGCTTCGACCAGGGCATGGTGCGCAACGCCTCGCATCGCAACAAGACCGGAACACCCGCCCTGTATGATTTGCTGGCCGAATCGGTTACCGAGATTCGTGTTTTCGAGGGACTCTACCGCTTTGAACGCAATATCAATACCCCTCTTTCCACGCTCCTGATCGATTTTTGCCAAAAGAATGACGAAGGGGCCAGCAGCCCGGCTCAAGCCGCCTAAACCGTTATCCTTTCCGTCCCCTCTCCTCATCTTCCCTTTATATGAACAAGAAATAGTCCCTACTCAACATCCTCAAACCCATCGGCTGGGCCCTCTTGGCCGTCAGCTTCGTTGCCTCCCTCTACGGCATCTTCCATTACAGCAATATTCTTCGTCATGAGCTGGAACAACACGGCGAAGTGCGAACCGGGGCGGTGCTGGTCCGAACCATGGATGCCCGATGGATCGCCTTCTTGGGATCCATCGAAATCGCCCGCCGTGATGGTCAACCGGTTGGCGACATTATCAAGGACCTGAAGGGATACGTCACCCTTTCGAATGATCTGTTCAAGGCCTACATCATCGCGGCACCGGTGAAGACCATCACGGGTCGTACTCTCAACATCCGGCCGGTCAACACGCCAGTTGGCATGAGCGTTGCGCAGGAATTGCAGTCCATCTGGTCTCCTCTCGAAGTTAAAATTCAGGCGATCCTGCAAAATGGTGAAAACCAAAACCCGGAGCAACTCGCCGAAGCGCTGGCCTACGCACAGAAGCATTCCAAACGAGTCATCGAAATTTCCGATATTCTCTCGGGTGAAGAAAATATCTATCGCGATCAACGCATGGCCGGTCCGATCATCATGCGTTACATCCTCGTATCCTATCTCACCGCCGTATCCGTACTTTTGATTCCGATCATCTTCCTGATGGGCCGTATTCGCAAATCCAACACAGCGCTGGAAGAAAGCGCGGCCTTGCTGAATCAAAAGAACGCCCAGCTCGCCGAGGACACGCGCAAGATTGAAGAAGCCAAGCGTGAGTCGGACGTGATCATGGAGACGGTGCAGGAAGGCCTTCTCCTCATCGACGTCAAGGGCGTGATCGGTGCCCAATACTCCCGGGAATTGGAGCGCATCTTCCGCATGGAAAATCTCGCGGGCTTCAACTTCCTGAACATTCTCCAGCGCGTCTTGACGGAGAAGATGTACAACACCACCCGTGACTATCTGGGCCTCCTTTTCGATGCCAAGCGCAAGGAAAAGCAGATCCTCAAGGTCAATCCGCTTGACGTTGTGGAAGTCAATTTCTCCAATCCCGAGGGAGGTTTCATCACGAAATATCTCGGCTTCACCTTCCGTCGCGTCGTCGAGGCGGGCGTCGTCACCCGCGTATTCATCGGCGTGGGCGACATCACCGCACGGGTCACCCTGGAGCGCGAGCTGCGTCAGTCCGAATTGAAAAAGGAAAAGCAATTCGACCTCCTGCTCGGCATCCTCCACATCGAACCCAAGCAGGTGCAGGAATTCATCGAGACCGCGAAGAAAGATCTTTTGGAAATTACGACGACCTTGCGCGCGGAGGATTTCGCCGCCGCCAGCGCGGGAAAAATCGACGAGCTGCGCGATCGCCTGAATGTCGTCTTCCGCTGCGTGCATAACATCAAGGGGAATGCCTCCTATCTGAAACTCATCTACTTTCAAAAGACGGCAGATGAATTCGAATCGAAGATCAACCAATTGCGCAATCGCCCCAGCCTGACAGGTGACGACTTCCTCTCGATCGTCATGGCCCAGTCCGACCTGCGTAACGACGTGGAAGAGCTTGATGAAATTCGCAGCAAACTCGGGGAGCTCCGCATCGGCGGAGGCGACTCGACCGAGCTCTTCAAGAACAGCGACCGCAACGGCAACGCCACCCAAACTCGCGAGGATGAATTGATCGTGGGACTGCGTGGCCTGGTCACCGACATTGCACAGAAAACCGGCAAGTCCGTCCGACTCGAAGCCAAGGACTTTAATGCGGAAAGTTTTCGCTCGGATCACCGCCCCCTCGTACGCGATGTATTGATTCAACTTACCCGCAACTCCATGGCGCATAGCTTCGAGTTGCCGTCCGAACGAACGAAAGTCGGCAAGGGCAGCGAAGGGGTCATCGAAATCAAGCCCACCAAGCACGAGGAAAGCGGCCTGAACGGCTTCCTCTTCCGTGATGATGGCAAGGGCATTGACATCGGCAAGGTACGCGAACGGGCGATCTCGCAAGGTCTGATTACGCCCGAAGACGCTCAACGGATGGCGGAAACCGAGTTGGCCATGCTGATCTTTACTCCCGGATTTTCCACGGCTGACGAAGTCACCACTGAGGCGGGCCGTGGCATGGGCATGGACATCATCAAAGAGAAAATCATCGATGAGTGCGGCGGGGAAATCACCGTGTCGGTGGAACCGGGCAAGCACTGCACCTTCGGCATCTTTTTGCCGAACTGATTCTAATTTTAATTCAACAGGAGAAACATGAAGTTATTGATCGTAGACGATTCCACCTTGATTCGGCGGGCCATTGAACGCTTTGCCAACAAATTCCAATTCGATGAAATCCGTTCCGCCAATAATGGCGCCAATGCGCTGAAGGAATTCAAAAGCTTTCTGCCAGAAGTGGTCACCATGGACATCACCATGCCGGAGATGGATGGACTGACCTGCGTCGAGGCGATTTTGCGCGAGAAACCCGACGTGCAAATCCTCGTCATCTCCGCCCTCGCGGACAAGTCGACTGCCGTGGAAGCCATCAAGCGCGGAGCAAGCGGATTCCTGCTCAAGCCGTTCACGGAAGAAACACTCATCACCAGCCTGGAAGAACTTTTCGAAGAGTAATTTTATGGACGAAACACATCTGAAGATTTTCATCAAGGGAACCACCAACTACTTCGGCCAGATCGCCAGGGAGGCCGCGGAAATCGGCACTCCCTATCTGAAGGAAGATAATGACAACGTGATTCTCGACTACTCCGCCGTGATCGGGATCTCCGGCTCTTACCGGGGATGCGTCTATTACACCGCACCGAAGGAGATGATCCGCAAGCTGATCATCCACATGGGCGAACACAATGCGGATGATGCGCTGTGCGCCGATTTTGTCGGAGAAATCGCCAACACCATCGCCGGCAACGCGCAAGAAGAATTGGGTGCAGGCTTCATGATCTCGGTGCCGATTGTCCTGGCGGGGAATCCCGGCTCCGTGCGTTTTCCCAAGGACGCGCCCACCTTCGTCATCCCCATCATCTGGCAGGGAAACAAATCCTATTTGCTGATCTGCGTGGGCGAATCGATCACCGCTTAATCCGCCCGAGAGCAACCTCCATGACTGACAAAGACCTGAAAGTTTTCATCGATATCATCTGCCATTATTTCGAGAAGACCACGCGCCATGCGCCGGAATTGAAGGAGCCCGTAATTGAGTTGAATCAGTTCCGGCTCCTCGACTACACCGGGTTCATCAAAATCAGCGGCAACAACCAGGGATGGGTCTACATCAGCATGCCGAAGGGCATGCTCCTGGATGTCCTGAACTGTATGGGGGAATCGCTCTCGGATCGCTCCATCCTGCTCGATAGCGTGGGGGAGATCGTCAGCATCATTACCAGTAATGCGCGGGAGCATTTCGGGGCACAGTTTCAAATTTCCGTGCCGGTCACCAGCGCGGGAAAGGAGAACGCT
Source organism: Verrucomicrobia bacterium Tous-C9LFEB (assembly GCA_002304345.1). GTDB lineage: Bacteria > Verrucomicrobiota > Verrucomicrobiia > Methylacidiphilales > UBA1321 > UBA1321. Next base: position 43,390 of record NEUU01000028.1, read on the forward strand.
CCGATTTCCCATGAAATGCCACGCTTCCTGCTGCCATTCAGTTGGCGCGAACATCAAGCCTATGTGGGCATCGCCTTACTGGCTTGATCAACTCCATTTTGACTATGATTACACTTCATGACGGACTGGAACGGGCCAGTAAATTCGATGAACTGGCCTCCACCTTGCAACTACGCCGCTATGAATGGGCTTTCTTGCTGGCTCTGGATGGCCGCACCTCCGCGCGGGAGATCGGAAAATCCCTGGGCCTCGACGACACCACGGTCTTGACCATGGCGGACTTTTTTCTCGAGCAACAATTGATTGTGGCCCGTTCCTATTCCCTGAGCGAATACACGCGTCTCTTTAATGTGAAAAATGGAGCCGCGCCGACCACCGCTTCAACCGCAGTCAATGGCATTGGATCGCCGGCGCAAACCCGCACCGGAGCAAGCCCCATTTCTTTTTCACTCAAGCGCAAGCCCGCGGCAGCTTCCACGCCCACCCCGACGACAGGGCCCTCGCTGAAGTTGAAACCGATCATGGACTTCGTCATTCGCCAGTCCGGCGGCGGCACCACCGGCCAAATCGCCGCCTATCGCGTCCTTCTCAAGGTTCCACGTCCGCTGCTGCAAGCGATGAAAATCGAGTCGATCAACTTCATTGATGATAACTTCGAACTTCCGAATCACGAAGCTTATCACGCCATTGTTGATGGCATTAAGTCGGTCCTGAATGTCACCTATCAAGCCGCTTGAGACGGTGCTCAGGCAGCGCGGGGTCACGCGCCCCCGGATCGCGTCACACTCGCCCCGTTGACGTAACGGGGGCGAGCGTTATACGGGCTGCCATCAGAAAGTGATGCTCGTGCGCAAACCGAGAACGACCGCGTCCTTGACCGCGCGTTCGCCAGCGGGATCTTCCGGGTCCGCGACGTTGCCGCCGGGATGGATGATGTATTGGAAGTCGGGTTGCAACGTCCACCACGGAGCCAACACGATCTGGTAGGTCACCTCAATGGTCATCTCGTAATCCTGCACCGGCAGGTTTGTGCCATTCACATCGTTGGCCGAGCGCTGTGCATTGGTCAGATGATCGCTCACCTGCGCGTAAGCCACGCCAATGCCGAAGATGTCTTCATCACGACCGGGAATCAAACCGGTGTAATTCAAACCACCATCGGTATAGAACTCCACCAGATTGCGATCCGCCGGAGTGCCACCCACGCGCCAGAAGAGACCGAGACCTTGATTGGAGAGTTCTTCGACTGTTTGAGACTGGGCGCTGCGCACACTCGGGTCTACCTTGTCCGTGTGACCGTTCGGTTCGCGCCAGACCATCTGGTCCGCGATGAAATAGACGCCGTAGTTGTTCGGATGCACGACGGTATTGCCGTCGCCATCGAGCAGATTCACGTCATCCGTGCGGAACGTGTTGAAGTAGCCGCCCACCTTGTAGGTGCCGGGCAAACCCTTCGCGTCCTTTTCCTGATTCAACTTATAGGCGGCTTCAAAAATGCCGAGTACGCCCTGGTTGAAGCTCACGCGCGTGCCGCTGCTGTTTATCTTCTGCGGATTCTCCGGGTTGCCAAAGCTGTCGCCGGGATCGCCATCGAATACCGCCGCCGTCAGCGAGAATTGTTCCACCGGGGAGAACCGAGTCATCACCGCTGGAGCCGCCAGCGGATAGCCGGGACCGCCACTCGGCAAATTCGCCGACACGAGCGCGGGCCAACCGAAGGTGCCGTTGAGGAAGAGGCCGCCGTATTCGCTGATGAGAAACTCATCGTCCGCCGCAATCTGTCCGAAACGCAACGCCAGCTTGCCGTCGAAAAATTCCTGCTGATACCAGAGATTAAAGAGACGGAATGTGTCGTACGCCTCAATATTGCTCACGGTCATGATATTCTGGAGCGAGTAGCCCGAGAGATCCTGACCGTGGATTTCATACGCGCTGACGTAGAAGGAAGACCCCTTCAGGCCGGCGAGCTTTTCAAAGTCGAGCGTAAGCTCAAGCTGCAGACGGCCAGAGTAGACCGCGTTCTGGTGGATGCCACCCGAGACGACGCCCATCGTTTCGCCGATGTACGTCGCACCAAAGGTGATCCCTTTTTCCTCCAGCTTGGTGCGGGTGCCGCCCCAATCGCCGGTCATGTAATCCTGCTCGAAGAAGGAACGCGCGCGCTCCGTCTCAGCGATTTGTTTGGTGTCGTGGGCTTCGATCCCGGTTCCGGCATACGCTGTCACCAGCAACGCCCCCAACAGTGCGATTCCCGCACAAAATGTCTTCTGCATAGATCTCCTTGGCTAAAGTTCCGGGTCTCTCCCCCCGATTGTATCGGCATCAAGTGTGTCTTTTCTTAATGCAAGTAACTTGCGTATAACGCAAGCTTTAACTTGATGGGACCTTATTGATTTATTCTAATCTTGGCTGCCGATCGCTTGCGTTTTTCTAATGCTCGCTTGCACAACACCGCGAAAACAGGGCAAGAAGGGCCCCGAATCTCGCTCGCATTTGACCATTGGAATTTCGCCCCGGTTCTCCCTATTCTGAGTCATGCCCACGTACCGCATCGACTTGCACAGTCATTGCCAGGGCGATCCCGTCGATGATCTGGAGCATACGATTCACGAACACATCGATCACGCCCAGGCGTGCGGACTCCACGCCCTTGCCCTCACCTGGCATCAGCGGATTTTCGACGATACGGCGGCGATTGCCTATGCCCAGGAACGCGGCATCCTGCTCATCCCCGGCGTGGAAACGGAACTGCATGGGCGCATGCATACGCTGGCGCTGAATGCCCATGCGGGGGATATTCCCGGCGCGTGCACGCTCGAGGATTTGCGCGCCTTCCGGCAGGACCCGAACCATTTCGTCCTCGCGCCGCATCCGTACTATCCGCACTGGTCGTGTCTGCGCTCGGTGATCGACGAGCATCCAGACTGTTTCGACGGTGTGGAATGGTGTCACTATCACACTGACTGGATTCCGCGCGGACTGAATCCGAATGAACGCGCCCGCCGCTGGGCGGAACGCAATCATAAGCCGCTCATCGCCTGTTCGGATGCGCACGATCTGCAGGGACTCGGGCGCTTTTATTCCGAAGTGGAGGCGGAGGAACTTTCCGCGCCGGCGATCTTCGCCGCGCTACGGGCGAACCGGGTACGGTTCACACCGCGACCGATGACGGCGTCCTACTTTCTCCACAAGTCAGGAAAAATCATCACATCCGTGATGCGGGGAATCCTGCCATCACGTTGAGTCCAGCCACGCCTAAATCGGCTTTACCGCGGCGCGGACCATATCTTCCAGATCCTGCTGGATAATCTGCTGGAGGATCGGGTGGGGAATGCGCGGCACAATGTAATCGACGAGCTTGCGCATATCGACCTCCGCGCGGAGCGGTGGCGCGAGGAATTCTTCCTCGATGCCGTTATCGACGAGTTCGCGACCGGCGGCTCCAAGAAAAGTAAAGCAGTGACGGCGTACCTGCCCGACGAAGGTCGGGTCGTTTTCATTCGCCAACTTCAGCGTCTGCTCGGCCAGCATCGCGATCTGCGACATCGTGCCCTGCGCGGCGGCGTCATCCGCGGAGCGCAAGGCCTTCTCCAGAATCAGCGTGGCGAGCCCGACCGGCTGCCGGTATTCCATCGCCTCGATGTCTTTCTCCATGAAAACGACGATGAAAAAGTTCTGCGCAAAGAGCCGTGTGTAGACCGCGTACTGGTCGTAAACGAGACGAAATTCCTGCGTGATGACTCCCGTATTCCAGCTCAGGACCGCGAGCGAATAGAGCTGCTGCGCGATGCGTTTGAGGATGTCGTTGCTGTAGTTGCCCGGCACATCGCGCACGGGAATATTCAGGAACTGGTCGAAGACAAACGCGGCCTTCACGCCGGTGAGGGCGGTGACGCGCTTGAGGGCTTCTTCGGCGGATACGGCCACGCGATTACTCCTGGGGTCTTTCGATGGAAGCCTGACAGGTGGCTTCGAAATCGTCCGTGCCGACATCGTGCTTGCGGAGCACGCCGATGATTTCCTTGTCCTGCATCAGGCCCACCACTTGGTAACGGTCCGTGACCAGCGACCAGCGCTGGAGTTTGCCGAAGCCGAGGGTGTCACCAACAGACTTGGCACGTTGATAAAACTCGGCCATCCATTCGGTCGGCTGGGAGGCTTCGGTCTCGGACTCGAAAAGGATCTTTTCTTTATTACCTTCGATGAGGAAAAGCTTCGTGACACCTTCCACTTCCTTGAAGTGATCATACGGCGTGGGCGGCGCTTCGATCTTGGCCGCCTTGAATTGCGGGACGCCCGTGGCGCCGGACGACTGGGCGGCTGCGTTCAAGCGGAGCACGGTTTCGACGGGTTCCCAGACAGAACGTTTGATGCCGAGGGGCAACGCGCCGACATTGTACTCGGCCAATTGCCAATCGAGAACTTGCTCGACAGCGTCCTTGCCCCAATGGGCGGAGTAGTTGGCTTCGATCAATTCGCCGTCCTTGAAATAGAGAAAGCCGACCTCTCCCGTGGCATCCTGCACGGTCAACATGCAGTCGCGTTGGGGAATGCACTCTTCCAGGATAATCTCGCGGAGCGATTTCATGGGCGATTCACCACCGCCCAAACTACCGAGTCCCACACCCCTCACTCAAGAGTAAAATCCTGTACCCCACTAAGATAAATAGCCGGGGCGCTGCCCAAGTGGATTTCAAACGCAAATCACTACCATTTACGGGAGCTTGTGGAAAAAGGACCTTCATCCTCGTTTAAGGAGTGAACTCTTTGAGATAAACTCACTTTTTGGCGGGTGACTTCTTTTGCGTCCGCGCAAAAGAAGT
>NEUU01000029.1 GCA_002304345.1 Verrucomicrobia bacterium Tous-C9LFEB
CTAGAGCGTTTTAAGAATTACTGTAGCCGTTACGAATGTCATCGGTTTTCTGTAGGGCGGGACGGTGTCCCGCCATGGCGCTTCACCGAAGCGCCCTACAGCAAGGCACCTGCGGCTATAGTTTTATTTAAAATGTTCTAGTCCAATCTTGAAGGCTCTTAGAATTAACCGCCGGTGGGTTGGTAGGTGTTTTCCTGATTGGCACCGATGGCCATGGAGGAGATCCAGACGGTGAGGCCGTAGGTGGTTTCCACCTTGGCATATTCACCGTTCATCTGAACGACGCGGATACGGGTGCCTTCGTCGAGGCGGCCATCCGGCGGGGTGGGTTGGTCGGGGCTGTTCTTGAAGTATTCGGTGCGCTTGGTGACGATGAGTTTGTACTGCTGCACGTCCCCATTGGCTTGCATGCCGGCGCAGCCGCCGAGGATGAGGGCGAAGCCGAGGCTCAAAAGCAGGGCGGATTTTTTGACGAAATTTACGAGATTAACGAAATTAAAGAGAGGCATACTTAACTTTCGATCCAATCTTTTTTCCAATTTCGTAAATTCCGTCAAAAATAGAGTCTCTCCTTACGAGAGATACTCGCGGGGATCGGTGATGTGACCGGTCAGGGCCGACGCCGCCACGGTGTACGGGGAGGCGAGGTAAACGCGCGATTCCTTGTGGCCCATGCGGCCGGGGAAGTTGCGGTTCGTGGCCGAGATGCAGGCCATCGGCTTGTTCATGCGGCCGAACGTATCGACGGGGCCGCCGAGGCAGGCCGCGCACGAGGCGTTTTCGGTCATCGTGACACCGGCGCCGACGAGGTGATCCCAGACGCTCTTGCCGTCCCATTGGGTGTTCTTCAGGTCGAAGACCACTTCCGGGGTGGCGGGAACGCCAAAGGTGTCGATCTTGACGGTGTGGCCCTTGACGATCTGCGCGAAGGCGAGGAAGTCAGAGGTCTTGCCCCCGGTACAGGAACCGATGTAGGCGCGGTCGAGGTTGATGTTGCCGAGGGTCTTGGCCAGCGCGCGATTGCCCGGATCGGGGTGTTGCGCGACGGTGGGCTCGAGCTTGGAGAGGTCGATGACCTTGTCGTAGATGAATTTCTGATCCTGATCGAGTTCGACGGGCTGGTAGTCGCTCTTCGTGCCGTTGAGCTTGGTGCGCTCGTTCACGTAGGCGGCGCACTTCTCGTCGTACGGGAAGATGCCGTTCTTGCCGCCCGCTTCGATGGCCATGTTGGTCACCGTCATGCGGTCGTCCATCGGCAGGTTGTAAGCGCCGGGGCCTTCGTACTGCATGGCGCGGTAGGTGGCGCCGTCAAAACCGATCTCGCCGATGATGTGCAGGATGATGTCCTTGCCCATGACGCCCTTGGGGAGCGCGCCTTCGAGGTAGAAGCGCATCGTCTCGGGGACCTTGATGAGCAACTTGCCGGTGCCCATGATGAAGCCCGCGTCGGTGTTGCCGATGCCCGTGGCGAATTGGTTGAACGCGCCGGCCATGCAGGTGTGGCTGTCGGTGCCGAAGAGGATTTCGCCGGGGCGGGTGTGGCCCTTGGCCGCGATGGCGGTGTGGCAGACGCCCGCAAAGTGCGAGCCGTACTGCTTGGCGAGCTGGCCCTTCGATTTGTCAAAGATCCAGTGACCATTCGGGTCGTCGATCACGTCGTAGAAATAGGGCAGGCCCTGTTCGCGGACGAAGTCGCGCAGGATGTCGACATTGCGGTTGGAAAGGGAGTCGGCGGTGAAGATGTAGTGGTCGGGAATAATGACGATCTTGTTCTTGTCCCAAACCTTGGCCGTCTTACCGAATTCACGTTTGAAAACGCCAATCGTCCCCGGTCCACAGACGTCGTGGGTGAGGAGTACGTCGGCATTGACCCAGATGTTGTCGCCGGGCTGGACATATTTCTTGCCAGCGGCGCGGGCCAGAACTTTTTCCGTCAGTGTCATAGAGCGTCTACACTAGAGCGTAAAGGCCTCCTTGTAAAGGGCGAGCAACACCCCGCAACCTGCTGGACGTTGAGGGGGCGCTCGTGGTTAAGTGCGGGGGATGAAAATTCGGATGGCGCTCTTTTTCGGCCTGTTGCTGGCGGCGTGGCTGGCGCTGTTCTGGGGGTATCGCCACAATCCTGTGCTGATTGATGAGCGGTGGCATGCGCCTCAGGTGCAGCGGTTTTCGCAGGGGGATTTCTCGCTGGACCCGGAATTGTCGATGACGCCGGGCTATCACGCCTTGGCGGGGGCGGTGGTTTTTGTGGTGGGGGATGATTCGCTGGCGATGATCCGGTTGGTGACGCTTTTGGGGAGTTTTGCCGGGGTGGTGTTTTTTTACCGGATCGTGGGTCAACTCTGGCCGCAGGAGCGGTGGGTGCGGACGGCGCAGTTCGCGTTTTTCCCGCTGTTCTTTCCGTTTCTTTTTCTCGCCTATAGTGATGTCTGGGGCGTGGTGTTTCTGCTGGGGGCGGTGGATGCCGCGTTGCGCAAAAAGGCGGGCTGGTGCGCGCTGGCTTTGGCGGTGGCGGTGGTCATCCGGCCTCCGGCGATTCTGTGGGGCTGGTTGTTGTGGGTGATGGTGGCGGGTGATCTGCGCGAGGCGAAGCGGGGTTGGCCGTGGCTGCGACAGGTGCTGCGCCAGACGTGGCCGCTGCTGCTGGTGGCGGCGGGATTTTGGGCGTTCGTGGTGTGGAACGGGGGCGTGGCCATCGGTCCGCGCGACAAGATGCCGGTGTCGTGTTACCCCACCAATGTGTGGTTCTTTTTGGGACTCGTGGCGATTTTCTTTCCGGTCCAATGCGGTCGCGCTGTGGGCGTCATCTGGGCGCGGGGCCGTCGCACGGTGTGGCAAGTTTTGGGGGGCGTGGTGGGGTTGTGGCTGATCTTCGGCGCGACCTTCCACCTCGCGCACATTTTCAACCGCATCAACATGGATTACATGATCCACAATATCGTGCTGTATCAGGTGGCCACGCAGCCGTGGGCGCGACTCGTGGCGCTGGCGATTCTGCCATTGGGTCTGTCGGGGTGGCTTTTCACGCCGCTGGCGCAGGAGCGTTTGCGCTGGATGGGGCTGGTGGCGGTGGTGTCAGTGCTGGTGATTCCCCACATCGATCCGCGCTATTATCTGCCCGCGTTCGCGTTGTTCCTCGCGTTTCGCGAACCTCTCTCGCGCCGGGTGGAGTGGACCATGACGGTGCTGTATGCGATCGGCGCGGCGGTGCTGACGTCGTCATCCTTCCGGCTGCTTTATTTTCCGTGAAGTCATGAAACGTCCCCTCCTTTTCTTCGGCCTGTTGCTCGCGTTCTTGCTGATGCTGTTCTGGCTCTTTCGGGCGGGGCCGCGATTCGTGGACGAGTGGGGGCATGGCGAACAGATCCTGCGGCTTGCGCACGGGGATTTCACGCGGGTGTCGTATCTTACGACCTTTCCCGGTTATCACGCGCTCATGGCCGTGCCGGTGACGCTCACGGGCGCGGAATCGCTCGTGGCGTTGCGTTTGTTTTCCTTCTTGGGCGGCGCGGTGGCGCTCTTCTTTTTTTTCCAAATCATGACGGTGCTCCGCGCCAGGGAGCGGTATTGGCGCACGGTGCAATTGGCGTGGTTTCCGTTGCTCTTTCCCTACTGGTTTTTGGTTTATACCGATCTCTGGGGTCTGGCGGCGGTGCTGCTGGCGGTGTGGCTCGCGCTGCGGAAAAAAACAGGAACCTGCGCGCTGGCGGCGGCGTTGGCGGTGTTGATCCGGCAGCCGAATATTTTCTGGGCGGGATGGCTCTGGCTGGCGTTGATGAAGCCGTACTGCGCTCTCGCCGCGAAGGATCGCGGTCGCTTGTTCTGCCGCGGTCTGGGTCGGACCTGGTCGTTTCTCGTGCTATTCGCGGCATTCCTGATTTTCATGGCGTGGAACGGTGGCGTGGCGCTGGGGGATCGGTCGGTGCAGCAGGTGACGTTGAATCTGACGAATGTCTGGTTCTTCCTGTTCACGGTTTGTTTGCTCTTCCTGCCGGACTGTGTGCGCGGTCTGCGTTTCGCCGGGCAACGGTGGCGGTCGGATCGCGGCTTTCGTTTGCGGACGGTGGTGGTGCTGGCGGTGTCGTGGGCGTTATTCGGGCTGACGTACGAGCTGTCGAGTCTCTACAACAAGATCAATCTGGATTATGTGCTGCACAATATCGTGCTCTACGCGGTGGCAACACAGCCGTGGGCGCGGGTGGCGGCGCTGGCGGTGATTCCGCTCGGCTTGGCGGGCTGGTTCTTGACGCCGTTTTTGCAGGAGCGGTGGGGGTGGTTGCTGCCGATCGCGTTGCTGTCGGTGGCGGTTCTGCCGTATGTGGAGCCGCGCTATTATATCGTGCCGTTCGCGCTGTTTCTGGCGTTCCGTCATCCGTTGCCGCGTCGCGTGGAAATCGGTCTGACGCTTTTCTATGTCGCGCTTTCACTCTGGATCGATATCGCCGCTTTCCGGATGTGGTTCTTTCCTTAAGGGGGCGCTGCCCCCTTAACCCCCGCTCAAGGGGCTGAGCCCCTTGAGAATCCTCTTCTTTTTGGCGGATGACTTTTTTGCGCGGACGCAAAAGAAGTCATCCGCCAAAAGTGAGTTTTCCCAAAGAGTTCACTCCTTCAGTAGGGATTGAGGATCGACGAAATCATGCTGTATCAGAGGTAGTGATTTGCGTTTGAAATGCACTTGGGCCGCGACGTACTTTTGCGTAAAGCAAAAGACGTCGCGGCCCAATCGGGGTTTCCAAAGGGAATCATTCCCTTTGGCGGGAGGTTGGGAGGGCGGAGCCCTCCAGCCTTAGTCGCGGAGGGTGGAGGAGATGGGATTGAAGCTGCTTTGGGCGCGTTCCCAGAAGTAGCGGGCGGAGGGGGTGGAATTGGCGGGGAGCTGGCGTTTGAACTGGATTTTTTCGATCTCGCCCTCGGCCGGTTTCGGGCGGCCTTTTTTCAGGAGCACGCGGAAGAGAATGGCGACGGAAGCCTTGCTGCTGCGGTCGTAGAGGTCGACGGGCGCGGCGATTTCCACGGTGAGCCCGGTTTCTTCCTTGATCTCACGGCGCAAGGCGGCGGTGAGGGATTCCATGCTGCCGACTTTACCGCCGGGGAAGGACCACGATTTTTTGCCGCGCGTTTGTTTCACCATGAGTACCTGACCGAAGGCATCCTCGATCCAGGCCATGACGGAAAGGTCTTTACCCGCCCGCGGGAGCACCGGGGCAGAGGGGGGGAGCGCTGGGGTGGTATTTTTGCGTGCGCGTTTGGCCATGATGTCTGCTATCGTTGCCATAATTTCGTCACAATTGAAAATACTAATAGTGGGATGACTAAAAGTATTAGATCGGTACGAACGGCAGAGGGCTGAACCGAAAAGATCGTGGGTAGGCTCTTATTCTAATTCGCTTGTTATTTTCCGGACTGCCTGCGTTGCCCCTCGCTCACAGATTACTGCGGATAGGCTCGTTCGTCACGCCGTGCCGCCGCTTTGCCTTTTGATTCACGAGCCCGACGGCGGCAAGCCGCCGTGCCGCAAAGCGGGAGCTTGCTCCCGCACTCCAGATTATCCTCATGGAAGGTCTGACCTGCTTATCTGAGTGCCATTCGGGTTGGGCCTTTTGCATGGAAAATGGGTTGGTCACGGTAAGTTTTCCCAGCCGTCACACATTCGTCACAAAGCATCTCCATGGTGCACGGGAATTGAAGCGGTCCACTTGACTCGGGAGGTCGGTGGATGCGGACGATTTACCGGTGGTTTGCAAAAACGCGAGTCACCACGAAAAACCTAAGGAGATAATACTAAAAATGAAAAGCAGTCTGAAGAAGCTGATTGCGCTCGTGGGGATGACGGTTTTGGCCGTTTCGTCACTGCACGCGCAGGACAGCGGGGCGCTCGTTGAAGCGCTGGTGAAAAAGGGCGTTTTGACGGACCAAGAAGGCGAAGAAATTCGTGCCGATTTGACCAAGGAATATGCCACCACCTCGGCGGGCAAGCTCAATGTCAGCAGCCACATCACCCAGCTCAAGCTGTACGGTGACGGCCGCCTGCGTTACGAGTACGTCGGTCAGGAAGGCCAGAACAATGGTCAGAATAACAGCCACAACTGGCGTGCGCGTTACCGCATTCGCGTGGGTGCGGATTATGTGTTCACGGACAACTTCAAGGCTGGTTTCGAGCTCGAATCCTCGACGGATAACGATAGCGCGAATCAGAGTTTTGGTAACGGCTTCGGCAAGTCCAGCATCAACGTGGGGTTGATCTACTTGCAGTACAAACCCTGGGATTTTGTCACCCTCACCGGTGGTAAAATGAAGAACCCCCTCTACACGACCGACCTCGTGTGGGATGCGGACATCAACCCGGAAGGTGCGGCGGAAGTGTTCTCATGGGACATCAACGACCAGTTCACCATCGGCGTGACGGCGGCTCAGTTCAACTACACGGAAAACTCGGATAGCGCGGGCTTGACGGGCAGCTCCAGCAGCAAGATGCTGGATTCGTGGATCTATGCGGGCCAATTGCCGATGACCTACAAGTTCAGCAAGGACATCAAAGCCACGTTTGCTCCGGGCTTCATGACCACCACGGGTAACAACGGTTCGACGATCGTCACGGGTTCCCCCTCGATCACGAATACGGTCAGCGCGACCAATCTGAACGTCATCACCGCCCCTGGCGATGTGCAGTTCAAGTTGTTCAACCAGAAGACCAAGTTCTATTGGGATCTGGCCTACAATATGTCGGGTGAATCTCGTGTCCACCAGACCTACGGCATCGTCAACCAGAACAACAGTCTGGAAGACAGCGTCGCGTGGTTGGTCGGTCTTCAAGTTGGCGACAACAAGAAGAAGGGCGACTGGCTCGTGGGTGTTGATTTCCGTCAGACCGGTTTGGGCGCGGTTGATCCCAACCTCGCGGACTCCGACTTCGGCAATGGCAACCTGAATCAACAGGGTGTCAAAATCCGCACCGGCTATAACTTCACCGACTTCCTGCAGGGCAATATCACGTACTTCAATACGTGGAACTACAAGGAAAACATCGCCACGACCGGTCAGACCCCGAACAACGTGAGCGGTCTCAATGGTGTCAATGCCACCAGCCGTCTGCAGCTTGATGTCGTTTGGAAGTTCTAAATTTGGTTTGAACTAGAAGAAAGTAACTCCTTCTCTTCTACGAGGGCGATCCGGTCCGGGTGAAAGCCCGGGCCGGAAGGGCTCGACAGAAAACTCCTCAAAAAATACAAAGACTACATGAAACTCAAATCTCTCCTCGCCATGGTTCTGGCTTGCGCGACTGCCATTGGCAGCGTCCACGCTGAAAAGTTGGTTATCAAGGGTTCCGACACCCTCGGCGCCAAGTTGGTTCCCCAGTTGGCCGAACAATTCAAGGCTGCCAATCCCGGCACCACCTTTGAAATCGCCGCGGAAGGCTCCACCACGGGCATCGCCGCCATCATCGACGGCACGGCCGACATCGGCATGTCCAGCCGCCGCGCCAAGTCCACGGAAGTTTCCTCCGCGGTGGCTGCCGGTAAGAATCTGAAGCCCATCATCGTGGCTTATGATGGCATTGCCATCCTCGTGAGCGCCAACAACCCCATCAAGGGACTCACCAAGAAGCAGGTCGAACAGATCTTCACCGGTGATGTGACGGACTGGAGTGCGGTCGGCGGCAAGCCGGGCCCGATCTCCATCTACACCCGCAACACCTCCTCGGGCACTTATTCCGACTTCAAGGAATTGGCCATGAAGAAGCGCGATTACGCTGGCTCCGCTCAGAAGCTGGCCGGTAACGAACAGATTGCCTCCGAAGTGGGCAAGAACGCCAACGGCATCGGCTACGTCGGTCTCGCCTATGACAAGGCCGCTGGCACCAAGGTCGTCCCGATCGAAGGCGCGATCCCGACGGTCGCCTCGGTTCAGGGCAAGAGCTATCCTTATGCCCGCCCGACCTTCTACTACACCAATGGCGACGCCACGGGTATTGCCGCGAAGTTCGTGGCTTTCACCCTGAGCCCTGCCGGTCAGAAGACGGTCACCTCGGTTGGTTTCGTTCCGATTAAGTAATTCGATCATTGTATTCGCACAAAAAGCCCGCTGGCTGTGCCTTGTCAGCGGGCTTTTTCACGCCAGACTCAATCGACTGCACCAAACACCATGAGTACCAGCGCCAAAATCAAACGACTCGATCAGCGTCCCATGAAGGATGCGATCATGAGCAAGAACAAGTTTCGCTTTCTGGGTCTCACGCTCGACGATTTCATCAAGTACTTTTTCCAGGGCAACGCGCTCATTGCCATCGTGGTCCTCGCCCTCATCACCATTTCCCTCTTTTCCTCCGGCATCTGGTTCATTCCGCAAAATTATCAGAATCTCGTCATCTATCGTCAGGCCGGGCTGGAATATGTCGACTACCTGCGCCAGGAAATCGACGATCACACGGCGCTCACCCGCTATCTTTCCAATTTGCGCCTGCAACAAATGCAGCTGCTGCTGAAGGAGGGAAAGACGCCCGAGGAAGCCCAGGCGGCCCTCACGCCGCTCGATACCTTTATTACGGCCTACAGCGACGCCGCCACGCCGCTTAACGACATGCTGAGTGAGCAGACGGACATCGCCGCTGCCATCAAGGACAAGCACAACAGTCAGCAGGAAGAACTGCACGGCAAGGAGATGCTGCTCAAAGCCGGAAAAACGGAAGAGGCCGCCGCGCTGCAGGTAGAACCGGTGGACTTCAAGACTGCCGTGCATCCGCTGCTCGACATGCGCGATACCTATATCGAGACGAATGGCATCTTCGCGGAAACCCTGAGCAATCTCGTTTTCCACCCGCCCAAGATGGTCAGCCGTTCGCTGCAGCCGAAGATGGATCGCTTTCGTGACCTGAGCCGCACTTACCTCATTGAACTGCCCAAGTATGAGGATCAGATTATGAATTGGGATCAGTTCAAGCCGATCCCGAAGTACAAGGCGCTCACCTCATTCCTCTTTGGCCGCCAATGGCTGACGGCGAGCTTCTGGCAGGATTGGTACGGCATCATCCCGCTCCTTGTCGGTTCGCTCACGGTGTCCTTCGTGGCGCTCGTCATTGCGATTCCCTTCGGCGTGGGCGCGGCGATCTACATCAACCAGATCGCGAGCCCGACGGAACAAAATCTGATCAAGCCCTACATCGAATTCATCTCCGCGATTCCCTCCGTGGTGCTCGGCTTCTTCGGCATCGCGGTGCTCGGTCAATCGATGCGCTGGCTCTCGCAGCAGGAATGGCTCGCCTGGGTGCCGGGCTTCCCGATCAACGAACGCTTGAACATCTTCACCGCCGGCGCGCTCCTCGCCCTGATGGCCGTGCCGACGATTTTCACCCTCACGGAAGACGCGATCAATAACGTGCCCCGCGCGTTCAAGGAAGCGTCCTACGCGCTCGGGGCGACACGCTTGCAGACGATCCTCAAGATCATGATTCCCGCCTCACTCTCCGGCATCATCTCGGCGGTGTTGCTTGGTCTCGGTCGTGTCGTGGGTGAGACGATGGTCGTGCTCCTCTGCGCGGGTGGTCGTATTGAAATCCCCGATTTCATGCAAGGACTCGGAGCCTTCTTCCAGCCGGTGCACACCATGACCGGTATTATCGCGCAGGAAATGGGCGAAGTGGTGCAGGGCAGCATCCATTTCCATGCACTCTTCATGGTCGGTATCATTTTGTTCCTGCTCTCGTTGGTGATCAATTACCTCGCGCAGCAGGTGGTGCACAAATACAAGATTTCCATTGGGTAACCCGCACACACGAGAACACTTTCCATGCACGCTCCCAATAATCCTTTTCGCAAGCAAGTCACGGCCAACCTGCGCATCGAAGCCGGTATCAACTGGCTCCTGCGCTTGTCCGCCTACGCCATCGTGGTCGCCGCCTCGATCATCTTCCTGACGATTTTCTGGAAGGGATCGAAAGCCCTCGTGCAGCCGACCTTCCCGTTCATCAATATCGGGTTCCTCACCGAGAGTCCCGAGACATTGCATGTGCTCGAGAAGGCTGGGAGCCCGACGATTTCGATGGGCGATCGCGCCTTGCGTGAATACGAGAAAGATCACGATGTGAGCGGTTATCACAAAACCAGCTATGTCTACGCGGCGGGCGGCATTTTCCCGAATATTGTCGGTACGGTGTTGCTGGTGATCGGCTCGATGACTATCGCGTTGGTGCTCGGCATTTTTAGCGCGGTCTACCTCAGTGAGTACAGCCGTCAGGGGCCGTTCATCCATATGGTGCGGCTGGCCATTCTCAATCTCGCGGGTGTTCCGTCGATTGTCTTTGGACTCTTCGGCTTCGGTATGTTCGTGCTCGCGTTCAACTGGGGTGTGTCGCTCCTCGCCGGTTGGTTCACGCTCGCGTTCATGGTCCTGCCGGTCATCATCACCGCCAGCGAGGAATCGCTGCGCGCTGTGCCCCGCGGTTTCCGCGAAGGTTCGCTCGCGCTGGGTGCCACGCAATGGCAGACCATCCGCCAGAACGTCCTGCCCTACGCGCTGCCCGGTATTTTGACCTCCTCCATCCTCGGCATTGCCCGCGTGGCAGGTGAGACCGCGCCGATCATGTTCACGGCGGCGTTCGTCATGCGCGACGAGATGCCCTGGCAGGTGAAGCACTTCACCGACTTCTTTTTCCAGGGCGTCATGGCCCTCCCGTACCACATCTATGTTGTGAGTTCCAAAATCCCGCAGAACGAGTATACTGAGAAAGTTCAGTACGGGACGGCTTTTGTATTCCTGGTGGTAGTCATCGGCATCGCGTTGGCCTCGGTCATGGCGCGAATCAAGATGCGCAACCGCTATAAATGGTAGGAAGAAAAAAAGGAGGCCCCATGAACGAACATGCCCCCGCAGTCAAACCACACCACACGGTGAACTATATGAGTGAATCCCAAGCATCGGAAAGCGCGCGTCCCTCGGAAACGATGGCGATTGAGCCCGAGCATCACAAGCGCGCCCGCACGCTGATTGATATCGAGCACGTTGATTTCTTTTACGGAAAATCGCACGCGTTGCATGACATCAATCTCAAGATCAAGGAGAAGCTTGTCACCGCTTTCATCGGACCATCCGGCTGCGGCAAGTCGACCCTGCTGCGCTGCCTGAACCGTATGAACGATCTCATCGACGGCACCCGCGTGGCCAATGGTGCGATCAAGATTCACGGCGTGGATATCTACGATCCGGCGGTCGACGTCATCGAATTGCGCAAGCGCGTCGGCATGGTCTTCCAGAAGTCCAATCCCTTCCCGAAATCCATTTACGAGAACATCGTTTACGGTTTGCGCTTGCAGGGCATCAACAACAAATCGCGTCTCGATGAAGTCGTGGAGCGTTCGTTGCGCGGTGCCGCCCTCTGGGAGGAAGTGCGCGACCGTCTGCATGATAGCGCGCTCGGTCTTTCCGGCGGCCAGCAGCAGCGTTTGTGCATCGCCCGCGCCATCGCGGTCGAGCCCGAGATCATCCTGATGGACGAACCGTGTTCCGCGCTCGACCCCATCGCCACGGCGAAGGTCGAAGAGCTGATCCACGAGCTGAAGAAGGATTACACGATTGTCATCGTCACCCACAACATGCAGCAGGCCGGTCGCTGCTCGGATATGACGGCGTTCTTCTACCTCGGCAAGCTCATCGAGTTCGATGCCACGGAAAAGATCTTCACCAACCCGTCGCAGAAACAAACCGAAGATTACATCACGGGCCGTTTCGGTTGAAAAACTCGAATCGCAAAAGTTAAAACGACAGCACAAAACTTAAAAAAGTCTCCTGTCGTTTTTGCCCTTTGATTGATATAATCCATTTCCAGAGAAAAACTTCTCCCGCTATTTTGACTTTTGAGATTTGACCTTTGCCTTCCCTCCACATGAATACCCCTTCCTCCGTCCACCTGGCCAAACTGCGCGAGACCTTGCTCATGATGTCGAGCCTCGCGGATCGTAATCTCAACCTTGCCCTCAAGTCGCTCGTGGAACGCGATTCCAAGCTGGCGGAAACGGTGGAAGCCGAGGACAGCCAGCTCGATCAGCTCGAGGTCAGTGTCGATGAACAGGTCATCGCCCACATGGCGTTACACGCCCCGGTGGCGACCGACTGCCGGTTCATGCTCGTCGCTTCGAAGATTTCCAACAACCTCGAGCGCATCGGCGATCAGGCTGTCAGCATCGCCCGCCGCGCCAAGGAGCTGAACGGCGAGCCGCTGCTCAAGCCGCTCATCGATATCCCCCGCATGGGCGATATCGCCCTCAACATGCTCCGCGACAGCATCACCTCTTTTGTCGACGGCAAGCCGGAACTCACCTCGGAAATCATCAAGCGCGACAAGATTGTCGACGAGATCAACCGCCAGCTCGCCCGCGAGTTGACCAGCTACATGATGGAAGATCCCAGTACGATCACCCGCGCGCTCAATCTCCTCCTCGTGTCCCGTTGTCTCGAACGGGTGGCCGATCACACCAAGAACATCGCCGAGGAAGTCTACTACCTCTATCAGGCCAAGGATATCCGCCACGCGACGGTGTGAGCTGAGTGCGCCGGGCCTTTGTTGAATTTCAAGTGGATTTCAGATTCCCTGGTGCATCGTAAAGCATCCCAAGTGATCCTTCGACAGGCTCAGGATGACGTGGAATGAAAGTAATGCCTGAGAGTAACCTTCTACTCCCACCAGAACTCTTCGTTACGATTTGAGGTTACTTCCCCAACTTGTCATCCTGAGATTGTCGAGCAACGTGACATTGCATCCAGTGCGGCTGACGTCCGATACATCATACTGGGTCCAGCGTCACGCTGGTCATCCTGAGATTGTCGAGCAACGTGACGTTGCATCCAGTACGGCTGACGTCCGATACATCATACTGGGTCCAGCGTCACGCTGGTCATCCTGAGATTGTCGAAGGATCGGCTGGCTTTCTCCAAGAGTCATAGCGAGACGACAATCGTGAATGGCTAAGAGTGGATTTTCGCGGGGCTTTGGTCTATACCCGGAAGAAGTGATTCCGCCCGTTGTTTCCGTTGTCATTCCGACGCATGACCGCCCGGCTTTTTTGCGGGAGGCGCTGGTCAGCGTTCTGGAAAACGGTTTTGCCGGGACTTTTGAAATCATCGTCTCCGATGATTCCGCGACCGGCAGCGCCCGGCCGGTAGTGGAGGCGCTCGGCGAGGCGTGTGTTCGCTACGTCCGCAATCCGGAGGCGGGGATGATCGGCAATTGGGACTTCGGCCTACGCCAGGCCACGGGCCGTTACGCGACGAAGCTTGATGATGACAACCGGTTCCGGCCGGGATTCCTGCAGCGCTGCGTGGCGGTGTTGGAATCGGAGCCGGAGGTGGCGAGCGTGTACACCGCGCACGAAATTATCCGTGTGCCGGAGGGGCCGAACGAAACGGTGGTGGACTGCGACTTTTTTGGTTTGGGCCGGGTCGACGGCTTTGCTTACGCGCGGGCGGTGTTGACGAATGAGGGAGGGTATCCGCGCAATCAAAAGACCTCGGCGGTATTTCGGCTCGACGCCGCGCGGCAACTCGATTTCTACCGGTTCGCGCGGGAGGATTTTGCCTTCAGCGCGGCTCTCGGCCTGTGTGGCGCGGTGGCCTATCTTCCGGAGGTGTTGTACGAATGGCGGATTCACGCCGGGAGCGGCATCCAGGATCTGTATCGCACGTTTCGCGCAAGCCGCGCGGCGTGTGAGGGCTTGTTGCATTTGCCCGTCGAGGTGATTCAACCGGAGCGTGCCGTGGCCTGGAGACGAGCGGTGCGGCAATCCCAGGGGGCGCTGCCGCTGTGTTATGTGCGCACGGCCTTTGTCGAGTACGACCGTGCGACCGCGTGGAAACTCTGGCGGCAACTGCGTGCCGGGAAAGAGGCGACACCGCCCCTCGTGCTGGCGCTATGTGTGGGGACGGGAATGGTCCTGCCGCAGGCGCTCGTGGCGGGGGTGTTTGGTCTTTACCGCCGCAGCGGGACGCTTCAGACCTTGGCAAGGGCGATCGTGCGGTAGAACGATTCGAGCTGCGTCACTTTATCCTTCAGCCGGTACGACTGCGCGGTCACGAACGCCGCGTGCTGCCGGACCCGGAGCCGGGAGCGATCCTGGATGGCTGCAAGGATTTGCTCCGCGAACGATTCCGCGCGGCCGTCGGCGATCCAGGAATTCCCTCCATCGTGCAGGTAATCGAGCACCGCATTGGGCCGCGCGGGTGGGGGAGCGCTTGCCGCGATGACGGCGCAGCCGTGGGCCATCGCCTCGATCGTGGCAATGGAGAAACCCTCGCGCACGGAGCCCAGTAAAAAGAGATCGGCCTCATCGAGCCGTTTGTCGCGTTCCGCATCGGACAGGGTGGAGTGGAAGGTGACGTGCGCGGAAAGTCCGAGATCGGCGGCCAGTTGGCGCCAGGCGGATTCCATTGCCCCGGAGCCGACGAGATGCAGATGAAAGGCCTCAGTCCGGGTCTGCACGAGCGCCAGCGCATGCAGCACGACATCGAGCCGTTTGATCGGGGTATGGCGACCCACATTAATGAGTTGAGTGCGGGCGTGATCCGGTTTCGACGGCATCGTATCGGGCATCTCGCGCAGGCCAAACTCCACAACAGGCACCACTCCCCATCCTTCCTGCGCAAGGCCGCGTGCGGTCGCGTGCGAGACGGCGAGGAGGTGGCCGGGTTGGCGTTGCGCGGCGCGATAGATGCCCCGGAGCAGACGCGCATAGATTCGGGAGAACAGGCCTCCCGTCACGCCGCGCTCGGCGATGTAGGAGTCGATGTCGGCCTGGAGCGCCTCGTGGCAGGTGGCGACGAACGGCCAGCGGCGCATGCGGCAGACGTGGGCGAGGGGAAAGAGGTGAATGAACGGTGTGGCGCAGGCGTCGATGACGTCGAATTCACCGTCCCATCGGGACAATTTCAAGACCGCTGCGGCAAAGAGCACGTCCGCGTAAAGATTGCGCACGCCGCGCCGGTTGAAATAGCGGCGTGGCGGGACGAGCGGTTCGAAGTGTACCCCGTCGATCGTCTGCGCCTGCGGGCAGGAGGTGAAAAGTGTGACGTCGTGACCGCGCGCGGCGAGAGCCCGGGCGAATTCCCACGTGCGGGTTTCGTAACCGCCGCGATAGAATGGCTCGCAGGTGTTGATGATAAAGCCCAAACGCATGAGGTGGCGGTAAGATAGAGTGTCGGAGCGCGTGAGACAAGCTGGTGAAGTTTGAACGTGAGCTTTTTGCGTAGCCTGCTATGAAAAGGGAAACATGCTGAAACAACCGGAACGCGGATTGGTCTGGGTGGCCGCGGCGCTGACTTTTGCCGTAATGGCCATGCTGACGGGATTTTTCAGTCTCGGCACGCAAATCCCGATCACCTCAGACATGAATCCGGGGCTCTACTCGCAATTGCCCTACCAGTTTCCACCCCAAGCCGTCTTCAATACGAATTACTGGCTCGGGCAGATGCAGATGCCGCAAGACTTGCAGCCCATGTCGCTGCTGGCGCATCTGCCGCTCTGGATGTTTTTCAGCGGTTACTATCCGCTTTTCGCCGCGCTCTCGTTGCTGGCGTTTTACGCCTTTCTGCGCGAACTCGGTTTCCGTCGCGGCGTGGCGGTTCTGGGCGGCGTACTTTATGCCTGGCAGGGCGATCTCTTCAGTAATCTGCTCGCGGGTCATTTCTCCTGTGCGACGGTCTGGTTGATGTTCGCGCTCGCGGCGCTCTTCGCGATGCGCAGTGCGCGGTTGCGGAGCTGGCTGGAAGCCGCGCTCAGTGGTGTCTGCACCGGCATGATGGTCTCCTTGCTGCCCGATCGTGGCGCACTCTGCAGCTTCATCATCGGGGGACTTTTTCTCGTCGCCATCTGGCGGCAACGTCACGACCGCGCGGAGGCCATGCGCCACGCGGGCCGGCTTTTGCTCGTGGTCCTCATTGCCGCGGCCGTGGCCTTGCCGGGTGTCTATGCCACGCTTTCCTGGACGACCTACAAGGCCGGTCCCGCCGGAGTGGAAACGCCGCAGCAAAAATACGAGTGGGCAACGCAGTGGAGTTACACACCGGAAGAGATCTGGAGTTACATGATCCCCGGTTTCTTCGGTTGGCGCAACGGCAGCTCACAGGGTCCCTACTGGGGCCGCATCGGGCAGAGTGCCGAGAGTCGCAATTTCTGTCTCGCAATTTTCACCATCGGCACGGCGGGATTTCTCCTCGCGTTTCTGGGTGGGGCCGTTTCCTTGCCGAAAAAAAGAACAGCCGATTCCCCATCATGGCTTACGCCCGAGCAGGCCAGCTATGCGCGCTTTGCCCTTGTGGCGGTGATTCTCGGTTGGCTGCTTGCTCTTGGTAAATACGGTCCGCTCTACGAATGGTTTTACCGGCTGCCGTACATGGACACGTGGCGTAACCCGCTCAAATTCCTCGCACCGGTCAGTCTCGTTCTGATTGTGCTGGCGGCCTGCGGGGCGCAAGCCTCGGCGGCGCTCATCGAATCTGGCGCGAATGCCGACGCGGCTAAAAAGCGAATTCGCACCATCCTGCGCCGGTTGTTGATCATCGTGGGTCTGATGTGGTTGTTCAGTTTCCCCGCGCGTCTGCCATTGACCGTGCGGTTGGAAAGCCTTCGCTATGCGCCATCGGAAATTGACGCTATTCTCGCGACGCTACGCGGCTCCCTCTTTTTCGCGGGGGTGGTGATTGGTTCCCTCTGGGCCGGTTGGCGACTGCTCATGCGCGACGTGGCAGGACGGCGGAAGGAATTCATTAATCCGCTCATCCAGAAAACATGGGACGCCATGGTATTGCCGGAGAACGTGGGCCGCACGTGGCTGGCGTTGATCGCCACCGTGACGATCGTGCAAATGCTCTGGGTGCAGAGTCATTACAGCGACCTCATCGACTTCAAAGCGTTCTACGGCCCGAGCGCGTTGACGAAGCGTCTGCAGTCGAAAGAAGAAATCACGCGCACGGCCATTGAAATGAGCGATCCCCTGTTGCGCCAGGCACTGACCACGCTATTCCCGTACAATGGCGTTCAGTGCCTCGATATTCCGGCCGCCTCGCGCATTCCGCACGACTACGAGCGGTTCTTCCGCGCACTGCAAGACAACCGGGCGCGGCTCCAGCAATTGGGCGGGGTCAAGTACTGGATCAGCTCGGCCGATGGCGTTTCCAGTATCCTGGAATTTCCGGGTTTTCGCGGTGCGATCAAATCGATCAACTACTACACGATCGATCCCTATTTTTCCTCTGGAACCCCCACGCACGCCATCATTGAACTGAAAAAGTATTTACCGAAGGCGTCGCTCCTCTCGAAGATCGAGGATTTTGCCGATGACGCAACGCTCTTGAAAAGATTGGCCGACGAAAAATGGAGCCCGTTCGACTCCGTGCTCGTGCGGCAGGAAGACGTGGCTGCCGCTCTGGCGCAAACAGCGGTGAAGGGCGATGCGGAGACGGCGAAATTAAAACCGGAGGCAAAACTCCTGTTGTACAGCGACCGCCGCATTGAGATTGCGGTGCAATCGCCCACTCCCGCGACGTTGCTGATCAGCGATCGCTTTGATCCCGGTTGGACGGCGACGCTCAACGGCAAAGCGGCGAAGTTGTTTCCCGCTGACTTCATTCTGCGCGGTCTCTCCGTTCCGGCGGGTAAGTCTCAAGTAGTGCTGACTTACGGATTGCCCATGACGCCGTACTATGTGCAACTCGTCGCGCTCGCGCTGGTCGCGGTGTGGGCGATTGGGGCGGCGTGCCGGAGACGTTGCCAACCATCCCCGATCATTCTAATTAGCCTTCAAGATTAGACGCATCTGCTTGTTCTTTTCAGTATTGCCTTCGCCCTCTCCCGCCTCAGTCCTGCGGATTGCCGGTCTTTTTCGCGTTGGGCGGTGTTGTCCCAAAATGGCCAAGATCGCTGCGGATATTGGCCATTTGGGACGCCTTGCCCCCACGCCAAAATCCCTGGCAACGCCTCCTCGAAAAGATCGTGAACAGGCTCTCAGTTACAGATCCAATCGGGATATGCGCCTTCGCCTCCTACAGCTTCTTGTCGCTCTCTTGTGACAGGATGGTGAAGCCGTAGCGTTTGAACACGGCCAGCGATTTGGGCTGCATCAAGGTATTGAGAAAGGTTTGCGCCGCGACTGAATTCGCGCTGTTCGCTGTCAGGGCGGCGAAGAAATGGACCGGCGGAACGTCGCTCGCGGGAATTTCGTAGGCGATGCGGACATCATGCGCGATCAGCGCGTCCGTCTTGTAGACGAAGCCGATTCCCACCCGGTCGGCCTCCACGGCGGCCAGCGTGCTCCGGGCGTTGCTGGTGATCAGGAGCCGGGATTCCAGTGCTTTCCAGATCTGGTATTTCTCCAAATATTCGCGGCTATGAATGCCTGAGGAGACATTCATCGGATCGCCAATGGCGATGCGGCCGGTCTTGGGCTCGAGCAAATCCTTGGCTTTTTGAATGACGAGCGGACTGGATTTATTGACGATGATCACCAGATTGCTGGCGATCCAATCGCGCCGGGTATCGGGCCGGATCAGATTTTTCTTCTGCAGATCGTCCATCCATTTGGTGTCGGCGCAGATGAAAAGATCGCAGGGCACACCCATGGAAATCTGGCGGGCGAGCTGGTCCGAACCCGCAAAATTGAGCCGGATTTTCCGGCCCATCGCGCCTTCATGGGCGTTGGCGATTTCCGTGAGGGATTCCGTCAATCCGACGGAAGCAAAGACGCGCAACTCCCCTTGATTTTTCTGGCCGGCCCAGGAAAACAGGGTGGACGCCAAGACGATAAAAAATACCCCCGAGGCCCGTAAAAGCACCTGCAGCATGCGTCCTTATAACATCTATCTGCGGGAGGGGGAGGCAAAAAATGCGCGTCATTGTTTTTTTCGCGAATCGGGCTGGGCCTCGAGTTGAATCGGGCCGAGTAGGCCGCTTTTTTCGCGAGTCAGCTTCTGGTCGATCCATGCCTTGCGATCCCACGTGGTGAAGGTAAGCCGGTCGGCTTTGGGGAGCGCTTCATCGGCGAGCAGGCGATTGAACCACGTATTGGCCACTTCGATCTGGAGCGAATTGCCTCCGGCACGGACGGCCTTGCTGACCTCCAGCCGCCACGGTGCCCGCCAGAGCGTGCCGAGGCGTTGGCCATTCAGCGTGACGCGGGCCACTCGTGCCACGTCGCCCAGATCGAGCGTGATCGCCCCTGTGATTGGAAAGTCGGCGGGTAGAGTAAAATTGGTCTGATACAAGGCAATGCCCGAGTAATCCCGGATCTGTGGATCGGTCAATTCCGTCCACGACTGCGGCGGTTGCAGAGGTTGTGCGGGAATGCCGGGCAATCCCTTGAACGTCACCGTGAACGGGCTGACGATCGGGAAGACCTGAGCCGGTGCGCTGGCGGCGACGGAAGCGGTCGCTGAGGCGGCGGTTCCGGGGGAAAGAATCACATACAGCGTCCGGCGACCTTCCACCGCGAGCGAAAACGTCACGGAATCGGGACTGCTCTGGAATTCGCCAAGAGGCTGATGTTGTCCTGTGATCGGGTCCCAGATTTCAGCGCTGCGTGGCGAAGACGCCGCCACGGTGGTAGTGAACCTCGCCGCTTTCGGATTGGGATTGAACAGTGCGTACAATTCAACCGCGCCCGCGCGGCGATGTTGCGACATGAGTGGTTTCAGATCGCCGACAACGGCACTGGAAAAGTCAGGCCGATAGCCAATCTCGCGGAACAATTTCTCCGTATCTCCCGGAGCATACAGCTTTCCTTTGCCGACATTCTTGGGCGAAGGAATCGCTCTGGCTGTGCCCCAGACGGAAAGCGCGGTTGCTTCGATGCGACGATCCTGCTCCACGTGATCCGACCAGCCCGGCGCCTTGCCGGGGCGGGAGGCGGCGATAATCGCGCCGTCCTGTGCCAGGCGCGCGAGCGTTTCCACTGTTTCGGCCCGCAACCGGTTTGACGGCACGAGCAGGGCGTGATAGCGGTCCGTGCCGTGGAGCGTGAGTTTGCCGTCCACCACTTTGAGTTGATTCAACGCCACCCGGTCGATGCGCAGGGAGCGCGCCCCAGCGGGCAGTTTGAGCGAACCCGGTCCCGGTCGCGGCATGCTGTCGCCGTAATAGATCAGCACGTCATAGACCGGGGCGCTGGTTTGCAGAAGATATTGCGAGCGGCTGATTTCGCGCAGCCAGTCGCCGATCATCGGCCACCACGTGATGAGCCGGTTGAACGCCTGTCCATGCCGACCCAACGTCCAGCCGGGAGCTTTGTCGGCGGGTTGATGCACGTAGCTGTGCAGGACGAGACGGTTGAAACCCCACAACAACGCATGATCGCCGAGATACCCGTAGTCGCCCGGAGTCCGGCGATAATCGGCGGTCCACGACGTGAACGCTTCCGCGCCGACCACCGGCTTCCCCGCGACGAAGGCCGCTTCGGGCACGGCTGATTTGCGGGGAGCTTCGTCGGGGGGCGGTGGAATGGTGAGGTCCGGTTTGTCGGACCAGAATTCGTCCATCGGTTGGTCGACGAGCCGCGCGATGGCAAAGAGATCGAGGGAGGGCGGTGCGCTGTCGGACAGTTCGGCGGCGAATTCGATCTTGCGTGCGTGCAGCAATTCCGCGTTGCGGCCAAAGAACCGTTCCGTGATCAGGTCGGCAATCGTCTCGCGAAAATCGTTCAGGAACCGCTCCGTCTCCTCGCGCGAACCGAGCACCTCGCCCGCAAAAACAGACAAGTAGGGCAGAAGAGCGTAATGACGGCGGCGCTGGAATTCTTCGGCAAAATCGTCGGTCCAGTTTTGCCGTCCCACTTCCCAGCTATCGAGCAACACGGTGTCCAACACGCCGCGTTGCGCGGCCGGGATCGCATCGATCAGCCGCTGGATGTAGCTCTTGAAATGCAGGTCCGTCGCCGCCACGCTCATCTTGTCACTTTCCAATCCCTTTCCGGCGGTCGGTGGCACGCTGCTGCCCTTACCGGTGGTGGTGAAACCGAATCGCACCACGCGCCATGTCCCGGCGGGAGCGTTCCAATTCAGATGTCCATTTTTCGTTTGAGAGGTGAGGTCGATGACCTGCGCGGCCTGGATGGGAAAGCTTTCGCCCTTAACCCAATTCGGCGTGCCGGGACTGCTGGAATCGGCGGTTTGCTGGGCGAGGTTGAGCAGCTCACACGACCATTGCGGAGCCTCGGTTCCTTTGAGTAGTTCCACCTCGGACATTTGCACGTTGCGAAAAGTCAGCCATCCCTCCACCGGGCCGAGGATTTCCCATTCGAGCGTGATTTTCGTGGCCTTGATCGTGGGGAAGGGAATGGCCAGGGCGTTGTTGAATTCGTGCCCGATAATTTCGGTTTCGTAGGGGACAGAGCCGTCGGCGGTGACGAGTAGACGTATCTTGTTTCCGGGCGGTTCATGTACTTTCCAGCGGATGAAAAATTCAGCCCGGTTGAACTCATGCGGTGCGGGGAAGGTGAAATCAAACCGCCATTTCGTGGTCTCCTCCGTTTCGGCCCCGGTGGCGGGGTTACCATCGAAGAAAAGCTGGCTTGGAAGGCTCTGTCCGTTGGATTGAGCGGTGCAACCTGCCATGCTCGACGGTGTGCGATTGACCGGCCAGGCGAGCACGGCGATGTCCTTGGACCAATTTTGCGTCGCGGGCAGGGGCGGCAAATCAAGATCCACCGTCTGGCCGCCCGTGATGATTTCGTGCGACCACACCACGCGTTTCATCGAATTCTCGGGCTTGATCCATGGTCCGCCGGTCGCGCTCCAGCCGGGACCAAGATGGGTGCTGAGTTTCACGCCGATCCGATTCGCCTCTTCGGCGGTGTAGCGCCACAGCTCGAACCACTGGTCGCTCAAAAACGGACTGACGGGGCCATCGGAGGCCATGCTCACCGCGAGAATGGTCGCGCGCGGAATGCCCTGCTCACGCATGGCCTGCAGATCCTTCGTTACACCCTCTTTGCTCAGGTTTCCATTGAGCCAATGCCACCACGTCTCGACGCCGTATTGTGCGGAGGGCGTGGTGAAGGTGGCTGCATCAGGCCAGTTGGCCGGAGTGGACGATTCGGCGGCATGGGTAGCCCCTAAGCCTGAGACAAAAAGGAACGACAACAAACATGCGAGTCGCATGGGTGTGTTATAAATGTAATCGCGACACGGGCGCAAGTATATACGCGTATTTGTCAGACAAATTTACAGGCAAAAACATGGAATCGCCTATCCCCTTGTCGAAAAGAGGCTAACGATTAGTTCGGACTGCTCTCGATGCAGGCGTAGGCCGCGTGATTATGGATGCTTTCCATGTTCTCCGCTTCCACCTTGTACCACGTGATGTCGGGGTGCTGGTTGCAGCGCAGCGCCACGTTGCGCACGAGATCTTCCACGAACACGGGATTATCGTACGCGCGTTCCGTCACGGCCTTTTCGTCGGGTCGTTTGAGGAGCGAGAAGATCTCGCTGCTGGCGCTCGCTTCGATAAGGGCAATCATGTCCTCGATCCAGATCGTCTTGGCCATGCGGACGGAAAGGGTGACGTAGCCGCGTTGATTGTGCGCGCCGTAGGCACTGATCGCTTTCGAGCAGGGGCACAGCGTGGTGACGGGGACGACGACGGTGACAATGTAGGAAACTTCCTTGCCATGCGCCTCGGCTTCGAACCGCGCCAGATAATCGACCAAGCCCTTGGCTTTCGTCACGGGCGCTTCCTTCTCGATGAAATAGGGGAACTCCATCGTGATGTGGGCCGCTTCGGCGTGCAGCTTTTTCTGCAACTCTTTCAGCATGACCGGGAGATTGTCGATGTGGACGAGACGACCATGCGCATTGAGCACTTCGACAAAGCGGCTCATGTGTGTTCCCTTGAACTGATGCGGCAGATCGACAGTCAGATCGAACTTCGCAATCGTATGCTGTTTCACGCACGCCTTATCCAGGACTTCGATGGGATAGCTCAAGCCGCGCACGCCCACCTTGTCGATTTTCAACTGGCGGGTGTCCTGCTGATTTTGGCAATCGGCCAGCGGCGTGGTGGCGCTGGGGCTGGAAGGGTGCGACGTGGGAGTAACCATAGGAATAGTCACTATAGCAGAAGTGGATGGAAATCCAACTCTTGCGCTCGGCGGCTTGTCGAGAGTCGGCAGAATCCGGAATTGCCTCGGTTCACGCCTCTGTTAGAACGGAGGGACTCATTTATGACGATACCGGGTTTCAAGGTGGGGTGGACGCTGGTCTATCTGTTTCTTATGGCGTGGGGTGGTGGCGCGGCTTTGCAGGCGGAACTGTTTGAGGTGACTGCAAAACATCCCAAGGCCTCCATCACCGGAACCATTTCCGGAGAGTATACGCTCGATTCCCAACGATTGATCGTGCGGGTGAAACAAGGCCGTTACACCTGGCGCAACATCAATGGAGAACCGCGTAAAAAAATGGTCCAATTCAAGGCCTGGCTCATGCGGTGGAAAGAGGATCGCAACACGGTCGAATACCTCGCCAGCAGCGAAAGTGTCAAAATCAACAAAACCGTGGAGAACAACGAAACGCTGTCCATTGGCACCTACAAATTGATTATTCCCGTGCAGGAATGGACGGCAGAAGAACTGGGGCAGATGTGGCTGGCGATTTCCATCACGGATTCGGACACCGATACGGCTCCCGGCGTGAGTTGGGAGACGCATGTTTTCGTCATGCGCCACTACCTCTTTCGTGAGGAAGCGATCGACTTTAGCCGGATTGATTATTAGCGGTCGAATTGGCGGAAGAAAGAACCGAAGTATGTTTCAACACTGGCGAAAAATCCTGCTCATAGGAGCCTGACCTTACTAGGCCTCATGAAAACAATCCCCTGGCTTATCGCAATGACGCTGACTTTGGTCAACTCGCTTCAAGGCGAATTGTGTGAGGTCACTTCGCCGGACTATGAGAAAAACCTAACCGGAAGTGCGACCTGCGAGTACACGGTTTTGCCTCGAACGATTGTAGTTAAGCTTCTCCAGGGAAATGTAATTTGGAAAGACCAAGGCGAGATTCCCAAAAAGAAGAAGATCATTGCGATCAGCGTCTGGCTGATGCGTCGACCTGAGGACGGCGGACGCATCCGGTTTGCCTATTGCAGCGAATCCATCAAGATCGACAAGACGATCAATAGCAACGAAGTTTTCACCTTGGTGCCATGCAAATTTACGATTAGAGCCAAGGATATGAACGTCGAAGATTTTCGCAAGATGTGGCTGAGCGTTGTCGTGTCTGCGACCGACGCAAATGATGCCAAAAATCGATATTGGACGGCATACCCCATGTATATGAAGCATTATCTGCTGAGCGATGAGCCCACTGGCTTTCCCCGGTCGAATCAAGAAGCTGGGGCTCCACCCGCAGAATCAGAATAACCGAGGCCGATCGCGAGCTTTTTGCTACCGAAAAAAGCCCTAAGAAACGCTGGACAACCTTCCGAAAATTAGTATAACTTATCCTTGAAAAATTTGACGATTAGGAATACTTCTTCGATAAATCATTAACCGAGAGCATCTTTATACTATGAGCGCGACCAAACCTGTTGTCTTTAATAACACCGTATTGCGCGACGGCCACCAGTCTTTGGCCGCGACCCGCATGACCACCAAGCAAATGCTCCCCGTCGTGGCTGATCTCGATAGCCTCGGCTTTGGCGCGTTGGAAACCTGGGGTGGTGCCACCATCGACTCGTGCGTTCGCTACCTGAACGAAAATCCGTTCGATCGTCTCGACACCCTCAAGAAGCTCGCTCCCAAGACCCCGCACATGATGCTCCTGCGCGGCCAGAATCTTCTCCAGTACACTGCGTTCCCCGACGACGTCGTGGAAGCGTTCTGTGCGATGTCCGCCAAGCACGGCATGGACATCTTCCGTATTTTCGACGCGCTCAACGACACACGCAACCTGGTCACCGCGATCAAGGCCGTGAAAAAAGCCGGCAAGCACGCGCAAGGCACGCTCTGTTACACCACCAGCCCGGTGCACACCCTCGAGGCGTTCATCAAGATGGGTGCCGAGTTGCAGGAAATGGGCGCCGACTCCGTGTGTATCAAGGACATGGCCGGATTGATTTCCCCCTCGATGGCCTATGATCTCGTCAAGGCCCTCAAAGCCAACCTGAAAATCCCGATCGCGCTCCACAGCCACAGCACGGCCGGTCAAGCCGCCGCCGCCTACTACGCCGCGACCGAAGCGGGCGTCGACACCATCGACACCTCCATCGTTCCTTTCGCCAACGGCACCGGCCAGCCCGACACCGTTCTCATGCTCGCCATGCTCGAGCGCAGCGCCCGCAAGCCTTCCTATGATGCCGCCACGCTCCAGCGCGTCCGCGAGCACATGGAAAAGGTCTACGTCGAAATGAAGGCGTTCACCAGCCCCAGCAATGAAAAGACCGACGCCGACATCCTCGCGTTCCAGGTCCCCGGCGGCATGCTCTCCAATTTCCGCAACCAGCTCAAGGAACAGGGCATGGCCGACAAGTTCGACGACGTGCTGCGCGAAATCCCCGTTGTGCGCGAAGCGCTCGGCTGGATTCCGCTCGTCACCCCGACCTCGCAGATCGTCGGCACGCAGGCAATGCTCAACGTCAAGTTTGGCCGCTGGAAGATGCTCTCGCAGCCCGCGATTGACGTCGCCCTCGGCAAGTACGGCCGCACCCCCGGCGTGGTGAATGCCGAGTTGCTCAAGGAATGTGAGAAGAAGGCCGGCCAGCAGGCCGTGACCGTTCGCGGTGCCGATCTCCTCGCCCCCGGCATGGACAAGCTCCGCGCCGAAGTGAAGAGCAAGGGCATCGACCCGACCGACGAGAACGTCACGCTCTACGCGATGTTCCCGCAGGAAGTCGAAAAGCTGTTCAAGAACATTGCCGCAGGCATCAAGCCCTACGACATCGCCCCCGCCCCGGCCAAGAAGGAAGCGGCTGGCGGCAAGGCCTCCAAGTTTGCCCTGTCCGTGGATGGCAAGCGCCACGAAGTGACCGTTGAAGAATTGAATTAGTTGCACGTTTGACATGCAATTTATTTTGATTCCTCACGTGCTGAACGGGCAGAATGCCTGGGAGCGCCCCAAACGCGCTCCCAAGCTGAAGAAGATCGTGCCGTTCCCGATGGAACTCATCGAGACGGCGCGGCCGTTGCGCGATGGTAATCAGAAAAAACAGAATTATTGAATTTATGAGCAGTCCCACCAACACCGCCTTGAACTTCTCCGAATTCACCGCGCCCTCGTATGACGAGTGGCGTAAAGAAGCCGAAGTGACCCTCAAGGGAGCCCCGTTCGAAAAGAAACTGATCTCCAAGACTTACGAAGGCATCGACCTTCAGCCGATCTACCTGCGCGCCGATGGCGACAAGATCGAGCACGCCAAGTCGCTCCCCGGTTTCGCTCCGTATGTCCGTGGCGGCAACGTCCTCGGCCAACATCTCGACGGTTGGGAAATCTCGCAGGAATTCGCCTTCAGCACCCCGAAGGAATTCAACAGCGCCGTCCGCACCGATCTCGAGCGCGGACTGACTGCCGTCAACATCGTCCTCGACAAGGCCACCCGCAACGGTGACGACCCCGATTCCGCCAAGGTGGGCGAAGTGGGCAAGGGCGGTCTCTCCATCGCCACGCTGAAGGATCTGCAACGCGCTCTCGAAGGTATCGACCTCGCCCGCGTCCCGCTCTTCATCCGCACCGGTGCTTCCGCCATGCCGTTTGCCGCGCTCCTTTTCGCGCTGACCAAGCAGGGCAAGAAGTCGCTCGCCGAACTGCGCGGCTGCATCGAGATGGACCCGATCGGTGTCATCTCCCACGAAGGTTCGCTCCCGCAATCGTACGAAGAAGCGTACCGCGAAATGGCGATCCTCACCACGTGGGCGGCCAAGAATGCTCCCAAGCTCCAGACCATTTGCGTGCATGCCCGCGCCTGGCATGAAGGCGGCGGCAACGCCGTGCAGGAACTCGCCTTCGCCATCGCGACCGGCGCTGAATACCTCCGCGAAATGACCAAGGCTGGTCTTGACGTCAACGTCGTCGCGCCCCGCATCCGTTTCGCCATCACGGTGGGTACACAGTTCTTCACCGAAATCGCCAAGCTCCGCGCCGCCCGCATTCTCTGGGCCGACGTGGTGAAGGCCTTCGGCGGCAACGAAGAATCGCAGAAGCTCAACCTGCACGTCCGCACCTCCCACCGCAACAAGACGGTCTACGATCCGTATGTGAACATGCTTCGCACCACGGTCGAAGCGTTCGCCGCCGTGCTCGGTGGCAGCGACAGCATCGCCGTTGCGCCGTTCGATGAAGTCATCCGCACTCCGGACGATTTCTCCCGCCGCATCGCGCGCAACACGCAGATCATTCTCCAGAAGGAATCGCACCTCGATCACGTCATCGATCCCGCCGGTGGTTCCTGGTACGTCGAAACGTACACGGATCAACTCGCGCAGGCCGCCTGGAAATTGTTCCAGGAAGTCGAAGCCAAGGGCGGCATTCGTGCCGCGCTGGAAACGGGCTTCCCGCAACAGGCCGTCGCCGCCGTCGCCAAGGAACGCGTCAAGGCCGCCCAGACCCGCAAGGACACCATCCTCGGTACGAACATGTACCCGAACGCCAAGGAAAAGCCGCTCGACGTGCGCAAGCCCGATCTCGCGGCCATTCACAAGAAGCGTTCCGCCGAACTCGCCGAATTCCGCACCTCGTCGGAACAAAGCGATTTGACCTCGGTGCTCGACAAGCTCTCGCAGCTCCTCGATTCCGCTCCCGAGCGCGTGCTCGATGCGGCCATCGCGGCCATCATCTCCGGTGCCACGCTCGGTGAAATCACCCGCACGATCCGCTCGCGCGACGTGTCCCGCCCGAAGATCACGCCGGTCTGCATCTTCCGCACCGCCGAAAGCTACGAACAGCTTCGCGCCGCGGTGGAAGCCAACGCTGCCGCTGGCAAGCGCCCGAAGATCTTCCTCGCTGTCATGGGACCGCTCAAGCAGTTCAAGGCCCGCGCCGACTTCAGCGCCGGGTTCTTCCAGGTCGGTGGATTCGAAGTGGTTTACCCGAAGAAAGGTTTCACCACTCCCGAGGAAGCCGCCAAGGCCGCGCACGAGTCGGGAGCGAAAGCTGCCGTCATCTGCTCCACGGACGACACCTACCCCGAACTGGTGCCCGCGTTTGTCAAAGCCCTCAAGGAGACGAACTCGGATCAAACCGCCATCGTGGCCGGTTACCCGACCGAACACATCGAGGCGTTCAAGGCTGCCGGGGTGGATGAATTCATTCACATCCGCGCGAACTGCTATCAGATCCTCACCGACCTCTTGAAGAAGGTGTCCTAACCGATCCGCGAAAGGCAAATCATATGTCCACTACACCCGATTTCACCAAGATTGATTACTCCGCCAAACCGGCGACCGTCAGCAAGTCCGATTGGGACGCGCTCGCCCGCAAGGTTTCCAAGATGTCCGATGAAGAACTCATCTGGCACTCGACCGAACAAATCGACATCAAGCCGGTCTACACCGGTGAAGATCTGAAGGACTGCCAGCACCTCGACTTCAGCGCCGGTATTCCTCCCTTCCTCCGTGGCCCGTATCCCACGATGTACGTCACCCGTCCCTGGACGGTGCGTCAGTACGCCGGGTTCTCCACCGCCACGGAAAGTAACGCCTTCTATCGCCGCAATCTCGCGGCCGGTCAGAAGGGTCTCTCCATCGCGTTCGATCTCGCCACGCACCGTGGTTACGATTCCGATCATCCTCGCGTCGTGGGTGACGTGGGCAAGGCCGGTGTCGCGGTCGATTCCATCCTCGACATGAAGGTCCTCTTCGACGGCATCCCGCTCGACAAGATGTCCGTCTCCATGACGATGAATGGCGCCGTGCTTCCCGTGCTCGCGTTCTACATCGTTGCGGCCGAGGAACAGGGTGTGAAGCAGGAGCTGCTCGCCGGTACGATTCAGAATGACATTCTGAAGGAGTACATGGTGCGCAATACCTACATCTATCCGCCCGATCCCTCCATGCGCATCATTGCGGACATCTTCGAGTACACCTCGAAGAACATGCCCAAGTTCAACAGCATTTCCATCTCCGGCTACCACATGCAGGAAGCGGGAGCCACGGCCGATCTCGAAATGGCCTACACGCTCGCCGACGGTCTCGAATACGTCCGCACCGGTATCAAGGCCGGCATCGACATCGACGCCTTCGCGCCGCGCCTCTCCTTCTTCTGGGCGCAGGGCAAGAACTACTTCATGGAAGTGGCCAAGATGCGCGCCGCCCGTTTGATCTGGGCCAAGCTCATCCACCAGTTCAATCCGAAGAACCCCAAGTCCATGGCCCTGCGTACCCACTCGCAGACCTCCGGCTGGAGTCTCACGGAACAGGACCCGTTCAACAACGTCATCCGTACCTGCATCGAAGCCATGGCCGCCTCGCTCGGCCACACGCAATCGCTGCACACCAACTCGCTCGACGAAGCCATCGCGTTGCCGACCGACTTCTCGGCCCGCATCGCCCGCAACACGCAGCTCTTCCTTCAGGAAGAAACCGGCATTTGCAAGGTTGTCGATCCGTGGGGTGGTTCGTTCTACCTCGAAGCCCTCACCAACGCGCTCATGCGCAAGGGTTGGGAGCACATCCAGGAAGTCGAACGCCTCGGCGGCATGGCCAAGGCCATCGAAACCGGCCTGCCCAAGATGCGCATCGAGGAAGCCTCCGCCCGTCGTCAGGCCCAGATCGATTCCGGCAAGGAAATCATCGTCGGCATCAACAAGTATCGCCTCGAGAAGGAAGATCCGATTGAAATTCTCGACGTCGACAACAGCGCCGTCCGCGACGCGCAGATCAAGCAGCTCGCCAAGCTCCGCAGCGAACGCGACAACAACCGCGTTCAGGCCGCATTGACCGCGCTGACGGAAGCCGCTCACAACAAGAACGGCAACCTCCTCGCGCTCGCCATTGAAGCCGCCCGCGCCCGCGCCTCGCTCGGTGAAATTTCCGACGCGTTGGAAAAGATTTATGGTCGCCACAAGGCGGTCATTCGGTCAATCTCAGGCGTGTACAGCTCCGAATACGGCGAAAACGACGACATCAAGGCGGTTCGCGCCCTGGCCGACGAATTCGCGGAAAAAGAAGGCCGTCGCCCCCGCATCATGATCGCCAAGATGGGTCAGGATGGACACGATCGCGGCGCCAAAGTCATTGCCACGGCCTACGCTGACCTCGGCTTCGATGTCGACATCGGTCCGTTGTTCCAGACCCCGGAAGAAACCGCCAAGCAGGCCGTCGAAAACGACGTCCACGTGGTCGGCTTCTCCTCGCTGGCCGCCGGTCACAAGACCCTGCTCCCGCAGCTCGTTCAAGAGCTCAAGAAGCTGGGCCGCGACGACATCATGGTCGTCATCGGTGGCGTTATTCCTGCGCAAGATTACGATTTCCTCCGCGCCAACGGTGCGGCGGCGATCTTCGGCCCCGGCACGGTCATCCCCGTGGCCGCCGAAAAGATCCTGCGCGAGCTGATCAAGCGACTGAATTAAAGACGGGGAGACTTTGACGAAATTAACGGAATTAACGAAATTTTAAGAGGTCCAGCAGAAGTTTATTGCTGTAGCCTTTAATTTCGTCAATTTCGTTAATTTCGTCTAAAAAAGTTCCCATGTCCAACACGCCACCAGACCCCTCACGCCCGGATTGGGTGCCCGACAACGCCGGGGCCGATTTCACGACCCGCGTCATGAAGGGTGTCGACGGCGGACATGACGGCATGGCCACCCGGCTTGGCGATATGGCCAACGTCCCCAACCCCGCCAACAAAGACGTGCCCCTCACACCGCCCCTCGAAGTCACCCCGCAACCGTTCCGCCGTCGCCGTTTAAACGTCGAGGAATACGTGCAGGGCATTCTCGCGGGCGACCGCACCATTCTCGCCCGCGCCATTACGGTCGTGGAAAGCAATGCGGCGGCGGACTCGGCGCTCTCGCAGGAAATCCTGCGCCAGATTCTGCCCCACACCGGCAAGAGCATGCGCGTCGGCATCACCGGCGTGCCCGGCGTCGGCAAGAGCACTTTTATTGAATCCTTCGGCTGCTACCTCTGCGAGCAAGGTCATCGCGTTGCCGTCCTCGCCGTCGATCCCAGCAGTTCCCTCACGCGCGGCAGTATTCTCGGCGACAAAACGCGCATGGAGAAATTGAGCCGCGAGGCCAACGCCTTTATTCGTCCGTCGCCCTCGGGCGGCACGCTCGGCGGTGTCACCCGCAAGAGCCGCGAGACCATGCTCGTCTGCGAAGCGGCGGGCTTCGACGTGCTCCTCATTGAAACTGTCGGCGTCGGCCAGAGCGAAACCACTGTGCGTTCGATGGTCGATTTCTTTTTGCTCCTCCTCATCACTGGCGCGGGCGACGAATTGCAGGGCATCAAGAAAGGCATCGTTGAACTCGCCGACACCTTGCTCGTCACGAAAGCGGACGGCGACAACGAACTCCGCGCGCAAACTTTTTGCGGCGACATGGAGCGTGTCATTCATCACCTCGCTTCCCCCACGCACGGGTGGAAACCTCGCGCCATCCGTTGTTCCGCGCTCACCGGCGCGGGCATTCCCGAAGCATGGACGATTATCGAAACCTTCAAGGCGCTCACGAGTGCGCACGGTTCCTTTGAGCAACGTCGCCGCGAACAAACCCTCGAATGGGTCCACGCCATGGCCCACGATGCGCTGCTCGCCGCCTTCCATCAACATCCCGAAGTGAAAACGCTCCTGCCCGAAATCGAGAAACAAGTCCTCGACGGTCAGATTCCCGCCGCGAGCGCCGCGCAGAGTTTGCTCAGCAAGTTTACGTATCCGCTGGGCTGAGATATGGAGGAAAAGAAGAAAAGTCTGATGGTTTTGCTGGTCGGTTCTACTCTGCTGGCTACCGGATGTCTGTTGGAACATTGGATCGGTACAACCTTCTCGTCGATTTTCATCTTGGCCGGTGTATGTGGAATATGGTGGAGCCATCGACTGCTAAAGCAGTCATCTCAACCATCCGAGCCGATCTCTCAGAAAGAGCGGGTACGCCACATTGGTTGGGTGATTTTTGGTGGTGGCATGGGCAGTGTTATCGGCTTCTTTATGCTGCTTCTGCAATTTCCTCATTTTGGCGTGTCAGCGTGCCTTCTCATTGCATTCCTCACATTTTCGCTCATCCTCGCGATTGTTTATTGGCAACGGAAGCGCGGTAAAGATCGCTCGCCGGAAGAATAGCTTCGAGCAACTGTCAGCGAACCTGTCGGGGGGGCAGTGTGGCTTTGCGATTCGCGCTGGCCAAGCGAGGGAGGATTGCATTTACTGCATCACGATTCCGCATGAAATCTGAACGATCCATTCCGTCCTGGCGGTTGCCATTGAGACGCCTTTTTTCAAGTTGGGTGTCCTTGGTGTCGCTTTTGGGGATAGGAATGGGTTTGCTGGCAGGACTCGAATGGTTTGACCCGTTTTACTTTTGCTATGATGACAATGCCACGCAACACGGGCCTTGGCTGGTGCATAATTACCGCACGTTGACGCAGTACGGTGAATTTGCCTGGATGAATTTCCATCAGTTGCTTGGGCATCCCCATTATCTGGCGGGACAGAGCGCGGTATTCTATTTCCCGAATTATTTCTGTGGATGGGTGGCCAGCCAATGGCTGGGGCTTTTGCCTGCGATAACGGAGGTGACGTCCTGTCTGCACCTGATGGCAGGGCTTGTGGCAATGTACGCGTGGTTGCGGGTGTTGAAGGTTTCGGCTGTGACGAGTGTTTACGGGGCGTTGCTGTATATAACGTCGCCCTTTATTCTGATTGTATCCAAGTCGGAGGTGGTGGCTTCTTACTGTGCGTTTTATTTTCCAGTGTTGCTGGCCTGTCTGGAAATGTTTTTGGTGAGCGGGGCGGTTCGCTACCTGGTTTTGTCTGCCTTGTTGAAGGGTCTTTTTATTTATCAGGGGAACATCCAATTTTATTTCCTCTATCAAGTCGTGGAAATGCTCTACGGAACCTTCCGGTGGACGGTAGTGAAGCGGGAACGGGTTGGTGGTTGGCGCGCCTTGGTTTCGTATCTGATCTCCAACGTGGTGGCTGGAGTCATGGCGCTTCCTCTGTTGATGCCGATGCGGTGGGCGATGCAACAGGCGCGTTTTCGCACGGTCTACTCGGCGGGCGATGCCTTGGCATGGGCGCTCGATGCGGGCGACTGGCTGAAGGCGCAGTTTTTTTGGTTTGAGCCGGAGCGCGTGTTCTCGTCGGGCAGCGAGATCTTTTACCTGGGTGGCATGTTGGTTTTGCCGTGGATTTTGTGGCGGCTGTACCGGGCTCGCAAAGTGATCCGCGATACGAGGTGGATCGCCTTGCTGATGGTGGTGCAGGTGACTTTTTTTCTGTCGACTACGGGCAATCTGGTTTTGTCCGTCGTGCCGTTGCTGAATTACATGCGGTGGCCATACAAATGGTATCAGCCGGTTGTCATGGGTTACGCCGTGCTTTGTGCATTGGCGCTGCATCTGCTGGTGTCGCGACGACTGTTGGCGGCGCGCTGGCTTCATCTCTTCTTTCTCCTGGCGATTGGGTCGAACGTGCTCGTGGTGCTGACTCCTTCTGCGCAGAAGACTTTCTCCGAGTATCATCTTACACCTGCCCTGGCGCGGGAAGTGGAGTCTGGTCCGAAGCTCACCTCAGGTCGCACACTGTCCTATGTTCCGAAGGCTGTGGAATCCGCCGCTCAGCGCGTCGAACAACGCGGTTTCAATTTTCCCACGCTTTTCGGAGAGCAGGGGTTCGCAGGGTATGATGGCATGGTAAATCGCGCCACGGCGCAGCGAGTTTTTTTTATGATATACGGCTCAGCCCTTCTGCCTGCGCCGCTTACACTGGAAAAAATGGCGTCGCTGAACGAATGGTCAGTGCGGTATCTCATCACCATCAACCATTCCGCATCAGCGAGCGCACTTGAGTCGATGCCGGGAATCAAGTTTGCCGAGACGACGCCTTCGGGCCTTGCGGTGTTTGAGAATACGGCAGCGAGGCCTCTTGCATGGATGGAGAGCGACGGGCAGGCTGTGCCGATCCGCTTCATGGGAAACGCGGTTACGGTTGAGATGCGCGGTTTATCAGGTCATTTGATTCTTTCTCTCGTGCGATTACCGGGCTGGAGCTTCCGTTTGGACGATGGTCCTTGGCTGGCGATCACGGACGAAACGAATCTTGGGCAAATGCGCCTCACGGTGCCTCCACAGGCGCGGGTGGTGACGGCGCGTTATGCTCCGCCCATGTTGTGGGAATCGATGCTCAGCGGGTTTCTTTTGCTGGCTGTATTAATCCCTCTCTGGGTGTGGATCGAGAGCCAACCCGAGGCTTCTCGCAGGAAAGATCGTGGATAGGTTCTAAGGGAGCAATAGGTTATTTTTGCTCCGTAACCTGTTGCGTCAGAGTTGTGGCGAGACGCATCCGGTCACAATTTTTTTCCATACTGCCCGCACATTTTTATTGCAATAGGATAACTAATATCCATACTTTTACCCGATAAGATTAATTAATGAATCTTCCCCGCCAAAGTGCGTGGAAAGGCCAACTACGAAGAAAGTGAGACGCCCATGAGCATCAAGAAAATCGACCACCTCGGCATTGCCGTTCGTTCCCTCGACGAATCCATCAAATATTACGAGACCGTTCTCGGCCTCAAGTGCGAGCACCGCGAGGAAGTGCCGTCTCAAAAAGTCCGCACCGCCTTCTTTGCCGTGGGCGAAGTGCACGTTGAACTGCTTGAACCCACCTCCGAAGACAGCCCCGTGGCGAAGTTCCTCGCGAAGAATGGCGAAGGCATCCATCACGTGGCCTTTGGCAGCGACGACGTCGTTGGCCAGCTCGCCCAGGCCAAGGCGGCCGGTGCGCAGCTCATTCACGAAACGCCGATTGACGGCGCGGGCAACAAGCTCGTGGCGTTCCTGCACCCGAAGTCGACCCACGGTGTGTTGACCGAATTTTGCCAGCCCAAGGGCGGATGCACCTGCGGCGGCGATCATCACCACCACTAACCCCTGAATTTTTAAACCCGAAACCCACGAAGGTATTTAAAGGAACAGCCCATGCCTATTTCCGCTGCTGCAGTTGACAAGCTCAGAAAGAAACGCGAAGTCGCCCTCAATGGTGGCGGCAAAGACAAGCTCGAAGAGCGTCGCAAGAAAGGGCTGATGACGGCCCGCGATCGTTTGGACAATCTTTACGACGCCAATACCTTCCAGGAGCGCGGTCTCCACGCCACGCATAACTGCACCGGTTTCGGCATGCTCGACAAGGTGCTTCCGGCGGACGGCGTCGTCACCGGCACCGGCTACGTCGCGGGTCAATCCGTGGCGGCTTTCAGTCAGGACTTCACCGTTGCGGGCGGCTCGCTCGGCAACATCCACGCCAAGAAGATCGTCAACCTCATGGACCACGCCCTCAAGGCGGGCATGCCGATCATCGGCTTCATGGATTCGGGTGGGGCGCGCATTCAGGAAGGCGTGGGATCGCTTTCCGGTTACGGCCAGGTGTTCTTCCACAACGTGCTCGCTTCCGGCGTCGTTCCGCAGATCGCGGTCATCGCTGGCCCGTGCGCGGGTGGAGCGGCCTACTCCCCGGCATTGACTGACTTCCAGATCATGATCAAGAAGCAGGCGAACATGTTCATCTGCGGACCGGACGTCATCAAGGCGGCCACCGGCCAGACCTGCACGATGGAAGAAGTCGGCAGCGCGGCGGCTCACGCCACCATCTCCGGCAACATTCACTTCGTTGCTGAGAACGACACGCACGCCATCCAGATCGTCAAGCAATTGCTCACCTACCTCCCGGCGAACAACCTCGTTGATCCTCCCCACAAGCTGCCCCCGACCTTGTCGCTCACCAAGCACAAGAGCATGGACGCCCTCGTGCCGGAAGATCCCAAGGCTCCGCTGGACATGCAGGCGGTTATTGGAAAGCTCTTCGATCCGAATACCTTCCTCGAAGTGCAGCGCGACTTCGCCAAGAATCTCATCATTGGTTTTGCCCGCTTGAAGGGCATGGTGGTGGCCATCATCGCCAACCAACCGATGGTCAAGGCCGGCACGCTGGACATCGACGCCTCCGACAAGGCGGCGCGTTTCATCCGCTTCGCCAACTGTTTCAACATCCCGATCATCACCTTGGTCGACGTCCCCGGCTTCCTGCCCGGACTCGCCCAGGAACGCGGCGGTATCATCCGCCACGGCGCGAAGATGCTCTTCGCGTACTCGGCCGCGACCGTGCCGAAGATCACCATGATCATCCGCAAAGCCTACGGTGGGGCCTACCTCGCCATGTGCTCGAAGGATCTCGGAGCTGATTACGTGTTCGCGTGGCCCACGGCGGAAATCGCCGTCATGGGTGCCGAAGGCGCCGTCAAGGTGCTCTACCGCAAGGAAATCACCGCCGCTGCGGACCCCAAGGCCAAGGAAGCCGAACTCATCGCCGACTATCGCGAAAAGTTCGCCTCGCCCTATCAGGCCGCCAGCAAGGCGTTGATCGACGATGTGATCGAACCCTCCGAAACCCGCGCCGCTTTGGCGATGGCGTTGCGCAGCTTGCTCTCCAAGCGCGAAACCCGCCCGCCGAAAAAGCACGGAAACATCCCGCTCTAAACCGAGAACACCATGGAAATCGTACTCTCCATCATAGCCCTCGTCGTGGGCGCGATTGCGATAGCGCAAGTCGCCTCACTGCGTCGGGAAAACCGCGAGGTACTCGACGAACTCAAGGCGTTGCGCACAGCGGTGGACGCCTTTGAGGCGCCCGCCCGGGGCGAATCCGCCGAGACCGTCGTCACCGTTCCCAGCAATGGTGGCGCGGCCGCTTCGCCCGCTCCCGCTCCGGCGGTTGTGGCTGAAGTCAAGGCGCCCGCGGCCAGCTCGGACATTCCCGCCCACATCCTCGCCGTCATCGCGGCGAGCGTGGCCGGAACCCTCCGTGGCCAGTACCGCATCCTCGCCATCCAGGCGGCCAACGCCGCCCAGCAAGTCTCCATCTCGATCCCCGTGGTCGACTGGTCGCTTGAAGGCCGCCGCGAGATTTACTCCTCGCACAAGTTGAGATAAGACTCCCAGAACATAGAAACCATTTACTCCCTGAATACATGAAAAAACTACGGGTAACAGTTGAAGGCAAAGCTTACGAAGTGACGGTTGAAATCCTCGACCAGGGCCCCGAAGGCGCGCCCTTCAACCCCCAAGGCGTTGCCGGTGCTCCCGCGCCCGCTCCGATCGTTTCCGCCCCCATCGTCTCGGCCTCCGTCAGCGCGCCGGTCTCGGCCGCTCCCGCCGCCGCCGCCGCTCCTGCGGGTCCCGGCTCCGTTGTCAGCCAGCTCGCCGGCAAGATTGTCGCGATCAACGTCAAGGAAGGTGACGCCGTCAAGGAAGGCGACGTGCTCCTCTCCGTCGAAGCCATGAAGATGAACACCTACATCAACGCGCCGCGCGCCGGCACGGTGAAAAAGATTAACGTCGCCATGGGTGATGCCGTTAACGAAGGACAATCCCTCATCGAACTCGAATAAAATCGCAAGCCTGGGGTTGCACGGGGGCTGGATGGACTGCGCTGCCAAAGAGAAGCGTGAACGAAGAACTTTAAGTGTATGAGTTACCAAGTTATCCATCGCGGTCCCCAACCCATGATCCGGCCCACGGCCGAAGGGTGGGCCGTGCATTGCGTGGAGGAAGTCACCTCCACCAATGACCTCTGCCGTTCCCTCCCGGAGTGGAACGCCGTCCTCGCCATCCGCCAGACCGCCGGTCGCGGTCGCACCGGCAAATCCTGGGTTTCCGATGCCGGTGGCCTCTGGATGTCCATGGTCATCCCCGCCGACGGCCCCCGCTCCCGCTGGGAACCGCTCCCGCTCGTCATGGGCTGGACGCTCCTCGGCGTCCTCCGCCAACTCGGCGTGAAAGAACTGCGCCTGCGCTGGCCCAACGACGTCATGGTCGGCAACCGCAAACTCGCCGGGCTCCTCGTCGAACGCTTCAACGAAGCCACCGCCGTCATCGGCCTCGGCATCAACATCACCAACCAGCCCGAACAATCCTCGCCCGAACTCCTCGGCCAATCGACCCGCTTGAAGGACCTCCTCCCGCACGTCCCCAAGCCCGAATCGCTCGCCGACGCCATCCTCGTCGCCACCCGGCGCATGCAGGAAAAAATGGTCGCGCAGGGCTTTACCGCTTTCGTCGACGAAATCAACGCCGCGTGGGGCGACCCCCGCAAAGTCGCCTGTGAATTGAAAGATCACACCCGTCAGGGCACCTTCTGCGGCATCGACCAGGATGGCAATCTCCTCATGCAGGACGAGAGCGGCTCCACCTCCGCCCTCAGCGCCATCGAGGTCCGCATCATGAAAGAATTATGAGTCAACTACCGTACCCGAAACTTACTGCCGAAGAAGCCGCCGCCTTTATCAAACATGGCCAGACCGTGGGCTTCAGTGGATTCACCCCGGCCGGAACCCCCAAGGCCATCCCCACCGCCATCGCCAAGCGCGCCGCCGCCGAACACGCCGCCGGCCGCCCCTTCAAGATTGGTGTCGTCACCGGAGCCTCCACCGGCCCGTCTCTCGACGGCGAACTCACCAAGGCCGATGCCATCTCCTTCCGCACCCCCTACCAGACCAACAATGATCTGCGCAAGGGCATCAACGCCGGCAAGGTCAGCTTCTTCGACATGCACTTGTCGCAGCTCCCGCAGAACGTCCGCTACGGCTTCCTCGGCAAGGTGTCCGTCGCCGTCATCGAAGCGTCCGACCTGACCGCCGATGGCGAGATCGTCCTCACCGCCGGTGTCGGTGCCACGCCCACCTTCGCTTTCCTCGCGGACCAGATCATCATCGAGCTCAACAGCAAACACCCCAAGGCCCTGCGCGGATTCCACGACATCTATCAACCGCTCGACCCGCCCCACCGCCGCGAAATTCCGATCTACAAGCCGTCTGATCGTATCGGCCAGCCCTTCGTCAAAGTCGACCCCAAGAAGATCGTCGGCTACGTCGAGACCAGCCTCGAGGACGAAGCCCGCGGCTTCGACGCCCCGGACGAACTCACCAACAAGATCGGCGAAAACGTCGCCAACTTCCTCGCCGGTGAAATCAAGAGCGGCCGCATCCCCAAGGAATTCCTACCCATCCAATCCGGCGTCGGCAACATCGCCAACGCGGTTCTCGGAGCCCTCGGCACCAACCCCGACATCCCCAAGTTCGAGATGTACACCGAAGTCATCCAGAACTCGGTCATCGATCTGTTGCGCTCCGGCAAAATCAAGTTCGCCTCCGGCTCCTCGCTCACCATCACCCCGGAAACCCTCCAGGGCATCTACGACGAGATCGAATTCTTCCGCTCCCGCATCGTCTTGCGCCCGCAGGAAATCAGCAATCACCCCGAAATCGCCCGCCGCATCGGCATCATCTCGATCAACACCGCGATCGAAGTCGACCTCTTCGGTAACATCAACAGCACCCACGTCATGGGCAAGCAGCTCATGAACGGCATCGGCGGCTCCGGCGACTTCACCCGCAACGCCTACATCTCCATCTTCACCTGTCCATCGACGGCCAAGGATGGCAAGATCAGCACGCTGGTTCCCTTCGTCAGCCACCAGGACCACAACGAACACTCCGTGCAGGTCGTCATCACCGAAAACGGTGTGGCCGATCTCCGTGGCAAATCGCCCCGCGAACGCGCCA
The DNA here is from genome assembly GCA_002304345.1 of Verrucomicrobia bacterium Tous-C9LFEB. Lineage (GTDB taxonomy): Bacteria > Verrucomicrobiota > Verrucomicrobiia > Methylacidiphilales > UBA1321 > UBA1321. The sequence goes on from NEUU01000029.1 coordinate 39,728, forward strand.
ACCTCCTCGTCGATGTCTGCGCGCACGAGAGCTACCGCGACGAACTCCGTAGCTACTTCGCCAACGTCAAGGACGGCCAGACCCCGCAAACCCTCAGCAAAGCCTTTGCCATGCACGAACAGTTCCTCAAGACCGGTTCCATGCACGGCGTCAATTGGGCCTGATGAGATAGCTAGTACTCGGCAATGCAGACGGCAGTACATCGTACTGCCGCCAAGCCGGGTGCCGCGTCACGCTGCAAAAAGGCGCAGAGCGAGATTTCGTTCTGCGCCTTTTTGTTGGCTGCGATTACAGTTTTTTAAGTATCGCGTAGGCAGTCATGGATCGGAACTGTAGGGCGGTTCGGTGAACCGCCGCTGGCACCGCAGGTGCCAAGAGTGGAGAGGTGGCTTCTTATTTTGCATGGCAGCTTCGCTGCCAATCGGCGGTTCACCGAACCGCCCTACAACGGAGCCATGCAGCTGTGCGCAATGCGCTACACGACATCTGGCTCACACTCTCGCGCCGGACCTCCGATGTAGCCGAAGCCGGTGGCTTCGGCGGGCGCAAGCTCACCGACACGGGGTTTTCGGCAGAGCTGAGTTTCAGTAGCAGGAGTCGCCGCCATCGCTTGTAAAGCCCGTCTGAACTCGCTACCTTTATTCATTTTCTGACTTAAACCTATGAAAGTACAATACACGATCTTAGTGTTTTGCTTAATGCTATCATCGGTTATTGCAGATGACAGAGCCGATGCAGAAGCGGAAGTCCAAGCGAAACTTCCCATTCTTAAGGAAATAGTAACTAGATTTATTCCATCTGCGAATATTGAAGTTGATGGTAGCGATTTAGTCGTAAAAGATAAGATAAGAATAATCGAAGGCTCTCTTCCAAACTCCAATACGAACGGAGCACCAATACACACCACGCAGATGATACCCTTAGCGGATGGTGTTATGCTCATTTTTAGGTCGTCACCTAACCCCTATTATGGAAGCGCCGACATAGCAAGCTGGCCGAATCTTTCCGGACGACTATCATTGAATAGTGAAGGGCATTATCAGACTTTCGCGTTGATCAGCGTTCCAGAAGAAAAGGTCAGTGTATTTGTTCATCTAGAGTTTGGGGATAAGGTATCCAAGACTCTATTGGATGATTTATACAAGGCTCTATTTGAAGAGATGGGCTCTTTTAAAAATGGAAGAACTTTTTTTAAAACGATGACCGTAGCGCGATCTGTACTTGTCGCTGAGGGATTAAGGTTGATCCCTAAAAATGACCCTCGCGTCAATTTTAATGCTGGCTATATTCTGAGAAAAGGGGAGCCGATTGGGAGAGCGGAATAAAGGACAGGCGTCTTCTCCCTGTAAGTTGCCGCAGGTCATCACGCCGCCCGAATGCCCCGTCTCTCCAACAACTGAATCCACTTGTTCGTCAGGCGCACGAGACCCGCGTCATCGCCGCAAATTTCCAGCATTTCTTCCGGCGTGAACCACTTCATGTCGTGGCTCTCGTCACTGATCTTGAACACCGCGTTCTCCGGCGCGATCAGCACATAGCGCGCGTCGTAATGAAAATGGGCCGGCTCCTGCTTCTTCGCATTCGGCGGGATCTCGTGAATATCCAGATCGAACGGCGCGCGCGACGCCACGATGAGACCCTCCACGCCCGACTCCTCCAGCGCTTCGCGGCACGCCACATTCAGCACATCTTCCTCGCCGTCGCAGTGACCGCCGAATTGCTGCCAGCGGTTCAAGTTGGCGTGATGATGCAGCAGCGCCTTCTTGCCGTCGTGGCTGACGACTAATCCGCTCCCCGTGAAGTGCGCGGGAAAGCTGGTGCGCCAGAAACAATCCGGTGTGGATTCCAGCAGTGCCAGCATCTTCACCCGATGCTCCTGTTCGAGCGGGGAGTTCGACAAATCGCAGTCGCGGAGGGATTGGGCAAATTCGGCGCGGTTCATAGGAGGGATTTTTTGACGAAATTAACGGAATTGACGAAATTGGGAAGAACAAGGAATAGCTCGAGTTTTGAATTCCGTAAATTCCGTTAATTTCGTCAAAAAGTCTCGGTTTCCACTGCTTGTCGAAAACGAAAAATGCGTTTACGGTTTTCCCATGCAATTCAGCCATCCGCGGCACGATGTTCATGTCCCCGACGGCCTCGACCCTCGCGACGCGCTCATCCGCACCACGCACCTCGCCATTGCGGCGCACCAGGACGATATCGAAATCATGGCCTACCACGGCATCGCGGAATGCTACGACTCGAAGGACAAATGGTTCAGCGGCGTGGTCGTGACCAATGGCGCGGGCAGTCCGCGCGCGGGCGCCTTTGCGCAATACACCGACGAGCAGATGCAGGACATCCGCCGCCGCGAACAGCGCAAGGCCGCCGACATCGGCAAATACTCCATCCAGCTTCAACTCGCCCATCCCAGCGGCGCGGTGAAGGACCCGCAACGCAACGACGTTCGCGCCGACCTGCGCAAGATCCTCGAAATCGCGCTCCCGAAAGTGGTCTATCTTCATAACCCCGCCGACAAGCACGACACCCACGTCGCCGTTTTCCTTCGCGGCATCGAAGCGCTGCGCTCGCTGCCAGCTGCGGAACGACCGGAAAAAGTCTACGGCTGCGAAGTCTGGCGCGATCTCGACTGGCTGCTCGCGGAAGATAAACGCGCGCTCGCTGTCAACGCCCGGCCCGAACTCGCCACCGCCCTGCTGGAAGTATTCGAATCGCAAATTGCCGGAGGTAAACGGTACGATCTCGCTGCGGTCGGTCGTCGCCTCGCCAATGCGACCTTCGCCGAATCGCACGCGACAGACACGGTCAACGCGCTCACCTGGGCGATGGACCTCACCCCGCTCCTCGTGGACAATTCCCTCGATCCCACCCAGTTCACCCTCGCGCATCTCGACCGCCTCAAGGCCGACGTCGCGCAGCGTCTGCAACGCTTCAGCTAACACAAAACGCAAAGGGGCAATATGGGAATGATCTTCTTGGCGAACGCGGGCGTTCCGATGCTTTTATTGCAAGGGCCGGCCTTGGCACTCATGCTGGCTCCGGTAATTTTTATTGAGGCATCCTTGTGTCGTCGTTTTTTATCATTACCGACCAATAAAGCGTTCTGGGGTGTGGCTTTTGCCAATTTGATTTCAACCTTTATTGGTTTTCCGATTCTCTGGTTGATATTAGTCGTAATACAGATGGCCGGCTTAGGCGGGAATAAGTCCTACGGAATGGAAACTCTGGCGCTAAAAATTTATGCGGTCACAGTTCAAGCCCCTTGGCTTATTCCCTATGAGACTGATTTATACTGGATGTTGCCGACCGCAGGTCTTGTACTCCTAGTGCCTACTTTTTTCGTCTCAGTCTACATCGAGCGTTGGTTTTGCCGCTGGTATTGGAAATACGAGGATCGTGCGACGTTAAATAAAGCATTCTGGAAGATTCATTGCGCATCCTACTCATTGCTCGTGGGAGTCGGGTTGTGTCTGCTCGCGTATAGCTTGCAACACAAGTGGTAGCGATAGTGTCAATACCCACACACCCCGCTGCTCACGCGGCACCCCTCTTGATAGAGGGGATTTCGGCAACTGTGAGTCTCGAGAGCATGAATCCCCTTGTCTTTTAGAATTGTGGTAGACAAAGAGGCGAACGCTTTCCTGATCGGTCCGGTGATTGCCGGGAGCTGAA
>NEUU01000003.1 GCA_002304345.1 Verrucomicrobia bacterium Tous-C9LFEB
GATCAGGTCTATTTGTTGAGAGGGTTGCCTGCCAGTATCGTGGATGATGAGAGTTGGGAGGGGGAATACTTTGAGGAAGGTCGGTTCACCTATACGACCGCAGGCAATGTCAGTAAGACGGTTCGCGTCTACATTGTGTCCAGTCAACTCTCCGAAAAGGCCGCTCAACGTCGTCGGGAGAATGCTGCCATCGCTCCCTTCATGAATCGCTAGGGTTGACGCCGATACCGCTGATTTCCGGCTTGGAGTGAAGTCATGTCGGCATCTCCATTGGTGAGTCGAATCATGCCATTCTCACTATCCGCAGCTCTACGACGAACCGATTGCACTTCACCTGTCACCGCGTGAACCGTGGCAGTCGCTGGCCAATGGTTCTTAAGTTCAGGAGGCTTGGTTATGGAACTAGGTTTCTTCTTGGGGCGTGCCATAGAGGGATATTATAGATTAGTTCGTGGATTTGTCATTATCATCAAAACAACCCCATCCGTTGGTAATGGGCTTCATCACGGGGGAAGGGATCACTCTCACTCCACCCCTCCATTTTGAGATCAGAGATGATGTGTAGGCGAGCCACCTCAGCCGCTTCATGGCCCCAGAGCTTCCGCACTTCTTCAATGCCTGCCAGATGATGCCGCTTCTTACGGTGACGCATCCCATAGGGAGGTTTCCCCGCAAACTCATCCAACCATAAATGCACTTGGGGATAGGGTTGGCCAAAACCTAATTCTGTTTCCGCGCAATGTTGTGCAAAGGAGGGCATAGGATGAATCCAGAATCAGCGTACTCACTCTCTCGAAAAACCAAGTGGTGAAAAACGCCCGAAATTCCATTCGAATAAAGTTTAACAAATTATTCTAATTTGTTGGATCCGGTGGGTTTTAGAACCCAAATTCATAGGCAATCGCAGGGAGCTTCGGTTGCTTTCCCCAGCCCTCGAGACTCTTCGACTACTCCGACGTCCCGAAGGCTGGGTTTTGCACGATTGCGAACCGTTCTTACGGCTTGTCGAGTCGCAGCCGCTCCAGAAACCCCTTGCGCTTCTTGCTTACCTTGGGAGTGGGTTCAACTGTGGTGAGGGGAGTGCTCACTTCAGTAGGTGTAGGTTGAACCGGAGTGGGTTCAACTAAGGTCTCAGTCACAGGTGCAGTCGCCCCCACAGGTTGAGTCGGGGGTTGAGATTGCGGTTCAGGAGTGGTGTAGGGCGGGCAACTCGGCACCAGTGCCACCGTCTTGACCGTCCTCCAGCGCAGTTCCCCATCGGGAGTACGTACCTGAACTTCGTTCGCATAGGTCAAAGTCACCTCGGCTGTCACTTGGGTTCCCTTGAACAGGGTGAACACCTTGTCACCCTCCTTGAATGTATTGGTTGGAGTCATGGGAGAAGAATTTGGAGCAACTGGTGTGACCGCTGCGGTGCTCGCAGGTGTCGCCTGCACACCCAACTTCTTCAACTGTTCCTGCTCATACTCCCCATCCCGCGATCCAAATGCTTCCGTATAGGTGTCGAAGATCAACTTGCCCCCATCCTGATGCCCCTGCCATTTCGCAATCAACTTCACATCCACTCCGGCCATCCACAGCCGCAGGATCAAGCATTGACGCAAATTCCGCTGGGAGAAATGAGTGAGCCCCAGTTTCTTGCAGGCTGTCTCCAATGCCTTCTTCGCATCCTGAATTGCAAACACCTTCTTACTGGGAGCCGGGTGTTTGGCTTCCTTGTGCAATCGTTGCAGCAGGGGCTTCAGATGATCATAGATCGGTACATAGTAGAGGTGCTGGGTTTTGCGCCGACGAATATGGATCTGCTGCTTCTTCCAGTCCACATCGCCCCATGTCAACGAACTGGCCTCGGCTTGACCCACTCCCGCCAATCCCAGAAATTCCAGAAAGTCAGCGGTCTCCTTGGCATGAGCGTTGAACTTCTGATTCCGTACAAACGCAATGATCTGCTCGAACTGTTCAACCGTGGGAACCATGCGCAGGGGCGTCTGTGGTTTCTTCCAGCGGGTGGCGACACTCTCAAACGGTGACTCCGCTATGATCCGGTCGGCTACCGCAATGGCAAACAACTGTTTGAGGAACCCGGCATACCGGTTGTAGGAAGTGTGCTTCAACCGCGACCCATGGATCGCCAACCATTCGTTTAAATGGGAAGCGCGAATGTCTCCGACTCGCATGTTGAGGTCATAGCCCCAGCTCAACTTGAACTGCTTGATAATGGACGCATTCGTTTTCTGGGTCTTGTCGGCCTTACCCTGATTCGCTTTCGCGAACATTTCCAGCAGTTGCTTGAGGGTGGTGTGTTCCATGGCCGAGTCGATCTTATCCAAGGTCCGCAACCATTCTTTCATCCGGCGTTCGGCTAATTTTCGATCCTTCGTACCCAAGGAATGCTCTTTCCGCTTGCCGAGAACCTTTTTGATTGCGTAATATGTCCCCCTGTCTCGATGGCGATAGAGGCCCGGAACATTCGGTATCTTCTCAAGCTGTTGTCGCGTGCTTTTCGGTGGACTGGAATGGACCATACGGAAATGTTACGGGGTGACGGTCGGGGGTGACGAGTTGTTTTTGGGCCGATTGAACCGGTTCTAAGAATTTGGGGCAGAAATAGAAGGGGGTTTAGCTCAGTTGGTAGAGCGTCTCGTTCGCAATGAGAAGGTCAGGGGTTCGAATCCCCTAACCTCCACTTCTTCCCGATTGGTACGATTTTTTGACGACTAATCCGAGGTTTTGACTACAAGATCCGCTTTTCTTTTCGCTCTTGTTTTGCTTATTTATTCAATTGTTCTACAAATTGTAAATCAGCGAACTTACATATCTTAATCATGTCTAAAGCAATCAAGGTTGGTGTCATTGGGGCGGGCGGAATGCTGCGCTATCACGTGGAAGGTTTTCGTCTGGGCGGTGCGGAAGTGGTCGCTGTGGCCGATCCGGCTCCGGGGGCGGCCGCGCGCGCGGCGTCGCACTGGGGTATCCCCAAGTCGTTCGATTCGGTCGAGGCGATGTTGAAGGATGCGTCGGATCTGGACGCGGTGTCGGTCATCGTGCCGAACAAATTTCACAAGGAGCTGGCCGTTCGTGCTCTCGAAGCGGGCAAGCACGTTTTCTGCGAAAAGCCTCCGGGCCTGAATGCGGTCGAGGTGGAAGAGATGATTGCCGCGGCGAAAAAATCGGGCAAGCAGTTGCAGTTCAATTTCAATAACCGGTCGCGGCCCGAGTCGCGGGCGATGATGCAGTACATCGCGGACGGCACGGTGGGCAAGATCCAGTCGGCGCAGGCGAAGTGGTGCCGCCGCACGGGCATTCCCGGTTTCGGTGGCTGGTTCACGAACAAGGCGCTGTCGGGCGGCGGTCCGCTGATCGACTTGTTGCACATGGTGGACTTGGCGCTTTATTTCATGGATTACCCGGCTCCGGCGTATGTGCTGGGCCAGACGTTCAACGATTTCATCACGGACAAGCAATTCAAGGGGCCGTGGGGCATCCCAGATCGCGCCGATGGCGTGAATGATGTGGAGTCGGCGGCGCATGGATTGATCACGTTCCAGACGGGCCAGATCTTGTCGTTCCAGATTTCGTGGGCGGAGATGATCAAGCGCGAGGAAGTGTCCGTGGTGTTCCAGGGCACGAAGGCGGGCGGCAAGGTGGAGCGTCTGTTTGGCCGCGATGGCGTGGATGAAACGGCAATCGACACATGCGAACTGTACGTGCAGGAGAATGGTCGCTCGGTGAACCGGACGATCATTCCGGAGCGTTGCGAAGACATGGGCCGGATCGGTTCGGCTACGAACTTCATCAACGCATTGAAGGGTTCGGAGAAACCGCTGAATACGCCGGATCAGGCTCTTAAGCTGATGCGGATCATCGACGCGGTGTACGCTTCTGCTTCGACCAGGAAGCCGGTCGCCTTGGTCTAGAAATTGGGGCGCTGCCCCACACCCCGCCAAAGGGAATGATTCCCTTGGAGGGTATGCGTGAGGATGCGCAACCATGCGGGTTGGAGCGTGTTGGGTCAACTTGGATTTTTGACGACACGCACCGGAACGCGTGGTTGCGCATTTTTTGTGTCGCAAACTGTCACAAGTTGGGTCGTCTGAGATGACGATTTATGGGGTGATCGTTGCCGGGACGGGTGGCGGCAGCTTTTGAGCCGCGATGAACAACTGGGCGACGAAGTAGAAGTAGATAGCCGAGAGAATGCCTTGGCCGAAGTCGGCGAACGCTGTGACCATGTGCTCGGTTTGTGCATCGAGCGTGTGTGATGGCACCCACAGAAGACTCATCAATCCCCAAAGCGCAACCATGCGCAGTTGCGGGAAGACAGGACTCTGCCTCTCGTCGAGGATGAAGACGTACATCAGCGGCTTGATGACCCCTAGTCCTGCCAAAGCGAACAATGAGTCGATTGGCTCCGGGAGCAGCGAGGAACCCAGCAGCGTGATAACGAGATGATACGCTCGCCATGTCACGAACCAAGGAATCACTTTACGGGCGGCGCAGCCCACAGGCAGGAGTGACCGAAAGCCTAAGAGAATGAAGATCTGCAATCCGATGAATCCAGCTTTGAGGAGAGCCGGCATGCCGCCGCCGATCAGCGCGTCCATCACGCTGTAGCCGAGCATCACCCATGCGGCAATCTGGTAGTGTGGATAGGATGGTTTTGTCATTTCGACTCTCCAGTTTGGGTTGTAGTTGTGCTGCTAGCGTTTGAAGACGGCAATCGCTGCGCCCAGGTGGATAAGAAAAGAGCTACGCTGGACGCAGTGAGAACAACCCAGCCCCAGAGCACAGGCTGTGAATTCCACTTACACCAGAAAGAAGAGAGCATCACATCGCAAACCGGTAAGTGTGTGAGCGGCATCGTAACGGCACAGGCGCACAGGATTCCCGTCACCAAAAACTCAACTTTCGGAGCTATGGTCTTTCCCGTGAACACCCAATATCCCAGTACCGCTGCTGGAAGATATACCGCTGCGGCGAAGGGATTGATGCACCAACAGCGTCCAATGATGTAGCCGTTGGAAAGCACCGGCACGCTGGGATTCAGAATATCGAAACCGGTCAATTCAATTTGCCGGGATCGATTCAACGCGATATCCGCCGCATACCGGTTAGTCAACACCGGCAGGAACAATGTGGCGAGAATCGCTACTACCAACCAGAAACGCTTGGCATATAACCAATCGAGAGTGGAACGGTTCTGCGCGAGATGCTTCTCGGTCGCGCGAGCAAGTTCTTGGAGAGGGTTTTCGTGCATAAAATTAGAATTGATTGAGTTGTTCTTTGAGGCTGTCGACTTGCTTATTCTCCTCGGCCAGTTGTGCGTTCGCTTCCTTGAGCTTGCGTGTGATGAGGGGACGAATTGCGTCTCGCCACAGCATGGGCCAAAGAGGACCCTTGATTTTGAGGACTTCGCCGGGACTGGAAAATTCGTCTGGAAACACCTCGATCACACGATAGGAATCTGTCGCGGCGTTGTACCAGTCGTGCTGGACATATAGTTCAAATAAGTTGAGTAGTTTTTGTGTCCGGACCGTTGTCGCCTTGCGTTGAATGATCAATCGATTGTACTCGTCGACCGTCTTTCGGAAGCGTTGTCCGTCCTGGGAATCAATGTCGTAACCGTTCGCAAATTCGGACTTGGGACGACCAATTGAATCTGGTGTGATCGAGAACTTCGGCTGACCTTCGAGCTGCCACTTACCTTCGCCAACGAGAACGAATCGAGCGGAGGTTTTTATCTCTATGATTTCATCGGCACTACGCACACGTTTTAAAACAGAGATCGCTTTACCGCTGGGGAGAGTAATGGAGTAATCCTCACGATAAGTAGAATCCTTGACCTCGATAGTGACGGCTCCCTCCGCCGAGCCCTGTCCTTCTTCACCGTTCTTCACATGGAGATCCGAGTGTTTGATCCTCACCGTATCTCCAACAGGGCCGTTACGGATTGAATCGCTGATGAGAAGTTTCGCGTCTCTCTCCGTTAACTTAGAAATGGATGACCCGCACCCAAATAGCGCAAAACAGCCTGCAATTAGTACAAGCACAGCCCCGAGTTTCATCTTTTTATTAGTTAAGTTTAGAATATATGACTTCGGCCTATACCTTACGTTCGTGAGGTAGTCAATAGTCAGGTTAAGTTTAGCCTTCTCGGAGAAGTGAGTACTGGATCCGAATTTCTGGCCAAAAGGTTGAGAGAATACCGTAAGCTTGCCGACCTTACCCAAGAGCAAGCTGCGGCGGCACTTGGCATTACGTTCAAGTACTACCAACGTTTAGAGCGTCAGAGCGGAATCGAAGGAGTGCGACTGAGTACGCTGGAACAAATCTGCGAGGGCTATCGAATTACCCTGGAGCAATTCTTTAGCCGGGCCGCAGTTAAGCCTAGGCTCAAGCAACGCCCTAACTCGCCTCCTCATCGTAAAGCACCCAAGCGATAGCTTTTACGACTCCTTGAAGGCCGCATCATTCTTCTCGTGGATCGCCTTCGCGATGGAGTCTGCTGCCGTGTGATAAGGATGCTTGTAGGCAGATACACGCTCCGATTCCACGCGAAACTCCGACCACCATTCAGTTAATGAACCGTCGGAACGGCGAACGATCCGCTCCTTGCTAATTCGCGTGACGGCGTACAAACCATTGTCTCCGTTGTCGCAGTCTAATTGGCGGAGATGACCGACGCCAAGCGAGAGCGTGCCGCCGAGAAAATTCCCTACGATCTGAACGAAACGGGCGAGTTGATACGGTGCATCGGAATTGTCCCGCACGACGTAATGATCCAGCGTATCCAGAAAGGCGTACACACTTTCCGGACCGCCATTCCAATGCAGATAGACGCCGAGACTGTCTCCGGTCGGATTTGGATCGAATGTGATGACGGCACGATTTCCCATAGATGTACTCCTGTAGTGAAAAGAAAACCGCCTTGGAGATTCCTCTCCAAAGCGGTCGCGATGATAATAACGAGTGATTAACGAGCAGCAGCCACAGGCCGGAAATCCATTCGCGCCTTCTGACGCATCGCTTCGCGGACAAAGGCACGATCACGCAGACCCGGTGCCACCTCTTTGATCCGTTCCTCGATGCGCTGGATCATGCCGGGCGTTTCCTCCGCCCATTTGCGGGCAATGGGCAGTTGCTTCGCTACGAGCCGCATCTGATCCTCGTGCCGCAGCATGCGGCTGAGCATGATGACGCGCACAGCGCGCTCGGGATTTTCGGTAATGAGCTGACGGTAATATTCCACGCTGCGCGGATTGGCTTCGATGAAGGTGGTCAAGCGGGCATCGATCTCGGGATTGATCCGAGGTTGGAAATCGTCGATAACGTTCTGAGTTTTGGTGGAACTGGAAGTGTTCGGCGATTGGAGTTTGAGTTTCATATATTCTATTCGTTGAGTTGAAGAGTTTGGGTTTGAAATTGGGCGGTAGACTCATCCCAGAAATTCCAGGATGCGATCCGCGTGCTAGTATCGAGCACCACATAATTTGGTGCCATGCCTATGGGAGATGCCTCTGGTCGTCCGGGGTTGAAGCACCACGTGGAGTCAATGCGGTCGGCCCAATGTCCATCCGCTTCGTAGGGACGCGAGTGCATATGACCGCACGCCAAGTAGCGGCACGGTTGCATGGCAACACGCTCACTGAGCCACAGGCTGCCGTAGTCGCCACCAATGAGGGAGTTCATCGGCGGCTCGTGGTGAAGGACCAACCACGGGACATTCAACATCCGATGGTGCGAGAATCCTTCTGCCCACATCTCGTCCAAGGATTGCGAATCGAGATGACCGTAGTCATACGGCAGGCACGTGACCAACAGCCGATCTCCCACTGGCCCGAACAATCGACTCTGTCCATCGATCGCAACCGATTCTCCCGCGACAGTCTCCAACCAGTTCGCGGTCGCCGTACTGTATGCGCATGCATGAGGGTGAATATCTTCCGCATCGTGATTGCCAGAGCACAGCGCCAATGGAACACTAAGCCGTTTCATCTCGTCGACAAATTGAATGACTTCCTGAATCTGCTTCGATGTTCCGCGCTCATCAAACGCATCGAGCAAATCCCCCACGATACAGACCAGATCGAACTCGCAGGCATGTTCCAAAATCCACCGGTACTGATCCCGTCGACCATGCAGGTCGCTGGTGAGTAATAGTTTCATGGCAAGGAAAGAACGGAATTAGTACTCCCGCACGACGACGACCTTGCGGCTGTCGCAGCCGAAGAACCACGCGACGACACAGACCGCGGCGATTACGGCGAGGAAAAGGGCAATCACCGCACCGATGGCCGCCAGAGTTTGCAACACCACCGAGCCGAGAGCCATCTGCCAACTGGTCTTGCGTTGGATGCAATAGAAGGTCACGCCAAACAGCGTGAGGCTGATCAGGACGCCAGCGATCCCCGACAACAGATCGTTCGAGGCCATCGAAATTCCGCTCGCCAGGAACCCCTGCGCAACGCCAAGCACCGCCGTCCATTCCCAACCATTCGGACGGTAATGGTATTTCTCCTGACCGATCGCATTCATCTTTTCCCAAGCCACCCAGCCACCCCAACCCAGTCCGCCCAACACCGCCAGAAGTACCAGAATCATCGCGTTGTCCTTTCGTTATCGATTCGTAAAGCACCCGCACTCCACTTCTACGAACTGGCGCTGCCGGACGCGGAGGGCCACCTCCGACGCCCGCCATGTCGCCAGAGACAAACGGCCCCGCCCTTTTCCTTCCTCGCCGAAGGCGCACGACAAGAGATGCGTCGCCGCGAGAGCGGCGCAGCCGTTCCCCCGTAACTCACGGGAACGGATGAGCGTCGACCTTTCCCCAAACCGCACGCCGCGTGACAACAACTGTTGGCGCGAGGCGTGCGCGACGCTGTCGGTGTTCGCGGCAGGAGCGCGAAGCGACGACTGCGAATCCGGCAAGGTCGCCCCTGATGTGAACGCCCACGAAACCGTCGCGGTTTGGTGGACGTTCACCGTCGATACTCTTCCTCAGCTTCGTTTAGGAATCGTTGCAGCGTCTGAATCCACAAGCCGAGATATCCCTGAGCCGCCACGTCGGGAAAACGATTCGACAGTTCCCGCCAATAGTGCTGCATCCGAGCGCAATCGGAATTGCAGACAAAGAACGCATCCAGGATCTGCGCCGTGTTCGCCAGTTCGAGAGAGGGATCTTCTGTCTGATCCTGAATGCTCTGCGCGGCGGCGGAAATATCGGACAGCCGTTTGACGGCCTCGGTGTCGGGCAAGTCCATCATCCGGTTGCACGCCGAATTCCGGATATTCGCCGCCAGAGTTCGAATGATCTCCCAGAGCTTCGCTGCATTCTTTTCGCCGCGTGCGGGCTTGGAACCACTGACCACCGGAGTCTGCTTCGCTTTCCAGCGAGGCTTAGGAGGCGCCTCCTCAATATCCTCAGTAGATTCTGCTTCCTCCTCGTTTCTCGCTTTAGCCTGAAGATCGGCGATGTATTGCGAAAACTCCTTCTCCGAATGGCAGTCGCTCAGAGTAGTCGGCTTTGGCTCGAGAGTATGCCCGTTCTTCGGCTCAGGGTGATTGTCGAAGATCAGATCATCCTGCTCCTGCCTCTCCATGCGTTGAATGGCCAGCTCCGTGAGATACCGCTCCACCCAACGAAATCCGATTCCCTCCCGCACCGCCAGCTCGGACAATTCGTCGAGCTTCTCACGCGTCGGCATCGGTTCGCCCAGCTTTTCGTGAACATGAGTCAACGCCTGCGCGTAGTCCAGCTTCGTCAACGGCGAGATGGCAATCGGCACCGCAAAGCGATTGAGGATCTCTTCTGGAACTCCGCCATAAACAGAATCCCGCAGAGCTGCTGTCGGCAGAGATTCGCTTTTCTCAGAGACATTTCTCTTGCCGAATCCCAATGCCTGCCGCTCTCCCTGACGGAACAACACCTGCCACGCTCCAGCCCCCGCGAAGAACACATCCTTCCCCAGTCGCGCAACGATGGCTGGCTTCATCCCCATGGATGCCAACCGCGTGTCGTTATCCAGCAATGCCAAGATCTCGGTCATCGCATCGGCATGCCATGCGCTCGTAGACATTGTCTCCGAACGCAGCTTATCCAATTCATCCAGAAAGATGAGTCCGGGTCGCTTCAGCCCTTCAATCCAACCCGACAAGCATTCAATCGTTCCGGGTTTCTTCGCCGCATAAATCACCCACGACATCACACTCAAATGACACAGCGCCATCCCCAACTCCTCGCACGCCCACTTCACAATCTCCGTCTTACCCACCCCCGATGGCGCCATCAGTAATGGATATGTCCGTACCCGAAACCCGTTTAGCGGTGCGCCAGCGAGACCGATCTTCAAGAGCCGAGTCACTCGACAAGATGCGCTTTGCTGTGAAGCCAATAACGGGAAATCAGTTCGGGTCGTTCTCATAGACACGCCCGTCACTTCCTGCCCCTGATTGAGTCGCTCTCACCCCTTGGTCACAAGGAGGAAGCGCGACGACAATCAGGCCAGATGGCGATCAATTGGTCGCATTACGTATGGCGCACTTCTTCGCTGGCTAACTCCACTCCGACTGTTATTTTTTGAAGACTAAATCTTGCCTGCGTTCAATGTTAAGGTGGACGCGGTTAAATTGACATGATTCAAACTGGATATTTTTCGATCCATACTGAGGGCGTCCTGGTTCTGCCATGAAACTGCGCTTTGGTAGTCATTGGGCGCATCACATGCGCGAAGTTGTTTTGGGTATGACATTGAATTCTCGGGTGCCACATCCAAGGTTCCAGTAATTCGCGCAAGATCTACTTTAACGACTAACTGCTGATGACATTTTTCCTGAAAGTCATGGCAATGAATAAATGCCTATATTGTCCCATTCGTAGTCAGTACTTTTATGACGAAATCTGGTTTTTCTGGATCAAGAAATTAAGATCCTCCGATTTGCGCCATTGTTAACTAAGTTGAGAAAATGCTCTGTGAAAATACATCTTTAATCTTACTGTAGATTATCCCTGAATCGAGCCGTTCTGATTCGTTATCGGCTACCGGCATCGACTTCTGCAACGTATAGGCGCGTCCACCGATCGGCGCTGACGTTAAAGTAGATTCGGCGACCATCTGCGCTGAAGACAGGATGCGGGTGGGAACGGCGCCAAGAATTCGCTCCCTTGTAGTTATCAAAACGATAAATGATCCTATATTTTCCCGCCCGAATCCCATCGACGCCCACGCCCCACTCGTCCTTGCCTCCTCCTAATTTTTCCATCGGAGTATCGAAAACCAGATATTTGCCATCGGGACTTGGGGAAGGATGACTGGCATTTCCCGGAGCTGGCCAATTGGGCAAAGCCTGAAATTTTCCGGACTCGGCATCGAACAGAATTCCAATGTCCGAAATGGTCCGGTTATCCCACATCCACGCTGAATGTCCCCAACTCGGCGTATAAAATAGCAACTTCGATGCTTCGAGGTTGTAGCAAAAAAGTACCAGACGATTACTCGACCCATGCCGCTTTTCCCCCGATTGATTCGGTTTAGACGCCGCCATTTTGAAAAATACCCGCTTCAAATCCGTACTGAGCATCGGGAAGAAAATGGACGTGCTCGCATCGCCAAAAGATTTTACCAGGGCCGAGGCAATGTCCTTCCGAACCTCCGCCGCAGGAATTGGCCGTTTAAGCTCGCCTGTTACGACATGAACCAATTCGAGATCGGCGCATTTCGATGAAACCATTGAGGCTTGTAAATTTTGCGAGAGTTTGATACAAAACAACTGAATTTCTATACAGTTATCCCAATGAGTGAAACAAAATCTGAGCCGCTAATCTACATAATGGGCGATAGTATTTCCGTTCATTATGGCACCTATTTGGAAGCATACACCAAGGGACAATTCCATGTGATGCGACGATCGGGAGATACCGTGGCCAAGACCAATTTGGATATTCCACAGGGATCTAATACCGGTGATTCAACACGTCTTCTTGAGTATGTGCAGGCACGTCTGAAATTGGCCGACTTGCGACCCGATCTGCTGGTAATGAATTGTGGACTGCACGACATCAAGCGTGATGTCAAAACTCAAAGGCTTCAAGTGCCGCTGGAAACATACGCTTCCAATTTGGAACAAGTCCTCACAGTGGCTCGTTCGCATCATATCGAAGTGGCATGGGTCCGCACCACACATTGCGTGGATGCCATTCATAATGGCATGCATGCTCCCGCTGACTTTCGCCGATTAGCGGCCGATAACGAAAAATATAACCAAGCAGCAGATCAAGTTATGCAATCAGGTGGTGTTTCTATGATCGACCTGAACGGATTTACCCGAAATCTTGGATCCGACGAGGAATTATTTTGCGATCACGTTCATTTCAAAGAAAACATTCGGCAACTCCAAGCGGCCTTTATTGCGGGATGGCTATCGCTATGGATTCAGCATCGAGCCTGCTCACATAAGGGCGTCTAGAATCATTTCTAGAAAGACAATTAACCTGGGAGCAAAGACTACTGAGACCTGAGGGAGCTAATGGCTTTCGGCGGGTGTTTTTTTCGCGTTCGTAGATGGTGCTTTAGAGGTGGCGTCATCGAGATTCTGATGATTGACCACTACGCCATTATCGAGTGGATTGACCTTGGCTTGCGACAGCCGGCGGAATAAATCACGAATATCACGGACTCCGCCCCAGGTAAACCAGATGCCAGTCAGTATTGTGAAAAATACCGGCATGACGATGCCGAAAAAGTGCCAAAAACTGGACCAGACCGAAAGTGGCCAGGGCGAGATTAAGTTCCAGATGGTACCAATGACCATGACGGTAAACCAAAACATACCCCAACAGACGAGGCCACCTGCGATCCACTTGTCTGCCAGTGAAAAATTTTCATCGAAACCGATCCACCGGGTCCATGAATGTTTAATAGTATGCGTGGACTTGGCTTCGGTGGCATAGATGCCGCGGTGAAGCATCCGGTCCATGTTGAAATTTTCCCGGCAGGTTAGCAGTGAGATGATGATATAGGTGCTGATCGAAATCAGACTCGAGGTGAAATAAATCTGCGTGCCGTTAAGTGGGAATTCCTTGCCGAAGAATTGTCGAGCCAAAATGCCACCCAGTGAAGTAATCGAACCGATAATCAAGGCGGACCACGCTCCTGCGGTCGTACCTTTTTTCCAATAAAGCCCGCCGATGATGACCGATCCCGCGCCACCCACAAAAATGCCAGTGGTCACCTGGAACCACATGGAAACATATTCGGTTTGGCGAAACAGGCTGCCAAAGAGAAAGGCGAAAAGCGCTACGCCGATAATGGTGCAGCGCAGGGTGAAAATATGTTGCTTGGGTGTGAGCGGTTTCTTGCGCAGAGGAAGAAAAACGTCCTGCACCAAAATCCCGCTCCAGGAATGCAAATGCGTCGAGTCTCCGCCAAAGACACCCATGATGAGAATGGCGCACAGCAGTCCTTTGATGCCTATGGGCAGCATTTCCGATACGCCGATCGGAATGGTCATTTGCCGCTGGATCTGAGGTTGGTCAATCTGGGAGATAAGATTTTTTGCATGCGCGGCCTGGGAGGCAAAATCCGGATGCGTCAGAAAAGTCATGGCAGAGATGGCCAATAAAGTGACCACTGATATTTTGCCCAACTCACGCCATTTACCGAGCATGCCTCCCATGCGCGACTCGTGAGCGCTGAGCGCGGCGGAGTTATAAGCGCTGGAATTCTGCCACGCCATGGTGGAGTAAACGCCCGTGCAGAGCACCATTAACACGTAGCTGAAATTGAAGTCAGCGACTTGTCCTGAGTCAAAGGGATTGAGGAGAGAATGGCCTGCGGGCCGATTGGCTAAAACGGAATTAATCTCCGGCCAGGTGAACATGCACAGCAGCGCCACAATGATAATGAGATAAAAGAGCTGGGAGAGAATGCCTTCGACGCAATCGGTCACCATGACCGTTAATAGTCCGCCAGATAATGTGAGAATAACCGTGAAAGTCAGTAGTCCGGCCATGACCGGAATATAGGTGGGCACCGCATATCCGTTGATCGCCACTGTGGCGGGCAATCCCAAAAAGTAGACCAGAAAGCGCGAACCCACAGCCGGGATGATGCCGAAGTTCAAGATGCCAGCACCGAACCCGAGGGTGCCTGCGAACACACGGAAAGATTTGCTGTAACGCAATTCGAAGAACTGAGCCAGCGTCATGACTCGCGTCTCGCGATAGCGATAAATGACAAATCCAAAAATCGCCAGCAGTAGGCCGACCGGAGTCGAGAGGTTATTCCACCAGGTCAGTACGAATCCAGATTGCGAAAAAACCTCGAAGGCGGCGACAAAGACCACGGCGCCGGCGAACATCTCGCCGCGCGCGACCGCTAGCAGATAGCGTCCGGCTAATCGGCCGCCCGACATAAAGTCCGCCACGCTCTTCATATAGCGATGCGTGTAGGCCCCAACGACCAATACGATCAATAAGGGAATGAGCAGAATAATCCAGTCGATGAGATGCATATAGAGTGGTTGGAAGAAAAGTGCGTTATCGCAGATAAATAGACTATGACTTAGCTTTCAAACGTATGCCGCCGCCAAAGTATTTTCATGAGACTATGATTTGCCATGGGCCCTGGTTACTCAAGTTGATTGGCTTTGCTGAAATCTCAAATTATGTGCTGATCAGACCCTCCTTTCCGCTTCAAAAGTGCTAGTATTGTATCAAAGGTCCGATTGTAGAGAGAGGGGATGCAGAGCTTAAATTTTGTAATGCATAAATCTCTCAATCACCGCCCCAAAATCGTGATTATTGGAGCGGGTAGTCTCTTCTTCGGTCGTCAGGCGATATGGGCCGCCAACAATCTTTCCGGTCTTAAAGGATGCACCCTGTCGCTGGTCGACAATGATCCCGAACACCTCGACAAGATTACTCGACTAGCGGAGCTTGCCACCGCGAGTTCGAATTCGGGTACCAAGAATGAAAGTTTCTCAGATTATCGCGATGCTCTGCCTGGTGCCGATTTTGTTGTGCTGAGCTTTTCCAAGCGGAATACTCATTATCGTCGGATTGATTGCCAGGTTTCAGAGAAATACGGCATCCGCATGTGCTCGGGCGACACGCTTGGACCCGGCGGTTTGTTTCGCGCGATGCGGGAATTTCCCACGATTCTGGAAGTAGCGCGGGCGGTAGAATCGATCTGCCCGAATGCGTGGCTGATTAACTATGTGAATCCGTCCGCCGTAATGGGCATTGGACTCATGCGTCATTCGCGCGCAAAGACGTTCGCGCTCTGCGATACACATCATATGCCGAAGAAGAAGCGGAGCTATCTGGAACTGATTGGCGAAGATCCCGCGTTAATCGATTCATTTGATATGCGCATCGCGGGAGTAAACCACTTCACATGGATGCTCAAGGCAAAATTCAATGGCAAGGACATCATGCCCCGCATTCGCGACGCCTACCTCGCGGAATCAAAAGGTGAAAAGGATGAGGGCTACGCAAAAGCTCGGTTCAATAATTTTATCACGGCACAACTGGCCGATATTTTCGGCGCCATTCCGACCTGCACTGGTCATACGAAGGAATATGTTCCCTACTATCAGGGGCGCTCAGCCGTCATGGAGCCGATTCCGCGCCTCTCGGTTTTCGACTGCGATGAACGCGAACGGCGCACGGCGGCAATGTGGCAGGATGTGAACGATTACATTTCCGGACGCAAGCCAATGACGGAGTTTCACTCCGGAAGCCAGTCGGATCATGCCACGGACATCATTCATACAATGGTGGTCAACGATGGTCGAACCTACTTCATCAATCGTCCAAACTCGGATTGCACCGATGGCAATGGCCGGGCTGTGACAAACCTTCCTGCCGATGCATTTCTCGAGTTGGAATGTCAGCTCGATCATAACGGTCCGCGTCCGTTCCCAGTGGGTGAATTTCCCCTGGGCCTGCGCTCGCAACAGCTGACGATCCTCGACATCCATGAGTTGACGATCGAGGCGATCATGAAACGCGACCGGAATCTTCTCGTTCGCGCATTGGCTATGGACCCGCTTGTCAATTCCATCGCAACGGCGAAATCAGTGATCGACGAGCTCTTCAAAGCCGAGAAGGAATGTTTTGAGGATTGGCCTGATTACGAGAAGATCGAACGCGAATCCACTCCAGTCACTCCGAAGCGTTCCGAGACCATGGTGGCGCAACTCTATTGAGGAGCGTTTCCAGGAACCCGATGCTGAGTGGTCAACGGGCGACCCGAAAAAGAGCGGAAGCTTGTCTTGCTGTAGCGGCGGTCTCTGACCGCCGTGAGCGCGACATCTTTGGAAAATGATATTATGGGTCAACTGTCGCCCATTTGAAATTCTCGCGGGCTCATGCCGGTCGCCTTGCGAACTGCGCGTGAAAAATAGTTCGCGTCGCTGAAACCGGCCCGCAGAGCCACTTCCTTGATCGGAAGACTTGAGCGATGCAGCAAAGCAAGTGCATTTTCCATCCGGCGATTATGCAGGTAATGCGAAGGCGAAATGCCATAAGCGATCTGAAACGTGCGAAGGAGCGTCGTACGATGAATCTGCAAACCGTCAGCCAATGACTGCATGGTCAATTCGACTTCTTGGAAATGAGCATCCAAGTGTTTGCGGACCCGCTCCGCCAGGGCACTTTTTCGTGGGCCACATCCACGGGGAATCAAAGCTTCAAGCAAGATGGCGTGCGAGAGATGCGCCGAGCGACGCTGTCCTTCAGGAACACCCTCTTCCAAGCCCTCGGCCACTTCTTCAAAGAGCCATTGCGGACATGCTTCACGGTGATGGATTCGTCCGGTGAGACCAAACGCCTCGATCCATTCGCCGGCTTTGGGGTGATTCCACGTTATCCAGCAATAAACCCAGGAAGCAGTCAACGGTCGGATATCGTGCAAGTCGCCGGGTCGATAGATAAACACATCTCCAGGAGCGGAAACGAACCGGGTGCCGTCAGCATGAAATTCACCTTTTCCTTCTACAGTCCAGAAAAGCTGCACGAACCACTTGCATTTGGGCTTTTCATGCCAGCCGGGATTGACGACGTAACGCCCGACTGAACGGATGTTCAAAGGGATCTCCGCGTATTCGGCGGAGTGGGACCAGACGGCAAAGTGTTTCCGCATCTTGAGTGCTATGGATACAGGAAAGGCTCTCTGGTTTGCAAGGGCAATTCCGGATGCATTGAGAGAGCAATCTATGCGTTTTACAAAAAAATCTTATGCTTTTTCGCTGCGGGCGACCATCTCCTCAGTGCTATTTTTCGCTCACGCTTTTAGAGTGCGTCCCTCGTTTTCGGCATACATTTTGTCAAAAGGGCAAATCACTAGTGATTGAGTCCTTCGATTTGTATTCTACATTGATTTTGTGTCCGACTCGCAGTATTCCGCCAATCCCTGCTCCCGCTCATTGGTGCGCGCGATGACCTTGCCGGAATTGTTGGTCTGCGTGACCTTGATTTCAATCCTTGTCGTCATGCTGTTCCCGGCGAGCGAGCGAGCGCAACGCTTCGCCCAGAGTCTGCGTTGCACTGCAAATTTGCGGACGTTGATGGCGGCCACGACTGTCTATGTGCAGGATCACGAGGGTCATTTTCCCGCGACCTATTCGCCCGCCCAAGATGGTCCGAATCTGGCGTGGTGGTGGGAACTTTATACCCAGTATTGCGATGAGTCCTCAGTATTTGCCTGTCCGGCCGACAAGACCGGTTTCAGCGGTACCTACAAACCAACTTGGACCAGGAACGGGACTTCCATGGCCAACGGCAAAGTGTCTTACGGCGTCATGGGGCACGTCAGCCAAGCGGTGGATTATAAGCCCACCGGCCGACTGGTCTATTCCTACCGGCGGCCCGCCTCCACCGTGTTTTTCACCGAGTATCACCATGCCGACAAACGGCTGTCAGAACGGTGGTGTGGAGCTCTCCCACGCTGGATCTCGGAAATTACCTTTCCTCATTCGGGAAAGACCGGCATTGCCTTCATGGACGGTCACATCGTCATGATGTCAAAGGATGAAATGACCTTGGCGGCACAGTCCAGGGAGATTTTCATCAGCGATTCCGACCCGGCTACTTCTACTTCCAATTAACCCCCAGCTTCACCCATGAAACTTCATCCGTTCTCACTCCTTGCATTTCTAATCTCGTGCTCATTTCTGCTGCCACTTGGAGCCGCCGATCCGGTGCCGCTCAAGAACGACCGGATGGGTGTGGTCACCCATTTTTGTCAGAAGACTCGCTGGATGGATAACTGGGATGCCGAGCGTCATATCCCGATGATCGCTGACTTGGGTGTGGGTTGGATACGGGAAAATATTACCCCGGAGGAAATCGAGCCAGAAAGGGGCGTCTACCGCATTCCAGAAAAAACGTGGAAGTGGATCAACCTCGCCCAAGCGCATGGGTTGAAAATCATTGTCTGTTTTAACGGTGCCACTTCCCGTTACCCCGATGGTTATGATCCACAGGTGTACGCGAAGGCCGCAGCCTGGCTCGCGGTCCAGCTCAAGGACAAAGTACAGGTAATGGAAATCGTCAACGAGCCGTTCAACTGGTACGCCGATTATTACCGGCAGGGAAAAGCGAAAAGCCCCGGTTCATGGTACGGTCGCCAAAGCGACGGAAGCTTGGAACCGTGGATGGCTCGTTACGTCACGCTTCTCAACACCACTGCCGACGCCATCAAGAAGGCCAATCCATCGATGACTGTTATCGGCATTGGCAGTGTCATGCCTCAAAATTACCTGATGTTGGAAATGGGTATTTCCAAGAGCGTCGACGGACTCACCGACCATCCCTATAGCTTCCGCAGCACGCCGGAGATCACTCCGCATGCGGGAAATCCTGAATATATCAAGAAAGTCGGTTTTGCCGTGGCCGATGCCGACGGCTCGTTCGCATCCTACGTGCGCCGGTGCCGCGAACAAATGAGCAAGTGCAACGGGCCGCAGCAAATCTGGTTTACTGAATTTGGTTACACCACTTATCGGGAGGGGCACAAGTCCAAGAAATTCATGTACTCGGCTGTGACCGAGGAGGCTCAGGCCAAGTATTCCTTGCGCCGCTTTATGGAATGCCTCGGTCTCGGCGTGGAAGTGACCGTCCAATACGACTTTCTGGAAGATGAGCTACGCGGCGGGGAGTTCGAAGCCGAAAGCCGCTTCGGCTTGGTTCGTAACGACGGTTCGCTCAAACCCGCTTACCACGCCGTCCGCAACCTCGCGCGGTCCACCGCCGACCTTCGGCCTGGCAGTTCCGTCAAGGCGCGGGTTGTCCCATTTTCCGATCGGACGGAGGAACACCCGCGCAAGTGGGACGGAGGCCCGCTTCCGGCGCTGTCCCGGATCATGCTTTATCCATTCACCAACTCCCACAATGAGGCGGTGTTTGCCGTCTGGTCAGCCGAACGTCCGGGAGATCTTAATGTCCGGAGCGCCGACCTTGAATTTGCCGCCCCCTTTAATGGTACACGGGTGGAGGTCACTGATCTCATGACCGGGCAGACCCGGGTTGTGAAGGTAGACGATATGGGCGGGGCACTGGCACTGCGTCAATTTCCTGTACCAGACTATCCGGTGTTACTGCGGTTTATCCCCTCCGAGCCCTCCAAAAATCAGTAATCGCTCAAACTGGAATGGCTTGAAGTATCTGCCGATATATGGAGCATGTTCCTTCATCTAATAGGCGGCTAGGGCATGGCACAGTTACCTTCCCCCAAAATGAATTCCCGTTATGTCTTGGCGGTCTTGCAGTGGGCCACCTCCAGCTTAAAATACGGTATCATGGCCTATGCCCGGGAGGCGAACTGGACGTTTTCCTTCATGGATAATCCGGACGATTATCCGTTCGGGTCCCGTC
This sequence comes from Verrucomicrobia bacterium Tous-C9LFEB, assembly GCA_002304345.1. GTDB lineage: Bacteria > Verrucomicrobiota > Verrucomicrobiia > Methylacidiphilales > UBA1321 > UBA1321. The sequence goes on from NEUU01000003.1 coordinate 19,874, forward strand.
AGATCGACGGCCTTCTTGTCTTGGCAAAGAACAAGCGACTCTCCGAAAACTTCCGGCTTCCCTATCCTAACGCCAAAATCGTCGATCTGAAAGGGCTCTTGCAAGTTTCCGATGGCAAGGTGCATATCGATCACGAGCGGGTGGCCCGGATGGCAGCCGATTATCTTCTCGGCTTGGGCTATCGGAAATTTCTCTGCTTCACATGCAAGCAGGGGGAGCCCGACATGACCCGGTTGCGCTGTTTTTGCCGCTACCTGAAATCCAAGCGGATGATGGTCGACTCACTCATTCTGGCCCATTGGCCGGAGCAGACCGTCATCAATCCGGGTGATTTCCAAGACCTCGTCCAACGGAAAATCAAGAAAACGGGGCTACCACTGGCTGTCTTCGCCCTTGAGGATTCCTACGCCAATGGATTCATCCAAACCGTTCTCGACATGGGCTACCGTGTGCCGGAGGACGTGGCCGTGCTTGGACTCAACAACCAGAGGGAAATCTGCGAACTGTGCCGGGTGCCGATTTCCAGTGTCGACGTCCATCTTTCACGCGTCGGTTACGAGGGAGCCCGATTGCTCGACGTCCTAATGAGCGGACAGGAACCCCAGACCCGATGTATTGTTATCCCCCCGCTCACCATCGAACGTCGTGAATCGACCGAGTTGGAAGCCCGCCGTGACAAGACTGTTGGCGCTATTCAGGAATACATCCGGCAACATTTTGGCGAGAAAATAGCGATCAAGGAAGTGCTGCGGGACCTCCATCTGCAGCCCCCGGCGCTCTCCCACTTCCGCAAAGCATTGGGCCATTCCATCTCCAAGGAAATCACGGTGGTGCGCATGGAACAGGCGCGACATCTTCTTTCTCATACCGATTACAAGATCGATGCCGTGGCGCGGATGGCGGGCTATACCAATACCCCCGCCTTTTGCCGCCTCTTCAAGCGGCTCCACCATGCAACCCCAGCGATCTTCCGCAAGAAAGCGCAATCGGGCTCCGTCAAATAACAGAGCGCACCGCAATGTCAGCGCTTGCGCCTGACCCACATGGCCAAGGAGGCCATTCCGACGGTGGACAAAAGGGCGGTAGTGGAAGGCTCGGGAACCGTCACCGAGGTCCAATCCGTGCCGACGAGAAAGGAATCGAAGCTGGTGACGTTTGATCCGGTGGCACCACTGCTGTTGTAGCGCTGAAGCATCAGGCGGTCGAACTCGGCCGCAGTGGAAGTCCACGAATAGTTGAGGAGTTGAGGGGTGGAACTTTCGTTGACCGGATTAATCCAGAGGGTGAGCGAGGCCTTTCCCGTCCCGTCATCGAAAGTGTATTTTCCCACCACGCTAGTGGGAGTATTCGTGGACGTTGAAGTCGGGGTCAGAGAGGTATCGACGCCATTACCGGTCTGCACCCGGATCCGGTAACCGTTATAAGCCGCGGTGTATTGCGCTCCGATCATGAAGAGATTGGTTCCCGAGTCGGTAAACCTGATCACATCGAAGATGTTTTGGGTGGGTGTCGAATATGCGGTCACCTGAAGGGAAAAAGAAAAGTAAAAAGTGTTCAGAGAGGAACTGATAATCGGAGTAGCCAGGTTCCGGGTCGCCCAAGTATCCTTATCGCCGCTAACCCCGGCAGTACCATCGGCTACCGACCATGTGCCGGTCCCATTGGTCCCGACGCTCCAGGCCCCGTTCCAACCGGTCCCACCGTTTTTTCCATTCAATCCGCCGTTGGCATAGGTGAAGTCCTCCTGCAGTAGTACTCCAGCCTCAAGAGAAACCGTTCCAAGAAGCACGATGAGGCCCAGTATAAGTCCCGTCAGAGCAGAGAATTTCATGAGACTATGATCTGCCCGGAGCCCATGGTCACTCAAGCTGATTGGCTTTGCTGAAACCTCAAACTGTGTGCTGATTTGATCTGGGAGCCTACCTGCAAATCATTTCAAAAGTAGGAAAGAGAGGTGCAACAAAAGGAAGGGCTAGGTTCGTCGCTTCTTAAGAACCCGCCGGGCATCGGATTGGTTCTGGAGTTTGAGTTTTATGGAAATTAGTCTTGGGTGAAAAGTCTTAAGCAAACGCTTGAATATTGTGTGTAAAAGCGACAAGACAAATTTCAATCTACAGAACTGATCGAACGATTCCCATGACAGCCGCCTTGAGTGCGGGAGAGAGATTGGCCCAAGTTTGAATGATGTATTTTAAGTCTCGGTCCAGCGATTCGAATGCACCTTGTGAGTCTAGTTGTGAGTGTTGATTTGCAAGTGACTGTGGTTGCTGATCCGTCTCCGAGGTTAGAGTTCTAACTGCAGTCATTTTATTTTGACTGTACGCGCTTCTTCTACGATCGCGGCCTTTCTCTTTAGCTCGATCTATTTTTGTCGTTACCAGATAGGGTCTACTGTATTTCTGATCGAAAAGCACATGCAGCATATCGCCATTCATTGGTGATAGTGCTAGGAGGGTCTTAGGGAGGCGGAGCCTCCTCTAACCAGTCACAACTACATCGAGAAATGGCCACGTCCATGAGCGGTGTCATGCAGCGTGTACACGCGTTGTATGACAGTTGTGATGCTGGCTACAGGCTGAATACAGGCCTGCAGGGAAGGGCGCGCGATTCGCGCTAAGTTGGGCAAGTCATAATGAGCGCATTGGCGCTCAAATTCTCCGTCACTTCGACGGAGAATTTATCAGAGATCCGGATCGTCTTGGGAAGACTTTTTGCGCCGGAATTTCGGCAAGAGAACGCGATCAATTTCGCACCGACTGGCGTCGCGGCGTGCCTGCGCATTCATTGCCTCAATAGTTCGCTCGATTTGCTCTTCAGGAGAAAGCTTTTGTGAGGCGGAACGAAGCCGACCTATTTCCGCTAGGAGCGAGCTGATAGTAAACTTGATACTGCGACCTGTTTTCTTTCCGTCGGGCACAATCCGCGAGATCGAAAGATAGTTCTTTTTAAGAGAAAACCTCGGCACTCGATAGCCAAGTTTTTTGATGACTTCCTTGATGTTGCTGAGACCGATTGGTTCCGGCCATTGGGACAGTTCCCGATCAAGGGAACTACCCCACCGTTCTGCAGCGAGTTCAAGCTGCCTCTGCGGCATTGTTTGGATGAGTTCCTTGCCGTGTTTGCGTCTTTCGGCGTTAATCATATTTGTGATCCAATCACTCGTTTCACGAGCTTCAACGATTGGATTTATGTAACGGTTCCGGCGCAGCACTGGGAACTCGAAATCAATTACCGCCGGCACGATCACATTGAGATCTTCGCAGCCGATTACTCGGTTGATGTGCCATGTGACCAGAACATTTGCATCGATAGCTTCGCTTTCAACATAATTTCGGATGAAATATTTCCGCTCCTTGGGTGTTAGTTTCGTTCCACACGGCGTGCGAATAATGTGAAGATAGGCGATATTTTTGATACGACGGCCACCCTGTCTGGGCTGAATTTTCCGTATAGCAGTTAAAGTCTTTTGAAGAAATTCCTCCACGTTCAAATTGGCGCTCAGACACCGCAATGGCTCGATATCGTAATCGTAGTGGTTGGGATGATCCGGGTTTGATAAATAGTTTACCAGCTTTCGAAAAGCCGAGACGCTGCGGATTGGAATGATTTTGGTGTAAGGCATAGAGTTGAAGTACCAAAGAGGATCGAACTCTTCGGGGTTGGTTGCGATTAGTTGAAGCCGAGAATTTTGAGCATTCGCATTTCGGCATCGAAGGCTTGCAGCGCAGAATTGAGATCGTCTCGGTCCGACTCACTGAGCGCCGGGTCCTTGAGATCTTCCACGAGACTTTGCCGACACGATTCCAGAATCGAATGCTGCGCCTTGAGGATGGAATAATCTTCCATCGTCATTCCGTTCAGGATCTCACCCATGCGCTGAGTTTCCTGGAGAGTTGAGCGAGCAACCTCGGTCAATTCCGTCAGCGTGGCCTGACATTCGAGAATCAGCTTGGTTTGATCGGGACTTTCAGGTGTCGTTTGCAACGCAGACAACCGCCTTGACCAAGTGGACAAAGGCAAGAGATTGGTCAGCAGTTGGCAGAATTGATGCAATTCCCTTCTGTGACCGATCTGGGAATTCAGATACACTGGCTCTTGCGCTTCCGACGCACGATCCATGAGTCGGCGCATCGCTTCCGAACGGTCGCAATGGCCTTTGGTTCGTTCCGTCGCGAGTTGAGCGTAGTGCTTGTGGTGCAGTCGCACGGTCACCGGAATCGTGATCGGCTTCATTGGGCAAGCTCCTCGTCGATGCCCGAGTTATGGTTCGCCTGCTTCGGATTCACTGATTTGGCTTTGCCCTGTACACGCTTGAGTTCCGCGCGCGCGAAAACTTTTAGCATCAGCTCGGCGTTCTGGTCCGCAATCCATTGCGAAACGTGCAATTCATCGAGCATGATCTCGATGAAGGCATCGTAGTGACGCGGCGTCATGCGGTCGAAAGCGATCCGCTCGAAGTAACCGGTAATGGCGTTGTGTAAGGGACTGCTGGTCCCGATTCTTTTGCTTTTCATGTGTTGTCTTATGTTGGTGTCAGTTCAGATTGGGTTGAGCGTGGAACCGACGATTTTGGGAGCACGCCGCCTCGTTTGAGGCTTGGGGTTAAAATCAGCCTCGTTCGGAATCAGTGCCGCGAGATCGTCTGCGACGAATTCGACGCGCATCGATGTACGCGCGGATGTCTGAGGGGTGAAATCGTACGGCGCGGCCAAACCGCGTCGGGAGTAACGCTCCGGCGGCTACGTCCTCTTGCAGTTTACGAACGGACAACTGAAGAAACCGCGCCACGTCACCGATGGTCAGCAGTTGATCCAGCGAATGCGGCGTAGCGACGGTTGCAGAACCTTGGACTGAAGCCTGGGCAGCGCCGTTGCAGGCCGAGACTGCGTGTAAAGGCTGATGACCTTCAGAGGATCGAGTAGTAGTGATAGAACCTTCCCGCGAGAAGGTCTGTCACCTGGAATGATAAGAACCCCTCGCTAGAGCTAAAGCGAAGGGCTCTCTGTCGGAAAATCGCCAATCCCAGGAGTGCATCTATTGAGCCTGCTAGCTCAATAAGCTGGTCGCTCCGCCGTTGAAGCGGAGAGGGAGAGGTTGAACCGACATTGAGCGCACTACCCACCGGCAGCTTGCGCTGGCGCTTTGACATTTTTTGCAGCGTCTCGGCGCATTCGCTTATCCAGCTGGAATAGCTGAAGAAACGAAGGGACTTGGCTATGATGCTAGCCACCGATTCGCAGCCTGCGAATCGGTGTGAGAGGTGCCAATCATGGCACATCGTTTGGCTTTCCAAGCACTGGATCATAGCTGAAATCATTAATCGGAATGCTCGTGAAAAAAATTAGTCATCGCAGCACTACCGGAGCTTCAATAATCATCCCCCCCTTGAAGGGGGGATGATTATTGGAATTTTTAAAATTATTTCCGTTTGGGAGGTTATTGGGAGGCTTCGGGACAATTCACCTCAAAAAAAGTCCCACTTGGGAGAATGAGTTTAGGAATTAAATTGACGTTAGCCGCCAGTGCATCTCGTAAATGAATTGGATCGCAACTTCTGACTCCAGTTCAGTTTTATCTAAGGGACGAGTAAGATCCGGCCATAAGTGGCTTCCATGTCCCGTTAGGTTGGATGAGCAATTGCGCTCTGGCCAATATTCAAGCCGAAACCCGAGGCGGTCTAGTTGGTATTCGTCACTGGCGAGCAAAAGCAATCGCTGAGGCACGAATACGATCAGGAGCAGACCACCCCGGCAGACGGGTATGCCTCCCTCGGCGCGAAACAAATAACCTTCAATTGATTGGATGGTAACGACCGAATCCTTGTTATGCATGAGAGATAGTGATAGGCGAGACCGCAAACCACTTTTGCGCCTCAGCTTCTGTTACCAACTCCAAATACTCCTTTTGAATCACACGCGGACTATTACCCGCTTCGAGAGCAACCTGCGCCACATTCTTAATGCTGGCGAGACGATAGGAAATATATGAATTCCGCATCCCATTTTTTTTGTAAACCACGCCTACTTGCTTGGCTCGACGGCTCCAGCTCTTTGTCAATGACTCGGCAGATGCCCATCGTTGAGCAATAAGACCTGTCTCCGCTCGATACGGCTCGAGCCAGAGCTTCAAATTGGGTAGTAGTGGCACGATGCGCCGCTGTTTTGTTTTTGTGATGCGTTGAACGAGCAAAATAACATCCTGATCAAATTTAATGTCCGCCCAGTTAATTCGCATCAATTCCTCCGTCCGCAGCCCTGAGAAGAATTTCAATGCGAGGCTTGGTAGGAGCCATTCCGGAGCATCCTTGAGCATCAGAGTGATTTCGGAAACGGTGAACACTGCATTCTCTCCGCTTGCGCACTTGATCCGCTTCGTGGCGTCAGCCGCTGTGGGCCGATCCTTCGGCAAGTAGCCTTCTTCGCGTGCAAAATGAAAAAAGTTCTGAACGCTATCCCGGTAGTTGTTCCGCGTACGCGGCCCTACCTCTAGCGATCTCAGCCACTTATTAATATCGGTACTCGTAACATCCTCGATTTGAGATGAATGCTTGGCAATAAACGCGTTAATATACCGTTTGATATCACGCTGATGGTACTCGGATCGGCCATCGACTTTCAGATTCTGTAGCATCGCTTGAAGGATTTCTGTGGTCGTGCCCTTTTGGGTTACCGTCAATCCGTGAAGGCGATAAAATTTTACCGCGTCTAAAACAGAAACTTCGCCGAGCAGTTCCCGCGCTTGCGCATATTCCCGAACTGCAAAATCCAACTCTACATTATGAGGTTTCAACTTCTCAATGGCACCGCCGTAAATTCGCTGATCCTCATTTTTCAAACCAACAGCCGCCATCTCTCCACCACTCAGTTGAATAGCCTTTTCTTCCGCATAAGCTTTGGCCTTGGGATATGAGCTAAAGCGCTCCCTCACACGCTTACCAAGGTTGTAGTAGGCCACGGTATAAGACCCATATTGCTCGCCTTTCACCCGAACCGGGGTAAAGTAAATCTTCGAGGAGCCTTTCAAACCGGTCGGCCCCCGTTCCACCACCTCGGGGAATCTGTGGGGCGTCGATTTGTTAGTATGCTTTAAAGATGAGGGCATAAGGGATATGTCGCAAAATTGTCCTAAAAATTGAGAAATTTCGCATTTTCACTCACATATCCCAAGGGAATGATTCCCTTTGGAAACCCCACATGAGGGCGGATTCGCCTTTTACGCAGACGTAAAAGAGCAAATCCGCCCTCAGTCGTTTTCAAAAGCAATGGCATTGATTAGCTCAGGGGCTGAGCCCCTTGAGCGGGAGGCTTGAAGGAAGGAGTCCTCCAAGGTCAATTCTTGCGGCTGAGGAGGAAGTCGGCGATTTGCTCGAGCGGGAGGGCATTTTTGCCGAAGGGCTTGAGCGCGGCGCGGGCGCGAGCGGTCAGGCGGGCGGCCTCGGCTTGCGCTTTCTTCATACCCAACACGGAAGGATAGGTCGCCTTCTGCGCTTTCAGATCCTTCCCGGCGCTCTTGCCGAGCTGTTCGGAAGTCTGGGTGATGTCGAGAATGTCATCGATCACCTGAAACGCGAGACCCAGGCTCTGGCCGAAATCGGTCAGCGCGGCGAGCTGCTTTTCCGTGGCGTTGGAGGACATCGCGCCGAGGCGGATGGACGAGGTGATGAGCGCGGCGGTCTTGCGTTCGTGGATGTAACGCAATTGCGCGGCGGAGGTCTTCTTGCCTTCACCTTCCAGATCGGCCACTTGACCCGCGATCAGGCCGAGGCTGCCGCCGGAGAAGGCGACTTCCTTGACGAAATCCGCAGAGGAATAGCGCGAGGTCGGGCGGGTGGCCGCCACGATTTCAAACGCGATAGTCAGCAGCGCGTCACCGGCCAGCACGGCCATGCCTTCGCCGAAGACTTTGTGCGAGGTCGGCTTGCCGCGGCGCAGATCGTCATCGTCCATGCAGGGCAGATCGTCGTGAATCAAAGAATAGGTATGGATGCATTCCACGGCGCAGGCGGAGGGAATGGCGTTCTCGTACTTGCCATTGATCACCTCAGCGGCGGCCAGCGTAATGATCGGGCGCAACCGTTTGCCACCGGCAAAGAGGCTATAACGCATCGCCTTGTGAATCGTGGCGGGTTTGGTGGCGGCGGCGGGAAGCGCCTTGTTGAGGGCGGCTTCGACTTTTTTCTGACGTTCTGACCAGTACCGGGAAAAATCCATTCGTTAAGTAATCAAAACTTCAGGGGCTTTGGCAATACCTAATGCAATGTCGCAGCGAGGTAAGCGCTGCAGAGGGGCGATAGTGCAGAGTCAATCTGTAGCAGCAAAAGATGACCCCACCCCCTTGCCCGATCCCTCGGCTTCGCTCGGGATGACGGAGCTTAAATGTGAATGTCTTTGAGGCGATTGCGCCGCAAATCAGCTACTGGGTCCAGCGTCACGCTGGCTAGTTGCCGAAGAGTCCCTTGACCCCTTCGCCGATCGTATTGGCCCCTTCCTTGAAGATCGCCCCGCTGGCCACGCCCTTCAGCACCGAGTCGGTGAAGATGGAGAAAACCACGCGGGTGATTTCGGCGGAATTCACCCCATCGGCTTTCGCCCCGATGCCGGTGCGCTCTGTGTCGGCGATGGGGAAGGTCACCCTCGCTCCGGCGGTGCCGAGGTGGGCCTTGCCCTTGGTGATGACGAGGCGGTTGATCTGGAATTTGCGCGAACCCTTGGTGCTGGTGCCGCTGAATTTCGCGACGTACTCATTCACATTCTTGCGCAGGGCACTGATGTTATTGGAGGCGAATTTCTGCTCGAAATTGACCTCGGGCGAGTCGATGGAGATTTCCTCGATCACGATCTTGTCCGAGAAAAGCGTGCCGAGGTTGAGTTTGAACTTCACTTCGCCGAGCTTGATCGCCGGTTGTGCCGCGTAGTCCTTGGGGCTGTCCACGGTCAAGCCCACCAGCTGGCCACCGCCGGAGAAGGGCGACATCGTTACCAGCGTCACCTTGACCGGGGTTTGCGTCAGCGCCGGACCGAACGAGGTAATGGCGCGGGCGATGAGGATATTCATCGAGAAGTAAACCGCGAGCAGGGCGACCAGCAGCAAGGCGACAAGAACACCGACGATTTTCAGCAACGTTTTCATAAGGGATGAATCCGGTTGAAGGTTGGGCCGAGGGGGAGGGGATATCGCTCCCCTCTAAATAAACACTCTTTCCTTCACGCGCAAGGTTAACGTATCCAGTCGGCGCATGGGTCGCCCGAGGTCAAAAGGTGGTGCTGTTCCAGCCCCAGAGTTTCGAGGGGTGATCGCTCATCTCGATGTAGATGCGGGCGGGGTCCACGCGCAAGGTTTCCTTGAGAAAACCGCAAATCGTATCGGAAAGCTTTTTCCCCTCGTACTCCGGCAGCCCCAGGCTTTTCAGCTCCACGAAGGCGCACGCATCATCGCTCTTGGCGAACAGCATCGGTTGCCCGGCCTGCAGGTGAATCATCACATAGCTTTCCGGCTTGCCCAGCTTGGTGGCGATCAGTTTCGAGGCGGAGCGCAACAAGTCGGCCACTTCGTTATCCGGCACAGGGACGTTGGTCTGGATCTTGAGGTAGGGCATGTCCTTACTTCAATCGATCCGGCGCAAAAGTCAATCGCCCGCTACCTCGGGATGGGGCGACAGCGTGAAAAAGAACGTCGCTCCCTGGCCGGGCTCCGCCTCGGCCCAGATCTTGCCTCCGTGCCGCTGGATGATGCGATGAATCGTGGCCAGGCCGATGCCGGTGCCGGGAAATTCCTCGCTCGTGTGCAGCCGCTGGAAGGGCGCAAACAGATTTTGGGCATGGCGCATGTCAAAGCCCGCGCCATTGTCGCGCACGAAATAAATGGGCGCCTGGCCCGGACAATCGAGCACGCCCAGTTCCACCACCGCCTTGGATTTCTTCGAGGAATATTTCCACGCGTTGGAGAGAAGATTTTCGAGGACCACGCGCAGCAGGTTGGTGTCGCCTTGGGCGGGGAGATGATCCGGACAGCGGAACATTACCAAGTGATCGGGCCAGCGTCCTTTCAAGCGCGAGACAAGCTCGTGTGCGAGCTCTGCGAGATCGACCGGACGGCGATTGAGTTCGATGCGGGTGAATTTGGCCAGCCGCAGGAGGTCTTCGATCAAGCCGCCCATGCGTTGCACTTCGCTTTGAATGGAGGCGAGATGCTCGTGAGCAGTGGGGTTGCTCTGGGCGGGAAGTTCCATCCCCAGCAACTGGGCATAACCGCCGATGCTGCACAGCGGCGCGCGCAGATCGTGCGACACCGAGGAGGAAAACGCTTCGAGTTCGCGATTTGCCGCCTGCAATTGCAGGGTGCGGTCCTTGACCCGCTCCTCCAGGCTGGCATAGAGCTGGACATTCTCGATGGCCAGGGAGGTCGTATTGGCAAGCGCCTGCAGCAATTCAATTTCATGCTCCGTGGGCCGGTGTTGCTTGGCCCAGTAATTGCCGATGCCGCCGATGGGGGAATCGGAACGGATCGGAACCACCGCCATGCTTTTCACGAAAGTGGGCTTATAGAATTCGATAGGCACCCGGGGGTCCTTATAGATATCCTCAATGAGGATCGGTTTGCGCGCGACCGCCACATGGCCGATGATGCAATTCGAAGTCGGGAATCGTTGCCCCTTCCACAGCGGCTGGATCGCATCCTCATCGGCGTAATAGCACAGGTCGCCTTCCAGCAGGACGAAGGTCGCGCCATCCGCTCCAGTGAGCCGCCGCGCCGCGTGACGCACGATCTCCATCACTTGCGCCATCGTGCGCACATGGGAAAGCTGTTGCACCACCTCGACCAATTGCATCATGCCCCGCGCGTGTTTTTCCAGTTCGCTGGCGGCGGCTTCGCGTTGGGTCGCCTCGCGCAGGCGGTGAATCACCCGGGGCAGTTGCCAAAGCTGTCGCTTGGAGATGAAGTCATCGGCGCCCGCGTTCAGGCTCTCCTCGATTTCCTTTTCGTTATCCGTGTGCGAAATGAGAATCACCGGTGTCCTGGGGCGCGCATCGCGCAATTGCGTCAACGTCCCCCGGCTGCTGTTGCCCTGCGGCACGCCGTGATCGAGCAGAAAGACGTCGTGGAAATCGCGTTTGGCGCGGGAGAGAAAATCGTCAGGATTACTCGTTCGCTCCACCTCGGCCTGAATGCCATTTTGTTCGAGGGTTTGGCGGATGAAGAACGCATCCGTCGCATCATCTTCAAGATGGAGAATATGGAGAGTCGACATGCCAGCCTCCTTTGCGAGCGATTGTGTTACATCATAGCACGTGGTACCCAATAATCAAGATATCATCTGCCTGAATAGTAATTATTCGAATTGCTTATGGCGCGCTGGGGCTTCTGCGAGTACAAACCGCGCGGACACACGAAACGCCCACGCTTAGAGCCTGTTTACGATCTTATCGGGGATGGCGTTGCCGGAGGCAAAATCTCCGGCAACGCCACTCCGAAAAGATCGTGGATAGGTTCTTACAACAAAAACTAATCTTCCGCGTTGCGCAGCTTGGCGATGACGTTCAGATCTTCCAGCGTCGTCGTGTCGCCCTTCACCTCGCCCCCGGCGGCCACTTCCTTCAGCAAGCGGCGCATGATCTTTCCACTGCGCGTCTTCGGCAGACCCTCCGCAAAGCGGATATCGTCCGGCTTCGCGATCGGTCCGATCTCCTTCGCCACGTGGTTGCGGAGTTCTTCCTTCAACTCGTGTGTCGGGATCGAGCCATTCTTGATCGTCACGAACGCGACCACGGCCTGGCCCTTCAATTCATCCGGGCGACCCACCACGGCGGCCTCCGCTACCGCGGGATGACTCACGAGCGCGCTCTCGACTTCGGACGTGCCGAGGCGATGACCCGCCACATTGAGCACATCATCGATGCGACCCACGATCCAGAAATAACCATCCTCATCGCGGCGCGCGCCATCCCCGGCGAAGTAGCAGCCCTTCACCTCGGTCCAATACGTTTTCTTGTAGCGCGCGTTGTCGCCGTAAATAGTTCGCAGCATCGCCGGCCACGGGCGGCGGATGACGAGTTTCCCGCCGATGTTCGGCCCTACTTCCTTGCCGTTGTTATCCACCACGGCCGCATCCACGCCGAAGAACGGCAACGTTGCCGAGCCCGGCTTCAGCGGTGTCGCACCGGGGAGGGGGGTGATCATGTGACCGCCCGTCTCCGTCTGCCACCACGTATCCACGATCGGACAACGCTTGCCGCCGATGTGCTCGTGATACCACATCCACGCCTCGGGATTGATCGGTTCCCCGACCGAGCCGAGCAGGCGCAGCGAGGTGAGATCATGCTTCTTCACCCAATCCGTGCCCCACTTGATGAACGCACGGATCGCTGTTGGCGCGGTGTAGAAAATATTCACCTTGTGCCGCGCGATGATGCTCCAAAACCGGTCCGGCTCCGGATAATTCGGCGCGCCCTCGTACATCAGTGACGTCCCGCCGTTGGCCAGAATGCCGTACACCACGTAACTGTGGCCCGTCACCCAGCCGATATCCGCGCTGCAGAAGTACACATCGTTTTCCTTCAGATCGAACACATATTTCGACGTCAATTGCGCCCACAACAAATAACCCGCCGTCGTATGCAGGATGCCCTTCGGTTTACCTGTGCTACCGCTTGTGTAGAGAATGAACAGCGGATGCTCGCTATCCAGCGGCTCGGCCACGCACTTGTCGCTCACTTCCAAAACCTCGCGGTGCATCCAGAAATCGCGACCCTGATGCACGTGCACATTTGGATCGCGCGTGCGCATCACGATCAGTACGGACTTCACCTGCGGGCAATGCTCCAGCGCCTGATCGACGTTGTGCTTGATCGGCACCACGCCGCCGCGGCGATAACCGCCATCTGCGGTGAAGACCACCTTCGCGCCGCAATCATTGATCCGCTCCTTCAACGCTTCCGCGCTGAATCCACCGAAGACCACGCTGTGCGGTGCTCCGATGCGCGAACACGCCAGCATCGCGATCGCCGCTTCCGGGATCATCGGCATATAGATCACCACCCGGTCGCCCTTCTTCACCCCGTGCTTCTTGAGCACGTTTGCATACAGACACACCATCCGGTGCAACTGTTGGTACGTATAGGTCACCACTTCGCCCGGCTCGCCTTCCCAGATTAAGGCCGCCTTGTTGCGATTCGGACCGGTCAAATGCCGGTCCAGGCAATTGTGCGACACGTTCAGCTTGCCGCCCACGAACCACTTCGCGTAGGGCGATTTCCACTCCATCACCTTGTTCCACTTCTTGAACCAGTCGAGCCCCTTCGCCGCTTCGCTCCAGAACTGCACCGGCTTGTCCAGCGACGCGCGGTACATTTTCTTGTACTGCTGCAGACTCTTGATCGCCGCCAGTTTGGCGAACGACGCATGCGGTTTGAAGACACGTTTTTCCTTGAGGACGGACTCGATGTTGTTGGACGTAGCCATGCCGGTGGTTCTCCCTGAGGTTGATGATGTGGTTGAATGCCTGAAGAATGGACCGCTTAAGCGGTAATGACGGTGCTAGCCATTAAAATCCCAGCCTGCAACAAAAGAAATCTAATATCAAAAACGGTGTTTGCGAGGGGAAATGAAAACCGATTTTCGCGCATGAGCAGACCCCGGAGATTACTTAAGACGTATCGGTTGCAATATTGCACTTCCTGTCTCGGCGTCAAATGAAGAAAACGTGACCATTAGTTTCCCTCCGAAAATCAGTCGTCTCCTCAGTGGTGTACGAGATGAGATTGACAGAAAGAGTAATACCACAGCCTCATCCTCTTCTTTGCTCGTAGAATGCCGCAAACTTCTTATTCTAATTAGAATTAAGTTAGCAATACCCTATCAAGAGGGGGCGTGCAGCGCCGGGGGGGTGGCCTTTATTAAACCCGGCCCGAACTCCCACATCACAATAGGGTGACGCCTCACATAATCAGTGGACGAGCCCCACTTTTCCCGCTAACTTTTTGCCCATGGCCACTAAGCTGACCTGGAAAGACACTGAAGACATTGCCTTTGCCCTGATCGATACGCATCCCGATCAGGACCCGCTGAAATTGAGCTTCCCGAAGCTGCAGCAGCTCGTTCTCGCGTTGCCGGATTTTGCGGACAAGCCGGACGGCAGCAACGAGGGCATTCTCGAAGCCATCCAGATGGCATGGTACGAGGAAGTCAAATAACCCGCCTCACTCTCCCTTTGTTACATGAGCACAATAACCGATAAAAAAGTAGTCGCCGCTTCGGACGCCCCTCCGGCGGTGGGACCGTATTCACAAGGTATCCGCACGGGCAACTTCGTCTACCTCGCGGGACAGATCCCGTTGGTGGGAGATTCCGGCAAGCTGGTCGACGGTGGCATCACCGAGCAGACCGAGCAGGTCATTGCCAACATCAAGGCGTTGCTCGCCTCGCAGGGGCTCGACCTCGGCGCGGTGGTGAAGTCGACCGTCTTCCTGTACGATATGAATGATTTTGCGGCCATGAACGCCGTCTACTCCAAACACTTCACCGCTCCGTATCCGGCGCGTTCCACCATTCAGGTGGCCCGCATCCCGAAGGATTCGCTGGTGGAAATCGAAGTGGTCGCTGTCGCCGCCTGACGCGGCGCTGTCTCATTCCCGATTGCGCTCCGTCGTCCCCTGGACCGGAGCGCGAAACCGGGGATCAACCTCAAGGGATCAAAAGGAAACACATCATGGAAGTCATCGACTCTTTTCGCGCCACCGGCGCTTTGCTGGACGGGCATTTTCTTCTCCGCTCGGGTCTGCATAGCCGCCAGTATTTTCAATGCGCCTTGTTGCTGCAGCACGCCAAGCTGGCGAGCGAACTGATCGGCAAGCTGGCCGTGCAGGTGCGCAATCTGGACTTCGATGCGATCATTTCGCCGGCGATGGGTGGCATCCTCGTTGGCCAGGAACTGGCGCGTCATCTCGAAACGCGCCATATCTTCACCGAGAAGGAAAACGGCAAGTTGAAGATGCGCCGCTTCGGCATCAAGCCGGGCGAACGTTTCATTGTGGCGGAAGATGTCGTGACGACCGGCAGCGCGGTGCGCGAGACAATTGAGATCGTGAAGGCGGCGGGTGGGATTCCCGTGGCGGTCGCGGTGATCGTCGATCGCAGTGCGGAACCCGGCGTGGATTTCGGTCTGCCGCTCTACAGCCTGCTGAAACTTCACGTCGAGACGTTCCCGGCGGACAAGTTGCCGGAAGATCTGGCGGCAACCCCGGCGGTGAAGCCCGGTTCGACTTAACCAGCGTGACGCTGGACCCAGTAACGCTTCGCCACAGGTGGACGTTTTGGGGACGGATCGTAATAAAAAAGGCGACTCGCAGGAGTCGCCTTTTTTGTGCCGTAGTGGCCTCTTAATCTTCGAGCATGTGCTCGGGAATGGGGGCGATGTAATTCTTTTGGCCGCCGTTCTTCTTCCAGTCGCGGTACACGAGGAGCAGGGGGATGAGCGCCAAGGCGTAGAATAGAACGCTCCAGAGGAAGATCAGCCGGAAATTACTATCGACGAGATCCATGAACAGACCCGCGAGGTAGTTGCCGAAGATCAGCCCGCCGCAGCCGAAGACATTCATACCCGCAGAGAATTGGCCGAACACCCGGTCGGGGAAAAGGGTCATGCTCAAGGCGGCAACGGACAAGCCCCAGAATACACCGGGGATGGTGGAAATCAGGGAATAGGTAAGCCAGTGCATTTTAGTGCTCACGAACAGAAACGCCGTCAAGGGGGCCACCGCGAGGAAGAACAGAGAGACGAGGGCGACTTTCATGGAGGAAAACCGGTCACAGATCCAGCCGGCGGGAATCAATGCCAGCGATCCGACGATGATGGTGTAGGTCCCCCAGTGGCCCATCTCGCCCATGGTTAGATGGAGCGTATTGCGGCCGTAAAGGGTGATGAAGGATCCCGCGCAGCCGCCCGCGACGACGACGAGCACGTAACCGATGAAGAAGTTTCGATAGATGGGCAGGGCAAGGCAGTCGCGGAAATAGGCTCCGAACCGGGTGAAGAGATTGCTGCCTGCGGCGTGCGGCTCGGGTGCGATGTACTCGCCTTCCTTGACGTTCCAGCACATCAGCATAAAGGCGGCGAAATAGAAGATACCAACGCCGAGGAAGGTTTCCTTACGGTGGCTGAGCATGGTGGGGAATACATACCACAGGAACAGCGCTCCGGCCACGTTGCCGACGATACGGAACCAGGAGAGGAAGCGGGCCATGAAGACTTGCGGGACGACGTCGCGCAGCAGCCAGTTGTAGGCATTGACCAGCACCATGTTGAAAAAGTGGAAGGAGATGGTGAAGGCGCAGATGAGCGAGAGGAGCAGCGTCGTGCCGCTGAGCCATGGCGCGAGACTGGCGGGCACGTGATTACTAATCCAGGCGCTGATTTCCGGGGCGAACCCGACACCGAGCAGCGAGAGCGTGGTCAGCGGTGCGACGACGGTCAGGAGCGGGATGCGGCGACCCCAGCGCGTGCGGAGGCGATCGCTCCATTGGCTGATGTTGGGAAGGAAGAGGATATTCACGACGCCCGCAATGCTGCCGGTGGTAATGCCGATGAGGGTGTTGGAGGCCTTCAGGTCATTGAGGTACAGGGGCATGAAACGTCCGAAAATGGACTCGAAAAAGTTGAAGGCGAAGTCGCCCCAGAGCAACCATCCAAACAACACGGCCATCGATCGTTTGGTATATTTGAGTGTCCCTACAGTGTAAATACCGGGAGTGGCTTCCGGAGACGACGTGGAAGAGGAGTTAGGGGTAGCCGCGAGCATGGTCAACGCTAGCGATTGCGGCGCGTATAATAAAGGAAAAGTTAGTAGTTTTTATGATGTTACGTAACAGGTTAAGTAAAGGGGACTACTGCGAATGGCGCTAAGATAAGAGGTCGGAGATTACCTCCAGTGAGGATAATCTGGAGTGCGGGAGCTTGCTCCCGCTTTGCTGTGCGGCGGCTTGCCGCCGTCGAATTCGCGAATCGAAAAGCAAAAGGCAAAGTGGCGGCAAGCCGCCGCACTCCAAATCGTCCATCGCCGTATAAAATCATCCTAAACCCCCTTATCTTAGCGTCACGCGGGTTACTGCCAGTTATGGCGCGGGTAACGGCGTTGGAGTTCCTGCTTCACCTTGGGGTAGGAGTCTTTCCAGAACGCGCTGAGGTTTTGCGTGACCTGGATGGGCCGCATGTTCGGGGCGAGCACATTGATGACGAGCGTGGTGCGGCCCGAGGCAATGACGAGGCTGCCGTCGACGCCGTAGAGGTCTTGAATCTTGGCACCGATGAACGGCGCGCCGTCCATGCGGTAGGTGATCTTGGCTTTGCGCGCGTTGGGCAGCGGGTAACGCTCGGGCGCGTATTTATCCACCCACGATTGTTGTTCGTGCGAGAGCCAGTCCTTGACCACATCCCAGACCGGTTTTTCCTTGATGTCCTTGTAGCCGAGTGAGCCGTGGCAGATTTGTTCGATGATGGCGTGACGATCAGCGGTGGTGATTTCCGGCAGGCCGAGCTCGGGCATCCATTGGCGCAGGCAGTTCACGCGGAGAATCCATTGGTCGACCGCATCGTCCCAGTTTTTGAGCGGACAGCGGCCCTCGATCACTTCGTGGGCGAGCAGGCGAGCGGCTTCGTCGAGATTGGGTTGACCGCCGATTTCCTGACGAAGAACGAGATCCCGGAAAAGGACTTGTTTCGTCGAAACGATCCGGCGCGTGGTGGGATCAAAAACCGTGGCGGTTCTTTCCACGAAATCGTCCGGATACAATTCCGAGAGCCACGGCTCCTGCACCTCGGTGGCGAGACTGAGCAACACGCGGAGTTGATCGCCCTTGCCGTCGATCTCGCGGACTTCGGCGGCGACGAACATGCGCGCGTCGCGCACGACGCTGTCGCGGACGAGTTCACCGCTGCGGTTGTGAATGAGTGCGCAACGGAGCGTGCCTTGATCGTAACGCACGGCGAGTTGATCGCTGAAACCCTGAACGATGCAGCGGGCGATGGTTTCCTCGCTCGCGGGTTTCTCGGTGAGATCGAGTCGTTCCTGTTTTGCGATGTCGAGAAATTGCGCGTAGAGGCGGCCCACATCCCGGGCGGTGATGCCGTGAATGCCAAGACGGCGGCAGGCATCGGGCGCATAGTTATTCTTGTCCGCGTAACGCCACGCGCGCACGAGCACGAAGAAGTCGGAGACCGATTCGCCATCGGTGAGAATCTCGCGCATCTCGTCCATCTTCTTGCCTTCGCTGCGGAGTAAGAGAGAGCGGCCTTGCGTGAGAGCGGCCATGAGCGCAATCGGTCGCACGCAACCGGCTTTGTCGGCGGCGAGGAGCATGCGGGCGTAGCGCGGGTGGACCGGGAACGAAAGCATGCGGCGGCCAATGGGCGTGATGTGGGTCTGGTGATCGAGAGCGCCGAGATCGGCAAGCAACGTTTCCGCGCGGAGCAGGGCGCGCTCCTCCGGCATCTCGAGCCACGGGAACGTGCGCAGGTCGGTGATCTGGCTGGCCTTGAGCGTGAGGACGACTTCGCTGAGATCGAGCCGTTTCACCTCGGGAAGTTCGTGCGCGGGGCGGCGTTCGTGATCGAGCTGGCTCCAGAGTCGCACGCAACGACCGGGGGCGGTGCGACCGGCGCGGCCCGCCCGCTGATCCGAGGACGCGCGGCTGATCTTCTCGATGAGGAGTGTGTTGATGCCACGGTAGGGATCGAATCGCGCCATGCGGGCGAGGCCGCTGTCGATGACGGTGCGGATGCCCTGAATGGTGAGCGAGGTTTCGGCGACGTTGGTCGAGACGATGACTTTGCGCTGCTCGCACGGGCCGACCGCGCGGTCCTGCTCGGCGGGGGGAAGTTCGCCATGCAGGGGCATGATGGTGAAACCGCGCGCGGCGTGGGAATTGCGCACGGCTTGAATCGTGCGGTTGATCTCGTACGCGCCGGGCATGAAGATGAGGAAGTCGCCTTCCTGACCGGAGGCGACGATGCGCTCGAATTCGGCCGTGGCGAGATCCCACGGATGATCGTCGGTGTTCTTCTTGATGTACTCGATGTCGACGGGATAGGTGCGGCCTGCGCTGCTGACGGTGCAGGCGGGGGCGAGGTATTTCTCGAGCGCGCCGGTGTCGAGCGTGGCGGACATGACGACGATTTTCAGATCGGGGCGCAGTGTCTTCTGAATCTGCATCGCGCGGCCGAGGCTGATGTCGCCATAGAGATGGCGTTCGTGGAATTCGTCAAAGATTAAAATGCTGACGCCGGGGAGTCGCTCGTCGTCGAGAATTTGACGCAGGAGCACGCCCTCGGTGACGAACTTGATGCGGGTGGAAGGGGTGCAGACGCGGTCGAGCCGGATTTGGTAGCCGACTTCCTCGCCGAGTTTGACATCGCGTTCTTCCGCGACGCGCTTGGCGAGCAAGCGGGTGGCGAGACGGCGCGGCTGCAGGACGATGATCTGGCCATTGCCCGCGATGCCGTGATCGAGGAGGATTTGCGGCGTTTGTGTGGATTTGCCGGAACCGGTGGGGGCTTCGAGAATGAGGCGATTCTGATCGGGCGCGCGCAACGCGGCGACGATCTCGGATTCAACAGCAAAGATGGGCAGGTCGCGGCGATTCATGGTGAGACGGGAAAGTTTGGACGAAATTAACGGAATTTACGAAATGGGGGAAAGAAAAAGACAAATGCGATTACGAATCGGGAACTCAGGAAAGCGGGAAACTCAATCGGAGGCCCTGAACGATTTTCTTAATTTCCTGAGTTCCTGATTAAAAATTCTGTTGAATTGAATTTCGTAAATTCCGTTAATTTCGTCCAAAAGTCTTACGCCTTCTTCAACCATTCAACGAGGAAGGCGCAGAGTTCGGCTTTGGTCGTGCTGTGGTGTTGCACGCCTTGGGCGGTGCAGAAACCATAGCCATCGCCGTAGGCATCTCCGTTGACGACGCACGCTTTGATGTGGTTTTCCTTGATCTGGCGCTGGGCTTTTTCCACGGCGTCGGATTGTTTGCCGACGAGTTCGTATTTCCAACCGACGATGCGCGCGCCGGGGAAGAGGGGGCGCAGGCCGCTGATGACTTTCAGCGCGGGCTCGAGGACGAGGGTGATGGAGTCAATGCGGCTGGGGATTTTTGCCGCATCGAGTCGCGCGCCGGAGCTGCTGGTGGCGGTGACGACCTTGAAATCGCAGAGTGCGGCGGTGTGGAAAACGGCGCCGATCTTTTCCTGCCGGGAGAGCGTCTCGAGTTCGCGCTGGAGATCGTCGTTGGTGGCGAATGCGATTTGGCGGACGGACTTGGCGGGATCGCGAAAAGTCGCGCCGACGCCCTTGAGGCAGATCACGTCGTGACCGGCGGCGGCGAGCGCTTCGGCGAGCCGGACGCCGAGTTCGCCGGTGGAAAAATTGGTCAGCCGGCGAACCTGATCGATGGGTTCAAAACTGGGGCCGCAGGTGACGAGGATGGCCATGGGAAAGTTTTCGGTTCTAAGTTTTCAGTTTTCGGTGGAAAAGCCAGAGGTCCACATTTTAACAGGAGCTGTGTGTAAATGAACTGAAAACCGAAAACATCGAACTGAAAACTCCCCTCGTTTCAATCAAATATCAAACTGCCACGCGCTGAGTTTCTTGCTGCGGCGCTTCTGTACTTCGCTGATGACGGTGCGCAGGGTGTAGGCGTCGAGGATGCCGGCAATGGCGTTGCGGACCTCGAGCATGGCGAGGCGCAGGCCGCACGTTTCCTCATCGGGACAGGTACAGGGCCGATAGGCGGTGACGCTGACGCAGGAGATCGGGGCGAGGGGACCGTCGAGCAAACGGATGACCGCGCCGAGGGTAATTTCGTCGAGGTTCTTGTTGAGCGAGTAGCCGCCTTCGACGCCGCGTTTGCTTTTGAGAATGCCGCCGTTTTTCAGCGTGAGCAAAATCTGTTCGAGGAACTTTTCCGGAATTTTGGTCCGCTTGGCGATGAGGGAGATCTGCAGGAGTTGCGGATCGGGTTGGAGAGCTTCCAGACCGATTTCGGTCAGCGCACGAATGGCGTATTCACCTTTTTTCGAGAGTCGCATAGAATGGAAAGTATTGTCTGTTAGAATTGTCGACAATGCAAGGGGAAGTTGAGGGGAACGAAAACTCACTGGGATGGTTTGGGATGGATGCGCGGCACCCTTGATTTTACGGACGGGAATGGCTTCACTATCCCACGCATGACCACCCTTTCCTCCCAGCCGAATCCGTCCTCCTTGCCCGAAGTGTGGAGTCACTACCTGGAAGATTATATCACGGCGCTGGAGTGGTCGCCGGAGGGAGACCGGATCGCGGCGGGTTCCGCGGACGGCGCGCTGAAGATTTTCAATGCCGCGGACGGCAAGGAGCTGTGGTCGCTGGAAGGTCACGAGCAGGGGCTGGATTCGCTTTCGTGGCGGCCGGACGGCAAGGCGCTGGCGAGCGGCGGGCAGGATGGCCAGGTGAAATTCTGGTTTCTGGATGGAGCGAACGTGCGTTGCGTGGCCGCGCCGGGCGGGGCGTCGTGGGTGGAGCATGTGGAGTGGAGTCATCCGGATAATCCCGATCCGCGCTATCCGCGCTTGGCGAGTTCGTCGGGGAAGAAGCTCAAGTTGTGGGATTACGAGGGCAAGCTGGTGCGGGAATTTCCCGAGCATGAGAAAACCATTCTCGATGTGCAGTGGCACCCGAACCGCCCGCTGCTGGCGTCGGCCATTTTTGGCGCGGTGCAAATCTGGGGGGCGAAGGACGGGGATCTGCACAAGAAATACGATGCGCCGTTTGCCACGCTGAAGCTTTCGTGGAGCGGGAACGGGCAATGGCTCGTGACCGGCAATCAGGATTCGTCGGTGCATCTGTGGCGCACGAAAACGGGCGAAGAAATGCATATGCGCGGGTACGAAACGAAGGTCCGCGAGCTGTCGTGGGACGCGACGAATACCTTCCTCGCGGCGGGCGGTTCCTCGGTGATTTCGGTGTGGGATTGCGCGGGCGAAGGTCCGGCCGGTCGCACGCCGGAACGGCTGGAATGGCACGCGGAGCTGGTGAGTGCGCTGGCGTTTTCGCATCATGGTTTCGTGCTGGCAAGCGGTTCGCTCGATGGGAATCTCGCCGTGTGGGAAGACGTGGTGCCGTCGCGGCCGCCGACCGGCGTGGCGCGGATGTCGGGCGAGGTGACGCAATTGGCGTGGTCGCCGGACGACAGGCTGCTGGCCGTGGCCGATAGCCAGGGTGCGGTGCGGATGTACCGGGTGAAGGGGCTGTAGTTCCCGAAAAAAAAGAGCGTCGACAATACGCTACAAGGAGCAACCGCTTCTGTTGGGTGTCGCGACCGGTGTCGACCAAACCGGGGAATTTCAAATTTCAGATTTGAGATTTCAGAGGGGAACCAACCCGGCGCAGAGGAGATTTCAAAGGGGAAATTCTCCGGCCAAGTGGAAATTTCAGCTGTAGAAAGCCCGCGCATATCTACCGTTCTAGCAGGAATCGCACGGCGGCGTTTGCGTTAGGTTGGCTACGTTGGCTAGGTGTGCGATATTTTTGCGCGGAATCGGCTGGCAAGACCACGTTTCGTCCTCTTCAATGAGCGGCGTTATCCATTTTCAACCGTAGGGAAGGGAGTCGAGGTCTTATGGATTGGGTTATTGAAACGAAAGACTTGTGCCGCTGTTTCGCGAGGAGATTATGGGGGAATACTCTTTCCTTCACGACCTTATTTAGGATGGTGGTCGTTGTGATAGGGTACTAGTTGCGCGTTTTGCTTTTATTTCGCTGGAGAGCTAATGATAATTATGAAAAGGAGTTAAATGGATATTAATCAGATTACATTCGGAATTCCTGCAGCAGAGCGTGATCACGATCTGCTAAAATGCTTTGTTGAAAGTGAGTCATATAACCGTGTTGCTAATAAGAATCGCAACATTGTTCTTGGAAATCGTGGCACTGGAAAGAGTGCTATTTTCGCTAAAATATCTGAAGAGGGCAGGAAATCGGGAAAAATTATCATCCAGTTAGCCCCCGACGAATATAGCTATGAAATGATGGCTAAGATATTAGAAAGCGAAGCGAACGGATCATGGGCCAAGCATGGAGCATATAGTGTTGCGTGGAAGTATTTAATTTACACTCAAATATTCAAGGAGCTTTCAAATAAAGGCTATTTTAAGTTTGGTAGAGAGGCGAAAATATATAACTATGTTAGAGATAATATAAAAGATTTTGAGGCTAATCCTATAGGAATATTGATCTCTTTTCTAAAAAGATTAGAAGGAGTTAAGATAGGAAAATATGAAGCAGCAATTAAGTCTAAGGAATTAAGTCGTTTGTACAAATTGGATGAAATATCAGAACTAGTAAAGATATTGGATGATGTTGCAAAAAAACATCAGGTGATAGTGATCGTAGACGAATTGGATAAAGGTTGGGACAATTCCGAAGATGCGAAGCACTTCGTATCAGGGCTGTTTAATGCTGCCACTACGATTAATGCTAATCATGTTAATATTAGGATATTAGTCTCACTGAGAAGAGAGTTGTATGATAATATCCCAGAGCTTTACGAGGATTATCAGAAATTTTCGGATACAGTGGAGCAAATTTCATGGACTGAAGAGACTCTGAAGGATTTTATAAAAATGCGCATGATAAAATTCCTTCCTAAGATGAACGAAAAGCCGTTTGACGAAATATGGAATGTAGTTTTTAGTGAAACACTATCATACAGATCTACAAAATCATTCAATTATATAGTGGATAGAACATTATTTCGTCCTAGAGAAATTATACAATTTGCAAATAACATTGTAGATAAGGGGCGTTCTGAGCGTAAGCTTCTCCCTCTCGATTACGATTCTATTTATAGTGCGGAATCAGAGTATTCTAAATCGAGACTTTCGGATATAGCTGCAGAATATAAATTTCAGTACCCAGGACTGCTTGCATTATTTGAAACATTTCGAGGGTTGCAATTCAATATGTCGAAAGAAGCTTTTCACTCCCATCTGCTTTCGGTTGGCTGCGGAGAGCATGATTTAGGGAAGAATGCCGAATGGATGCGAGGAAAAGATTCTGACTCCTTGATTAAAGTTCTATGGGAGGTGGGATTCATTAAGGCTCAGATAGTCGGTGGAATTAAGGCTCAGATGAGGCATGGGAGTAAATGGATTGGTAGCTATCAAATATCAGGTATTAATGTAAACAATATTCCCCAGTACCAAGTTCATCCAATGTTTCGTAGCTATTTAGGGATGAAGGAAAGCAAGTCGAAGAATAAATAGGCCCAAGAAGAATAAGAACTGAGAGTCTTTACCTTAAGAAAGCGGGTGCAATTGGTATTATTGCAGATCTCAAAATGAAGGAGAGAGAGGCATGGCGAGGATTGATGAAAGCTTGGATCGTGCTTTCACTGGTCAAAGAGCTGCGTCATCAACGTTGGTGGGTGGCGGCGCTGTGGCTGTTGTGCGTGGCGCAGGGGGTGATTGAGGCGGTGGTGTTGCGGCGGGCGTCGAACGGGGTGGAGATGGGCGCGGTGTGGATGGTGGTGGCGGGTTGGTTGTTTCTGCCGAAGCTGGCGCTGGTGTTTGTGTTGATCGGGCGAATGGTGCAGGGGGAGAAGTTGGCGCGGGGGAAGTCGTCGTTGCGGGTGCTGGCGGTGAAATTGGCAGCGGTGGGCATGGGGGTGCTGCTGCCGTTGCTGGTGGAGAATTGGTTGGTGCTGGGGACGATGGGGATGGAGTGGTCGCGCGTGACGGTGACGAGTTTGGAAACGGCCTTGGTGTGGGGTTGTCCGATTCTGGGGCTGATGTTGCTGGCTTCCCTGACGACGCGGTTCGCGTGGTATGTGGGGGCGTGTGTGGTGAGCGTGGTGGGCTTGCTGTTGTCGGTCCCGGCGTATGCGACGCTGCGTTTTTTGGTTCATCAATGGCTGGGGTGGGAATGGGTGGCGCGGGGCGGTTACGGGTTCACGGAGGTGACGTCGGCGGCGCTGGTGCTGGGGGCGGTGATGACGCTGAGCGCGGTCATTTTGCTGGCGCTGCATTATGCGACAGGGCATCCGCGTTTGACGATTTACGCGATGGCGATCTTGTGGCTCGGTTGTTTGCTGGCGACCGATTTTTGCCGATGGGATTTGTTGGAGGAGTGGTCGTATCGCGGCGCGGTTTCCGGCGAGAAATTCGCAGAGTCAGCGGTGGCGATCCAGTTGGACCGGGAGTCGGCGCGTACCCAGTATGTGGATGGAACGCAGCAATCGGCGGCGATCTCGCTGAGTCTGCGAGGTCTGGTGAAGACGGAGGACGGGGCGCATCTTTATGTGCCGTCCTATATTCGTTCGAGGTGGTTGGTGGAGGGAAAACCGGTGGTGAGGAGTAAGGTATTGCGCAGTCATTATGCGGGGGAATGGCGCTCGCCCGAGATGATGAAGGCGATGCTGCCGGGGGTGCGGCTGTTGAATGCGCTGCCGCCGAAGGCACCGGAGTATCGGTTGTCGTGCATGCGGTTTTCGGAGCGGGAGTTTTTCCAGTGGAAGGAGCAGCCGGGAACGCTGGCGATGACGATGGATATGGCGGTGTGGCGTTACCGCAAGCTGGGGGAGTTGCCGTTGCGCGCGGGAGCGGAGTTAAGCGAGGGATCGACGCGGGTGGTGCTGTGCGGGATCAAACGCAGTGATCGTCCGGGAGTGGCTCCGGTGACGATTTATGTGGCGGAAACGCATCCGAGCAAGTGGATGGCGGTGAGCGATCCGTATTATTCGATCATGGATCAGGCGCTGCATTACGTTTTGTATAATCCGCGGCGCAACGAGGTTTATCTGGGGAATATCGGCTGGAGTAGTAGCAATGTTTTGGAGTACCCGGATTTCCGGCGGCGGAGCGTGGTGGTGCAGCCGCGCAAGTTGGGATTTCCCCTGCGGGACACGGATCGCGGTATTCGTCCGGAACCGATTTCGGAGGAGTGGTTGAGCGAGGCGGTGCTGGTGTGCGTGCGGGCGGAGCGGGTGGGGAATGTGTCGAAGGAAGTTGAGGTGCTGGAGTTGGTGCTGGGGCAGGCGAAGGCGGGGACGGAGAAGTAGGGGCGCAAGAAGTCTGGAGCAACGTGGAGTCCACGATGGCGAGAATCGCCGTTGCCGAAAGTCCCCGCCGTTGAGCTGGCACCCGCCGAAGCCAGCGGCTTCGGCTACACCTGAGATCACAATCGGGTGTGGAGCTTTTGCGGACAGGGTGGCACTGGATCAGTTCGTCACGTGAGTTTTTTCTTGGAGGACGATTTCGCGGTGACTTTGGTGGGGGGGAGCTTTTCCGCAAGTTCAGCGGGCGGGGCGAGGAGCGGCTTGATATTGATCTTCTGCGTGTCGGCGGGGCTGAGGCTTTGGCGGCGGGCGAGTTCGCGGAAGGTGAGCTGGGCCTGGCTGCTCTTCTGTCCTTCGGTCGGGGTGAGGCGGAGGTAGGTGCCGTCGGACTGCAGTTCGCGGGTCTTCACGCAGTCGTGGAGATAGACGGGGATGATTTCATCCTCGATGCGTTTTTTCAGGCGGGGATCTTCGATGGGGAAGACGACTTCCACGCGACGGTAGAGATTGCGGGGCATCCAGTCGGCGCTGCCGAGGTAGACCTTGGGGTCGCCGTTGTTGCCGAAGTAATAGATGCGGCTGTGTTCGAGGAAGCGGCCCACGATGGAGATCACGCGGATGTTTTCGCTGACGTCCTTGATGCCGGGACGCAGGCAGCAGATGCCGCGGATGATGAGGTCGATTTTGACCCCGGCGCAGGAGGCTTCGTAGAGCGCGTGGATCATGTCTTCGTCGACGAGGGCGTTGACCTTCACGACGATGCGGCCCGGTTTGCCCGAAATGGCGAGATCGCGTTCGTGATCGATGAGGGCGCGGAAGCGTTCGGGGAGTTCGAAGGGAGCGACGAGGAGTTTCTTCACGCCCTGGAAGTCGGAGAGGCCGGTGAGAGTGTTGAAGAGATTGGCGACTTCCTGGGTGAGCTCGGGTTGCGTGGTGAGCAGGCCGAGGTCGGTGTAGATGCGGGCGGTGCTGGGGTGATAGTTGCCGGTGCCGAGGTGGACGTAGTGACGGATGCGGTCTTCGTCGCGGCGGACAACCATGAGCATCTTGCAGTGAGTCTTCAAGCCGACGACGCCGTAGACGACGTGGACGCCGGCTTCTTCGAGCTGGCGGGCCCAGTTGATGTTGTTGGCTTCGTCGAAGCGGGCGCGGAGTTCGACCATGGCGGTGACTTGCTTGCCGTTTTGCGCGGCCTGAATGAGCGCGCGCACGACGGGGGAGTCGCCGCTGGTGCGATAGAGGGTCATCTTGATCGCGAGCACGTGGCTGTCGTTGGCGGCGCGATGCACGAAATCGATGATGCTGTTGAAGCTCTCGTAGGGGTGATGGAGCAGGACGTCCTGACGACGCATGACCTCGAAGATGTCGGCATCGACGGGGAGCGCCTTGGGGGCGATGGGGACGTAGGGCTTGTCGCGCAGCTGCGGGAAGGAATCAATCGAGCAGAGCGGGAGGAAGTGCAGGAAGTTCATCGGGCCGTCGTTGACGTAGAGGTCGTCGGGGCCGAGGTTGAGAATATCGAGGAGGAAGTTCTGCACTTCGGCGGGGCACTCGGGCTGGACCTCGAGGCGGACGGCGTTGCCGCGATTGCGTTTGCGGAGTTCTTCCTCGATGGTGCGGAGGAGATTTTCGGCTTCTTCCTCGTCGAAGTAGAGGTCGCTGTTGCGGGTGATGCGGAAGGTGTAGGCGGCCTGGACTTCGAGTCCGGGGTAGAGTTCGCCGACCTGATGCTTGATCAGATTTTTGAGGAGGAAGTAGTGGTGGCGCGGTTTGCCGTCGCGGTCGGGAAGCCGGACGAGGCGGGGCAGCACGCGGGGGATTTGCACAATGCCGTAGGAGACTTCGTGCAGGTTGTCGGGGCGGCGCAGGAGGAGGATGAGGTTGTGGCTCTTGTTGCGCAGTTGCGGAAAGGGATGGCTGGAATCGACCGCGAGGGGGGTGAGCACGGGGAAGACTTCCTCGCGGAAGTAGTGGGTGGCCCAGGCCATATCCTCGGCGGAGAGGTCTTTCATCTCGATGCTGCGGATGTCGAACTTCTCGAGGTCGGGGCGAATCTCATCGTGCCAGAGTTTGTACTGGGTGTGGGTGAGGGAGAGGACTTTTTCGCGAATGGCGTGGAAGATCTGGGTGGCGCTGAGGCCGTCGGCGGCGACATCGCTGATTTCATTCTCGATCTGCTGCTTGATACCGGCGACGCGAATTTCGAAGAACTCGTCGAGGTTCGAGGTGAAGATGCAGAGAAAGCGGAGTCGTTCGAGGAGCGGTTGCTGAATGTCCTGCGCTTCCTCCAGCACGCGCTGGTTGAACTCCAGCCAACTGAGCTCGCGGTTGATGTAGAAGGAGGGATTATTAAAGTCTGGGGTCATAGCGGGACACTTCACATTAGGCTTGGAGGTGGATGGTGGCAACGGGCTAATTGTCAAGATTCTGTGACAAAGGGAAAGCGGATAATTTTCGGTCTCAAGAGCGGTGAAGCTTGCCATAAGTTTTTGCGCAGGTTACACTTTGTGACACGAGAGTGTGCGTCGTACCGCACGTCAAGCAGACTGGGGGAGATTTCTAAACGGATTCAGACCGATGAAGCTTCAGGCTGAACAAAAGCTATTCATGGCATCCGTGGCGGCGATTGCGTTGCTGGGCGTGCTGGTGATTGTCGGGGTGTACCAGATCCGGCTGAGCCGCAATTACGAACAATGGGTGCGCCACAGTTATGAGGTCGATCGCGGGGTGACGGAGGTTTTGTCCCTGGCCAAGGACGCGGAGACGGGGGCTCGTGGCTACTTGCTCACCGGGGATGATCGTTTTCTGGGACCCTACGAAGTCGCGCGAGACCACTTGCCCGACGCTTTACACCGCGTGCACGATCTGATTCTGGATAATGCGGAGCAGAGCGCGACCTTTATTGAGATGCAGAAGGCGATTTATCGCCGGATGGAATTGCTGGCGCAAATTGTTCAGGACCGGCGTCGCACGGGCGTCCTGAACCGGGATCTCAGCCCGCTCGATCTGGGACGGCTGGAGATGGATAAAATTCGGTTGCTGGGAAAGCAGATGACGGATCGAGAGGAACTCCTGTTGGAGCATCGCCAGGAATCGGCGGATGCCGCGGCGCGGAAATCGCAGATGTTCGGGAGCTTGATTCTGGCGGCCATTTTGATCGTGGTGGTGGCACTTTATTTGCATCTGAATGCATCGGCGTCGCGCCGTCGCGCCGAGGAGGCCCTGAGGCTGAGCGAGTCCCGGTTCCGGTTGATCGCGGACAAGGTGCCGTCCATCCTGTGGCAGGTGGGAGTCGACGGACGCTTTCTTTTTATCAATCGCACGTGGTTCGAGTATTCGGGCTGCACCGTGAAGGAATTTGCGCAGGATTCGGGGCGGCGTTACATCCATTCGGACGATATGGTCTCTACGTATGCAACGCTGAATGAGGCGATCAAGGAGGGGCGGCCATGGAAGGGAGAATTCCGGATTCGCTCGCGTTCGGGAGCGTATGGATGGTTCCTGGGACAGGCGATCCCCCTCTTCGGGGAGGATGGCAAGGTGGAGTCTTTCGTGGGGCAGAGCGTGGAGATCACGGAACAGCACCGGAGCCAGGAGGCGCTGTTGGCGGAAAAGCAAAAGCTGTCGGTCACCCTGCACTCAATTGGTGACGGGGTGGTGACGACGGACACCGAAGGACGCGTGTACCTGCTGAATCGGGAGGGGGAATATCTGACCGGGTGGACGCAGGCGGAAGCAGAGGGCAAGCCGTTGAGCGAGGTTTTCCGGATTGTGCATGAATTCACCCGGTTGCCGATCGAGGACCCGGTGAAGAAGGTGTTGCGCACGGGCCGCACGGTGGAGCTGGCGAATCATACGGTGTTGATTTCACGCGATGGCAAGGAGCGGATCATCGCGGACAGCGCGGCACCGATCCGCGATTCAGGCGGGGCGATTATTGGCACGGTATTGGTCTTCCGCGATTCGACGCAGAAGGAAAAACTGGCGGAGGAAATGTTGCGTTCGAGCAAGCTGGAATCGCTCGGCGTGCTGGCAGGCGGCATCGCGCACGACTTCAATAATTTGCTGGCCACGGTGCTGGGAAATATCTCGCTGCTGGAGCGGTTTCCCGATGACCGCGAGGGTGGGTTGGGCTGCATCAAGGAGTCGCGTCAGGCGTGTTTGCGAGCGAAGGATTTGACGCAGCAATTGCTGACGTTTGCGAAGGGTGGTGTGCCGATCAAGAAACTGGCGAACCTGCAGGAGGTGGTCACGGAGTCGACGCGGTTCGCGCTGCACGGTTCTTCGGCGCAGGTGATTCTCGATGTCTCGCCGGATCTTTACGCCGTGATGATGGATGCGAGCCAGATCAGCCAGGTGCTGCATAACATCGTGCTCAATGCCGCGCAGGCGATGCCGGACGGTGGCGTGGTGAAGGTGCAGGCGGTGAATGTGCCGGATCATGCCTCGGGCCGGATGGTGCGTATTTCCATCAGCGATACGGGGTCGGGCATCAAGCCGGAGCATCAGATCAAGATCTTCGATCCGTATTTCACCACCAAGCCAACGGGGACAGGACTGGGCCTCGCCAGCGCGTATTCGATTATCAAGAAGCACGAAGGCGATATTTCCGTGGAGTCGGCCCCAGGGCAGGGCACGACATTTACGATCTTGTTACCCGCCCATGACGAGAAGGTTGGTCCCGCCGCTCCCGATGTCGTGCATGATGGATTGGAGACGGGACAGGGCCGGTTGCTCGTGCTGGAGGATGACCGGATGCTGGCGCGGATGTTGAAGCTGATGCTGACGAACCTCGGCTATGAGGTGTCGGTGGCGCATACAGGCAATCAGGCAATCGAGATCTACCGGGAGGCGATGACGAGTTCGCAGCCGTTCCGGGGTTGTATTCTGGATCTGACTCTCGCGGGGAGTATCAATGGGGCGGAGACGCTGGACCATATCCAGCAAATCGATCCCGGTGTCAAAGCGCTTGTGTGCAGCGGCTATTCGAATGATCAGATCGTGGCGGATTTCAAGAAGCACGGTTTCTGCGGCATCGTGACGAAACCGTACGCGATCGAAGATATCGCCCGGGCCGTGCACGCAATGCTCGCGTCCTCTACTTCCTGAATTCCGCGTCAGGGATAAGATCCTGCCTATTTGACGCGTGCCAGCAATCCATCGATGATCAACGTCAAACCGTCTTCCACTTGTTGAAGTACGTCCGGGGAAATGCCCGTTTTGGTCGGGCTATTCATAAATTCAGAAAATCCGAGAAGCAGGCTCCATCCAAAATGCATGATCAGACGTCCGTCGCCGGACTGTAATCCCTTGAGTTTTCGGGTCATGGTCACGTCGGCCAGATGACGGCAGGATTCAATCTCTTCTTCAAGCCGTTTCGCTTTTTTATCCGAGCTCTTGGAGAGACTTTTCAATAAGCTGGGAAGATGTCTCAGCTCGCGATCTTTCTTTAGTACATCGCAATAAGCTCGA
This sequence comes from Verrucomicrobia bacterium Tous-C9LFEB, assembly GCA_002304345.1. Lineage (GTDB taxonomy): Bacteria > Verrucomicrobiota > Verrucomicrobiia > Methylacidiphilales > UBA1321 > UBA1321. The sequence continues at coordinate 51,428 of NEUU01000003.1, forward strand.
GCCATCTTTCGCGATGTGGTGGGCGTTGGGAGGAGTGAGAAACTCCGAGCCATTTCCGACAGAAATTTATTAACGGTGTCGATGAGAATCTCTGCGAAAATAGCATCCCTGTTCTTGAAGTAGAGATAGATGGTTCCCCGGGATAGCCCGAGTCTGCGCGCCAGGGAATCGAGAGTGAAATCATCGGCGGAAGGCAGATGATCCAGCTCCTCTGTCGCGGCATTGAGAATCATGAGCCGACGATCTTTTTTTTGCTCGGCACTATCTGCCCGTTTGTAAACGGAGGTCCCGCTTTTTTGGGAGTTCATTGATGGAGAATGCTTTAACGGGTTGTTTGGGTCGATACAAAAAACACACTAATGACGCAATGTCATTAGTGTGTTGACATTTTTTTGGGTATGCGTAGCGTACGACTAATGACATGACGTCAGTAGTGAGGAGATGCTTCAGAAAATTATGAAAAAAAACGATCTTGCTTCAAAAATCTCCCTGGCATGGCGGCCCTTTCTCGCGGTGGTGCCGCTGCTTCTGGTTCCCATTGGCTGCGCGTCGGTCAGTGTCCAGAAGGGGACGGAATCGCCGGTTTTGGCGAAGCCTCAAAAAATCTATGTGCGCGACTTTGCGGTGGTGGATGGAAAATGGAATGTCGACCGGGAAGGCGGGGAGTTGGCGGAGTTCAAGAAGAAGATCCGGGAGAAGCTCACGGAAGATATTGTCGTTCGTGCTTCCAAGCATCTGGTGCCCGCATCCCGGGATGAGAATTCAGCGCCGTTGCCTCCGCAGAATGCCTGGCTGATCACGGGGCGTTTCACGCGCGTCAATCAGGGGAGTCGTTTTCTGCGGGCGGCGATTGGTTTGGGGGCGGGTGGAACCAAAATTGAAACAGAGGTGGCGGTCTATGACCTGCGCGCCGGTGAGAACAGTCAACCGTTTCTGACGTTCTCCACCACGGGTGGCAGCGGTGCCGCACAGGCGGGCGCGATTTTGGGAGGACCGATCGGCGCGCTACCCAACGCGGTGGGTGGTGCCACGGTGGGACTGACGGATGATATCCGGCGCACGGCGCGGGAGACCACCGCGGCTTTGTCCGAGTACATGTACGCTCGCGGCTGGGTGAGTGAGGATGAGCGTGTGAAGGCGAAATACAAAAAATAAGGAACTCCATGACTCTTCATTTTGAATCGGATCGCAACGCGAAACCGTCAGGAAACCGGAACGGTAAAATTCACGCGGGGTCGCCTTGGTACGCCGCCCGTTCGCTTTCTCCTTATCCGGGGCGCTTCCTGATCCATTCCGTTTTGCCCGGAAAAGTGGCCCGACCGGGCATGGCCTTGAGGCGTTTGTTTCGAATCGCTTTGTTTGTGAGTCTGGTGTTGATGGCCTCGAGGCTCTATGCCGATGAGCTTGCTCCCTCGAAGGCCACCGCCGGTGCCCTGTCGGATATCGAGATCGAGACGAAAAATGATCCGAAGGCGATCGGCAAACTGCCGCAATCGGGTGTGCTCGAGGAGGCGTCGCTGCAGTATTCGTACGCCGGGAAAGCGGACCTCGATTCCAACCCGGGTGCGCTTGATGAGCAGGTCACGGCATTTCGTTACGGGGCCAGCATCCCTGTGAATCCCGAGGTGACGATTTTGGCCGGAGTGCAATACACGCGACTGGACTTTGGACAATCGGAGGGCTCCCCGTTGCCGAATTCGCTGGAGACCGTCGCGATTTCGACGGGGTTGCATTACAAAATTTCGAATCAATGGAGTGTCTTCGGCATTGTGTCGCCGCAGTTGAATCTCTTGAACAGTTGGGACGAAATAAGTTCCCAGGATATCCGGATGGGTGGGGCCGTGGGCGCGGTCTACGAATTCAATAAAGATCTTTCCGTGCAATTTGGGCTGGCACTCAACCCGGGGCAGAAGGATTGGTTGATCATTCCGTTGCTCGGACTCAACTGGCGTTTTGCGGAATCGTGGACGCTCAATCTGGGGCTCCCGAAAACCTCGATCGATTATCAACTCTCTCAGAAGCTGCGCCTGTCGGTGATCGAGATGGCGTTTCATGGCGGCACTTATCGTACGGGCTCTACGTACGGAAATTCCGTAGGCCGTCCCGAGTTGAATGATCGTGATTTGACCTATACGGAGGTTCGGGTGGGAACCGGGGCCACCTATGCGCTCACCAAAAATGTGGATCTGGGTTTGTCGGCGGGTGTCGTCGCCTACCGGGAATTCAAGTTTGAGGACAGCGGCTACAAACAGAAAGTGGAACCGGCTCCGTACGTACAGGTCGGCGTCAAAGTGGGGTTTTGATCCGATGAATCTCCCTTCTCCTTATCGACTGTTGGTGGCGCTTTTATTGATCGCGGTCTACGCGGCGATTGCATGGGCTCATTTATTTTTACCGGTGAATGGTTGAGAAAGTCATTCCATGAAAATACTGGCCATTCAACTCCATCAGCCCGGCGATACGATTCTCACCACGCCCGCCCTGCGTTGGTGGATCAACGCGGGATGCGAAGTGCATGTGCTGGCGCAGCCGGTCTCCGCGCAATTACTGAATACCATGCCCGGATTGGCGGGTATCTATTCCATGCGACGGCAGACGATTCAAGTGGCGCGTGATTTTCGACGCTGGAGACAGTTGTCAAAGATGGATTTCGATTGGGCGGTGGCTTTCTCTCATTGCTCCGAGCGGCCCTCGCTGTGGGCGTATCTTTCCGGAGCTCCGAAACGCACGGCGGTTGTGCTGAAGAAATTCCCGCATTTGTTGCGTCGGACCGGTTGGATTAACGAATGGCGGCAGCATCCCGCGTGGGCGCAGCATACGGTCGAGCAACATCTCGCGTTGGCGGGCGCGAGGCCGGGCGAGTCGGTGCATTACGATCTGGAATATCGCCCTTCGGACGAGGCGCGGCAGTGGCATTCCAAGTGGCGAAAGCAAAAGGGGCTCCTGTGGGGCGAGTACATTCATTTCCACCTCACCTCGCGGTTGATGGAGAAGTGTTGGCCCAGTGAGCACGCGCGAAAATTCATTCAACTATCGCGGCAGTTATCGTTGCCACTGGTCGTGACGACGGGACCGGAACTCTTTGAGCGACTTTACGCGGATGACGTGCTGCGCGGGTTGAATCAAGACGTGATCTCTTTGACCGCCACCGATCCGCATCAACTGGGAGCCTTGATTGAAGGGGCCAGGGTTTTTGTCGGGATGGACTCGATGCCCATGCATCTCGCGGCAGCGTTGAATGTGCCTGGACTGGCTTTGTTCGGACCTTCCGATTCGCGCTTGTGGGGACCCTGGCATTCCCGTCTCAAGATCATTCAGGCGGAGGGGCCTTTTTCCGAGATGGAATCGATCGCGCCGAGCGCAGTGTTTCAGGCGCTGGAAGACTGTCTGGAACGTTCGACAACCCTGCGTTGAGGCAGGGCTGTCGACAGAAATATCGAGTCTTCTGGATTAATCCAGAACGTGGACGAAGAGGCCGGAGCGGAGCTTCGGCTCGAACCATGTGCTCTTGGGGGGCATGATCTGGCCGGCATCGGCGATGGCCATGACTTGATCCACGGTGGTCGGGTACATCGAGAACGCCACCGCGCCGTCGCCCTTGTCCACGCGCTGCACGAGTTCGGCCGTGCCGCGAATGCCGCCAATGAATTCAATGCGGGGATTGGTGCGGGGATTATCAATGCCGAGCACGGGCGCGAGGAGGCGATCCTGCAGGACGCTCACATCGAGTTGCGCGGCGGGATCGGCTTTCGGATCGGTGGTCCAGCTCAGTCCGTACCATTTGCCGCCGACGTACATGGCGACGTGGTTGGAGGCTTTCGGCACGGGATCGGTGATCGGCGTGACGGTAAAAAGGGTTTTCACTTTCGCGACGAAATCATCGACGCTGAGTCCGTTCAAATCGTGCACGAGCCGGTTGTACGACAGGATCATCAACTGGCTGGCGGGGAAGAGCACCGAAAGAATGTACTCGTGCGATTTCGTGGCGTCGGCGGGTTGGCCGTTGCGGCGCTTCTGGGCAACGCGCGCTCCGCTGGCGGCGCGGTGGTGACCGTCGGCAATGTAGGTGCAGGGGAGCTTGGCGAAGGCGGCTTCGATGGGGGCGGTGTCTTCAATGCGCCAGAGGGCGTGCTTGATGCCGTCGGGGGCGACGAAGTCCACGTAGGGAGTTCCCGCTTCGACCTTGGCGAGGAGGGCGTCGATTTCGGCGCTGTCGCGGTAGGCGAGGAAGATGGGACCGGTCTGGGCGCTGATGCGGTCGATGAGCCGGGTGCGGTCATCTTCTTTTTCCGGACGGGTTTTCTCGTGCTTCTTGATGATGTCGCGCTCGTAGTCGGTGACAGCACAGACGGCAGTCAGGCCGCGCTGGACGTGCGTGCCCATGGTCTGGCGGTAGAGATAGTAGACGGGCTTGGCTTCGCGGACGAGAGCGCCCTTTTGTTGGAGGGCGGCGAACGCTTCGGCGGCTTTATTATAGACAGCGGGAGAATAATGATCGGTGTCGGGCGGGAGATCGATTTCCGCGCGGTCGACATGAAGCAGGCTCAGGGGATTGCCTTGGGCCAGGGCGGCGGCTTCCTCGGCGTTGACGACGTCGTAGGGAACGCAAGCCACTTGGGGCACGAGATTGGCCGGGGGAATCAAACCGCGAAAGGGACGTACAATAGGCATCGTCTTACTTTGCCGGGATGCGGGGCCACTTTCAAGCTTCGAACATGCCAGCGTGACGCTGGACCCAATATGTTGCCGAGAGAGCGTCCAGAGGTCGCGATAGCGTAGTTGGATGCAACGTCACGTTGCCCAGCGTGACGCTGGACCCAATATGTTGCCGAGAGAGCGTCCAGAGGCCGCGATAGCGTAGTTGGATGCAACGTCACGTTGCCCAGCGTGACGCTGGACCCAGTAACGCTATCGCCACAGGTGAGACTCCTGTTTTGCGGCGCTTCACTAATCAATGCGCTTGCCGCGCCAGTAGCGGACACCTTCGCCTTCGCCCGCATGGGAGGGATTGGGAAGGGGCGGCGGCGCGGGGGCCGCAGGGGCGGCGATGCCGGGGATGATCGGATCTTCGGGGGGCAGTTCGGGCAGGGGCGTGTTGGCCGGGACGACTTGCGTGACGAGTTCGACCACACCGGCGAGGCGGAAGCGGGCCATGATGCGAGCGACTTCGAGTCCGTTCATCTGCACGCGTGCGGCGATTTGCTCAATGGTGTTTTTACCGTCAGCGAGGAGCAGGAGACCGAGTTCGCTCGGCGTGGCGGCGGTGGTGCCGAGCGATTCGCTGCCGAGAAAGTAGAGGACGGAGTCGAGTGTGGGGACGGCCTGTTGCAGCGCGGCGAGTTCGTCGATCTTCTTGGCCACGCCATCGATGAGAATGGCGGGATCGTAGGAAGCGAGTTCGCGCGGAGCGGTGGCTTCGATGGGTTGCTCCTTGAAAGCGAAATCCGCATCGCGCCAGAGGATGAATTGATAAAGGGCCTGCGGGCCGCTGACATTGCCGGTGAGGGCGTTGAGGATGAGCCCTTGGTCCAAGCCCATGAAGCCTTGTTCGAGGCCGAGGGTCATCCGCAGGATGCCGGTTTGTTTGGTCATGGTGAGCATACGCAACACCTCGGCCAAGTTGATGGTCTTAAAGTTACCGGCAAATTCGGGCATGGGATCTACTCTCTAAATTAACGAAAGGCATTTGAGCATCTCGCATGCCATTGGTAGAAGAATGGTTACGTGACAAATTTACAATAGAAAATTCTTTTTTTATTCCCTGAGGCGGTACGGCATGGCACCTGCTTTTTAAGCCGCTGTCATGTCTCGCCAGCTATTAATTATTGATGATCAGGATGATATCTTACGCATTCTCGAGCGTGAATTGGTAAAAACCTACCAGTGCACGGTCTATGCGGCGACGAACTCGGTGCAGGCCTTTGAGCAATTGGCGCAGCATCCGGTAGAGTTGATTATCAGTGATGTGCGCATTGGCGAAGAGAACGGTTTCAACCTGTTGAAGGCAATTCGCTCCCGCTATCCGAATGTCGGATTGATGATGATGACGGCGTACCGATCGCCGGGTTACCGCCAGATGGCGGACGAACTGGGCGTGGCGTTCTTCATTGAAAAGCCGTTCGCGATTTCCATGCTGGCGAAAGCGGTGGACCGGTTCTTTACGCAACGGGCCGCGCAGTTGCCGCCCGCTCCGGCGATTGCCACTGGTAAAAATAATGCATTGGAGCATTTCAGCATTCAGGACTTGGTGCAGCTTTTTTGTCTCAATGGACGCAACGCACTCATTAGCGTCACGGTTTCGCCCATGCATCCGGTCGGTTCCATTTATCTCCAGCGGGGACGGGTGGTGCATGCGGAGTGGGGCGCGCAAAAAGGCGAGGAAGCCTTTTACTCCCTCTTGATGTGTTCTTCCGCGCAGCTCGGTCTGGAGGATCACGACGCCCCGGTGGCGGCGACGATCACGTCGGGCTGGGAGCAGCTTTTGCTCGAGTCGGCCCGGCGGGTGGACGAAGCAGCAGAGGTTGTCGAGGTCACGGGTTCGGCGGCACCGGAAAAACCGCCGCAAGATCCCTTTGCGGATTTCTGGAAAAGTGCGAGCCTGTCTCCCATCCACAAGTTGTGAACAGGAACGTGGTCCTATCTAAGATGAAAGCGAGCGAATGAGCCGGCAATGGCCTGACATGTTTTTTGGCAAGGTGGTTGGTGGGGTAACCACCAAGCGTCCGGTTCCGGCCAAATATCATCCGTCGACAACTCCCGCCGAGTCGTTCGGTTCGACGGGCACCGCGACGGCGTTGCTCGATCCGCCGGATCTTTCGCGCACGGCGCCGATTCCGCTGCCCTTTCCACCTGCGGCGACTCCAGCGCCTGTGGCCCCGGCGGTTTCGTTGCCGCGCTCGAATGCTTCGTCGAAAGCGTGGCCGGGCATGTTCTTTGGTCAACCGATCACGGCTCATGCCCCCACCGGGTCCAAACCGGTGCCGCCTTCTCTTTCCGAACGGCCGACCACGACGACCACGCGAGTACCTCTGTTTGAATTGCCCCCCGGAGCGCAACCGGCCTATTTGGCTCCCACGACGCCACCGGTGCCTCAAGTGGCTTCGTTGCACAAACCGGTGGCAACCAATTGGCCGGGGTTGTTCTTTGGCGATCGCACGACTACTTCGGTGCAGGTCACCAGCACGGCTCCCGCGCCGATCCCGGCTCCCGCCCCGGCGGTCGTGACGCGACCGGTTGTGCCTGCGCCGGTTCAACCTCCCGTGACGCGGACGCCAGTCGCACCAGCGGTGACTCCCGTTCCAGCCGCATTTACGCCACCCGCTGCGACCCCGACCCCCGCGACATTCCTCGCGCCTACACCTGCTCCAGCTCCCGCTCCGGGCGACAATCCGCTCAGCGCCTTCCTGACGCCGCTGGCCCAGCGACCGACGGGCGTGTCGAAGATCAATCTCCCCGGACGGCCTTCGACCGAGAGAGCGAGCGCCATCCCCGCCGCACCAGCGCCCGCTCCCGTGGCGTACCGTCCGCCGCAACCCGCGCATGTTCCGGCTCCGCAAGTTCCGCCTGCCGTCGTGCCTGCACCGGTTTCCGTGCCTGTCTCTGTTCCGGCCTCCTCCCTGCCGACCAGCGTGGTATTGCCTCCGTCCTTCAGTCGCGAGTCCGCGCCGCCGGTGGCGCCAGTCTTTGTACCGGATGAAAAACCAGCGGAAGTCTCCGCGCAGACAAATCGCGTGGGCGGTGCGGAAGTGCATCGCGAGTTTCTGCTCAACAACGGCGAACGCATTTCGGGCAAGGTGGTTTCCGAAACGGCCGACACGGTTTATCTCCACAGCGACGCATTGGGCGTGCTCACCATCCCGCGGTTGCAACTCGCGCAGAAATTGCGCGAAGTCATCCTGCTCAATGGCGACCGCATCGTGGGCGACGTCATTGCGGAAACGGCCGACACCATTTATATCCGCAATGCCAGCCTCGGCACGCTGACCATTCCCAAGGCGCACAGCTCGCAGAAAGTGATCGAAGTGATCCTGAAGAACGGCGACCGGGTGGTGGGCGAATTGATCACCGAGAGCGATGAGCTGATTCTGCTCAAGAGTGCCACGTTGGGCACCTTGTCGGTGGGGCGCAAGTCGCTCGAGATGGTGAACCGCCGGATGGAGCATCATCCCATCAAACCGCTGGCAGCCTAACCAGCGTGACGCTGGACCCAATAAGTTGCCGAGAGAACATCCAGATGCCGCGATAGCGTAATGGATGCAACGTCACGTTGCCCAGCGTGACGCTGGACCCGGTTTATAGCCGGAAAAATGTGACTCTGGCGCGAGCCGGGCAGAACCTGCCCAGTTCATTTGTTTCAGCGATGACTAATTTCGGGTTCCGCTTGAATTACGCTAAACATTTTTCAGGTCTGTTCGAAAAATGAGTATGCGCACAGATAATGGTAAGATCCTACTCAGCTCCGGGACCAATGAAGTGGAGTTCATGGAATTCTACCTGGCTGGGGTCAGCTACGGGATCAACGTCTCGAAGGTGATTCGCGTGGTCAGTCTCAGCGAGACCCAGATCAACAGCGTGCCCGAAGTCCCACCGGCCATCCTGGGCGTCATCTACGATCAAGGCAAACCGCTCAAGCTGCTCGATCTCAAGCAGGCCCTTAAGCTTGAACCCAAGCCGGATTCCACCATGCGCCAGTTGATCGTCATCGCGCGCTTCAACAAGGAAACGGTCGGCTTCCTCATCGACGGCATTCAAAAGATTCACCGCACCACCTGGGATCAATTCCAGCCGATGACCTCGGCCATTCAGGGCGGCGGTTACACCACCGGCACGATCCAGTACGAGGATCGCATCATCCTGATTCTCGATGTCGAGCGGCTCATGCTCGACTTCTCCTCGCACAAGCCCACGGCGGAATTGAGCGCGCCGCCGGAGCCGTCGCTCAAGGAAAAGCGCAATACCAAATGCATCGTGTACGCGGAAGATTCGAAGATGATCCGCAAGATCACTTCCGACATCATGACGGCTTCGGGCTACACGAACCTGAAGGTGTTTGAAAACGGCCAGGACGCGCTCGAATACATTGCGCACACGAGCGAAGAGGCGCATAAGGAAGGCCGTCACCTCCACGATTACATCGATCTGATCGTCACCGACATTGAAATGCCGAAGCTCGACGGTCTCACCTTGTGCAAGCGGGTGAAGACGGAGATTCAGGATGATCATATTCCCGCGGTGGTGGTTTACTCCTCGCTCATCAACGAGGAAATGTCGCGCAAGTGCCGCACGGTCGGCGCGGACGCGCAGTTGAGCAAGCCGCACGGCGAGGAAATCGTCGCGATCATCGACAAGCTTTGTTTCAACAACTGAATTGCCACGGCCGCTCCGTGTGCTACAACGAGCATACGGCTGATGCCAAGCGGGCGTGGTTCAATGGTAGAATGTGGGCTTCCCAAGCCTGAGACGAGGGTTCGATTCCCTTCGCCCGCACCAGCGTGACAGGTCCTCCTTTTTGCGGCATATCGTCCGCCACCCTCGTAGCGGACAGTTACCTTCGTATTGCAGGGAGGATGCGACATGGGCGAAGCCTTGTGGGGTGCAGGGTTCAGTCCTGTCAGGCGGCGGCGCGGAGGAGATTTTCCGACGCGCGCACGCGCGGAGCGATGTAGAAACGTTCGTCCTGCGCGATACGCAAACCGACCTTCTTTAACTTGTCCGTGTCGAGTTTATGTCGATCCGCGAGGAGCGCTTCCTTGTTCACTTCCGGCTGCGGTTCGGGAGAGCGGATGTATTGCGAACCCCACGTGAAACGACGCAGTTTTTGCGCGATAAGCTCCCACGAGGTGTCCGCCTTGATTTTCTCCAGCTTGGGCGGACCCGAGCGAAAGCCGATGGTGCCGTGATGGCATTCGATCGATTTCTTGCCGCGAAAGATGTCGCGATTGTCCTCCGCCCAGAGATGAACGCGGGCGCGTTTGTCGGCCAGTTCGCGTTCGAGCGTATCGAGATCCGCGGAGTGCCGGTTGCGGACGTCGGTGATTTCGCGCTCCATTTCCGAGCGGCGCGCCTCGAGGCGCAGGTGAAGGCCGACGACGTCGCCGATGAGGTTTTCCAGATCGGGACGGGAGAGGGTGTCGAGGGGAGTGGTCATGGTTGGGATTCCTTGGTGTTTTGGGTGAGTTGTTCGTGATTGAGGCGAAGACCGGAGATGACGATTTCGAGCATTTCCGTAGTGCGCTCGCGGAGGGGCGCGGGAATGGGTTGAGCCGTCAATTGGGTGACCGACCAGAGCAGCTCGGAGGAGGTCCGGTCGATGGTGATGAAAAGGGTTTCAGGAGTGGGCGCTTGCATGATGGGAAGAGGGTAAGGGATTGACTTTCTTTGAGTTATTGGAATCAAAAGTCAACATTTTGAATCAAAAGCCAAACCGCTTTTTTTGCAGCCGTTCCATGCTCTGGCGGGTGACTCTCAGGCAGAGGCGCTTGGCGGTCGGTGACATGCCGACGTGACCCGCAACGAGTTCGCCGCTGTCGATCAGGTTGCGCACGGTGGTGGAGCTGACCTGCAGGTAGCGAGCGGTCTCGGGAATGGTGAGGAGGAGTTTCTCCTTGGGGAAACCGAGATCGGTCGGGGCGACTTCCGGGTCCGCTGTGGGGCTGGCGGAAGAAGGGTTGGAACGAGGCTGAACTCGAAAAGGACTTGAGAGAGTTGCGCTGTGTTTCATGGAAACAAAAATGGGGACAAATACAACAAAAGTCAACAAAATAAAGAGCCGGAAAAGAAGGAAAATGGCAGGTAAAGGCGGAGGGGGAGAAAAAATAAACTGCGTCGACAATCGGCTACAAAGATCAACCGTCTCTGTTGAGTGTCGTGGTGGGTGTCGACGGGAAATTTCAAATTTCAGATTTGAGATTTCAGAGGGACAGAAAGCGGGCATGCGTCCAGTTTTAGCACGGAATCGGGCCAAGCGTTTGCGTTAGGTTGGCTAGGTGAGCTACGTGTGCGATATTTTTGCGGCCGGAGGAGGTAAAAGTACTCAGTACTGAGTTCTAGGTACGAGGTACAGGCCGTCGGGCGAAAAACCAGAGAGGACGTCGGCCCTGTCTCTCGGCTGATCCTTCGACAAGCTCAGGATGACGTGGAATGAAAGTAATGTTTTGGATCACTTTGGGCTCTCACAAGAACTCTTCGTTACCTTTTGAGATTACATCCCCTGTTCGTCATCCTGAGCTTGTCGAAGGATCGGTTCGCATTAGCGCAGGAGGCGACCGGTAGAATTAATACCCAACCCAAACGGTTCTAAAACTTCTTCTGGATGGAGAGGGTGGCGGAGTGGTCGCTGGGGGACCAGGTGCTGTTGATGTCGCGCTGGTATTCCTGTTTCAGGTCGAACGCGGCGGAGAGGTCATCGGTGAGGAGGAGTTGCTGGCCGAGGCTGAATTTGAATTTATCCTCGCGCAGTGGGGCCGCATCGGCGGAGGCGGTTTCGATGGTCTCGAGATCGGTGCGGAGGGTGAGGCTGAAGTTTTTGCGAATGGAGCGGGTCCATTGGGAGTAGATCGTGCGGTCGACTTGCTTGCGGGTGTCGATGTCGTAGTTCCAGTTGGTGAGGCCGGTGCCGAGGTTCCACGAGAGGTCGGGGTTGAGGTTCCACAGAAGCGATTGATCGACGCGGGTGCCGGCGCGGTTTTGCGTGGCGTCGATGGGGGAGACGTCCTTGACGAGGGCGGGGCTGGCGGTCCAGTTGAGGGGGAGCTTGCCGAGCTTTTGCTGGAATTGACCGGCGGTGGTTTGGCGCTCGAACGTGGCAAGGTTATTGGAGTAGTAGTCTTCGCTGTTCACGCCAAAGCCGAGGCCGGTGCCGGGGTTGAGCTGGTAGTGGGTCTCGATGCCGTTGCGGACGTGGGAAGGTTCGGCGCGCTGAAATTCGAAGATCTGGTCCATCTGGTTCGAGCTGGTGACGGACCAGTTGTCCTTGACGTTCCACTTCAAGTTGGTGGAGGATTGGTTTTGGGCGGTTTGGGCGGTGACGGTACCGCTTTTTTCCGGAGTGGTGCTGGCGAGTCCGACGTTGCTTTGATAGGTGAGCGTGACGTCGTCGAGGAGATTGCGTTTGAGCAGGATCTGGGCTTTCTGGGAGCTGAGATTGTTTTGCGGATTCAGGTCGTCGAACACCGACGGCGAGGCGGTTTCGGACGGCACGGCAACGGTGAGTTCGGAGTCGGCGCCGTTCAGTTGCAGGGAGGAATTGGTGGATTGATTTTTCGGCAGGTTAACGGGGATGGACCGAATCGGGGCGGAGATGACGGGCGACACGAGGGCGTCGTCGGTCGCCGCCCCGAGCAGGGCGGTGCCGCAGAGCCAGAGAATGAGGGCCGCGCGAAACATGAGGAACAGGATACTCAGAACGCGGCGGGAATCAAACACGGAGAGATGGCGATCCGGTTAATAAGTGAGGGTGAGGAATGGGGTTTGAACTGGTTTTTTGCACGGTTTGTGGGCAAGCTCTTGGGCATCGACGGGGTAAAGCTATGACAATGAAAATGATGCTGGCGATGGTGGGTTTCGTGGGATTGAGCGTGCTGGGGGCGAACGCGCAGATGGGACGACCCGTTTTGTGGCGGGCGGAATTTCCCGGCGGCAATTATTCGGTGTCGCTGGCGGCGATTTCTTCCGTAAGCACGCACGAGTATGTGGTGGATCGCGCGGTGAAAGTTTTTGAGATGACGATCAATACGAACGGCGCGGTCGTGGCGCGGTTTTATTCGGTGGAGCCGATCAAGGCAAATGCGCCGGGCGGTTACGGCCAGGGCGTGGTGGACAAGGTGCAGGAAAAAGTACAGGACGGCGTGCAGCGGGTGACGGGCGAAACGAACGAGCCGTTGTTGAACAGTGTGATCAAGAATTATCCGACGACAACACACGCACATACGGTGGAATATCGGTTGCCGACGCGCGATGATGTGGTGAAGGCGTTCAAGAGTGTGGAAGGGTGCTGGCGCACGGGCCAGGAGGGGACGTACAAGCCGTAACGCTCGAGCGTGATGAATAAGCGACTGTAGGGCGGTTCTGTGAACCGCCGGCTGGCACCGTAGGTGCCAAGGGTGAGGCGTTTGCATTCGGACAGATGGCAGCTTTGCTGCCAATCGGCGGTTCACAGAACCGCCCTACAACGCCGCTATATCGAGGCGCAATGTTTTAAAACGGCAGGAGCGATTTTGCGGCGTCGATGACTTGTTGAAGGCCTTGATTGGCGGTCTCGCCGATGGAATTTACTGCCGCGGTTTTCAGCTTGGGGGTGAGGTCTTCGGTGGGGGATTGGAGGGGGCCGGTGAGGTTGAGCGGGGTCCAGATATAGCCGTCGCGTTTTTCGGTGAAGACCTGCGATTCCGCTCCGGGAATGTACTTGAGGACGCTGGGAACGGTGCCGAGGGAGAAACGGCCATCGATGATGTTATTCTGGACGGTGAATTTGCCTTGGACGCGGACGAGGCCTTCGCTTTCGAGCACGAGGTTGGTGACTTCGAGTCGGTCCTGTTTCGGCACCCAGATGAAATCGGCGCTGGCTTTGTGGAGCTTCAGGCTGCGGAATTCCTCGGTCTTGGTGAAGGTGGCAATTTGATTGAGAAACGGCAGCGCTTCGATGCGGCCTTCCAGCAGCTTGAGATTGCCCGCCGCTTGGATCGCCTGCGGCCCGCGCAAGTCGCCGGTCCACTTGACCACTCCATTCAGATTGCCCATGAGCCGGGCGCGCCAATCGCCAGTGAGGAAGGCGGTGATGGGGGCGCGTTGCACATCGGCGCGAAGATTGAGGGGCGCGGTGTCGCGGCTGTTGATGTCGCCGCTGACGGAAATCTGGCCGCTGTCTTGCAGTTGCAGGTCGACTTGAGTGAGGAAGAGTTGCGAATCCGAGGCGCGGAGTTTGGCGCGTTGCACGGTGAACAGCGGCCAGTCGGGATGCTTGAGTTTGCCGCCGGTGGCATCGATGTTCCAGGTGCCGCCTTCGGGGGTGAGGGTGAGTTGCAGTTCCTGAAGGGTGACGGTGGGCGTGGTCTTGAGGAGGAAGTTGGCGCGGGCGATGAAGATAGTGTCGAGGTCGACGCGGCGGGGGAGAAAGCGGGAAAAGAAATCGCTGGAGGCGGGCGCGGTGGGACGCGTGACGGCGGGGGCGGCTTCCAGCGCAGGAGCGGGCGGCACGGCTGGATCGATTTCGACATTGAGCGATTGGATGTCGACGCGGGGGACGTTCCAGACGCCGTCGAGGATTGGGCCGAGATTGAGGTCGGCGCGGATCTGATCGGCGCGCACGCTGACGAGGGGATTGCCGTCGTTGCCCTTGCCGAAATAGCCGTCGGAGTGGACGGAGAATCCGGCCCAATGGAAGGGGAGAAATTCGCCCTTGAGTTGAAGCGATTCGGAGGTCTTGGCGGAAACGAGCGTCCGGAAATCTTCGCCTTTGAGGTAGCTGTTGAGCCAGAGGTAAAAGGCGGTGAGAACGGCGACAACCAGAATCAGGACCCCGGCCACGGCGAACCCCAGATAACGCAGTGCTTTTTTCATCAAGTGACGCCACCTTAGCAATACTAGCGACAACTGAAAAGGGATTGATTTGAACTTGTAGCCCAATGGATTTGAACGTGCTATAAAAGGAGTTCCCATCCTCGCAAAGGCTTGTGTGTTGGGATTCCTCTTCTAAAGTAAAGTGCTTATGGCCAAGGCTCCAGCCGCGAAAGCTAAAGAACCGGTTTTGCACCGCGAACTCGCCACGGTGGCGGCGATCGTGTGGTTCGGACTTTTCGTGCTCACGTTCCTGAGCCTGGTGTCGTTCAGTTCGGATGATCTGAATCTTTTCAATACGCATCATAACGATACACCGACGAATTTCATCGGTTGGTTGGGGGCGTACTGGTCGGGCGGTCTTTTCCTGGGTCTGGGCCTCGCGGGCTACATCGTGCCGGCGCTTTTTCTCGCGGCGAGTGTGGGGCTTTTCATGCACACGCAATGGGTGTGGCGGTGGAAATTGCTGTGGTCGGCCTTGTTGCTGATCAGCGCGGCGTGCCTGTTGCATTTGCAGCCGTTCGTTGGCTGGCAATGGCGGACGGAGATCAACACGATCAGCCCCGGCGGATTTGTGGGCAAGATGATCGGTGAGGATCTGCTGTCGAAACTGCTCCTCGGCAAGGGTGGCAGCGGCATCGTACTGGGAATGGTTTACGTCGCGTCGTTGATCCTGTTGTTCAATCTGAACCTGAAGCAGATCTTTGTGACGGCGTGGCAGATGTATCTCGATTACCGCAAGCAGAAGGAAGATCTGGAAGCGGCGAATGATCCGCTGGCGCATATCTCCGCGCAGGAGCGGGCGCTGAAGCGCAAGCAACTGGAATTGGAGAAGCAATTGTCGCGTCAGGGCGCGATGAAGCTCGAACCGGCGGTGGAGCCGCGCATCATCGATACGACGTCCGCCCCCACGGCGAGCGAGAAGAAGGAAGCAGCGCGGAAGGCGAAGCTCGTGGAGCCGAAGCCGGAACCCGTTCCCGAACCAGTGGCGGAAGTGAAGGTGGAAAAGGAGAAGCCGGTCCCCGGCATCACCGACAATACGATTTCGCGCAAATCGCGCCCGAAGGATAAGGACACCTCTGCGCATGCGTCGTCCCCCGGCAGCGGACAGGATTTCAGTCAGTATCGACTGCCGACGCTGGAGATGTTGCGGGCGAATTCGCCGGACAAGCGACCGGTCACGAATCGCGAGGAGTTGTTGGAAAATGCGAAGAAGCTCGTGGAGACACTGGAGCAATTCGGCATCGAGGTGACGGCTGGGGAGATCACCAAGGGCGCGACGATTACGCGCTATGAAGTGAAGCCCGCCGAGGGCGTGCGCGTGGACAAGATCACGAGTCTGCAGCGCGACATTTGCCGCGTGATGAAGGCGGAGCGGGTGAACATCCTCGCGCCGATTCCGGGCAAGGATACGGTCGGCATCGAAGTGGCGAACACGAACAAGGCGCCGATTGTGCTGCGGGATTTGTTTGAGGCGACCGAGTGGACGAACGCGGGATCAAAGATTCCGCTGGCGTTGGGCAAGGATGTGTACGGTCACACGCTGGTGGCGGATCTCGCAGAGATGCCGCACTTGCTGATCGCGGGGACGACCGGTTCGGGAAAATCGGTGTGCATCAACTGCATTCTGATGAGCTTCCTGTATCACTTTAAGCCGGATGAATTGCGGCTCATTCTCGTCGATCCGAAGCAGGTGGAATTGCAGGTTTACAATACCGTGCCGCATCTCGTGGTGCCGGTGGTGACAGATCCGAAGAAGGTCCTGCTCGCGTTGCGTTGGGTCATCAAGGAGATGGAGGACCGCTACAAGATTCTCGCGAAGGTGGGGCTGCGCAATATCACGTCGTTCAATGCGCGTCCGCGTGTGAAGCAGCAGACGCTGGATCTGGGCGGCGCCGGAGCGAAACCCGATCTGGAGAAGATCGCGGACGAGGAGAGCGAAGAGGGCGAGGAGAAATTGCAGGTGAAGGTGCCGCGCGATGACGAGGTGCATATTCCCGATCGGCTGCCGTACATTGTCGTCGTCATCGACGAGTTGGCCGATCTCATGCAGACCGCCCCGGCGGACGTGGAAAGCGCGATTGCGCGGTTGACCGCCAAGGCGCGCGCGGCGGGCATTCACTTGATCCTGGCCACGCAGACGCCGCGCCGTGAGGTGATCACGGGCGTGATCAAAACGAACGTGCCGAGCCGTATCGCGTTCCAGGTGCCGAGCGCGCTCGATTCGCGCGTCATTCTGGATGAGAACGGCGCGGAGAATTTGCTCGGCAAGGGCGATCTCCTTTATTTGCCGCCCGGTTCGGCGAAGTTTGTGCGCGGACAGGGGGCTTTTGTCAGTGACGATGAAGTGAAACAGGTGGTCGATTTTTGCGCCGCGCAGGGCGAACCGCAGTTCCACCCGGAGATTCACGGCAAGCTCAACCGCGCCGAAGGCGAGGGGGAGGAGGTCAGCACGGAGGACTACGAACTGCTGGTCAAGTCCATCGAGGTTTTGCGTCAGGAAAAACGCGCCAGTACATCCTTGCTCCAGCGGCGCTTGCGTCTAGGGTATAACCGCGCGGCCTGGGTGATGGATCACTTCGAAGGATTGGGCATTGTCGGGCCGGAGAACGGCGCAAAACCACGGGATATTCTCGTGGATCTGGATACTTACGAATTACCATCGCAATGAAATCAGTAGGCAAACAATTGGAAGCGGCCCGGGCGGGGCGGAACTGGACACCGGAAGCGGCGGCGAAAGTCACCAAGATCCGGGTGGAGCAATTGCTCGATCTCGAGCGTGACGATTTCACCCGCTTCCCGAGTCCCGCTTACGCGCGCGGTTTTGTCCGGCTGTATTCCAAGGCGCTCGGCCTGGATGATCGCCGCATGCTGGCGCAGCTCGATGGCCGTCTCGAAAGCGAAGAAGACGAGTTGGGTTATGTGCAGGCACCGTCGGTGGAGTACATCCCGCAACGCACCGAGATCACCGCGCCGATTCGCGTGAGCCGGTTCGGAGTGAAAATCATTTTGGTGCTGGCCGGTCTTTTTGCCGGAATCTTTTTGGTGACCCTTTTCCTGTCGAACAAGGCCGGTGTGTCGTTGACGGCTCCAGAACCGAAATCGCCCGCCGTCGCCACGCCGATCGGTGGCAAGAAGGAATCCCCGGCCGCGCGTGCGGTGGCGGCGGATGACAAGCTTCCCGCCAAAGCCGCCCCGAAGGAAAAAGACGTACCGATGGCGAAGCCGGCCACCCCTGCAGCCATGGCGGAAGAAGAAGCGCGGATCGCGAAGGCGAAGGCGGATGCCGCCGCCGCTGCGGCCAAAGCCAAGGCCGACGCCGAGGCTGCCGTGCCGATGGCTCCGATTGCTAGCGCTCCCGCCGCGCCGGGCAAGCATCAGCTCATGCTGAAGGCGAATCATGATTCGTGGGTGCGCGTGGTCGCGGTGGAACGCGACGGGGAGAAATTACTTTTTGAGGGAGTGGTGGAAGCCGGTCGCGTGATCGGACAAACGGGTGAGGGTGGATCATTGAAACCTTTTGAAGCCATGCAGTTCAACCTGAAGGTGGCCGTGCCGTCTGCTGTCGATGTGATTTTCGACGGCTACAACGGCGGCCCCAACAGCAATAGTACCACCCCGGAGACGTTCTCCATGCCGCCTCCCGGCGCGCAGTAATCCCGTTAGCCCCCGCCTATGTCATCCCCGCTCAAAGTCGGACTCATCTCTCTCGGTTGCGCCAAGAACCTGATCGATTCCGAGATCATGGTTGGCCACATTCACAAGGCGGGCATGGCGATGACGCCGAACGCGACGGAGGCCGATGTGCTGATCGTCAATACCTGTTCCTTCATCGACGCCGCGAAGGAGGAGAGTATCGAGGCGATCTTCGATGCGAATCAGTCGCGTGGGATGCGCAAGCGCAACCAGAAGCAAAAGCTTATCGTCGCGGGTTGCATGTCGCAGCGGTTCTCGAAGGACCTGCAAAGTTCCATGCCGGAAGTGGACGCCTTCATCGGGCTGGATCAGCTCACGCAGATTGTACCGATCATCGAGAAGATGGTCGGGCAGGATCGACCGGCCGATGCCGCGCCGGAAAATTTCGTCACGGAAAAATCGGTCTATATTCCCGATTACGATACGCCGCGCTATCGCCTGACGCCGTCGCATACGGCCTATGTGAAGATTGCGGAAGGCTGTAATCATCCGTGCAGCTTTTGCATCATCCCGCAAATGCGGGGCAAGCATCGCAGCCGGACGATCAGCTCTGTCGTTGCGGAAGTGAAACAACTCGTCGCCGAAGGCGTGCGCGAGATTAATTTGATCAGCCAGGACACGACCTATTTCGGCATGGATCGCTGGGAGCAAAAGGCGAGTCCGCGCCAGCCGGTCGATTCCTCGCGCGGCGATTCGCTCGTCGCGCTCTTGCGCGAGTTGAATGCTATTGAGGGCGATTTCTGGATTCGCCTGCTCTACACGCATCCGGCGCATTGGAGCGATGAACTGATCACCGCCATCGCGGAATGTTCCAAGGTGGCGCGTTACGTGGACATGCCGTTGCAGCACATCTCCGACAACATGCTCGGCAAGATGAAGCGCGAGACGTCCTCGCAACACATCCGCGATCTCATTGCCCGCATTCGCGTGGGCGTTCCGGGCATCGCGATCCGCACGACGTTCATTGTCGGATTCCCCGGCGAGACGGAAGACGATTTCCATACGCTGACCGATTTCATCGAGACGACGAAATTCGAGCGGCTCGGTGTTTTCAAATACTCGCAAGAAGACGGCACGCGTGCCGCGAAGATGGAGGAACAACTTTCCACCCGCACGAAGGCGGCGCGTTGGAAGCGCGCCATGGCGTTGCAGAAGAAGATTGCCGACGAGGTCTCGGCGGGATTTACGGGGCAGACGTTGCGTGTGCTCGTGGAGAAGCCGGGTGTGGCCCGTTCGCATGCCGATGCGCCGGATATTGATGGCCGGATTTACGTGGACCCGGCGTTGCCGGTGGGCGAATTTGCGGAGGTGACAATTCTCGGCGCGAAGGACTATGATTTGATTGCCCACTTGGGGTAACCATGAATCTGCCCAATCAACTCACACTCGCGCGGTTGGTGCTGTGCGGCTTTTTTGTCCTCTCCATGTCGATCGCATGGCCCTTTGCGGCGACCGGCGCTTTGATTATTTTCAGCCTCGCCAGTCTCACGGACTGGCTCGATGGCTCGATTGCCCGCCGGTATAATCTCATTACAGATCTGGGCAAACTGCTCGATCCGCTCGCGGACAAGATTCTCATCAGCGCGGCGTTCATCAGCCTGATCGAGCGCGGACTCGCCCCGATGTGGATGGTGGTGGTGATCATTGCCCGCGAATTTCTGATCACGGGATTGCGCATTGTCGCGGCCAACAAGCATCTGATTCTCGCCGCGGAGAAAGCGGGCAAGCACAAGACCATCACGCAGATCGTGGCGATTCTGGTGTCGCTGAGCTTCCTGACCTTGAGCGAATTTGGTTTGGGCCAGACTTTCGTGGCGCAGATTCTGCACTCCGCCATCACGCCGCTCTTCTGGGTGGCGCTCTTCATCACGGTGGTTTCCGGCGGCTTGTATTTCTACAAGAACCGGTTTCTGTTTGAACGCATGGAAGAAAGTCCCTGATTTTATGACGACAACGACGATCCTCGCTCCCGCCTTCAAGGAATGGGCGGTCATTGTGGAAGCTCTCGGCCAGGGCGCGCAAATCGCCATCCTGCGCAAGGGCGGCATCGCCGAAGGCCGGCAGGGCTTCCAAATCAAACATAACCGCTTCTGGCTTTTCCCGACGCAATATCACCAGCAGCTCGACAAAACCAAGCCCGCGGCGACGGCGTATGCAGGCGCGTTGCAGGCCGGAGTGAAGACGATACCGCTTCAATACTTCGCTGATATCACGGACGTGCACTATCTCGAAACCGAGGCGCAACTCGCGGCGATTGAATCGGAACATTTGTGGAAGCCGGAGATCATCACGGAGCGTTTCAACTACGGAGGCGAGACGGGACTCCACCTCATCGTCGTGCGCTTGCACAAGCTGGCGCAACCGGTCGTGCTGCAACCGGACGCGTCGTATGACGGTTGCAAGTCGTGGATCGAGGTGCCCGTGGATTTCGCGGCGAACCCGTCGCAGCCGGTGTTGACGGACGCTGAATTTAACAAGCAGCGCGAGGCGTTGCTCGCAAAGTTAAAATAGGAATCGCCATGAGTCTCACCGCGCTCGTTATCCTGGCTCCCGGTTTTGAAGAGATCGAAGCGATCACGCCGATCGATGTGCTGCGCCGGGCGGGCATCGAGGTGACCGTTGCCGGTACGGTGAGTGGTCCGATTACAGCGGCGCGACAGACGCGGCATCTGGCCGATGTCGATCTCGACGCGGTGAAGGACAAGACTTTTGACATCGTGATTCTTCCCGGAGGTAACGAGGGCACGGAAAATTTGAAGAAGGATGCGCGCGTGAAGGCGATCGCCAACCGGCAAAAGAACGCTGGAAAATGGGTCGCGGCGATTTGCGCGGCACCGACTGTGTTGCTGGCCAATGGCTGGGTCGAGCCCGCGCACTCCCTGACCTGTCACCCTTCGGTACAGAATCAGATTCCGCTCGATCAGCTCGACAAAAAAGCGCGTGTGGTGGTGAGTGATAAATTGATTACCAGCCTCGCGGCCGGTAGCGCGATGGAATTTGCTTACGCCATTGTCGGGCAATTGCTCGGCAAGGACGCGGTCGACAAAGTGAACGCGGGCGTGGTGGCTCCGTGCCATGAAAAATAAGGCGGTCTTTCTGGATCGCGACGGCGTGCTGAACGCGCCGGTCGTGCGCGATGGGAAACCGTATCCGCCGCAGACCGTGGCGGCATTTCAATTGCTTCCTGGCGTGGCGGAGGCGTGTGCCCAGTTGAAGGACGCGGGCTATCTTCTCGTCGTCGTGACGAATCAACCCGATGTGGGTCGCGGCACGCAATCACGCGAAGCGGTCGAGGCGATGCATGCGAAGCTACAGGAATTGGTGCCCGTGGATCGCATCGAAGTCTGCTACGATGCCGACGATGCGGTGGGTTCGGGTCGCCGCAAGCCCGCGCCGGGAATGATTCTGGAAGCGGCCCGCGCGCTGGATGTCGATCTGGCGCAGAGTTTCATGGTGGGAGATCGCTGGCGCGATGTGGACTGTGGAGCGAACGCGGGATGTCGCACGATTTTCATTGATCGCGGGTATCGCGAGGAGTTGCGGCAGCAACCGGATTTCGTGGCGCAGGATTTGGCCGACGCAGTGGGGATTATTCTGGGGTGGTAGCGCGAAGCGCCGGGGTGTGTCAATCTTCACTGGAGTTCTCCTGATCGCTGACTCCACATTGTTCCCGACTTCTGGCGGCTATCTAAATCAAATCAGCTCTCAAATCATATCGGCCAACGTCACGCGAACTCAACCATCCTTGCCGAGGTACTGGGCGCGAATGGCGCGCCAGTGATCGCTTTCCACTTCAGTGAGAATCGCGCGATTGAGGGACTCCTTGAGCGGCGAATTATTGGGCAGGGCAAAACTGCAATCTTCCCGCTGGAAGGTGAAGGGCAGGATCTCGAGCTTGCGGCGGAACTGCTGCTGTGTGATGTAACGGAGTTGCACTTCGTTGGCCAGGCAGGCATCGACTTCGCGTTTGAGCACGGCTTGGAGGCCGTCCAGCACGGTGGAATAAATGCTGTAATCGATGCGGGTGAGGAGGGCGTATTGTTCGGCGGTGCTGCCGTTGAGCACGGCGACATGGGCTCGGCCCAGATCGGATGGGCTATGAATGCGGTAGACGACGCGGTTGGCTACGACGGCGGAGGTGACGGAACCGGTGACGAGGGCAACGGTGATGACGCTAATGAACATCCAGACGAGGGCGATGGCGCGGCCGGGAACGGTGATGGGGGTTTTATCGCCATAGCCGACGCCGGACATGGTGACGGCCGCCCACCAGAATGCGGAGCCAAGTCCGTGCCGCCACGGGCCACCGAATTGCGCGTGATTTTGATGACGCTCGAACCACCAGACGGCAAAACCGGAGAGGGTCAGCATGATGATGAGAATGATGATGAGCTTAAGCCACGCGACGGTCATGAACTCGCGGGCGACTTCGCCCCATGGGTAGAAGGAGTCCTTGGCGGGGACCGCGATGGCGAGGTCGGAGACGTAGTAGGGATGGGTGAAGTCCATGATGACTTCACGGTCGGCGGTGACACTGATGGGGCCGATGGCCGCGTCGATGTCGCCATTGGCCACGGCCTTGAGGAGGTCGTGAAATTCGTACTCGCTCCAGTGATAGCGGAGGTTGAGGGAATGGGCGACGGTCTTCCACAATTCCACGCTCAGGCCGGTCCATTGGCCGTCGGGCATCTTCGTGCAAAACGGGGGCGATTCGTAAATGCCGACGACGAGGGCTTTGGTGGTGGAAGTGGATTTGGCGGGAGTGGTGGCCGGGGCGGCGGGAGCACTGAACGCAACAAACGGGAGGGCGGTCAAAAAGATGACCGCCAGCCAAAACGCTTTCCCGCCTTTATTCACGATTACAAGAGCAGGATCGCCGGATTTTCCACCAGGGTGCGCAGTTCCGCGAGGAAGGTGGCACCGAGGGCGCCGTCGACGACGCGGTGATCGCAGGAGAGTGTGAGATTCAGACGATGGCCGACAACGACCTCATCGTTGTTATTGACCACGGGTTTTTTCACCACGCTGCCGACAGCGAGAATCGCGGCCTGAGGCGGGTTGATGATGGCGCTGAACGAATCCACGCCGAGCATGCCGAGATTGGAGATGGTGAAGGTGCCGCCGACGAATTCCTCGGGCTTGAGCTTGCCGTCGCGCGCTTTGGCGGCGAGGGACTTGGCTTCTTCGCTGATCTGCTTGATGTTCTTGTTCTGCGCCTCGCGGATGATCGGGGTGATCAGACCGTCGGGGATCGAGACGGCGAACGAGAGATCGACATCGGGGAACTGATGGATGGCGTCGCCTTCCCACGAGGAGTTGACCTTGGGAACGCGGCGCAGCGCTTCGGCCGTGGCCTTGATGATGAAATCGTTGACGCTGAACTTGACCGGCTGCGGGAGCGATTCGAAACCTTTATTCACCTGCGCGCGCAGGGTGAGCAGCGGCGCGGCGTCGACTTCAACCTGTAGGTAGAAGTGCGGGTTCTGCGTCTTGCTCTCGACGAGGCGGCGGGCAATGGTCTGCCGCATGTTGGAGAGCGGCGTGCGGCGGTCTTCGGCAATCGGGCCGGAACCGAACGGTGACCAGGAAGAGCCACCGCCACCCGTGGCGGTGAAGGCGAGGACATCTTTTTTCACGATGCGACCGCCGGGACCGCTGCCGGTGAGGCGGGTGATATTGATGCCGCGTTCTTCGGCGACTTTGCGGGCGAGAGGGGAAGATTTGACGCGGCCACCGCTGGTGGTGACGGGAGCGGGCGTGGCGGCGGAGGACTTGGCCGGGGCCGGTGCGGCGGGGGAAGGCGCGGGATGCGATGCGGCGGAGGAGACTTCCTCATTGTCGGTGGCGCTGGCGGCGGCATGGGCGCTGAGTTCGTCGTCGCTGACGACTTCGTCCTTGTCGGTGATGAGGGCGATGCGGGTGTTGACCGGGACGCGATTGCCTTCGGCGATGAAGATCTTGCGCAGGACGCCGCTGTCGAAGGCTTCGAGATCCATCGTCGCTTTGTCGGTCTCGACTTCAGCGATGACGTCGCCAGATTTGACGGTGTCTCCTTCTTTCTTGAGCCAGCGGACGAGGGTTCCTTCCGTCATGGACGGGCTCAGCATCGGCATCGTGACATCTTTGGCCATGGTCTTTTCTTTCTAGTCTAAAATTGCAGTTGGGAAAGGATAAGTTTTCAGTTCGACGTTTTCGGTTTTCAGTAAAAGGCGGGACTGAGAGCGTGGCGGAAACGGGAGAATGGTTTTCGAAACCGTCCCGTTTCCAGCCCTTCGCGAATCCGCTTACGCGAGAGTCTCGCGGACTCCGGCAATGATGCGCTCTTCGTTCGGGAGCACCGATTGCTCCAGCTTGCCGTTGTAGGGCTGGGGCACATCGAGCGAGGTGATGCGGTTGACGGGCGCGTCGAGGTGATCGAAGAGAAGCTTTTGGATTTCGTAGGTGACTTGCGCGCCCCATCCGGCGTAGGGCTTGTTTTCCTCGACGATGACAACGCGGTTGGTCTTCACCACGGATTCGGCGATGAGGTCGAAGTCGAGCGGTTTGATGGTGCGCAGGTCGATGACTTCGGCGTCGATGTTGTCTTCCGCGAGCAGCTTGGCCGCGGCGAGGGCGCGGTGGGTGGAGCCGCTATTGGAGATGATGGTGACGTCGTTTCCGGCGCGGCGGATCTTGCCTTTGCCGATGGGAATGAGGTGTTCGCCCTCGGGGACTTCGTCCTTGTAGCCGTAGAGCTTTTCATTCTCGATGAAGCAGACGGGATTGTTGCTGCGGATGGCGCTCTTGAGGAGGCCCTTCGCGTCGTCGGGGAAGGCGGGGGTAATGACGGTGAGCGCGGGAACGTTGGCATACCAATTTTCCGGCGTGTGCGAGTGGGTCGCGCCGACTTGCAGGCCGCCACCGGAGGAGCCACGGAAGACGATGGGGACGGAAAATTGTCCGCCCGACATGTAGCGGACTTGCGCGGCGTTGTTGATGATCTGGTCGTAGCAGACGAGGGAGAAGCTCCACGTCATGAACTCGACCACGGGGCGCAGGCCGTACATGGCGGCGCCGATGCCGAGGCCGGTGAAGCCGGTTTCGCTGATGGGGGTGTCGATGACGCGCTTGGGGCCGAACTTTTTGAGCAGCCCCTGGCTGACTTTGTAGGCGCCATCATACTCGGCGACTTCTTCGCCGCAGAGGAAGACGCGCTCGTCGCGCTCCATCTCTTCGGAGAGGGCCTGGTTCAACGCTTCACGGTAGGTAATGACTTGCATGATTTTAAAGGGGGTTCTTTTGACGAAATTAACGGAATTTACGGAATTAAAAGACTGAGGAAAGAGTTGAAGTTCTTATTCGGGAAATTGTGTTAATTCCGTTAATTTCGTCCAATTGGTTTGTAGTTCAGAGCGGCAGGTTGCGGCGCGGGATTTCGTCGATCTGATCTTCGGGCGAGAAGATGTCCTCGTAGACCGTCTCGAACGCGGGCTCTTCGCTCTTGTCGGCGAAGTCGTACGCGGCCTGGGCCTCGGCGGTGACTTCCTTGTCGATCGCCTCGAGAGCGTTGTCGGTGGTCACCTTGTCGTCGAGCAGGCGGGTCCGGTACAGGAGGATGGGATCGAACTTCTTGTACTTCTCGATTTCCTCGCGGGTGCGGTAGTTACCGGGGTCGGACATGGAATGGCCGCGATAGCGATAGGTGCGGATTTCCATGAGGGTGGGAAGGCTTTCGGTGCGGGCGAGGTTGACGGCCTCGGCGGTCTTGGCGCGGACATCGTCGATGTCCATGCCGTCGGCGATGATGCCGGCCATGTCGTAACCGTCGGCGCGCTTGACGAGCGGATCGCCCGCCGAAGAGCGCGAGACGCTGGTGCCCATGGCGTAACCGTTATTCTCGATGACGTAAATAATGGGGAGCTTCCAGAGCGCGGCGATGTTGAGCGATTCGTGGAAGGCACCCTGATTGATCGCGCCGTCACCGAGGTAGCAAATCGTAACTCGGCCGGTGTTGAGATATTTTTGGCCGAAGGCGAGACCGATGCCGAGGGCGGATTGACCGCCGACGATGCCGTGTCCACCGTAGAAATGTTTCTCGGCGCTGAAGAAGTGCATCGAGCCGCCCTTGCCGCGGGAGCAACCGGTGATCTTGCCGAAGAGTTCCGCCATGCAGGAATTCGCATCCATGCCGCGGGCGAGGGCGTGGCCGTGATCGCGGTAGGCGGTGATGACGGCGTCCTCCGCCGTGAGGGTCGAGATGGTGCCGACGGCAACCGCTTCCTGACCAATATAAAGATGGCAGAAGCCTTTGATCTTCGCCTGTTGAAAGGCTTGGGCCGCTTTTTCTTCGAAGCGACGGATCAGGAGCATCTGGCGATAAAGCTGCAGCTTTCCTTGAGGATCAAGCGGCGGCAGGATCGAGCTATTAGACAAACTTGGACCTTTCTTTGTGGCTTTATCGGCGGTGGGCATAACGATTGTGTAATATGGAGGGGCAGAGGTAGTTAATCAAGCGGGTTGACGTGGATCACCGCAAGTACAAGTATAGTTTATCTGTTCTGGATTTATCGCGTAGCATATCTTATGAATAAGCTGGTTAAGCACTTAAGGTGTTTTATTCGGACTAATACAGCAGAAACCTTGCCTAATTATGAATCAATCCCCTTCTGAGAACTGGAAGAGCGCGTTTCGCTCTCTCTTTAACCTTGCGGTAGATCATTATCGGTCGGGCAAGCGCGGAGCGGCGAACTATTTCAAACCGGCAGAAATTGCCGAGCTGGCGACATTTGGCTATCGCGCACAGGAGATGTACGATTTCGCGGAGGACCGGGTGAAGTATGGCGAGCCGGACTTGGAAACGGCCCTGGCCATTGCGGGAGTGCGCCGGGAGTACTTCTTGCAGGTGCAGGGGGGCAAGCTGACGGATCAACGGATCGATATGGCGAGTCTGCCGCCGAAGGACGCGAGCGTGGCGGGGATCGTGTGGTTGCCGCGGATCCTCGTGAAGGCGAAGGCCAAATTGCGCGGCGAGATGCCGGATGACCTGATGTACGGGTGCGGCGGCGACCGGAAATTTTTCAAAGAGAACAACGTCGATCCGGTGAAATTTTTGCGGGCCGTGTGGAAGGCGAATGGGGATGATCAGGCGGTGATTGATTTTGTTCGGCAGGGCTGAGCCCTGCACCCCGTAGCTGATTGCTGCGCAATCGCTCAAGGTTCGCCGGCTCAATGCGGCACAGCGTCACGCTGCAAAAAAGATTGCCCCGCAGATGTCGTGGGGAAGGTTCTTTCGACCCTTGGTACAAGGGGGGAACGGCGGCCAGTTTAACCGCCTTCCAGTGAAGGCATGGCTTTATTCCGGGCGCGCTGGTGTTCCCTTAATAGTATGAATCGGCAGAAAGAATGGTATCCACATCACGGGCATCGCAGGGCAAAGTGTTTGGGCGTGTTTTCAAACACGCCTTAGCGGGTTCGCTTTCGTCTGCGTTCCGTGAGGGAGCGCAGTGGAAAACGAACCGTGTGTCGGGGAGAACGAACTTTCGTTCTCCAGACTTTTTCCGCTGCTACAGCTTTTTCAAAGATCAGTTGTCCCGGAAGGAGCAACCCAGCGCGGTCTGAAGTGTCTTGCGAACCTGATCGTGCCAGGCGTTCACTTCCTTCTCTGTTAATGTTCGGCTGGAGTCGCGATAAGTCAAGGAGTAGGCGAGAGATTTTTTATCGGCCGGAATTTTTTCGCCTTTGTCGTCAAGGAAAATGTCGAACAGGTCGATGGAGACGAGTCCGCTCACCTTGGCGCTTTGGATCGTGGACTGCACTTTTTCCTGCGTGATGTCGCGACCCACGACGACGGCGAGGTCGCGGCGCATGGCGGGGAATTGCGGCAGCGGCGCGAACTTCGCGGGCGGGACGCTGGCGGCGAGCCAGTCATCGATGGCGAACTCGGCGTAGAAGACGGGGGTCTTGATGCCGTGCAGTTTGAGATCGGCGGCGCCGACTTTGCCCGCTTCGATCAACGCTTTCGCGGGAATGTTCGCGATGCATTGCAGGAAATCGGTCGCGCCCGTGAGGTCGAACAGATCGGCCTTGCGTTCGGACTGCCACCACGCGGCGGCGTCGACTTCACCCGCGACGAGCAGCGCGAGGCGCATCGGCTCGGCGATGTCGCGGTCCTTCGTCACATACACGCGGCCCACTTCGAAGAGTTGCACGCGGGCGACGCCACGCGAGAGATTGCGGGCGGCGACGGCGAGCAGGGTGTTCTTCAAGCTCGTGCGCAGGCGGGAATATTGTTCGTTGAGCGGATTGATCAGCGCGACGGCGTCGTCGCTGGCGGCGAGCTTCGTTTCCACGAGCACGTCGGTGACCGCTTCGTTCCAGCCGCGCGCGGCGAGCGTCTTGCGCAGCGTGCGCAGTTTGTCGTAACGGCGGTCCGCATCGCTCTCGCGGTTGATGCCGAAATTGATGCGCGCGGGAAGTTGCTGCAGGCCGTGCAGGCGGGCGACTTCCTCGATGAGATCGACTTCGCGGTCGAGGTCGTGACGGAACGACGGAATCTCCCACTGCAGCGCGTGCTGTTCCTTGCCCTGCAATTTCAGGCCGAGGCCGAGGAGCCATTGCTCGATTTTTTCCGTCGGCACATGGGCCCCCATGAGTTTGTCGACGGCGGCGGGACGCAGCGAAACGATGCGCTTGGCGGTCGGCAGCGTGCCGGCATTGCACGGGGCGCACACGTGTTGCGCTCCGGCGAGCTGGGTGAGGAGCTGGATGGCGCGATCGCGCGCGAAGGTGACGAAGTCCGGATCGACGCGGCGCTCGAAGCGGTACGACGAGTCGGACATCAAGCCGAGGCGACGGCTGGTGCGGCGCACGTTGGCCGGTTGGAACCACGCGGCTTCGAGCACGAGCTCGGTCGTGGTCTCGGTGACGCCACTGTGCAAGCCACCCATCACGCCCGCGAGCGCGATGGCTCCGGCGTCGTCGGCGATGACGATGTCGTCCGCCACGAGGTCGTAGGATTTTTCATCGAGCGCGGCGAATTTTTCGCCCGCATTGGCGCGGCGCGCGGTGATGGTTTTGCCGTGGAGCTTGGCCGCGTCGAACGCGTGTAGCGGCTGGCCGGTTTCCCACAGGACGAAATTGGTGATGTCGACCACGTTGTTGATCGGCTTGTGGCCCATGGCGCTGATCTTGTCCGCGAGCCATTGCGGGCTGGGGCCGACTTTGATACCGGTCAAATGCGTGGCGGAATAGAATGGCGCGAGGTCCGCTGCGGCGAGGGAGACGTTCCACGGGCAGGGCTCGGTGGCGGCGCTGGTGTGCGCGATCGGCCACGGCTTGAGCTTGCCCGCTCCGGCGGCGGCGATTTCGCGGGCGAGGCCGAGGTAGGAAAGCAGGTCGGGACGGTTCGGCGTGATCTCGACTTCGAAGATCGAATCGCCGGGCATGTATTCATGGAACACCGCGCCGAGGGGCGCGTCGGTCGGGAGAATGAGGATGCCGTCGGATTCCTCGGCAATGCCGAGTTCCTTGGCGGAGCAGCACATGCCTTGGGAGAGTTCGCCGCGCAGCTTGGATTCCTTGATCACGAAGTCGGCGGAGAAACGCGCGCCGGGCAGGGCGAGGACGATCTTGTCGTTGGCGTTGAAATTCTTCGCGCCGCAGACGACCTGCCGCACGCCCTTGCCGTCGTTCACCTGGCAGAGGCGCAGGCGGTCGGCGTTGGGGTGTTGGACGAAGCTGACGATCTGGCCGACGACGATGTGGGGACTCTCGAGACCTTTGACTTCGAAGGACTCGACGGTATTGCCCGCGAGGGTGAGCCGTTCGAACAGCTCCTCGGCGGGAATGGTGATGTCGACGTACTCTTTCAGCCAGCGTAACGAGAATTTCATAGGGAAGGGGGTATTTGAGCGTTACCGAGGGGAAAAGGCAAGTTCTAGGTGGGGAGGGGGAGGGAAGGCCGTTCTAGGTACGAGGTTCTAAGTACGAAGTAGGGGGAGTGAGGAAGAAAATCGGGTTCGCGGCTCCGAAGCGCTCCCAACGGCTCCAGATTTCCTAAGTGCTTGAGGCGGAGCATGCGAGCCACGAGGCGCGTGCATGCGGGGTAGGGGATGGATCGGTGGTAACGCTGGATCTCGGACATGGAGCGTATTTAACCATGGATCGCGGGGAAACGGTTAGGCTTAGGTTTGCTACGTGAGCTACGTGTGCGAGATTTTTGCCGCGAGGCGGCAAAAGAAGTTCTAAGTACGAGGTTCTAGGTTCTAAGTATCGGCGGGTGAGGATCACCGTTGCTGGAAGTCGCTCTCTAGATTAAGGCTGATGCCTTAACCTGCCCCCTTGCCCGATCCCTCGACTACGCTCGGGATGACGGAGTGTGAATGCAATAGTCTTGAAGCGATTTGCATCGCAAATCAGCTACCGAGTCCAGCGTCACGCTGGTCATCCCGAGCGCAGTCGAGGGATCGGGCAAGGGGGCGGTCAGAAGCGCGAGAGTGTCACTACTTGGAGGGCTGAGGAATTGAGCACCGATTCCGGTGAGACGACGGTTTGGTCGAGGGGGATGGCGTCACCGTACGTTTTTTTGAGCTGACGGGCGACCAAGGGGTGGGTGATGTTGAAGTCCCGGAGGTGTTGCAACGGGCAGAGTTCGATCTGGAAATGACGCTGGAAAAGTTTCCACACGAGTTCGGAGCAGTAGAGGCGGTCGTCGGACCATTCCATGAGGTAGTCGTATGATTTGCCTTCGAACTCGCGCGCGGCGGCGTCCAAGCGGGCGGCGAGATCGGGGAACGGCTCGGAGGAGAAGCGGATCGGGCGACGGATCGCAATCGGTGTGAACGGCGTGCGTTTGACCCATTCCGCGAGTGGAGTGCACAGGACGGGTTCGAGGGCTTCGAGTACCATTTTTTTGCCGTGGCGGAGAATGATGATGCCCATGTGATCGTATTGGGAGTTCGTGGCGATGCGGATGGCGACGCCTTGCATGCTGAGGCATTTCTGGAAAACCAGATCGCCGGGCTGGACGGTTTGTTCGACGCGTTGCGCGTAGTGGTTGAGGTGCAGAGAAAAGGCGAGGGCGAGGAGGAAAAGGAACGGTGCGCAAATGAGGAGACGGCGAAGGAGGGGACGAGAGCTCATGAAGAAGGTTTAGTGCGTAATGGTTTATATATCAACCAAATTGTTGGGGTTCGATTTTAGTGGCTGCGACCCCTCCGGGGTCGGGGTGATGGTGTATGCGTAACCGGGGGTGTCGCTGCGCTCAACCCCCGGCTAATGGCTGCAAACCCTTCGGGTTTGAGGAAGGGAATTTCGGTGGGTGAGAGTTGGGTTGGAGAGAGGCCCGGTCTGCGAGCTTGCGTCTGCCGAAGTCAGCGAGTTCGGCGCCAACGCTATCGCGAGAGCATGGCTCGGAACTGTAGGGCGGTTCACCGAACCGTCCTACAACAAGGCAGGTGCAGGCAATCTATTGAGGATGTGCCAGTACGACGTTAGAGCAGATTCGATTTAGATAGTCGCAAGAAGTCAGGAACAATGTGGAGTCAGCGATCATGAGAACTCCAGTGAAGATTGACACACCCCGGCGCTGCGCGCCACCCCTCTTGATAGAGGGGATTTCGGCTGCGGAAGTGGGAGGTGGCAGCTTCGCTGCCAATCGGCGGTTCACCGAACCGCCCTACAGCAAGGCAGGTGCTGGCAATCTATTGAGGATATGCCGGTACGACGTTCGTGCGGCGATACCTCGTACCTAGAACTTCGTACTTCGAACTCGCCTTTTTCCCCGGCTCAACCTTTGAGCTGAGTTTCGAGCAGGGAGATCTGGTCGCGGAGGGAGGCGGCTTCTTCGTAGCGTTCCTGCTGGACGGCTTGTTGGAGCTCGCCGTGGAGTTCGCGGAGGCGATTCTGGTAGAGCTGCATTTTGGCCATCTTGGAGGGAATCTTGCCGCGATGGGTGGTGCCTTTGTGCATGTCCTTGAGGATGACGCCGAGGCCTTCCGCAAAGGTGGTGTAGCATTGGGGACAGCCGAGGCGGCCGGTCTTCTTGAAGTCGGGCTGGGTGAAGCCGCAGTTGGGGCAGACGGCTTCGTCGTTGGCGGTGGTCTTGATTTCGTCGGCGGCGCCGAGGCCGAGGAGCATGTCGGCCAGGGAGAAGCCGGCGGGGTCAGCGACGCCTTTTTCTTTGGCGCACTTTTCGCACAGGTCGACCTTTTGCATCTTCCCACTGATGATTTGGGTGAGATGCACGGTGGCTTCTTCGTTTTTGCAGACTTCGCAGAGCATAGTCGTTTCCAGTTTGGGAACCGCTGCTTAAATAGCCATGGGCTGTCTGCGAACGATTTTCACGGCCTGCCATTGTGGCTCGCCGCGTCCGTATCCTTTAGATACGGCCTTGGCTCGCCACTTCGGCATCCCGTAAAACTTGTTCGCATCTCGCTCCATGTCGATTTAATCAACAGTTCCTAATCGGGAGACTAGGCTCCCGTCCTTACTAATAAATTGGCACGCCTGTGGTCCGGGTCAAATCCTTAAAGCGGCGCATGACGTCGCCGGTGATGGCGCCGGGCTTGCCTTCGCCGATGATGCGGCCGTCGACATTGACGACGGGGACGATCTCGGCTCCGGAGCCGGTGAGGAAAATTTCGTCGGCGACGAAGAGGTCGTAGCGGGTGAGGTTGGTTTCGACGGTTTGTTTGCCCATGGTCTTGATGATGTCCATGGTGCATTTGCGGGTCATGCCGCCGAGGGCTCCGGCGTAGATGGGCGGGGTGAAGATCTGGCCCTTCTTGATGATGAAGATGTTATCTCCGCTACATTCGGCCACATAGCCTTCGGCGTTGAGGAGGATGGATTCCTGCGCGCCGGCGAGGTTGCCCTCGATTTTGGCCATGATGTTGTTGAGGTAGTTGAGGGATTTGATGGCGGGGCTGAGCATGGCGTTGCCCATGCGTTGGGTGGGGGTGGTGATCACCTTGAGGCCCTTGACGTAGAATTCCTCAGGGTAGAGCTGGATGGTTGCGGCAATGCAGATGATGCTGGGCTTGGAGCATTTGTCGGGGCTCATGCCGAGGTCGCCCACGCCACGGGTCACCACGAGGCGGATGTAGCCGTCGCGGATGTTGTTGATCTTGCAGCTTTCGAGGACGATCTTCTGCATTTCATCATAGGTGATGGGGATTTGCAGGAGGATGGCCTTGGCGGAATCGTAGAGGCGGTCGAGGTGTTCCTTGAGGAGGAAGACGCGGCCGTTGTAGGCGCGGATGCCTTCGAAAATACCATCACCATACAGGAGACCGTGGTCGAACACCGATATTTTGGCGTCGGCCTGGTCGTAAAATTTGCCATCAATGTAGATCTTGGACGTACTCATCGTTGAATTTCTCCGGTGGCCAGATGCAATCTGTTCTGACCGAGTCTTGCAATCGTGTCGTCGTGTGTGACGACAATCAAGGTTTTCTTTTGGGTGGACTGGAGCTCGAGGAGGAGGTCCATGACCTCTTTGCCGGTGGCGGCGTCGAGGTTGCCGGTGGGTTCGTCGGCGAGAAGGAGCCGGGGGTTGTTGCGCAGGGCGCGGGCGATGGCGACGCGTTGTTGTTCGCCGCCGGAGAGTTCCGCGGGCCGGTGGTGGGTGCGGTGGCCGATGCCGACTTGTTCGAGGAGTCGGCGGCCGATGGCGGGGTCGCCCCGGCCGGAGAGGCGGGCGGGCATTTCGACGTTCTCGAGCGCGGAGAATTCGGGGAGCAAATGGTAGGCTTGGAAGACGAAGCCGATGGTGTGGTTGCGCCACTGGGCGAGTTGGTTGCCGCTCCAGCGGTAGATGGATTGGCCGCTCCAGAGGACTTCGCCGGAGTCGGGTTGTTCGAGGCCGCCGAGGATGTGGAGGAGGGTGCTCTTGCCGGAGCCGGAGGCACCCTGGATCATGGTGATTTCGCCCGCAGGAAAGGTGACGTTGACTTCGCGCAGGACGCGGATTTCGTTCGCGCCAATGGCGAAGCTTTTGCGCACGGCGCGGGCGGCGAGCGTGAGGGAATCGGCAGTGGTGTCGAGGGGATCACTCATAACGCAGGGCGCGGGCGGGGGCGAGTTTGGCGGCGGTTTGGGCCGGGATGAGGGCGGCGAGGACGCAGAGAATGACGGCGGCGAGGGCGATGAAGGCCACGGTTTCGGGATGCACGACGGCGGGGAGTTCGGCGAAGTTGTAGACGTCGGCGGGAAAGACGGTGATGCCGAAGGTGCGGTCGAGGAAGTGGCGGAAGGGGTTGCGGTAGTGGAGGGCGACGAGGCCGCAGGCGACGCCCAGGGCGGAGCCGAGGAGGCCGACGATGAAGCCGTACCAGGAGAAGATGAGGCGGATCTGGCTGCCGCGGGCACCGAGGGCTTTGAGGGCGCCGATCTCGCGGGATTTTTGGACGGTGATGGTGATGAGGGTGCTGCAGAGTCCGAACGCGGCGACGATGACGATGAAGAAGAGGATGAAGGTCATCATGGAGCGTTCGGTGGCGATGGCGGTGAAGAGCGGTTTGTTGAGGTCCATCCAGGTGCGGGCGACGAGGGGGGGCTTGAGTTCGGCGCGCAGTTGCTTGGCGAGGGTGAAGACGGTGAGGGGATCTTTCACGCGGACGTTGATGCCGTGGACGCCGTCGCCGAGGTTGTAAAGCTGCTGGGCGTTCTCGAGGGAGGTGATGAAGAAGTTGAGGTCGTAGTCGAAGAGGCCGGTGCGGAAGACGCCGGTGATGAGGTATTCGCTGGGGAGGACGGCGACTTTCTGGTGGCTGCGCTGGGCTTCGCGGAGCACGGCGAGGTGGCCGGGCGCGTAGATGAGGAGTTTGTCGCCGGGGAGGGCCATGTTGCGCTTGGCCCATTCTTCGCCCACGAGGACGGTGAGGCCGCGGAGTTCGTACTCGCCGCTGATGATGTATTTGTGGAGGGGGATGACGGCGTCTTCGCGGTTGGCGGGGACGCCCTTGATGACGGGGGCGGTGATGCGTCCGGCGAATTCGACGAGGACGGGGCCCATGACGTAGGGACTGGCGGCGAGGACTTCGGGATGTTTCGGGCTGTGGATGGTCTCGGTCACTTGCTCGGCGTTGCGCAGGAGGTCGGAACTGCTGACGACGAGGTGGGCGTTGAAGCCGATGACTTTTTCGCTGAGGCGCTGTTCAAAGCCTTCCATGACGGCGATGACGATGATGAGGACGGCGACGCCAATGGTGACGCCGAGGACGGAGAGGACGGTGATGACGGAGACAAAGGTCCGGCGGGGACGCAGGTAGCGCAGGGCAATGGAGAGTTCAACCGGCCAGGACATAGGGTTTGCTTACGGTAAAGCAAAAGGCGAAGGGCGAAAGTCAAAACTCTAGCGAGTGGGAGAGCGCCTCCAATGCGGATAATTTGGAGTGCGGGAGCTTGCTCCCGCTTTGTCGTAGGCGGCTTGCCGCCATCAATAGCGCGAAAGGAGAATCAAAAGGCAAAGCGGCGGCAAGCCGCCGCACTCCAAATCGTCCATCGCCTTATAGGCTCAAATTATGCGCGTCGAATTGCTTGCGGGTGGTGGCGAGGTTGACGTGCTGGATGGCGCGAATGCCGAGGCCGCGCGCGATCTGGACGAACATTTCGCGATCTTCGAGGTAGAGGACGTGACGGGTGGAGACTTGCGCGATGTCGAGCGCGGCGCGGTAGATGTCGGCATCGGGTTTGCGGAAGTGGACGTAGCAGGAGGAGATGAAGAAGTCGACGAAACGGTCGAGCTTGAATTTGCGAATGCGGTGGGCGTTGAGTTCGCGGCCTTCGTTGCTGACGACGGCGACCTTGAGCCCGTGCTTGGCTTTGAGTTCGCAGATGTACTGGATCATGTCGGGCAGCGGCTTCGATTGGGCGAACATGAACGTGCGGAAATCGGCGACGGAGAAGTTGCGCTTGCGGTAGAAGACGACGCGCTGGAGATATTCCTCGAGGGTGAGCTTGCCTTCCTCGTAGGTGTCGAAGGTGAGGTGATGACGCTCCGCGGTTTCGTCGGCGTCGAGATGGAAGTGCTCCACCGCGCGGGCGCGGGCGGCGCGGTCCCAGCCGTTGGTGAGGAGGACGCCGCCGATATCGATGAAGAGGGTGGTGATGGGAGTGGAGCGTTTCATGTCCTAACAAACTGTCGTCATTTGCAAGGGGCGCAAGCAATAATAATAGGGCGTATTAGTGAGGCTGTTGACAACCGGAAAATCGCCATTACGTTTTTTGCCATGAATACCCTCCTTAAAGTCCTTTGTGTTGCCGTGCTCGCGTCGTTCGCCACTGTCTCGCTCCACGCCCAATGTTCGGGCGGCGGCTGCAGCGGCAAGGATAAGAAGAAGACGGAAGAAAAAGGCAAATAAAGTCGCGGCAAACGCGCCAGCGATCAATGGCCATCCATCGGCTCTGCCCGGTGGGTGGCCGTTGTGCTTTTGAGAGGGCAGGAGCACGCTCACGCAACGGCAAAGCGGCGGCAAGCCGCCGCACTCCAAATTAGGAGTTGCCGATCCGGTACGCTCTGCGTCAAAATCTTGGGATGGGAAACAACCGGGCGTTGTCGTGGCTGATTCGGGTGCCGGGAGCGGTGTTGGTGGCTCTGGCGGGAATAGGTCTGGTGTGGTTCGGTTATGTTTTTATTGCCTGCACCATCGACTTGGTACGATCATGGCAATGGCTGTATGCCCTGCTGGCTTTTACCGTGTTCATCCTGCTGGCGATTGTGGGGGTGACGCTGTTGCGTGTGGGCTGGCGCATGGTTCGAATGGTGGACCAAACGACGGTGAGTAATTTCGCGTTCCTCTTCGCCTACCTTATCGCTTATCAGTTGTACCGGGTGATGAAAGGGTCGTGGGTCGAAGCGCAATTCACGCACAAGGAACTGCTGGTCTTTCTCGCGCTGGGACTCTTCTTTTTCTATTACTGGGTGATTAAGAAGTGCCTGACGAGCGCCCTGCAGCTGAATGAGCGGCGATTGGGTTGATGCAGGCCTGAACTCACGATGGCCATGAGAACTCAGCGACTACTGGTTTGGGTGATTCGGGGGACGGGATTGGCGCTGCTGATCACGTTTGGGATTGCGGTGATCGTGCAAGCGCTGGCGCTTGCCCTGATTGTGCCGTTGGGCCCGAAGTCATGGTACCTGGTTCAAGTGTTGACCCATTTAATCCTGCTCGGGCTTTCCTGGTGTTTGGCGTCGATGGGACGCCGTATGTTTCGACGCGTGGATCAAACCACCACGGACAACTTTGCGTTTGTCGTGGCGTTCACCGCAAGCGCCTTTTTCCTGTGGCTTTCGGCAGGGATAGGCCTGTTGGCCGTGTTGTATTCGCTGGTGATTTTGCTTCTCGGCTACGGCGGGCTCAGGACGCGCCTGTGGCGGTATGTGCAATCCGGGGAGCCACCCGCCGCGATGGATGGAAGCGACACTCCGGTCTGGAAACGTCGTCTGATTGTTGGGGGGTGCCTTTTCGTGTTGCTGCCCTTTTGGGGGCCGGTGGTGATGGGACAGGTCGATTACATGCTGGTGGCGACTGGCCAAGTTCCGGCCTTTGCGGTCGGAGGCATGGTTTTTGATGGGGGAACCGGGATGTATGACGGATTTGGGTACACGGTTTTTAGGCATCACGGCATGGCCTATCAGGCGCGCAAGTACGGCTGGGAGAACGCGGGATGGACGGAGGGCCCGGAATTGCGCTACTGGTGGCCGAGTCTGAGCTTTTTGAATCGCTCCCATTTGAAACTTTCGCCCCCGCCGAAACGGGATCTGGAGGAGTCGTCCACAACGGCCCCGTAACAAAACATTGGATTCCGGGGGCGGTTGACGCTAAATAGACCCTCCATGAGTTCAACCGACGGCCAGACCCCGATGATGCAGCAGTATCATCGGATCAAGCGCGAGATTCCGCCCGACGCGCTGTTGATGTTCCGGCTGGGGGATTTCTACGAGATGTTTTTCGAGGACGCGAAAGTCGCCTCGCAATTGCTGAATCTCACCCTGACCCAGCGGCAGACCACGCCAATGTGCGGGGTGCCGTTCCATGCGGCCGAGGGCTACATCGCGAAGTTGATTCGCGCGGGCCGACGGGTGGCGATTTGCGACCAGATGGAAGCGCCGCGACCGGGGCAGGTGGTGAAGCGTGAAGTCACGCAGATCATCAGTCCGGGCAGCGTGGTGGATTCGGGTTTGCTGGATGCGAAGCAGAACAATTTTTGCGCGTCGCTGGTCAAAGGAAAATCGCGCTGGGGACTCGCTTATCTCGACTTGAGCACGGGCGAATTTCGCGCGGGCGAGATGGATACCGTACATGAAGTCGCCGACATGCTCGGGCGCGTGCAGCCAGCCGAGATCGTGGTGCCGACCGAGCAGAAGGCCGGATTGCCGGAGGAATTTCGCGGCGCGGCGGGTTCGGGTCTCGTGCTGGGAACCGACGACTGGGTGTTCACGGCGGACTCGGCGGAGTTCGCGCTGAAGGATCATTTCAAAACGCAATCGCTCGACGGCTTTGGCTTGAGTGGCGCGTCGGCGGCGATTTGCGCGGCGGGCGGGCTCATTCATTATCTCGGGCAGGAACTGCGCCGCAATTTGAGCCATGTGCAGCGCGTCGGGACGTTTCAGCGCGGGGATATTCTCGTGCTCGACGAGACGACGCGGGCGAATCT
Source organism: Verrucomicrobia bacterium Tous-C9LFEB (assembly GCA_002304345.1). Classification (GTDB taxonomy): domain Bacteria; phylum Verrucomicrobiota; class Verrucomicrobiia; order Methylacidiphilales; family UBA1321; genus UBA1321. The sequence continues at coordinate 90,314 of NEUU01000003.1, forward strand.
CGATCTTGTGACCAGTCCGCGCGGCGCAAACACGACGTTATTGGCGGCGATTGATCGCACCGTCACGAGCGGGGGCGGTCGCCTGCTGCGGCAATGGCTGTTGCAACCGTTGCGCGCGGTGGAGCCGATCAAGGCGCGGCAATTGGCCATCGCCCACTGGAAGGAAAGCGAACGCGAGCGGGCCGATGTGCGCGAGCGGTTGCGCGGCGTGCGCGATTTGGAGCGGCTCATTGGACGTCTTTCGCAGGGCAGCGGAAACGCGCGCGATTTGCAGGCGCTGGCCGCGTCGCTGGCGCAATTGCCGGAACTGCGCGCGATGTTGATTGGGAATCATGTGCCGCTTTTGCGGGAATTGGCTTTGCAGATCACGCCGCAGCCGGAACTGGTGACGCTGTTGCAAACGGCCATTGCCGATGAACCGCCGCTGGCGTTGAAGGAAGGCGGCATCGTGCGCGCCGGGTATCGGCCCGAGCTGGACGAGCTGCACGACGCGTCGAAGAAGGGCAAGGAGTGGCTCGCGGAATTGCAGTTGCGCGAACAACAGCGCACGGGCATCAAGTCGCTCAAGGTGCGGTACAATTCGGTTTTTGGTTACTACATCGAGATCAGCACGTCGAACCTCGCCAACGTCCCGGCCGATTACACGCGCAAGCAGACGCTGGCCAACGCGGAGCGTTACATCACGCCCGAGTTGAAGGAGATGGAGTCGAAGATTCTCGGAGCCGAGGAGCGTTCGAACCAGCTCGAGTACGAAATTTTCCTCGAGTTGCGCGAAGCCGCCGTGTCGAATACGGGCGTGATTCAAATGACCGCGCAGGCGATCAACGCGCTCGACGTGCTGGCCGGCTGGGCCGCGCTCGCGCAGGAGCAGGATTATCGCCGTCCCGAAATCGACGACGACGGTGTGCTGGAAATCGAGGAGGGCCGACATCCCGTGCTGGAGCAGATGTTGCAGGCGGAACGGTTCGTGCCGAATGATTCCAAGCTCGATACGGAAAATAATCGCCTGATCATTTTGACCGGTCCGAACATGGCCGGTAAGAGCACCTTTATCCGGCAGGTGGCGCTGATCGCGATCCTCGCGCATTGCGGTTGTTTCGTTCCCGCGAAGTCGGCGCGCGTGGGCCTGCTTGATCGCGTTTTCACCCGCGTTGGCGCGAACGACGATCTCTCGCGCGGACAAAGTACGTTCATGGTCGAGATGAACGAGACCGCGAATATTCTCAATCACGCGACGAAGCAAAGTCTCGTCATCCTCGACGAGATTGGTCGCGGCACGAGCACCTTCGATGGACTTTCCATTGCGTGGGCCGTGGCGGAACATCTGCACACCGAGATCGGGGCGAAGACGCTTTTCGCGACACATTATCACGAACTCACGGAACTCGCGCTTGCGATGCCGGGCGTGAAAAATTACAACGTCGCCGTGCGCGAATGGGGCGATCAGGTCGTGTTCCTGCGCAAGATCATCGCGGGTGGCGCGGATAAAAGTTACGGCATCCAGGTCGCCCGCCTCGCGGGTCTGCCGCACGCCGTGCTCGGTCGTGCGCGCGAGATTTTGCGCCAGCTCGAGGACGAGGAACTCGACGAAACCGGACAGCCGCGCCTGGGCAAAAAGCAGCGCAAATCGCGCGCGCGCAAACCGGGTCACGCCGCCCCCGAACTCGATCTCTTTCTGCCTCCGGACAAGAAGCCTTGATGGGCCAGTGTGAGCGTATTCAGTAATACGCGGGCTGCCGGTGTCTTGTTGTAGGGCGCGATTGTATCGCGCCGACTGAGAATAATATGGCGCGATACAATCGCGCCCTACAGAAAACTCGCAGCGATGGCTGCCGTAATTCTTAATTACGCTTCCACCGTGGCGAGGCCGATGAGGCCCTGGCGATTGTCAGCGAGGATGGACATGATGAGTTCCGCCACGGGAGGGGCTGGATGGCGGGCGACGTGGTAGAGGGCGATGCATTCGGCGTAGCTGAGACCTTCGCCCAAATCGGACATGTCGGGCACGCGACGACCGGAGGCGGCGGCGCGATAGCGGGCGATGCGCAGCAGAATGGCGAGCGAGAGGAAGAGGTCGAGCAGCGCCTGATTCATGGCGCGGGGGCGCAGGAACAGGTTGCCGCGGGTGAGCACATCGTCAAAGAAGTGCTTGGCCCGGTCCGCCAGGGCGGGGTTTTCCATGGCGGAGTCGACACCATCGCTCAGCGAAAGTTCGAAAGCGCGCGGGAGGAGAATGAGGTCGATGTCGCCTTTGCCGCGCAGGAGGCGCAGGGTGTTGCGGTAGGCGTAATAGGCGCAGCGAATTTTGCTGGAGTCCGGTTTCGAGAGGTAAGACCAGATCGGGTAGGTGCGGCGGCTCAGGTGCAGGCTTAGCAGTAGGCGGGCCAGCAGGGAGCTTTTCTTTTGCGGCGGGATCGGTTCGGGCGTGAACTCGCGTGTGACGGTGTCGATGGCGGCGTTGAATTCCTCAGCGGTGGGATGGGTCTTGTCGAGGAGGGCAATGGCGAGTGCCTGGGTGAGATCATAGCTGTTGAGCAGTCCTTGCGGGAGGGAATCGGCGGCGGCGATTTGTTCGCGCCAGAGTTGCGCGACGCGAAGATACTGCGGGCGGTTCAGCTGGGTCATGCCGCCGAGTTGCATCGTCTCGGCGATGCGGGTGGCCTTGCCTCCGAAGGTGGAGAAATACTGTTCCAGTTGGGGGCCGAGGGGTTTGCCGTAGTTGTCGCGGATGGCCGGGCAATGCTGGGAGAGGGAGACATGGACCTGGCCTTCGGCGACTTCGAAGAAGTCGAACGGAAAGGTCTTGCAGGTGCGCGACCAGAATTCCCGGTCGTGGCGTTTCACCTGACTGCAGAGTCCGTCCTCGTCGAGAAAGACGCATTCCAGTCGACGGTTGCGCACGAGGGCAGGGAGGCGGTAGAGACCTTCGCCGACCGACTCGATGGCGACACCGTGGGCGGCGAGGCGTTCGCGAATCCAGGCTTCGGCCTCGAAGCGTTGCTTCTCTTCCTCGGTGATGACCACTTTCCATGGCATCACGCAACAGCGCGAGGCGCAGTCGCGGCACTCGAAGTGCTGACCGTGGGGAGCGTGGAATTGGGTGGGCATGCGGGTGATTTTGTTAAGACAAGCTATCGTCTGGAAGCGGTATTGCCAGTGGAAAAACGGGCGGTAATGTCGGGGGATGACTCTCGAAGAACGACTTTCCAAGTATCTCGGACAAACTCCCGAAGTGCACGACACGGCCTACATCGCCCCGGAAGCGGTGGTCTTTGGCGCAGTGAAACTGGCGGCCTACACGAGCGTGTGGCCGACGGCGGTGCTGCGGGGCGACATCAATGACATCATCGTGGGCGAAGGCTCCAACATCCAGGACGGGGCGATCATTCACCTCGCAGACGATTACGCCTGCGTGATTGGCAAGTATGTGACGGTGGGTCATGGCGCGATCGTACACGCCTGCACGGTGGAGGATTGCTGCCTGATCGGCATGCACGCGACGATTCTGGATGGCGCGGTGATCGGTCGCGGATCGATCATCGGCGCGAACGCGCTGGTGACGCAGGGGCAGATCATTCCGCCCGGTTCCATGGTGCTGGGCAGCCCCGGCAAGGTGGTGAAGACGTTGAGCGAGGACAAGATCGCGGGTCTGCAAAAGTGGGCGGAAAAGTACGTCACGGTCGGTCAGACGCACAAGAAAATGCAGCCGAAGCGCGTCTTCCGGTTTTAACCAGAAAAGCCGTTTTTCGCGGGAGTGATGCTTATTGCATAATTTGACAGACAATCTAATTAGTTCGTAGTAAAGCTATTTCACCCGAATTCTCGGGATGGGGGCGGAAATTTATGAAAATGAAATTCGCAGGTTGGGCGCTTGGATTGTTCTGGCTGCTTGGTGGCCTCTCGGCTGGGACGGCGGAGGAGGGTGAGGAGAAAAAGCCGGTGTTGCCCCCGCCGCCGGAGGCAGTCACGGCGCTGTTCAAGCCGATTTCGCCGAAGGAAATTCCCGGCAATATGATCAAGCTGGTCGGCGACGACTGGATGCTGATCAGCGCGGGCAATGAGGAGAAGTTCAACGGCATGACCGCGAGCTGGGGCGGGTTCGGGGTCTGGAACAAGCCGGTGGCCTTCATCCTCGTGCACAAGGATCGCTATACCTACGAGTTTTTGGAGCGGGAGGAGTACTTTACGCTGTCGTTCTTCGAGGAGAAATATCGTCCGCAGCTGAAAATGTTCGGGACGAAATCGGGCCGCACTGTGGATAAGCTGAAGGAAGCGGGCTTCACCGCCCTGTCGATGAAACCGGGCATGGCCTACGCGGAAGCGCGGATGATTGTCGTCTGCAAAAAACTCTACGCGGAACGGACGAAGGCGGAGAATTGGTTCCCGCCGAAGAACGCGCCCGCCGATCCGGAGCGGGTGCATAAACTTTACTTCGGCGAAATCGTTTCGGTTTGGATCAAGAAATGAGTGAAGTTTAAACAAAGACCCGGCCTGATATGACGATATCCCTCGCTCCCTTGTTCGCGCCGCAGACGTTCGGAACTCTGACCGTGCCGACGCGCTGGGTGATGGCGCCGATGACGCGCGGCTTTTCGCCGAATGGGGTGCCGACCGCCGAAGTGCTGGCCTATTACGAGCGCCGGGCGAAGCATCGCGTGGGATTGATCGTGACCGAGGGAGTGGCGATTGCGCATCCCGCGGCAGTGGGCGGTGACGACATTCCCCACTTTTACGGAAGTGAACCGCTGGCTGCGTGGCGGCGGATCGTGGAGGCGGTGCACGCGGCGGGCGGTCGTATCGTGCCGCAACTGTGGCATCAAGGCTTGGAGCGCCAGCATCACGACAAGCCGCACACGGAAGCGCGTTCGGTGGGGCCATCGGGCTTCAACGGCAAGGGCGAACTCGTCGGTGAGCCGATGAGCGACGGGGAAATTCAAGCGGTGATCACGGCCTTTGCGGAAGGCGCGGCCACGGCGAAACAATTGGGCTTTGACGGAATCGAAATTCACGGGGCGCATGGTTACCTGGTCGATCAGTTTTTCTGGGCGATGACGAATCGCCGCACGGATTCATACGGCGGCAGTCTCGCCGCACGGACACGGTTCGCGGCCGAGGTGGTGCGGGCCTGCCGTCAGGCAGTGGGTGCGGATTTCCCCATTATCCTGCGCATCTCGCAGTGGAAGGTGGCCGATTACGAGGCGAAGCTGGCCAAGACTCCGGAAGAGCTGGCGCAATTTCTCGCTCCGCTGAGCGACGCGGGTGTGGATATTTTCCACGGCTCGACGCGCCGTTTTTGGGAGCCGGAATTTCCGGGAAGCGCATTGAACTTTGCGGGGTGGATCAAAAAGCTGACGGGCAAACCGGTGATCACGGTAGGGTCGGTCGGCAGCGATATCGACGCGGTCAAAGAGTTACTGCGCGGTCAGACGACGGGCGATTCGACGCTGGAGAAAGTGCTCGGCATGATCACACGCCACGAGGTGGATCTCGTCGCGCTGGGTCGTCCGATTCTGGCGGACCCGGAGTGGGTGTCGAAGGTGGAGTCGGCCCGCGCGGAGGCGCTCCAGCCGGTGCCGCCCGGCGCGGACGAACGGCTGTATTAGCGCGGTCATTTGACCATCGTGGAGATGTCTCGCAGTACTTTGCGCGGACCGAGATATTGCTGCCCATTATAGCTGTCGGACATGACGGAGCCGTCGATGGCATCCACCAGCACGAGATCCGGAATGCCGTTTCCGGCATACTGTGAAATGTCAGAACGGACTCGCTTGCCTTCATTGTTGCGAGGGATGGCTGAAAAACGGACGGCGGGCCACGGCATCGTATCGCCTTGCATGTACTGAAGCATGCTGGGTTCATCTTCGTCCGAACTCACGAAAATCAGTTCAAAATTCGGGTGAGCGGGTTTGAATTCGTTATAGAACTTGACCAGGTCGGGCGTGAATCTGCGGCAGGGACCGCACCAGCTCGCGGAATAGTAGATCGCATAGTAGCGAACCGGGGCGAGTTTTTGTTCGTCGAAATTGGAGAACTTGCTTCCATCCAGAAAGACCAGATCGCCTTTGACCATCTGGAGAATTTTGTCGGGGATGGTCCGTGCCCACACTTTCTTTTCGGGTTCAGTGGCCGTCGGTGCGGCGGCTACAGGGGCTGGAGCGGCCGCAGCGGCGGCGGCGGATTGTTGCAAGGCGCGTTCGAGGTCGGCGCGTTTCTTGGCTTCCTGGGCGGCGGCAAATTTTTGAGCGGCGGCCGGGTCGTAATGATATTTTTGCTGGGTGGCTTCGGGTAATTGCGTGAAGAGTACTTTGCCGCCACCGTCGGAATGAATGATGCGCAGCCCGTCGGGGTCAACCTTGGTGACGGTGATGTTCTTGTAAACAGTGCCATTCGTGAGAGTGAGATCCTCGGCGCGAAGAAGCGGTGCAAGCAGGAATGCCGAAAAGAGAAGCAGGAGTATGGTCCGCGCTAAGTGTGTGTGTGGCCCCATTGCACTATTCTCAAAAATAGACCCGTTCATCGAATGTCTCCCGTTTGTAGTTTGCAAAAGTGTGCGCATTTCTACGCCGCCCGTAAATAGGGAAGTGTTGCCCTCAATCTTTGCGATCGGCTTAGCAGGGTAGGGTTACACCCCATGGTGAACCCATCGGAATCAGCTAGGGTGAATCTAAACCCTAAAAAATCTATGTATAAAAATCAAAAATGTCTCAGTGATGTCACACCCGCCCATCGCGGCTGGTCAACAAAAGGCTTCCTCTTCGGCGCCGTTCTGATGGCAACTTGTCTTCCCCTCGTCGCACAAAACAGCGAAACGACCACCACCACGACGACCAAAGCCGTGGCGGTACCCGTCGTCCAGACTCCCGTGAGTACGACGGAATCCGTAACGACGAAAACGTCTGTGCAGACTCGGACGCTTTATTTGCGTGCCTCGTATCATGGCCAAGTCAAAAACGGTAACCAGGTATTTATTCGCCCGAGTGGACGAATCTATGACGTGGATGCTGTCTATATCGGCCATCTCACGGATCTCAATGGGGATGACGTCAGCATGATTCCCTCGGATCGCCGGTACAAAATTCGCAACGTGAATGGCACGATCATCGCGTCCACGAAATTGACTTCGCTGTATGATAATGACCGCACGATCACATTGGCCCGTCAGGATGCGAATGGTCACTTGATCAGCGAGACGACTGAAACCATCAGCACCACCACCGTGCCTGCGGTTGTTGTGGTGCCGGTCGTCCCTGCGCAGTCGAGCACGACGACTACGACCACGCAGTCCGCCCCTGCCCGACTCACGATTCCGTAACGGCTGTCTCATAAAACAAGAACCCCCAAGGTTAATCGCCTTGGGGTTTATTTTTAGGAGGGAACGTTATGGATTGTACCTCCCTTTCGGGAAAAAGATGCCTGTCCCCTTTCTTTCCGATTACATGTCACTCCTGAAATTGGTTGGAATTGTAATTTGAAAAGGAGTTACAAAATAGATGTACGATTGATATCAGTCTTTGGATAAATGCCGCGCTCTTTCAATTTTTTTAATAAATTTGATGAGCCGCTTTGTCTCGCATACTCAAGTTCATCTATAGTAACTCCGTGACATCTCATTACCCCGTAGGTTATAGATGAGATCGAAGTTGTGGTATATACTTCAAAAACAATACCCCTGATACTTACGTCCTTTCCGGTCCATGAAGTAATATCCAATGTGTGCCCATCATCAAAACCGACCTCTAACGTCATTCTTCCAATATCCGTAAGAACAGATCTCACCCATTCCTCATTGTTGGCTGTAGTCAAGATCTCATATCGACCACAAGAGGCCGGAATTTGTTCATTTCTGAGTGCGAGCTCGCATGAAACATAGGAAATAAAACCGTCACTATCTACAGAACCCAATTTGCAAAAGTTCAACGGTCCACCTCCATCGAATCCAATAACCGCACTTATAGTATCTTTATTTACAACACCAGTTCCAGATTCAAGGGATCTAAATAATTCGCGGTAAAATGCTGTGACATTCATAATATGTCTACTCAGGTTAGACTGTTGCATGTTACTTTGAAAATAACTCCAAGTTCAATCTGAACGGAAACAAATAAACCGTCAGGAACATTTTCAAAGTATCAGGAGATGTCTTTTTCCCATTTCAATTCGATCATCTCAGGACGACCAAGTACAACCGATTACACCCCATTCCTGAAATTGACCATGAACGTAGATTGAAACGGATTCGTCACCCCTCCTAAAACCACCTCCAATTTTACCCCCTGTTTTGTGTAGGTTTTTGTGTAACTTTGGGACAGACCAAGTGATTCCGAGGAGAGGAGAAAAGTGGTAGGTCACACGGGATGAGGTCGTCCCGAATTGGGGTGGAAAACTTTGTGTAACGTGAAAGAGAGTCCGTGGGTGGACATCATTTTGGGAACGAGCGGCTCAATTCTCGTTGTCCACTAAGGAGTTAGTGGTGCCCCGGCAAGGACTCGAACCTTGGACCAAGTGATTAAGAGTCACCTGCTCTACCAACTGAGCTACCGAGGCATTAAACTGATTTCCAATGACTTCAGAGACATCTGCTCACAGGAACTTTGACTTTTATACGGTGTTTTTATACAGTTTGGCAAGAATTAATTGCAAACCTGTGAAAAACTCCGCAACGCCCGGTTGGACGAAAACCAATGTGCCGAATCTCTACCGTCACAGCAATGGTAGATACTACGCGAGAATTTTTGTTGGTGGCAAGGAAATTTGGAAATCTCTTAAGACAACGCTTAAGTCTGTCGCGGAAGAGAAGTTACAAGTACTGAGGGGTAATGCACGGCAGCAGCGATCTAAGGGGATAAAGGTGGCTGAGGGTACAATTACCTTTGCCGAAGCCGTTGAAATCTACCGCCAGAACTTCCAGCGTAGCGTGGAAATAGCCGAAGGCACCAAACGCTTCCAGGAGGCTGGGATCAAGCGCATTTTCAAAACATGGCCCGAGATTGGTGGGCTTAACATCAGGAAGATCACCGTTCCAATGGTGCGTGAATGGGCATTAAGGGTGAGGTCAAGTGCGACTCCGCACATTCCCAACGGGGCTCATAAGCCTTCCCGGAATTCAACCGGGGTCTCGGCCACGACATTTAATTCTGCTTTGGATGCTCTGCGCCATGTACTTGATATTGCGGTGGAGTCTGGGCATCTGTTTGTGAATCCAGCGCGAGATAAAAGCATCAAGCGGGGGCGACAAAAAACGAAACGATTGCTGTTGCCTAGCCGGACACAATTCTTGGCAGTTGTTAAGGAGATCGAAAACGCTGGCTGCCGCGATAATATGGCTGCCTCAGAAATGGTTCGTCTCCTTGCCTATACCGGTGCGCGTCAAACGGAGGCCAATAATATCCTGTGGAGGGACGTGAATTTCAGTAGTGGACGCATCACCTTGCGAGTGACCAAAAACGGCGAGCCTCGTGATGTCCCTATGATTTCTGAATGTCGAACCTTACTCGAAAAAATGAGAGGGGATCGGAAGGACGAACCACTTGAAACGCCTGTTCTTCAATTGAAAGAGTGCCGGGGTTTTCTCGAACGAGCTTGCAAGAAAGCGGCTGCACCTCGAATCGGTCACCATGATCTACGCCACCTATTCGCCACCACAGCCATTGAAGCGGGTATCGACATTCCCACTGTGGCAAAGATTATGGGGCATAAGGACGGAGGGGCGCTCGCAATGAAGGTGTATGGCCACTTGCGCGACGAACACGCCCAAGCCGCCATGTCGAAGGTGAGCTTTGGTTCTTTGGATAAGAAGGAAAACGCTGTTAAAACTTGAGAAAAGAGTGCGAATGAACTTGCTATGCACACTGATGGATATCTCCGTAGAGAACACAGTCAGGCGCAAGCTCAGAAAGTAAGCTTTACCACAATTTAATTTATTATGTTTCATCAGCCAGGAAAGAAAAACAAGATTCAAAAGGCTTACGAGAGCATCGGTAAAGATTATGCCTGGTGGTGGGTCGATCTCCCCAAGACCTTTCAAAAGATAAAGAAGGCTCCAGATCCTCTGAAGCTAAATCTATCACTTTCTGAGAAATCATTTTGGGAAATGTTTTCTCAAAGCGCCTATTTGTATGAGCTTCATAAACGAAAAAAGGGGAAATACCTTTTTGAAAAGCCTTGGCCCGAAATCACGACAGAGCAAAAAACATCACTCCTCGATTTGAAGTTGGTCGAAGAAGAACCCATCTGCAGAGAAGATCATTTGAGAGCCTATAAGGCAATTCGAGACGACTTAATCTTGCTTCTCAAGCAGAGACGCTGCATTAGCAATCAGCTTTTTAAAAGTGATGATTGGGACAAAGTCGTCGCACAGATATTCAAGGAATTAGACATAGCAGTTGATGCGGAAATCAAGGAGAAGCCTGACGACCAATTTCGGAATTGGACAGCTGTGCATTTGAGATCATACAATCTCAATCAAACACGCCATCAAGCGATGGTGGCCTTCACCCGTTGGAGAGATCGGCAGTACAAGCTAATTTGCCCCAACAAGCCTGAAAAAAAGGATGGTACGGCGACTAACGCCTTGAAACTATTTCCTCGGCTGGAGGCTTTCGATTTGTATTACCTGGAAAATATTCAGTCTTCGACATTACTTTCTCGCCATAGAAGTAGTCTAAAATTAGTTCAGGACGATTTAACTATAGTAGACATGCTGAAATGGCCCTCACCCAACTATGGGCAGGTACACGTCACTGAGCATAGCTGCCACGCTTGAACAGATCGGCCACGGGTACTTTCAAGGCTTTGGCAATGGCCTCGATCTCGTAATCCCTCAAGAACCGGTCTTCGTTCTCGATCCGGGCTAATCCGGTACGGTCGAGATAAATCCCTCTTGCTGCCAGTCTGGCTACGAGATCTTCTTGGCTCACACGAGGCTTGGCAGCTTTGCGTAAAGCCTGGATGCGTTTACCCAGAATGTTTTTACCTTGTACGGCCATAGTCGTGCGAAATCCGCACGCTTGACTATGACCAAGAAAGGAGGCTATTTTGTGCAATAATTGCACAGTTTATAAGTATGGAACCTTCCATGGGATTGAGGAGATCGACACAGCAGAAACTTCAGTGCGGCGTTACCCGTCAGACTGACTGTCGTCCCGTCCATTCAGGGAACGTCCCCTTGGGCGACCTTCACACCAAGCTAGAGAGTCCTCTAAGCCGAGGCTATTTGTGGACGCGACTACTGGTTACTTTCTTGGCTAGCTTGGTTCCCGTAGGACATTGGGGAGCGAGAAATTCATGCACGTCCAAGGAAAAGGCGGCGGCTAATCGTTCCACTGTGCTCAACCAGATTTCCTTTTTGCGACAGGCTTCGATCTGCTGGAGGAAGTTCTGGGAGAAGTCGGCAACCTCGGCCAATTCTTGCTGGGTGAGATTATGCCTTTCGCGCAATTCACGCAGCCGTTTGCTGACTTTTTCGATGGATTTCACCCAAGTGATCGTGGGGGATGCTTCTTGACATTGTTACCAGTGATCGCTTGGATTTTTAGGGGGATAAACTATGAATGCAAAGTCGACTGAGTGGTTGATCAGGGCAGGATGCGGAGCCGCAGGAGTGCTTTTCGGGGTCGGAGTCAAAGTGGTTTATGACAACGTGACGCAGGCTCAAGATCAGGAGCAGTTCATTAAAGCGGAGAGGGAAACTCAGGAAGTTATCGAGCGGGTGGTTAACAGGATTCACTCGATTGGTCAGGAAATCGACCGCCTGAAAAAAGCCGCCACGCAAGATCGAGCCCGTATTGCGGAGTTGGAGCGGGAATTAGCCGAATCAGAAAAGCAGAGGGAAGACCTCACGAAAGAACGGGAAATGGCTCTTTTCGATAGGACTTCGAATTCCGAGCCAGGTGACGTTTTTGTGAGAGTGACATGAATATCCAGACGACAAATCACAGGGCGATCCTCCACGCCTGCGACGACAAATTGGCTCGCCTCCAGCAGAGTTGTCGGACGGACGAACCGTTGAGCGAAGCTCTGTTGGCGACTCACCCTGGCCGCAGTGGTTTGCCTTTGTCGGACACAGCATTCCCTCTCTGCGGTGGGAGCTTTACGGAAAACGGGAGATGGCGGCGAAGCAGGGCAGGGAAATCGTTCGTCAAAAGTGGGCGCAAATCCGGGCAGAACTCAATCGCATGGAGTCGGCAGGCAGCGTTTAACGAAGGCGAGGTATCGGGATGATTCTTCTTCGTGTACTGCCTTTTACTTTGGCGTTCCTGTTTCTTCTGACCAATTCGCACGGTGCCGCAGACGTAAAAGGAATCGTCATTTACGAGCCTTTTGATGGGGCAACGCCGAAGATTATTCCATTCACGGAAATGGCGTGGGTTTCAGGGGCGTTCGCCATCGTCACAACACCGACGTCGACGTTTAACCTTCAGGCCTATGCGGCACAGCACATCATTTACCTGAACGAGGATTATTGGAGGGCGGTGGATACAAATCCCAGATTAGCCTCCTACCGTTCTGATTTTAAGGGCAAGGAGATGGTCTTGTTGCAGAATTTTCCTACCCTTGAGCAACCTCGGGATTATGAGTCTCTCACCAAAACGCTGCATATCATGGAGGAACTCACCCACAGGTATCCCGATCTGAATCAGTATCTGTCCAAAGCAAAATCCACCCTCAGCCAGGAGGAAGGAAAATTTAAGCAAGGGCTTCGTAAAATCGATGGGAAGTGGCTTACCACCGTCGAGTATCAGCGGCTGCTGGATTCGAAGAAGACTCCTGAACTCAAGGCCAACGATAACGTCCTGATCACTAAAGACGGGAAGCGTTATGAGAAATATACAGTCTCCCGGATCAGTCAGAGTGGCGTCTCCATTATTTATACAGAGGGCGCGGCCACCATTGCCTTCGATAACTTGCCTGAGGATCTTTCATTTTTGAATGAGGCGCAGAAAAAGCAACTGGCCGCTGCGAAAGCAGCTGCTCAAAATGCAACGGCTCCCACCTCCCAGACGCAAAAGGGTGATGGAGTTCAGGTCCATAATACGGGTTCCTCTCAGCTCACCAGTGCTGAGGACAGTGAGCTAGACGGGCTGATGAAGTCTTACGGCGAGTACTGGGAAGTGGTGATTAAACGCAAATTATCCGCCAAAGACTTTCCCATTTTCCGCACCAAAGAGATCTACGAGGTGCTGGTGATAGGCTATTCGCCCACTCAGTTCAGGAGGCGAGATCCAATGACGGCAACGCCCATGGAAACGCCTGATGTCAGTATTGCGATAGCCATCCAAAACCGAAGCACCGAACCGGTTTTGGCCATACTCGTTACCACGCAAACCAGATTCACCTCAGCAGGTAAGGCGGAGATTTTAGGCATACGGGGCGTGCCGGTGAATGTCACCATGCAGGATGGATTCGAGAAGGCCATCCCTGTGTTGCAGGAAATCGAACCGGTCCCAACCATGGAAAATAGAATTCGAGATTTACTGGAGAAATCCAGAAAGAAATAAACGCTTATAACACGGAATCACCTGAATTCGCAGGCCAGTTCTCCATGTAAGAAAAATGTCCCCATGACACATCCTTTCCCTATTTCCTCCCTATCCAGAACAAAGGGCATCAATGGCCTGATCTTGGCTCTTTGGCTTGCCGTCAATCCGTTCACTGCAAATGCCGCCATTGATGATCCACTGACCGATTACTGCGATCTGCGCTATTTCACTTGTAATAAAACGGGCACAAATGCTGGTTACCGATTGCCCGGTGATGTGCGTGTCTCCGCTGACTTCTACTGTGGGCTCATGAAGGAGGCTACTTATGAAAGACCTCGTGAATACAATTCCACCAAATTTCTACCTCTGCCGGATAATCTCGATCAGCAGATTCTAAATGAGAACTTGGGTGGCTCCGAGTGGGTTGTGGAGAATACTCGATCTGACCCGCAGGATAATTCCACCGATACCCATTGGATACGTAAGGACGATTATCTTCACGCAACAACGCGAAAGATTGGAGGTCAGCTTGTCTACGTGCGGGTGTGGAAAGAATATTCTGAATCTGAAGAACTCCAGCTTCCTGCGAGAAAGAATCCTGAGACCGTTACCTTGGAGGACATCGAAGCCATGGCGGAATTCCTCAAGATCAACCAGGCTGTTAAAGCTACTAGAGTACTCAGCGTGGAAGTGAAAAAGCATGCCATCATCGAGGCGGAACTCTCCTATATCCGCTATTCGAAGAAACGCTGGAACATGGCTGCCGCTGAAGCCACCAAGATTCTAGAAATGGAAGGACTCCAGTCCTATGTGAAGGAGTGGCTTAACTGGGTGATCAAGGGGTCCAATGCTTGTGATCCTGAGCAACTGGCAGAGTTCCACATTGCAGCAGAGCAGTTGCAGGAACACTTTGCTGACGTCCGGAAGATGGCTCAGCCGTGATTTAGGATTGGTTATCTCAATCGCTGGAGGTGGTATTGAGGAAGGACGAGTCCACTGGCCACCGAAGAGTCAAAGAAGCCTGACATCCAAAAGAAGATTCAGGATTCGCCTTCCCTGCGTCACCGATGGACAAATCCACAACAACTCAACGACCCGTACCACACCGCTGAACACAGCTCAGTCTCTCTCCTAAAAAGGAGAGCAGGTCATGACTCGATTGCTTGTGCGTTGAATACGTTGTCGTCGCAGGGCAAGCAAGGCGCAGGCGCCCAGTGCTAGTGTCATACTGTGAGGCTCGGGCACGACGGTGATGTCAATCGGTATCCACTCGGTCACATTATAGCTATCGAAATCAGGGGCGGGGCCTGACCAGATGGCCGTTGTGCCGTCAGTTGCGCCGGTGAGGTTTAGACTGTAGATGCCGTTGAGCATGAAGGCGTTGGCTTGGAATGTGTAGGAGGCGACGAACCATTCCCCGTTTTCGATCGCTGTGTAGGGATCGTTGGTGACGGCTCCGAGGTCTTTGGTGTTGCGCGGTGAGAGTGTGGCGTCGCTAGGATTGAGTGCGTCGTTGTTGCTCGTAATAAAGTCGGATAAGGGGCTGCCGGTGGTGTTGCGGTTTATCAGGGTCAGGAGTCCGGTGGTCGCTGGATTAATCTGCCAGAAGTAGCTCAGACCGGTGACGCGGTCGCTTTCACTGATCGTCATGGATAGGCTGACGGTGAAGGAGCTTCCTGGGGCGATTGTAACGCTGGTGGTGTTGCTGGAAATCGATACAGCACCTTGCGCGCAGTTGAGGAGTAGTAGAGCGATAAAAGCTGTCAGGTGTTTCATAACGGGCAGTCAATGATAGAAGGGATTATGGAAGGGCGTTGCCGCTGGCGGCCTTGACGAGGTTGACGTCGGAGGCGTTGATGAAGCCGTCGGCATTGATGTCTTTGGTGAAGTTCTGAGAGTTAATGGACGTGGCTCCTGAGGCTGATTTCACAAGGTCAACGTCGGATGTGTTGACGATGGCGTTCGCGTTGACGTCCGCGATTAGGTAGCTGAGGGTGACGATGCAATTGGACAGACGGCTTCCGTCTATCGCGTCGATTGCGGAAAGATTGAGCTGGAGCCTTTGGGCGTTGCTCACATTGGTGAGGGGGATGGTCACGGTTCGGTTGACGGTGTCATAGATGGGGAGTCCGACGGTGGCTGTGCCAGCGCTCAGAGCGACGTTGAGCGAGGTGATTACCTTGTCGAAAGTGATGAGCACATTGACTCGATTTCCGGATCGGCATTCAACCGCCGTAACTGCGGGTGGGGTGGTTCCGACGGCGAAGTTGAGCGGTAGGTCTAGGTTGCCATGGGAGCCGTGTGTGCGTCTCGAAACGACCGCGAGTGGTACGGGCTCGCTTTTGGTAGTATAGGCGCTGACGTTGACGTAGTTAACGGCAAGGTTGGCTCCGCTTCCTTCAACCGACGCAGTTTCCAGGAGTGCGCGCACCTTGGTGCCTTGTGTCGTGCCTGTGGTAGCTAGCTGCGGGCCTTCAGAGCCGTTGAGCGTGGTGGTGCCGAGGAGGATGCCGTTGGAGAATGCCTTGACCACGGGTGACAGGAGGCTGTTGGTGTAATCGAGCTGAAGTCTTAGGGTGTGGCTGTTGAGGAGATTGGCGGTAGTGGTAGTGAAGGTGGCAACAGTACGGGCGACTCCGGTGGGGCCGCTCGCAATGATGGAAACATTGTTGCTCGATGCTGATGGAGTGATTTGCATCAGGATGCGATTGGCTCTCGTCTGGTAGGCGTTGTCGGTATTGTCGCTGAGGCCAATGGAATAAAGAGGGGCTCCGGTTCCCTGTCCGTTGCTGTTATAGACTTGCAGCTCATACAGAGAGCAGCCCCAGGGCGTAGCGCGCGCGCTCACGTAGAGTCGGACGTAGCGAGCCGTGGCGACAAGTGGATAAATCAAAACGCCGGTCGCTGTGTTGCCGGTGACTGTGACCTGTGTGGCCCAGGAGGCTCCGTCGACGCTGGTTTGGATCAGATAATCTCGACCGCACGCCGCTTCCCAATTGAGCGAGACTTCTGCGATCGAATAGCTGGCTCCCAAATCGACGACAGCCCACTGCGGATCGCTAAAGGTGCTTGACCACCGGGTGCTGTTGAGTCCATCGACGAGAGAGTTGGCGGAATACTGTGCTCCCTCAAGGGAGGATACGGTGACAGTCTTGTTGAGCGCGAGATTCACGCGGCTGAGGGGGGCGCCGATCGTGACGTCTGCGTCGAACTGAAGGATCTTATCATTCGTAGCCTTGAAGTTGAAGGCGGCGATCGAGTGAGCGCTGATGGGGCTGCTTGATGTGGCGTAGGGCGCGTAATCCTGAAGCACCATTCGACTGGTAGCTGTATCAATGTAAAAGCTGTCTCCTGATCCCAGGGGCGAGGCAATCGATCCGGTGCCATATCTCCAACCAGCGGGCGTGGAGCCGCCATCAGTGCTGAACGTGTCGCGCAAGAGAGTGGTGGTGGCGTTGTCTCCATAGTTGGCGTCGACGACCTTGATGTAATCAAGGCTAAAGCTGCCTGTGGTGGCGTTCGTCTCGACGGGGTCGAATCGTAGCTGCCGGATTTTTCCGCTCCACGATGCGATCGATCCCATGTTGATGTTGTATTCCGTGTAGCCCGGATCGTTGGCGATGAGGGGAAAGGTCACGGCTTTGGATTCGCTGAAAACACCGTCGGTTGTTGTCGTAAAATAGATTTTGGCCGATGTCCCGGTTGTCGAGTTCTTCATCCGCACTTTGATCAGCTTGTATTGCGTTGCGTCGATCGCGTATCCGTCGCGAGAAATAAGGCTCGAATTACTTCCTGAAATGGTGCCATTGAGGAATCCGCCGGATTGAGTCAACGTGGCCATCTGATAGTTGATCGACCAACCTTCTGTATCAGGATAAAGGGCGTCGAATGTCCATGATCGACCTTCCCATCCGCGACTATAGAGGGTATTGAACCGGGCTTTCTGTGTTTCCGTCGGAACGGCGCTGGTGAGCGATCCCGTCGCGGTAAAAGCGGCTCGTATTTGGTCAAGATAGCCAAAGCCAGCCAGATTAGTGGGGCAGATGTAGTGGCCTTCTCCGTATTCATTCCAGTTATCGTAGAGAACCATCGATCCGCTTACGGATCCCGCCGGGGTGGTGGATGGCAGAAAGACATTGCGCATCCACAGGCTCATCGAGAGGAAATCGCTAAGAGTCGTATAGGCTTGGGGTGAGTGGACGATGTCCCAAGCTTCGCCGCTAGCCCCCTGACCTGCGTTGGCAATAGGCTTGAGATTGGAATTGGCGTCGCGTTGAGAGATCAGACGATTTTGCGTCGTGGCGATGACACTGCCTCCCCAGTAGGCATGACAATAATCAATCCCGGCGTTGTAGAGATTGTTCATCGTGGTCAGGTTGGCGAGGTTGTACATGCCCATGACGACAACACCGTCGTACCCTTCCGCGGCCAATGCCATGCGCAGTGCCGTTATGGAATTTTTCATGGCATTGTTTGGCAGCGAAATCCATGTGGTGGGTTCTCCGATCGAGATAACTGGATAACCTTTGGTGGGACCGGGGATGACGAAGTAGCGCGGATCCTTGAAGTAGTATTCGATCCAATAGGGGAGCACGTACTCGACAAAATCCTCCTCAGTGATGTCATCAAGAGCGTAGGCTGCGAGGGCGAACTTTACTCTATTTGAGTACTTGGCGTAAAAATAGGCATCATGGATCGGGCCGTTGACGCTCTCCGCTGTTGGATCCTTGATAGGTCTGCCGTCCCGGTTGGGATACCAGCAATCTAGCACAAAGTTAATACCTGCTTCCGCCATCCACTTGAGCTGCCAATCCATGGCCTCCACGTTGCCACCATCGTAAAATCCAAGATAGGTATCATGATTGGGATACCGATATGGCCAGTCCCAACCAGCTTGGCGACCCTCCGTCCATCCTGCAAAGAACGATTGCATGCCGACCATATAACCCAGACTTGCCACCGATTGAATCGGGGGCACATAGTCCGCGGGCTCCGCTATGAAATCATACACCAGTACATCGTCGATCCAGAGCGGTGCGCTGCCCGCGGCTGATGTGCTGAAAAGGATGTTGTCGAAGGCAGTAGGGGTGGTTGCCACTGGAGCTTGAGCGGCCTTCAATTTGCCATTGATGTAGATGTCGGCCCGGTGCGTGACCGGATCGGCGATAATGCGAACCGTGTACCAGATGTTTGCGCGATAATCTGGCCAGATCGTGACCGGTGCGTTCGATGAGTTGAGATAGGCCAGCGCACCATTGGCAGTGGTGAATGTGACGGCGGCCGTGCTGCCATTGCGCAGCGTCGCGGTCATGCCGTCGGTCTTCATGGGCAATAGAAACTTAAATTGCCACACCAGCTTGCTTGTGCTGGAAGCGAAGTTACGACCCAGTGTCGAAGAGCTCGTTGTGGAGCTGTCATCGAGCACGGCGCTCATCCGATCCTTGATATGGCTTCCGTACACCGTTTGCGCGGATACAGGGCCGGCCGTAGAAACTCCTGTCCAATTAACCGGCAACGAACCCGCCGTCGCGTTGGTGAAGCGTTCGAGCACCTTGTACCCCTTGCTGATAGTCACATAATAAATCCATGCCGAGCCCGTGCCCGGTCGGGACGTGGCCATATAAAACTGTCGTGCCGTTTTATATTGAGTCTGGCGAAACACCGAACCACTGGCCTTGTTGACCCCGTTAACCGAAATGACCGCCGTCTGCGCAGACAAATCCACGACAGCATGAACGGTGTAATTAACCCACGAATAGCAGGTGATCAGGCTGACGAAATTGCCCGCCGCATTACGATAACCGAGTTTGCCACCCGAGATCGTAAACTCGATCAGGGAATGGTCACGATCGGCACGTAGCGCCCAGACCAGGCCTTCACCCTCGGCTAGCACTGGCAGCACGAACTTAAATTCGGCGCTAATGACACCCGAACTTTGTGGCTGAAAAGGCTTACGCATCTCGATGCCATGGACAGAACTCGAATCGCTAAGCGTTAAGTGATCCCAATACGCGGCAGAGACATAACCTGCTCTCGAATCGACCTCCCAGTCAGAAACCCGCCCCTGCTGACCAGTCAGTTGCCAATTGCCGTCAACGCTCGGGAACTGATAATCGACCAAATACCCAACCTGCAGCGGACTAGACGAAGCCGCGTAAGCGGTTGTCGAGAGCATCACAATACAGGAAACTATCCGGACGCATCGCTTCAAATGATTTAGCATAAGAGGAGAGGTTTGGGGTTAGAGACTGGCCAGAGTTAAGTTTAAGGCTCGTATGTATGCGGGCGAATCGACCACTGTGAGAGCTCGCCTGGGACGTGTATAAAACAACAAAATGAGGCTGTAAAGCAGAGTTTTAAATAAACGAATAACTAACATATAAAACGAATAATAAAAAATACTGCGCAATATGATTATATGCAAGTATTAGCGAATTATAGAAAGTCAAGATAGTGGTTGGTCACTGATTTCTCCAGAAAACCAACTGGATTGCTAGATTAAAATATTGGCAGTTTTCGAAGAATCAGCGTGCCGAAAATGTGGTCGAGATTTGAGTGTAAACGAAATATTGTGAGCTATAATTGCAATATAAATATTTTATTATAAATAATATACAAAATAATTAGTGGTCTTTTTATAATTCGCATTATGTCCGCCTATTATTCGGTTAATTTTTAATAAATCGAAAAAGTAGTTGCAATATTCAGGGCTCTATGCGATTCTTAAGTCATCATATGGCTACGACGACTCATAAAGTGCAATCGATTCTCACTGAGCTCAGGGGCGCTATCGCGCAGGGTAAGTATCAGCCCGGAGACCTGCTCCCGACCATTGCAGAGCTTTGTGAGCGGTATGACTGTAGCGTCGGTGTGGTGAGCAAGGCGACGGCGATGTTGGCTCACGAAGGGCTCGTAGAGCAGCGTCGGGGCGTTGGTACTCGCGTGCTCAAGGGAGTGGTCGAAGACGCTTCCGTGGATCTCAATGCTTTTGCGCTGATCTATCCCAGTGAAAAGCATGAGGGTATCCGACGCATTGTTCATGGATTCCATGATCAGGGGCAGGAGCGTTCCCGCCAGATTCTGACGCTTACGACGGGTATTGATTACAAGAAAGAGGGCGAACTCATAGGTCGGCTAAAGGAATTTGATGTTAAGGGGGCTGTTATCTATTCGATCGTGCAGAATCTGAGCGATCAAATCTATATTTCCCAAGTCCTCTCGCGCACGCCATTTCCCATCGTACTGGCGGGTGTGAATTTGCCTGGGGTCAATCTTCCTGTAGCGATGCTGGATGTGTTTCACGCCAGCTATACCATGACAAAGTATCTCATTGGGCAGGGTTCCAAGAACATCGGCCTGCTGGCTTCAAGGCGCTCGCCCGATATGTTCCATGGATATGTGTGGGCGATGCTGGAGTCCGGGCGTGAAATGGATCCGCGCTGGGTTCATCTCATTGACGAGATGCATCCTAATTTCCAGGAGCCGGTGCGGGAGTCGGAGGCCGTTGCGGAAGGCTATCTCAAGGCGCGCCCTGATGTGGACGCTGTCGTGTGCGATCAAGACTTTACGGCGATTGGCTTGATTGACGCTGCTCTCGCGATGGGAATTGATGTTCCTACGGAATTGAAAGTAGTGGGTGTGGATGACTTTGACGTGGCCGCGAACGCGCTCGTGCCGTTGACCACCTATCGCGCTCCCTATGATGAAATTGGTCGAACGGCATTTGAGTTGTTGCACGAACACGTAACGAGCGGATGTGTGGCAATTCCTGAGCGGAAACTGCGTGGAGAAATAATTATTCGCAAAAGCGCGTAATGAATTTAAGTGAAGTTAAAAAAGCGCAATTAGCTAATAGAAAATACAAGCAGGAAACAGATAACTACGGAAACGAAGCTATGAATATATCAATGCGTAAATGGTGTGTTGTGGGAGGTCGGGGTGGAGCGTTGTTGCTTGTTATGGGACTGTCGTTCATGGGCGTCGTGAGTCGTTTGCAGGCGCAAGTCTACACGGGAACTTGGGACGGTGGCGGTGCGGATAATAGCTGGACCACGGGAGCAAATTGGGCTGGCGATGTGGCACCTACTTCATCAACCACGACGTCTGTAACTCTGAATGGCGTGACTCGCTTAACACCCGACATTGCATCCGATTATAGCATAAACTATATGACGTTCGACTACGCAGCGGGTGCATTCACTTTGGGTGGGAGTGGAGTCATTAATCTCAATGGCGCCAATAACTACACGATGTATATCAAGAACAGATCGTCCAATACGCAAACAATCAATAACAACATATTCCTGAATACCGCATCAGGAATTGGAATTGACTATGCAACGGGTGCCGCCTCACATCTAGTAATAAATGGAAACATTGCCACGAATGCAAAGAGTGTTGGCTTAATCAATAATTCTACAGGCAGCACGCTGACCGTTAACGGAGTGATCAGCGGATCAGGGCAAGTGTACTATTACGGCAATAACAGTGGTGGCACTGTAGTGGCCAACGGGTTGAATAGCTACTCAGGTGGAACGTACATCCTTGGTGGCACTGCGCTGATAAATCAAAATGTCTCGGCCAGCGGCAATGGTGCATTTGGTACGGGAACGGTTCAGTTGGGCTCTAATGCAAACAGTTCGTATAAGTTGTTGACGAGCGGAAATGTGACCATGGGTAAGGCTATAACAATCGCCTCCACCACGGGGGCGAATAATAATCAAGCGTTTATAGGCGGCGCTACATCCGATTCTTCCACGTACTCGGGAATAATCAACATGGGCTCTGCTAGCGGAGCGGCCAATGCGCTTACGATCTCTTCCGTGACCGGCGGACGCGTCAATGTCACGGGTAATTTGAGTCGTAATACCGGAGCCACCGGAACAGCCGACAATCTGACAAAGGTGGGTACTGGTACGGTTGTCTTGGGCGGTTCGAATAACAACTATGCGGGCAATACGCAAGTATCTGCGGGCACCTTATTGGTCAACGGTTCAATCGCCAATACATCGACTACAAGTGTAGGCGTTGTGACGGTTGGCGACAGTGCGGCTCCGGCTACGCTGGCGACATTGGGTGGAGCGGGGACGATCAATCGCTCAATCAGCGTGCTGGACAACGGAATTGTATCCGCCGGAGATATGAATCTTGCTGGCAATAGCCTTACAGGAACCTTGTCCGTGGTTGGAGACTTTTCCCTGGCTTCGGCTTCGCTCCTGAAATTCGATTTAGGAACGGCCAAAGATCGTATTGCGATCACGGGAAATCTGCTTCTGGATGGGGTTCTCGACGTGACTGCTGGCACTGGATTCGGCGAAGGAACCTACACGCTCTTCACCTATACAGGTAGCCTGACCGATAATACGCTCTCCCTAGGCAACATGCCTACGGGACTATATACGTACAGCATTGATACAACAACGACCGGAATTGTCGCGCTGAATGTCGTGCCCGAGCCAGGCACATTGGCGCTGGCCATTTTAGGGGCGATGCTCCTGCTCGGCAAGCGTCGCCAATCGAGCAAAGAGTAAGTTTCCTCTACGCCTAATAGTTCCTTCCCCGTCAAATACGCCCGTGGCATTGAAGCGGGGGGAGGATATCCAAGCCCCCATTTATACTACTGACGTTCGTTAAGAGGGTCGGATCAAAGGGTCACACTCTAGAGAATCGTCAACCAAGAGCTGCTATGAAATCAGTCGTTAAAACAATCTCAAATTGCATCGTAGTGTACGCACTATCATGCATGATTTCATATAATTTCTTGTACGGCGTAGAGCTACAGTTTGAGGAGCGCTTTACGCTAATAGGAAGATCCGCTGGCAGGGCGCTGGATAAGACGGAGATGGATAATGGAAAAGCCACATGGGAAGCCACCCAAAATGTGTTGGTGGATTCTCAAAAAAATGAGGGCGCGCTAATTGCCGTCGATAAAAAACCATTTGCAGGAAGAATATTAATACCTGCGGGAACTAAAAAAATAACAGTCAAGGCAACACTGCGCCCAGAACAGGCTGTAGGAGAGAAGAGCTGGGTGGCGATAGGCATAGGAAATCCAAAATTGGGGATACCGGTTTGGGGGCAGGGTATTTTTCTATATGCGACAACAGATGGCAGATTTGGACTTGCTGGTGATCCCGATCCGGAAGACATGATGGCCAAGGAACTGGTGATGATAAAGTCCGGGCCAATTCCAGAATATGAAAAGGGAGAGACGGTAAAGGTGAGGCTGGAGTACGATGTCGATATCAAAACCGTGAGTGCATGGATTAACGAGGCCCAGATCTGCGATAATTTGAATGTTTCGACGAAAAAATTTGTAGTTGATCCTGCTTTTGCTGGTTTCAGTGGGTATAACCAAAAAGTAGAAATCAGTCCCATCGAAAAAATTCAAATCCTCATTTCCCAGTAATAAAAGGCACTCAATGTTTCAATATTCCTCTCGCATACTATTCTTAATGACACTCTGGATGTCTTGGTCAACGGGCTACCTTGTACACGCCATTGAAAAATCTGAGGACATTACTCCCGGAGCCTATATGGCTGCGGATAAGTTCGCCAGTTGGTGGAAGTTTGGCGATCAGGTAAAGTTTGTTATAGCCGGCAAGCCGCTACCCACTGGTGTAACGGCGATTAAGGGAGTCGTAACGGATGGGTGGGAATCGGAAATTGCGACAATTACAGTCAGCGCCGCTGACATCGGAAAGGGCTGGACATGGATGCCGAAGGAGCCTGGCTACTATGAAGTCGAATTCATGACTGTGAACCAAGATGGCTCCACGACAAGCATGGCTCGAGCCTATCGCATGAAAGCGAAAGATGCGGTTCGGGACTTTGTGCTCAAAAAGCAAGGCTTTGCCGTTGTCGATAACAAACCTTTCCCCAAACAGTCAGATCATCAATTCGGCGTTTGCACTTACAATAGCTGGAAGGCAGACATGCAACTCTCGAGTCTGATCGGATTCGATCTGGTGCGCATAACGGCTCACTGGGGGCCTGATGGCTGTGGAATGGTTCCAGATGAAGTGATTGAAGGAACAAAGGGTACCTACAACTGGGTGGGCTTGGATCGCATGGTGAAGCTATACTCGGAAAATGGATTCAAACTTTATTGTCAGGTAATTGGAACACCCTATTGGGCCTCGCCGCATCCGGAGGAGAAGGGGATAATCGATATCTGTATCGATAAGGCAACCGCCTACGCGCCCGTTGATATGTCCGACTGGGAGCGTTTTCTAGACGCGCTTGTCGCTCGATATAAGGATCGCATTACCGACTGGGAGATTTGGAACGAGCCGGCAATGCCAGGCGGAAGCTGCTACTGGAGTGATACGCCTGAGAATTACGCGAAACTAATCAAGTCTGCATATTCGACAATTAAAAAACAACAGCCCGAATCCACTGTTTATAACGGAGGTGTCGGCAATAATTTCTTTTATCATGCATTCTATAAAAAATTATTATTGATGGATGTGGATAAATACTTCGATGTGTTCTCGATTCATGGCGCCTGGCCGGAGCCTTTTCGAAACATCGATAAGTACTCTAAAAAGAGAAGCAAACCTGCCATCAATACTGAATGGCATGCTATTTTACAGGGAAACATGCAGTCTAGCCCCATCTTGACAGATACCAATCTATCTCTCCGAATGATGAAAGAGCTGCTCTTCCAGTTTAAGCAAGGTTTAACAAAAACAATGATGTTCGAAATACGAAATCTGACGGATAAGGAGGCCATTCCGTTTTGTATTGAGAACAAAATATTCACACATAGCGCTGGTTTTTTTCGTCGTGTTCCACAGGCAGAGCCAAGGCTGCCAAGTGTGATTATGGCTCAATTTTTGAGCGCTACTGGACGCAAGGCAAAGTTTATCAAGGAATTTCAAATTACAAATGACTCAACCGCAATCATACTGGAGACGGCCTACGGAAACACCTTGGTGTTCTGGACTGAAAAAGAGGCGCTAAATACCAAGGATATTAAGGAGTTTTCAACAGCGCAGTCCGTACTGACTGATTGGGAGGGAAAAAGTATTGGTTTGAGCGAGAATAAGCCTCTGAAAATCAAGCGAGTTTACTATCTAAGTGCACCTGCTATGGATCGCGTTGATAAAATGGCAAATGTCGACAAATTGATCTCTCCGAAAATTATAGAGAAGATTAAGTCAAAAACTAAGACAACGGGACAGTTTGTAAATGGTTCTCTTTTTGATTCCGTGGAGAAACCATCTCAAATAGCTGAAAATATTTGGCTTAAAAACGACTGGAGAACAAAGGAATTAAAGAAAGACCAGCAGGCCTCCAATATATCAGCAAAGGCTGCTTTCGGCAGTAATTCCAAGGGATTAGATATTGTAGTTGAGGTGAAAGATGGTGTTCATTTCCAGAATGAGTCATCGGCGTGGTGGAATGGAGATAGCGTACAAATTGCAGTGGATTGTGAAAACGCTGGTATACCCGGTGGAAATGCCGAGTTCGTTTTTGCGTTAACTAAGAATGAGACTGTGGCATGGAAAATCCTCGCGGCCGATGTATACGGAAATATACCTACGCAATGGTCGCCCAATAATGCCATAGCGAAGTATGTGCAAACGAATATCAGTCGAAACGGAGATATAACGCGCTATCAAATACGAATTCCTTGGACGGAGCTTTATCCGCTTATCTACGATTCGCAGGCGGAAAAAGAACTAAGAGTTGCGATCGTAGTTAATAATAACAACGGGGAAGGTCGTGCCGAGTACTTGGCGTGGGCGTCCGGCATTGGGGAAGAAAAAGACCCTTCCGTATATGGTCTACTCAAGCCCATCGGGGAATCTGAACCGCCAACCAGTAACTCGGCGAATCCTACTAAAAAGTAAAGCCGACATCTTTTAATATACTATATTTAGTGAATCCTACTTATTTGGATGTAGAATTTAGCTCGGATAATTACATCAAAATACATTCTACTGCTGTATAGTATTAATGGCATTGCTCCGGCTCTGTTCGGAATTTATAATGAACACTGCATCACAATTTTCAGCTGCTTGCTGGATTTCTTCTTCTGTTGTAGGGAGTCCGGATAAAATGGTTCCAGCGCCCTACTTTAGGAAGGCATTTTCACTTAAAGGTGTGCCCGAAAAAGCAGTCTTGTCGGCGACTGCTCTGGGTGTCTATGAGGCGGAAATTAATGGTCAGAAAGTAAGCGACGATGTTTTCGCTCCCGGTTGGACAGAGTATCGCAAACGAGTTCAATACCAGAGCTGCGAAGTGACTCATTTGCTGCGGAAAGGGGACAATGTCTTAGGTGGGATACTCGGGGATGGTTGGTATTGTGGTTACGTCGGGTGGAGAACTCGTCAGGTTTACGGAGATAAACCGGCATTGTTGATGCAACTCGCAGTTACTTTTAGCGATGGTAGTGAGGTTACTATTGATAGTGACAGCTCATGGAAGACCGCGACGGGGCCTATTCTCGAATCTGATTTTCTGATGGGAGAGGCGTATGATGCGAGATTGGAGTTGGAGGGTTGGTCTTCGCCGGGATATATCGAGACGAATTGGGAGTCCGTGGTCAATGTAGTCGTAGACGAATCACTACTGATTGTGCCTCGCGTGGGGCCTCCTGTGAGAAGAATTGCAGAATTGACGCCTGTCGCAGTCCGCGTGAATGAGGGTGGAATATTAAATAGCAGGATCTATGACTTTGGGCAGAACTTTACAGGGCGAGTGCGGATTAGTATTCGAAGTGAAAAAGGGACAACGGTACGGCTGCGTTACGCGGAGATTCTCGGTCCGGATGGTGGCATCTATACTGAAAACTTAAGGAAAGCGAGAGCGACAGACTATTACACGTGCAAGGGAACTAGTCAGGAGCAGTGGGAGCCACGTTTTACTTTCCACGGGTTTCGTTATGTGGAGATAACCGGATTGTGTATAGGGGATGATGTGGAGCTTGTAGGAATTGTTCTACACTCTGACATTAAGCAGACGGGAACATTTCAATGTTCGAGTGCGCTGTTGAATCAGTTGCAAAGTAATATTCTCTGGGGGCAAAAAAGCAACTTCTTGGAAGTGCCGATGGATTGTCCGCAGCGGGATGAGCGGCTGGGTTGGACGGGTGATGCGCAGGTGTTTATCAAGACGGCGGCATTCAATATGGATGTGCGCGAGTTCTTTAGAAAGTGGCTGCAAGACGGGCGTGATGCGCAAGGAGAGCGAGGCAATGTCCCTTGCGTGTGGCCGCAGCTTTTCGAACACGCGAAAGAGGATTCGCCTGATTATGACGGAGGACCCGCATGGTCGGATGCGATGGTGATATGCCCGTGGGTTGTCTATTTGTGCTATGGAGATCTTTCCATTCTCTCGGAGCACTATGGCGCTATGGAGCGTTTCATGGAGTTCCTAAACAAGTACTGCTGTCGCGATTTGATTAGATCTCATCCAGACGTGCTCGTGTGGCGCGGTTTCGGTGACTGGCTAGCACTGGATGGTAGTGATCAGGTGGAGGGCGGTACTCCCAAAGACCTCATTGGTACGGCGTTCTATGCTTACGATGCCCGCATTATGTCGCAGGCTGCGGGTGCGCTTGGGTTTGAGGGAGATGCGCACAAGTATAGGTCTTTATATAAAGAGATCAAAGCGGCGTTTCAGCGCCAGTATGTTAACTCGGATGGCACTATTGTCTCTGGCACGCAGACTGCCTACTCGTTAGCCCTGCATTTTGGTTTGGTTGAAGACGCTCTGCGTGCAGCGGTCGCGCAGCACCTGATTACACATATTGAGCAGCAAGATTATCATCTTGCGACAGGCTTCGTGGGCACTCCCTATCTGCTGCATGTTCTCGAGGCAACTGGACATCTCGATGTGGCTTACAAACTACTCGAGCAGGAGACATTCCCGTCGTGGATTTTTCCTGTTAAAAATGGAGCAACCACGATTTGGGAAAGGTGGGATGGTTGGTCTGCGGACAAAGGTCTCCAGAATAAAGCGATGAACTCCTTCAATCATTATGCTTATGGAGCCGTAGGGGAGTGGATGTATAGCAGCGTGGCTGGATTGGACTTGGATCCGCTGGTTCCGGGCTATCAACATATCGTATTTCGTCCTCAGCCAGGCGGCACGCTCACATGGGCCGAGGCCACGCTCGATACGCCATATGGTTTAGCTGGAATAAAGTGGAGCCTCGAGGATGAGCGATTAATAGTACGACTACAAATTCCGCCGCACTGTCACGGTACTTTCCAGGTGCCGAGCGGATATATGGCTAAAGTCGAAAAAATGGGTTCTGGAATACATCATATCGTCGCGAATAAGTTGAACAATCGGGTGTTATCTTCGGTATAATCCTGCCGATCTAGCAGTTAACGCGCATGAAAGCGCTCAAAATTATGCCAAACATAAACTTTAAAAGAGTACTTGGTTTTACTTTGATAGAGCTCTTGGTGTGCATGGCAATTATTGCCCTATTGACGGCCATGGCAATTCCGGCTTTTTCAAAGGCGATGCTTGGGGCTAAACAGGCAAAAAGCACTGGGAATTTGAAGTCGATTGGCCAGTGCATATTCACATACGCCGCAGACAATCAAGGAATCCTGCCAATGATGTGTGGAGTTAATGGCGCCTCGTTTGGAGATCCTCTTTGGTGTCTACAGACATTAGATCCTTATTTCTCTAAGAGGGGGCGTGTTATCCTGAGTGATCCGTTGGTACCGAGTGGTCGGCATCACGCATTCAGCGATTATGCCGCCAATTCGGATGTGCTCAGGTGCGCTTATCCTGGATTCTCTGCTACTGAGACGGCGTTACCTATGGCTGGTCTTGGAGGTCGAGCATCTAATGTAATGATGGTGATGGCTGCTGAAGATGGTGCTCGTCCTTTACCAAACGGATTATGGTATATAGGAGCCTATTCCATTGCCACGAATCCGACGGCTCCATGGGGACGGCCCAGCGACCGGGGAACTGGCAAGATCCTCGCCGTATTTGCAGACGGTCACACCGAGGCTGTGCCGAAGGTGGATTTTATTAGAAATGCCAGAAACTATTTAATCGTTAATCCATAAACTCTTTCTAGAGAAACTCAGAGTTGGACATCTTCTTCAATTAGTCCGCTAATTTTAGTGACGTCAAAGGACTGGGGTGGGTTTTAGATTTTTTTCGAGAAGATAATTTAGTTAAGATGAATGTGAAACTAATCGTGTGAAAAAGAGTCGAATTCTAATGGGTGTAAAAATAATACTTATCCTCGGTGTGTTTGGGGTTTTTCTACAGACAGCGCGCAGCCAAGAAAACACCAAGGTTTACTCCAAAGTACTCGTAATAGGTGACAGCATTACCAGTCACGGTCCGGCGGTGGAAAATTTGGGATGGAGTGGTAGCTGGGGCATGGCTGCATCAGCTCTAGAAAAGGACTATGTTCATCTTTTTATCGCGCGCTTGGTTGCCGCTCAAAATGGAAAAATGCCGAAGACAATGATTGGGGGCGGAGGTGGAGGGAAATTGACCGATAAGCTTACGCAACTGGCGAAGTATAAGGAGTTCGGTGCCGATCTACTCATTGTTCAAATGGGAGAGAATGACAACAAAGATGTAAGCGTGGACGGCTTCCAAAAACCTTATGAGCAGATACTCGAAGCGGTGCGGGCTGGAAATCCAAATGTGAACATTTTTTGCTTTAGTACATGGGGCCCTCCAACAGGAAATGCCAAGAAAGATGCATTCATTCAGAGCGCCTGCAAAAAATACAACGGGACTTTTGTTAGTCTCCGCAAGGTCAATGCGGATCCAGACAATATGGTTAAATCTGAGAAGCGCTTTAGTCATCCTGGAGTAAACTGGCATCCCGGAGACAAGGGAATGCAAGGCTATGCGGACGCCTTATGGGAAGCGTTTATTGGTAAAAACTCCGAACTGTCCAATCAGGCTGATGATCAATCGAAGGAGTTGGGGCTTATTTTTCGCGAGAATTGGGGAGACTCTTCGAATCTTAGATGGAGCCCAATGCCTCAGGTGGAAAATGTAGGAGGAAAGCCAGTCATGATGACGACGTTGACTGATTCTACCAGGCAGCAACTTTACGAAGTCGTCTTGCCGGCTGAAAAAATAAGAAGTCGTAAGCTAGTTATTGAAACCCGAATTAAGGGTGAATCCCTATCTGCGAAAGTAGGCGCTGAGAGTGGTATTCATCTCGGATTAAAGCTGTTGAATGCAGAGGGACAATTGAGCACAGAGAAGCTCGATATAAAACAAGACAACTCATTTGATTGGACTGATGCAAAATGGACTATTCTTGTGCCTGACAACATAGTCGAATCTAAATTACAGATTGGGTTGGTCAGAATGAGCGGTACCGTTTGGTTTGATTTGATAAATATTTCAATTCAGCCATAGCATTCTTATTAAGAAATCGCCCATACTTTCTCTGTCTTGCTTCAAGCTTACCGCTGGTTTCGATTTGCTCAAATAGGGGGCAGGCACAACCGGGCAAGGCGGGGCCCATCTCCGCGCGACCTGCATGTTCCGGTGTGGTGAAAACCGTGCAACGCTGAGTGTAGTTATTTCTGCTGGGAATTACTACGGTATTGCCGTGGGGCAACTTGACATTTCTTAAGAAACCAAGTCGAGAAAAGAGAGTTATGGCTGAAGCCAAGACGCCATGCAATTTCCTTGATGGGGCAGTTTCCAGATTGTAGCTCTGACTGGGCTTGACGTAGACGTCTTTGTTCGAAGTAACGCTTGGGAGTAGTGCCGAACTGTGCGTAGAAAATTCGATTGGCGTGAGTGGGGCACAGTCCGTATTGACTGGCCAACGCGTGTAATCGAAAAGGTTCCTGCAGAGATTGGCTATCGAGATGTTCTCGCATGGCGATGGCGCGCTCGTTATGCGGAGCCAGTAAATGAACTGCGGCGCTGTGCTTATCCAGTTGAGGCCAGAGGTACAGTAGCCAATTATGGAAGAGGTATTGTAATCGAGAATACGTATCGAAATCGACTTGCTGGGCGCCTAATCGATCGTAGGCTTTCGGGAATCGTTTTCTTACAATGCGGCACATTGGAAGTAGGGCTCGCCACCAATCAGAAGTCTCTGCCGCGTGAAGTATGATCGGCTCATTAAATTCAAAAAGAGGGACTCCTGATATCCACTGCGCCGAGAAGAAAATAGAAAGTATTCGTGAGCGGGAAGAGAATTTTCGTTCATCGCGTCCTGGTGGCAGGATCACCCACTGTCCTGCTTTGACGAAGTAGTTCTTCCCGTTACGCCGTATGCGGACGGATCCCCGTTCGATCCGCCATGCCGTGTAATCTCGACGAGTGGAATTTCCGTGCGCTTGTTGGGGGGGGCCTTCATAGATCCAGTGAATGGTTGCGTTCAGGTGCTTCCAGTCGAGAAAGCGAAGATTATCCATGTTCGAAAATATAAATACTTTGGTAAATAACGTAATCCTATCTGCTCGTTTTTTCAATGCTTTGTTGAAAAATGGATTCATGGTAGATTCTTCAATCGTTCCTGACTATTCTGCTCTGCATTATTATACTCCTTCCCACGATCCGGAGCGCCGTCAAATGGAAGTAGATGTGTGTGTCTACGGTGGAAATTCTGGCGGCATCACTGCCGCCATATCGGCAAGGCGACAGGGTTTGCGAGTCGTTTTGCTTGAGCCGGCAATGCGGCTCGGCGGTATGACTACGGGAGGCCTTTCCTATACGGACATTGGCAACAAGGATGCGATTGGTGGCCTGTCGCGGGAGTTTTATCGACGTGCCGGTAAGGCCTATGGACGGGCTGAGCAATGGTGCTTCGAGCCGCACGTGGCGGAAGAGGTATTCGAGCGCTGGTTAGCCGAAGAGGGAGTCACCTGCTATATAGGCAGTTTTCTGCACTCGGTAGAACTAGAGGTCGGGCGAATTCGTAGCCTCATCACCGAAAATGGTATCGAAGTCAAAGCCCGGCAATACATCGATACGAGCTACGAAGGCGATCTAATGGCTAAGGCGGGCGTTTCCTATACGGTTGGGCGAGAATCCAATGAGCTTTATGGCGAGGAATACAATGGGTCGCAAGTTCTCGATGGTCACCAGTTCTCCTTTCCAGTGGATCCGTATCGAATCGAGAGGAGGCCCGAGAGCGGATTGTTGCCGGGTATTGATGTGGAGCCACACGTTCCTGGGTGCGGTGACCGACGTGTGCAGGCATACAATTTTCGACTCTGTTTGACTGCGAATCAGTCTAATCGGTTGCCAATCATCAAGCCCGATGGCTATGACCGGTCCCGCTACGAGTTATTGTCCCGCTATTGTCGCGCTGGATTTGTTCCTACGTTCTTGAAGTTCGATGCGATTGCCGAGGGCAAAGTAGATATGAATAATTGGGGGGCTGTTTCGACCGACTGGATTGGCGGTAGCGATCGCTTCCCAGAGGCTGGCTATGCGGAGCGCGAGAGAATTTTTCAGGAGCATGTGCGCTGGATTTTGGGATTGCTATGGTTCTGGCGAGAAGATCCCGCAGTTCCAGAGGAGTTTCAGACTCGGTTTCGTGAGTGGGGTTGGTGCCGAGACGAGTTTACTGATACGGCAGGATTCTCTCGCATGCTGTATGTGCGAGAAGCGCGGCGGTTAATTGGCGACGTGGTGATGACCGAGCATTATTGCCGCGGCAAAGCGATTGCCGAAGATTCGGTGGGCTTGGCGGCCTATACAATGGACTCGCATAATTGTCGGCGCATCGTCGTCGATGGAATGGTGAAGAATGAGGGCAATGTAGAGGTTTATTCCGGCCCGCCATATCCGGTCTCGTATCGCTCGATTATCCCCAAGCGTGAGGAGTGTCGGAATCTGTTCGTGCCTTTCTGTCTATCGGCATCGCATATTGCGTTTGGATCGATCCGCATGGAGCCGGTCTTTATGATTCTGTCAGAGTCGGCGGCGTTGGCTGCGGGGCTGGCTATCGAATGTGGATGTGATGTTCAGAATGTGCCCTACGAGAGATTGCGGGAACGACTGGTGCAGGCAGGCCAAGTACTGGAGCGCGCGCAAAGTCAGAATTCGGTAATGAACGAAGTCTATACGGAGTCGGCGATATAGTGGCTGTGGAGCGGTTATGTTTTGAAATAGCTTTCGGCGCTAGCGGGGCGGATGTCGGTGAGGTCGCCCCGGTAATGGCGTAACTCACGTGGTTCGTAGGGGTGCTTGGCGATTTCTTCGAGGTTGAGTTCAATGCCGAGTCCGGGTTTGTCAGGAATGGTCATCATGCCGTTCTCCATGGTGACCGACTCGTTGGTGATTTTCCGTCTCCAGGGCACGTCAGAGCTCATGGTTTCGAGGAGGTGGAAATTTGGCACGCAGGCGGCGAGCTGGAGTGTGGCGGCGTTGGCCACGGGGCCGCTCGGGTTATGGGGGCAAACGGCGAGGTGATGTGTTTCGGCGGTGGCGGCGATTTTTTTGAGTTCCATGATTCCGCCGACATGACTGACGTCGGGCTGAATATAGTCTGCTGGTAGCGATTGGAAGAACGCGCGATATTCCCAGCGACTATAGAGACGTTCTCCGGCGGAGATTGGTACGCGTGAGCGGCGTTTCACTTCAGCGAGCGCGTCGAGATTATCGGGCGGAACCGGTTCTTCAAACCAGTGGATGTCGAAGCGTTCCAGTTCGTGTGCGATGCGAATGGCTGTCGGCACGTCGAAGCGGCCGTGACCTTCGATGAGGAGCTCGAGTCGCTTACCGACCTTGGCGTGCACGGCTTCGACGCATTCAATGGCCTTGTTCAAGGTCTGGCGGTCAATTTGCAAATAGGAGGAGCCGAATGGGTCCCATTTGATGCCTTTCCATCCGAAGTTTGCGGCTGCTTCGGCTTTGGTGGCGAATTCTTCTGCGGTCTTGGCTGGTGCGAACCAACCATTGGCGTAACAGGGCACTGTGTCGCGCACTTTGCCTCCGAGTAGGCGATAAACAGGAACGCCCAGGGCTTTTCCTTGAATATCCCACAGGGCCATTTCAACTGCCGAAAGGGCGCTCATGAAAACGGGGCCGCCGCGGAAATACGTTTCCCGGTAGGCTTCATGCCAGATGGCTTCGATGTCGGAAGCGTTGCGACCGCGCAGGGTGCGGTTGAGTTCACGGCATGCTTCAGCGACGGTGGGTTCGCGGTATTCCAGGGTGGCTTCGCCCACGCCTTCAATGCCTTCGTCCGTCAGAACGCGGACAAAGACCCAGTTGGTGCGATAGGCGTGGCAAATGATTGGCTCGATAGAGGTAATTTTCATTGGAATAGAGAGCGTGTTAAGACTGAGCGGGGCCGGTGCTTTCGCGGGGAATCCATTCCGTCTTCAACGGAATATCCTCGACGGGAATATGGCGCAGGTAGTTTTGGCAGAGGGCTTCCGCGGCTTTGCGTCCGGCTTCGATAAAGGGAATGCGCACCGTGCTGATGGAAGGGTTTACGAGGGCGGCGTGGGGGGAGTCGTTAAACCCGGTCACGCTGACATCGCGTGGAACGTTCAGCCCTGCGTCTTGCGCGGCGCGGATGACTTGCAGCGCCAAGCTGTCGTCAAAGGCGATGATTGCTGTGGGGTGTGGTGTTGTTTTGAATAGTCGCCGAACGGCTTCCCACGCAATTTCGGTGTCATAGTTAGTGCGATAGTCGGGAACCGTAGCAAAGTCGATGCCTGCCTGCGTCAGTGCTTCGGCAATGCCGAGTTTGCGGAGATAATCTGAATGCACGTCGTGACCGCTGATCAAGGCAAAGCGGCGATGGCCGAGTGAGAGCAAGTGATCTGTGAGAGTCTTCGCGGCAGACTTCACATCAAACCGGACGCTGGCTCCAGGTAGATCATTGTCGGTGACGCCGATTCGTGGCAGCGAGAGATCGTCTATAGATTTCAAGTGTGCCGGCGTGATCGTGGTCGGAACAACGAGTACGCCGGCCAGCGAGCGGATCAACGGTATGTTCCATTGTTGAGGGGGACGATTGATGATGGTCAGCTGGGAACCGAGAGAATCGAGATAGGCGTTGGCTCCGTGAATCATGGCTGACATGCCGACCGTCCCGGCTTTATGCGGTTCGAGTAGCAATAAACCCAACGCGCGCGGCATGACCATGCGGGATGGATTGGCGAATGTACCGTTTCCCGGTTGTCGCTTAATGTATCCATCTTTTTCCAATTCGCTCAAGGCAAGTCGAAGCGTCGCCCGACTGACGTTAAAGCGCTGACATAGGGCATGCTCGCCCGGCAAGGCATGTCCTTCAGGATAAGAATCTTCAATGATTTCCTGACGCAGAGCCATTGCGATGATTTCGCGCTTGCTCAGTTTTTTAGATTGCGTTTTCAAAGCTTAAATGTATATACAGTTAAAAGAGAACAATGACAAGCTCAAATATTACGAAGAAATTCGACGAACAGTTGCTCGAATCGAACGACCTAGTAGGGTCGGAACCTTCGAGTTCACTTAAAGGGCGCACGGCTCTGATTACCGGTTCTTCTCAGGGATTGGGGCGAGCTATGGCGATCCGACTTGCTGGGGAGGGCTGTAACGTGGCGATCAACCATCTGGGCGGAGGCAGGTTGGCCAAAAACGTTGTTGATCTCATCCAGAATGCCGGAGGTAAGGCCGCGGAATTCGAAGCCGATATTTCGGATGAAGAAGCGGTGAGCGATCTATTTAGCGCAATCCAGCACGCATATGGCGCAGTTGATATTCTGATCAATAATGCGCGACTGGATCCTTGGCGGCGTAGTGCCGATATGACGGAGGGGCAATGGTGGGACATGGTGATGAAAGTGAATCTGAAGGGTGCCTATCTCAGTTCGTGGAAATTCATGCAACAGATCGGTGACCGCCGCTGGGGTCGCATCGTCAATATTTCCTCAGTGCGCTCTTTTGTTCCGGCGGAGCGAAACATGATCGCCTACGGTGTTTCCAAGTTGGGTATGCACGGTTTGACTCGCTCCTTTGCAGAGTGGGGAGCTCCCTTGGGTGTTACGGTCAATACGGTGGCACCGGGTGTGGTGGCGACGGAAAATATTCACAAACGATTGAGCGCAGAAAAGTACGCCAGCGAGATCTCACGGGTGCCGATTGGACGGGCTTCATCAATGGATGAAATTGCGAATGCCGTTTTATTCGTTCTTCAGAATGGCAGCGTGACTGGTGAAACGGTCAACATCAATGGTGGCATGCATTATCCCGCGTAACATTGGCCGCTAGATCGCAAAGCTAACAAAAATCCTTATATTAAAATGAACTCAGTCAGCAACAAGCTAAGATTCGGTGTCAGCTATTGTCCCTACGCCAAAAGTGGCGATGTAGACATGTCTGTGTGGGATCGTGACTTCAAAACGATGAAGGAGCTTCATTTCAATGCCGTTCGCTGCTTCGTCGCGTGGGATCGAATTGAGATCGAGGAGGGGCAATTTGATTTCTCTAAAGTCGACAGGATTTTCGAACTTGCCGAGAAGTACGAAATGGATGTTCTCCTTAACGTGGGCGGTGTCTTTGCTACATTCGGAGGAATTTATCCGCCTCGCTGGCTGATTCGTGATTATCACTGCCAGGAAGTGGTGAAAGATCCGCAGCATCCCGAGACCTCGTTTGGCCCTCACAAATTGCTCTGTACCGACGACGATCTTTATCAATCCAAGGCGGAAGCATTCACCGTCAGAATGGTCAAACGATACGCGAATCAGAAGTCTCTGTTTGGCTGGAATGTCTGGAACGAGGCTTACCTGCAACCGCAATGCTACTGCCCCCGGACCTTAGCCAAATTCCGAAATTGGCTCAAAGCCAAATATAATGACAATCTCGACGCCTTGAATACGATATGGGGTACTGAGTTCCCTGTCTGCTACCGAAAATGGGAAGAGATCGAACCCGGACTCGGGACAGGCTTTCTGGCCAGCGGTTTTGTGGCGCGCTTGGATTGGTTGCATTTCAATCAGGATCGAGTGGCTTCCTGGGTGGATCGCGTTAACGATCTGGTGCATGAACACGATAGGCTCAAGCGCCCCACCTCCAGCAACATCGTAACGACTGCGGTCTACGGAGACGTTTCTTGGCACGGCATACCAGACCTATGGAGTCAGGCACGCCATCTGGATATTACCGGTTTCTCTTTCTATTCGGACATCGAGCGAGAAGGAAGAGTGTCCGCGCTGAATTCAGGGCTTTCATCAGTACGTGGCAGCTCAAATGATCCCGCCAAGGGCTTCTGGGTCTTGGAAACCGAGGCTGGACAGGTTTATAACCCCACAGCATGCCCGCCCGAAGTTGCTGACGGATTGCGCCGCGAGAGCACTCATTGGCTTTCTGTCCTGCACGGAGCCAAAGCGATTCTCCTCTGGAAATTTGGCGGGCGCGTCACCGATACGCAGACGGATACTTTCAATCTCACCGCATGGGACGGCTCCATTACCGAGCGCGCCAAGCTCAATGCGAAGGTGGCAGAGACATTCCTTTCTAATGAGAAGCTCTTTCTGAATCGAACGTATCAATCAAAGGTAGCCGTTCTACACTCTTCGGACAATGCGCTCTACACGCATGTCGCCAATCTGTTCAGGGAATGGCAACTTGCGCGATATGGCGCTTCGCGTGTTTTTCGTGATCTTCATATTCCCACAGACTGCGTTAGTGATGTCCAAGTCCGTGAGGAAGGGATTCTGTCCAAATACAAAGTCCTGGTGGTACCTTGTGCGCTGAGTTTGGACAAGTTGCTAGCTGATGCGATCGCGGACTTTATCCGAAAGGGTGGGGTCGTAATCGCTGATCAGCGTTTTGGTATCTTCAATGAGAACGCCGTCAACCAATTGCAAGCGCCAGGGCAGGGACTGCGCAAATTGTTCGGTGCCTACATCAATGACTTTCTCCTCGGCGCTGAATCAACAGACGTCTCGTTGTCCGATGGTGGAAGCTTGACGGTCAATGGTAACTACCGATCTATCCTCCATGTTCAAGATAAGAACTGTCAGATCCTTGGAGCGTGGCCTGACAAGTCGACCGCAATTATATCGAGGCAGGTTGAAAAGGGGCAAGTGCTCTGGTTCGGATATCAGCCGTTTCGCGATTATGAGCTCAAGCCTTCAGTGGACTTTTCTACATTCCTAGGCAAGGCGCTGCAAAAGCATGGTATCACTAGCGACTACGAAATCACCGGACTCAGCCCGAAGGATGAAGTAGAGATCGGTGCGCTCTCTGACGATAATGGAACCAAAACCCACTTTCTCATTAACCTCAGCCCAAGGGATCTCGTCTTCATGCTTCGAGTGAAAAGCGCAAAGGGTGCCCTGCGCGACATTCTATCCGAAAACTCCTATGACTTTTCTGCCGGAGCCTGCGAAATCCTGCTTCCAGCGTGGCAGACGAGGATTTTGGCTTAGTCGCTAGGGGAGCCCCATAACAGCGGACTCAAATGCACCGTGGTTTCGCTCTCAGAGTCCACTAGGAATCTGACCTGCTCTCATAGCGAATACCTTCAAAGTCCGCACCTAAGCCGCTCCGCTGTTTGGGGGTCGACTTACGGTAAAATCTATTCCTCGGTGCAAAATCGATTCAAAACGGTTTGCCCTGGGATCGCTTTCCCGTTCATAGTAAGAGAGATTTTGTGGGTGGCAATACCGTTGACTCGTAACATTCCAATACGCACAGCGAGTCGTCCCAGATCAACAAAGCTGGGATCATATGTAGTTAAATAAAGATGGTTGGCGGTGGCTGTATTTGGTACGTTTCGTAATCCAAGTGCGCATGCGCCGAGAGTTCTCTGGAGCATTTCCGAGCAGGATGCCCTTGATTTATTGACCATGGCATCGTTTCTTCATCGCCGTCTCGATAAGGCAGCAAGAACTACAAGAGCAGTCTGAAATAGCTCACCATAATACGACTATTGACAATACGGTCCCCAACGAAATCTGAGTAAAATTTTATACGGTGCTTTTATACGGTCTGGCATAGAAAATGGGCAAAAGTGAGCCAAACTGCACAATGTCGTGCAAACTCAAACTTGCGGGATCTTTCGATAGCGCAACGTCTTGCAAACGTTCGAGAAATGGCGCAAAACTCAGGAAGCTACTTAAGAGTCACCTGCTCTACCAACTGAGCTACCGAGGCGGTAAGGGAGTGTTGAAAATACGGGATGGCCTGCTTTCGTGCAAGAACGTTTTGCAGAAAAATTGCTGGCTTGCTTATTCCGGCAGAGGATTTAGTCCAGTAGGAAGGAATTTTAGCCTGTAAATTTATGATCTACGACCACATTGACCAGCAGCTCCGTTACCGGGGCGTTCACCCCGGCATTGGTGCCGCGTTTGACTATCTGTTGAAATTCGACCCAGCGACGCCCGATGGGAAGTATGCGATCGAGGGGGATCGTGTGTTTGCGATGGTGCAGAGTTACACGACGTCGCCTGCGTCGCAGCGCAAGTATGAGGCGCACAAGAAGTACATCGATTTGCAGTACATCGTGACGGGTGAGGAGTTGATTTATCACCTGCCGGTGGGCCTGTTGACGGTGACGGAGCCGTACAAGGAGGAAAAGGATGTGTTGAAGGCGACGGGCGCGGATGATCAGGCGCTGGTGATGCGTCCGGGTGATTTTTCGATTTTGTTCCCGCATGATGGTCACAAGCCGAATTGTTCGCACGGCAAGGATCAGGCGGTGAAGAAGGTTGTGCTGAAGATCAGCATGTAGGGATTTGCGCTGGAAAAGCCGCCCCCTTGCCCGATCCCTCGACTTCGCTCGGGATGACGGATTGGGGGTGGCAATCTCCGGGGGAGCGAGGCGTTACGTCGTTCGAAAGGACGGGTGCGTCGGTTCCCAGCCGAGAGCGCGGAGTTTGGCGTTGGAGACGCGCTTGTTGGTGAGGCCGCGTTTGCGGTCGGTTTTGAGGGGGCCAAAGGGGGGAAGGGGGACTTGGAGTTGCGCACTCATCCAGCGGTAGTATTCGTAGTAGGTGACGGGCTCGTTGTCGCAGACGTTGTAGATCTCGCCGGGTTTCCCGTGGTGGAGTAAATGGATGGCGGCGCTGGCGGCGTCGTCGCGGTGGATCTGGTTGATCCAGCGCATGCCGTCGCCTTCGATGACGGCTTCGCCCTTTTTCAATCGTTCCAGCAAAACGCCGCGACCGGGGCCATAGATGCCGGCGAGCCGCAGGACGATCACGCCATGGTCGAGCCCGAGTTGTTCCGCTTCGCGCAGGATCTGGCCGGTTTCCTTGGCGGGTTCGGCGGGGGAGAGTTCCGTGACCCACTCGCCGGAGGTCTGGGCATAGACGGAGGTGGAGGAGGTAAAGAGGAGGCGCGCGGTGGAAAAACGGTGGATGAGGTGGCGGAGTCCTTCGCGATAGACATCGGCATAGGCTCCGGCCCCGCCACGGCTGGAGGAGGCGCAGTGAATGACGGCATCAATGTTTGTCGGCACATCGGCCCAGGCCTCGGCGCTATTGATATCCCCGACGAGTATGGGGAGTCCCTCCGCGCGGAGGGGGACGGCGCTTGCCTCGGTGTGGACCCAGCCGGTGACGCGTTCGCCTGCGGCGACGAGGGATCGGGCGATGGCGCTGCCAACGTAGCCGCAACCGACGATGAGGGTATGGCGGGGAGAGGGCATGTGGAAAATTCTAAGTCCGAATTTCTAAATTCTAAGCCAATTCGCATTTCACAAAAGGAAATGTTCGAAAAGAATACCGGGTGTCGTTCTGTGGGTTTCCAAATAATGAGGAGAGAGCGAAGACTCAAAAGGTCATTCGAACTGATCCTTCGACAAGCTCAGGATGACGTGGAGTGAAAGTAATGTCTTGGGTAGACTTCAACTCTCTCCAGAACTCCTCGCTCTCATTCGAGATTACCTTCCCAATTCGTCGCGCGGGTTAGTCCTTTTCCTCCACGATTTTGAGGCAATGCGCGATCAGCGCGGTCCAGCCGGTTTGGTGGCTGGCACCGCAGCCGCGTCCGCTGTCGCCGTGGAAATATTCGTGGAAGAGGGGGAGATCGCGCCAGTGCGGATCGTTGGCGTAGCGGGGATCGTCGCCATGGCAGGGGCGGCGACCGTTTTCATCGGGGAGGAAAAGTTTCAGCAAGCGTTGCGCGAGTTCCTTGGCAACGCAATTGAGCGTCATCCAGTTGCCGGAACCGGTCGGGCATTCCACCTTGAAGCTCTCGCCGTAGAAGCTGTGGTAGCGCAGGAGGGATTCGATGAGGAGGTAATTGATCGGCAGCCAGATCGGACCACGCCAATTGGAGTTGCCGCCGAAGAGTCCGGTGTTGGATTCGCCGGGGACGTAGCCGACTTTGTATTCCTGGCCGTCGACGGAGAAGACGAAGGGATGCTTCTCGTGCACCTTGGAGAGCGAGCGGATGCCGTAGGGCGAGAGGAATTCATTTTCATCGAGCACGTAACGCAGCACGCGCTCGAGCCGTCCGCGACAGGGCAAGGCGAGCAGGCGGTGGATGCGCGATTTGTCGTCGTGCTTCACCATGTAGGAGGTTTCGTGCGCGAGGTCGGCGCGGTTGTTGAGGAACCATTGCAGCCGCTTGGAAAATTCCGGCAGTCCCATCATCTCGCCGCTGTGGCATTCCTCCACCGCGAAGAGTGGGATGATGCCGACGATGGAGCGGACTTTGATCGGAAGGGTTTCGTTGCCGAGCTTGAGCCGGTCATAGTAGAAACCATCTTCCTCGTCCCACAAGCCCGAGCCGCCGAGGGTATTCATCGCGTCGGCGATGGCGACAAAGTGCTCGAAGAATTTCGAGGCCATGTCTTCGTACACACGATTTTCGCGGGCGAGTTCGAGTGACATCGCGAGCATCTTGATGCAGTAAAAAGCCATCCACGCCGTGCCATCGGCCTGCTCGAGAATGCCGCCACCGGGGAGCGGCTTGGAACGGTCGAAGACGCCGATGTTGTCCAGCCCGAGGAAGCCGCCTTGGAAAAGATTGTTGCCCTGCGCGTCCTTGCGGTTCACCCACCATGTGAAGTTGAGCAGGAGCTTCACGAAGATCCGCTCGAGGAAAGCGCGGTCCGTGCGGCCATCGAGTTTTTCGTTGCGGTAAAGCAGTCGCGCGGCCCATGCCTGCACGGGGGGATTCACGTCGGAGAGCTCGAACTCGTAGGCGGGCAATTGTCCGTTCGGGTGCATGTACCATTCGCGCAGGAAGAGCACCATTTGCTCCTTCGCGAAATTCGGATCGATGTCGGTAAAGGGAATCATCGCGAAGGCGTGATCCCACGAGGCATACCACGGATATTCCCACTTGTCGCAGACGGAGATGATGTCGCGATTGTAGAGGTGCTCCCATTCCTTGTTGCGGGCCATTTCCCGTTCCAGTTCGGTGCGCGGATTCGCGGGATCGCCTTGAATCCATTCATTGACGCCGTACTGGTAGTATTGCTTGGTCCAGAGGAGTCCGGCGTAGATGTCGCGGGCGAGGCGCTTGTGCGGTGCGGAATGTTGCACGCACGGTTTGGTCTCGTAGAACTCGGCGCACTCGCGCTGGCGATTGGCGAAGATGTGTTCGAAATCGGGTCCGAGCGAGGCGGTGTTCGGCGTGCCTTCGGGGTAGAGGCGGAAGTTCAGCGTGATGCTTTCGCCGGGGAGGATATCGAGCGTGTAATGACGCGCAAACTTCGTGCCGGTGTGGGCGGGATTGACCGCGTGATGCTGGCCCTGCACGAGGTATTCGTGAAAGGCGTCCTTCACGTAGGGTGAGCCATTGGGCACCCCGTAGAGCCGTTGCGTGTTCGTCTCGTTGTCGGTGAAAAGCGGAACGCTCGGGTGCAGGTCCGTGGAGAAAAAACAGGTTGAGCCGAGAGACTCGTGTTGGCCGTGAATGACTCCGGTGGTTTCGTCCAGCCGAAGTTGGGGCCGCGCCCAGTAGCCTTCGCCGATGCGGCCCCAAGACCACGTGTTGCGATACCAGAGCGTGGGCAGGACATGCAGCGGGGCGGTGTCGGGACCGCGATTGGTGGCGGTGAGGCGGATGAGGGTGTCATCCGGGTCGCTGCCCTTGGCGTATTCGATGACGAGATCGAAGTAGCGATTCTCGTTGAAGATACCGGTATCGGTCAGTTCGTACTCCGGGTCCTGACGACTGCGGCGGGCGTTCTCGCGGACGAGGTCATCGTAGGGGAAGGCGGCCTGCGGATATTTGTAGAGCGCCTTGGCGTAGGAATAGGTCGGGGTGGCGTCGAGATGATAGTAGCATTCCTTGACGTCCTCGCCGTGGTTGCCCTCGGCGTTGGTGAGGCCAAAAAGGCGTTCCTTGAGGATCGGATCTTTTCCATTCCAGAAGGCAAAGGCGAAACAGAGGCGGCATTCGCGATCGGTCCAGCCGAGGAGACCGTCCTCACCCCAGCGAAAGACGCGGCTGCGGGCGTGGTCGTGGGGAAGATAGTTCCATGTGTCGCCCTGGGGGGAATAATCTTCCCGGACGGTGCCCCATTGGCGGTCGGGAAGGTAAGTGCCCCAACGCTGCCAGTTTTTGGTGCGGCGGGCGGATTCGGCAAGCTGGTGAGTGATGGCGTTGTCGGAAAAAGCGGCGTCCACCCGGTCAAGCTAGCATGATTTGTCGCAAACGCCAGTCATGCGGCATGACCCCGCAACCTCTCGGGCTCGCGTCCGATCCGAGTACGGCCTCGCCGAGAGCGGCGAGCCACGCGAGCCAGTGACCAAGGCAGGGCTCGAAGGGGCCCTGCGGTTGCCTGCTTATTTGACGCGTTCGCGTTGGAAAGCGACCTGGAGTCGGCTCATGGCGAGCGTGTGGATCTGCGACACGCGGGATTCGGTGAGCTTCATCACTTCGGCGATTTCCTTGAGGCGCAGACCTTCCATGTAGTAGAGGGTCAGGACCTGCTGGTGAGCGGACGGCATGCGGCCGAGCACTTCATGGAGGAGTTCGCGGTCTTCCTGGCGGAGGAGCTGTTCGGAGGCGTCCATCGCGTTGTGGTCGGCGACGACTTCTTCCTGCATCACGGCGTCGGGTTCATCACTGCCGAAGGCGGGTTCCTGCAGCGAGAAGAAGGTGGTGGGCTTGATGCGCTCGAGGAGGTGGTTGAATTGCTTGCGGGAGACTCCGAGTTCGGCGCGAATCTCTTCTTCCATGGGTTCGCGGCCGAGACGTTGCGCGGCGCGGTCCTGGGCTTCAGCCATGCGCTTGGCGTCGCGGTGAACGGAACGGGGCACCCAGTCGAGG
The DNA here is from genome assembly GCA_002304345.1 of Verrucomicrobia bacterium Tous-C9LFEB. Taxonomy (GTDB): domain Bacteria; phylum Verrucomicrobiota; class Verrucomicrobiia; order Methylacidiphilales; family UBA1321; genus UBA1321. The sequence goes on from NEUU01000003.1 coordinate 134,944, forward strand.
CGGCGGAGTTCGTCGAGAATGGCGCCCTTGATGCGGACGGCGCAGTAGGCTTTCAGGCCGCTGCCTTTTTTGGCGTCGTAACGATCCACGGCGTCGATCAGGCCGAGAATGCCGGCGCTGCTGAGTTCGTCCTTGTGAACGTGGGAGGGGAGATACATTCCCATGCGGGCGACAATGTGCTTTACCAACGGCAGCATGGATTCAATCAATTCTTCCCGATTGGTCTTCTGGGGGAAGGCCTGGGGGAAGGGGCGGGCGGTCTGGCTGGCTTTGACTTGTTCCTTTTCGAGCAGGGCGGGCATGGTGTTTTCTCCTGGTTGTGTTGGCGGGCGATTCAGGCCGTTCGTTGGTCACACATCCAACGTTTCGTTCGCGGACCGAATCACTCGCATGCCATCCTTAATGCACGGGCAGTGCCATGACTGGCATGAGTTCGTGAGTGCCTACCTATAAGCTACTGATGCAAAAAGACTTAAAAATATTTAAAACGAAAACAGATAATTCTAAAGTCCGGATGACTAGGTCAAATTTTCCTTTTAGGCAATTTAAGCGCGGGAAAAATATTCCCGCTCCAGACCCCGGCAGGTAGCTTCTGCCGTCAAAATGAAGGGCACTTCACCCTTATCAGGATTATCGGCCTTGGCGGTGAAATAAATGAGCGGGCCACGCCGAAAAGATCGTGAATTTGTGTCTATCCAGATCGAACCTGCTTCAGCTTTCAGGTCCATTAGCAGGAAGAATCTCCCCATTCGCGCGGCTTCAATCGACCGGTGCTTATCGTATTTAAATGATGAGCGGCGATGAATGGTCGATGTGAACAAAAGTCACGTGTGTTTCACGTGGGAACCGCGTTGACAACTGCACCTTTGACCCGGAATTGCTTATGGAACGATTATCTCTCAAGACGAAATTGATCTGCGCCTTTATTATCATGGCGCTTTTACCGCTCGTGATTGGCGTGATTGGGCTGGTGGAGCAGCACCGGCTGAAGACGGTCTCCCAGATCAGCGAGCGGCTGAATCAGGTGCAGATCGAGTTGCTCAACGCCCGGCGTCAGGAAAAGAACTACTTTCTGCGCAAGGAGGCCCAGTACATCGGCAAGGTGAAGGACCATGTCGCCGCCATGCAGACAATTCAGACCAAGGACATCCGCCGGGAGACGTTGTCTGAGGAAAACCAGAAGCAACTGGCCGAGGCAACTGCGACGACGGACGTCTATCTCACCTCCTTTCTAAATCAGGTGGAGGCGGAAAAACAGGGGGGTGTCTCGTTTCTCGAATTGGAAAAGCCGGTGATGGATGCGGCGCGGAAAATCGAAGGATGCCTGAAAAAGATCGACAGCGACCTCGATAAACAAATCGAGCGCGCCCACGCCTTCATGACTTTCATCAATATCGTGGTCAGTGTGGGCGCCTTCGCGCTGGGCATTGCCTTTGGTGTCGGCAGCGCGGTCTGGCTGTCGCGTCGTATCCAGGTGGTGGGCAGTGCGCTCGATCTCGCTTCGGGACAGACCGCAGACGCTTCGCACGAAGTGGCTTCCTCCAGCCAGTCACTGGCGCAGGGAGCCAGTGAACAGGCGGCCTCGTTGGAGGAAACGTCTGCTTCCATGGAGGAGATCTCGACCAGTATTCTTTCGACGGCCCAGCAGGCGCAATCGGTGAAAAAACTCACCACGGAAGCGCGTGAGGTGACGGAGAAAAATACGCAGCAAATGGACACGCTGCACACCCGCATCGGTGAGCTGGGCAAGTCCTCCGAGCAAATGACGGAGGCCATGGAGCAGATCAAATCCTCCAGTGACTCGATTGCGAAGATTATCAAGACCATCGATGAGATTGCTTTCCAGACGAATATCCTGGCGTTGAATGCGGCCGTGGAAGCGGCACGCGCCGGGGAATCGGGCATGGGCTTTGCCGTCGTGGCGGATGAGGTTCGCTCGTTGGCCAAACGCAGTGCGGATGCGGCCACGGAAACGTCGGGGCTGATCGAAAATGCCATTCATCGCAGCGAACTCGGCGTGCGGGTGAACGAGGGGATCACTAAAATTCTATCCGAGGTGGAAGCGGTGGCGGGTCAGGTTCAAGCCGGACTGCAATCGATCGGCACCAACGTGGGCAGCGTCGACGAGGCGATGAGCCAGATCGTGACTTCCTCCGAGGAGCAGAGCCGTGGGGTGAAGGAGATTAATTCGGCCCTGACACAACTGGATAAAGTGACCCAAACCAACGCCGCCGGGGCGGAGGAAGCCGCCAGCGCATCGCAGGAACTCAGCGCCCAGGCCGAGGAACTCAAGTCGCTCGCTTCGCAACTGGATGAAATTGTGCAGGGAGAGGGGAATCATCGCACGGTGACGAAACCTGTCCCTGCGACGCCTGAATCCCACTCTTTCGCATCGGAAGTGAAACCGAAGAAAAAGGCGGTTTTCGGTTCCGCCATGCGCTCGGTCAAGCCGAAGGCGCAGAAGGAACAAAGTTGGAAATCGTAAGGTGAGTCAAGACGTCCGCTGGCCTGATTCCTGATGGCCAGCTTCGCTACTCCACGTAGCGCTTGAGGACGGTGACCAGCTCTTGCAACCGCTTGCGCGCCTGCTGCTGGGTTTCTGATCCTTCGATGCAATGGCTCACGTGCTGATGGATCACTTCTTCGGCGAAGGACTTGAGCGCGCGTCGAACGGAGATGGTCTGGTTCAAGACCTCGGTGCACTCGAAATCCTCGTCCACCATGCGTTCTATCGCCTGGATCTGGCCACGAATGCGGCGCAGTCGCAGCGACATGGCTTTCTTGACTTCCTCCGGATGTTGATGGCTCACGCAGGGAGTTGTAGAAGCAAACGGATCAAGAAACAAGGGCGGAAAATATTGATTTGCTAAAATATAGGGGGAGGGGGTATACCCTATGCATGATTTTGTTCGCCGAAGTTCCGTCCATTACCGAGTTGAGCTGGCTCTACCTGCCCACCGCCCTACTCCTGGGGGCGCTGCATGGATTGGAGCCGGGCCATTCCAAAACGCTTATGGCGTCGTTCATTATTGCGATTCGAGGCACGGCGCGGCAGGCGGCGCTGCTGGGTTTGTGCGTGGCGATTTCGCATACGGCGATTATTTGGGCCTTGGTGGCGGTGGCTTATGCTCTGGGCAAGGCGGTGAAGATTGAGGAGATCGAGCCCGCGCTACGGCTCGCTTCCGGGCTGATCATTCTTGCGGTTGCCTCCTGGATGTTTTACCGGCTGCAGCGGAGCCGACGGCATCATCACTCTCATGAGCTGGCCCATGCGTGTTGCGGGGGTGACCACGATCACGGGCACGACCATTCTCATGAGGACGAAGACGCGGATCACGAAGATGAACACATGCGCGAGCATGCGGCGGAGATCGAGCGGCAGTTCGGGGATCGTTCGGCCACGACCGGTCAGATTGTGCTTTTTGGCCTCACGGGCGGATTGATGCCGTGTCCTTCCGCCCTCGCGGTGTTGCTGCTGTGCCTGCAGTCGGGCAAGGCGGTGCTCGGTTTTTGGGTGGTGCTGGGCTTTAGCGTGGGGCTCGCGGCGACATTGGTGGCGGTCGGTGTGGCGGCGGCGTGGGGAGCCGGGAAGGTGATGGAAGGCAAGCGGCTGCAGGCCTTCGCGGCGAAAATGCCGTACGTTTCAACCGGGCTGCTCGCGATCCTGGGATTATTCCTGACGGTGCGCGGGGCGATGGCTGTGTTCTAGAAGTCGAAAAGGATTATATCAGGAACTCAGGAAATCAAGAATAGGGAGATGCACCTTTTCTCGCTTCTTTTTCTGAGTTCATGATTTCCTGACAGCTCCCTCTTTCAAAATTTTGGTTATTATCCCAAGCCGCGCTCATCGAGATCGATCTCGTCGAGGCCGAGAAAATGGCCGAGTTCGTGCAGGAGGGTGATGCGCACTTCCTCGATGAAAGCGTCCTCGTCTCCTTCCACATAGTCCCAGATGTTGCCGAGGAAGAGGATGATCTCGGTTGGTTCGGGACTCGGATAGCAACCATCCAGATTGGCGAGGGAGTTGCCGAGGAAAACGCCGAGCAGGTCGTCGTCGAGACCGCTTTCGGAATCGGGATAATCTTCCAACTGGATGGCGAGTTGCTGCGTGGCGTCGCGGATATGCTGGGGCAAGCGGGGCAGGACGCGATCGATTTCCCGTTGCGCGAGAACCTGAAGTTGTTCGAAGGAGGGCGTCACTCGTTGAGCCGGTAGATGATGTCGCCCGAGTCGTTGGGTCCGGGGATGTACTCGCTTTCCTCCGGTCGTGGCGAGGGACCGCGCTTGGGGAGCTTGGCGAGGAAATCGAAGATGCCTTCCGCGAGCTTGGGGCCGATGCCGGGCACGGCGGCGATATCGTCGATGCTGGCGCGGCGCAGTCGTTCGATGGAGCCGAATTGTTTCAGGAGGAGTTTCTTGCGGTTCTCGCTGATGCCGGGGCAATCGTCGAGCCGGCTTTCGTTGATGCGCTGTTTCAGCAGGAGTTGATGATAGCCGTTGGCCACGCGATGGGCTTCGTCGCGGATGCGTTGCAGCAGCCGCAACGCGCCGACGCCGTGGTCGAGGACGATGGGGGCGCTTTGGCCGGGACGAAAAATTTCCTCGCGTTCCTTGGCGAGGCCGATGATCGGTTGCTCGGTGAGACCGAGGACTTTCAATTCCGCTAACGCGCTGCTGAGCTGGCCTTTGCCGCCGTCGACGACGATGAGATTAGGACGGCGGTAGCCCTCGGCGAGAATGCGGCTGTAGCGGCGGCGCACAGCTTCGGCGATGCTGGCGAAGTCGTCTTGCCCGGAGACGGTGCGAATGCGGTAGCGGCGGTAGTTATCCTTGTCCGGCACGCCGTGACGGAAGCAGACCATGGAGGCCACCTTGTGGGTGGTGGAGATGTTGGAAATGTCGAAGCACTCGATGATTTCCGGTGGCTCGGGCAGCTCGAGGACTTTTTGCAATTCGAACATGTCCTGCTCGGGATCGATGTTCCCGCTGGTGCGCTCGAACCGGCGAACAAAACGTTTGGCCGGTTCACTGGTTTGCTTGAGGTCTTCGATCTGGTCGCGGAGTCGCGCGGCTTTTTCAAAGTCCATCTGCGCGGCGGCGGCCTGCATTTCCTTTTCCAGCATGGCGACCCATTCGCCCGATTTGCCTTCCAGAAAATCGCAGGCGAGTTGTACCTGCGCCATGTATCCGGCGCGGGTGATCTTGTTCACGCACGGCGCGGAGCAGTTTTTGATGATGTGGTTGAGGCAATGCTTGAAATCGGTTTCGCCGGGGAGCGTGGGATGGCAGGTGCGCAGGTGGAACTTTTTGCGGAGGAGATTGATCGTGTTGCGCAGTGCGCCGGAATGCGCAAAAGGGCCGAAGTAACGCGCGCCGTCGTCCTTGCGCATGCGGGTGAGGAAGAAGCGGGGGAAGGGATCGTTGAGGTTCACCTTCACCAGGAGGAAATGTTTATCGTCGCGGAAGCTGACGTTGTAGCGGGGGCGATACTCCTTGATGAGTTTACCTTCGAGCAGGAGTGCTTCCGCCTCGGACTTCACTTCGTGGTACTCGAGATCGCAGATACTTTCCACGAGCGCTTGTGTCTTGCGGTCGGCGGTTTGTCGTCGTGAGGGATGGAAATATTGACCGACCCGTTTGTGCAGATCGCGGGCTTTGCCGACGTAGATGATGCGCCCGAAGCGATCCTTGTAGAGATAGACTCCGGGCCGGTGCGGCAGCGAGCGGACTTTGGCGGCGAGGTCGGGCGTTTCGGGGTTGGACACGGTGTTTCTTAAAAGATAGAAGCGGTCGGGGTTCAGCGCAAGAGCTTGCCCAATTGCCGGGCGCTGGGAAAGCCGGTGCGCATGGCCAGTTCGGTGAGGGTCATCGGCTGGGCGCGACGCAAACGCCGGGCTTCCTTGAGACGCAGTGTGCGCAGGTAGGCGGCAGGTCCCTGCTGATGTCGCTCTTGAAAGAGGCGGGAGAAATGTTCGCGGGTCAGTCCGACGTGGTGGGCGATTTCCTTGACGGCGAGGGGGCGGCGAAAGTGCTGGCGGCAGAATTTTTCAGCTTCGACAACCGGATCGGCAAAGTCGGGCAGCGGTTGCTGTTCCTGCAGTTGCCGCCACCAGGTGAGATAGAATTGATAGGCCATCTCGCCTACCAGAAACGGGTCCGGGTGACGTTGCGAGCCGACGAGTTGAATGATTTCCCGCATGAGTCGCTCGGCGGGGGATTGCGGTGGCAGGGCCGGGACGGGGCCGAATTGCTTGCGGAAATCGCGCCAGAGTTGCACGGAGAAGTCGCCGTAGAAATTCAGCCAACGGAATTCCCACACTTCCTTGCGGGTGGGCGGATAGTAGTAGCGCGACCGCTCGGGAGGAATGGCCAGCAGGGCATGACCGGGGCCGACCTCATAGGGGACACCATCCAGGTCGAATCCTCCGCAGCCGTTGACGGTGTATTGCAAGATCACAAAAGGACTTGGGCAGCGATTCTCATTCGGCCAGTCATAACGGGGATTGGCTCGTCTTTCCTGAAGTTTCACGTAGGGGACGGTGAACATGGGGGGCTCGGCCATAGGGAAAGCCTTTATCACAATATCACAAAATTGCACGTATTATCACATTTTTGAACTCGTGGAAAAAGGGGGAGACGCCACACTGAGACCATGCAACCCAAGATTACTTTGATCGGTGCCGGTTCCGTTGTTTTCGCCAAGCAGCTTATCGCGGATGTGCTGCAAGCGCCCGAGTTGGGCGACGCTACGATTTGCCTGATGGACATTGATCCGAGCCGTCTGAAGGTGGCCGACATCATGGCACGCCGCATGGTGGCGAAGCTGAACTCGAAGGTGAAGATCGAAGCGACCACCAATCAGCGCAAGGCCGTGCAAGGCGCGCGCTACGTGATCTGTACGATTCAGGTGGGTGGTTACAAGCCGGGCACGGTCATCGATTTCGAGATTCCGAAGAAGTACGGCCTGCGCCAGACCATTGCCGATACCCTCGGCGTGGGCGGCGTTTTCCGTGGGTTGCGCACCATCCCGGTCATCAACAAGATTGCCCAGGACATTGCGGAAGTCGGCGCGCCGGATTGTATCTTGCTCAATTATACAAACCCGATGGCGATGAACTGTCTCGGTGTCGCCCGCGCGGTGGGCATTCCCCACGTCGGCCTCTGCCACTCGGTGCAGGGCACCTCGCAGCAGCTCGCGAATTTCGCCGGGGTCGATTACAAGGACGTGACCTATCTCGTGGCGGGCATCAACCACATGGCCTTCTTCCTCAAGCTCGAGTACCGCAATCAGGATATCTATCCGCTACTCTTCAAGTGCATTCAGGACCCGAAGTTCAAGGCGGAGAAGGTGCGTTTCGAGATGATGCGCCGCACCGGTTACTTCGTCACGGAATCGAGCGAACACCAGAGCGAGTACGTGCCATACTTCATCCACCACGGTCCGAAGGTGGTCGAGCAATTCGACATCCCGCTCGATGAGTACATTCGCCGTTGTGAATCCATCATGGCCACGTGGCATAGTGCCGAGGCGGAATTAATCGGGGGCAAGGGTGGCGACATTCAGATCCCCAAGCTTTCGCACGAGTACGGCTCCTTCATCATCCGAGCTCGCGAGACGAACAAGCCGGTCGTGATTTACGGCAACGTGCCGAACACCGGTCTCATCACCAACCTGCCGCAAGGCTGTTGCGTGGAAGTGCCGTGCTTGATCGACGGCCAGGGCATTCAGCCCACCGTGATCGGCGATCTGCCGCCGCAACTGGCCGCCCTTTGCCGCAGCAATATCAATGTGCAGGAGTTGACCGTGGAAGCGGCGCTCACCAAGAAACGCGAACACATTTACCACGCCGTCATGGTTGATCCGCACACGGCGACGCAGCTGCCCCTCGACAAGATTTGGGACATGTGCGACGAGCTCATCGAAGCGCACCAGAAGGTCGGTCTGCTCGGCGAATTCTCGCCTACGATCAAGAACACCGGCCGCGGTTACGCTGGAATCGGCGATCGCGTATTGGCGAAACTGACGTCTTCCAGCGGTCTGCTGCCGAAGAAGTGGTCCGAATTCGACCTCGCGGTGGAATTGGAGAATCCGGCGGAAGTCGCGCAGGAAGTGGCGGTGACGGTCAGCACGAGCGATGTCACCTTCAAACCGCAGACGATCCGCGTGAAGCTAGGCGCGGGCAAGAAGATCGAACAGAAGATCAAGTTCGCGCCCAAGGAATTGCCCACGGAAAAGCTGGAAATCAATCTCAAGGGCGAGACGCCCAACGTGCTCTGCAAGGGGCTTGTTCTCGGTGCGCGCCAGGAGATCCTTATCCCCAAGGGTGGGGAATCGGTCACGCCATTTACTCTCGCCGGATTCAATGCGGGCGATGTCCGCTTGAGTTGCGAGAAGAACGGACTGCGCATCAAGACGCATATCTTCGACTCGAAGGTGACCGCGGACAAAAAGAGCTCGCGGAACTCATACGAAAGCTCGTCCTGCATCGAGCTGTTCTTCTGTCCGGCCAATGGCGGCGGCATCGCGCAGATCTTCTGCCATCCGCAACCGGGCAAGAAGGTGCCGGTCGTTCTGCACGCGGGTGGAAAGCCCGTCAACGGGGTGAAGGCGAGCCAGTCGATCAGCAAGATTGCTTACGATGTGGATCTGTTGATTCCGTACGCCGAACTCGGCTTCGCGGGTCGTCCGAAGGAATTCCTCTTCGACCTGATCGCGAACCTCACCGCGCTGGGCGATGCCCACAGCGGCGGACGTCTCGCCTTGAACGGTAACTACGATTCGTATTGCCGCTCGGGTCACTACTCCTGCGTCTCGGCGGAGTAAGTTGAGAGGCTAATCGATTGTGAAAACCCCGGAATGCTTTACGCGTTCCGGGGTTTTTTTGAACCGGGAATGAATGCCAGGAGATAAAAGAAAGACCCGTCGTCTGCTCAGAATTACAGACGACGGGTCCTTACTATCGACTCTCTTTACTTAGTATCGGCTTTCTACTTTAAGAGCTCCTTTGTTCGATTCAGCTAAAAGGGTAACTCATCAATTGCTGGCCAACAGGCCCGCCGTCCTGACAGCGGCAGTCTCCGTCGAACGACTACGGTCCGCATACTGCCCCGCCAGGGACGGGTCCGTCTTGTGGCCTTTTACTTCCACATCGTAACGCGGGGCAAAGAAGGCCGCCCAAGCGGCTGGAGTTGATCCTGCCAACCAGAGGGGGGCGGTTTGCAGGTTGTCCATGGCCCAGAAACGGCCTTCCTTGTCCCGATAGACTACAATCGCATGCGTGCCGGTATCACCCGCCGGACTCCGCCAGTTAAAAACCACGAGATGCGCTTCGCCGCCGGCTTTGGTCAAACGGCTATAAAGATCTTGCGCAAAGGGAAGGCAAGCGCCCGAAACCCGTTTGCCAGCGAGGCTCTTGTCGCGGGCGATGGCAAAGCTGTCATCTCCAGCTTGGACGGGCACCAAACCTCCGATGAGAAGGAGCGAGACACCGAGGAGAGTCGTGAAGTGAGCTTTCATGGGGCGATCCTGGTTAGGGTTCGCCTATTAAGAGTGCTTAGCGCGTGCCAACTTCTATTTTAAGTTGTAAGATGCTTTTTATTAGATGTTTGCGTGTTTAATAAAATGGAATGACTCTTCAAAAAAGAAAACTAAGTTTGCACTTTAGTAATATTTTTTTGCAATGCTCACGATTAAGTGGACTACTTTCGAGGAATTTGAGCCGAGATAGATAGTTTGCTTTCCATATTTAGAGGCTTGTAGGAAAAAAAGAACCGATCTGACGCGGGAGAACGCCAGATCGGCTATGCAAATCCGTGAATCGGCCACGATTCAGGGATTAAATTAAGTAGGACCGCTCATTTTAGCTCGCGAGACTGGCCGAAGCGGTTTTCTTGCTGACCTTCGTGCGCTTGGCGGGGGTGCGGTGCAGGATCGGGCTGGCTTCCACTGCGGGCGTGGCTTCCACATAAAGGAAGACGCCGCAATTGTCACACACTTCGAGGTCGTGCGAGGGGTTCAGGCTGATCGCATGACTGATGGGCAGGCGGAGATGACACGCGCCACAGACGCCGTTGCGGACAGGAGCGACGCTCTTCTTGCCACGATCGCGCATGCGGTCGTGGTGGCCGAGGATGGCGGTGGGGATGAGAGCGCGGGCTTCGGTCATTTCTTGGGAAAGCGCCTTGCCGATCGCTACGCCATTATCGTTCAGGGCGGCGACCTTGCATTCGAGAGCAATCACTTCGCGGAGTCGTTCAATCACTGTCTTGGAGTCATTCATGGTAGCTCTCTTAGTGCTAGAGTCGTGCCGGGTTGAGGGAGTAATTGGCAACCTGCTTATCTGCAATTAGATGGGATTTCTGTTGGTAATTGAAAATTCCCCGAAGCGAAGAAGTTTTTGAGATTTGCGCAAATTTTGCGCTATGAATTCAGAAAGTGCGCAGTATGATAGAACCGTGGATCTGAATCGCATCTTTGTCCTCGTCTTTGACCCCGATGCCATGTCGAGTCAGACGATCAGCGGCACGCTCCGCGAGGCGGGGTATCAAGTCTCTCTCGCCGTGAATGAGGTGGATGCGCTCTCGCTGTGCGAGCAGAAATTATACAACGTCGTGCTCATCGGCTTTGAGCCGAGCCAGCTTTTCGCCGTGCCGTTCATGGACAAGGTGCGGTCGCTCTCGCCGGATTCGCAATTCATCCTGATGTGCGCGGGCGGAACGATTCGCACGGCGGTGGAGACGCTCAAGCGCGGGGCCTTCGATTTTTTGCCGAAGCCAGTCGATGGGGCGCGACTTTTGGAATCGGTGCACAAGGCGCTGGAGCACCAGATTATCGTGGCGGAGGACCCCTCCGTGCGGGCGCGTTTGCGGCATACGGTCGGCCCCAATATTTTCGTCGGGCGCAGCGCGGAGATGCAGAAGATCAGCTCGTTGATCGGCGAGGTGGCGCCGACCGATGTGAGTGTGTTGATTCAGGGCGAGAGCGGCACCGGCAAGGAAATCATCGCGCGCTCGATCCACGAGAAGAGTCGTCACCAGAATGGTCCTTTCATCGCGGTGAACTGCGCGGCGCTGGCGGATTCACTGATCGAGTCGGAATTCTTCGGTCATGTACGCGGCGCGTTCACGGGAGCGGTGACCGATCGCGCGGGACGCTTTCAACTCGCCAGCGGCGGCGTTCTTTTTCTCGATGAAATCGGCGATCTCTCGCCAAAGGGGCAGGGCGATTTGTTACGCGTGCTGGACGACGGTTATTTCCGGCCCGTGGGCAGTCCCAAGCTGGTGAAGTCGAACGTGCGCCTGATCGCGGCGACGAACAAGGATTTGGAAGACGCGTGCGCGGCGGGGAAATTCCGCGAGGATCTATTCTACCGCATCAACGTGGTGACGGTCTATGTGCCGCCGCTGCGGGAACGCATTGAGGATATTCCGGTGCTCATCGAATCGGTGAGCCGCCATTTCGCGACGAAGCATCACCGGCGGCCGAAGAAATTCAGTCCCGAAGTGATCCGGCTGCTGCAATCGCTGCCGTGGCCGGGCAACGTGCGGCAGTTGCGCAATATCATCGAGCATCTCGTCGTCACCGTGCCGCATGCGACGATCCAGCCGGGCGATCTGCCCGCGAAGCTGCTGTCCTCCGCGTCGCGCGAGCCGGGTTTCGTGCTCAAGCCGGGCATGAAGCTCAGCCAAGTGGAGAGCGAGTTGATCCGGCAGACCTTGCTGCGGGTGACGTCGAATCGCTCCGAAGCGGCCGAGTTGCTGGGCATCAGCCGTCGCGCGCTTCATTACAAGATCAAGCGTTACGGGCTGTCGAATATTACGGGCAAATAAGAGCGTACCTGACCGGCTGGCGCAACGGGCGAAAATGTGCTATAGAGTGCAGATGCGCCGATCCCTTTTCTGGCTGACTTTCGTAACGATGTGGCTTTGCGCTGGAGGCGTGCAGGCTTTCGAGCAACCCCACACGAAGGCGTCGTTGGTGACGGAGGTGGCCTCGATTCAACCCGGGCAGCCGGTGGAGGTGGGGTTGCGGCTGGTGATGGACAAGGGTTGGCACACGTACTGGATCAATCCGGGTGATTCCGGCCTCGCGACGACAATCAAATGGACGTTGCCGCCGGGTTTCACGGCGGGCCCGATCCAATGGCCCACGCCCCATCGCATCAGCACGCCGCCCCTCATGAGCTATGGCTACGAGGATGAGGTGTTACTGATCACCACGATCCAAGTGCCGAAAGAGGTCAAACCCGGCACCCAAGTGGAATTTCTCGCGGCGGTTGATTGGCTGGAATGTCAGGACATCTGCCTGCCCGGTGCGGCGAAGTTGAAGCTGACGTTGCCCGTGAAAGCGACCAAGGCGGAATCGACCAGTATCGAAATCCGGAGGCTGTTCTTGGAAACGCGGGTGAACTGCCCGCAGGAGAACGTATCGGCGCTGGGCATCACGAAACTGGAAGCGCAGGCCAATCTCAAAACCGTGCGCATGACTCTGACTGGCGGGAAGCCATGGCCGAAAGAATCGAAAGCGTACTTTTTTTCTGACAAAGAGGAAGTAGTGGAGAGCGCGGCACCGCAGGTGATTTCTTTGCAAAGCGGGGGCACGGAATTGGTGTTGGAATTGGCGCGACCCGTGTCCGCTCCAGCTCTGGAACGAATAAGCGGGGTGCTGGAGGTGAACGGGCGTTCAGCCTTCGTGTCGGTACCGGCGCATTCCCTGGCGGTTGCGACCTCCGCGTCTTCTGCGAGCGCGGGTAGCGATTTCACGCTCGGTCTCTCCCTGCTCTTCGCGTTTCTCGGCGGATTGATTTTGAATCTGATGCCGTGCGTGCTGCCGGTGTTGTCGTTGAAAGTGCTGAGTCTCGTCAAGCAGGCGGGGCAGGACCCACGCCAAGCGGCGACCCATGGCGTGGCGTTCACGTTCGGTGTGCTCGTATCGTTCTGGTTGCTGGCTGGAGTGCTCCTCGCGCTGCGCGCGGCGGGTCAGGAACTTGGCTGGGGTTTCCAGATGCAATCCCCGCCGTTCATCGTGGCGTTGACGGTGCTTTTCTTTGTCTTCGCGCTGAATCTGTTCGGGGTGTTTGAAGTGGGGACTTCGCTGGCCGGGGTGGATTCCGTCGCGGCGCAACGGGGTGGCGTGGCGGGTTCCTTCGGCATGGGGGCGTTGGCCACGCTGGCCGCGACGCCGTGCACCGCTCCGTTCATGGGCGCGGCGTTGGGATTTGCCGTGGCGCAATCGGCCTTTACGGCGGTATTGGTATTTACGTTCCTCGCGCTGGGCATGGCGGCGCCCTATCTTGTCCTGGCGCTCTGCCCCTCCTTATTGCAGTACGTGCCGAAGCCGGGTGCCTGGATGGAATCGTTCAAGCAATTCCTCGGGTTTCTCCTGCTCGGCACGGTGATCTTTCTGCTCTGGGTGTTTGGGCAACAACTCAATATCGATGCCGTCGCGCAATTGCTCGGCGCGTTGCTGGTGATCGGACTCGCCGCGTGGGTCTATGGTCGCTGGGGAACGATTTCGAGAACTCCCGCGACGCGCGGATTGGCGATCGTGCTAGCCGCAGTGGGCTTGATCGGTGGCGTGCTTTGGGGCTGGCGCGTGGCGTCAGTTCCGGTGGCGGTGGCGGGGGAAGGATTGGTCTGGGAGCCGTATTCGGCGGCGAAGCTGGCGGCGTTGCGGGCGGAAGGGAAACCCGTGTTTCTCGACTTCACGGCCGCATGGTGCCTGAGCTGCAAGGTGAACGAAGCGGTGGCGCTGAATAATGAAGCCGTGCAGAAGAAGTTCAAGGAGTCCGGCATTGTCCTCATGAAAGCCGACTGGACCCGGCGCGATCCGGAAATTACACAGGCGCTGGCCAGTTTTGGACGCAACGGAGTGCCGCTTTATGTGCTCTATGGCCGCGATCCGAATGGGGCGCCACAATTGCTGCCGGAAGTGTTAACGCCGGGAATTGTGCTGGAAGCAGTAGAAAAATTGAAGTGATGCATTAGATTAAGCGTCATAACCCCCAACCCTATGAAAAACCTGACCCAATTCCTGTTGTCGTGTGCGGTCCTCGCCGTCACCCTCGTCGGAGCGTCTGCCCAAGTGGAAACCGGCAAGCCAGCGCCGGATTTCACCCTGCCAGGTTCGGATGGCCAGAACTACGCGCTGACCGCGTACAAGGGCAAGTATGTCGTCCTCGAATGGACCAATCACGATTGTCCGTTTGTGAAGAAGCATTATTCCGGTGGTGCCATGCAGGCCACGCAGAAGAAATACACCGGCAAGGGCGTGGTCTGGCTGCAGATCATTTCGTCCGCTCCCGGCAAGCAGGGTTACCTCAGCGCGGCGCAAGCCACGGAAGTGAACAAGGCCCAAGGCACAGCGGCCACGGCGACGCTGCTCGATCCCGATGGCAAAGTGGGCAAGCTCTACGGTGCGCAAACCACGCCGCACATGTACGTGATTGCGCCCGACGGCAAGCTGATTTATCAGGGCGCGATTGACGACAAGCAATCGACCAATCCCGCCGATATTGCGACCTCGAAGAATTATGTCGCTGCTGCGCTCGATGAAGCGATGGCGGGCAAAGCGGTGAGCAAACCGGTGACGAAATCCTACGGTTGTTCGGTGAAATATTGATTCGACCGGAGCGACGTTCCGTTCCTACTGACCGGTCCAAAACCGGTCGGTAGGCGCCGTCGGAATTTCGCTCAGTTTCAGATATTGAATATGCCCATCGTAAAAGAGCACGTTGAGTCCCCCGTCATGCGGGATTAATCCCCAATAGAGCGCGAAGCCCGATTGATTACCGAGTAGATAACTGCACTCGAGCACCATCGCGGTGCCGGAGGGATTGGACACCGCTGCGAGAGGAATGGGCGGTACCCAACTGTTGGGAACCGGGGCGGTCCAACTGCCGCCATTGAATTGACCGAGCACAGCGGAGTTCAACCCGTATGACATCCGATTGGCATTGATGGTAACGCCGGTGGGGCAGGGTGGATTGCCCCAGATCTCGGGACAGCGGAAGACATTCTTTTTCGTCACGTTCATGTTTTTGCGGACGCATGTATCGTTGACGGAGTACTGATAACTGCTGGCGGAGTAACCGCAATACGTCCAGATCGCGGTGTTCCATTGATCGTCCATGGAGACTTGTTGGTTGGGGTAATTGGCCCAGACGGCGGGTAACGTATTGTTGTGCTCGCTCGCGTAGAGAAAGAGGGCCTGGCCGATTTGTCGCTCGTTCGACAGGCACGTCGAGCGCCGGCTCTGCGCCAAAGCTTTCTTGAAGGCGGGCAAAGCGAGGCTGGCGAGTAATCCGATGATGGCCACGACCACGAGCAATTCGGGCAGGGTGAATGCGCGCATCCGATGAAATGGATTCACATCGGGAATCGAGCGTCTCTTTTTGTGGAAACGATTCATCAGAGTTCGGAAACGGTCACGGGCGAATGACTTTGAATCGCATGAACCGTTTGCTCGCGGCGCTGAGGGGTTGAGTGTCCTTGACTACAATGGTTTCCATTCCAGAGCTGGGCGTATCGTCGAGACGGCTCATCTGATTGGCGGGCAGGAAGGGATCGATTTGGGTCCACGGACCGGAGGGATCGTTGGCGACTTCGACCTGGATGTGGAGATCGGTGGTGTCCTTGTTGTGGGTGAATGAGCAGGTCAGGTAACTTTCCCCGTTCATTTCCTGAGGTTGGACATAGGGCATGCTGGTGGGGCTGACGGCGAGCTGGTTGCCGTTGCTGTCGTAGAGATTGATGCCAAGCGCGCATTTCATCAGGTTGCTGATGCCGTCGTGATTGGGACTGTCGAGGTCTCCGGATGTGCCGGTGATGATTTCGGTAGACCCGAAGTTGGCATATCGCCAACTAGCGGAGGTGGGCGGCGTGTACGGTTTGGCCGAGACGAGAGCGGAGTAATTGGATTGGCTGATGGAGTTGATGGCCCGGACGCGATAAAAATAATTCTGCCCCAGAGTGAGTCCTGTGTCGGTGTAGCTGACCGCAGGAGCGCTGACGGTGGCGACGGAGAGGAATCCACTGAGTGACGAGGTGGAGCGTTCGACTTGGTAACTTGCCGCATCGCTGGCCGCGCTCCATGTGAGAGTAATTTGTCCCGCATTGCTCGCGGGCAGCGCGGTGATCGTGGCGATGTCGCTCACCGGCGGGACGGTCACGGTGACTTGAATGGTGGCCGGGGTGCTGGTCACCGTCCCATCGCTCGCAGTGAAGGTGAATGTGTCGGTGCCGCCGAAACCTGGGTTGGCCTGATAGACGCAATCTCCTGTGGTGGCATTCACTGTGGCGGTGCCATGGAGCGGTTGCTGCGCGAGGGCGTAGGTGACGGCGTCTCCCTCGGGATCGAGAGCGGAAACCTTCGCGGAGATCGCTTGGGTCGAAGTGGCGGTCAAGGTCTGCCGATAAGCGGTCGGAGCGAAGTTGGTGGGCAGGACGTGGATCACGCGAAAGGCATCGCGCTTGTTGCCCAGTGCGTCGGTTGCGACCACGCTGAGCGAGTGAAATCCGACGGCGGGAGTAAAGGTCCATTTCCACGAAGGTCCGGAAGTGAGCGCTCCCAGCCAAGTGCTGCCATCGTAGAAGTCCATCGAGACAATGACATTGGTGTTATCGAAATCGCGGGGGTCCACTTCGATGGACACTGGACTGCCCGCAGTAATCGGCTCAGCGAATTGCGCAGGAGTCACGATGCGCACGGGTGACTGGGTAGGGATGGCGCTGCGGAGGACGCCGTCGGTCGAGTTCATGGCGCGATACGCGCGGGCCATGGTCTCACTCGGTAACCACGAGGCATTTGATTTGCTTCCGGAATAAGTCGAGTAAGAGGAGATGGTCGCAAAAGTGTGTGTGAGGCTGGGAGTCGTTGTGGAGTAAAATTCAGGACGTGTGCCCAGCCACCCAGCTGATTCCGGGATATTTAAAAGCGTGGGAAGCGAGCCATAGGTTTGAGTCGGAAGCATGGGTCGCGGGTAGCGGAGTTTGGCGATCTCGGTCATCCAGACCCAGGTGGCTTCGAAACCCTGATTGCCGCGCATTGAGTGCGGGACGTTCCAGTCGATCGCATAGGCCGCCAGTCCACCCTGGCTGCGCCACCAATTGAAGTTGTCCTGCATCTGGTACGGACTCGTTGCGGAATTGGTATCGGTGGACCCGGCGATAAACAGGACAGGCACCGACTTGATGGAATTGGTCATGGTGAAGGAATTCCATTCGCCGCCGCAGTGCGGCACGATGGTGATGACTCGCTCGGGCCAGTTGCGAGCGAGAAAGCAGGAGTCGAAGGCGCCGCGCGAAAGACCAGTGGCACAGAGGGGAGCATTGGCAATTTCCGGCCTTCCGGAAACCGCTGCCGCCCGGTCGAGGACGGTTTGCACGGCGCTCTTGATCAAGGCGGGGTTGTTGCCGCCGAGATTCATCCGGGCGGTGGTGGTGTAACCAATCAAGGCGAAACCTAATTCGCGGGCCGCTTCCTGGGCGGCAGGATCATGGACCAGATGTTGGAACTCTTCACCATCGCCGGGGCCAATAAAGATGACACCCCGAATGGTCGGTTCGGTTGCAGGCACCCAGACGCGGAAGGTACCCGATTCCGTGGCAGTAGTGGTGAGGGATGTAGAGTAGGTCGCGGAAAACGACCAAAAGGGCTCGTCCAATAATTTCGTCGTGTCCGATTCCACACGGAGATTATCCCAAGTCGTGACAGTAGCGGTCCCCGCTGCGGCGGAGGTGCGGATTGTCTCGAGCACGAGGGCGGAATCGCCGTTGGTTCCCCACTTCGATCGGTCGAGATTGTGTGCACCACTGAACCGAACGATACCACTGGCTTTGCCCGGATTATAGCCGATAAGACGATAACGTTTGGCATTGAGGATCAAATCAAACCGATTCAAGTTGTCACCGGAGTAGATGCCGACGGCTTCGCTTCCATTGAGGAGAAAATGATTCCGCGCGTCGTTGACGTTGTCGGGCTCCAACCAGCCAGCGTCGGTTTTCGTGATCAGCGTGATATTGTTCTGAGCGCGGAAACCGACGGTCAGGGCATCCCCGGCGGTACTCGCGAGTCCCGCTTGCGAGGCGAGGACCAATCGTCCGCGCTCCATCCATCCGGCCGAGGCAGATCCGGTAACGGTGACGGTGGCGCTGACTTTCAACTGCTGGTCGAAGAAATTGAATCGCGATTGTCGCGGGGTGGTCAGATTGTTGACGACGAAACTCGCATCGGTGGCCGATGCGGTCTGGACGAGGCTGCCGGTACTTTCCGAAACGGTGCTGGTGAAGGGCAGAGTGGAGGACCAAATCCCGGTCTCGAGATTGCTATGGGCCACAACCCCGTTGGCAAAGCTATCTTCAAAGAGCGCAGCGGGGGCATAGCTGGTGACGAGAAAATTGTCCACGGTGCCAGTGACCGTAATTCCCGCTCCGGTGGCTCCACCCGATCCGCGCGTGACCGAGAACTGCATGGAGTTCATGCCGTCGGTGCCCCATTGCGCGGCGATGAGGCCATGAGGGCCGGTAAACGTTTTGCTGCCGGTACCGCCTTGAAACGAAACGACGAGCGTGTAATTCACCGCGTCGAGCGTCAGCTCAAACCTCGTGATGGGCCCACCCACATCGACTCCGTTGACGAGGGCATTGACCGTCGAGGAGGAGGTGTTGGGGCGATCCTGCTTGGTGGACAGGGTCACGGTATTATAAATCGACAGCGATAAGACCAGTGCATCGTCCACGCTGTAGCTGTTACTTTTGACTCCGGTGAGGGCGAAAGCCACGGCCCCGTATTGTCCTGTGATGGAGACGTCCGCCGCAAAGGATAACTTTTTTTTGAAGAAATTGAACTCATCACTCGCCGCCGGGGAATACAGGTAGGTGGCGAAAACTCCGTTGGCGCTGGTGGAACTGCCAGCGGTCATGATGAGCTTGCCGCCAGTCTCTGCCACGGAACCGGAGGCGGGAACGCTCGGTGTCCAAAAGCCGGTAATGGACTCACTGTTGGTGACCGATCCGTTCTCGAATATATCCGAAAAAATCGGCATTTGCGCGAAGAGTCCATGGGCCAGAAAGGTCTGGAAAACGCCTAGACAGAGCAAATGGACAAGCCGTGCGCGGGAGAAACGGGAGCGATTGAGCATAGTGACTCGTTCCATGGTGAGGCCTTCTGCATCGCCCAGTGGAGGCGGGTAGAGGGCTGCCTTGAATTCGAATTACACCAATACGCTCATTGGAATGCAAGGTATTTATAACTCTAAGAGTTAATAATAGGTCTAAATAAGAGTAATAATGAGCGAGATTGGTAGCTGATATAATAGATACTAAATAACTAAATTGATGAGCGAGCCGAATTTGAGATAAGCCAATGCCCGCTTTCCCGTCGCCGTTTTATGGCCGATAGCGAGCGGCGTTCAGCTTTTGCAGGGCGAGGGGAATGTGTTCCAGTACACAGAACTTGCGGTAGATGTCGCGGTAGTGTGCTTCGAATCGGCGGGCCTGTTGTTCCATTTTTTGGGTGATGAGGTCGTCGTTCTGTCGGGATGGAGCGGGCTGGGATCCCTGCAATCGTCGACCTGTGATCGCGACCAAGGTGACATGCCCGCCGGTTTGAGACGTCGTGAGAGTGATTCGCCGAATGGGCCGTGACGGCGTGGCATTTTTCCACCAGGACACATAGAGCATGCGGCGTCCTCTGTCATGGGTATTGCTAAAGCCCTGCCACGCCACCAACGCCGCTGGTAAAATCTGCTCGCCTTGAAACCAGTCGCCAATGTTATGTCCAACGATTACGGGTAGACTGTCGATGCCGCCGTTGGCGAATTCGATTTGATACCGCGCGATTTCCTCCCCTTTGCCGCCATAAGCGGAGGTATGAAAAAAGAAAAGCCGGTCGTAGTTTTTATTCGCAAGAGGAAGCTCGATGTGTCGTGGTCCCTGCGGATTTTTATCGCCCTGCAAAATCAGCGCATTGTATCGGCCCTGTCGGCCATCGGCTATTTTCAACGAAATGCCGAGCGCGGTATGCCGTCCCGGTTTCATATTCAGACAACTGCCGGTCATGCCGGGAAGAATGCGTTGGGTGCGGCCATTAAACGCCGCTGACAAATCGAGCGGTTCGTCTCGACCGTTCCCGAGCTGTGGCCGCAAGTGGTCGATGGAATGACGAATCGCGGTGAGCTGTACATTCGCGAGATCGAATGATGGAGCCAGCGCATCGAACAGGGTGGTATGACGTGGGCAGGTTGCTTGGAGAGAGGTCCATTTTTTTTGAAGTGTCTGGAGTTGGGCGACAGTGGGCAATCGCTCGGATACGTGGAATTCCGCAGGCGTATCGGGATAGATCAACTGATCGTATTGTTTTGCGACCGGGACGAATCTTCCACCAGTTCCGAGACATTGTGCCTCGTACCGGTGGAGGAAGGATTCCGTCGCCTCTTCACGACTTTTCCACGCGTAATCACCGGCTGCGGCGATATCTGTCCAGGCGGTTTCGATTGAGGCGAAGGAACCCCAATGGGTGTGGAGCAGGCCTTTACCTCCTGCCGCCTTCACGCCGGCGGCCATGGACTTGGCATTCTTGATGCGGCTGGCGAAGCCCGCGAATGGGAATTCCTCCAGCACAGGGCTGCCACTCGAGGCGCCGAGAGTGTCAAAGCCGCGTTCGGCGAAGAAACGCAAGTATGGCCATGGAGTGAAATGGGGAGCGGTCAATGGATGAAGCCAATACCGGGAGTAGAGCTTTCTCAATTGAGGCGAGAGGGTCGCGATGTCTCCATGTGGCAGATCGGATGGCAGTCCATGAGTTACCTCCCATTTTCGTGCGTCGGTGCCCCAATAATTCCAGTAGAGGATCATCAACTCGCGAGGGTAATCTCGTAGCCGTTCCGGGTGGCTGGCCAGCATATCGTGCCACATCATGGGGCGATGACCCCGTTCCAGCATCCAGCGCGATAGTTCGCCGTAGTAATCGAAAAAGAGATCGGCCTGATGTCCGAGCCGGGTCCGTTTCTGGCAGCGCGGACATTGCCGGCCAAGCCGGAAGACTTCGTCGCCCGTGATATTGACGTGCCGGGCGTTGTGGTGAACTTCGAGCACTTCGCGCCAGAGATTTTGGATAAAAATTTTTGACTTGGGATTACTCGCGCACAACTCGGCGTTGGAATTGGGGAGTTCGCGGAGGTGCTGGAGTTCCTTGTGGCAGAGATACAGTTCTTGATGTCCGAGGGAGTCGATCGTGGGAATCAACTCAAGAAAGTTTTCCTCGGCGAGCGCGATCAGGCTGCGGCATTGATCCTTCGTCAACGCCGAGGGAATGGCGATGAAGGGATATCTCTCCCACTGGAAACTGGCGTCGTATTCAAGATGCAGGTTGTTGAATTTAAAATGAGCAAGCTGACGAATGATTTCCCTCAACCGATCGTAGGTTGGCATGTGACCATTTCCCAGCGTGAGATGCATGCCCCGCATTTCGAGATCGGGCCAATCGACGATGACGCCGCAGGGCAGTGAGTGGGATTGAGTGAGTAATTGTGACAGTGTTTGCAGTCCGTAAAAGAGACCTCGAGCTTCTCCAGACCAGAGTTGGACCTGCCTCGGTGTGATTTCCAGCCGATAGGCTTCCTTTCGAATGGGGGGCGACAACGAGTCGGGTATCGAAGCATGTTCGCGCGCGATCAACAGGAGATTCGCCTCGCGCGGCGACTCGACCTGCTTCCATCCGCGTGGGAGTAGGCGCTGCAGTGACGCGCGAATTCGAGGGTCTGTATTTTCGCAGCAGACCTGCCACGTTGGCGTGGCGAATGTCAGCGGGCGAATGTGAATCGATTGCGGCAGGGGAATCAGGTTGCCGAACCGACCCGCAACGGAGGATTTCATTTCCTATTCCCCGGTCTTCACTGTCACGACGACATCGATCTCGGATTTCTCCGTGAGCTCACTGGCATTGGGATCGTCCGACCCTTTGGGCTTGGGAGCCACTGAGACGCTGAGCACCTTGCCCTTCCAGAGACGGGTATCGGTCAGGCGAATGACGCAATCGTCGTTGCATTCCAGTATCAAGCCTCGCTTGCCATTCAGGATCGAGACTTGGGAATATTCGCCTTTAAAAACGAGCTTGTCCGTATTCAACCGGGTTTGCTCTTCCTGTCCGCGCGTGGTTTGCGTGACGACCGTCCCGTCCCCATAGACGGCGAAGGGAAAGGAGAATTGATAAAACGGTTTGGCGAACCATTTCGAATCTGAAAGTGGAGTGACCGTGGCATGGACCCGGAATCTGTTTTCATCGAGCTTGGTGTAGGTTACCACGTAATCGAGTTCGCGTGGCTTGCCGGGACTCTTGCTATCGATGATTGTTCCCGAGAATTCGTGGCTGGAATCCTTGACCTGATATTGCGCTTTGTCACCCAGGACGCTGCTCCAGTTTTGATGGATGACGCTCTTGGCCTTGGGATCGGTGATGGTTCCTTCCGCGATTTTCTTTTCGGCCATGACAAAGGAGGCTTCAAGAATCGGAGCGTTATCGATGGTGATTTTCGAAATACACCCGAGAGGATTAAAGGTGATGAGGGTTTTGTCCGAGAGTTTGAGTTCTTCTGTGTCGGCTCGTAACGGAAGCACGCAGGAGAGTAACAGTAGCAGTCCGCAGGCGTTCCGAACGATACGAATCCAGAGAGGTTGGTTGTTAGATTTCATAGGATTTAGGTTGAATTGCTTTACTTGATTGCCGTTGCGCGTTCTCCCGTCCATTGGGAGCCGAGGACATACTCCAATACATTTCGCAGGTACATCGTCGCGATGGGATCGGTGCCATAGCGGGACGTGGCGAGGGCTTGCGAGAAGAAGACCAGTCCTTTGCCCACTTTGACTTCGCCCGTGACCATGCCGAAAATGGGGTTTTTGCAAAAGCGATACTGGGCGCGATTGCCGCCACTGATAATGACGCTTTCGGGCAAGGGAACGATATAGTGCGAATAGACCGCTTTTGCCGAGGCGCTGACTCCGCCATCGCTTTTGACGCAGTCGCCATTCCAGACTTCCCAATGGGCGGGTCGGAGACCTTGCAATGTGGGATGCGCGCCGTCGATCACGTCGGCGAAGAGCATATCGCCCGCATCCTTGAAGCTATATCCCGGAGCGAAAGCGACGGGTCCTTCACGTCGTTGTTCGAGGCAGATGAGGTGTCCGCCTTTTTCCAGCCAGGCTTTCACCTTGCTCATCTCCGAGGAGAGGGACAGGTCGATCGAGTTGGCACCGATGATGAGGACTTCATAGTTGTCCAGGCCTTCCATCGATTCAACTGCCGTGAAGGGAATGCCGAGAGAGCTCAGTACCTTTTGAGTCGCGTTGATGCTTTTTCTTTCATAGAGCGCAATCTTGCCCGGAGACGTCACGGTTGTTTTTCTGGAGTTGAGATGGCCCACATAAAAGGGCGATGCATTCTCCTGCACCACGGCTTCTCCTCGGCGCAAACGTGTGTGGACGACGTAGTCGCCAGCAGGCGTTTCGGGCGGAATAGTGAACGTCAGCGTTTTATCGATGCGGGCATGTTCTGTGACTTCGGGAATAAGGCTTTCTGCGGAAGCGACGACGGTTCCATCAGTCGCCAGAAGGCGGGTCTCGGCTATGAGGTTTTTTTCCGGCGTGGCGTACTGATCGTTGAGAATGCGCACGTTGACGGACAGTTTTTCTCCGGCGAAACGATGTCGGTCATGCAGATCGGGCAGCGCTGCCAGAGGGGCAAGGGCCTGTCGTTCCGCGAGAAATTCCCTATTTTTGCGTGCCTGCGCGGCGAATTCCCGCACCTGTTCTGGCGAGAGAAAAGGATCTTTGCAGGGAATCCCCCACAGAGAGGGGTCCAAGTCGTGCACGACGAGACCCTCGAATATGTCGAGATCGCGGCGAGCGCGGCGAATGAATTCCGCATACAACTTCGCCGTGGTGTCCTGCAGCGATTCCCTAGTGGTGGCGGTTCGCACGCCGGTGAAGCACGCGTACATGAGGCGAGGCAGGAAGTCCCAGTATTTCGTTCCCTTCTTCTGGGTTGAGATTTCGTTGGCCCACTTCACATAAGCGTTGCGGTCGAGAACGCCGTCCTTCAACAAGGCCTGAAAATCAGGGCGCAATGTGAGATCAGATTGATAGCCGCCACATTCGCCCAAGATCACAGGCTTGTCGATTTTACCGTAAATCCGCTTCCAATGTTTTTGCGCGAAGCTCGCGATAGGGGCGGTGCAATCCATGTAACCCATGTCGCCATTTTGATAATCGTGACCATCGAGATAGTCGGCGGGGAGTGGTGTATTCCATTGCCAGATGGTCAAGCCCGAGGAAGGGGTGACGAGGCGTTTCTGGATATCAATGGACTTGATGTAGTTGTAGAAGGCCGTCATATAGTCCGCCAATTGCTTCTCCTTGCCGTGGAAGCCAATTTCATTTCCCGCCGTGAGAAAACAGACGGAGGGATGATTGTGCAGTTGAGTCATCCACTTGCGCAAAATCGATTTTCCAAACGGCGTGAGCTGTCCATCGGAGCCCGTAATGCCGTCTACCTTCACCTCTGCAATCAGCGCTGCCGTGGCGTTGCTGTCGTCCATGGCGAGGGCGCGCACTTCGAGAGAGAAGTCCTCCTCGTTGAGCAATCCAATCTCATCGCAAATATCATAGCAGATACGAGTGGACGGGCCATTGTTGGTGCGCCGCAGATTGAGATTCACGTCTTTATAGAGTTTCAACCCCTGCCGGAGCCAATCGGATTTATTGAATGCCCACATCCGACTGCCCCACTGCTCGCGGGCTCCGGGATTCACCCCGAGCAAAAAGAGCGGATGCCCGTTGAGATAAAATTGTTTCTCGCGAATTTCCATTCTTCGAAACCCGAAGCGCGTCTGGCCCAGGATGCGTTGTCCTTCGGTCAGGCGAAGCCGGTAGAGCGAGGGATTATTCAGATCCCACGTTACGGGATTGGAAACCTTGAAGGTAAAACGATGATCGCTTTCGCCTTTGGGGAAGGTGACCTCTCCCAGCTTGAGCGTGGCCGCTCTGGCCTGAGCTGGAGGGGTGTACGAGTTCGACTTGAACGGATCCACTTGCGCCATAACCGGGAGCTTAACCTCCGCGCCATTATTGACCGCGTGCGCTTGAAGAATCACATCACCATTTGGGTCCGCATCGATCAGGATATCGGAGAAGGAAACCGATTCGCGGAAATCAATCCACACTGCACCAACGATGCCTCCGTCGTTCGGGTTGTTTTCCAGAATCGGCAGACCATCGTCAAAGACGCGCACGACCAACGTATTTTCGCCATCGAAATTCACCTGAGCCGTGACGTCCAACTCAAAATCGTCGAGCAATAGGCGCCGGTTGAGCGACCAGTATTCTCCCGCATCGGCAGACGAATTCACGTGCTCCCCCACCAGCGCGCCATTCAGCCAGATCTTACTTTCGGTCTGCACGGAATCAAAATGAACGATGACACGTTTACCGCGTTTCTCCTTGGGAATTTTGAAGCTGGTCCGGTAGTAACCCAACCCGGAAAATGCAATGCGATTGGGTGCTTTTTCCGCAGCGGGACGGGCGGCAATATTCCATGACCACGGCACGGGAATTTCCGTCCAAGCCGAGGCGTCAAACTCGGGTTTGAAATAACCCTGTGTCAGCCCGGCATCGGTGGCGGGGGCTTTGTTCATCTTGGGATCGGTAGAGACCACCTTTCCTTCCCGGCGCTCCAGCAGGTTGATTTCCGGCTTAAATTTCCAATAGCCCGTCAGATATTGACGATCCACCTGACCATAGAACGCATCGGCAAATTCTGGTTCGAGGAGAAGGCTGGCCCGTTGCTGCGAGGTGAGGTTGGGAGAAAGTAAAGGTTCCTCCGAGAGAGGTTCGACGGCGGTACCCGTGCCAGTGCCAAGGAGTAAGGCAGTCAGCGCAAGCGAACATGGGCGAAGCAAGGTCATGCGCAGAGTCTATTGCCAACATAATAAAAAAACAAGGTATTATTATTAATGGCGACGAATGGGGCTCTTATGACCGATGTGGAATCGGATGCTTCAATACAGATCCGAACGCCGTCTGAGAAATCTATTGGTATAAATTGAGCGAGTGAGAATGGGCCTTTTTTGAGAATTCCAAGATAGATCTTGCCAGGAACGAGTGGTGGCTTTATATTAACGCTAAGTAGTATTAATAAATCATCCAAAGAGAGCCCGGAGATTGAAAAGCACGTGGAGAAAAATATGCCCAAACTAATAAGAGTCGCATGCGCATCCCTCATTGCCCTGGTGGTAATGGGGATCACCCTGACGTCAACTCAAGCATCCTTGCTCGTATACGAGGGATTTTCGGGTTACGGCACCCAATCGTTATCGGGATTGGCTGTCAGCGCCAACGCCGTTGGATTAAGTGGTAATTATGTGACTGCTACGGCCAACGGCATCAGCATTAGCTCGACGGGGCTCACTTTCGGAGGCGGAGCGACGACGTATGCGGTGAGTGGTGGTGCTTCCACTTGGGCGCTCAACGGAGCCGGTGGAGTCGGGGTGACATTGGCGATGTCGACGTCCTCCTATGTGGGCACGCTCTATGGCAGTTATCTGGTCAATCTCGGCGCGAACCCTACGACCGATGCCGCTCGCGCCGAAGTGCGTTTTAATGCGAGCACGACCGGGGTGACGGGAACGAGTTTCTATAACTCCATGGCGGCGAGCACCACCTTGGGCCAATCAGCGGTCAAGTATAATACGGCAATCATTACGACGCCGATCGCGATGGTGGCGGATACCACGTACATGGTCATCTCCAAGTGGACGAATGTTGGCGGCACGGGCACTGGCGTCGGCACGATGTGGGTTTTGAGTTCCGCACAATATGACACTTTGATGACAGCGGGACATCTGACCGATTCCTATTTGTCTACAGCGGTAGTTGGAACCGATGTGACGGAGATGGTGACAAGTGTTTCGGATACAGCGAATCCCACGACGCTTGCAAATGGCGAGGCCATGCAACTCATTTTCGGTTCAGGCTCCGCCTTGACCACTCGCACGATTGATGAAATCAAGTTCGGATCGAGCTTATTGGATGTAGCCGCTGTACCGGAGCCGAATTCAATGGCGCTGTTACTGGGATCGTCCGCTGTTCTTATTCTCGTGGCTTACCGCCGCCGGTCGCAGATCGCTTGGTAATTAAATACTCCGCTATTCCGCTTTGTCTGATTTCGGTGTGATTAAACGTGTTGTTGAAAGTTGTACTCAATGAAAGCCTATCCCATCTATCCGCAGCGTCAGAGCGAACTTTTGGATGGTGTCTGGGACTTTGCCTGGCTGGGAGATCGTCTGCGTTTTGAGGAAATAAAACCGGGCTCAATTCATTATGAAAATATGATGGCGGTTCCGGGCGTATTTGATGCTGGCCCGGAATTCGCGGGAAAGCGTGGTGCGGGCCTGTATCGTCGGGCAGTCTATACGGGTTTGGAGGCGGGGAGAATGCGCCTTCGTTTTGGTGGCATGGGGTTGCGAGCGCGGGTCTTTTGGGATGGACTGGAAATTGGCGCGACTGAGTTGGCGTACTCGGGCGTTCAATTTGATTTCAATGCGGGTGGAGGGGCTCACCACGAATTGGTCGTGGCGGTGGATAATCGCATTCCTGAAAAGCCGCCTATTCTTTTTTCTCCGGAATATGACTTTTATGGATATGGTGGAATTTATCGCAGCGTGGAAATGGAACGTCTTCCTGCGACGCATCTGAATCGGGTGCAAGTGCGCACGATTGATTTGGAGAAGAAGAAAATCCGACTGAAAATCAACGTCGATGGAGTGAAATCGGATGATCTGGATTTCACGGTTGTCTTTGATGAAAAAGAGCCCGTGGCCTTCAAGCGTCGTGTGGTGGAGGGCTGCGTTACGGTGGATTTGAACGTACCGCGCGGTCAAGTGTGGTCGCCGGAGGAACCGAATCTCCATACGGTCACCGTGGCTATTGCGGGGGATTGCATTACGGAGCGCTTTGGGTTGCGCACGGTCGAGGCTCAAAAAGGCCGGATTCTGTTGAACGGTAAACCGCTTCTCTTGCGTGGACTGAATCGGCACGAGGCGCATCCGGAACTGGGGCCAGCGCTCCCGCCCTCGATCATGATCGAGGATTTGCAGTACTTGCGCGACATGGGGTGCAACTTTATCCGTGGGGCACACTATCCCATGAACCAGCAGTTTTTGGATTTATGCGATCAGATGGGTTTTCTCGTCTGGGAGGAGAGCTTGGGATGGGGTGATGATGAGGATCGCATCTCAGACGAGCGCTTCATGGATTTGCAGGAAAAGCAGACGCGACTGATGGTCCGCAATAGCATCAATCATCCATCGATTATCATCTGGGCCTTTTTGAATGAAGCCTGTTCGCAATCGCCCGTCAGCCGCCCCCTTTACGAGCGATTGACGCAGGCCATTCGTCAGGAGGATTCGAGCCGACTGCTTTCGTACGCTTCGAATCGCACTATTCCCGTAACATCCTATGCGCCGTCGCGTCGTAAAAAGGGAACGAGGGTGAGGGTGGCAGACTTGAATTTCGATCTCGTGGATGTCATCAGCGTGAATTTGTATCCGGGCTGGCTGACGGATATCGACTGGGAAACCATTCGTCCGCTCGACATGGTGAGCGAGCGATTGGAGGAACTGGCTGAAGATTTTTCTGCTGCCAAGTACAGGGACAAGCCCGTGCTGATCAGTGAAATTGGCGCGGCCTCGCTGCCGGGATGTCACGATCGGCTGCGCTCTTATTGGTCGGAGGAATATCAGGCCGATCTGGTGGGCGAGGCGATTCGGTGTGTCTTCTCTCAGAGTCGATTTAGCGGTGTGGCGATTTGGCAGATGTACGATACGCGCACCTTTGCCAACGGGACGCGTAAGGCGCGCGGATTCAATAATGCGGGGGTGCTTGACGAGTATCGCCGTCCCAAACTTGCCTACGATGTCGTGAAGGAACTGTACAGCAAGTGGAGTGAGTCCGACATGAAGAGAGTGTTCGTGAACCGACCCGAGCGGGTTTTACGTTCCTCCAAAGGCAGCAAGTTGATGCCGCCGGATCAGGCAAGTCGTTTGTCGGCGGTCACTACGAACGGCGACTGGCTTTCGAATAATTTGAGTCGGTGAGGAGTTGGATAATCCTACTCCATTTCTCTCCTCGCTCCGGCGCAATTCTATTCAAGAAACCAAAGAAATGAGCAAATTAAAAATCGGATATGTGCCGTTGGCCAAAGGGAATTGGCGTGAGCCTCGAGTGGAAGCGGTACGGGAACAATCGCTGTGTGTGCTGCAAAATCTGAATGCGGGTTATGAAGTGGTTGGAGGAGATGCTCTCATTACCACCGATTCCGAGGCGGTGGCGTTGGTGGAGTACTTTGAAAAGGAGCGTGTTGATGTTCTTGTTTTTCACTACATCACCTTCGCCTTGGGCTCAATTGCGCCGCTGATGGCGGAGCGTGTGCATTTGCCGATTGTATTTTGGTCCATGCCAGAGCCCGTCATGGAAGGTGGTCGCATCAGTTCTAACTCATTCTGCGCGGTCAATATGAACGCACACGCGTTGTGGAAGTTGAGGGTGCGTTATATTCACGTTCATGCCAGTCCGGAAATGGCGGCGGAGAAACTACGCGGTGCGGTGGGACCGGTCGCGGCGATCAAACGGTTGCGTCGAACGAAGCTGGGCATGGTGGGCTCGCGTGCGCCGGGATTCTATACATCAGGTGCGAATGAATTGTTGTTGCGTCGTCAGCTAGGAGTGGAGATCGACAATATCACGCTCTATGAATTGACCGAACTCGCGGACAGAATGCCGAAGGAGAAGGTCGACGAGGCAGTCGAATGGCTTAAGGGCAGTTCGGGCGGCGTTTGCGGACCGACCAACGAGGAGTTGCGAAAAGGGGCCGCGTTATATCTAGCCTTTCTGGAGGTAAAACAGAAATTTTCCGTCGATGTGTTCAGCGTCAAATGCTGGCCTGAGTTCGCGCAATACTATGGCATCGGTGTCTGCGCCATTCTCAGTATGCTCAACGATCGCTCGATTCTCAGCGGTTGTGAAGGGGATGTCTATGGAACCGTGACGATGATCATGGAGAATGAGATTACGGGAGGTCTGCCGTTTTTCTGCGATCTGATTTCCATTGATGGCCGGGAGAATACGGGCATCACGTGGCATTGCGGCGCTGCGCCGAAAGGGCTGTGTCGTCCCGGCGCGGACGCGAAGTTGCGTCAGCATTCGATTATCGATGGGGGCGACAAAAAGGGATTAACCAATGAATTTCCGCTGAAGCCCGGTCGCGTTACCCTCGCTCGAGTTAGTGAAACCCGGAATAACGACGGCTATCGCATGCTCATTACGACTGGAACGGCCGTCGAGACCGAACAGCTCTTGCGCGGAAATCCTTTGCGCGTTCAGTTCGATGCGCCTTTACCTGAGTTGGCGAAGACCTTGATCTATGGCGGGTTTGAGCATCACTTTTCCGTGATTCACGGGGAGATTGTCGAGGAATTACTCAATATCTGCAGGCTGCTCGATATCGAACCGATCGTGGTGAAGTAACCTATCGACGAAATGGCGCAATAAAAGACGAGTCTCAAACCGAGAGTTCGTCTTTTTTGAGGAGCAGATCAGCGTATTTGCGTCCCCGCTGCGCCATTTTGAATTCCAGAGCCCGGTCGATGGCTCCCAACGCCGTGCCGGTGGCATAACCTTGGGAACCAAGAATGGAGGCGCTCACGATTGGGCTGGGGCTGGTATCCTGATGAATGTGGATTTTCTCCGCTTCGATGAAAGCTGCGCGGATTTCATTCAAAATGAATTCAAGGACGTCCGGCACCCATCCATGGCAGACGATTCGTTCGAACGGGAAGACCAGGCAAAGATTGCGGATAACGTAAGCCAGATCGCGCGCGCCGCGCTTCACGAGTTTTTGAACGCGCGGATCTTTCTGTTCCCAGAGTTGGTAAAGTTTCTCGACGTCCAGCGGGTCTCTCGGGGTGGATGGTCGCGCTTCAGGCGGGACATTGAGCAGATCATTAATCCATGAATCGAAGCTGGCGGTATTCACCAAGGCGCCGGGCAGGAATCCGGGGGATTTGGCCGTGGAGTCTGGCACCTGTACACGACCGAGCCAGCGAGGCCACGGCACTTTGTCAGTGAAAAGGCGTCCGTTCATCATCACGCTCACGCCAAGGCGTTCACCGACCATCAGTACGTTTGGATTGGGCGGGAGGTCAGGATTACACCAGCGTTCCGCAATCAGGATGGCGTCGATGTCATGAAGAATGGTGATGGGAACTCCAACAGTATCCGAGAGTTGACGGCGGAAGAGCTCTGCCTGACCGGGCGAGGTAAAATCGTTCACCACTAAAATGTGTTCCGTCTCATCCTCGAATTGACCGCTAAAACTCAGGCCCGCGGTGAAGAGTGCCTTGC
The DNA here is from genome assembly GCA_002304345.1 of Verrucomicrobia bacterium Tous-C9LFEB. Taxonomy (GTDB): domain Bacteria; phylum Verrucomicrobiota; class Verrucomicrobiia; order Methylacidiphilales; family UBA1321; genus UBA1321. The sequence continues at coordinate 166,393 of NEUU01000003.1, forward strand.
GCGGAAGACCTTTGATCATCTTGCGCGCTACTTGCAGGAGTCGCGAAAAATCGGTTTGTTCCGAGCGAAAGCAAAACGGGACGCTTTCAAAACGGATCACCTTGTTCTGGAAATTGACCAAAGCGAATTGGACGTCATGCGGTCGCACTACCAAACCCAAAGAATAACCGCCATCTTCCGTTAATTGGACCAATTGAAAGGGGCGACCGGGACCCGGTTGGGCTTTATGCCCCAAGGTCACCAACCCACTGCGGCTGAGTGCCAGGAGTGGCTTGGAAGTCCCCATGGCGGAGAGACCCAATTTCTGGCCAATCTGGTCGCGGGTCAAGCTGCCATGCTTACGCAACAGCTGCACAATAATACTCTGAGTATCGTTCATTCCTCGAGCCATACTCTAGCTCCTGTCCCGCTGCAGGCAATAGCGGCTTCTTCTAAAAATGAAGGGTTACGCTGGAGAGTCGGCGCGCGGTTGAACTGCATGAGCTCGAAAGGTCGATTACGTCTTTGCTAGCATCAACACGGCTCCGGAATTTCCTGGGAGACTTAAATTCATTCCGCTTTCGCAGGGTTTGGCTGAGCCTGCCGCGGAGAGGCATTTCTTGAGGCGCCAGCCGCTTTTGAGGAGCAGGGTGGAGGCCACTCGTTGAGGTCCGTTGTTGACCACCAGGCAGGCCATTTCTTTCGGAGACAAGAGATGCTCCGTGACGAAAAGTTGCGGGCTCTCCTTGATGATGACGCGTTTCGCGAGCAGGTCCTTGGCGACGTAGGCGTAGATTTTCCACGCATCAGTCGACGGCTTTTCCAGGAAGGCGAGCGGCGTTTCGGCCATGATTGTCTCGAGTGGGAAACTGAGGAGGAAAACTTTCCCCTTTCCATACGTCGCCTCGAAAAAGACTGGGGATCCTTCCGGGGAGCGTCCTCGCACGCGAGCGCCCAAAGATTTCATTTGGTACGTGGCTTTGAGCGGAAGAGTCAGGCTAACCGTCTCGGTATCCAGTTCGAAATCGAAAGTAAAATGGCCTTCTTTTCCGAAGCGATTTTCCACTTCTGCCGAAAACAGTTCGGCAATGCCTGGCATATAGACGTCGTCTGTCGACATATAGAGCGACGCTCCCTGACGCACCGCTTTTTTCAAATTTTCCAAGCCTTCCACGGACAGTCCACATTTCCCTTTGGCGGAGGGCAGAAGGTACAGTTCGGCTGGTTTCAGAGGTTGATTGGCGTGTTGAAACTCGATGTTGAAGCCTGCTTGCTTGGCTAAGATGTAAGCGCCGGTGGCGGCCACGGTTTGCTTTTGTCGATAATCGCCGATCAGGCAGACCACCTTTTTTTCAGCAGCAGGAAGCGTATCGAAGGGGAGGTCATCTAGAAAATTCCGAAACTGCTTCAGTTCCAGTCCGCTGCTCCATGGCTTGCGGGTTTTATCCATGATCCCATGTTCAGGTCCGGGGGCTTCCCAGTTGTACGGGGCGATCGCCAGATGCGACTGATCAAATCCGCACCACCACAAAAGACCACGGCAATCGTCGGCCCAGAGGTTCCAGAGGTTGGTGCGAATGTAGGCGCCGAGCCGGTTATAACTGGCGAGCATCGGACGCCACGCCAGTCCGATTTCTTCCATGAACGCCGGTTTGCCGCTGATGTCAGTGGCGAGTCGCACTTCGACTGTGGGGGCTACGGTTTGCTTGATCGTATCGCACGGGTCGCTACCGCCAAATCCCCATTGAATGTAGGAATGCGAGGTCAGGATATCGCAGTGTTCTGCTTGCGATTGAGCCGGCCAATTTTCCTTGGAAAAAACGGAGTCGTCCACATGCCGGGCAGACATTCCCGAGACGATGGGCCTTGTGTTGTCGCAGACCCGGATGGCGTCCGAGATGTATGCCATCCAACACCAAGCCTCTTCCCGGTTTGAACTTTTCCACATGTCGCATTCATTGCCAAAATCCCACGCCACGATGGAGTGATGTCCCTTCATTCGCTTGACGAAATATTGCACAAAGCGCCGCTCCCACGCCAATGCCACGGGATGATTCAACGGGCTCAGCCCAGCCAAACCCGGAGGCATGTAAAGCCGGAAGGTCATCTGTCCCGTCAAAAGTGCTACGATCAAGGAAATCTGATGCTGCGCCGCGAGGGCCGCGAGACGTTCAAAGCGTTGCATCATGACTTCGCTCACTCCAGCGCGTCCGGCTTCGGTATCCGGGAGGGCTTCCTCGCCAAAACGAAATTCGCTCGTGGGGGTGCCATCGCCGAGATACATGCGCGTGATGGGTTGAAAATCGGGCCAGAGCGGAAACACGCGCAGGACGCGCGTTCCATTGGTCGCGAGCGCTTTGAAATCCTTGTCGACTTCCTTTTCATCCCATTTCGACCACATCTCGGTGGCCGTCTGGGACTGCCAATAGTTGACGCCGGTGATGAATTTTCCACTCGTCAGAAAAGATTCGGGAGAGCGGATTTTCTTTTTATTCATAAAAAATTCTTTCCAATTAGAAACGTTTTCAATTCGGGATTCGCGGGACCGAAATGCTTCAGAATTACCAGCGGTTCGCAGGAGGATTCGTTCACAAAAACGACCCCGTCGCGAGCGGCCTTGGCGCTCACGAAGAATTCGTCACAGGTCAATTGTCCGTAGCGAATCATTCCCGGTGATTCCACTTTCCATTTCCCGATTTTACCATGACCCTGTACCACGATGAATCCATAGGCCCCCGCATCGGACAGGGGCACGACCTGACCGGGATTGATCGTAAGCTCCTTCGCGCTGTAGTGCGGCGAGCGATAGCAAATCCAGCGTTCGACGAAGCCGATCATTTCCTCAAGAGGCCGCACGGGCAGAGGCGGCATGAAATGATGAGCGAAGAATTGGGAGTCGATATTCGCTTCCCAGTCGAGGACTTCGATGAGGTAATCATAATCGCCGCGCTTCTCCGGTGGCGAATCCCGCCAGAGCATCTCCTCGGAAATGACCCGCGTTCCTGCCAAGGATTGGTAAACGGCTCGCACGTCCGAATTACGCTGCGGCTCGTAGGTGCAAAGACTGCCTGGTGCATGCAAAATTCCAGTGGGTACATCCCACCCGGTGCCGGGCTCCAGTTTATAGGCTCGCGACAGATTCAGGATTTTATTGTCGCCTTTCGAAAAATTGACTAGGGCGTCGCGCACCTGTGCCTTGGTCGTTCCGGGATCGAATCCAAAGAAGGCATAGGGAAAATCACCGCTATGATTATTGAGCTGCGGCGGATAATAGTACGACTCGTGTTTGCCGATTTGATCGACCAGTTTCGCGTGACAATCCCGATGATGAATGTGGAAAGGAATGGCTCCACGCGTATCGAATAACTTCGAGTACATTGGCCACCCACCATGCTCTTGCCAGAGGGTTTCCCCAATCAATTCTTGTTTAAGCGCGGAGACCGCATCACGAAAGAGTATTCGTTTTTCCGAACCGCCATCCTCCATCACGATTTCACTCAAACCCTCGTTGGGTGCGGTCAAGGGGCCATTGTCTGCCTTCATCGTTGAAGCAAACCATCGCTCGCTGATGCCACCGCGTTGTGCCCCCAAGGTATAGTAGTCATCCGGATGCAGACGCAGTCTCTTTCCAGGAACGGATAAAAAGCGTGGCACCCAGTTTGGCGCGAAACGAACAATGCCGTCGCCCTGATCGAGCGCGCGCGAAGCCGTGGATTCAGTGCTCATTTTTCATCCTGAGGCGCCAGATCGGCGAGATGATACGGCATTTGTTTCTGACGCAATTCTGCGTGCAGGTCTGTAATGGGCAGTGTATCGGGTGTTCTATTTTGCGCAATCGACAATCGCGCTGAGATACCAGCTACTTGTCCTGTGTGTGCTGCGATCGGAATGGAACGCGTTACTTCCCATGCATCGCCCACTGACGAGATGCAACGGCCCGCCGTTATCAATCCCGTTACAGAGGGAATCAGGCATCCATAAGGAATCTCCCACACCGAACCGCGTTTACGCCAATCGGCGGCAAGGGCAATGCTGTCCTCGAATCGTTGACCGGCCATTCCGGCCATGAGAGTGAATCGACCACGGATCGCACGTGTGGTGCGGAACTGTGCCATGGCGGGTAACGTCACGGGGAATAAATCCTGTCGACGCTGGCCTTTGCCGCGCATCTTCTCGTAGTGTTCGCGCAATAGGCTTCGACCTTTCAGAAGGAAATTTGAGACGGAGCGCCCATCTGTCCCTTTCCAGGGATAAGTTTTGGATTTGATATCTCCCTGTATCTCTTTGCCTTCGCTGCCGATCTGGTGGAAATACATCAACCGCGTTCCATCGTTCTTTGCGACGGCTTCGCGGGCTCGCTCGAGCGAAGCTTGCATGGCCCAGAGGGTTGTCTTGTTGGTTTCTTCGTCGAAGGGACAGCCCGCGCGAAAGCATACGTCACCGTCGCCGGTGGCATCAATGATGATCGAGGCGCGTAAGCCCCCCCGTCCGCTCTTGTTCTCCACTTCGAGCCCGACGGCACGGTTCGACTCCACAATCGTCTGGCAGATCAAGGTGTCATACCAGATATCCACATTAGCCTCGGTGAGCAAGTAATCTAGCGCGAGGATGAACGCCGCCGGTGAAAAATCAACTCGGTAGCGGCCGAGTGGTTTTTCAAAGGTCGATTGTCGCCAGTTCGCCGGGACTTCACCCGGACCGCATTGGTACGATACGTGCAACAATTCCTCGGCAATGCCGAAGTTAACCTGCCGTCCATACCCGTCACAAATCGGCAGATAGAAATAGACCAAGCCCGACGTGGCCAGTCCACCGGGGAATACGGTTTTCTCCACCAAAGCGGTGCGTAGTCCCGAACGCGCTGTCTCCAACGCGGCCGCGATGCCGGCCATGCCAGCGCCAGCCACGATGACGTCGTAGTGTTTGGTGAAGTTCATTGATTCCCCGGTTCACCGGAGGGTGTCACTCTCCCAGATAGCGGATGATCTCGGCGGCATGCGTCGAGGCCTTGGCAATGGCCGGTTTGAGAATCAGGTCGACCGCCTTGAATTTGACATCCATCTCATTGAGTGTGCGCTTGATTTCCTGTTGATAGGTATACTGGAATTCGGTGGCGATGTTCACCTTGGCGAAGCCACACCGCACAATCGCGCGCACTTTGTCGCGTGGCGTGTCGGAGCCTCCATGTAAAACCATGGGGATCTTCACTCGTTGGCTGACAGCCTCGGCGACTTCCACGCTGACCTTGGGCGTTTCCGTATAGAAACCGTGAGCCGTTCCCACCGCGACGGCGAGAGCATCGACACCGGTTTCGCGGGCAAAAAGTTCGGCTTCCGCCGGGTCGGAGTAGGGAGTCGGTTGCCGGTCATTCGCCGGGACGTGACCAATTTCACCTTCAATGGAAAGACCCGCACGATGGGCGATTTCGACACCCTGACGCGTGATTTCTATATTCTCCTTGAGCGACAGCGTAGAGCCATCGAGCATCACTGATGTAAACCCGAGATCGATCGCTTTCCTGATCTGATCCAACGAAGCTCCGTGATCGAGATGAATCGCAACAGGGATAGGACTGCTCTCCCCCAGCTTGCGAGCCATCGCGATGAGCGCGTCGATATGGGGATAGCCAATCAAACGTTGATAAACCTGAAGGATGAGGGGGCGTTTCTCCGCAATCGCCGCATCGATCACAGCTTCCGCCGTTCCCGAATCGGCAAAGTTGAAGGCGCAAACCGCTTTTCTTTCGGACCGGGCAGCGGGCAGAATTTCTTTAAACGTGACGAGTGGCATTTTTATTCCTTGATACGAGCCGCGATCAGTTCTTCGACGGTCGTGAGATGTAGCTTCTTCGTGGCAAACTTGGAGAGGACATACTTCGTGTAGGGTGACAACACCAGGAGCATATCCTGAGAAGGATTGTCCACTTGCTCCAAGACGTGTTCTACCAGCTTTGCCACCAGTCGGGGATTGAGTTCGTCCATCACCACCCCGCCTTCGCCCGCTGTATAGGATTCCTCCCGATTGAACCCAAATGGCTGTAGTGTAACTCCAGCCAATGCGGCCAGTTCTTCGTGCGCCGTGAATCCCGTGTTGTAGTTCCCGAGAAAGTCGCTCGCCAACGGAAAAACTGACTGAGCTGTCGACGGGCGCAACGACAGCTTGCCTGCCTTCACGAGACGGCGGATGAATTCGGATGTGTGGAGCACCTCCAACTCATTAGCCAAGTCAATGCCGTACTTGGGGAAGTCATTCTTCAGTAAGTCATACGAGGCTGGGCATGACGTGATCAATACTTTCTTGCCCACACCACGTATTGACTTTGCGAATTTCTCCGCAGTTTCCTTCGCCTCGTTCCAGCAGCCGAGCACCGCGAGCGCTTTGCCTGTGTCTGCTCCAGAAATAATCTGAAAACTCACGCCTGCTGCTTTGAGGATTTTTTCCGTTGCTGCGGCCATCTCAGGCTGGTATCGCTCGGTGTAGCGATCCACGTAGTAGATCACCTCGGCTTTGGCGTCACCCTTGAGGGCGAGTTTGAGTGCCTTGATCGAATCGGCCACTTGCTTGACGACAGCAGGAATCTTTCCGCTCTCAACAATGTCGCGCCGTGCCGCCAGCAACAAACCCGCTTCATCGAAATGACTGACGCAATGCGTACGACAGGCTGCGCTTAGTTCCGCATCATAGATTGCGGATTGAAAATCCGGATTCTCCAGCAGTTGAGGTTGCTGCGAGACCTTGTCGAGCATCAACGCGCGACCGCGCGGCGTGTCCGACTCGCGATAGGTCACGTTGCCAACCGGGGACAAGTGCCGGCACATGAAGCAAAACCGGCAGGCATGAATTGTTTCTGAAAATTTTTCACTATACATATCTATACTCCTCGAAATCCCATTTTGCCGGGGTTCATGATATTATTCGGGTCCATGACCTTCTTGATATCGGCGAGCACCTTGAAGGCCGGTCCGTACAGATCCTTCATCAGTCGTCCCAGTTTGAGGCCGACACCGTGGTGCTCATTAATGACTCCACCGTTCGCAATCGCTGCGCGAATGGCCATATCCCAAATCCGGTTGTAGTAAGCCGTGGCTTCCTCGGGATCTTTGGGTGGTTGATCGACGATGAAGCGGGCATACAGCATGCAACCCCACTCGTACCAGTGCGAGTAGTGACCGATGAAGGCCGCTTCGGGGAAGTTCTGGTTCACTACGTTTTTCATCGCCCAATAGACCTTCTCGATATTCGCAAAGGTGGCCACCGTATCGAGCGTGCCAAAGGCTTGTGGCATGTGAAACATGTAGGGCGGATAGAAAAACTTGTATCGGTTATCCCACCAGGCTTGACCCAGTTCCTCACCCAGATCCTCTGGATTTTCACGCATACAAATGCGGATCGCTTCGGTCATTTCCAGATCCACGACTGATTCAAATCCATCGAAGCCGAACACGAGATACGCGCCCTGCTTGTCGATGCCGAGCACGCGCTTGATCAGCCGCGCCGTCTCCGGTTCGTCATAAAGCCGGATCACGCACGGACGCAGACGGCTGCGCATGATGTTTGCCCCGGCCGTCATGGCTTGGTGCATGTCCTTGAAGAGGAATGCGTGGAACTTGCGGCATTGCGGGATTGGATGAATCTTGAGCGTTACCTTCGTGATCACGCCGAGCGTTCCTTCGCTACCGAGATAAAGCTGCGTCAGATCAGGACCGGAAGCGTGTCGGGGCACGGGCAGCGTGTTGATGATTTCACCCTCGGGGGTGACCACTTCGATGGACATCACCATATCCTCGATCTTGCCGTACTTGGTCGAGAGTACGCCGGTGCCGCGATGGGCGAGGAATCCGCCGATGGTCGCGCAGGCGATTGAGGCCGGGAAATGCATCGTGGAAAAGCCTTTCTTCTCCACCGCCCATTCCATGTGTTGAGCGTTCATCCCCGTCTCCACCGTCATCGTCAACGCCTCGGTGTCGATGTGGATCACCTTGTTCATGCGCTTCGTATCGAGAATGATCCCGCCGTACATCGGCAACGCACCGCCTTGCGAGCCTGAGCCGCCGCCCCACGGCGTGACGGGAATTCGATAGTTGTTGGCAATACGCAAGACCTTCGCCACTTCCTCAGCGGAGCCGGGGTGAACGATGTATTGTGCCTTGGGATTATCCCGGCCGCGGTCATGCCACATTTCGGGAATCCAGTAATAGTCGATGGAATGGCCGAGTTGATCCGCCGCATTGCTCGACACGTAGTCGGCCCCCACCGCGTCCGTCAGTTCGCTGCGAATCATCGCATCGACATAACTGCGACCCGCGTGCCGCGAGGATTCCATGATAGTCGTTAGATTGTTGCTCATAAATTATTTCTCTGCCGGTAGTGTGGCCGCCGTCTCGTGATAGATATCCGCCAACACATCGTGGAGACGGCGATAGGTTTCAAACTGTTTGGCGTAGGCCGCGACACGGTCCGCGTTGGGTGTAAGCGTGCTTGTCACCTGTACGCACTTTTTGGCGGCGGTCCGTGCGTCGGAAAACACGCCAACGCCCACTCCCGCCAGCATGGCGGCACCGGCCGAAGCGTCCGAGTTGGCAGGCAAGACAACCGGCGTGGCAAAGACGTCGCAAACGATTTGTGCCCACAGCGCATCCTTCGCACCACCGCCGATGAGGCGAATCTCGTTAATCGGCAAATTCATATCGTCGAGCACGCGGCGGCAATCGCGCAACGAAAACGCCACGCCTTCCATCAAGGCGCGGACAAAATCGCCTTTCGTATGCGACATGGAAATTCCCGTGAAACTTGCCCGCAGCGTATGATCCCAGTAGGGGGACCGTTCGCCCTGCAAATAGGGGTGGAAGAAAAGCCCATGCGCTCCTACTGGCGATTGCGCGGCGAGTTCGCCCATGATCTGGTAAGGACTTACCCCCTGATCCAGCGCCTGCTTTGTTTCCGCAGCGCAGAAATGATCCCGGAACCAGCGCAGACACGTAGCCGCTGCATTCGTCGCCGTCACCGTGTACCACATGCCCGGCACCACGTGGGAGTAGGTCAACGTCCGGGCGTGCGGCACAGCGCGGTCGATCATCACGTTGACGTTACCTGCCGTGGCGAGCTTCACGATGCATTGCCCGGGTTCGATCGCCCCAGCGGCGTAGTCTTCCACGGCGGAATCGGAGCTGCCACAAATGACTGGAGTGCCTTCCACTAAACCGGTTGCGAGAGCGGCCTGCGCTGTCACGGCTCCTACGCGATCAATCGGCGTTACCACTTTTGGCAAAGCGGCGAGCGGTACGCCCGCGAGCGCGCATAATTCCGGCGACCATTTCTTGTTGGCCACGTCAAAGAAGAGCGTTCCCTGAGCCTCAATATAGTCGGTTACCGCCACGCCCGTGAGTTGGTAACGGACGTAATCCTTCACAAAGAGAATCCGCGCTATGCGCGAAAGAATTTCCGGTTCGTGATTCTTGATCCAGAGCATTTGCGGCAGCGTCCACGTCGGAGTGGGGCGTTGGTAGCCGATGCGAAAAATGTTGTCCACGTGATGCTGGCATAACCAGGCTGCCTCGCTCACGCTGCGCTGATCGGTCCACATGATTGTCGGTCGCAGGACGTTGTCGTCGCGGTCGAGCAACACCGCGTTATGCGTAGAGCCGTCGAAAGCGAGTGCGGCGATTTCGGAAGGCTTAACTTTTCCACCATGCCAGAGGTGTTGCAAACAGCGCTCCAGCGCCGGAAACCAGTCCACCGGATTTTGTTCGGCCCAACCCGGCTGCGGATGACTCGTGGGATACTCTTCCGCGTGCGAAGCGATCAGCTTTCCCTCGAAATCAATCACGCTGACTTTGCATCCGCCTGTACCAAAATCGATGCCGAGAAGTCGGTTCGCGTTCATGGGAAAAAGAGTTGAGGCAGGAAAGGTGGTTATTTGATCCAGCTATGGGCCGGGTCCTTGAAGTTAATAAAACCGCGCGTATTACCCGTCATGACCCAGAGATAATACATCGTGTAGCCCGGCGCGTTGACTACCGGGTGATACCCGCGGGGGATCGCCACGGTATCGTTTTCCTGAACGGTATAGGCCACATCGATGTCGCGGCTGTCGGTGTAGATTTTTTGCACGCCAAAGCCACCCTTCGGATTGAACCGGAAGAAGTAGATCTCCTCCATGTCCACTTCTGCAGGCAGATTGTCGAACTCGTGCCGATGCGGCGGGAAGCTCGCCCAATTACCCGACGGAACCAGCGCCTCACCAATGAAGAAATGCTCCGAGGGAAATTTGTCATCGAGCATGATGAGCGCCTGCCGCATAAAATTATCGCGACCAATCGAAAGGCTCTTCACTTTGTCCGGACCGATCAACGTCGCCTGACCACCGCGCTTGGTCGTGGGCGATTCCGATACGGCAATCTCCACCTCGGTGGTCGCGACGATCTCGTATTGCGTCCCAGCGGGCAGATACACCGTATAGGGCAGGCCGGAGAACACATCCTTGCGTTTGCCTACCTCGGGAAAATCAAAATCCGCTCCGCGCACCGCGCAGCGTCCCCCGAGAATGACCAAGGCTATCTCCAGTGCTCCCGTGGTCGTTGAGAATTTCTCACCGGCCGCGAGCTTGAGCAGCCCGAAGCCGGTGAGTTCCATTTCGGCCTGGCCGATGCTGAGAATGCGGTTGAAGCCCTTGTCCGCTTTGCAAGGAAGATGATAGTTCATAAAGTATCGTGGGTTACGGATTGGATTGACTGAGAAATTCATTGAGCCGGGCGAGTGTTGGAATTGCCGTGCGTCCTCCCAGTGCGCCACACTTCAAGGCTGCGGCACCCGAGGCGAAGCGCATGCAATCGCCCATCGTAACGCCGTCGAGATAACGGCGCAGAAAGGCCCCGTGATAAACATCGCCTGCACCGGTCGTGTCGACCACTTGAGAGATACGAACTGCGGGAACCTTGATCCATTCCTGACCGTCGTAGCCCATGCTGCCGCGCTCGCCACAGGTGATCACCGCCCAGCGCGCGCCGTTTTTTCGCAGCGCGAACAACTGCTTCTCGATGGTGTTTTCCTGCGTATAGCGCTCGGCAAACGATTCTGAGGCGATGACGATATCGACATTCTTCAGGATGAGTTCGATGCCCGGCACGATTGTCCCCGCATCGAGACAGACGGTCACTCCCGCAGCCTTCGCCACGGCAGCGGCATGGATTGCCGCCTCGGTTTGGTGTCCGTCCAAATGCAGCACCCGGCTCGAGCGAAGCAACGCTTCATTGATTTCCAGCGGGCGAAGCGGCGCGGCGGTTCCGCGTATCCAGGCGATGCTGCGCTTGCCCTTTTTTTGCTCAGCCCAACAATAGCTCACGCCCGATTCTTCGTCGGTTCGTGTTACCATCGCAGAAACGTCCACGCCTTCCGCGCTGAAATCGTTCAAAATCTTCCGTCCCACATCATCATTCCCGACCGCGCCGATGAAAGCCGTGCGCGCGCCGAGTCGTTGTGCGGCGAAGGTCGCTGTCGCGGACGGACCGCCCCCTTGTTCCAAGCGACTCAGGATTTCCACTTTGCCATCCATCGGCACCTCGGGCACCACGCAGAGAAAATCCCAACTGCAATAGCCCAGACCAATCAGATCGAAATTCGAAGCAGCTTCGAGAGTCGGCGGTTGGGGTAGGGAGGGCTCGTTCATGTGATGAGTAGAATAAATCAAATTAAAGTCGAGTCAACTCAATTAAAATCATATTTATATCAAATAATCTCATTATGAGCGCCTGATCCAGATCATCCCTTGACATTCCATTTGGAGTGACTACTTTATCTCATCAAAAATGAGTGAAATTGCTCATTTTCTCGAAGAATTCCTCTCAAACTTATGAGTAAATTGCGGACACTCGCCATCATTGACTATGTGAAGCAGCGTAAGTACTGCTCCAGTAGTGACTTGGCGCGTGCTTTTGATGTGTCGCCGGCGACAATACAGCGCGATATCGCCGAGATCGTGCAGCAGAACATTCTCCGCAAAGTTCATGGGGGCATCGCGACCTTGGAAGGGGATGCCGAGCCCGAGACGCTGGCGGTGAACCGGCATTTCACCGAACGCATCAATGTGAATCCCGAAAAAAAGCGGTTGATGGCCCGGTTGGCCGAACAACAAATCGAGAGTGGCGACATTCTCTTTCTCGACTCCTCCACGACCGCGCTTTACCTGGCGCGTCAGTTGCAGAAGTCGACCCTGTCTCATCTGACTATCGTCACGAATTCCGTCCTGATTATCCAAGAATTTTACCTGATGCCGCCGCAGTTCAGCCTGATTTCTCTTGGGGGGACTTTCAACTTCCAGTTGAATTCCTTTTTGGGCCGCACCGCACTGGAGAACCTGCGGCAATTGCGAATCGGTAAGGCCTTCTTCTCCGCCGTGGGCATGAGCAAGGAGGGCCTCTTCACCTACAACGAGAATCATGCCGAGTTCCTCAAGCAGATCATCGAAATTGCGGACGTATCCTACTTGATGCTGGATAGCAGCAAGTTTAACAAGACGGCTCTTTTCCCCATCTGCAATCCGTCGCAGATTCAGAGTTTGATCACGGACACTCCACCGCCGGAGGATATCGCTCTGTTTATTCCATCGGTGATTCTCGAGAATTCTCAGCCCCATTGAGGGATTCGGTGGTACGAGCGGGTAGGGTGGGTCCGCAGGGATTTGAACCCTGAACCAAGGGATTATGAGTCCCCTGCTCTAACCGTTGAGCTACAGACCCTGACTGAGTCGCTATAATTTTGCAAAACGGGGGACAAGTCAATCCGGCTGGTAAGAGTCTGTGCGATTTGTCGGGCGTGACTTCGTGCGGCGGTTGATTATGATCGCGCTGTTTCCACTGCCATGTCCGAGCCTGTTTCCATTCATACCGTTGCCAAAAAAGCGCACTGCTCCATCGCCACGGTCTCCAATGTCCTGAACCGCAAGGGCCGGGTTGGAGAGAAAACCCGGCGGAAAGTTTTGGCCACGGTGGAGGCACTCGGTTACGTGGCAAATTCGGCGGGACGCAATCTGCGCATCAATCGTTCCGAGACCATCGGTTTGTTGTTTTACCCATCGTGCGCGGAGATTTTCCAAAACACCTTTTATGCCGAGATCACAGCCGGGCTGGAGGAACATCTCACTCAGGCCGGTTATCATCTGCTGTTGGCGAGTTATGAGGCATCCGTAGCGCACACGACGGTCCCCGATTTCCTCGTGCGCGGAAAAGTGGATGGCATGATTCTGCTCGGAGCCTTTCCGAAAAAGATCATCCGCCGATTCTGCGTGACTGAAACGCCGCTCCTGCTGCTCGATGCGAATGTGGAGTTACCCGTGGATAGCGTCGTCACTGACGGCCTCGCGGCGGGTGAGGCGATTGTGGATCATCTCGTGGCGTTGGGACATCGGCGGTTCGTCTGGATTGGCTATACCTATGAGGATGACAATATCCGGCTGCGCAAGCAGGGATTTCTCGACGCACTACGCCGCCGGAATTTACCGGACGTTGACCGTACCTCGATTGAAGGCGTGAACGAGAACGACGAGTTTTACCGCCAGATCAAAATACGCCTGCGGGGCAAACGACCGCCGACGGCAGTGGTGGCCGTGAATGATGGACTTGCCGTTGCGATGATGCAGCGATTGCGGGAGGACGGCTATCAGGTGCCTGAGCAGGTGAGCGTGGTGGGATATGACGACGATCTTTTTGTGGAGAGAGTGAAGCCGCTCCTTTCCACAGTCCGGGTGGACAAAAAGACTTTGGGGCGAGTGGGAGCGGAAATGATTCTGCGCCGTGTGGCGGACCCGGAAATCCCCGTGGAAAAACGACTTCTACCGGTAGAACTCGTCTGGCGGGAGTCAGTCGGACCGGCTCATTCGATTTAAAAACTTGCCTTTTTAAGCGGAAATGATAAAACGTTTAATCATAGCTCGGTTCCATTCACTTCAAAACTAACTTCACGAAAGATACCCATGTTGGAATTTCACCTGATTGGCAACTCGCATCTTGACCCTGTCTGGCTTTGGGATTGGCGCGAAGGTTTGAACGAAGGTCTCGTCACGGTCCGTACGATTCTCAACCTCATGGATGAAGATCCGGAGATGACCTACATGCGCGGCGAGTCGGCCATTTACGAACACATCGAGCAGCATGATCCGGTTACCTTCCAGCGCATCAAGCGCATGATCAAGGCCGGGCGTTGGGATGTGGTGGGTGGTTCCTATATTCAGCCGGATACGAATCTCGCTGGAGTGGAAACCCTCGCGCGGCAGTACACGCACGCGCAGCGCTATTTTCAATCACGCTTTGGGCATCGCGTTACGGCGGGCTGGCAGGCCGATTCGTTTGGCCATACGGCAGGTTTGCCAGAAGTGCTGGCGGCTGCGGGCATCGACTCATTTGCCTTTACCCGGCCTGATCGCAATTTGTTTCCGCTGAGCGAACCCGCCTTCTGGTGGGAAGGAGCGGGGGGTGCGCGCATTTTATCGTATCGTCCGATGACCGGTTGGTACGGCACTGAAGGGGAGGAGATTCCTCGCCGGATGGATGGTTTGCTGGAAGCGGCGAAGACGAGCAAGCTGGAGACGGTGGCATGCTTTTATGGATTGGGTGATCACGGGGGCGGACCTTCCCGTCGACAACTGGCTGATATTCGCGCCTGGGCGGCGAAACATCCGGAGGTGAGGGTGATTCACTCGGGGTTGCATCGTTTCTTTGCCGCCTTGAAAAAGGAAGTGAAGAAGAAGGGGGAGAAGACGATTCCCACCCATCGCGGCGAACTGAATTTTTGTCTGCGCGGTTGCTATTCTTCCATGGCGAAATTCAAGTTCCTCTATCGTCGCACTGAGAATTTGCTGGCGCGCGCCGAGCGCACGGATTCCGTTGTGGCCGGACTCGTGGGTCGCGCGGGAGCGGATCTGACGAAGCCATGGGCGGGGGTGTTGTTCAACTCGTTCCACGACATCCTGCCGGGCTCGAGTATCGAGCGTGCCTACGAAGATCAGATGGCGTGGATGGGTGGCGTCTTGCATCGCACGCAGGAAGTGGAGTTGCGCGCGTTGAATGAACTCGCCCTGCGCGTGGATACGAAGGTCGCAGAACCGGCGAAGGATCAACCGTCCGGCACCGCTGCGCTGGTGTGGAATCCGCATCCGCAGCCCTTCACGGGACATATCGAGTACGAAGGGTGCCTCGATTATCGACCGCTTTGGGCGTATGAGAATCGCGCTGCGGAGGTTCCGATCCGCGTGCTGGATGCGAATCGCAAGCCGGTTGGTTTTCAGGAAATTGCCACGGAACACAGCAGCATGCCGCACCTCGCTTTTCGCAAGCGGGTGTTGATTCCGGTGACGTTGCCGGCGTTCGGCTGGAACGTGGTCGAACTCGGTTATGTCGAAGGCGCGCCGAAACCGAAAGTGCCGAAGGATGCGGTGCAATGCGGCGAAGGTTGGATCGCGAATAAAGAGTATCGCGTGGAAACGAAAGTGGGTGCGAAGGGAATTCAAATTCGGCATCGGGACAAATCGATCTTTGGCGAAAAAGAACTGACGGCGACGGTCTACGATGATCCGTGGGGTTCGTGGGGCGGTATGAATGAGGAGAAGGACTCCCTTTACCTCACTCAGGTTCGCGAAGAGTGGACTGTGACGGCCATGGAGTTGCTCGAAAAAGGTCCGGAACGCGCAACGCTTTGGGTGCGTCTGGCTGGTGCGAAGTCGCGGATTGACCTGTCGTTTTCGCTGCTGCGCGGACGTGGCGCGGTCGATGTGGCGGCGCGGGTGCATTGGGACGAACGCTCGGCGCGATTGAAGCTCGCTTTCCCCGTGGGCGACCAGGCCGAGTACGAAGTGCCCGGCGCCGTGGTGAAACGCGGACCGCTGGGTGAAGTACCCGGTGGCCGTTGGGTGCGGGTGAAGTCGAAGGCCGGCTCATTCGGATTGACCAGCGATGCGCTCTACAACTTCGACACGCATGAAGGCACGTTGCGCGCAACGGTCGTGCGGGCCAGTCGTTATGCGAATGACGTCAAGACGGCTGCGGACGCATTGCCCTGGTTGCCTGCCGCGGACAATGGCGAGTTGCGGTTTAAATTCGTGATGACGGCTGCCGTGGCCGAGCTTCCTCGATTGGCGCTCGAATTGGAACAGCCACCGGTTGTGTTGCTGGTTCCGTCGAAGACGCAGAAGGGGGATTTGCCCCGGATTGGTTCGCTGGCGGCATTGGAGCCGGCGTTCCTGCGACTACTCGCCTTCAAGCGAGCTGAATCGGGCAAGGGATTCGTGCTGCGGGTCCAGTCTCTGGAAGGCGCGGCAGTGAAAGCGAAGTTGACGTGGCAAGGTCGCTCGATCGGGCTCGGCACCGTGCGCACGGGAGAGATTGTCACGTGGCTGTTGTCGAAATCCAAGACGGGATGGAAGGCCACCCGCACGGACGCCACGGAATTGGTGTAGCCGACTTCGATTATAAAAAATCCGGTAGGGAGTGCATCTCTGCCGGATTTTTTATGGAAAGAAATAAAGCCGTGCCGATCCGATGGCGAGTAGCGACGAAATAAAAGAACGCGGTGCCTTGTTCGATGCGTGGCGAGCAGGTGCGCGAAAGGCTAGAAATAAGGCGAGCGGTATTGTAGCGCAAAAAAAACCGTCACGTTTCACTGGGAAACGCGACGGTTTTTAATTGGCAACGTCTTACATGCTCGACGAGAGCGGCGTGACGACGGCGTATTCGAGTCCGAGAATCTGGGCGATCTCGACGAGTTCCGCGCCGTGGTGGCCGATGCCGAGGGCGAAGTGGTGTGTCGGTCCTTCGGCCACCCACTTCTTCAGGAACGTACGGACATCCGGGGCGAAGACGCCATGGGTGTTCGTGTTGCCGGTCGGCGGGATGGGGCGCTTGGCCGACATGCCTTCGGCGATGACAAACTTGAATTTGCCCTGCGCATTGACTCCGATGCTGAGCATCGTAATCGGGCCTTCCTTGATCTGAAATTCCACGCCAGCGCCGGAGCCGGGTTTGCCGTGGTATTTCTTCAGGCTGCGAATGACCGGCTTGGAAGCGGCGATGTTGATGTGGTGCGGGCCGTCGTGACCGACGAGGACGCTGTCGCGTTCGAAATCCACCGGGTGGAATTCGGCAAAGCTGCCGCCGATGTCGAGGCGGTCCATGATCATCATGGCGATGCAGGTCTTGATATCGAACTCACCGCACATCGGGAAGCCCGCGCCGGTGAGGAGCGAGTTGCCGACGATGAGGTTGGTGACCAGCGTGCGCAGTTGCGAGCCGGGTTCGCCTTCATAATAGTAGGCGAGACCGTCGAGTTTCTTTTCCTGAATCAAACCGTCGAGCGCGATCGCGGCACGAGCGGCGGTTTCGAGATCTTTCGGTGTCAGCTTTTCCGTGAGCGGGTCTGACTTCGGATCGGGCGTATCGAAGAAGCTGAGAATTTCGTCCTGCTTGGCATCGATGAGATCTTTCGGCGCAGCGAGGTAATGGCGGAGAATGTCCTCGGGTTCAACGAGCACGACGTGCGGGCCGAACGCGGCAGTGATGGCCGTGGGATCGGTGTGCATATCGAGCATCGATTCGAGTACATGACCCATGAGGCCGATGCGGGAGCGGCGCAGGTCGTGGAGCACCTTGGCGATCTGGCACCAGCGGTTGAGTTCCTTTTGCGCGATCGGATCATTGCCTTCATGACCAAGGATGACGGGCGGCGGGCGGCGTCCGAAACGGACGGCCACGCCGGTGAATTCCGGTACGGAGCAGAAGTCGTCGTTGCAGAGCTGCATGTAGGTCGTGCCATTCGGATAATCCATCGCCTGCAGCGGTTGCAATGCGATGAGCACGATCGGCACGTTGATCTCGCGGCACAGGATGCCGAAGGTCGACGAGGTGCCGTAGGTGACCATGTCGACGAAGAGGATGTCGATGTCGGCGGCCTTGATCTTCGGAACGACATCGTACGCTTTTTGCGCGGTATCGAGCATGCCGAATTCGGCGACTTCGAGTCCATTGGCTTCGATGAGGCCCTTGGCGTAGCCGATCTTGCGATGCATCTCGTCGAGCAGGCCGTCAAATTGCGGCCAGTAAACGTGGTGACCAATGCCGAGCAAGCCGGCCTTGGCGCGCAAGGGACGCAGGCGCTTTACCGTGACGGGCGCGTTGGACGCGGCGACGGTTTTGGCCGGAGTGGAGGAGTTGGACTTCAATTCCGCTGCGGCCCGGGCCGGGCGTTCGTTCGGAAGGACGGTATCTTGTGAGGCTTTCATAGGGTGAAGGGGGTGGGGGTTAAAGTGGTGGGAGCGGCGCAGGAGATGAGGATATCGCCTGTGACATTTTTGACCGTGAGCACACCCGGCTGCGTTTCGGTGTGAGGCAGCAACGTGCCGCGGCCGGTGTAAGCGTTGTTCTGGCGGAAGGAGACATCCTTTGCCGGATAAGCGCTATCGATGAAGTAATGAACGGTCGCATTTTTCAGACCGAAGAGTTGCAGGCGGCGGGCGACGTCGACGTCCCCGGTGAGATGCTCGCGGCAGGACACTTCGCCATTCTCGTTTTGCTCGACGAAGACACGGCATTCGCGATGCCATGCGCGGGAGAGCACCATGCTGCCGATTCCATTCTTGAGCAGCACATCGCAGCCGATCGGTACCGGAACACCCAGCGGGAATTTCCACTGGAGTTCGATGTTGGTCGAGGGGCTGAAGCCGGAGAAGAACCAGCCGTTTTGCTTGCGTGCGGCCAGGATGAGCGGGTCAACCGTGGCGACGGAAGGTTTGGCGAAACGGATGGTGTAGCCGAACGATTGCAACGCCCAACGCATGACGCGCTCGGAGGTGAACCATTGGGTCGGATCGGTTTTCTTGGGGAGATTCTGGCCCTTGATGACATCTTCGCTGAAGATACCGCGGACCCAACCGAGCTGGCCGCCATTGGTGAGCTTGCGAGTGACGGCAAAGGCGCGGCGTTGGTCGCCCGCGGCGACTTCGGCTAGGACGGTCAGTCCGGCAAGGGGTTTCGCAGGGGTGACCGTATTGATGTCACCACCGGACAGCCAGTCGCGGAATTCCAGTCGCGTCGGGAATTTTCCATCGGCCAGCGGATCGGAGGCGAGCGTGGTGGAGAATTCGAGAACGCCGGAGGGCAGGGGAGTCGAGGTCTTGAGGTCCAGCAATGCGAGCACTTCGGGATCGGCGTGGCCGATCGGTCCGTAGAGGAGCGCTTTGCCACCGCCGTTGAGGTGAGCGATCAGCGCCTTGGCCAAAGCGGAACCGGCATCCGGCGGCGGGCAGACGAGAATGGTGTCTTGGTAGAGGCCCGGCTTGGCCTTGAGGCTCGAGAGATAATTTTCCGTCGAGACCACCGTATTCAGCGGGAAGCCCTGGTTGATGGCCGAACGGATGAACCAGTCGCCGAAGAAGACTTCGTTGGCGCGGCTCGGTTTGGCAAAGGTCCACTCGTGATATTCCTCGAACGGATAAATCCACGTGATGAGACCGGGTTGATTCGGGTAGTCGTCCAGCGCGCGCAGAATGTGCGGCGTCACTTCGTTCGGCACAACCTGCGGCATTTGTCCGTAGGAGTTGTCGATCGTGAGCATGGAGACCGACGCGGGGAAAGCCATCTCGCCCTTTTCGTCGATGCGGCCCACGGAGAGCGGCAGATAGATGTCGTGCGCTTCGCGGCCATAACGATCGAGCCACGGGCTGTTCATCCACCACGGATCATGAATGTAATAGCGGAACGGCACGCCGCTGCCGGCGGGAAGTTCCGCGATGTGCGAGAGCCAGCCGACGAGTTCGAGGCCGTAGTCGCCATTGAGCGCGGCCCACGGGGAATTGACGGGAGCGATGACGTTGAAGCCGCCGCGATAGATCTCGCGCATCGGCGAGGCGTCGGTGGAGAGATCCATGCCGGTGGAAAGATTACTGCCGCGGCTTTCAATGCGGTAGTGGGGACATTCCTTGCGGAAGTCGTGCCAGAACTTGATGATCGCCTGATGCACCTTCGGGGCGACGCTGTTGTCGAAGGTCTTGCCGTCAAACGCTTCACCCGTGACGTTCCACGAATCGAGCGAATAGCCGAAGCCATTGGAGAACCAAATGTAATCGAGGTTCAAGTCCTTGAGGAAGTGCTGGGCTTGACGACCGAGGAAGGTGCCGAGCGTGGTGCCTTCTTCAATGCCCTTGGGGAAACCGGCATAGGCGGTCTTGTCCGCATGCAACACGGCGGCGCAATGCACCCAACGGGCCGCGCCCATGATCTCGCCTTTGCTGAGCTCGGGATGACGCTTGTACTTGAAATCGGATTCGGCGAATTCGGGGCCGGGATCGAAGGTGGTGCCGACTGTGACCGGCTTGCCGGTGAGGCGAGCGGACTCACTCTTCAGGGCGGAAATGATAAAGGCGAGCCGCTCGTAAGTCAGGATCGGCGGATTCTCGCAGTAGGGGAAGCGTTGGGTGTGCAGACATTGCAACGCGTCATGCCATTTGTCATGGGGCGGATCATTCGCGATGCCGATCCATTTCGCGTAGGAGATTTCATCATTGGGGTTGCCGCGATAGTCGAGAATTTCGCTGCCGTCCGCAGTCCAGAGCATGAACGAAAGTGAATCGGCGCGGGAGATCAGGTTGTGCCATTGAGAACAAATATCGGCGACGACCGCGCGGATGGCATCGTCGGTCATCACGCGGAAGGGTTTGACGCTGAGTTCGAGAATGAGGCGTTTCATGATAAGGCGAAAATGAAAAGGTTGGCGTTTAACTACAGGAGACAAATGCCGAAAAAGAAGGCGGTGGTTTGAGTTGTGTTGAACGAAAAGAGTGCTGTCATCTGGGAACTAACCTATAGTTTAGTTATACTAAACGCAAGAAATAAATTTCTGTAATTTCGGTTGGTTTTCGAGTGTTTTGGGTGAGTCTATTTCTCTATTTGAGCTGTAATCAGAAGGAATTAGATCGATTTTTTGCCAATATTAAAGCGTTCGTGATAAATGAACGTACAAACTTTTTTGCTCCGGAGTGGCTAATTGACGGCCTCGGCGGATTTCTGGGCGTGAATGAAAGCGCCTTTTATGGAGCTGCGGTATCTTTGAATGTCCGGCGCTTGGTTTTCTCGCCGGGCGTGGACTGGGCGTTGGTCCAATGGAGTTCGATTTCACTCGCGGCGCGGCGGAGTTCGTTGAGGGTGTGATCGAACTGAATCGCTTTTTGAAGGCGCACGCTTGGAGCGCTGGCTCCCACGCTGGCGACGATATTTCCCCACGGATCCCGCACGGGAACGGCTACGGCGCTGAGTCCTTCGCAGAATTCATCGCGGGTTTCGGCGTAGCCTTGGAATTTCACCTTCTTGAGTTCGTCCTTCACCTGCTGGGGTTCGCACAGGGTGCGCGGGGTGAGGCGTTGGAGTGGGGTGTGGTGGAGGTAGCTCTCGAGTTCGGAGTCGCTCAGGGAGGCGAGCAAAATCTTGCCAACGGCTGTGCAGTAGGAGTGGCTGCTCATATCTTCCGACTCCTGGGCGCGTAACGCTTGGCGGCTCGGGACGTACTTGAGATTGAGGATGTGCCCGTGATCGATGGAGGCGAGCATGACGCTTTCGTTCAACTTCTTGGCGAGGTCGTCGATGATGCCGCTGGCGGATAGTGAGAGGGAGCGGAGATAGGACGGGTGGCGACCCATCAGCATCAACCGGATACCGGGATAGAAGACCTTGGAATCGGGGTCCTGGCGTAAGTATCCGCGTAAGCAGAAGGTGCGGGCAATATTATGTGCCGTGGCGACGTTCACTTTCAATTGTCCGGCGAGATCCCGGGTGCCGATCCCGTCTCGCTTGGAGAAAACGAGTTCCAGTACGGATAAACTTTTATCGAGAGTCAAGACGCGCGGCATTCTGTTTGTTTATAGTGAACATATGTTAAATTGTAAATAAGTATTATGGGGCGACTAGTGCAAGAATATGAGGCTTCACTAGTTTACTATTAATAAACTATGAATGACGACCGATGAATGCTCCGCGACAGGAATGGACGTAAAGCGACTGTAGAGAGGAGGAGAAAGTTTGGCGAGATGCCGCACCTCTTTCGGCGGTTGAAAGGAGAGGGATACTCAGTCTTGAACGATCTGGTCGCTCAACTCGTTGCGGTCATCATCCCGACGGGGGAAATGGGCCGCCAGCAAGGTTCCGGCGCGCTCAATGGCGGCGAGAAGTCCTTCGGTAAATTCGTTCTTCTTGAAATGGGTGCCCAAGGTGGCGGCCACGTCGTCCCAAAAAGGTTGCCCGCATTTGGCGTGAACCGCGCTGTCGCCAATGATGGCGAAGGTGTGCGACTTGGGCGCGATGAAGAGGAGCACGGCGTTGCGTTCGCGGGTATTGGCCATGCCGAGGCGGTCGAAATGCTTCTGCGCGGCGAAGAGGGGATCAGGTGCCGGACGATGGGCGATCACGAGACGAATTTCGCCGGAGGTGCGGGCTTCCGCCGCGCGGATCGCTTCAAGCAATCGCGTTTCATCGAGGGCATTGAGAAAGTGTTTCGGTTTCATCTTACCAACTCCCTCCCGAACCACCACCACCGAAGGAACCGCCGCCGCCGGAGAATCCACCTCCGCCTCCACCGCTGCTCCAACTGCTACTGGAATTGCTCGAAGTCCAATTGCTGCCGCTGTCGTAATAGTGGCGGCGACCGCGCTTGTCGTAGTTTGTGGTGGAGGGTAAGGCACCCGCGATCACCAGCAGAATAAAGAATGCGACGAGAGCCAGAACGACACAGATCGCGAGGCCTTGGCCATCGCTTAATGCGTTGCTTTCATGAACCGTCTTGCCAGTGCCTTTGTACTCGCCTTTCGTGGCGGCCATGATGGCGTGAATGCCCCGTTGCAGTCCGGCGGCGTATTGACCGGTTTTAAAGGAGGGAACGATTTCATTCGCGATAAGGCGTCGCGCGAGGGCGTCGGGCAGGGCGCCTTCGAGGCCGTACCCGACCTGCAGGTAGAGTTTGCGGTCCTGACTGAAAACGAAGAGCACGGCGCCGTTGGATTTATCCTTTTGGCCTACGCCCCATTTTTGCGCGACGCGGACCGTGTAGTCCTCGATGGAAGACTCCGACTGCATCGTCGGATAGATGACGACGACAAGTTGGTTGGATGTTTCGCGCTCGAACTGCACGAGTTCGGCGTTTAGTTTCTGCTGCGCGGCAGTCGAAGTAATTCCCGCGTAATCATTGAAGTACGCCTTCGGTGCGGGTGGAATCACCTCCGCCGCGGCGAGGGGAAGCCTGATCGCCAGTGCGGCGACGATTCCTAAGAGCCAGTGGCGCATGTTCCCCTTGATCCCGCCGTTACTTAGCGGGCGGGAGTCGGAGCCGGTGTGTTATTGAAGTCAAACTTCACAGCTGGGGCTTGATTCGCTCCCGATACCGAAGTGAAGTAAGGCCGCTGATGGAAGCCGGAGAAATTGGCGATCAGCGAGTTCGGCAACTGCAAGATGTAGGCGTTGTACTCCTGCACGGAATCGTTGAAACGGCCGCGCTCGACGGAAATGCGATTCTCCGTGCCTTCCAGTTGCACCTGCAGATCGCGGAAATTCTGCGTGGCTTTGAGGTCGGGATAACGTTCCACCACGACGAGAAGTCGCGACAGCGCGGAGGACATGGCTCCCTGGGCGCGCTCAAACTGCTTAAACTTTTCCGGGTCGGAAAGATCCTGCGGGCTGAGTTTTACCTGGCCAACAGAGGCGCGGGCATTGGTGATTTCCGTCAGCGTCGATTTCTCGAAATTCGCCGCGCCCTGCACGGTATTCACCAGGTTGGGGATCAGGTCGTACCGGCGTTGGTAAACGTTCTCCACTTGGGACCACTGTTTGTCCACCGCCTGATTGCGGGTCACGATGCCGTTATAGATGCCCATGGCCCAGAGACCGAGGATCAGGGCCAAGCCAACCACAAGTGCCAACACGACGAGACAGCCAATGCCATATTTGAGCATGAGGTGAAGCTAGCGCGTATTTGTGGCAAGGAAAATGAAATCTGCAGGAGACTATTTGCTCTCAGTGCAATCCGTCGACTTCGATTGGTAATCGCCTTTCGAGAGCCACTTCTCGAGCAGGACGTAGAGCACAATGAAGAGATAGCGGCTGCCCATTTCCTTGATCTTGAGCTTGGACTCGCCGGTCTTGCGATTGATCCAGCCTGTAGGCGTGATGGAATAGTTGAAGCCCCGCACGATGGCCTTGAGCGGCAACTCAACCGTCAGATTGAAATGGTGGGAGAGGAGCGGTTGGCAGCCCTCAATCACCTCGCGGCGATAGGCTTTGAAGGCGTTCGTCACATCGTTATAGCGCAGACCGAACAGGGTTTGAATGAAGAGATTGGCCATCCGATTCAAGAGCAGTTTTAGGGGAGGATAATCGACGATTTTGGCGCCGGGCATGAAGCGGGAGCCAAAGGCGCATTGAGCTCCTTCGTCAAGGCGGTGATAGTAGACGAGAATATCATGGGGCAAGTCAGAGCCATCCGCCATGACGATGACTACCGCGTCGCCTGTGAAATTTTCCAAGCCGCGCCGGACGGCATGACCGAATCCGTGGGGAGGGTGATTGTTGAGGGAGCGTACCTGGGGGTATTTGCTCGCCAGTTCGCGCATCACGTTTTCCGTGTGGTCGGAACTATTGTCATTGACGACAAGAATTTCCAGTTCCACTGGCCGCGAGGCAAATTCATGCAGGATGGCATCGATCGTGGCGGGCAGCGACTCTGCCTCGTTGTAAGCCGGGATAATGATCGAGAACTTGCGAATGGGGGCCGGGACGGACATGGCGAGGCTCTTTTGACTCATCTGCCGGGCGGTGTCAAAACAAAGTATTGATCAACCGGCGGTAAGTGCCGGTGATTTTGAGTGTTGCTGGAGAAAGAGGGCTGCGGTAAGACTGAACGCATTCTTCTTTTGCCATGGCTGCTACTTTGATCAATGAACTCACACAGCAATACGACAAGGTTCACACATTTGGCCAGAAAGGACGTTGAATGAGGGCATTGCCGAAGATTCTCCCTCGCATTCTTATTACGGGAGGGGCGGGTTTTGTCGGCTCGGCCATCGGGGTGCGATTAAAGCAAGCGTGGCCGCAGGCTCACATCACGGCGCTGGACAATCTCAAGCGCCGCGGTACGGAGCTGATTGTTCAGCGGTTGCGCGAAAACGGTATTGAATTTCTGCATGGCGACGTCCGGGTGCGTGAGGACCTGCCGGCAGGAGAATATGATTTGCTGATTGAGTGTTCGGCGGAACCTTCCGTGCTGGCGGGCTACGGCTCCTCACCGTCGTATCTGATCGACACGAATCTTCACGGGCTGCTTCATTGCCTGGAATGGTGTCGTGAACGCAAGGCGGGGCTTCTCTTTCTCTCGACGAGTCGCGTTTATCCGGTGAAGGCACTGGCAGAACTCACGTTGGAGGAGAGTGCGGAACGGTTGGATATCGCCGCGCAGCAGGCGATTCCGGGAGTCGGTGCGGCGGGTATTTCGGAGGATTTTCCTTTGCGCGGACATCGTTCTCTCTATGGGGCCACCAAGTTGGCGGCGGAATTGATGATCGAGGAATACCGCGCGGCCTATGGCATGAAAGCGGTGATCAACCGCTGCGGCGTGCTGGCCGGTCCGTGGCAGATGGGAAAGATCGATCAAGGTGTGTTTACGTTTTGGCTTCTGCGCCATTATTTCAAGCAGCCGCTGTCCTATATCGGATTTGGTGGGCAGGGCAAGCAGGTGCGGGATCTTCTGCATGTGGATGATCTCGCCGATCTCGTGCTGGAGCAATCGGGCGACCTCGCTTCATGGGATGGCGAAGTGCTGAATGTCAGTGGCGGTCGCGACATCAGCCTTTCCCTCGCGCAGACGAGCGCACTGTGTCGTCAGATCACCGGCAATAAGTTGGACATCGCCAGCGTGCCGGAAAATCGCGTGATGGATATTCCGGTTTATTATGGGGATTGCGCCCGTCTCTTTGCGCGCACGGCCTGGCGGCCCCGGCGCGACGCGGAGACGATCTTGAAGGATACATTTGCCTGGTTGAAAAAACACGAGGCAGCGCTCAAAACAGTTCTTTAATCTTACAGAAGGAAGGATCACTCAGTGAAAGTCGTTATTGTTACCGGTTCGGCGGGATTGATAGGCTCGGAAACGGCGCGCCGTTTCCATGACGAAGGGTATGTGGTCGTAGGAATCGATAACGACATGCGGGCCCGTTTTTTCGGGGCGGAGGCCTCGACGCACCCCACGCTGGAACGGTTGCAGCGGGATCTAAAGCATTACGAACATCACGCCATCGATATTCGCGATTTTGAGGCCGTGAAGGGCGTATTCGAAAAGCACCGTGGACAGATTGCTCTCATCGTGCACACCGCTGCGCAACCCTCGCACGACTGGGCCGCGCGCGAACCACACACCGATTTCGGTGTCAACGCCACCGGCACGCTCAATCTCCTCGAAGCCACGCGACAGAACGCGCCGGAAGCTCCTTTTATATTCACCAGCACCAACAAGGTTTATGGCGACACACCGAATCGCCTGCCCTTGCACGAGACGGCCACCCGCTGGGAAATCGCGGCGGGTCATCCCTACGAACCGGGCATTGCGGAAGACATGAGCATCGACCAGACGAAGCATTCCCTCTTCGGCGCGAGCAAGGTGGCGGCTGATGTCTTGGTGCAGGAGTATGGTCGCTATTTCAATATGCCCACAGTCTGTTTCCGCGGAGGATGTCTGACGGGGCCGGGCCATGCGGGCACGGAGTTGCACGGCTTTCTCGCGTACCTCATGAAGTGCACCATCACCGGCAAGCCCTACCGTGTCTTTGGCTATCACGGCAAGCAGGTGCGGGATAATATCCACAGTTACGATCTCGTTGAGGCATTCTGGCAGTTCTTCCAAGCGCCACGAGCGGGAGAGGTCTACAATATCGGTGGCAGCCGCCATAGTCACGGTTCCATGCTGGAGTCGATCGCCCTGTGCGAGGAGATTTCGGGCAAGAAGCTCGACTACGCCTACGTGGAGGACAACCGCATTGGCGATCACATCTGGTACGTCAGCGACGTGCGTAAATTCCAGGCGCATTACCCGGAATGGAAATACCGCTATAACATGCGCGATATCCTCGAGCAGATCGCGAAGGCGATCCAAGGCTGAATGGCTTTATCAGGAAATCATGAAATCAGGAAGGGGGATTTCTTGAATCACGAGCTCAGGAAGTTCAATAAAGTCGGTTGATCGCCGAAATGTGGAAGCTCCCTGGTGTTGATTGTGGAAAACCGATGTTCTTGAGTTCCTGATACACTCCGTTCTGGCTTTCCGCTTGAGCCTATTGCGGTCTCGCGCTACAACCTACCCCGCATGACTCTCTCCAAATGGTTTGTCCGCGGGGATCTGGACGGATTCTTCGCCCTTTTCATCGACAATTTATTGCAGTTGATGCTGATCGCCTTGTTGTGTCCGGCGGTCTGCGGTTTGCCGGAGAAGCTGGTCACGGGAACGATTCTGCCCGGAGCGGCCCTCTCCATTCTCTTTGGAAATCTCTTTTACGCCTGGCAGGCACGACGTCTGGCGCTGCGCACGGGTCGCGAAGACGTCACCGCTTTGCCGTACGGCATCAATACGGTCAGCCTCTTCGCTTTCGTTTTTCTCATCATGGCCCCGGTCTATGCCGAGACCAAAAGCGCTGTCTTCGCCTGGCAAGTGGGCCTCGTGGCTTGCTTCGCCAGCGGCATCATGGAAATCATCGGGGCTTTCATTGGCGACTGGCTGCGGGCCCACACGCCGCGCGCTGCCCTGCTCTCTGCCTTGGCCGGAATTGCGATCACCTTCATCGCGATGGGTTTCATCTTCCAGATTTTTGCGGCACCGGCCATTGCGTTCATTCCGATGTCCATCATCCTCGTCGGTTACGCGGCCCGCATCAAATGGCCCTACCGGCTGCCGGCGGGATTCATTGCCGTGCTCATTGGCATTGCCCTCGCGTGGGGTTTCAAACTGGCTGGGTTTGATTACTGGCATCCGCCGAAACTGAACTCCGAGTTTGGATTCTATCCGCCGCGACCGGTGCCGGGCGATTTATGGGAACTGCTGTTTGATCCGCTCTCGTGGCGTTACCTCGCGGTCATTGTCCCGATGGGATTATTCAATGTGATCGGTTCGCTGCAGAATCTGGAAAGTGCCGAAGCGGCGGGCGATGTCTACAGCACCAAGTCCTCGCTGCTCGTGAATGGTTTCGGCAGCGTCATCGCGGCGCTCTTTGGCAGTGCGTTTGCCACGACGATTTACATCGGGCATCCCGGTTGGAAAGTGATGGGGGCCCGGTCCGGTTACTCCGCGCTCAATGGCGTGGTGATTACGTTGCTCTGTCTTTGCGGCGGCATTACGGTTGTCATGCAGGTCATTCCGATTGAGGCGACCCTTGGCATCCTGCTTTGGATTGGCGTGATCATCATGGCGCAGGCGTTCCAGGAAGTGCCGAAGGAACATGCAGCGGGCGTGGCGCTCGGTCTGGTCCCGCCGCTGGCGGGCTGGGCCTTGCTGCTTGTGGAAACCACCTTGCGCGCGGCGGGTACGTCACTCTATGCCGTGGCTCCCAAGTTCGGCGACAATTTGTCCATCTACGGCATCATCGCACTCAATCAGGGTTTCCTGCTCACCTCGATGATCCTTTCGGCCACGCTAGTGTACCTCATCGAAAAGAAATTCAAACTTGCTGCCGGATGGATGATGGTCGGCTCGGTGCTTTCCGCCACGGGTTTTATACACGCCTACAACCTCACACCCCTCGGCGTGCAGAATGTGATCGGCCTGCGCCATGATGGCGGCGCGCTGGGCGGTTATTCCCTCGCGGCGACGGACTTCACGATTGTGTATGCCGTCGTGGCGGGCCTGCTCTACTGGCTGCATTTCTACACCCGGAAGCAAGCGGTCAAGCCAGCGGTGTAAAAAAGTTCATCGGGTTACGCTGGCGCAGAATCTCGTTCCCATGTGGGCCCGATTCCGCTAAAAAGGTGGACTATGGCCGGAACTGACTTTTCCAAACTTCCCCTGAAGAAACTCCGCAGCGGCAAGGTCCGCGATCTGTACGAGTACCACGACGAAATGTGGCTCGTGGCTTCCGATCGCATCTCGGCCTTTGACGTCATTCTGCCCACGCCGATCCCGGATAAAGGCGTGATCCTCACCCAGCTCTCGCGTCACTGGTTTGAACTGACCAAGAGCATTTGTCCGAACCACATCATCAGCTACGACGTGCCGGCCGAGTTGACCATTCCCGAGTGGAAAGGCCGTCTCATGCGCGCACGCAAACTCGAGATCATTCCCTTCGAGTGTGTTGCCCGTGGTTATCTCGCCGGATCGGGGCTCAAGGAATATAAGGAAAAGGGCACCGTGTGCGGTCACGTGGTTCCCGCAGGCTTGCAGGAATCGAGTCAATTGCCGCAGCCGATCTTCACCCCCGCCACCAAGGCGGAGGCCGGTCACGACATGAACCTCACGCCTGCCGAAGCGCGCGAGCAGATGGGGGAAGATCTGTACAAGCGGCTGGATAAACTCACGCTCGATCTCTACACCTTCGCTGCCCAGTACGCCCGCGAACGCGGCATCATCATTGCAGATACCAAGTTCGAATTCGGCTGGTTCGATGGCCAGATTGTTCTCGCCGACGAAGCGCTCACACCCGACAGCTCCCGCTTCTGGCCTGCCGCCCGCTGGCAGCCGGGAAAGAGCCAACCGAGCTTTGATAAACAGTTTGTCCGCGATTACCTCGAGGGTCTCGACTGGAACAAGCAGGCCCCCGGCCCGGAACTGCCTCCGCAGATCGTCGAGCGCACCCGCGCCAAGTACGAAGAAGCGCTCAAGCGTTTGAGCGCCTAAGCCTGCGCATTGTACGTGCTGCCCGTGGCGGTCGATTGTTGAATCGATCCGTCTCCGGACAAATAGTACATATAAGCCGACATCACCTTGGAGAGATTCTCTGAGGAGGAAATAGTCGGGTTCTTTGACTTGGAACCGCCGAAGAGTTGCGAGATCAGGTTCGACGTATCGGTGCTACCCGAACTGACCGATGCGTTCATCGAGCGAAAGCTGGTATAGGCACTTTTCAACGAGCCATACGCTTTTTGCGCGGCGCTGAGGTTTCCATTCTCGATCGAGAGAGAAATGATATCGAGGCTTTGCGAGAGCACGCTGAGGGTTCGCGATGTCGTGCTCGAGGGCAGGACGGAAGTGGCGCGTAACTGGTTTTGAACGGTGTCCTTCAACACGGCGACCTTTTCCTTCGCGGCCACGAGATTGGCGGAAGTCAGGTCACTCCCCAGTGCGGTGACCGCTTGGTCCGTGGACGTCTGCCGCTTGCTGGAGTTGGAGTTGTAGGCGGCAAGTGCGCCCATGGAGGTGATGGTCATGAGGTATTTCTTGGGGACTTAACTTGTCCCGGACTGCCTACTGCTTCGACGGCGAAGCGGAAAAGAGAAGGACCATCTGGATTTTTTTAAACCCGGACAAAGAATCGTTCGCCAGTCTTGGGCGGGATCGAGACATTGCCCTTGTCGGCGGAATAGATCACCTGCGGCGGTGATTCGTCAGACCCCTCGTTCGGGAGATGATGCGGAGCGGATTCCACTTCGTCTTCCTTCTTTTCCTCTTCCAACTTTTGCGCGGCAATGACATCGCCCGAGGCCATCGCCCCGGCGAGGGCTTCGACGTGGCGCGTCGAAAGATTGGACGTATCCACCAGCGGGGGATTCATGTTGCTCAGCGCACCTGCCATGTTTTGCTGGTGCGAGGCAAGGGAAGTCTTGGCGGAATCCATGTCGCCGGACTTCAAATCCTTTTCGAAGGCATCCGGACCTTTGCCGGACGGATTCGTGAAGTAATAATTCACGACCGCGCCCTGTGTGTTGACATTCATGTCACTCATAATGATACCTCTTTCCCTAGTGGTATACCCTCTCTTCCCAGGGGCGCGATCCCAAGAAGAGTTTGCTAAGGGTGTCGGTATGGGAGGCGGGAACTTTAGAATTATTTTGAGGAAAATCGCATGGGCGGGTGGGTAGGTTGTGCCTAGGTATTTTCAAGTACCGCGTACAGAGGCATGTCTGCTTTGTAGTGCGCAATTGTATTGCGCCGCGGCGCGATGCAATCGCGCCCTACAAGGGGCGTGGACATTTCCAGTCTTGGAGCGATTGAGAAGGCAGACCTGCCCCTTGCCCGATCCCTCGGCTTCGCTCGGGATGACGTGGAATGAAGGTAGTACGCAGTGGCGAGAGTCGAGCGCCCTACAGAAAATCGATGCTATCGACACAGTACGAACGGAGATTCAGTTTCGGCGATAGCCTACCTAGAACCTAGAACTTCGTACTTAGAACTCACGCGGCCGGAGGCCGCGTGTGCCTTTACGCTGCCTGTTCGCCGCGGGTGGCGTCGAGGAAGCCGTGGAGGTGGCGGATACGCGTCGGGTGACGCATCTTGCGCAGGGCCTTGGCTTCGATCTGACGGATACGTTCGCGGGTGACGCGGAATTGGCGGCCCACTTCCTCGAGGGTGCGGGAGTAGCCATCGACGAGTCCGAAACGTTGTTCGAGCACGGCGCGTTCGCGGTCGGTGAGGGTGTCGAGCACGTCGCGGATCTTTTCCTTGAGGAGCGCGTAGGCGGTCATCTCGGAGGGATTCTCGGCGCTCTTGTCCTCGATGAAATCACCGAAGGTGGTGTCGTCGCTGTCGCCGACCTGCGCCTGGAGCGAGATCGGTTGCTGGGCCATCTTGAGGACGGCGCGGACGCGTTCGACGGGGAGCTGGATTTCTTCCGCGACTTCCTCGGGGGTGGCTTCGCGGCCGAGTTCCTGCACGAGCTGCTTCTGCACGCGCATGAGCTTGTTGATCGTCTCGATCATGTGCACCGGGATACGAATGGTGCGGGCCTGATCGGCGATGGAACGGGTGATGGCCTGGCGAATCCACCACGTGGCGTACGTGGAAAACTTGTAACCGCGGCGGTACTCGAACTTTTCGACCGCCTTCATGAGGCCCATGTTGCCTTCCTGAATGAGATCGAGGAAGGAGAGACCACGGTTGGTGTACTTCTTCGCGATGGAGATCACGAGACGCAAATTGGCTTCGACCATTTCGGTCTTGGCTTTGAGCGCCTTGCGCAGCCACTCGGTCAGCTTCTGCTGGTCGTGTTTGAAATCGGCCAGCGGCATGCGGACGAGGGCTTCGGTCTCCTGCAATTTCTGCTCGAGGTCGGTGATGGCCGTGAGGGTTTCCTTTTTACGGGACTTGCTCTTCACGTGCTTTTCAATCTCGCGCTCGGTCTCGGTGATCACCACGTAGTGCTGATCGCAGACGGCCACGAATTCCTCGGTGACCTTTTGCTTGTAGAAGAAGCGGGGGAAAAGTTTCTGGAGGGCGGCATCCTGCTTGAGGAAGTCCTTCATCGCCTTCTCGCGGGCGGCGCCGGAGGCGGACTTCATGACTTTCACGTAGGACTGGTCGGTCTTCGTGTTGGCCCCTTCCACGCTGCGCACGAGCGAGCGGAGGGAGTTCATGTACTTGTCGCGCGTCTCGATCTTCTTGTCCTGAATGACGCGGTCGAAACGTTCGCGGCCCTGTTCGAGCTTGCGGGCGAGGTTGAGATATTCGCGGGCGATGAAGCCGAAGCGGTTGAGGTACTTTTGCACCATCATCTCCGCGTCTTCGATGCGCTTGGAGATTTCCACTTCCTGTTCGCGGGTGAGCAGCGGGACCTGACCCATCTGCTTGAGGTACATGCGGACGGGGTCATCAAGGATGTCGAGCTTGGCGTCGCTTTTTTCCTCGTCGCTGATTTCGTCTTCCTGGGCGATCTGCTTGTAGCGATCGACTTCGGAGGCATCGATGACGGAAATTTCGAGATTGCGGAGGAAGGCGATGATCGACTCGATTTCCTCGGGATTATTCACGCTCTCGGGGAGCGCTTCGTTCAAGTCGTCGTAGGTGACGTAGCCTTGTTCCTTGGCGAGTTTGACCAGTTCGCGCAGGCGTTCCTGACGCTCGGGGTTGCCGGTCCACACGGCCGCAATCTTGCCTTCCGGCGAATTGGCTTTGTCGGTGGAGTTGACGCTCGCCTGAGACGGAGCAGCCACGGGAGCGTGAACGGCACCATTGGTGGCGGGCTTGACCGGTTTGGCGGAAGGGGTCGCGGGCGCCTTTTCCTTCGGTTTCTCCGTTACTTTGGCCGCTGGCTTCTTGGCTGCACGGTTGGGGGTGGCGGCGGTTTTGACGGATTTCGCTTTAACAGCGCGTTTGGAATTGGGCATAACTCGTTTGAACGCAAATTCTTCTTTAAAAAACGGACCTGAGGACGGAATCGAATAACCTAGGCGCTGGAGCGTTTGATGTCAAGTAGCTCCTTGGACTTCCTTAACAATTCATCGGGGCTCAAAAGTCCAGACTTGATTTCCTGCTCCAGCACGGCCATGCGATTGAGTTTCCAGAGATGTTGAATGCGCAAAACCTGTTCCAGCGCAAAGTCTTCCGGAGCGGCCTTGGCGGAGAGGGGAACGGGATTGATTAACAGGCCCGCGAGGTAATCGCGTTCCGTGGCGGGCCGTTCGTTGGCAAAGTGGCTGGCATCTTCCCACGCATCGTGAGCGTGCGCGTCGAGAAGTGCCTGCAGGATTTCGCTGCCGCCGAGACCAGTCAGCCACGTGGTGTCGAGGTGCCGTTGCACGATCGGCACGACCTGCGGATGGAGCAGCAATAGCGTGAGCATCACTTCGATCACGTCGGCAACGGGACCGAGCGGTCGCGCGGGTTCTTCCACGGGAGCCGCCGCGTTGGGACCGGTGAGATCGACCGCGCTGCGCAGCTCGCTGGTGCGGGGCGTGACTTCGCGCACCTTGCCCATTTCCTCCTGAAAGACCGAGAGCGGAATTTGCAGGCGGGTGGCGATTTCCATCGAGACGGTGTGGCGTTGCGTGGGATCGGGAATTTTTTTGACGACGGCGGCCATCTTTTCCGACACCAGACTGCGACCGCGCGGACTGGTGATGTCGTTTTCGCGGCACGCCTTGTCGAAGAGATAGCGGGTGAAGGCGGGCGCGGTGGTGAGGATCTCGCGGAATTGGTCGTCGCGGCCACTGAGCAGAAGCGTGTCGGGATCTTCGCCCTCGGGAATCGCGGCGATGCGGACGTGGAGATCGCATTGGAGCAAAATATCCACACTGCGGTCGGCGGCGTTTTGCCCCGCCTTGTCGGCGTCGAAGCAGAGGATGACCTCGTCGCAGTAACGTTTCAGGAGGCGGCCCTGATGTTCGGTGAAGGCGGTGCCTTGCGGTGCGACGATATTCTTGAAGCCGTGCTCGTAGCAGCGGATCAGATCGATCTGGCCTTCGCACACGATGGCGGTGCGGGCGTCGAGAATCGCGCGCTTGGTTTTCTCCAGCCCGAAGAGAATGCGACTCTTCGAGAAGAGCGGCGTCTCGGGGGAATTCACGTACTTCGCGGCCTTCGCGTTCGCATCGAGGAGACGGCCGCTGAACGCGACGACCTGCCCGGATTCATTGCTGATGGGAAACATGAGCCGTCCGCGCCAGCGATCGTAGCGGCGGCCGGTTTCATTCACGGTGACGAGTCCGGCCAGTTCGAGCGTGGCGTTGTCGTAGCCCTGTGACTTCGCCCAGTTCATCGTCGCGTCCCACGAATCGGGCGCGTAGCCGAGATTGAATTCCCCGGCGAGGTCGGAGTTGATCTTGCGGCTCTTCAGATACTCCCGGGCCGGTTCCCCGGCGGGGTCGCGGCGCAGGATCGATTTCCACCACGTGGTGACGGCGGCATGGAGGTTGAGCAACCGCTCGCGCTGATTTTGCTCGGCGGTGTTCTCGGCGGAGTAGGCCTCGGGAATCGGCACATGCGCGCGGTTCGCCAGGGTGCGCACGGCGGCGGGGAAATCGAGGCTCTCGTAGAGCATGACGAAGTCGATCACGCTGCCGCCCTTGCCGCAGCCGAAGCACTTGAAGTACTGGCGGGCCGGATCGACGTTGAACGAGGGGGTCTTTTCCTTGTGGAAGGGGCAGCACGCCTTGTAGCGCGAACCGGCTTTCTTGAGCGGGACGTAGCCGTCGATGATCTCCACGATGTCGCTGGCCTGGCGGACCTGCTCGATGACTTCCTTGGGGATCATTCCGGACATACGTGGTGAGGGGTTATTGTGATCAAGTTGTCACGAAGGTCAATCGCGGCGTGACGCGGAGCTGTCCGAAAAAAATGCGTCGACAATCCGCTACAAGCGGCTTTTCCCCTGTAGGTGTCGATGGCCTGTTGCGTTCGCGGCGGTTCATCGAACCGCCCCGCAGCGCGGGGGTCCTGATCCGGGTTGAAGGCGTCATTGGGATGCGAGCGGGCATGGGAGCCATTGAAGCAGAAAATCGGCCGGAGCGTTTGCGTTAGGTGGGCTACGTGAGCTGCGTGTGCGATATTTTTGAGGGTTGGGGAGGGTTTCTCGCAGAGTTCGCCAAGACGCGAAGGGGGATTTGGGTTCGAGGTATTCATCGTTGCCGAGAGGCCCTGTCTGGAATGGCACTAAGATAAGGATGATTTGATGAGGTGATCGACGATTTGGAGTGCGGCGGCTTGCCGCCGCTTTGCCTTTTGATTCACGATCTCGACGGCGGCAAGCCGCCGCACAGCAAAGCGGGAGCAAGCTCCCGCACTCCAAATTGTCCTCATTGGAGATACTCTTCGATTTGCTTATCCTAGTCCATTAGGCTCGGTCTGTTATGAAAAATGGCCACCTTCGTCATGGACTGTGGCCCTATCGGAGAAAGTTCTGCTTGGAGTTTGGCCGTTTTCCTCGTTAAGGTTCAGCGGTTTCCAATGAATCGGCGGTTATTAGCGGTGCTTTGTCTCCTCGTGGCGTGGTGTCACGGGGTGGACTGTTTTGTGGCGCGGGGCCAGGATGGCGTCGCGGCTCCCGCTGCCACCACGCCCACCCCCGCTGCGGCCCCGGCAACGGCAACGAAAGTCGGTGTGGTGGTGCAGGTGGAACGTCCCTCCTGCGTGATGAATTTTGCGCCCAACCCGGCGGATGTGACGAACATGTTCAACGACGGGCTCAAGGCCCTGACCGGACAGCCGGACAGCGCATCGGCGTGGAAAAGTCTCGGCATTGTGCCGACCGACGTTGTGGGTATCAAGATCGATACGGCCGGGGGCGTCGGCCTCAGCACGCATCGCGAACTGGTTGCCACCATTGTGGAGGGGCTCATCGCGGCGGGCGTTCCCGGTAACAAGATCATCATCTGGGATAAATTTAGCGATCACATGCGGCTGGCGGGCTGGACACCGATCGGACCGGGCGCGCGCACTCCCGCGATTGTCTCGGTCGTGCCGGGGGCGAGTTTTGATCCCAAGGTTTTCTACGTGAACGAAATTCTGGGCCGCTTGATCTGGGGCGACTTGCAATTTCGCGGCACGCGACCGACCGCAGCCGATTTGATGAACGCCACGCGCCGCGCCGTGCAGGCGGCGAATCCCGGTTTTGGAGATGACGAGAGCGGTTCACCAGCCGCGCCGCCGAGCCCGGACCAGACGAGTAACAAATCGTTTTACACCACGCTGCTGACGCAGGCGTGCACGAAGATCATCAACGTGCCGGTGCTGTCGGACAGTCCCGCGACAGGCATCTCCGGTTGCCTGAGCACGCTGGCCATGGGAGCGGTGGACAACACGCGGCGCTTCAGCGCGGAGCCGTCATGGGGCGATCCCGCCGTGCCGGAAATTCTGGACAAGGATTTCATGCGGCAAAAGGTGGTGCTGCACGTGCTCGACGCGTTTGTCGCGCAGTACGCGGGCGGGCCGAAATTCAACCCGATGTTCACGACCAGCATCGGCGCGCTGTATGTCAGTCAGGACCCGGTGGCGGTCGATACGCTCGTGCTCAAGCGCATGGAGCGGTGGCGCAAGGATAACCAGATTGATCCGCTCGGCCGGCAGGCGTCGCATGTCGCCACGGCCGCGTCGTATGGCCTCGGCGAGGGTGATGTGAAGAAGATCAAGCTGATCAAGCTGCCGTGAGGGGAAGATTTTTTTAGACGAAATTAACGGAATTTACGAAATTGACCGAAGAGGTCTTTTTTGACTTCTCCCTAATTTTGTAAATTCCGTTAATTTCGTCTAAAATGCCTTTGTGATTTGAGTTTTTCATTTGGGTTTATTTCGTCTAAAGCCGTTGTCTTATGAAAGCCCCGATCGATCGTCTCCGCGAAATCATGGCCGCGCTGCGCGCGCCGAACGGCTGTCCGTGGGACAAGGAGCAGACGCACGCGAGCATCAAACCGCAATTGCTGGAAGAGTGCTACGAGGTGCTTGAGGCGATCGACAGCGGCGACGCGAAACATTTGCAAGAGGAACTCGGCGATGTGTTGCTGCACGTGGTGTTTCATTGCCAACTCGCCGCCGAAGCGGGCCAGTTCACTTTTGACGATGTGGCGACCGGAATCAGCGACAAGCTGGTGCGGCGTCACCCGCACGTCTTCGGCGATGTGAACGCGCCGGATACGAAGACGGTTCTCAAGAATTGGGATGCGATCAAGAAGCAGGAGAAGCCGGAGCGGCAGGGACCGTTCGACGGGATTCCCAAAGTGCTCCCGGCCTTGATGCGCGCCACCGAGGTCAGCAAAAAGGCGGCGAAGGTCGGCTTCGACTGGCAGGATGCGGCGGGCGCGATGGCCAAGGTGCATGAGGAGATCGAGGAGTTGAAGGCGGACGCGCACGACAAGGCGCGGGCAGCCGATGAACTCGGGGATTTACTCTTTGCGACGGTGAATCTGTCGCGGCACTTGAAATTGGACGCGGAGCAATGTCTTTCCGACGCGACGAAAAAATTC
Organism: Verrucomicrobia bacterium Tous-C9LFEB; assembly: GCA_002304345.1. Lineage (GTDB taxonomy): Bacteria > Verrucomicrobiota > Verrucomicrobiia > Methylacidiphilales > UBA1321 > UBA1321. The sequence continues at coordinate 204,249 of NEUU01000003.1, forward strand.
CAACGCCGGTTCGAGCGGATGGCAGCGCATCTCGCGGCCCAAGGCAAGAACCTCGAGGACTGTTCCCTCGCGGAGATGGATGCGGTCTGGAACGAGATCAAACATAAGCCAGCGTGACGCTGGACCCCATAGCTGGCGCGCGTTACGCGCCGCTGGATGACCGAGAAGGTTTAGTTCCGGCGTTATAAGCCTTTTTCCTCTAGATTGTCGCAACGCTATCACTCTTGGAGCACGCCACCTGATCCTTCGACAAGCTCAGGATGACGGGTTGGGGGAGTAATCTCAAATGGAAGCGACGAGTTCTTGTGAGAGCAGAAGAACGATTTCAAACATTACTTTCATTCCACGTCATCCTGAGCTTGTCGAAGGATCGCGTGGGATGGTTTACGATGTGACAATCAACTTGAAATCCTCTCGAGCATTACTGGGTCAAGGGCTCAGCCCTTGTTTGATAGACAAATTAGGGAGAGTCGGTTTATGCTGCGCCGTTAGAAAACCGGATTTGTAAGTCAATATGGCCACCCGCACGACCAAGAAGCTCGACATCGTTTTTGAAGAACTGGAGCGTCGCATCCTCGAAAAGCGCTGGAAGGTCGGCGACCAGATTCCCACCGAAGCCGAGCTGACGGTGGAGTTCGATTGCAGCCGCAGCACGGTGGGCAAGGCCATCGCGCGGCTGGAACATGGCGGGCTCGTCGCACGCCGCACGCGTGCCGGCACGCACGTGATCAGCAATACGAAGATCAATGCCGTCCCGCCGCCGCTGCTCAATGCGTTCGCTTTTGTCTACCCCAGCAACCAGCACGAAGGCGTGTGGCGCACCGTGCGCGGTTTTCAGGAGGCGGCGCATGACCTCGATCGTCGCGCGCTCCTGATGTCGACTGGCGCGAATGTGGAGAAGGAGATGGAGATCGTCTCGCGGCTCGGGGAATTTGATATCAAGGGCGCGGTCGTGTTCCCGATGCGGATCGATCCGCGGAGTCATCCGCGCTACAGCGAGATGATCACGAATTGTCCTTTCCCGCTCGTGTTGGTGGAGGTGAATCTCCCGGAGACGGGCCGTCCGGCGGTGGTGGTCGATGGTTTCGATGCGGGCTATGTGATGACCCGGCATCTGCTGGATCGCGGGGTGAAGCAGATCGGATTTTTGGCCAATTACGCGTGGGTCGCGACGACGCGGGATAAGCATCAGGGCTATCGCCGCGCCATGGCCGATGCAGGGATCGAGGATGTGACGGCGTTGTCGCTGCTGGAGCCGGAAATGCGGCCGAGCTATGACGATCCGCTGCGCGAGCCGACCGAATTGGCCACCGCTTATCTGGAATCGCATCCGGGCGTGGAGGGTGTGGTGTGTTCGAGCGATTTCCTCGCGCTGGGCTTGTTGCGGGCGGCGAAGAAGAAGGGCTTGCGCGTGCCGGAGGAGTTGAAGGTGGTGGGGATCGATGATTTCGTTCTCGCGGCGGACGCGGGTCTCACGACGTACCGCATTCCCTACGAGGAAATTGGGAGTAAAGCCTGTCAGATTTTGCACGAGCTCAACCAAGGCAGCGGTTCGCCCGGAGAGCTCCATTTGCGCGGACAACTGGTCGTGCGGCGGACTTCCTGAGATCCTGCTTTCGGGTTAAATAGTGCTTATCCCGCAGGGACTTAAGCCGACATTCAGATAATGAGATTGCTAGGACGCCGGTTTGGTTTTATATTTGTCTGACAAATAAGAGCCTTTCTTCCCTGTAGCCATTTTCCCTCTTTCCTCATGAAAACTTCCCCCGCGCTGGTTTTGGAACGGCCGTATCAGGCCTCGTACCGTGAAATTGATCTGACCCCGATGACGCCGGACACGATCCTGTGCCGCACGACGCTGAGCGCGATCAGTTCCGGCACCGACATGAAAACCTGGCGCGGCCAGCAGCACCCGGAGCAGTGTTGGTATCCGCTTGTGCCGGGTTATGAAAGCGTGGGCGTGGTGGAGCAAGTGGGGCCGGAGGCGAAGACCAGTTTGAAGCCGGGCGACCGGGTCATGATCAACGAGTGCCGCCAGTTCGCGAATGTTTGCGCGGCGTGGGGCGGCAGCGTGAAGTATGTGCTGAAGAATTCTGTTACCGCACCGTCCCCGTTCGATTACATGGTGAAGATCCCGGACAACGTCTCCGACCGCGACGCGGTGCTGGCGTACCTCGCGTGCGTGGCGTTGAAGGGCGCGAAGCGGCTGACGTATCGTCCCAATGAAACCATTCTCATCGTGGGCGCGGGCATGGTGGGACTGAGCGCGGCGCAGATTGTCAAAATCCTGAATCCATCCGCGAAGGTGATCGTGATCGACCGCTCTGCGTTCCGTTGCGAGATCGCGCGGCACTATGCGGATCAGGTCTTCCTCGCGGACGGCAGCGAAGTGGCCAAGCTTGCTGAAGCCACCGACGGCAAGAAAGCCGACAAGATCATCGAATGCAGCGGTCATTCGGAAGTGGTGGGCACGCTGCACCGATACCTCAAGGACGGTGGTTGGGCGCACGACGACGAGCCCGGTCACATCCATTTGCAGGGCGATTATCCCGAGCCGATCACGCTCGATTCGTGGCATCGCTGGTTCACGAAAAATTGCACTGTCACGATGACGTGCGCGCTCGGGCCCGGGACGAAGGAGCAGATTTTGCAGTGGATGAGCGAAGGGAAATTCAACACGACGCATCTGCCCACGGAGCTGTGGAAGGCGGAGCAAGGTCACGAGGCGTTCACGTACAAACAAACCAAAGGCGACGCGGTGTTCAAAGTGTTGCTGGAGTGGAGCTGATCATGCAATTCGGCAGCGCGGCGTGGGGCTTTCGCGAAACCCCGTTGGAGCAGCAACTGGCCATCACGCGGGAGCTGGGACTTTCGTTTTTAGAGCTCGGCGTGGCGGGTCACGAGAATGATTTCTTGCAGGTGGACGCGACGGCGGAGCAACTCAGCCGGGTGGGGGAGTTGTTCCAGCGGTACGGCGTGTCGTTGCGGGCGGTGTCGACCGGTAACGATTTCACACAAGCCGACGAGTCCGCCTGCAAGACGGATTTGGAAAAAATCATGCACGTGACGGCGTTGGCGGAGGCGCTTGGTGCCCGGACACTGCGCATCTTCGCGGGATTCAGTCCGGCGGAGGAGGTGACCGGGGCGCGCTGGAAGCGGATGGTGTCGTGCCTGAACGAAGCGGTCGAACATGCGTCGCGGCACGGGGTGACCCTCGCGGTGGAAACGCACGGCGGCGTGAAATCGGTTCCGGGCGGCATCGCGCATTTTCACAGCACGTCGACGCGGCCGGAATTGCTGACGCGCTGGCTGGGCGAAGTGTCACCGAAGGCCCGGCTGTTGTTTGATCCGGCGAATCTCGGCGCTGTGGGAATGAACGAAGCCGAAATCCTCGCGCTCTACCGTCAACTGCAGCCGCAGATCGCGGTGTTTCATCTGAAGGATTTCAAACGGATCAGCCCGACGGCGATTCAACCGTGCGCGTGCGGCGAGGGGATGCTCGACTGGACGCAACTGATGGCCGGGTTTCGCGCGTTCGAGGGTATCGGTTTTCTCGAATACGAAATGACCGGCGACATCGTGGACGGATTGAAGCGCACGCTTAAAGCGATTGCGTAAACGAGAGGTTTGATGCTCACGCCGGAACTTCGCCTCATTCATTTGCAGTTAACCAAGCACTGCAATTTGCGCTGCTCGTTTTGCGGGCAATGGGGCGAACACGGCTACATGAAGGAATCGTCCGCGGACGATCTCACGACGGCGCAGTGGCTCGATGTGGTGGCACAGGCGGTGGCGTATCGCGCGGAGACTGGCATTGCGCCGCAGTTCATACTGTGGGGCGGCGAACCGCTCGCGAGTCCGGCTTTTCCGGCGGTGAGCGCGGCCTTGCGCGAAGCGGGCTTCACGACGGCATTGATTACCAATGGCGTATTGATCGAAAAACATCTCGACGTGATCAATCGCCAGATCGACACGGTTTATGTTTCGCTCGATGGACCTCCCGAAGTGCACGAGCGCGTGCGCGGCGCGAAGGGAATCTGGCCGCGGATCGAACGTGGCTTGGCGGGGCTGGATCGTGCGAAGGTGATGCGGGTTTGTTTGTTCACACTCTGCGGCGAGAACTGGCGCGAGGCGGTGACGTTTCCGCATCGCCTGGGACCGCTCGGTTTCGACCGCGTGATTTATCAAAACCTGATCTATTGCACGAGCGCGCAGGCGGACGATTACCGCCTCTGGATGCGGGAGAGTTTCGCGCAGTCCTCGCCCCGGTTGGACTCGTGGATCAGCGACGCTCCGGAACCGTGGGTGGCGGAGTTGCCCGGCGTGGTGTCTGCCTTGGAGGAAAAAATCCGCGCGGGCGCGTATCCGCTCGAAGTGCAGCTTTATCCCGGCGAGTTGAACGCGGGGAATATCGCGCAGTGGTACGACTCGTCTGTGCCTCTCAAGAAGACGCGTCAGCCGTGCGCGATGCCGTTCCGGCATTTGCAAATCAATCACGATGGGCAGGCCCATTTTTGCGTGGACTTCAACGACTTCACGCTCGGCAACGTGCGGGAGCATTCCGTGCTCGATCTTTTCACCAATGACCGCGCGCGCCGTTTCCGCGCCGAGGGGGCGACCTGTAACAGTCTCTGCGCGCGGTGCCCCTGGTACTACAACGACTCGCTCGCGGTCGATCAGCGCTAAAACATTTTATGCAAAAACCACAAATCATCTACATGCCGCACGCGAATATCCAGTATTCGCAGCTCGCCCCGGAAAAACGCCAGTGGGTCATGAAAAACTCGTACGAGAAACTCTTCGATCTCGTGCTGAGCGGACCCTACAAGATCGCCTTCGAAGCGTCGGGCAAGACGATCGAGGAGATCGCCCTGCAAGCGCCCGAGGTGTTGGAAAAACTGAAGCAGCTCGTCACGGAAAAGAAGCTGGAGCCGGTCTCATCGCCGTATATCCATTTCATGCTTTCGAATATCCCCACCGAGATCACGCTCGACTCGTTGCGCTACGCGCTCGACATCTGGGAGAAGTACGTCGGCGTGCGACCCGAGACCGGATGGAATCCCGAGTGCGGCTGGGCGTCGTACGTGCCGGACTTGTACCAGAAGGCGGGCTTCAAGACGCTCGTGATGGATGCCGATTCGCTGCTGTTGTCGTTCGAGGAAATTCGTCAGGCCACGGGCTTGAAGTATGACATTCAGGGCCACAGCAACAAGAATCACCTCTTCAAAATCGAGGACTACATTCAGGACAAACCCGACTTCCTGAAGTACATCACCAATCCCTCCAAGACCGAGAGCGGTTTGCAGATGTTGTTCCGCTCCGATTGCATGGCCAATCCGATGCTCTGGTTCCTCATGGGCGCGACCGAAGGCATGCGCAAGGAACCCGTCTCGCTGAAGGAAATTCAGACGTTGCTGGCGAAGTGGAAGACCCGCATCGAACAGAGCGGCTCGTTCATCATGCCCTATGCGGAAGACGCCGAGTACATCGGCACGTCGGCCTACTTCTACGTGAAGCAATTCAACCAGGCGCGTTTCTTCGAGCCGGAACCGCAGAGCGTGACGCGCTTCGGCCAGTTGCTCGATTCCGCCATCGAAGCGGGCTACGAGCTTTCCACGCCGAGCGAAGTCATCGCTGCGGCCGGCAAAAACGTTTTCGTCAACGAGCACGTCCTCGATATCGAGAACGGCGTCGCGTGGCACGGCGGCACCGCCAAGGCGTGGGCGAACACGGAGTACTCGCGCTTGATGGACCCGGTCTGCCAATCGATTCTCAATGGCATCAAGGAAGTCGCGCAGCATGTCGGGCTTGATCTCGATACGCTCGATGCGGATCTGTCGACCGCGATGAAGGCCGTGACCAGCGCCTATGTCTCCGATTCGCGTTGGCCGCCACTGCCGACCTCGCCGGGCCGGTTCAACGTGCGTGAGTCGCTCGATGACATGGTCGTGGCGAACAATGCGCTTCGGGCTGCGATGGTGAAACGCGGGATCGCGCACAAGCGCAGTTTGTATTCGCCCGAGCTCATGGCGACGCAGATCAAGGCGATCGACGATCAGCTCATGGCGCGGAAATACTTCGGCGAGTAGTTCGATTCGCTGGGAATGAGGACCTCCGGTTTCAAGCCGGAGGTCCGTATGACGTTGCCCTCCCGTCCAATCGGGAGATCAATTTGCGGAATTACGCTCAGATTATGAAACTCTTTGAGTAATAGCTGTAAATGGATGTCGTCGCCCTTCTGGCGGATGAGGCCTATGGTAGGGGAGAACAAGGACGCACCTAACCCCTCGAATCCCACGACTATGACCTCCTTCAAACTCATTCCTACCAAGCTGGCGATCGCGATTCTGGCCGGTCTCATGACGGTGACGTCGCAAGCCGCCGTGCTCTGGTCCGAGACGTTTACTGTCGGCACCGCTGGCAACTACGATACCTACAATGCGCACTCATGGAGTGCGTACGACAAGCTCCTTCAACAAAATGTGTCGAGTGTCGTTTCCCCCTGGACTGGCACAGGCACCGATTCGATTGCGATTGTGGGCAAGACGGATCTTCACAGTACCATTGGCTTTGCCGCGTTCTTTAATGCCGATACGGCGGCGGGTACGATCACCAACCTCTTCAAAACCGGCATCAGTGTGGCCAATCCCGGGACGCTGACCTATGATGCCATGAAGGGTCCGACCACGGTGACTGGGTCGTTGCAGTTGATGGTGCAGGTGGGCAGTCAATGGTATGTGAGCGCCACATCTGTCACTCCCAGCGGTAGCGGTGCTTCCGGCGCATTCAATACGAATGCCACGACTTACACCTTTGATTTTACCACCGCCACGAATTCCTCTTGGTACACCTACACACCAGCGGTCACGGGCACGTATGCCTTGGGTTCATCACTGACGCTGGACGTCTCTCAGCAGACGATCACGGGAATTGGCTGGTACGAGACACTGGGTGCCAGCTCGGCCTTATACGTCGACAACATGGTTGTCAACAGCATCCCGGAACCGACGACGGCCATGCTTCTGGGCTCGGGCGCGCTGGGATTGTTCTGGCAGGCCAAGCGCCGCCGTCGTTCTTGATTTTGAATTGTTAGTTTGCCTCGCGTTTAGGGCGGCTCTTGGGAGCCGCCCTTCTTTTTTGGAGGGTGGACTTGCTGCCGGACCTGATTCCAATCAAGGAGTGGTTCCCGATCGAGAAGTCAGACCGCCCCCCTTGCCCGATCCCTCGGCTGCGCTCGGGATGACCAGCGTGACGCTGGACCCAGTATTATGTATCTGTCGTCAGCCGTATTGGATGCAACGTCACGTTGCTCGACAAGCTCAGGATGACGTGGAATGAAGGTAATGTTTTGGGTAATTTTCTACTCTCATCAGAACTCTTCGCTACCCTTTGAGATTACTACCCCAACCCGTCATCCTGAGCTTGTCGAAGGATCGGCTGGGATGGTTTAGGATACGACAATCAACTTGAAACCAGATGGGAAGCTCCTCAATTTCTCTCTGGTTTGCGGTCTGACCCCGGACGCCCTAATGCATCACCATACCGACTTTTTCAATCTATGATCCATGCATTTAATAGATGCAATAGGATTTGAATTGTATTATGTTCTACAAATAAACAAACTTGTTTGCGTATTGCAAAATACACTGTGATTCAAGTACTTTAAGCGGCATTTTAATAGAACAAATCCTATGAATACCACGCGAATGATCCATTTTAGCTTGGCGCTTTTTTTGACATGGGGAGCTACCGCCCAAGCTGCGGAAGGCGAACAAACGTGGGATTTGGAGGCGGGCGCGCTGCCGCCGGAAGCCACCTTCCGGTTCTGGGACCCGGCGAAGAAAGCGTTTTCCATCGAAATCAGTGACAAGGAGAAGACGCCGGAAGGCAATCACGCTTTCGAGATTACCGCGGTGCGCGAGAGCGATTCGAAGGACGAATGGAAATGTCAGTTGATGATGATCTCGACCCTTTCCATCGTGAAGGGGCACACCTACCGGGTGCGTTTCTGGGCGCGGGCCACGGAGCGGGGCGTCACGGAAGCGATGGCGAATTTGGGCGCGGCTCCCTACACGGAACTCGGGTCGACGGCGCGGCAGGCCTTTCGACTGGAATCGAGCTGGACGCTTTGCACGTTCGAGTTCACGGCGGACCGCGATTGGGATGGCCGCCTCACCGTGCCGCGGATCATGTTCAAGGGCTATCCGGTCGGCGCGAAGATTTTCATCGGGTCCGTTTCCGTGCGGGATTCCTCGCGGGCGAGTACGCTGGATTTCCGGTCTGTGGCCAACTTCGGTTTTGCCGACGCCAAATCGGCGGACGGCGTGGGCGGCTGGTCGGATCAGGGACCGGACAACGACTTCGCGGAATTCCCGGTGCGGCAGAAACTTTTTTGCGGCATTCCCTTTCAGATCGTGGACCCGGCGCAAAATCAGGGCAAGGCGATCGTGGTGTTCGACAGCCCTTCATTGAAGACCGGCGTGCGGCAGATTTCCCTGCCGGTGAGCGAGGCGGCGCGCGGTCGCAAATATCTTTATCTGTTGCAGACCCTTTGCGGCTACGCCAAGAGCGGAGAGGAACCGGTGGGGAAAATCCTTTTCACGCTCGAGGATGGCACGGTGCAGGAGCAACCGGTGGTGCCGAGCCGGGACCTGGCCGATTGGTGGCAGCCGAAAAAGTTGCCGAATGGCCTCGTCGGTTACGTGGGCCGCAACCGTTCTTCCGAGGTGGGGGTGTATCTGTCTCGCTATGAAATGCCCGGCAAACCGGTGACGAAGATCACGCTGGAATCGGCGGCGGTAAAGCAGTGGATCGTGGTGGGCGCGACGTTATGCGATTTCAGCGCGGAAGAAGTGCAGGTGCCGGAAGAGCGCATTGTGGCGGGGGAACAGTGGAAGGCGACGGACATGGCGGATCTCCTGGTCAAGTCCGGCAGCGCGCTCGATTTCTCCGCGCTCGTCACGCGCGAACCCGCTGGCACACAGGGACGCCTGACGGTGAGTGCTCAGGGCCGGCCCGTGTTCGAGAAGACCAAGGACAAGCCGGTGCGCTTTTTCACCTGTCCGGTTCTGCCCGATCAGGTGTTGAACGAAAAGACCGCCAACACTCATGAGGACATCGACCGTTATGCCGAGGCGATTGCGCGGCAGGGCTACAACATGGTGCGGTTGCACTTTGTGGATGCGTACCTGATGGGCACGATCCATGCCCGGAAGCTTGAGCCGACTTATTTCGATGATCCGGCGACCATTCCTTTCGACGCGGCCAACTTCGACCGCATTCTTTATTTCGTCTCGTGCCTGAAAAAACGCGGCGTCTACATCCTCCTCGATCTCGGCACGAACACGAGCGGCTATACGGATGTCAGCCCGTGGCGCAACAACCTCAAGCCGGGCGAATATCCGCTCCGCCTTTTTGTCGATTCGAAGGTCCGGGCCAATTGGCGCGCGGGGAATCTGAAGCTCCTCACGACGGTGAATTCCTACACGGGACTTGCCTTGGCGAAGGACCCGATTTTGACGGCGGTGGTTTTCTACAACGAACAAAACACCCGCTTCACCTACGGATCGAAAGGCAACGATCTCGGCGAGACGTTCTATCCCGCGTGGAAGAAATGGGTGCAGGCCAAATACAAGACGCTCGACGCGCTGCAAAAGGCGTGGGCGGGCGCGGAGAAATTGCCGTCACCGCTGACCTTCGACAACGTGCCGGTCATTGATGAAGCGCGGTACAACACCGGAGGTCCCCTCGGTCAGGACATGGCGAAGTTCCTGGTCGAACTCAGCCGCGACCTCACGCAATGGTACGAATCGGTCGTGCGCGAAGCGGGTTATACCGGGCTCACGGTCCAATGGGATTTCATCCTGCGCCAGAGCGAATTGCCCTTGCGCGCCATGATGCCGATTGTGGTCATGCACGGCTATCAGGCGCATCCGTCCGATTGGGTGCGGCCCGGCTCGACCATCGACCAGAGCAGCTCGCTCACCTACGGCGGTGGCTACTTCCGCTGGCTCGTGCCGACGCGCCTGCTGGATCGTCCTTTCCTCATCAGCGAATACGGTCACACGTTCTGGAATCGCTACCGGCATGAGCAGGGACTCTTCTTCCCGAGCTACGCTTCGCTGCAGGATTGGGATTGCATCGCGCTCAGTCACATCCCGACGCATCTCTGGCCGAAGGCGATGGAGTCATTCAACAACACCGGCAATGACCCGATCAACCGCGCTTCCGAAGTCATCGCGGCGCTCGCCTTCCTGCGCGGCGACGTGTCCCCCTCGAACCATACGGTGGAATTTCCCCTCACGGAAAAAGACATCTTCGACAACGGCAACGCCTATGCCCGCGCGTTCAACTACGATCTGTCGATGCTCTACACGCTCTGCAAGGTGGGCGTCAGCTACACCGGCAACCTGACTCCCATCGCGCCCGGCGCGAAGGTGACGCCGACGTTGAAGATCAAGGCGAGCGACGGCTCGACGTTCAAGGATCATGGCGCGTTCGGCACGGTGGAGAGCGATGCGAAGTCCGAGACCGCCCTGGCCCGCGCAGTGCGGCAGGTGCGCGAGAGCGGCATTATTGATAAATCCAACGTCACCGATGTCTCGAAGCGGCTTTACCAGAGCGACACGAAGGAACTGACCCTCGGCATGGACGGCGACGGCATGTTGACCGTGATCACGCCGCGCCTCGAAGGGGTGGCCGTGAAGCAGGACAAGCCGCACGTTTTGAAAAATCTGACCGTGAATGCCTGCTCCGTGCCCGCAGTGGTAGCGGCGGCGTCTCTCGACAAGACGAAGACGCTGGACGCCGCCGAGCGGATCATTGTCGTCTTTTCGACGGATGCTCTCAATAGCGGCATGCGGTTTTCCTCCCCGGCCCGCACCACGATCCTCGACAACGGCAAGCTGCCGGTGCTGACGCAGGTGGGCAAGGTCTCGGTGACGATTGCCAATCGTGCGTTGACCAAGCCGGTCGCCTACGCGCTGAAATTCAACGGGGAGCGCGGCGACAAGTTGCCCGTGACTGTGGAGAATGGCCGGATCACCGTGACGATGGACACCGCGAAGCTGGCGATCGGACCGAGCCCGTTTATCGAGATCACGAAGTAGGCGCTGGGGTGTGTGGAAAACAGTCGTGGCGCGATACAATCGCGCCCTACAAACGGAGTTCCTGATAGAAATCGGAATTCGCTGTTACCGAGAGCGGCGCGCACCGCGCGCCAGCCACTGGGTCCAGCGTCACGCTGGCTACTCGTTGATCTTCGCCATCGTCTCCGCCATCAACTTCTCTTCCTTCTCACGGGCCGCTTCCACGTCGTAGTCGTGGTTGTCGGTGTGGCTCGGGTTGAGGGGAGACATGGCGCGCAGCTTTTCGATGATCGGGGGGATCACCTTCAGCGCGTAATCCACATCGGCTTCGGTGTTGTAATGGCTGAACGAGAAACGGACGCAACTGCGCGCGCGCGCCGGGGTCAGGCCCATCGCGCTGAGAACGTGCGACGGATCGAGCGAGCCGGTCGTGCAGGCGGAACCGGACGAACAGCAGATGCCTTCCAGATCGAGGCGCAGCAGAATTGCTTCCGCTTCCACGAAGTCGAACGCGATGTTCGACGTGTTCGGCAGGCGCGCATCGCGTTTGCCGTTGATGTAAATATTCGGGAGCTTCTCTTCGAGCGTCTTCTCGAACTTGTCGCGCAACGCCCGCACGCGGGTCTGCTCGTCATTCAGGCTCGCGAGGGAAAGTTCAGCCGCTTTGCCGAGGCCCACGATCGACGCCACGTTCTCCGTGCCGCCGCGCTTGCCGCGTTCCTGGCCGCCGCCCACCACGTAAGGGAGGAGCTTCGTGCGGCGCTTGACGAACAACACGCCGACGCCCTTCGGGGCATGCAATTTATGGCCGGAGAGCGAGAGGAAATCCACGTTCGTGTCGCGCACATCGATCTTGATTTTACCGGGGCACTGCACCGCGTCGGTGTGGAAGAGCACGCCCTTCTTATGGCAGATCTCGGCGATTTCCTTGATCGGGAAAATCACGCCGGTCTCGTTGTTGGCGGTCATGATCGAGACGATGCCCGTATCCTCGTGGATCGAGCTTTCCAATTCCTTCAGGTCGAGTTCGCCCTCAGGGTTCACCTTGAGCCACGTGACCTTGTAACCCTGCGTTTCGAGATACTCGCCCTGGTTCATGATGGCGGAGTGTTCGACCGCGGTGGTGACGAGGTGCTTCTTGCCCGTCGTGCGCAGCGCGGACCAGATCGCCGTGTTGTCCGATTCGGTGCCGCAGCTCGTGAAGAAAATCTCTTTCGGATCGGCATTGATCAGAGCCGCGACCTTTTCGCGGGCGGCGATCAGGGACGCCCCGACGCGTTTGCCGAAGGCGTAGGCGCTGGAAGGATTGCCGTAAAGTTCGGTCAGGTAGGGAACCATGGCTTCGAACACCTCGGGGGCGATGGCGGTGGTGGCGTTATTGTCGAGGTAGGTGAGTCGTTTGGCTTCCTGATGCATAATCAATTTTCTTTTACGGTTGGGGTGCGATGACTAAGAGAGTCAATGTACTGGAGAGAGGGCTTGTTTCAAGTCGATACTCCATGCATAAGAGAATCTAAGCATTATATGTCAGCCAGAGAAGACAGCCTTAAAAAGCTGGTGGGCGCCTTGATTCACGATGTGCGCAACCAGATCAATGGAATGGTCCTGGAATTGACCGACCTGCGCGAGCGCTGGCCGGACCCCCGCGTTACGGCGGAAACCGTTCCCTTGATGAAGCAGGCCATGGAAATGGCCGACCGCCTGCGTGGCGTCCGGGAGCGGCTCGACCCGCCCGCGCCCCGGCTGCAACCGCTGTCCCTTCTCGAAGCCTGGCCGCAAATCGCGCCCCAAGCCAGGCTCGTGGCTGGTCTGAGCGAAAACGACACCATTGAAATCGACCCGGTTCAAATCAAGCTCGCCGTCGCGGAATTGATCACCAATGCCGTCGAAGCCAGCAACGGCGCGACTCTTCCCCAAGGCCGCGTTGAACCCGGTCAGCTTGTCCTCATCGTCGAAAATCCCGTCAACGAAGCGCCCCAACAAATCGAGCAGTGGGGCAAGATCTCCGGCTTCACCACCAAACGCCGTCACCTTGGACTCGGCTGCTCCTACGTCCATGCCGTCGCCCGCGCCCACGGGGGCCGCTGCGAATGGCATTACGACGACAAAGCGAAACTCGTCCGCGCGGAACTGCGCTTGCCCCTGGCCCAGACGGCGTAGCGGAAGGCTTCACCTCCCGCTCATCCGATCACGGAGCCGTCACATTCAGGCGGATGAACTTCTGCTCCGCGCCCAACGTATCGACTTGATACTGGATAATCGGATCGCCCGTCAGCGGATCGGTGCCGACCGTCTGCGTGTTGTCCGGTGTCACCGTCTGCCACGTCTTCAAATCCGTCGACACCTGCACCTCGATATTCAAATCCGATGCCGCCGGATTCTGGCGATGCTGCAACGTCAGATATTCCTTCGAATCCTGCTCGATCACATTCATCACCGGCAAGGCGCCCTTGTCCGCATCCCCCAGCGCCGCGCTCGGATCAATGTGGCAGAGATATTTCATCACATTCGCGACGCCATCGTTGTGCGGTTGGGCAGCGGGGCCACTCCAATCGGGATCGGTCACGCCGCTAGCGACTTGAGCGTTCCACCATTGATAGAAGGGTTTGAGAGCGAAGTTGGCGACCAGATTGCGATCTGCGCTGACGGTAAAGGTGTAGGTCGATGAGGTGCTCACTACCACGCCATTTTCCGTCCAGCTCACGAAAGAATGGAAACTGTCCGGCGTGGCGGTGACGGTTTGAGCGGTATCGAGAGGGATGACTCCGCCCTCGCTGAGCGTCCCAACCTCACCGCTGGAAGAGGTCAGTGAAAGGCCGTAGGCCTTGGTAATTTTTCGAATGGTTGAATTCAGTGTGTCGGCTACGAACAGGTTGCCCTTTTCATCGGTTGCAAGACTTGTGGGCCGGTCGAACGTTGCGATTCTGCCGTCTCCTTCCATCCGGCCGTTATAATTGGGACGGCCTGCGAAAGTGCGGACGGTTCCATCGGGGGTGATTTTGCGAATCGTGCAATTATCGGTGTCCGCCACATAGAGATTGCCATCGAGATCGATGGCGATGCCGCGAGGACAGTTAAATTGCGCCTCACTACCTATGCCATCCTGACTGCCCCAGTTGCCGGGTCCACCCGCCAGGGTGGAAACGGTCCCATCCGCGGCGATCTTACGGATCGCGGGATTCATATAGTCGGTGACAAAAAAATTACCTTTGCCGTCGGCCACAATGCCGGAGGGTTCCATAAACTGGGCCTTGGTACCCATTCCGTCATCGCTACCGCTCATCTCGGGATTGCCTGCCAGGGTGGTGACTTCTCCGGCTGAGGTGATCTTGCGGATGGTATGGGTCCGGCTGTCGGCTACATAGAGCGTGCCGTTGCTATCCACGGCAAGGCCCCTGGGCTCATAAAAACGTGCCACGGCCCCACTGCCATTTTCGCTGCCGCTTGTGCCGGCCAATCCGGCAACGGTAGTGACAGTTCCATCTGACGTGATCTTTCGAATGGTATGGTTCCGCGTATCGGACACGTAAACGTTCCCTTGACTATCCACGGCTATGCCCGAGGGCAGATAAAAACGGGCCGCACTTCCCACACCGTCATCACTTCCCGAAACTGCCGGAGTTCCAGCGAGGGTGGTAACGGTCCCATTCGGCGTCATCTTGCGAATGGTATGGCTGCGAGTGTCGGCGATGTAAAAATTTCCGAAGCTGTCTCGCGTGATCGCTTCTGGGCATTGAAATCGGGCGAGTTGGCCGACGCCGTCCGTGGTGCCACTCAGAGGTGCACTGCCTGCGAACGTGCTGACTGCGTAGCGGGAGGCTGTGGTAAAGGTTTGATCGGTTGTGACGGACGTGCCTTTGTCATTCGAGGCGACGAGGCGGTAGTGGTACGTGGTTCCCGGTACCAAACCGGAGAGAGTGACATGTGCATACTGTCCGATGAAACCATTTGCGGGTGAGAGTGCGACGTTGGCGACGCTGCCATAATTGGTTGTCAGACCGTATTCAAACTGCGCGGTGGTCGCCAGTCCCTTGGGATTGACGGTGCCATTCAACGTGATGGCGACGGTGGTGAGATCTTGATAGAGGCTCGTCGCAACGACGGGGGTGCTGGTCGGCGCAGCGGAGGTGTCAACTGGAACGCCAACCATAATCCGATTATTTTTTCTTTCCGAAACGTAAATTTTTCCCTCTTTTCCCACGGCCACGCCTACGACTTCTTGAAATGGATACGGAATGCCGGTCTGATCGGTCAATGTGGCAACGATTCCCTCTTGCGTGATTTTCTGAATGGCATTTTTCCCGAAATCCACCACCAGCAAATTTCCCGTCGCGTCCACGATCAATGAGGTCCAAACACAAAAGGGCAAAGCGTCGCCGAGAGAGGTATGAGTGGCGTATTGACTCGCCCTTCCGTCCGGCGTGATTTTGTAAACAAGGCTGTTTACCCAGTTGCTGGCATAAAGGGTTCCACTCGCATCGACGGTCAATCCATTTAAATACGGGATAGATACGGGGTACGTGGTTATACTAGTATCCGTATCGCATCCGCTCACGTAGCTAATGGTCTTGACCACGCCGGTAGGCGTGATTTTACGAATATGGTGGCTGCCACTATCAGCGACGTAGACATTCCCATTATGATCCACCGCGACATCCGTTGGGGACGAGAACCGGGCGCTACTACCTGTGCCATCAATGTCCCCCTTCAGGCCGGGACTGCCTGCCAGAGTTCGCACTTTTCCAGTCGGAGTAATTTTGCGAATCGTATGGTAAAAGTAGTCTCCCACATACACGTTCCCATTATCATCGACAGCCAGACTACCGCCACTACTACCCAAACGGGCCTCACTGCCGGTTCCGTCTGCGCTGCCACTCACGCCCGGTTTACCGGCCAGGGTGGAGACCGTTCCATCGGGAGTGATTTTTCGGATCGTATAGTTGGAGCCGTCGGACACGTAGAGATTTCCCGCAGCGTCGAGGGCTAATCCATACGGTCTATTGAATCGGGCATTGGTTCCAACACCATCAGCGGAACCCGCTCCCGTTTCCGAACCGGCAAAGACAGACCATTGATACGATTGAGCCTGAACCGAAGAAAGAAAGCCAATGATCCAGAGAGCGGTGAGAGCCAGAAAACGAGAGGGAAGGCCAGGGAGACAAGGCGCGAAGGTTGAAACAATAGCGGTTTCGAACGCCCATTGCCTGCGTGAAAAACGGTTCCTTCCCCTGTTCATACGTAATCCCTTGGTGGTCTTGGTCTCGAATTTACGGCGGAACTCATTCTGAGTTGAATCGGAATTCGAAAGTTCCAGCCATACTGAGCAGACTCCGTTTCCGGAGCAAGAAAATGACGGATTAGATTGGATGAACGAGGAGGAGGAGGGCTTATGTCGCGCGGATAGGGTCGTATTCGCAAAAAATATCGCACACGCAGCTCATATAGCTCACCTAACGCAAACG
The DNA here is from genome assembly GCA_002304345.1 of Verrucomicrobia bacterium Tous-C9LFEB. Taxonomy (GTDB): domain Bacteria; phylum Verrucomicrobiota; class Verrucomicrobiia; order Methylacidiphilales; family UBA1321; genus UBA1321. Next base: position 220,798 of record NEUU01000003.1, read on the forward strand.
CTCCGGGGCAGGGTGTGCTTAAATGGGGCCATGAACGGTCGGGAATTTCTCTACGGGCGGGGAGACCTTGGCACTTCGCGTGTGCGTGGGGAGGACTCGCCTAGCAGCCTGCCAGAGCATCAGGCACTTGGGGAAAGTGGAGACGTTGGGCGACGTTCGGAGCGCGGTACGCGAAATTCGTCCCGCCCGGCGCTACCCCGACGGCTTCACCCCAGCAGCGTGACGCTGCACTCGGTACTTAAAGGAACTATGGCTCCTGGATCTACCGATTTCCGTAGGCGGCTGCACGGTGTGCCGCCGCCTACGGAGTGCAGGGTTCAGCCCTGCCTAGCGGATCTTCGGCGTGAGGTAGTGGGTGAGCTTCTCAATCGGGATACGCTCCTGCTTCATCGTGTCGCGATGGCGCAGGGTGACGGTATCCTTTTGACCGGCGAATTCGCCGTCCTTCGCGCCTTCGAGAGTCTCGAAGTCGATGGTGATACCATAGGGCGTACCGGCTTCGTCCATGCGACGGTAGCGGCGGCCGATGGCTCCGGCTTCGTCGTAGAAGGTGGTCATGTAGGGACGCAGCAGTTCCTGCACGGCCTTGGCTTTGGCGACGAGTTCGGGCTTGTTCTTGAGCAGCGGAAAGATACCGACCTTGATCGGGGCCATGCGGGGGTGGAAGCGCATGACGACGCGCGTTTCGCTGTTGCCCTTGTCGTCGGTGACGACTTCCTCATCGTACGCTTCGCAGAGGAGGGCGAGGATGGTGCGGTCGACGCCGGCGCTGGGTTCCACCACGTGGGGGAGGAACTTGGTCTTGGTCTCTTCGTCGAAGTATTCGAGCGGCTTGCCGCTGGCTTCGGCGTGTTGCTTCAGATCGTAGTCCGTGCGGTAGGCGATGCCTTCGAGTTCCTGAATGCCGAAGGGGAATTCGTACTCGAGGTCATAGGTGCCCTGCGAGTAGAACGCGCGGTCGGCTTCGGAGATGGTCTTGACGTGGATCTTGTCGCGGGGGATGCCGATCGCTTCGTACCAGGCGAGGCGGTCTTCCTTCCACTTTTCGAGCCATTCGAAACCGGCGCCCGGCTTGACGAAAAATTCGACTTCCATTTGCTCGAATTCACGCGAGCGGAAGATGAAGTTGCGGGGGTTGATTTCGTTGCGGAACGACTTGCCGATCTGCGCAATGCCGAAGGGCAATTTCTTGCGCGCCACTTCGAGGACGTTCTTGAACTGGACGAACATCGCCTGCGCGGTTTCGGGGCGCAGGTACGTAATCGCGGAGTCGTTTTCGACCGGGCCGACATACGTCTTGAACATCAGGTTGAACGTGCGCGGTTCGGAAAGCTGCGCGCCGTTCTCGGGGTTGAACCCAACGGAGTCGGTCACCTTCTCGGTGCGGTCTTCAATCGGGTTGATCAACTTGGGGGATTCGAGGTTCGAGCCTTGGGCGTAGAATTCGCGGGCGAGCTTCTTCGCCTTCTCGGAATGTTCGCCGTCGCGGACGAGGACGCCGAAGGTCTTGTCGGACTTCCAGTTTTGTTCCGGGGCTTCCGCGCCCTTGAACCAATGGACCGTGCCGGACTGCGGATCGATCTGGTCCGCGCGGTAACGCTTCTTCGTCACGAGACACTCGGTGAGCGGATCGGAGAAGGTGGCTTCGTGACCGCTGGCGCGCCAGACCGCGCGGTTCATCAGGATCGAGCCGTCCATGCCCACGATGTCATCGCGGTACTGGGTCATGCTCTTCCACCAGAAGTCCTTCAGGTTACGCTTCAGGTCGGCCCCGAGCGGGCCGTAATCCCACGCTCCGTTGAGACCCCCGTAAATTTCCGAAGATTGAAAGATGAAGCCGCGCCGTTTGCATAGGGCGACAATTTTTTCCATTTTGTCAGCGTCCGCCATAAGGGGTTCATCATTCCGGCTAGAAGAAAATGAAGCAAGAGTTTTTCGGCGCCCATACCGATGTAATTGCTATAAATGAGTCGACGGCGGTTGACTTTATTATGTTCTGTAGTTAATTGATACGATCAAGATATAATATTAGGTAAAATAATAACACTTACCCGCCTCGTAGTTCGAGAGGTTTCTAGGGGATAACGCAGGGGAGGCACTACCATGAAAACCAGTGGAAAGAGCAAGAAATCCAATAGTTCATGCGGGATAATAGTTGATTTAAGCCCGGAAGAAAAACGGGCGTTGAAGTCCAAAGCGCGCCATTACGGCATCAGCACCACCGATTTTGTTCGTACCGTGGTGAATGAGTATTTCGCTCTCGACGTCGCGAAGCGTTGAGAGTGGTCAGGTCGTTGTGCGTTCTCGAATGCGCGCAACGGCCCACGCGGCATGTTCACGCACGAGCGGTTCCTCATCGCTCAGTGCGCGATGTAAGGCGGGCAGGTCGTCCGCCGTGCCGATATTTCCAAGGACGACACAGACATTGCGCAGCAGCCCACGCCGTTTGACGCGCAGAATGGGACTGCCCGCGAAACGTTGTTTGAATTCCTGCGGACTCAACGCGAGATAATCGCGGAGGTCGAGTTGGGTTGAAGCCGTGGCGGCGAAACGCAATTCCTGCGATTGCTTCGCGAAGCGATTCCATGGGCAAACGGTGAGACATTCCTCGCAGCCGTAGAGGTGATCCCCGATGAGCGGGCGCAGTTCCTCGGGGATCGAACCCTTCAGTTCGATGGTGAGATAGGAAATACAACGGCGCGCGTCCAGTTCATAGGGAGCGGTTATGGCCTGCGTGGGGCAGACATCGATGCAGCGGGTGCACGAGCCGCAACGGTCGCGGGCCGGTTCATCGGCGGGCAGATCGAGCGTGGTGAGAATCTCACCGAGGAACAACCACGGGCCGAACTTCGCATTGAGCAACATCGTACTCTTCGCCTGCCAGCCGAGTCCTGCGAGTTGGGCGACATTCTTTTCCAGTACCGGCCCGGTGTCGGCATAGAATTTATGCGACCCTCCCGCGGTGGCGGTGAGCCAACCCTGAAAGGCGGCGAGCTTCTCCTCGAAGAGCGTGTGGTAATCCTCGCCCAGCGCGTAGGTGGCGATGCGGCCTCGGCGCGTGGGGGCGGGTTGATAATGATTGAGCCCCACCGCGATCACGCTGCGCGCCTCGGGCAGGACCTGTTGCGGATCGGTCCGGCGTTGCGGATCGCGCGCCAGCCAACCCATTTCGCCGTGGCGTCCGTCGGTAATCCACTGCTGATAATACTCCGCCTGCGCGGGTCGCGTGGCTGCCGCAATGCCGCAAAGATCAAAGCCCAAGGCGCGGGCCTGATCCTTGATCTGCGTGGCGGTGAGAGTGGTGGGAGGCATGGGGACAAAGGAGTCTATCAGGAACTCAGGAAATCATGAAGGGAAAGGAAAAGGTGGCTTGAATCACAAAACTCAGTGGGCTCACCGAAGTGGAGAAGCTATCACGTGTTGATTCGCCGCCCCCGTTTTCTTGATTTCCTGAGTTCCTGATAAACTCCTTTTCTTGGCTTGTGCATGGAAGGTGGTAGGGTGTGCTGCCATGCCGAAGCCACGGGAAGATATCACATTCGAAAGCGGTGGACTGCGTTGCGCGGGTTGGTTCTATCGTCCCGAGGGACCGGGGCCTTATCCCTGCGTGGTTCTGGCACATGGCCTCGGCGGCATCCGTTCCCATCGGCTCGACCAATATTCCCAAGCATTCGCCGCAGCGGGCATTGCCGCCTTGGCTTTTGATTACCGCTACTTCGGCGACAGCGAAGGCGAGCCGCGCCTGCTTGTTTCGATCTCGCGCCAACTCGCTGATTACGAAGCCGCACTCCATTGGGTGTGGGCCCATCCCGAGATCGATCCGAAGCGCGTCGCGGTGTGGGGCTCGTCTTTCAGCGGCGGTCACGTCATGGCCCTCGCGGCGAAGCATCCACAGATCGCCGCCGCCGTGGCGCAATGCCCCTTCACCGATGGCGTAGGCGATGGACTCAAGATGCGCAGCGTCTGGCAATCGCTCCGGCTCACGGTGGCAGGCGTTTACGATCAACTGCGCGGGTTGCTGGGACTTTCTCCCTTCTACGTCGCTACGGTGGGAGCACCGGGAAGTCTCGCGGCGTTGAACCGCCCCGGTGCGTTGGAAGGTTATTTGGAAGTCGCGAAAGCGGGTGGTCACGGCGAGGAATGGAAACCACTGATTACCGCACGCACGCTGATCCGGATTCCGTTTTACCGACCCATCACGCAGACGGAAAAGATTTTGTGTCCGCTCCTGATTTGCGTCTGTGAAGCCGATACAGAAGTGATTCCTGAGTCTGCGCACCGGGCCGCGAAGCGTGCTCCTCGGGGAGAATCGAAAGGCTATCCGCTGACCCATTTTCAGATCTATCTCGGTGACAATTTTGCGTCCGTCGTGGGCGATCAGATTTCCTTTCTTAAGAAGCACTTGATTTAAGCCGAGGTAATAACATCAAATAATAAAGGAAAACGTTTTTTTGTGCTTGCCAAAACGGCAGGCTTAGCTCTTAATCTGCACAGGTTTATGCCGAATCTTACGAAACGAGACCTAGTCATCCGGATCAGCAATGAGACCGGAATGGTGCAACAGGATGTCCTGAACGTCATTCAAAAGACGTTGGATTACCTGACGGAAAGCCTTGCCAAAGGGCAGTCCGTAGAACTCCGTAACTTCGGTGTGTTTGAAGTCAAACTCCGCAAGGCGCGTGTGGGGCGCAACCCTAACAAGCCCGAGAATGACGTGCCCATCCCTCCGCGTGCCGTGGTCAAGTTCAAGGCCGGTAAAGAGATGAAGGCGAAAGTAATGAAACTTTCCGAGGATCTTTCTTCCAAGCCCGCCTCGGATCAGCCCGAGAATCCCTAGTCCCCCGAGCCTCGTTTCGCTCGTTTGGACTTACGGTAACCATTCTCCATGCCCTCACTCCCCGGGTTTCGCGATTTCTACCCGGCGGACTGCGCCCTGCGTAATACGGTTTTCGCCGCATGGCGTTCCACGGCCCAGCGTTACGGCTTTGTCGAATACGACGGCCCCCCCCTCGAAGAACTCGAACTCTACACCAAGAAATCGGGCGAGGAAATCGTCGGCCAGCTTTACCATTTTGTCGACAAGGGCGAGCGCGCCGTGGCGATGCGGTCCGAGATGACCCCCACGCTGGCCCGCATGGTGGCCGCGCAACACCGCGATTACAAGAAGCCGATCAAGTGGTTTTCCATCCCGCAAGTCTTTCGCTACGAACGCATGCAGCGCGGTCGCCTGCGCGAGCACTACCAGTTCAACTGCGATCTGATCGGCGAAGCGAGCCTCGAAGCGGACGTGGAGTTGATCGCTCTCTGCATCGATACTCTCCGCGCTTTCGGCCTGAATGAGAAAGATTTCGTTATTCGCCTGAGCGACCGCCAGTTCTGGGTGGACTTCCTGAAGTCCAAGCAAGTGCCGGAAGACAAATGGTACGACGTTTTTCAAGCGATTGATAAATCGGAGCGTCAGCCCCGCGAGAAAACAGCCGAACTTCTGGGCGCTCTCGCCGAGGAAGTGCTGAACATTCTCGAGCACGGTGCCGCGAGCGAACGGCTCGATGTGGTCGAGAACGGTCTCAAGGCGCGCGGTCTTGGCGAGTACGTGAAGCGCGATTTCACCGTCGTGCGCGGTCTCGCCTATTATACCGGCGTCGTTTTCGAAGCGTTTGACCGCAGCGGCGAATTCCGCGCCATCGCGGGCGGCGGTCGCTACGACAATCTCCTTAACAATTTGGGCGGAGTCGATCTTCCCGCGCTCGGCTTCGGCATGGGCGATGTGGTGCTCACCGAACTCCTCAAGCAAAAGGGTCTGCTCAAACCTTCGACCGCCTCCATCCAAGCTTTTGTGGTCATTCCCGACGAAGCGTTCCGCGCCGAAGCGGCGGGAGTGCTGCAAACTTTGCGCGATGCCGGCATTGCCGCCGACATGCCGCTCTCGCCCGCCAAGATGGGCAAACAATTTCAATCCGCCGAAGAACGTGGCGCCAAGCACGCCGTCGTCGTCGATGCGGAAATCAAGAACGGCAAGGTCGCCGTCAAGACGCTGGCGGATCGCAAGCAGGATGTCGTCGAGCTGGCAAATCTCGTTTCTGTTTTAAAGTCGTAAGAAGCGGAAGTCCGCAGATTTCGCCGATTAAAAGAAGGCAGATTTTTTGGGTTTCTGACTAAAAGGCCTTTTGCCTTGAATCTGCGAAATCTGCGGATGCTCCCCCTCGCTGCTTTTATGCTTTTCACAACGGGAGTTTGCCCGTTTACTGTAGGGCTTCCCCTTATGTCCAAATACCGTTCTCATCGCTGTAACGAACTGCGCAAAGCCAATGTCGACCAGGAAGTGCGCCTGGCCGGTTGGATTCACAACAAGCGCGATCACGGCGGCGTTCTCTTCATCGATTTGCGTGACCACTACGGCCTGACCCAGATTGTCGTGCCGCCGGAACTGCCGTTCCAGAGCGAACTGGCCCACATGACCAAGGAATCGGTCGTCTCGGTCGTCGGCACGGTCAAGCCCCGTCCCGAGGGCAGCACGAACCCGAATCTCCCCACGGGCGAGATCGAAGTCTTCGTCACGCAGTACGAACTGCTCAGCAAGGCCGAGCCGCTCCCGATGAATGTTTTCCCCGAGGATATCACCCCGGAAGACACGCGCCTGAAGTACCGCTTCCTCGATTTGCGCCGTTCGAAGATCCACAAGAATATCGTCCTGCGCTCCCAGATCATCGCCAGCATGCGCCGCCGCATGACGGAGATGGGCTTCAACGAATTCCAGACGCCCATTCTCACCTCGTCCTCGCCCGAAGGCGCGCGCGACTTTCTCGTGCCGTCGCGTTTGCACCCCGGCGAATTTTACGCGTTGCCGCAGGCTCCGCAGCAGTTCAAGCAGCTCTTGATGGTCAGCGGTTTCGATCGCTACTTCCAGATCGCCCCGTGTTTCCGCGATGAGGACGCCCGCGCGGATCGTTCCCCCGGCGAATTCTATCAACTCGATGTCGAGATGAGCTTCGTCACACAGGACGAGATCTTCGCCGCGATGGAAAACCTCATGACCGGACTCTTCACCGAGTTCAGCACGGCTCAGATCACACCCGCGCCGTTCCCGCGCATTCCGTTTGCCGAAGCGATGCTCAAGTACGGCTCCGACAAGCCCGACTTGCGCATTCCCTTCACCATCAGCGACGCCACCGACCTCTTCGCCCAGAGCGAATTCAAGGCCTTCGCGGGCAAGACAGTTCGCGTGCTGCCCGTGCCGGACATCGCCGACAAGCCCCGCTCCTTCTTCGACGAATTGCAGGAACAGGCCAAGCTCCTCGGCGCGGTCGGCCTCGCATGGATCACCGTCCAACCCGACGGCTCGCTCAAGGGCCCGATCGCCAAGTTCATCACCGAAGAGGCCAAGACACAGCTCCTCGCCCGCACTGGTGCGAAGACTGGCGCGGCCCTGTTCTTCTCGGCTGACCCGGTCGAATTGACCGCCGCGAAGCTTCTCGGCGATATGCGCAATTACATCGCCGCCAAGCTCGATGTCATCGATCCGAACGTCTTCAAGTTCTGTTGGATCGTCGATTTCCCGATGTTCGAAAAGGACCCGGAAACAGGCAAGGCCGCGTTCAGTCACAATCCGTTCTCCATGCCGCAGGGCGGGATGGACGCGTTGCTCAATCAGGACCCACTCACGATCAAGGCCTACCAGTACGACATCGTCTGCAACGGTATTGAACTCTCCAGCGGCGCGATCCGTAATCACGTGCCCGAGATCATGTACAAGGCGTTCGAAATCGCCGGGTACGGTCCCGAGGTGGTCGACAAGAAATTCGGCGGCATGATCAACGCCTTCAAGTGCGGCGCTCCGCCCCACGGTGGTATCGCCCCTGGCGTTGACCGTATCGTGATGCTCCTCGCCAACGAGAAGACCATCCGCGAAGTCATCGCTTTCCCGCTGACCCAGAACGCACGCGATCTACTGATGAACGCGCCCGCTCCGGCCACGGAAAAGCAGCTCCGCGAGGTGCACGTCACCATCCGCAAGCCGATCAAAATCTAGCAGGTCTGAGCCCTGCACCCAGTAGCTGGCGCGCGGTGCGCGCCGCTTTTGGCTATACAACAGCGTTTTGCAGGCAGGAATCCCTTCTAACTAAGAGAGGGGTAACACGGAGCGATGGAGGGAATCAGGTGAGGGTTTCTATGAGCACGAAGCAACGTGACTGGCTAAAGCCGCAGTTGATTGTGATTTTCGTCGGATTCTTTTGGATGTCTTTGCTCTCTGGAATGGCGCAACTGCTTCACGTGAGCCATTCTAGTTACGACTTGAAGGAAGACGAACTCAAGAGCCTTAAGCAGAAAGCTGAGATAGGAGACGCTGAGGCTGCTTGGCGGATCCATCTCTACTACGCTATTGAATTGCATGAAGGGAACTCGTCAAACGACTGGGCTCGCAGGGCCGCTAAGCTCGGACATCCTCAGGGACAACGGATAGTGGCTGACGGTATCAAAAGAAGCCGCGAATCTTACGAAGGTTTTGGAGCAACAGCTCAAGATGCTGTTCGCAATTTATTGGAGAAAGCCAGTCGATCCTCATCTCAAGCGGGCTATGAATTAGGTTCGGCATATGCCGAAGGTTACTTCGGCAAACCCGATCCGATGCAAGCCCGGTACTATTTCAACCAATCTGCTGAAATGGGAGATTCGATGGCATGGCGAAAGATGGCTGAGTATTGCCATCACGGTGTGGGTGGTCCTCGCGACGATTCCTCGGCCTATTATTGGATTTCATTGGATGCTCGTTGCGTACATCCGGGATCGATTGGAGGTAAGGAGATATGGGCGCTGCGAAACGAGATTTCGACTTCTTTGTCATTGGCGCAATTCGAGCAGCAGTGGAAACGGATCGATGCCTATATTGCAAACGTTCGCTCGGGCAAAGTGAAGCTGCCTTCGCCACCTTTTCTCAAAGGGCTGATTAAGTCGAAGGATTCTGACGAGGGCGAAGTACTTGCTGATAAACAGGAAGCTGAGCATCGCGAGCAGATGCGCAAGAAGCTCACGCCTCAATAGAGGCTTTGCGGGGCTATCTATCGCCGATAGGGATTGATTTTTCGGGTGATCATTCCGATGTAGTGAGGTAGGGGGCATCAGCCATGTGGAGAATCCTACTTATTGGTTTGGCTCCGCTGTGGATCGTCGCACTTCACGCGGAACGCGTTGAAATCCCGAAGGCAAAGATCGCCTTCGAGCTTCCGGCGAGCGAATTTTGGCAAATCATTCCGGCCAGTCAGTTTCCCAACTCGGCGGCGAGCATGTGTTTCCCGCGATTACGGCATGGCAGCACGACGATCAGCGTGGCGTTGTGGGAGTATGATTTCAATTCCCTCGACGCGCACATCCGCGCGTACTTTGAGCGGATGAACCGCTACGCTTCCGGGGCTTACACGCGGGAGCTGGACCGCTCGGATTTTTATACCAAATCCGGAATCTCGGGTGTGCGGTTGCGGGTGGAATCGGGCCGCGACGACGGCACGAAGTGGGAATTGCTGCGCTATGTTTTCAAGAATCGCGCGGGCATGGTGATCTGCATTTCAGCCAATGGGAATGCCCAGCAGATCGACAAGGTGATCAGTAATATGGAGCTATTCGCACCGAACCGATGACGCTTGGTGCCAGCGCCAAACTTACCACCTAAAAGCAGATTGGCGATAAAGTGCTCCTTATTGGAAGAACTCAGAACCCATTTCGAGGTGTCTGACCTTGAGCAGAGGGGTTCCCCACACCCTTCCCCACTAGGGGAAGGGCAGCATGTCGAAAAGATGTTGTCGTAGAGTAGTTTAATCCGTGTTTTTGGTCTGCCGCTACCCCCGACAGCCCAGGTCTCCCCGCAGTTTCGTACTTTGTACCCGCTACTCTCACGAGGCGGCTGCGGGGAGACCTGGGCGCGCTCGCACGAGGCTACCGCCATCGTGCTCGCGGCAGACGGGTTCACGCGAAGAACGAGTATTAAAAGGACACCCATGTCCTTTATGAGTCCAAGCCGGGAACCCCGTCTTGGACGGTCTCACGACCAAGAGTAGTCCTCAGTTCCATGCCGCATGTCATAACATGCGCCTGCAACAGCAGGCCACATGGATGAGGACGCACAGGGCAAGCATATGCCCTGTGCAGAATGCCGAGAATGCAAGCGCACTTGGCGATACGGTCATCCGACCGTTTTGGGCTTCACAGCCCAATCCGCCCCACGTCACTGTGGGCGGTTCGCCAGCAGAGAAAATACTTAACCCGGAAATTTCCTTGGATCTTTGCCGTAGGTGTATTCAGTTTGAATAACACCATTCTCTTTATGGATGACGACTTGACCCAAAGGCGCTTTCTTAGCCAGTTCAATGGTTTTTTGAACCACTTCAGCTTTTGTGTCTCCTGTAGTTGAGGCGCGCGAGGCTCCAGCCAAGCCACCCTTCCAGCCGTTATCCGTCTTTGTAACGTGATATGTTTTTCTGTTGTTCATTTTCTGCTCCTTTTTGGTTATGTTCAAAATCCTCCAACTATATCCAATGTCTGTGTGACATAATTCATTAACTCTGTTTCATCTATTGGCTCGGTGCTAAAAGCTGGATTCGTACTGTGGTGGTAGCGTTTACTGTATTCGTTTATGTTCTCAATACGCTCCAGAATACCCTTTGCGGCGGCTAAAGGATCGGTGTCCTGCGCATTACGAATCTTGGAAATAAAATCGCCAAGCCATTCGTTATCGGCAAAGGAGTGCGGTAGTTTAAGGCGCAGGTATTCTTCCAATAAGGGACGGATTGTTTGAGCGACTTCTCTTGGAGAATTAGGGCTGGCTGGCAAGCCAGTATTGTGACGATAGCCCCATAATATACGGTGCTTTTTTGCATACTCACCCACTGTCTCCTGTTCGACATTCCATTCACCTACGCTTGTGCCATTTCCCATTCGCATGAATTGAAAACTTTTTATTTGCCCACCCCCTTTATAGGCGTCCCAAATGGCGCGAAGAAAATATGGGTCATGCGACAGCACAAATGTTTGAGTCACTCGTTTACTTACGTTACAAATTATGCTCTGAGTTGCTGTTCTCCTTGAGCGATCTTGGCTAGTAAATGGATCATCAAAAACAACAATTTTGTCTTTCAAATTTGGATCACGCTCAAGTTGAGAAATAAATAGAGCCAAGGCGAGCGTGCTTTTGTCCCCCGCACTAAGTGTATTGCGAAAAGAAGGCTGGTTTGCTGGCGTTCTTTCATCGCCCAAGTCAATTTTGACGCCATTAATGACTAGTTTGTAACTCGAACTAGGACGCCCTCCAACATAACTACGCTCGGTACCAGAAATACTAAAACCCGCGGCAAACATGGCTAAGAGTTCGTTTATCCTTTTTTCATGAGTGGCTAGAACTGATGAGCCGTACGTATCCAAGTCTGTTTTTACCGTCGTCTTTTTCGTTTCTAAATCATTCTTTCTTTTTTCAGCTAATTCATAGTTATGAAGGGCTTGAACCACATCAGGTAAATACCGAGCTTGAACAAGCTTCGATAACGAAAGTTCAGACCTTAATTTTTGTATGTTTGCGGTTCCCTGTTTTAATTTGAATGCCGTAACTTGTGCATTAAAATTTTTAACGGTATTGTTGTATTGAGCAATTAGGTCGGCGCTTTTTTTAAGTGCATTTATTGCCTGCGTAAATTCATCTGTAAGAATTACAACTTCCAAAGGCGCAGAAGTTTTTTTCTCCAAAAGCAAATCAGCCTGTTCGCGTACTTGTCCGCAGACAGAAGCGAGAGAGCTAATGTCTGGCAAGATTAATCCTTCGCCGACTCCAAGTTGCTTCCAAAATTCCCAGAGCGCAGAGTTATCACCCAAAATTTTTTGAGTAGTTAGTACAGCCTTATCTCCAAACTTTCCGAAAATTGCTTGCCCTATCTCCTGAAGTTTCTTTTTGAAATTCTCGTAAACCCTGTCGAAATACGCTCGGTAAGCTGACAATAAATCAACTCCGGCAGTGTTCTGGCCACAGAGAGGACAGGTGTCCTCTTTTTGGTATATTAGACCTAGCGTTATCCAAGATTCAGTAGCACCCTTTGTGTGTTGCGAAAGATGCAGGCGTAATTTCTTCTCGGCTTCCTCGGCAAGGGTTGGAAGTTTTTCCGCAAGTGATTTTTCGAAATCTTTCGGGAATATTGGTTCTCCAATTTCCTGCAAAAGACCTTTCTCCTTAATTTCTGTAGCGCGGGCTGTTGCAGTTTCAGCCGATTTTATTTCTTCTTCTTTTGCTGCAATTTTAGCGGCAATATCCGCATCTTGTTGCAGGAGTATGAATTTTTTAATTTCAGTTCCATGCGGTAACATTGCCGTCAGAACATCGCGCTTTGCTGTTATTTCCTTTGTAGTGGCGCGAATATCAATATCAAGTTTTTCAACTTCGTGCGCTAATTGCACCCCCTGAGCACCGAGAATAACGTGGTAAAGATTTTTCTTATGCTCGTGGTCGATGTAGTCACCTGCATATACGTTTTGATGAATAAATGTGCTATCGAATATTGCAAGAGTTGGAAGGGATGTATTCCAGCTAGTTCCATCAAATTTTAGATTTCCACCATCTATAAGCAATTCGACTTCACTCGATCCGCTTGAACCGAGTCGGTGTCTTCCGAGAACATAGTCAGGAGAATTGGTTGTACATGAACGAAGGACATCACAAAATGTACTTTTCCCTCGCGCATTTTCCGCAAAGAGTACTACCATTGATTCGAATTGAGTACCACCACGCCAGCGGCAATCTTCAAATCGACCAACATTTTTAATTTTAATTATTTTTCGTAGCATTTTATTAGTTCTCTGGGGGGCATACGTATTGTAAGCCCTGCGTAGAAATTTGCGAGCCAAGCACTTCTTCAATAATCAGGCATCGGCAACGAGAGAATGAGATCGCGTCTTTCTTGGACTTACTAGTGGCCAGCGTCTAGCAATCTCAGCGCATGCCGTTTCAATTTGCGACCATCAGAAAGAAAAACGAGTCTCTGTTACGCGCAGCAGTTCCGTAAGTGAAGGGAGTGGCGATAGCTTGGGACAGATGTATCTTCCAGATGGAACCGTGGGCGACAGCATTTCCGCACACAACTCGAATTCCAGAGCGTCAGGCAGCGGATATTCCGAAACCGAGATCGAAGTGGATGCCGCCGTCCTTGGTAAGGAGCTTGCTAGCGTTCAATTCCGCAGCTTGGAAGAGCAGCAGTTTCGCGCCATGTCAGCACTTGCATCCCAAGAGCGCCAACGTTGCATTATCCGACTTACCGGAGACTCGAAACCCTCTGTTATCGCTGTCCCGCAGGTGGACGGCTATGACATCAAACCCAAACGAGTGGCATATCGCGTAAAACAATACGCGAAGAAATGGCCGTTTATGCTTTCACCGACCGGAGCGCAGTCGAAACTTCAAGCGCACAAAGAGGCATTGGAAAAATCAGCTACCGTTCCGAGTGGAGAAACCCCGCAAGCGCCACGAGGAGAGAAGGTTTATGTTCCTCGATTTTGCCACCTGTGGCTGCTGCGGGTTTTCCATTACCGGCGAGCGGCAGGTTAAAAAGAGCGGCCTGCAATTCGAGTATTACCGCTGCACTTACAAGAACAAACGGCAACCATGCACCGAACGCACCTACGTTCGGGCAGAGCGATTTGCCGCCGAAGTTCAGCGGAATGTCGAATTGGTATCGCTTCCTGACGAATGGAAGGAACGCTTTCTCGCCCGTATCGAAACATGGGAGGGCGAGGATTCCGGCGCGAGGAAGGAACGAGCGGAAAAACTCAAAACCGAACTTGCCGTACTCAAAGCCAAGCTGGACAGGGTAAACGGAGCCTTCGCGGACGGCGATCTCGACATGCAGGAATTCCGAGAACTGAAGAATCCGCTGGTAGAGCGGAAAATCGAATTGGATGGCCAAATTGCCAATTTGCAGGATGCCAAGGCAAATTGGATTGAACCACTCAAGGAGTGGATTTTAGAGGCAAACACAGGGGTAAAACTGGTTTCTGACCAAAATTGGCCAGAAATGAAAGCAACTCTCAGAAAAGTTGGTTTGAACCGCCTTTTGCGCGACCAGACACTAACGGTTACCTTCAAAAAACCGTGGGATTTACTCGCAAAAACCAATTTCGCCGCGCGTGAGCGCGTCCAAAAAAACTCGTTGGGTTCCCAACATACTTTAATGTGCGCTCGAGAGGACTCGAACCTCCACTACCATTCCACCCCATCGCTGATATCAATCTCCCTAGAAAAATACAAATTTAGACACCCAAAAACAAGGCTTTACAGTCTTACTTTTGTTCTTACTATGTTTCGCATGGCGAGCGTATGGCGACATCCTAAGAGCAAGTACTGGTCAGCTTGCTGGACTGAGCGCGGCAGGCGCATGAAACGATCCACGAAGGAAACGGATCGGAAGAAGGCTATGCAGACAGCCGTCTCTCTTGAAAAGGCCGCAGTCATGGCAGAGAGAGGCGCACTCACTGAGGCTTCTGCGCGTAATATCTTGGCCGACATCTTTCAAACATCCACAGGTCAACGCCTCAACTTTTACACCGTTCGTGCTTGGTTTGATTACTGGTTGTTGCAAGTTGAGGAAGGTCGCGCTGCGGGAAGCTACACCCGATACCAAAGCGTCAGCAATCGCTTCCTCGGTTTCCTTGGGGAGCGTTCTGAATCTGGCATTGAAACCATTCGACCTGATGAAATAGCTTCATTCCGCGCTTCAGAAGTTGAATCAGGACGAGGGGCTACCACTGCCAACGCCAACGTCAAGACACTTGGCGTGGCCTTCGGACTGGCAAAACGACACGGCATCATCACAACCGATCCCACGAAAGCTTTAACTCCTCTTCGCAAAACTCAGAAGGGGGGAGGCAAAGAGCCGTTCACGATGGAAGAAGTTAAGGCTCTCGTTGCTGAGGGGAACAACGGTGATAAGGAGTGGAAGACACTCATCCTCTGTGCATTTTATCTTGGTGGGCGACTCCAGACAATGGCCACACTGCGCTGGTCTAATATCGACCTCGCCAAAAAGACTGCCAGCTTCCGTGAGCGCAAAACAGGTTTGGCTATGACCATCCCCCTCCACCCCACCTTGGAGTCCCACCTATTGAGCCTCACTGCCCCAGATGCTGACGCCCCCCTCATGCCACGTATTGCCGCCATGCCTTCTTCCGGCAGAAGTGGCCGCTCTGAGCAATTTAAGAAACTCATGGCACGGGCAGGCGTTACTGCCGCCAAGTTACAAGATGGCAAAGGAGCGGGGCATGATGTGTACTCGAAAAGTTTCCACTCCCTTCGCCGCTCCTTCGTAACTGAACAAGCGAATGCAGGTGTTGATATCGACATTCGCAAGAAATTGGCAGGTCACGCCAGCGATGAAATGAGCGAGCACTACACCTCCCGCGACATCGCCACCCTCAGAAAAGGCATCGACTCCTTACCCAACTTATGAGCAATTCCATTCCGGATATAACACCTCTCGAATTGGCCTCTCTTGCCGCACGGTTCAGCGATCTTCCACCAGAACAGGCTATCGAAAAAGCACGCACCTTTTACAACGCATCTTGCGCGGCGTTGGAGCCCAAAAAAACCAATGACAATTCCTCAAACGAGAGGAAAGATTTACTCAAATTCCTTGCATCAATTGTACCCGAGCAGACAGACGACCATCTAAGGAAGACTCTTATTGAATTTCGCCTCCATTCATTGCAGGACAGTCGCAGGGAGAACGGAGATGTTTTCACCCGTGAGTTCATTGAAAATCAAGTACTCAAGTGGGAAAAGGACGGAGGTTGGGAAGGTGTGCGAAACCGCCTGAAAGATGGGTTTCCAAAATTCCATACGCAACAACAGGCGGATAAAAAAAGACTGGAAGAAGAAAAACTCGCCCTCATGCAGCAGCAACAAAAACAGAAGCTCCAAGATAATGGCCGCAATTCAGCGAGAAAGAAAAAAGAGCGCAACTGGCTTAATGTAGCGAGAACCGGAGGAGATGTTGAAAATAAAAGACATCAGGAATTCTTAATCACCCTTCGATTACATGGAAGGGATTCAAGAGAGGCGCTTGAAAATAGTAAGAGCAAAATTATCCTCGACCAAGACATCATTGATAAATGCGTCGATGCGTTAAAGGAATACGATGCAAAAAATAATCAAAAAAAAAGCTTGGCTGATTTTTAGCACCGAAAAAACGTCGTGAGCGTGCAATTTCTCCCGTTTTGGATCGTTCAGCGTAACCCCCCAGTTCCTCTGAGCGTGCGTTTTACTAGGAAAAAGCCCGTTAGCGTGGCGGTCTCCCCTCCTAAGCGTGGGTTTTGAGATAACCCAGCGTAGACTCCTCGCATGTCAGAATCATTTTTGACATGTTATTACGCAACGAGAAAAACAAGTACGGGGCTGACGCTGACTCAGCCGTAACCAAGAGTCTTGAACCACGCTGGCTACGTCCAGCCGCCGCAGCCAAATATGCCGGGATGAGTCGCCCCCGGCTTTATCAGCTCTTACAGGATGGCTCTCTTCCTTCCTGCAAACTGGGCGGCTTACGCCTTATTGACCGCCTTAAACTGGATGCGCTGCTTGAAGGAGGTACAAAATGAAGGCACCTCAATTACGCTCTCATCCGGCGCAACGTCGCTCCAAGACGAAATACGGCCAGTGGTGGAAGCGAGGTGAACGGACACAACTTGCTTCTCTCGCCAAGATTTCATTGCCCTACTTATGCGATCTGCTCAGCAGGCGAAGGGCATGCTCGATTACCACTGCTAAGAGGCTGGCGGCTCATTCTAAGGTTTTAGTGGCTGACTGGCTCAGTACGAAAACCTCAAAGCATCCCGCCTTCTTGGTTCCGCCTGAGAAAAAGCAATCGTCGTCCTATTGATCTTTATAGGAACCAGTCGACTAGTTCACATCAAGCATCAGCAGCAATATGTCAAATTCCGTTGTCATTAATCACCCCAGCCAAGGAGCCATGTACATGCTTTCCCGAGGCTTCAAACCCTTTCCCGTAATTGAGCGTGACAAGCGCCCTCTTGTCAAAGATTGGCAACAGTGGGCAAATCGAGCGTCAAGAGGATTAATATCCACCTACGCACTGGAAGAGGTCGATTACAACTGGGGTATCCTACCAGCGGCATCTGGCCATCTCGTCCTTGATATCGACAGTGGGTACAAGCTGAAAAATAAAAGAGTCATCAAGGCTATTGGAGACAAATCGCTTGCAAGGCTTGAGGAGGAGCATGGAAAATTGCCTGAGACGTTCACCGTCAGAACGCCGTCAGGAGGGGAGCATCGTTATTTCAAAGGAACTTGTCGCCCTACTCAAAGCGTTCTGGGCAAGCACATCGACACGCGCTCTGAGGCTTCGTATGTCGTTGCCCCCGGCTCTACCTGCCACACCATAGACGGGAAGGGCAACAAGATCAAAGGCACCTACACCATTATCAATGATGTTGAGCCAGCGGAGTGCCCAGAATGGATGCTCGGACTCTTGACGCGCAAGGTGGAAGTAAAAGCAGCACCGAATTGTCTCGCCGTTTCAAAACTCGACACGGAGTCCAACATTGCCGAGGCAATGGAATTCCTCGCCTCAGCTCCACTCTGCGTTGAGGGCGATGGAACGCATGGCGGCGAATACCTCCTGAATATCTTCATGGAGTTACGCGATAGGGGCGTTAGCCAAGAGAAAGCCAAGACGCTTGTGCTCCAGAATTACAATGATCGTTGTGATCCCCCGTGGGAACTGACCGACGAGCACCACGCCTCCCACTTCCACAAAAAGCTGCATAACGCCTACACCTACGCCAAGAATCCAATCGGCATCAAAACAGAAGAAGCAAGAACGGCTGCTGCACAATCCGATTTTATGGATGCAGCAATAAGTCCTGCGGTCACTGAATCGAATAAACCTATACCTCTGCACTGGGCAAATGAAATCAATCCACGGAAAACGCCCAAAAGAAAGGTGATTATGCGAGAGCGGTATATGGCAGGAACGGTGACGGCAATCGTTGCTCAGGGAGGGCTAGGGAAATCCACTCTAACCATGACAGACTCAGCAGGCATTGTTACGGGTAAATCCTTAACCGGATTTGAAGTTGTCACGAAAGGCAGAGTCTGGATTTACAATCTTGAGGACGATGCAGACGAGTTGAGGCGGCGATTTGAAGCAATTTTCAAGTGCCATAATTTGCCCATTGCTAGCATGGGTGATATCGCTTTTACATCTGGAGTAGACGATCCTCTGTTGCTGGCTACTAGTGGGCGAGATGGAGCCAAAATTAATAAGGAGGATGTGAATCGCCTCATTGAAACAATCCAGCAGAACAACATCTCGATACTTTTTCTTGATCCCTTTTCTCGCTGTCACACCGCGAAGGAAAATGACAATTCTGAGATGAACGTGGTAATGAGTGCGCTTGCAGAAATCACCAAGCGCACAGGATGCGCGATTTGTATCGTGCACCATGCCAGTAAAGCTGGCACTAGCAAGGATGCCGATCCCAGCGATCAAGGTATTGGTCGTGGTGCATCGGCCATATCTTGCGCAGTACGGTGCTGCCAAAATCTTGCCGAGATGAAGCCCAAAGAGGCAGAGGATCGCGGAATCCCTCCTGAGGATAGGCATCTTTATTTTAAACTTGTCGATGCCAAGGCCAATCTTTACGTCAAGAAGTCCGACTGCACATGGTACATGAAAAAATCTATTCAGTTGGAAAATGGTGAGAGCGTAGGTGCGATTGAATGGGTCGATTTACCGAGTCTATCTGAATGTAAAAACCAAATTGAGAAAGTCGATCAGGGCGAAGAGGTGCTTAAGTTTTTGCGTGAACATCTCAGCGGGGGCGACACGATGCCTCTCGGCAGGCTTCAGGAAATAGCGGAGCAGCGCGATTTGGCAGCCCTCAAAGGAGTTAAAAACATCACCACGTTTCAGAGGAAGCTGGCCGCATTTCTCGCCGATAGCACCGAGTATTATTTCACTCGTGGGTTGAAAAACGCATGGCAGATATCACGGGAGGATGTCATCTAGTTTGTCTGTTTGGACGTTTTACGTGTCTGGAAATTGATGGCCGAGTAAATCTGCAAACTACTCGCTTTCAGAGCAATGCATATCAAATCCTGTCTGGCAGGATGGCGTAACCCGCCAAACTCATAACTCATTGAAAATAAGGAGTTAAGCGTTTGGCCAGTTTTACACCCTAAAGGGACACTATCCGTTCGCCATACTCACGGATGTTATCCATTGGGTATGAAATTATAGGAAGAGACTACAAATGAAAAACGACACAAAATTGCAGAAGAAAAAGGGTAATAGGGAAAAAGCTGATATCCCTTTTATCAATGACCCTGATCTCGGCATTAGGTTGAATGTTCGCACCAAGAAAATGGAGTTATGCCGTTCGGACGATCCGGCATGGACTTGGGATTTAAGCATGACCCATAGCTGGCCGCTTCCTTGCTCCTACAATGACTTCTGGGAATTCTATCTGGCCATGCTGTTACGGTATGAGATGCCGCCCAAGCTCGTCCATGAGACCTTTCTAGCAATCCCAGAGTACCGGGAGCGTTTCGGGAAGGACTGGGAAAAGCTGTAGCACGGGCACTGCTCAATTCACAATGAGCCTGCCGTCATCTCTCCAGCCATGAGAGAGCTGTTTATCATGCGAAATTGCATGAAGAGCGACGGTTCCCGCCGCTCTGAGAGTGTGTGTCAGTTGCTGGGAGTTTCTGCATTGACCTTGGAATTAACGATTTTCGCCCAAGTGTATTTTAGGGCGAAAAATAGAGGCACGAGAACAATTAGCCCTCCGCCACCTTTCCAGCCCAAGTATGACCCAATGAGCGTGTGGACAACGATAATTATGAGGCATAAGGTCACCGCCAGCGCATAACGCAATCCCGGTATTGGCCTTGGATGGCGAATCCAGTCTTTAGCTATAGTGAAGCACTTCTTTGCTGCTTTGACGTAGAAAACGGACGCAGCAAGTTCGAGGAAATATCCGCTGATCGGCAAATCATCCCCAAGGGACGGAGCCAGCAGAATGGTAAAAAGAATAATTGGTGGTATTGGACTGGCCTTTAGCTCGGAAAAATAGCCGCCCAGAGTGAGCCTCTTGAAGTGCAACTCAAGTAGCAGCCAGTAAAAGTATGTCATTCCCGGCATGCCAATAATAATACCGAAACCTTTGTGCCCAGAATCAAAATAGCCGAGCACGGATAGCACTACAAACGCGAGGACTGCACTCGCTAATTTTGTCCAGTGATTTTGAACTAGCTCTTTAAGATTCATAGCCAACCTTCCTCGGTTACATCCGCCATATTCCCACTCCATTAACCTAAAGCATCGGTGGCGGATTCTTAAAATGTCCCAGATTTCGGGACAAGTAAATCCCATTTTTTGGGACATGCGAGCATCGCCTTACGACAAAAAAGTGGCTGAGTTCTTGCGCTCAAGACGTGGCGAGCAGACCTATCGGGACTTTGCACCACGGTTGGGCATGAGTCGCTCGACTCTCCATCGCCTTGAGAATTTGGAACAGTCGGTCACTCTCGCTAAGTTGCATGCTATCGCTCAAAGGCTGAGAACCAGCGTCGAGACAATTCTCGGTTGGAAATAATCTCAATACGCTATACAGCTCTCGGCAACGCATGCTGAGTTGGATGCGGGTGATATCAACTTCCCCTCTCGACATTTCCTTTAGGGGGATTAATTTAAGCCCCTGTAATGCCAACGGACACAGGGAATACTCCAGAGGGTCACGCTCGTCAGAAAATCGACGAGCTTCTCGTGTCGTCGGGCTGGATCATTCAGGATTATAAAACTCTGAATCTCGGTGCAGGCCAAGGCATTGCCATTCGGGAAGTCCCGCTTAAGGAAGGCCGTTGCGATTACCTCCTCTTAGTTGACCGCAAGCCCGTTGGTGTTGTCGAAGCCAAGAAGGTTGGCACAACCTTATCAGCGGTAGCGGAGCAATCGGGGCAATATGCTGCCAACCTGCCCGACTTCCTCAAACAAGCCGATCTCGACAAGCTTCCCTTCCTCTACGAGTCCACAGGGGTCGAGACCTATTTCCGCGATGAACGCGATCCAGCTCCTCGTTCCCGCCGTGTCTTCTCCTTCCATCGTCCCGAGACCTTGGCTGAATGGTTCACCCACAAGAGCACGCTGCGTTGGTTGCTGGGCGAGATGCCCTTTGCGCATCCGCTCGTGACCAATGGCATGCGGGACTGCCAGATTGAAGCCATCACCAATCTCGAAAAGTCATTCGCGGAAGCCAAGCCTCGTGCGCTCATTCAAATGGCCACAGGTGCGGGGAAGACCTTCACGGCCTGCGCGTTCACCTATCGACTCATCAAGTACGCTGGGGCACGGCGTGTGCTTTTCCTCGTTGATCGCTCCAATCTAGGGCGACAGGCCAAGAGCGAGTTCGACCAGTTCATCACCCCAGACACCGGGCGCAAGTTCACCGAGCTATACAACATCCAGCATCTTAGCTCCAATCAGCTCGACTCCGTTGCCAAGGTCACCATCTGCACCATCCAACGGCTTTACTCCATCCTGCGGGGTGAATCGGAGCTTGATGAGGACATCGACGAGAAATCAGGCTTTGAACTCGCCGCTGCCGACTCTCGCCCCAAGGACGTTGCCTATAATCCGTCCATTCCCATCGAAGCCTTTGATTTCGTCATCACCGATGAGTGCCACCGCTCCATCTACAATCTCTGGCGGCAGGTGTTGGAGTATTTCGACGCCTTCCTCATCGGCCTCACCGCGACGCCGTCCAAGCAGACCATCGGCTTCTTCAATCAGAACCTCGTCACCGAGTACAACCACGAGCGAGCCGTCGCCGATGGCGTCAACGTCGGCTATGATGTCTACCGCATCCGCACCCAAGTCACCGAGCAGGGGAGCAAAGTGGAGAAGGGCTTCTACGTTGATCGTCGCAACAAGGAAACCCGTCAGTTACGCTGGGAGCGATTGGACGAGGATTTCGTCTACACCAATAAGGAAGTCGACCGCTCCGTCGTCGTGCCCGATCAAATCCGCACCGTGATCGAAACCTTCCGCAGTGCGCTTCCTGAGCTTTTCCCGAATCGCACCTTGATTCCCAAAACGCTGATCTTCGCCAAGGACGACTCCCACGCTGAGGACATCGTCCACCTCTGCCGGGAAGTCTTTGGCAAGGGTAACGACTTCTGCAAAAAGATCACCTACAAGGCTTACAACGCCGACACCAAGCGTTACGAGAAATCCGAAAGTCTCATTCAGGAATTCCGCACCTCACCGCAACTCCGCATTGCCGTCACAGTCGACATGATCGCCACTGGCACCGATATCAAGCCGCTCGAATGTCTCCTCTTCCTACGCGATGTCCGCAGCCGCGTTTACTTTGAGCAGATGAAAGGCCGTGGCACCCGCGTGCTGACTCCTACCGACTTGCAGGCCGTGAGCGGAGCCGATGCCCACGCCAAGACTCATTTCGTCATCGTCGATGCCGTGGGCGTCTGCGAAAGCGACAAGTCCGATTCACGCCCGCTGGAGCGCAAGCCCACCGTCTCCATGCCCAATCTCCTGCTTGGCATTGCCCTTGGGAAACGCGACGAAGACGCCATCACCACGCTGGCAGGACGCCTCGCTCGTCTCGACCGCGCCATTGATACCCAGCAGCGCAAAGAAATCACCGACGTCGCTGGAGGCAAAACACCAGCCGAACTCTCTGCCGCTTTGCTTCGTGCTCTCGACCCCGATGTCATTGCGGAACAGGCCACAGGCAAACCGGGAGCGTCCCAATCGGAAGTCGCCCCAGAGCTATTCGAGCAGACCAAGAAAAAACTCGTCGATGCTGCCTGCCTCCCGTTCGATCAACCCGTCTTGCGCGATCTCATCGCCAAGGTGAAGCAGGAGACCGAGCAAACCATCGACAACGTCACGGCGGATACGGTGATCTCCTCGGGATTCGATGCCGCCGCGAAAGATAAGGCTGCTGGCTTGCTCCGCTCGTTCAAGGAATATATCGAGCAGCACCATGCCGAAATCGCCGCGCTGCAAATCCTCTACAGCCGCCCCTATGCCCAGCGACTGACAGAGCCGATGCTCAAGGAACTCGAAAAGAAGCTGCGTGACAATCACGCCACATGGACAGAGGATCGCCTTTGGGACGCCTACGTCGCCACCAACCCCGACCGCGTCAAAGGCCGCACCCAAACCGGACGCTTCGCCGACCTCGTTTCACTCGTCCGCTTCTCGCTGGAACAGCAACCCGTGCTCAAACCCTTTGCCGAGTCGGTTCAGGAACGCTTTAATGGCTGGCTTATGGACAAAGCCAAAGCCGGAACCACCTTCAGTGCCGATCAACAGGCATGGCTCGAATTGGTGCGCGATCACATCGCCACCAGCCTCAGCATCGAACCGGACGACTTCGATTACGCCCCCTTCAGCCAGCGCGGTGGACTCGGCAAAGCCCATCAACTTTTCGGCGATCAACTCCCTCAACTTTTGGAGGAACTGAATGAAACCCTCGCCGCGTAAACCCGACTACAACCAGCTTCTTGGCGATCTGAGCGGATTGCTGGAACAAGCTCGCCGCGCCACGGCGCGTTCCGTCAATTCCATCATGACTGCTGTCTACTGGGAAACCGGTCGACGCATCGTGGAGCATGAACAGGGCGGAAAAAAAAGGGCGGGATATGGTGAGGCTTTATTGGATCGTCTTGCGGTGGATCTCACCAAAAAATTTGGCCGTGGTTTTGCGCGACCCAATCTTATTCGAGCAAGGCAATTTTATATCGCATTTCCAGCGGCGACAATACGCTCGACAGCGTCGAACGAATTACAACAGCCCATAACGATTCGTTCAACACCGTCGAACGAATCTATTTCGTCAATTGTCCTTAAGCAGCCTCAGGCAAAAGACGGCATAGAACTCCTTCAACAACTCGCTGTCCTATTTCCGCTTTCGTGGTCGCACTACGTTTTACTTGTCAGCCGCAGTCGCTCCCCGGAAGCAATGGCTTTCTATCATACCGAAGCCTTGAGCGGTGGCTGGTCGGTGAGGCAACTCGACCGACAGATGTCCTCGCTTTTTTACGAACGCGCCGCCTTATCCAAAAATAAAGCCGCTATCCTGAAGAAAGAGACCAAGCCGAAACCGGAGGATGCCATATCCGCTGACGAAGAAATCCGCGACCCGCTGGTTTTGGAATTTCTCAATCTTCAGGATCAATACTCTGAGTCCGATCTTGAAGCCGCTCTCATTCGACATCTTGAAACCTTTCTCCTTGAGCTTGGTAGTGATTTTGCCTTTGTCGGACGCCAGCGCCGCTTGCGTATCGGAGACGAGTGGTTTCGCGTTGATCTCCTGTTCTTCCATCGTCGCTTGCGCTGCCTCGTGGTAATTGATCTCAAACTCGGCAAGTTCACCCATGCCGACGCTGGACAAATGCACCTTTACCTCAACTACGCCCGCGAACATTGGACACAGCCCGGAGAAAATCCCCCAGTTGGTTTGATCCTTTGCACCAGTGCCAATGCAGCCCTCGCCAAATACGCGCTTGAAGGATTGCCCAACAAAGTCCTCACCCGCGAATATCAACTGGCTCTACCCAAAGAAAAACTTCTCGCTGCCGAATTGGAAGCCACCCGCAAACAACTGGAGGCAAGGAAATGAAAATGCACGCGAGCCAGCGCGGTGGACTCGGCAAAGCACATCAACTCTTCGGCGATCAACTCCCCAAGCTGCTCGATGAACTCAATGAGGTGTTGGCAGCATGACCAAAGTTGCGTCGCAAAAGTCCCAGTGGCAATGGAAGACCATGGGCGACATTACTGAAATTGTCGGAGGAGGGACACCTAAGACCACTCAGTCAGAGTATTTCGGAGGCGACGTGCCATGGATTACCCCTGCCGATCTTTCTGGCTATACTGATAAAGAGATCAGCCGGGGAACCCGTAACATTACGCAAGAAGGGCTGGCTAATTCGGGCGCTCGACTTATGCCCAAAGGCACGGTTCTATTTAGCTCAAGAGCACCTATAGGCTACGTTGCGATTGCCGCCAATTCCGTCTCAACAAGTCAGGGATTCAAGAGTTTTATACCTCAAAAAGGTATTTCCTCCGATTTTCTATATTACTATCTGCAACACGCTAAGAAATTCGCCGTTGAGCTTGCAAGTGGCACCACTTTTCTTGAAATCTCTGGCAAAAAGGCGGCGCAAATACCGGTTCCAGTAGTTCCTTTCAACGAGCAAAAGCAAATCGTTGCCGAGATAGAAAAGCAATTTACCCGACTTGATGCAGGAGTGAAGGCATTAAAGCGAGTACAGGCCAATCTCAAACGTTATCGCGCCTCCGTCCTCAAAGCCGCATGCGAAGGTCGACTTGTCCCCACCGAGCACGAACTCGCTCGCAAAGAAGGCCGCACCTACGAAACCGGAGAACAACTCCTCACCCGCATCCTTACCGAACGCCGCCAAAATTGGCAAGGTCGCGGCAAATACAAAGAGCCCATAACTCAAACAGCAAGTCTCACGCCTCTTCCAAAGGGATGGACATGGAGTAGTATAGCGCAAATCTCTTTTCTCGATATTGGGTATGCATTTAAAAGCGCAGAATTTGCAAAGTCTGGTGAAATACGCCTTTTGCGGGGTGAAAATATTGAACCCGGGAAACTCCGTTGGTTAGATACTCGTTACTGGCCAAAATCAAAGCTACATGAGTTTCAAAATCTGCTCCTTCGTGAAGGCGATATCGTTCTCGCGATGGATCGGCCTCTAATATCATCTGGGTTAAAAATTGCACAAGTTACCCCATTTGATCTTCCATGTTTGCTCGTGCAGCGGATGGCTCGTTTCCAACTAGTCGACGAGCTAATGACCAAATATCTTTTTATTACGCTCAACACTAACGCTTTTATTAAACACCTGCTTGGCGGGCAAACTGGCACGCAACTTCCACACGTGAGCGGCGATGGAATTCAAAGCTTTCTTGTTCCACTCCCACCACTCGCCGAACAAAAACGCATCGTCGCTGAAGTCGAACGCCGCCTCAGCGTCATCGACGAACTG
Source organism: Verrucomicrobia bacterium Tous-C9LFEB (assembly GCA_002304345.1). Classification (GTDB taxonomy): domain Bacteria; phylum Verrucomicrobiota; class Verrucomicrobiia; order Methylacidiphilales; family UBA1321; genus UBA1321. Next base: position 246,878 of record NEUU01000003.1, read on the forward strand.
GAAGCCATCGTTTCCGCCAATCTCCAACGCGCCACCCGCCTCCGCCAATCCATTTTACGCAAGAGTTTTTTAGGAAAGGAATAAGCGATATTATGATTAGCTATATAAAGTCCCTCTGGAATCCTCCAACTCTGGTATCGTTTGACAATGACTTGAGCCGGGAGCGTTTAATTCAAGGAGGTCGAATAGTCGTCATTGATGACGAAGAGCCGCTTCTTATTGAAGAGCTATTAAAAGAGGGATTCTCGGTTTACCATGATACAACCGGCGATGATTTGCATAATATCGACAATCAAATATATGACGTAGCCATTTTAGATTATCACGGAATTGGACAGCGCTTAGGTAACGCTCATGGATTGGAGCTTTTAAAGTACATAAGGCGCGTCTCTCCAAGGACGCGAATTATCGCTTATACGTCACGGAGCTTGAATGCGGCAGAATCTGAATTTTTTCGCCTTAGTCACGCAGTACTCCCTAAAGATATGGGCTTAGGAGACTCTCTCGCCCTAATAGAGACAGAATTAAGAAACGCCTTTTCTAAGGAGCATCTTTATGAAGCTCTTATCCAAAAGTTGAATTTGGCTGATCAAAAAGAAAAAAGTCGAGTTCGAGAAGTTCTAGCGAAAAGCTTGGCGGGTAAAAACGAAAATAACTTTAGAAAGTATATTGTGAATCTCGGTGGAAAAGCTGGAGAAAAGGCCGTTGAGTTAATAATTAAAAATATTTTTCAAGCTTAGAAAATGATCCCGTCCTCATATCCATACTTTGATCTAGCTACTAATAAGCTAGTCGATGGAGCGATAATCCCCGCTTGCTCTTTCTGTAGGAAATCGATCAGTGGTAAAAAAGAATGCAGGCAGCATTACGAAAAAATGGCCTTAGTTCCAGAGGGATTTTATCAATGTCCCTTTGGATTTACCAGTTATAGCTTTTATTTTTTAGGCCAGCATTACACGATAACTGGAATCGTTGCATTTCCTAGATTCGAAACGGAAAATGAGCGCCAAGTAGCCAAACGGCATCCTGAAATCAAAACTACAAGAAATAGTGTTTCTGCGTTAAGGCAATTGTTTGCAGATGCGGAGAAATTAAGGGCGGATACAATCGCCAAGGCTGCCCAAGTATTTCCACAGGCATTCCATGAGCTTAGGAAACTTAATGGCGCAATTATTCAGTACGCCGAAAAAGATATCCGCAACGGAAACTATAGTGATTCGGTAAAGCCTATTCACAGCGCAGCAGAATTGATGCGCAATAATTTTGATATACTAGAAGCACTCTCCAATATCGATAGCATGCGAGCCCTGCCAATATCCGCTACGATCAATGTTTTTGATCTTATATATAAAACAAAAAAAGTTTATACGGAAAAAGCTGCGGGAAAGAAAATGTCAATTCAACTTAATGGCGAAAGAGCTATTATACATGGAAGTCAGAAATCTTTTCCAACGGTACCAGCCGTTTTGATCGAGAATGCAATAAAATACGGGAAAGCCGGGACTCTCATTAAAATAGATGTAGTTCCAATCAAAAATACACTTGAAGTAAGAGTTACAAATGAGTCTGAATTTCCTATTGATCCAACAAATTGTTTTAATAGGGGTAGTAGATATGCCGGCGATTCTGTAGAGGGGGGTGGTTTTGGGCTTTTTCTCGCGAGGGAAATTATACTTGCCCATAAAGGAACGATTCGATGTGAACGCCTCGGGCATTGCATTAACATGATAGTCCATTTGCCCTTAAAGGAAGTTATGCCTAAAGACTCTATTTTTTAGTATATGACCGCATCAACACTTGTCCCAAAACTTTGGAATTACTGTAATATCCTGCGAGATGACGGCCTCTCGTATGGGGATTACGTCGAGCAGTTGACGTATCTGCTTTTCCTGAAGATGGCGGATGAACAGTCGCGCCCACCATTCAAGAAGCCATCGCCTATTCCCAAGGGGTTTGGTTGGGATGTTCTTATTACGTTGGATGGCGATGATCTCGAAACGCATTACCGCCATACGCTGGAGGAACTTGGTAAGCGTCCCGGCATGTTGGGCGTGATCTTCCGCAAGGCGCAGAACAAGATTCAAGACCCGGCCAAGTTGCGCCGCTTGATCGTTGACCTCATCGACAAGGAAGTGTGGTCGAGCCTCGAAGCCGACGTAAAGGGCGACGCTTACGAAGGCTTACTCCAAAAGAACGCGGAAGACGTTAAGGGTGGCGCAGGCCAGTACTTCACTCCCCGCGCTCTGATTGCGGCAATCGTAGAGGTGATGGCTCCCAGCCCTGATATCACCATCTGCGATCCAGCCTGCGGGACTGGGGGTTTCCTCCTCGCCGCCCATGATTACATCGTGAAGCATCACGAACTCGATAAGTCGCAAAAGAAGAAGCTCAAGAACGGCACGCTCTTTGGTGTCGAGTTGGTCGATAGCGTCACCCGCCTGTGCGCGATGAATCTCTTGCTGCATGGCGTCGGGAGCGAATCAGACGCCGACATGCCCGTGGTATCGAAAGATGCCTTGGCTGGGAAGCATGGCGAGTATGAGATGGTTTTGGCCAATCCTCCCTTTGGAAAGAAGAGCAGCGTTACCATCGTCAACGAAGCTGGCGAGCAGCAGAAGGAATCGCTCATCATCAATCGCGACGATTTCTGGGCGTCCACCTCGAATAAACAGCTCAACTTCCTCCAGCACATCTTCACCATTCTCAAGCAGCATGGCCATGCCGCTGTCGTCTTGCCCGATAACGTCCTCTTTGAAGGTGGTGCAGGCGAAACGATTCGCCGTGAATTGCTAAAGCAGGGCGATGTTCACACACTGCTGCGCTTGCCTACGGGCATCTTCTACGCTCAAGGGGTCAAGGCGAACGTCCTATTCTTTGATCGCAAACCCGCCCAAGAGAAACCGTGGACAAAGAAGCTCTGGATATACGATCTCCGAACCAACCAGCATTTCACGCTCAAGGAAAACACCCTCAAACGCAGCGATCTCGACGAATTTGTTAAGTGCTACAACCCCAAGAATCGCCACAACCGCAAAGAGTCGGAGCGTTTCAAGTCATTCACCTACGAAGAGCTGATCAAGCGGGATAAGATCAACCTCGATATCTTCTGGCTCAAGGACGATGCCCTCGAAGATTCCGCCAACTTGCCCGATCCCGATATCATCGCTCAAGAAATCACGGATGACCTCGAAGCCGCGCTGGAGCAATTCGCCACCATCGCCGAGGATTTAAAGCAATCTAAGGAATAAAGGGATAACTCATGCAGCAGCAGAACATACCCATTAGCTCGTTAGTAGAGATGTACAAGCGGGGAGAACTGCGCCTTCCCGAAATTCAACGGCATTATGTGTGGCGTGCCACTCGTGTACGCGATCTATTGGACTCTCTTTATCGTGGTTATCCCAGCGGATCTATTTTGATGTGGGAAACAGATGATGCCGTATCACAGCCGCGCTAGGTCTTCCGTTGATGCTGCTTGTTGCATGGGTTTTATTGCCAACCAACCATCCCACCTCGACGATACCTTGGAGAGAAATTGGCTTTTTCATGCTGATTTCAACCTTCGTGCTCTGGGCTTTACGGTTGCTTGTGAAACTCCTTCTCAGCCATATCCATCTCTATGCAGATGCCCAAGAGCGTGAGGTTATGATCTCAACTTACATGGCCTTGATTCGCCGAAAGGAAAGTCGGGAATCTCTTTCCAAGGACGATATCGCCATTGTATTGGCCCCTATTTTCCGTCCTTCTACCACTGGCGTTATCAATGATGAAGGTAGCCCCGTGACGCTGACAGATTTCATAAGCAGAATAGCAGGCAAATAACTGGCTACCACTAGGGGGATGCTCGCAGTTGCCTGAGAGTACTGCACTCACCAGACTCTCTATACCCTATTTTACAGGTATAAACTAGAAACGGCAGGTTCTTACTTTTGTTCTTATTTTACCAGTTTCGGTAGATGGCAAAAAACTAAGTAGTTAGTAATAAGCAGTATATAAAAAGAGTGCGCTCGAGAGGACTCGAACCTCCACGGTGTTACCCACTAGAACCTGAATCTAGCGCGTCTGCCATTTCGCCACGAGCGCAAACTTACAAAACCAACGACTTACACAAGCTGAGCTTGATTTCTTCACGGTTTTCTTCTGTGGTTAAGTCATTCCAAAAGACAAAACCGTGAAAACGCGGGCAAAAATCAAAGCTCAAGGAGAGCTTCGTCATCAGAGCGGGAAATACTACGCGAGACTTTATCTCGCTGGCAAGGAGAAATGGCGGTGTTTGGACACAACCTTGCTGGAAGTGGCCAAGGCCAAGCTCAAAAACGAGAAGGAAGCGCTCGCCAAGGCCAGTAAAACGGGGTGCGTGTCGCAAGCTGGGTCGATCAAGGTGCGCGTGGCTATTGAATCGTTTGAGGCCAATCTCGCGCTCCGAATCAGCATCAAGGAGTCGGACCCGAAAGTTTTATACGTGGTCGCTCAAGGCAATCCGGAAAAACTGGCCAGAGTTAGCCGATATGGACGTGCGCCATGTTACGGAAAAAGAGTGCCAAGAGTGGGGACGAAAGTTTTCGGCGGACTATTCCCCTCGTGGTGGCGAGATCAGGCCGGGGATCGATCCCGATGAATTCGATGAGCGAGTAGAGTTCCTTGATCGTGGGCAGGCGCCAATCGTAATGACCACCGAGTCCGAGCGCATTGAACGCGTCGACCGAGGCGACCGCCTCCTCACGCGTCATTTTCGGGACGGGTGTCTTTTGACAGATCAATCCGGTAACTTGATCAGTTACGGTGCCATCGCCGTTGTTGAGGTAAGAGGGGGTGTGGCCTTGGTATTGGGCATCCTGACCGTAAAAACGGTGGCTGGGGCGGGGCCAGGGGATTTCGTGCGACTGGTCGTAACAGCTCGTTTGAGCGGTATAGACGATGGGGTAGTTTGCCTCCGCGCCGAATCCGGCAACGTTCAAGGCCAGCGTTGCCATGAAGAAGGGGAGCTATAAGGGGGCTATCAGGCTGGACGCAGGTGCACGAGGGAAGTTTTCAAAAATGAATTTCATATTCTTTTGTTGACTTGTTTGTCCTAAATTAGGTTTTTTTGGTTATTAGGGTTGCTTTTGTCAACAAAAAGTAATAGATTGTTCTCCATTAAACCATGAGTGCGTCAACAACAGATTTCGCCCGGCGCTTGCGCTTGTGGCGGCATACGCTTGGTTTCAACCAGACCGAGGCGGCGCAACGGCTTCAATTGGAGCGCAGTTATCTCTCGCAGCTCGAGGGAGGACGCAAACCGGGCGAGGCGGCGCGGGTGCGATTCGAAATCGAGGAGCGCAAGGCGGGCCTTGGACCCGGTCCCGGTTCCTTGTCGAACCCGGCGGGTCTGCACTTGGTGGAAGAGACGCCGAACGTGACGGAATTTCCCGGTTATCGCTACCAGAACCGGGTGCGGTCGTTGCCGGTGTTATCGTGGGCGCAGGCAGGGCAGGCGGTTGATTTTCAACAAATGCCCGACGAGTGGGAAGGTTCTGTGGCCAGCGAGGTGACGGACGACCGAGCGTTTGCGGTGCGGTTGCGGGGGGACTCGATGGAGCCGCGCTTTGAGGACGGCGATATTGCCATCTTGCTGCCGAGCATCGCCTCGACTAACGGGGAGATCGTGGTGGCGAACCTGAAGAACGAGGGCATTCTGTGCAAGATCATGCACGTGCAACTGGACAAGAATCTGATCACGCTCTCGAGCTACAACCCGGCTTATCCGCCAATGCAGTATCGGCGCGAGGATTTCCACTGGATGTTTCCCGTCGCGCAAGTGGTGAAGAATCTCCGCCGTCGACTGGGGTGAGTGGGGAGAAGGGGGAAGTTCTAAGTACGAAGTTCTAGGTACTAGGTATTGGCTGTCGGGCAGAAAACCAGAGTCAATATCCGAGAGCTTCTCGAAAAATCGAGGTGAGATGCCGACTAAATGCCTTTCTGGCTTTCTGCTCGGCAGCCGATACTTAGAACCTAGAACTTCGTACCTAGTACTTTCCCATGATGCAAACCTCGAGGCCGAGTTCGTGCATGGCGGCGGCCTTGGCGAGAAGGCCCTTGTGCGCGGCGGCTTTGTCCGGCGCGTAGACAACCTGGATGTGGTTCGACTTGTGCCGGGCCATCATCTGGTCGCGGGTGATGCCGGGGAGCACGGCGTGCATGATCGGCCATTGCGGCGTGGTGAGCGCCCAACGTTCTTCGGTTTCCTGTTGCGGAAGTGAGACCACTTCGCCGAGCCCGGTATCGTAGCAAAGTTTTCCATCGTCGAGAAACACGCGGCTCCAGACAATCCAGCCCGGTTTGCTAATGCCTTTCATCGTGCCGCCGCCGAGACGGAAATACATCGCGGGCTGCCGTTCACTGGTCGTGCCGCCATAGCCACCGACGAAATGGGCGGGCGGAGCCGCGCCGGAAATTTCAAACACCCAGACAAAGGCATTGATCTCGCTGTCCTTGTAATCACGGCCCCAGCGCAAATCGTGCAGCGTGTTTTCCGGCGGGAACCCGAGCAGCTTCCAGAGCTTGTAGGTGATCAGACCGTCGAGGCCAGCGCATTCGTCGACTTCATTGAAGTGCGGGAGCGCCTCGCCCTTGTAGAGTTCCTTGCCGGAAGTCTCGTGGAAAACCGGGGGCCGTTCGACGTTGTTGAGCAAGCCTTCGGCGAGATCGGAGGCGGGGGTGAGATCTTTGAGTCCCTGCTGGTATTGAATGCCGATTGTCGAGCAGCCGAATTCATCGGCGAGGCGGACGGCGGCGATGTACATTTTGCACTGTTGCAGAACCTGATTTTCCGTCAGGTCGGTGGCTTCGTCCGGGCCGAGATGGAAGGTCATGCCTCGGTCGAGAAGCCATTGGTAGACGCCGCGCGCATCGGCATCGGAGACGGTGAGCATTTTCGCATAGAGCGTGGATTGACTGAGGCGCTCTTTGAAAATGCCGGTCTTGCTCAGGACCTCGTCCGGGATGATCGCGTTGTACATGCCCATGCAGCCTTCGTCGAAGACACCCATGAGGTACTTGTGCCGTTTGACTTCGCGGGCGAATTTCTGCCCGAGTTTTTTGATCGCGACGGGAATGTCGAATTTCTTGTAACGGTGCACGTGATCCGTCTCGTGCTTGAGTTTGCCCTTCTTCAGCCACTGGCGCAGACCGCTGCGGAAGAAGTCGTCGGTGAACTCCTCGCTCCAGAGCGTGCTGTAATTCACGCCCGCCTTGGTGAGTGAGCCGTTGAGATTGAGCATGCCCACGAGGCCCGGCCAGGTGCCGCTCCAGTTGGCGACGATGAGGATCGGACCCTTGTGCGTCATTAGTCCGGGAAGAATATGCTGGCTGTATTGCCAGACCGATTCCGCGACGATGAGCGGGGCGTCCTCGGGAATGGTGCGGAAAACCTCGAGCCCGTGTTTCTGGCTGTCGATGAAGCCATGTTGTTTTTCCCGGTCGTAAGCATGGGCGCGCTGGAGGGTGTAACCTTCGGCGGCCACGGCGGCGGCGAGTTTTTTCTCCATCGCGACCTGTCTGGGTTCGCACTTCTGGTTGGCGCTGGTGCGCAGGTCGCCATTGGCGATGAGGGAGATAATTTGGTTCGTTTTCATGCGGGGGCTGGGGAAACGGAAGGGGAGGGAGGATGGAAAGGTGAAATCATTCCGGCAGTTGGGGGAAAAGTCAAAACTCAAAAGTCAGCGCCGCTGTTTTGAGTTTTGACTTTTTCGGACCGCATGAACATCCTGCACGGGTCATATGAAAATTGCCATTGGTTCCGACCACGCCGGTTTCGCTTACAAGGAAAAGATCAAAGTTCTCCTGAAGGAGCTTGGGCACGAAGTGAAAGACTTCGGCACGAACAGCACCGAGGCGTGCGATTATCCGGACTTCATCCGGCCCACCGCCGAAGCCGTCGCGAAGGGCGAAGCCGAACGCGGCATCGTGCTGGGCGGGTCCGGTAATGGCGAAGCGATTGTGGCCAACAAGGTGAAGGGCGTGCGCTGCGCGTTGTGCTTCAGCCGCGACACGGCGATCTGGGGGCGTTCGCACAATAATGCTAATTGCCTCTCCATCGGCGAGCGAACCGTTACGGCCGAGCAGGCCTTGGAAATCGTGAAGCTTTTCATCGAGACACCCTTTGAGGGCGGCCGTCACGAACGGCGCGTGCAGAAGATCGAAGCCGCGTAACGCTGCTCTCCTTTCTTTTAACTAGCATTTAAGTGCGAACAAAGGATTGACGATGCCTCAACTTATTCCGGCTCCTACGATTATCGAAGCGGCGGGCAACAAGCCCAAGCGGATTGAAGAGTACATCGGCCGGGTCAATAGCCAGACCGATGCGCTCAGTATCGCCCGGATGAAGAGTCCCGGCGGTTGGGTGGAGCCGGGACAGACGCCCGAATTTACCGAATACACGGTAGTCTTAAACGGGTTGCTGCGGGTGACGACGAAGGACGGTGTCCTCGATGTACGTGCCGGGCAGGCGGTCATTACTCATCCGGGGGAATGGGTCAAGTACAGCACTCCGGAATCCGAGGGTGCGGAATATATCGCGGTTTGTCTGCCCGCGTTTTCGCCGTCATCGGTGCACCGCGATGCTGAATAAGGATTAGCCTCGCGTTCGTTTCCCGGAGGCGCATCATGGCTTCCGTCATGGGCGGGATCTCCTTACGTTGGCTCGGGATCGGTTGGGCCTTGGGCGGGCTCATCCTTGGGACAATTTGCGGCAGGGCGGAAGATTTGCCTGAGTGGCTCAAGACGGAGGGTTTCACCACCACCAAGGTCTACAAACGGTTCAACGACGGCCGCGTTTCTGTCGCAGTCAAAATCAACGGTCACGAACTGAAACTCCTCGTCGACACCGGGGCCCCCTATACACTTTTGAGTCGGCAAGCGGCGGAGCGGTGCGAAATCCCGATTGAACGTGACATCGGTTCGGCGCGTGGCACGAACGGCGTGGCGGACGAAAAAGCGGGTCTTGCGAAGATCGACAGCTTCACCATTGGCGGGGTGGAGCTGACCGAATCGCCGGTCACGATTTCGACCTTTCATTATCCCTATTTATTCGGCAACGACTTCGACGGCTTGCTCGGGTTGATGACAATGAAATTGAATAACGTCGTGCTTGGTTACGCGCCGCACTTCTTCGCCTTCAATCCCACGCGGCCTGCCACCTACACGTTGTCCAATCGACTGACCGGTCAGGGATACGTCGAAACCGCTTTGCGCATCGATCACGGTCATTACCTGTTGCCGATGGTGATCAATGGCATCTCGGCCAACGCCATCCTCGACACGGGAGCGCAGAACACCGTGGTGAATCTCGATTTCGCCACGCAGGCGCGCATTGCCATGGGGCCGGAGCGACTTTATTCGAGCGGCATGGATGGGAAGGGGACAACGGGGCGCGTGCTGGTGCCGTCGCGGCTGTCGCTGGCCTCGCGGATTATCCCGGCCATGCCGATTGCGGCGGTGCGAATGGAGATCTTTCAGCAGAAGACGGCGACCTCGCTCGGGCCCTTGGATGGCTTGGTGGCGTTCGACCTGATTGAACGGTTGGCCCCGGTGCTGGACGTTGGTAATGACCGGCTCTATTTGCGCTTGCCGACCGCGTCGAACCGGCCTTGAGTGGTGCTGGTTTTACATAAGTTAAAAAAACGTCCCTTTTTTCACGCTATGCGCGTTACCCTGACTTCGCCTCCGTTCCAAAACGTCCCGTGTTACTCGGCCTCTGAACCGTGGAAAGCCACGAGCCAATGGCCCGCCTTATGGGTGGTGCCGCCGGAGGAATGGCACAAGTTGTGGGTGGCGGCGTTCCGGTGTCAGTTCAGGACAACGAACCGGACTCGCGACCGGCTGCATGTGACGGCGGACGAACGGTACGAGCTTTATCTCGATGGCCAGTGGATCGGCCGCGGTGCCCAGCGTGGCGATAAGAGCCAGTGGTTCTACGAATCGTATGCGGTCGATTTAAAGCCCGGTTTGCATACACTCGTCGCGTGCGTCTGGGCGTTGGGACCGTTGGCACCGTGGGCGCAGGTATCGATCCGGCCGGGCTTTTTTTGCTGTCCCGAAAAGCCGGAGCTCGTGGCGAAAGTAGCGACGGGTGTGGCTCCGTGGGAACTCCTCCCCTTGCGCGATCGCACGTTTCGCGACATGGGACCTGCCGCAGGTACGGCCATCGGGTCGGGACCGAGCGAGACGCTTGATGCGCGGGTGACGTCGTGGGGCTGGGAGCGTGGCGTGGGCGAGGGATGGATCGTCGCTGGAAAAGGCGGGGGCGGGTATCATGGCTTTCAGGCCCACTCGACCCGGCCCGAGCATTGGCTGAAGCCGGCGACATTGCCGCCGCAGCTGAATCGTCCATGGAAACGCTTTCGCCTTTTCCGCACGGAATCGGACGCGATTGCCGCAAAGGCGTGGCTCGAATTTCTGAAGAAGGGCGTAGCGATCACGATCCCGGCGAAGTCGAAAGTCAGCCTCCTCATCGATCTGGAGGATTATCTCTGCGCCTATCCCGAGTTGAAATGGAGCGGCGGCGCGGGCAGTAAAATTTCGCTTGGCTGGACCGAGGCCTTGCGCGATCCGGCGAGCGATGACAAGCGGCATGGGAACGTGACGGCAGAAAGTCGCTTCCTGGGGCCGAGTGATGAAATCATCGTGGACGGCGGGGCGAATCGCTCGTGGCATCCGCTCTGGTGGCGATGCGGGTGCTATGTGCAACTGGAGATCGAGACTGGCGCGGAAGCGCTCACGCTCAATGGAATCACCTTTTTTGAAACCCGCTACCCGCTGTCGGTGGAGAGTCGCTGGCAGACGCCCGACGCAGAGCTGGAACGCGTGCTCGCGATCAGCCGCCGGACGCTCGAAATGTGTCTGCACGAGACCTACGTCGACTGCCCGTACTACGAGCAATTGATGTATGTCGGCGATACGCGGCTGCAATGTTTGCTGACTTACGCACTGACAACCGACACGCGTCCCCCGCGCAACGCGCTCGCGCTGTACGATTCCTCGCGCGTGAATCCCTCCGGCATCGTGGCCTGCGCGCATCCGAATAATGGTGGGCAATTGATCCCGCCATTTGCCCTCTGGTGGGTGGCGATGGTGTACGACTTGGCGCGTTGGCGGGGACAGCCCGACTTCATTCGCGAACGATTGCCCGGCGTGCGCGCTGTGCTGGATCTCTTTCATCAACACGTCGACGCGGACGGCGTGCTGCGCGGACTGGAAGGCTGGAACTTTTTCGACTGGACCTTCCAACCCGGTGGCGTCCCGGCGGGTGGCGAACCCGGAGGCCGCAACGCCGGGCTGCAAGCGCATTGGGCTCTGGTGCTGGGCTACGTCGTTGAACTCGAAACGTACGCCGGGGAGCCGGAACTTGCCGCGCGTTATCGCCGTTGGCAACGCGAGGCGCAGCAGGCATTGATGAGCACGTTTTGGAACGAGAAACGTGGATTGTTGGCGGATGACGCGAAACACACAAGTTACTCCGAGCAGGTGCAATGTCTCGCCCTGCTCGCGGGCGTGTTCACCGCGAAACAGCGGGCGCGGGTCTGGAAGGGAATTGAAACCGGTTCCGATCTCCTCCGCAGCAGTTGCTACTTCGCGCACTACTTCTTTGAAGCGAGTTTGGCCGCCGGCCGATCGGATCTTTTCTTCGCGAGGCTCGCGCCGTGGCGGCAAGGGGTGCAGGAGGGCTTTCGCACGACGCCGGAGACCTTCGGGCAGACCCGGTCCGATTGCCACGCCTGGAGCGCGCACCCGCTCTACCATTATCTGACCGGCGTGGTTGGCATCCAGCCCGGCGGTTTCGGATTCGAAACCGTGACCATTGCTCCGCAACTCGGCGAACTGAAATCCGCTTCCGGTGAGCTCGCCCACCCGTTGGGCACGATTCGCGTGAAGGTGTGGCAGACAAAAGGCAAGCTCACGGCCGAGATCGAATTGCCCCAGGGATTGCGCGGCGTGTTTCGCGCCGGTGGAAAGACCAAGCCCTTGCGCGCGGGGAAGCAGAAGATCACCGCGCTGGCTTGAAAGAACGAGGCCCTGAGAACGTCAGCAGGAAGAGTGCGAGGAGGAGCAAGCCGACGACCGACGGTTCCGGAATGGCCTGGATGGCCATGACCTCGTGGATTGTGCTGGTGCCGGTCATCGCGTAATTATTGGTATGGGGCAGTTCGCCCGCGTACTGATCGTAATCGATCTTGAGTTCGCCACCGGCTTCCCAGAGGTGACCGGAGGTAAATTTGGCGCCGCCCTCGACGGTGTCACCGTTGACGCCGTAACTTTGCGAGGGGTCGAGCGGATCGAGGAAGGTGAGGGTGGCGTCTTCGGTCCACTGGATAATCCCGTCGCCGTTGGCATCGTACCAGGTGAAACCGGTGGCCAGGAGTTCGTGACCGTCACCGTTGGAGTATTCGATGCCGAAAATCAGTGCGGAGCCGAGGGTGAGATGATTGTAGAGAAATTGCTAGGTGGCTTGACCGTCGGTGATGAAGCTCGGCTTGGTCGGCGGATTCCAATAGTTCGCCGGGAACAGGCCGGACAGGACAACGTTGGAGATGGCATTGCGCGCGGTCAGATAATTTTCCACCACGCTTGGGATTAGGTTGAGAGAGGTGCCCGAGAGGGAACTCGTGGCGTAGTAGGTTTCGCTCGCGAGCAGTTCATCGGTGCTTTTCCATTCCGCGTAGGTCGACCCGGCGAGAGTGGTGCCAAAGAGAGACGCGTACCGGTTTTGCAGATAGATGAAGGCGTTCGTGGTCGAGGTGGGCACGCAGGCTTCGCTGCCGACGACAGGCAGGCTGTATTGATCCAGATAGCCGGAATAGGAGCTGCTGATTTGCGTCGAATAAGTCGACTGGGAATAGGCGACGCTGAGGGTCAGAAAGAACGTCCCCACTATTCCAGCCCAAGACAGGAAACAGGATCGAGTTTTCATGCGCAGTGTGGTCGCTCCCCTTGCGCGAAGGCTAGCTATAATTGGTGATTATAACAAGTATAAGAATTCATTGAGTCCATCTCCTTGTTGGGGGGGGGCGTTCAAGGATCCACCAGAACAGGGCTCTATCGGCAACAAGCTGGGTCCAGCGTCACGCTGGTCACGCGGGCTGCTGCTTGATCTTCTCGACGAGATTCGGCTGCGCGGCGGGAAGCGCGAAAAGGTCCTGCACCTTCTTGAAGAGCGTCGGCATCGGGAACGGCTTCGGCAGCGTCGCGTCGTAACCGGCCTGACGCGCTTCGTTGAGGAGTTTCTCATCGAAGAGCCCGCTGATCAAAATGTACTTTGCCGTGGGGAATTTCTCACCGAGTTTGGCGCGCAAATCGATGCCGTTCATTCCGGGGAGATTGTAATCCACAACGAACACTGTCTGACCGGGGCAGGGATGGGAGAGCGCCTTGAGAGCGGCTTCTGCATCCAGATAGCCGGTGACGTTGAAGTGCGGCTTGAGCCAGTCGCAGAGCAGGTCGTTGGTCGTGGTGTTGTCTTCCACGATGATGACGTGTTTGGATTCAGTTGATTCAGCAGGGGAACTCATAGTACGTCGAATTCACTGTTTCCCCTGTAGCCCATCATCACTCTTGTGCGCTGTTTACGCGGTAATCAGGTTGAGGATGTTCTTCTCGAGGATGGTGAAATCAAAAGGTTTCAGGATCAGGGCGTCGAAGCCGAGCTGATGGGCGTCTTGCGCCAGCTCGAGGCTCATCTCGCCACTGATGCAGATGAACTTGCTCTGCGCACGCGTGGAGCGGAGTTGTTTGAAGAACTCGATACCGTTCATGCCGGGCAGCCGGTAATCGATAATAAAAATGTCCACCTTGCCCAGTTGCGGCAAAGCTTCCAGGGCCAATTCAGCGGCGCTGAAGGTGTGGACCTGATTTCGCGAGCCAAAGTAATCGACCAGCGACTGAGAAATCAGCACATCATCTTCCACAATGACAATGCTCGTATCGACTAGTTGTTGGGCCATCTGGTTTTTTCTTATAAGGGGGTAACGGGTCGGCTGCAAGACAATATGAACGAAAGTGCTGAGTTTTCATATTGTCTAATAGTGGGTAAGGGTAAATGATTGTATTTGTAAAAGGACGCAGGAATTAGCGAAAAAAAACTTAAAAATCATTGACACGCCAAAACGCTCTCTCTAGTACTGATAGCCCAAAGCGAGATCATACCTGAATTTGGACTCTTGCGAGTTTGACATTCAGGCGTGGTCTCTTTGCCTTTTTTTCAGGACAGGACTTCAGGACGTATAAAGAGGTCCGGTTGAGAGAGAAGGGTGGAAAGAAGACGCCTGGGGAGACTCGCGCGATTCTGGCTTTGGACGATGGCCTATGGCTAAGCCCATGTAGCTCAGTCGGTAGAGCACGTCCTTGGTAAGGACGAGGTCACCGGTTCAAGCCCGGTCATGGGCTCGCCAGGGCAGGCGAGCCGTCCGAAAGGATGAGCGAGCCAGCAGGGTACGAAACAAGGAGAGAGATACTTAAGACAACGATTGTCTCTGAAAACGGCAGAGTTTTCCGGGACGTGAACATGGAGTAGCAATGGCAAAGGAATCATTTAATCGCAGTAAACCGCACGTCAATATCGGCACCATCGGTCACGTGGATCACGGGAAAACCACGCTCACCGCGGCAATCACCAGCATCCTGGCTAAAAAGGGTCTGGCGGAAGCTCGTGCCTACGATCAGATCGACAATTCCCCCGAAGAAAAAGAACGTGGTATCACGATCAACACGACCCACGTTGAATACCAGACCGACAAGCGTCACTACGCTCACGTCGACTGTCCCGGACACGCGGACTACATCAAGAACATGATCACGGGTGCGGCGCAGATGGACGGCGCTATCCTCGTTGTCAGCGCCGCTGACGGTCCGATGCCTCAAACCCGCGAGCACATTCTCTTGGCTCGTCAGGTTGGCGTTCCGGCCCTCGTGGTGTTCATGAACAAGACCGACATGGTCGACGACAAGGAACTCCTGGATCTCGTCGAACTCGAAGTTCGCGAACTCCTCACTCAGTATGAGTTCCCCGGTGACAAGATTCCGATCGTCAAGGGTTCCGCTTTGAAGGCGCTCGAAGGCGACGCCGAATACGAAAAGGCCATCATCGACCTCATGGACGCGGTGGATTCTTACATCCCCGTTCCGGAACGTCCGAAGGATCAGCCCTTCCTCATGCCTGTGGAAGACGTGTTCAACATTGAAGGTCGCGGCACTGTGGTGACCGGTCGTGTCGAACGTGGCATCCTTAAGAAGATGGAAGAAGTCGAAATCGTTGGTATTCGCGACACCGTGAAGACCACCGTGACCGACATCGAAATGTTCCGCAAGCTCCTCGACTCCGCCGAAGCCGGCGACAACGTCGGATTGCTGATGCGTGGCACCAAGAAGGACGACGTCGAACGCGGTCAGGTTATTGCCAAGCCCGGTTCGATCAAGCCTCACACGAAGTTCAAGGCCCAGGTCTACATCCTGAGCAAGGAAGAAGGCGGCCGTCATACTCCGTTCTTCAAGGGTTACCGCCCTCAGTTCTACTTCCGCACGACGGACGTGACTGGTGTGGTGACGCTGAAGGAAGGCGTTGAGATGGTCATGCCTGGCGACAACGTCGAAATCGACGTCGAGCTGATCACCCCGATCGCGATGGAAAAGCAGATTCGTTTCGCTATCCGTGAAGGTGGCAAGACGGTCGGCGCCGGTCGCGTGACGGAAGTGCAGAGCTAGTTTAGACAGAAAAAAAGATAACGGAAACCGGGACTGGTGACCCTGCGAAAGCGGGAAATTCACCGGTCCCGGTCCGCAGTCTCAACCAACAAAGGGCAGTAGCTCAATTGGTAGAGTAGCGGTCTCCAAAACCGTCGGTTGTGGGTTCGAGTCCCTCCTGCCCTGGGTTGATAAGAAGAAGAAAGTGATGAAGTACTTACAGGAACATTGGTTCACAGCTATCGTGCTGGCAGTCGCTGCGGTGATTCTCCTGGCGTTGCTGGTGAAGCATGCCGCGCGTATCCGCTCCTTCTTTATTGAAGTGGGTGGCGAACTGGCGAAGTGTTCCTGGCCATGGGACCCGCAACAGACCGGGCTCAAGCGCTACAAGGAATTGATTGACTCCACCACGGTGGTAGTTGTGTCGACCCTGTTGCTGGCTGGCTTTGTCACGGCCTCGGATTTTGTTCTGGTGAAGGTGATTGGCTTTTTAACCCGTTTCCACACCACCTAAAATTTTATGACGGAATCGATTGAAACAGGTGATGAGGGCATTACCACCCCGGCGCCGGTCCCTGCGGGACCTCCTGCCCAGTGGTATGCATTGCACGTGCTCTCCGGCCAGGAAAAACGGGTCAAGGACAGCATTGAAAAGCGTCTGAAGGCCGAGGAAATGACTGACCTGATCCGCGAGGTGATTATCCCCGTGGAACGCGTCTCGGAAGTCAAGCGTGGCAAGAAGATCGAGTCCGAGCGCAAGCTCTATCCCGGTTACGTCTTCGTGCACATGGTGCTTCAGGATGAGAACCGCAAGATTGTTGACCGCACGTGGTACTTCGTTCGCGAAACCAACGGCGTCATCGGTTTTGCCAACGGCGAAAAGCCCATTGCCATGCCGCAGTCCGAAGTGGACGCGATGCTTGGCCAGATGCGCGAACGCGAAGAGAAAGTCATGCCCAAGGTCGCCTTCAACATTGGCGACAAGGTCAAGGTTGGCGACGGTCCCTTCCAAAGCCAGGAAGGTATCATTGAGAAAATTGACGCGGAACGTGGTAAACTGCACGTTTCCGTCAGCATGTTTGGCCGTTCCACCCCGGTCGAACTCGAATATTGGCAAGTGGAGAAAAGCTAAACACACACAGGAGGGGGCTTCGAGCGGACAAGAAACCGCCGGGTCCCAACATCATTTATGGCAAAAGAAGTCGTCGCAACCATTCGTCTGCAAATCCCGGCAGGTTCCGCTAACCCGGCGCCTCCCGTTGGTCCCGCGTTGGGTCAACAGGGCGTCAACATCATGGCGTTCTGCAAGGAATTCAACGCCGCCACGCAGAAAGACGCGGGTAATATCCTTCCCGTCGTCATCACGGTTTACAAGGACAAGACCTTCACCTTCATCACCAAGTCGCCCCCCGCGGCGGTCTTGCTCAAGAAGATGGCCAACATTGCCAGCGGTTCCAAGGAACCGAATCGCACCAAGGTCGGCAAGGTGACCAAGAAGCAGGTCATGGAGATCGTCAAGATCAAGCGCAAGGATCTCAATGCCAACAGCGACGAAGCCGCTTTCCGCATCATTGCAGGTACGGCGCGCCAGGCGGGCATCGAGATTGTTGACTAATTTAGTACAATAAAAAATGCGGTGGATCTCAACACGGTTGAGGGTACCGCACGGTAGAAAAAAACAGAGGTGGGAGGGCGCTCGTCGCCCGTTAGCACCACGAGGAGATAAATATGGCAACCAAACGCAGTAAACGGTATCAGGCCGCCGCAAAGCTCGTCGACGCGAAGAAAGTCTACGCGTGGAAAGAAGCTGTCAGCGTGCTCAAACAATTTGCCCCCACGAAGTCCGATCAGACGATCGAACTCTCGTTCAAGCTGGGCGTTGACCCCAAGCAGAGCGACCAGATGGTCCGCGGCACAGTGGCCCTGCCTCACGGCTCGGGTAAGAACGTTCGCGTTCTCGTGTTCGCCAAGGGTGCCGCCGCCGAAGCCGCCAAGGCCGCCGGCGCAGAGTACGTTGGTTTCGAAGACCTCATCGCCAAGGTGACCGAAGGTTTCCAAGGGTTTGATGTGGCTGTCGCCACCCCGGACGCCATGACCGAAGTGCGTAAGCTCGGTAAGGTGCTTGGACCGCGCGGTCTCATGCCCAATCCGAAGACCGGCACCGTCACCGCCGACACGGCCAAGGCCGTCAAGGAGTGCAAGGCGGGTCGCGTTGAGTTCAAGCTCGACAAGGCCGCGAACCTGCACGTCACCTGCGGCAAGATCTCGTTCAGCCCGGAAGCCATCATGGACAATGGTCGCGCCGTCATTGAAGGGGTTATCCGCTCTCGTCCGGCCACGGCCAAGGGCAAGTTCATCGAGAACATCGTGCTCTCCGGCACGTTCACTCCTGGCATCAAGATCGACATCGCGCCGTTCCTGTCGGCCTAAACACTCGGAGAAAACGCTAACCATTCACTACTATGCGCCCCGAAAAAAATTCCATCATCACAGAAATCCAGAGCAAGGTGAACGCCTCGCCCTTCGTCCTCCTCACGGAGTACGCCGGCATGCGCGTTGACCACTTGAGCGAGCTTCGCAAGCGCCTCCACGGCGTTGGCGCGGAATATCGCGTCGTCAAGAACACGCTCCTGCGCCGCGCCCTCAAGGACGCGAATCTCCCCGAACTCGGCGGTCTGCAAGGTCAGACGGCGGTTGTTCTCGGCGAAAAGGACGTTTGCGCCGCCGCGAAGGTGCTCAAGAGCTTCACCGCCGAATTCACCAAGCCGGTGATCAAGGGTGGTATCCTTGACAACGCGCTTCTCGACAAGGCCCAGATCCTGGCTCTCGCCGATCTGCCTTCCCGCGAAGTGCTCCTGGCAAAGATCCTCGGCACGCTGCTCGCTCCCGCTTCACAGCTGGTGCGTTTGCTCAACACCCCGGCCTCGCAAGTGGCCCAGGTGCTCAAGGCCAACGCCGAAAAGCAACAGCCGGCCGCCTAATCGCGGATTGGAAAAAATATACGAAACAGATTTGCGAACCGAAAGCGCCTGAAATTTCCTTGGAAGCAAGGGAGCCTCGGTTCGTAACAAGGGCAGAACAAACAAGATCTTACTCTAGCTCCGAAGCCCTTCGGAGTTAATTGTCGCGCGGGTGCGGGACACTAGGTAAGGCAAAAGATAACAAGAAAGAAAACTCAGCATTATGGCAACTGACCTCAATGCAATCGTCGAGCAGCTCAGCGGTCTGACCGTTCTCGAAGCCGCCGAACTCGTCAAGTCACTCGAAACCAAGTGGGGCGTTAGCGCCGCCGCTCCTGTGGCCGCTGCCGCTCCCGCCGCTGGCGGAGCCGCTGCTCCCGCCGCCGAAGCCAAGACCGCCTTTGATGTGATCCTCAAAGAAGCGGGCGCCAACAAGATTGGTGTCATTAAGGAAGTGCGCGCGGCTGTGGCCGGCCTCGGCCTGGCGGAAGCCAAGGCTCTGGTTGAAAGCGCCCCCAAGCCCCTTCGTGAGGGCGTGACCAAGGAAGAAGCGGAAGAAATCAAGAAGAAGCTTGAAGCCGCCGGCGCCAAGGTTGAAATTAAATAGTTTAGAGTAAGTTAGTTTAGGGTTGGCTCCCTGTTCGCGGGCAGGGAGCCTTCCCTCGTTGTATCAGAAGACACAAGAAGAGAAACCGTCCCCGAGAAAGAAAAGCAACCACCTATGCCATCGTCAAACACCATGGAACGCATCTCGTTTGGCAAATTGCAGGAAGCGATCGAAGTGCCGAACCTGATTGAAGTTCAGGTCAATTCGTACCGCGATTTCTTGCAACGGGAACTGCCCGTCAACAAGCGCAAGAATGAGGGGTTGCATGCCGTTTTTAACGAGGTTTTCCCGATCGAAAGTTACGACGAGAAGATCAAGCTCGAATTTGCCGAATACGAAATCGGCGATCCGAAGGTTTCCGCTCTCGAATGCATCCGCGAAGGCCAGACCTTTGCCGCCCCCCTGTACGTCACCTTCCGTCTGCGTGAAGACAAGAACGTCAAGGAAGAGCGCGTGTACATGGGCGAACTGCCCTTGATGTCGCCCCAGGGCACCTTCATCATCAACGGCGCCGAGCGCGTCGTCGTCAGCCAGTTGCACCGTTCTCCTGGCATCTGTTTTGAGTCGAGCCTCCATGCCAACGGCAAGGTGCTCTATTCCTATCGCATCATTCCGGATCGCGGTTCATGGCTCGAAGTCATGTACGACACCAGCGATTTGCTCTACGTCCATCTGGATCGTCGGAAGCGCCGCCGGAAGTTCCTCGTCACCACGTTCCTGCGCGCCCTCGGCTACAGCAGCGATGAGGAAATCATCAAGCTTTTCTACTCGATCGACGATCTCAAGCTCCGCAACGATCTCGAAGACGAAGATATCGGCACCAAGGTGCTCATCGCCGAAATTCGCGACTCCGCGAATCAGGACGTCGTCGTGGCCCGTGCGTTTGAACCGTTGACCAAGGCCGTCATCCGCCAGGTCATCGATCTCGGCATCAAGAATGTCCGCGTCATCGACATCAAGAACGACGACACGATCATCAAGTGCCTCAAGAAGGACCCGACTCACGATACCGATGAGGCGTTGAAGGATATTTATCGCCGCCTGCGTCCCGGAGATCCGCCCACTGTGACCAACGCGAAAGCGTTGCTCAAGCGTCTCTTCTTCGACCCGAAGCGCTACGACATCGGTCGCGTTGGTCGTTATAAGATCAACCAAAAGCTCACGCTCGAAGTTGACCTCGACACCCGCATCATCACGAACGAAGACATCGTTGCCGCGACCCAGTACGTCATTGGCCTGCGCCAGGGCGAAGGTTCCACGGACGATATCGATCACCTCGGCAGCCGCCGTGTTCGTACCGTCGGTGAATTGCTCGCGAACCAGTGCCGCACCGGTCTGGCCCGCACGGAACGTCTCGTCAAGGAGCGCATGACGCTGTTTGACGTGAACACCGAAGGCATGACCCCGCAGAAGTTGATCAACCCGAAGGCGCTCTCTGCGGTCATCCGCGACTTCTTCGGTCGCAGTCAGCTCTCGCAGTTCATGGATCAAACCAATCCTCTGGCCGAACTCACGCACAAGCGGCGTTTGTCGGCCCTTGGACCAGGGGGTCTCTCTCGTGATCGCGCCGGCTTCGAAGTCCGCGACGTTCACTCCTCCCACTACGGTCGTATTTGCCCGATTGAGACGCCGGAAGGACCGAACATCGGTCTGATCTCGTCCATGTCGTGCTTTGCCCGCATCAATGAATTCGGCTTCCTCGAAACGCCCTACCGCAAGGTGGAAGACGGTCGTTTGACCGGTGATATCGATTATCTCACCGCCGATCAGGAAGAGAACTACATCGTCGCGATGGCCAGCACGAAGTTCGACAAGAACGGCAAGTTCACCGAAGAGAAGATCTCGGTCCGCTTCAAGGGCGAGTTCCTCGAAGTTGAACCCGAACGCGTCGGCTACATGGACGTTTCCCCCAAGCAGCTCGTCTCCGTGGCGGCCAGCTTGATTCCGTTCCTCGAACACGATGACGCCAATCGCGCGCTCATGGGTTCGAACATGCAACGTCAAGGTGTCCCGCTCATCCGCACCGAAGCGCCGCTCGTCGGCACCGGTATGGAAGGCCGCGTCGCCCGCGACTCCAAGGCGGTTCTCATTGCGGAACACGCCGGCAAGGTCGCCAGCGTCACCGGCACGCACATCATCATCACCGATGATGGCGAAATGCCCGACAGCAAGAAGAAGCTCAAGCACGATCCGGAAGAAGGCGTTTATATCTACGAGATGCGCAAGTTCATGCGTTCGAACGCGGGAACCTGCATTAACCAGAAGCCGCTCGTGGCCAAAGGCCAGAAGATCACCAAGGGTCAGGTCATTGCCGACGGTCCTTGCACCGAAAACGGCGAACTCGCCCTCGGTCGCAACGTGCTCGTCGCGTTCATGCCGTGGAATGGTTACAACTTCGAAGATGCGATCCTGCTCTCGGAGAAGATTGTGAAGGAGGATATCTACACCTCCATCCACATCGAAGAATTCGAAATCAGCGCCCGCGACACCAAGCTCGGACCTGAGGAAATCACGCGTGACATCCCGAACGTCGGCGATGAAGCGTTGAAGAACCTCGGCCACGACGGCGTCGTTCGCATCGGTGCGGAAGTCAAACCCGGCGACATCCTCGTCGGCAAGATCACGCCCAAGAGCGAAACCGAACTCGCCCCGGAAGAACGACTCCTCCGTGCGATCTTCGGCGAAAAGGCCGCGGACGTTAAGGACAGCTCACTGACCGTTCCCTCGGGAACCTATGGCATCGTCATGGATGTCAAGGTCACCAGCGGCAACGCCAAGGTGCAGCGCATGAAGCTGACCCCGACGGAAGCCAAGCGCCAGTCCAAGGCGATCCACGACAAGTTCGCCGAGAAGGAAACCGCGCTCAAGGAAGAGTTGACCCAGGCGCTGTCGAACATCCTGCTCAACGAAAAGATTCCGCTCGACGTGGTCAATGCCGAGACCGGTGAGATCATCATCCCGGCCAACCGCAAGATCACCAAGACGCTGTTGCGCAAACTCGCCTCGGTTTACGATCATATCGAAATCGATCCGAGCCCGATCCGCATCAAGATCCGCGAGATCATCAGCAGCTTCGAAAACAAGTTCGAGCAGCTGAAGAACGAGAAGGAAGTCGAACTCGACCGCGTTGAGAGCGGCGACGATATCGACCCCGGCATCGTGAAACAGGTCAAAGTGTACGTCGCCAGCAAGCGCAAGCTTGGTGTCGGTGACAAGATGGCCGGTCGTCACGGTAACAAGGGTGTCGTGGCCAAGATCGTTCCCGAAGAAGATATGCCGTATCTGCCGGACGGAACTCCGGTTGAAATCGTGCTGAATCCTCTCGGCGTGCCTTCCCGCATGAACGTCGGACAGGTGTTGGAAACCCACTTGGGCATCGCCGCGAAGGCGCTCGGCTTCAAGGTGGCGACCCCCGTGTTTGACGGCATCAAGGAAGAACAGATCCGCGCTTACCTCAAGGAATCGGGCCGCGATGAAGACGGCAAGAGCTACTTGTACGATGGACGCTCCGGCGAACGCTTTGACCAGCGCGTCGTTGTCGGCCAGATCTACATGCTCAAGCTGAGCCACTTGGTCGCTGACAAGATTCACGCCCGGGCCGTTGGACCGTACTCCCTCGTCACCCAGCAGCCGCTCGGTGGTAAGGCGCAATACGGCGGACAGCGCTTCGGCGAAATGGAAGTGTGGGCGATGGAAGCCTACGGCGCGGCCTACACGCTGCAGGAACTCCTCACCGTCAAGTCGGACGACGTCCCCGGACGTACGCGCATCTACGAGAGCATTGTCAAAGGCGACAACTCTCTTGAAGCGGGCACGCCGGAATCGTTCAACGTTCTCATCAAGGAAATGCAGAGCCTGGGTCTCGACGTCAAGGTCGGCGATCACATCGGCTTTGTTCCCGAGAGCGAAAACGAGTCCCGCGCCAGCGAGACGGATGTAGCGGCCTAGAAAGTTTTCAGTTCGAGGTTTTCCGGTTTCAGTAAATAGCTGGGACCGGGAACCTCGACTGGAAGAAAAAGGCAGAGCAGTAAGATTTTAATAGCAGGCAGACAGGGCACAACAACTCAGATCACGAGACAGCACATGAACGAGAAAACAGCACGCGAAGTATTGGGTTTGGAGCGGTCGGTCGGATTCGACCAGGTCGGTATTTCCGTTTCCGCGCCGGACACCATCCGGTCTTGGAGTAAGGGCGAAGTCAAGAACCCCGAAACCATCAATTACCGTACTTTCAAGCCTGAAAAGGGCGGCTTGTTCTGCGAACGTATCTTCGGTCCGACCAAGGACTGGGAGTGCGCTTGCGGCAAATACAAACGCATCAAGTACAAGGGCGTCATCTGCGACCGTTGCGGTGTTGAAGTCACGCTCGCCCGTGTCCGCCGCGAACGCATGGGCCATATCGAACTGGCCGTGCCCGTTTCGCACATCTGGTTTTTCAAGTGCATGCCGAGCCGTTTGGGCCTCATGATGGACATGACGGCTCGCCAGCTCGAGCGCGTCATTTACTACGAGGATTACCTCGTCATCGATCCGGGCAAGACCCCGCTCACTCCCCGCCAGCTCCTCAGCGAGCAGGAATATCGCGAAGCGATCGAGCAGTACGGTGAAGGTTCGTTCCTCGCCAAGATGGGCGCGGAAGCCATTCGCGACGTGCTCAAGAGCATTGATCTCGCGCAGACTGCCAAGGATCTCGCGGCCACGCTCGCGGTTTCCAAGAGCAAGCAGACCCGCAAGAAGATTGCCAAGCGTTTGAAGCTCGTCCAGGGCTTCACCGGCACGCGCATGCGTCCGGAGTGGATGGTGCTCGAAGTGCTGCCGGTCATTCCTCCCGACCTGCGCCCGCTCGTTCCCCTCGAAGGCGGCCGTTTCGCCACCTCCGACTTGAACGATCTCTATCGTCGCGTCATCAACCGCAACAATCGTCTGCGCAATTTGCTCCAGCTCAAGACTCCCGACGTCATCATCCGCAATGAAAAGCGTATGTTGCAGGAAGCGGTCGACGCGTTGTTCGACAACGGCCGTCACGGTCGTGCCGTCACCGGCGCGGGCAATCGCCCGTTGAAGTCGCTCTCCGACATGCTCAAGGGCAAGAGCGGCCGTTTCCGCATGAACTTGCTCGGCAAGCGCGTGGATTACTCGGGCCGTTCGGTCATCGTTATCGGACCGGAACTCAAACTCCACCAGTGCGGTCTTCCCAAGAAGATGGCGCTCGTGTTGTTCGAACCGTTCATCATCCGTCGCTTGAAGGAAATGGGCCAT
Organism: Verrucomicrobia bacterium Tous-C9LFEB; assembly: GCA_002304345.1. Taxonomy (GTDB): domain Bacteria; phylum Verrucomicrobiota; class Verrucomicrobiia; order Methylacidiphilales; family UBA1321; genus UBA1321. Next base: position 271,415 of record NEUU01000003.1, read on the forward strand.
GTGCACACCGTGCGCTCGGCCAAGAAGATGATCGAGCGTCAGGAAGCCGTCGTTTGGGACATTCTCGAAGAAGTGACCAAGGGTCACCCGGTGATGCTCAATCGCGCGCCCACGCTGCACCGTCTTTCGATCCAGGCTTTCGAGCCGGTTCTGATCGAAGGCGAGGCCATTCGTATTCACCCGCTCGTTTGTACCGCCTACAACGCGGACTTCGACGGTGACCAGATGGCCGTGCACGTTCCGCTCTCGGTGGAAGCCCAGTTGGAAGCCCGCATGCTCATGATGGCGCCCAACAACATCTTCTCGCCCTCCAGCGGCAAGCCGATAACGACGCCTTCGCAGGACATTATTTTGGGTTGCTACTACCTCAGCCAGGTTTCGCGCAAGCAATTGCAGGAACATGCCGAGAAGAAGCCCCGCCTCCAGCTCTTCAACGACGCGGAAGAAGTTCTTTTCGCGCACGCGGAAAAGTGGATTTCCACACACGACTTGATCCTCATGCGCAACCCCGATTTCGGGAAGGACACCTTCTTCGGCGACAAGACGAAGAAGATGATCGAGACCACCGCGGGTCGCGTCATGTTCAACCAGATCTGGCCCACGGAAATCGGCTACTACAACAAGAACGCCGGTAAGAAGCAGGTCGGCGAAATCATTCTCCGCTGTTACCAGATTGCCGGACACCAGGCCACCGTCGATTCCCTCGACCGCCTCAAGCAGCGCGGCTTCGATGAAGCGACCAAGGCCGGTATCTCCATCGGTATCGATGACATGATCATCCCTGCCGAAAAGGAAAAGGTCATCGCCAACGCCTACACGCAGATCGCGGTCGTTGAAAAGCAATACCGTTCCGGTGCCATCACCGACGGTGAGCGCTACAACAAGATCGTTGATATCTGGACCCAGGCGACCGACGAAATTTCGTCCGTCATGTTCCGCACGCTGGAACATAACAAGGCCCGTCCGGAATTGAACCCCGTGTACCTCATGGTCGACTCCGGTGCGCGCGGTAATCGCCAGCAGGTTCGTCAGCTCGCCGGTATGCGCGGTCTGATGGCCAAGCCCTCTGGTGAAATTATCGAACGCCCGATCGTGTCGAATTTCCGCGAAGGTCTCTCGGTTCTGGAATACTTCATCTCGACGCACGGTGCCCGTAAGGGTCTCGCCGATACCGCGCTCAAGACCGCCGACTCCGGTTACATGACCCGCAAGCTCCACGACGTGGCGCAGGATGTCATCATCACCGAGCACGATTGCGGTACCGTCAACGGTATCTGGGTCAAGGCCATCTACGAGGGCGAAGACGAAATCGTCAAGCTCACCGAACGTATCGTGGGCCGTGTCTCGGTCGACGACATCGTTGACCCCGTGGGCAAGAAGCTCGTCGTGGGCGCCGGTGAAGTCATCGACGAACACAAGGCCGCCGCGATTGATCGCCTCGGTGTCGAGCGCGTGCATATCCGCTCGGTGCTGACTTGCGAAACCAAGCGTGGCGTCTGCTCGAAGTGCTACGGCATCAGCCTCGCTTCGAACCGTCTGGCCAAGCCCGGTGAAGCGGTCGGCGTTATTGCCGCCCAGTCCATCGGCGAACCCGGCACCCAGCTGACGATGCGTACCTTCCACATCGGTGGTACCGCCTCTCAGGTGTTCAAGCAGCCCCAGATCAAGGCCAAGAACGATGGTACCGTGCAGTTCACCGATCTGCGCACGGTCAAATCGCTCGAAGGCACCAACATTGTCCTCAACAAGAACGGCTCCATCAGCATCCATGCCGAGGATGGCCGCGAACTCGAACGCTACACGGTAGTGATCGGTTCCGTCATCTCCGTCGATGAGGGTGGCAAGGTCAAGAAGGGCGAGATCTTCGTCCAATGGGATCCGTACAACGTTTCCATTCTGACCGAGAAGGCCGGTAAGATCGAATTCCGTGACATCATCGAAGGTGTCACCATGAAGCGCGAACTCGACGAAGCCACCAAGCAGGTCGGCACCGTCATCATCGAACACAAGGAAGACTTGCATCCGCAGATCGTCGTTCTCGACGAGCACGGCGAAGTCACCGCCTCGTACTCGATTCCCGCAGGCGCGCACATCGAAGTCAAGCAGGGCATCAAGGCTCAGGCCGGTCAACGTCTGGCCAAGACACCGCGAAAGGTCGCGAAGACCAAGGACATCACCGGCGGTCTGCCGCGTGTGGCCGAACTCTTCGAAGCCCGTCGCCCGAAGGACGCTGCCGAAATCGCGAAGATCGACGGTATCGTCGAAATCGCCGGCAACATCCGTGGCAAGAAGCGCCTCATCATCCGCGATCCGAATTCCGGTTCCGAGGAAGAGCATCTGATCCCGCTGTCCAAGCATTTGATCGTCTACAAGGGTGACTTGGTCAAGAAGGGCCAGCAGCTCACCGAAGGTCCCGTCGTCCCGCACGAAGTGCTCGAGGTTTGCGGACCGCAAGACTTGCAGGAATACCTGGTGAACGAAGTGCAGGAGGTTTACCGCCTCCAGGGCGTCGAAATCAATGACAAGCACATTGAAATCATCGTCCGCCAGATGCTGCGCAAGGTGAAGATCATCGAACCCGGTGATACCAGCTTCCTCTGGGGCGAACAGATCGACCGACTCATCTTCGAAGAGGAGAATCGTCAGGTCGAAGCCAAGGGCGGCAAGCCTGCGGAAGCGTCCCCGGTGCTGCTCGGCATCACCAAGGCGTCGCTCGAAACCGAGAGCTTTATCTCGGCGGCGAGCTTCCAGGATACGACTCGCGTCCTCACCGATGCGGCGACCCTAGGCAAGATCGACAAGCTGCGCGGCTTCAAGGAAAACGTCATCATGGGTCACCTGATCCCGGCCGGTACGGGCTTCAGCACGCACCGCTGCATCCGACTCGTCGAGTTGGGTGAGCAGGTCGGCGAACCGTTGATCCAGGACGAGCCGGAAGAGGGTGCGGATGGGGGTAAAATCCCGACCCTTCCTCAGGCCTTGATCAGCTAGTTTCGACTATAACGTTCTCTAATAAAAAAGGCCGGTGATCGAAAGGTCACCGGCCTTTTTCGTGTTTCGATTTTTTTGTATCACACTGGAACTCTTTCAGGGGGTTTAAGCAGCTCAGTATCAATGGCATGCAATATGAAATATTAGAATAATTTTTGCTAGGGGGGTGAAAGTTGGCCTTGCCTAATAGGGTAAGTTCTCATTATACTCCCTCACGCGTAAAGAATCCTCAGGCGAGGGTTAATGGTGGATTAACAAGATAGCCGCGAATACGATCCATGGAGCTACAACAGCAAAACGATAGTCAGTCGGCTTATCTTCTGGTGGACGGGGTCACATTGTACGAGATGGTCCCGAATTCCACGCTGACAATCGGACGTTTAGATACGAATAACGTGGTACTGGACGATTACAAAGTCAGCCGCGAGCACGCCCTTCTCAAGTACAACGGTAAGCAATTCGTTCTCATTGATCTGGCCAGCACGCACGGCACCTTTTGCAACGAAGAGCCGGTGACGCAGCGCTTGATGAATTTCGAGGAAAACTTCAAGATCGTGACGCACGAGTTGCAGATTTGCAGCCAGAAGCCGGCCGATATTGAGACCAGCAACGAGACCAGCCTGATTCCCGTTCCAACTGCGCGCAAGCTGGACCGCCGGGTGAAGCTTTTCGGCGGCTTAAATGAATTCCAGTTGATTACGCTCGTGCAATTTCTCTATCAGGAGCGGCAATCGGGTCTCCTGATGCTGGAGGAAGGTCAAAAGCCGGGACCGCGCCTGTACTTCCTCGACGGGGAAATCATCCATGTGGAAGACGAGGGGGCTTCGCTCAGCGAACTGCTTACCCGTCAGATGCATGCGCAGAGCTTGTTCTTTTATTTCCACCACGAGACGGAATTCCCGGCCCGCACCATTTTCCAGTCGACGCCCAATTATCTCATGGAGCTTTGCCACGCGCAGGACGTACGTGCGCACCGGGCCATGCCCGATTCGGAAGGGCTCATGCCGCCCCGCCCGATGAATCCGAACGCGACGGTCACCGGTCGTTTGCCCGAAGTGGTGGGCCGGGATCGCGATCAGGCCGCCTAATTGCCAGCGCAAGGCTGGACTTTCCGGACAACTTCGCCAAGCGGCGTTGTTCTCTGTCCGAGAGTGCTGCGGTCAGAAATCTGCGACCGATACTTGACCTGACTGCCGTATGGCCTGATATAACTAAATGATGAATCCGTTGCAGCAGGAAATCCTGGAGTTGAAGAAGCGCAAGAATGCCGTCATTTTGGCGCACAACTATCAGGTGAAGGAAATTCAGGAAGTGGCCGATTTTGTGGGCGATTCCCTGGGGCTTTCCTATCAGGCCCAATCGACGCAGGCGGATATCATCGTGTTCTGTGGCGTGCATTTCATGGCCGAGACCGCCAAGATCGTGAACCCGGCCAAGAAGGTGTTGCTACCCGACATGGATGCTGGGTGCTCTCTGGCCGATTCCTGTCCAGCCTCGGAGCTCGCCGCGTATAAGGCTCGCCACCCCGGCGTTTACGTCGTCGCTTACATCAATTGCTCGGCAGAAGTGAAGGCGCTCAGCGACGTCATCGTCACCTCCGGCAACGCCGAAAAGATCGTGCGTCAGGTTCCCGCCGACCGGGAGATTCTCTTTGTGCCGGATCAAAATCTCGGCGAGTGGGTCACCCAGAAGACCGGTCGTCCCATGCGCATGTGGCAGGGCAACTGCTACGTGCATATCGAGTTTACCCACGAAAGCATTGTGAAGATTCGCCAGGAACACCCGGACGCTCCGCTGGTGGCGCACCCGGAATGTACCCGGGCGGTACGGTTGCTGGCCGACGAGGTCTGCTCGACCGAGAAAATGATCGGCTACTGCCGCGATCACGCTTCCAAGGCCTTCATCATTGTCACGGAAGCCGGAATGCTGCATCGCTTGCGGCGGGAATTGCCGGATAAGGAATTCATCGCGGGACCGACAGACCGCTGTGCCTGCGCGGAGTGCAAGTACATGAAGATGAATACGCTCGAAAAGCTGCACGAAACGCTCGTTTCGGAAGGCCCGGAATTGATCATGGAAAGTCAATTGCGTGAAAAAGCGCGTATTCCATTGCAGCGCATGTTGGAGTGGAGTCGGAATTGATGAAAAAATCCTCACTTTTTTGTGATTGGCAGTGGTCCTAAGGACTGCTAGACCAAGGCTGCTTTGAAGTGGGTAATTTTAGCCTTATTTTGTGTCCTGAGCACGGGAGCTGCCTACTCGGCTCCTGATGGCGACGCTCCCCAGACAGGTACACCGATCGAAATTACCTGCGACGGGGAGAATACCTTCTTTGGCGGCATCACCACGGCGGAAGATAATGTGGTGGTTCGCACCAAGAGCGACGTCGTGTATTGCGACCGCCTGACCTACAACTCCAAGACCAAGACCGCCATCTGCAAGGGCAATGTCCGCATCTACAGCGGGGAAGAAGTGTATCGTGGCAACACGATGCTCTACAATTTCGAGACCAAGGAAATTCAGTCCGCCGATTTTCGTGGCGCCGTCTTCCCGGCTTTTGTCGCCGGTGAGGATGTGATCACTCCGGGGTTCAATCATTACCGGATTCGCAACGGCTTTTTCACCACCGACAATCGCGAAACCCCGGCCTACAAGATGCGGGCGCAGACGATTGAACTTTATCCCAACGACGTCGTTGTGCTGAAAAATATTTCGGTCTACATCGGAGATGTTCCCGTACTGTGGTTGCCGATCTATGCGCAGCCGCTGGATGATCAGCGTAGCGCGTACCAGTGGACGGCCGGGTTTAATTCCTCCTTCGGTCCGTATTTCTACAACAAGTACAATTGGGCCTGGGACAAGCGCTTGAAAGGCACCGTCCATTTTGATCTGCGCGAGAAACGCGGTTTTGCTGGCGGGGTCGATACGGAGTATAAAAAAGACGATAACAACAAGGCGCTCTTTCGGACTTATTTCGCGAAGGATAACTTGTACTCGCAGAATGGTGCCGGACAGAATAACGATTCGGACTCAAAATATCGTTATCCCGATGTCAACAGCGACAACCGCTACCGCGTCAGCTTCAAGAACAACATGGTGGTTGGTCCGGATCTGAGCATGGTGTCCGACTTGAACAAGTGGAGCGATCCCTATGTGACGCTCGACTTTTTCGAGAACGAATATCAACAGGAGCGGCAACCGGATAATTACGTCAGCCTCGTCCAGTACAGCCCACACTACACCTTGACGTTGCTCGGCCGCACCCAGATCAACAGCTTCTTTGAGACGGTGGAACGGAAGCCGGAATTGCAACTGGCCATCCAGCGGCAAAAGCTCGGCAACCTGCCGATCTCCTACGAGAGCGAAACCTCCATCACAAATTTTGAGCGCGCCTATGGAAAGTCGAGTTCTTCTCCGGACAACGAGCTGAATTATTCTGCTTATCGCTATGACACCTTTCACCAGATTCTTTATCCGAAGCAGTATGGCAACTGGCTGAATATAACGCCCCGCATGGGCCTGCGCGGCACCTACTGGTCGGACGATAATCGGGTGGTCGGTGACTACAGCACTGACAACGGGCCCGGCAGTAGCAATGTCAAAACCACCAATCCGCGGGGTCGCTTTGTGCCGAATCTCGGCGTGGAAAGCTCCTTCAAGGTGTCTCGTGCCTGGACCGATGTCGAAAACAAGGACCTGGGCATCTATGGCATTCGCCACGTGGCGGAACCCTTCATCAATGCGCAGTACATCCCCAAAGTATTCGGAGCCAGCCCCGACGACATTCGCGGCTTTGATGATCGCCTCGCCTCCACGCGTCTCGCGCCGATCAATTTCCCCGATTATAACTCGATTGACTCCATTGACCGGCAGGCTGTGGTTCGCCACGGGGTGCGCAACAAGATCCAGACCAAGCGCGACGGCCAGAACTGGGATTTAGTGGATTGGGTGCTCTACGCCGATCTCGATGTGGACAAGAATTTCACCCGGGCGGGTAACAGTTCCTATAGCAATCTTTTCAGCGACATGCAGATCAAGCCGCTGCCTTGGCTGACCTTCAACTCCCAGACCTCGTGGGCGTTGGTCGACGAAAGCTACAGCGAGTATAACAACGACGTCAGTTTCCAGGTGACGCGCGCCTACAAATTCACTCTCGGCAATCGTTACATCTCGGATAGCGATCTTTTCCCGAACAGTAATCTCTACACTCTCACCAATTTCTACCGTCTGAACGAACACTGGCAGTTCCAGTCCTATCACGCTTTCGAGGCGGACGGAGGACACTTGCAGGAACAGTCCTACACCGTCTATCGTGATCTTTCGGCTTGGTTAATGGCGATCACCTTCAAGGAGCGTTACCTCAACGACCGGCAGAACGAACTCGCCATTTATCTTTCCATGACACTCAAAGCTTTCCCCTCTGTTAACTTAACTACTAACCCCGTACAATGAATCTAGCTATTATTGGGTCCGGCTATGTCGGACTCGTGACCGGAACCTGTTTTGCCGAAGTCGGCCACAACGTTATCTGCGTGGATAACGATGCCAAGAAAGTGGAAATGCTTCGCGCCGGTCGCATCCCCATCTACGAACCCGGACTCGAAGACCTCATCAAGAAGAACGTGGCTGCCGGTCGTCTCTCCTTCACCTCGTCGATTCAGGATGCCATCGACAAGTCGCTCGTGGTTTTCATCGCCGTCCCGACACCGCCCCAGGCCGATGGCAGCGTGGATCTCAGCTATATCGAAGCCGTTGCGCGCGAGATCGCCAATGTGCTGACGGATTATCGAGTCATCGTCGATAAGAGCACCGTCCCGGTGAAGACCGGTGAAAAGGTCGCCCAGACGATCAACCGCTACAACAAGAAGGGCGTCACGTTCGACGTCGTCAGCAATCCCGAATTTCTCCGCGAAGGTTCCGCCGTGGCGGACCTGATGAAGCCCGACCGCATCGTCTTCGGCACCTCCACCGAGAAGGCCACGCAGATCATGACGGAGATCTACAAGCCGTTCAACGCGCCGATCCTCGTCACGGACCTGAATTCGGCCGAACTCATCAAGCACGCCAGCAACAGCTTCCTCGCGCTCAAGATCTCCTACATCAACGCCGTTGCCGCCATCTGCGAAGCGAGCGGCGCCGACGTAGAAAAGGTCGCCGAGGGCATGGGTGCCGATCACCGGATCGGTCGCGCGTTCCTTAATGCCGGCATTGGCTACGGCGGTTCCTGCTTCCCGAAGGATCTTTCCGCGTTCATCCGCATTTCGGACGATCTCGGCTACGATTTCAAACTCCTCAAGCAGGTCGAAGAAATCAATCAGGGCCAGCGCGAGCGGTTCCTCCGCAAGATTCGCGAAAGCCTCTGGGTGTTGCGCGACAAGAAAATCGGCGTGCTCGGTCTCGCCTTCAAGGGCAACACGGACGATGTCCGCTCCAGCGTGGCCATTGAGCTGGTCAAAGAGATGGTCAAGGAAGGTGCCAAGGTGCGCGCTTACGACCCGAAGGCCATGGAGAAAGCCGCCCCGATGCTGCCCGGCGTCACATTGACCGCCACGGCGGAAGAGGTGGCGGAAGGTGCCGATGCGGTTATTGTGGCCACCGAATGGACCGATTTTAAGACGGTTGACTGGAAGAAGATCAAGCAGGCGATGAACAGCCCGCTGCTCTTCGACGGTCGCAATCTCCTGGATCCGGCGAAAATGAAGGCGCTCGGGTTTGACTACTCGAGCATCGGTCGCTAGACAGGATAACGGACTTAGCGGACTTAAGACCAAGCCGCGCGTGGCCAAAAAGGCTGTGCGCGGCTGTTTGATGGTCGAACCCCTCTCAAAACTAGAAACACTTTTTCAGAAACTATTATGAATACGATCTTGATTGGCGCCCAATTCGGCGATGAAGGCAAAGGAAAAATTATCGACGTCATGATGGAAAACAACGACGTCGTCGTCCGTTTCCAGGGTGGCAACAACGCGGGTCACACCGTCGAGGTCGGCACGGAAAAATTCGTCCTGCACCTCATTCCCTCCGGCATTCTTCGCCCCGGCCGCAAGTGTGTGATCGGTAATGGCGTGGTCGTTGATCCGGTCGCCCTCGTGAAGGAAATCAAGGGCCTGCACGAGCGCGGTATTCGCACCGAGGGCAAGCTCCTCCTCAGCGAAACGGCCCATGTCGTTCTGCCCTACCACAGCCGTCTCGATGAAGCCCGCGAAAATCACCGCGGCGCTGGCAAGATCGGCACCACCAAGCGTGGCATCGGCCCCACCTACGGTGACAAGGCGGCCCGCACGGGACTGCGCCTGATCGATCTCGCCCAGCCGAAGGTTTTCTCGAAGAAGCTCAAGGTCCGCATTGAAGAGAACAACGCCATCCTGAAATCCCTCGGTGGCGAACCGCTCGACTACGCCACGGTGAACAAGGCGTACCTCGAAGCCGGCAAGTTCCTCGCCCCGTATATCACCAACAGCGTCATCTGGCTGCATGACCAGATCAAGCGCAAGAAGCGCGTGTTGTTCGAAGGCGCGCAGGGCACCTTCCTCGACATCGATTTTGGCACCTATCCCTTCGTCACCTCGTCGAACACGACGGCGGGCGGAGCGGTGACCGGTTCCGGCGTGCCGCCGCACAAGATGGATCGCGTCATCGGCGTGATCAAGGCCTACACCACCCGCGTGGGTGAGGGGCCGTTGCCCTCGCAATCGCAGGAGCTTGGCGATCTGTTGCACGGCATGGGCCGCGAATATGGAGCCACCACGGGCCGTGAACGCCGCTGCGGTTGGTTCGATGCGGTCGCGACGCACTACTCGGCGATGGTCAACGGCATCGATGAACTCGCTGTTACCAACCTCGATGGTCTCGACACGCTCAAGAAGATCAAGGTTTGCGTCGCCTACAAGCTCGACGGCAAGACCATCAAGTTTCCGCCCAATGACATCGATATGCTGGCTCGTTGCGAGCCGGTCTTCCGCACCTTTGCCGGTTGGCAGAAGCCGACGAGCGACGTGCGCAAGTTCAGCAAGCTCCCCGTCAACGCCCAGAAATATCTCAAGGCGATTGCGGACCTCACCGGAGCCAAGCTGCGTATCATTTCCGTGGGCGCGCAACGCGAGCAAACCTTCATGGTATGACGGTCCAACCGTCCGCTCCTCGCTTGACCAAGGTGCCGCAGCACGTGGCCGTCATCATGGATGGCAACGGTCGCTGGGCGCGCGAGCGCAACATGATGCGGGTGCAGGGGCACCGCGCCGGGGTGGATTCGGTCCGCGAGATTGTCCGCACGGCGGGCGAGGTGGGCGTGAAGTATCTCACGCTCTACGCCTTTTCCGTGGAGAATTGGAGCCGGCCCAAAACCGAGGTCTCCACGCTGATGAAGCTTCTCGGAAAGTTCCTCAAGGACGAAGTCCCCGAGCTGAATCGCAACAACGTCCGGCTGCAGGCCATTGGCCGCATCACCGATCTGCCCAAGGCGGTGCAGGATCAATTGCACGATTCGATCGAGGCGACGAGCAAGAATACGGGGCTGACCCTGATTCTGGCCCTGAGCTATAGCGGCCGCGTGGAAATCATCGAGGCGGTCCAGTCGATCATCCGCGAGGTCAAGCTGGGCCATCTCGATACGGCACAGATTGACGCGGACGTCTTCAAGCACCACCTCTATACGCGCTATTATCCCGATCCGGATTTATTGATCCGCACCAGTGGCGAGATGCGCCTGAGCAACTTCCTGCTCTGGCAGCTTTCGTACACGGAAATCTATGTGACCTCCACGCTCTGGCCGGATTTCCGCCGCAAGGAATTTTTCCTCGCGCTGGAGGATTACGCCAAGCGTCAACGTCGTTTTGGAGCGGTCAGTTCATAACGTGGAACCACTCGTCAATTTTATGCCCGGCACGATTCCCTCTGGCGTCCTGATTCGCCGCACTTTTTCCTCGCTGGCCCTCTGGTCAGTCGTGCTGGCCTTGGTCTTGTCCGGCTCGGGACTGTTCTCGCAGATTTCGTGTTGGGCGATCATCACCGTCTTTGGTCTGTTGGGCCAATGGGAGTTTTATCTCGCGCAACGCGAGAAGGGCCTGCGGGTGTACAAAAAGTGGGGCGTTTTCTGTGGTCTGCTCCTCTTCCTGAATTCACTTTGGTTCCTCATTCTCAAGCCGAACGTGGCCTATTCCTGGGTGGGTGTCAGTGCGATCATCGTACTGAGTATCATCGGCGTGCTGGTGCGGATGGTGTTGGGGCGGCCCAAACTGGATACGCCCATTGTCACCGTGGCGCTCTCGGTGATGGGTGTCATCTACGTGCCGTATCTCTTCAATTACGTTTGCCGCGTTTCCTTCTGGCCGGGCCATCCCGAGGCGACCAAGTATGCGCTGATCTATCTTCTGGCGGTGACCAAGTTTGCCGATGTCGGTGCGTTCGTTGTGGGATCGCTCGTTGGCCGGAACAAGATGTGTCCCCACATCAGCCCCGGTAAGACATGGGAAGGCTTCGTCGGCGGCATTCTCTCCTCGCTCGGCATGAGCCTGCTTATCCTCTGGCTTTGTCCCGGCAAGGTCTGCGGTCTGGATTATGTGGATGGTCTCATCCTCGGCCTGCTTTTGTCCGTGGCCAGCACGGTGGGCGATCTGGCCGAATCGGTTGTCAAACGTGACGCCGCGATCAAGGATTCCGGCCACACCATTCCGGGTATCGGCGGCATTCTCGATCTCATCGACAGCATTCTTTTCACGGCTCCTGTCCTCTACTTTTACCTCTATTTTTTCAATAGCTTCCAATCATGAGAAAACGCGTTGTTATTTTGGGTTCCACGGGTTCGATCGGTCTGAGCGCCTTGAAGGTGGCTCGAGACCTTCCGGATCGCATGGAAGTGGTTGCGCTTGCGGCCAATCGTCAGGTCGATGTCCTGCTGGAGCAGGCTCGCGAATTCAAGCCCGCTGCCATCGCGGTGTATGACGAAGATAATTTCAGCAAGCTCAAGGCCGGTGTACCCGAAGGCACAGCCTGTTTCTCCGGACCCGAGGGATTGAAGAAATTGGCCACCTGGGCGAATGCCGACATGGTGCTCGTGGCGATCGTGGGCACGGCAGGCTTGGCTCCCACTCTGGCCGCGATCGAAGTGGGCAAGGATCTTGCCGTCGCGAGCAAGGAGATTCTCGTGATGGCCGGTGAAGCGGTCACCACTGCCGCGGCGAAAAAGAATATCAAGATTCTGCCCGTCGACAGCGAACATAACGCGATTTTTCAGTGCCTCGCCGCCGAACCGCACCGGCATATCCGCCGCCTCATTCTCACCGCTTCGGGTGGCCCGTTCCGTCGCTCGACGAAGGAGGAGATCCAGAAGGTCACCCCCGAGCAGGCGCTCAAGCATCCCACGTGGAAGATGGGGACCAAGATTACCATCGATTCCGCCACGCTTTTCAACAAAGGCCTCGAAATGATCGAAGCGCGCTGGCTTTTTGGCGTGCCGATTTCCCAAGTGGACGTTGTCGTCCATCCCCAAAGCATCGTCCACTCTCTCGTGGAATTCGTCGACGGCTCGCAACTGGCCCAGTTGAGCCATTCCGACATGTGTTTCCCGATTCAGTATGCCGTGACCTGGCCGGATCGCATGCCTAACAGCTTGCATGCGCTCGACTTGGCCAAGCAGGGGAGTTTGACCTTTGAAGCGCCGGACCCGGAGCGTTTCCCGGCCCTACGGCTGGCCCGCGAGGCAGGCGAACGGGGGGGGACTCTCCCGGCGGTGCTGAACGCGGCCAATGAGATTGCTGTACCCGCCTTTTTGAACCGCGAAATTTCCTTCCCCCGCATCTGGGGCTTGGTTGAGGAAGTCATGCAGAAGCATGAGTTGGTTGCGCATCCCAGCCTTGATGTTATCATTAATGCTGACTCATGGGCGCGCGAAACGGCCCGGAAATTACTCAAAAAATAAGCCCTATGGTATCCAGCGTCCTGCATTTCATCCTGATTCTTGTTGAGGTCGTTTTCCTCTTTAACGTCCTCATCCTGGTCCATGAGTTGGGCCACTTCCTCGCGGCGCGCTGGCGCGGTCTCGTGGTGGAGCGGTTTGCCATCTGGTTCGGTAAACCCATCTGGAAAAAGAAAATCAACGGCGTCGAGTATTGCCTCGGCAGCATCCCAGCGGGCGGCTATGTCGCGCTGCCGCAGATGGCCGACATGGAAACCATCGAGGGCAAGGGTCAGACTCCAAAGGAAAAACTTCCCCCCATCACGCCACTGGACAAGATCATCGTGGCGTTTGCCGGACCACTCTTCAGCTTCGGACTCGCCTTCGCTTTTGCCTGCATCGTGTTCGTCGTCGGCCGTCCGGTGAATGAATTCGAGGCGCAGTGCAAGATTGGTTACGTCGAACCCGGCAGCGAGGCCGAAAAGGCCGGATTAAAGCCGCTCGATGTGGTGCTCGACATCGACGGTTACCCGATCCAGAAATTCGCCGGCATGGGCAACAGTGTTACCTGGCGCATGATCACCAGCGAAGGAGATGTCGTTCGCATGAACGTGCGTCGTGGTGATCAGGTGGTGCCTCTCGATATCAAGGCGCAGTATGAAAAGAAGGCTTTCTGGCAACGCAAACCTCTTCGCGAAATCACCTTCTTGCCCGCCGATTCCGAAATCAAGGTCGAGGCCGTCATGCCGAACAGTCCTGCCGAAAAGGGCGGACTCAAACCCGGCGATATCGTGGTGGCCCTGGCCGATGAACCGATTTACACCTCGGCGGCCATTTCACGGTTCATGTCGCACAGTCCGAATGTGCCGGTGCCTTTGACCGTTTTGCGAGATGGTAAGCCGCTCACCTTCACGCTGGTGCCCGAGATTCCGGTCGAACCGGAAGGGCTGCGCAATCCCATGCTCGGCATCGCGTGGGCCAGTCACTTGAAGATCGTGCACCCGTCGCCGATCGACCAGATCAATAACAGCGTCTACGCGGTCGTCAGCACCATTCAGGCTTGGGTCAACCGCAACACTGACGTCAACGCCTCCCACATGCAGGGCCCCATCGGCATCATGAACGTTATGGCCATCCTCTTCCGCAGTGAGGAAGGCTGGCGGCAGGCGCTCTGGCTTGCGGTGCTCATCAACGTCAATCTCGCCATCGTGAACATGGTTCCGCTGCCGGTGCTCGACGGCGGTCATATCCTGCTGGCCATCATTGAATGGATTCGCCGCAAGCCCATCCACGTCAAGGTCCTGGAAGTGCTCCAGACCGCCTGTGCCATGCTCATCATCGGGTTCATGCTCTACGTCACCTTCTTTGACGTGCAGGATTTGCGTTGGAACTTTTCCAACAAACCGATAAAATTCGCCCCCAAAACGACCGTCACCACGCCCCAATAAGTTTATGACTTCCCACGTCTACACCGCCAATCCGTATCATTCTCAACGCCGCGTCAGCCGGGTCGTCCAGGTTGGCAAGGTGGCCATGGGCGGGAACAATCCGATTCGCGTCCAGTCGATGCTCACCTGCGACACGATGGATACCGCACTTTGCGTGAAGCAGACGTTGGATCTGGTCAAGGTCGGCTGCGAAATCGTCCGCATCACCGCGCCGACGGTGAAGGACGCCGCCAATCTCGAGAATATCAAAAAGGAACTCCTCGCGGCTGGTTGCGATGTTCCCATTGTCGCGGACATCCATTTCAAACCCGACGCCGCGCTCGAAGCCGCCAAGTGGGTTGAGAAAATCCGCATCAATCCCGGTAATTTCGCCGACAAGAAAAAGTTCGCCACCCGCGAATACACCGACGAGGAATACGAGGAAGAACTCGTCCGCATCGAGGAAACCTTCAAGCCGCTGCTCGACATTTCCAAGGCGCGCGGCATCGCCATGCGTATCGGCACGAACCACGGTTCGCTCTCCGACCGCATCATGAACCGTTTCGGCGACACGCCCGAAGGCATGGTCGAAAGCGCCATCGAATTCGCCCGCATCGCCCGCAAGTACGATTACCACAACTTCGTCTTCTCGATGAAGTCGTCCAACCCCAAGGTGATGATCAACGCCTACCGCCTGCTCGCCAAGCGCCTGCATGAGGAAGGACCGGACTGGAACTACCCGCTCCACCTTGGCGTCACCGAAGCCGGCGACGGCGAAGATGGCCGCATCAAGAGCGCCATCGGCATTGGTGCGCTCCTCGCCGACGGCGTGGGCGACACCATCCGCGTCTCACTCACCGAGGACAGCGTGCATGAAATTCCCGTGGCCCGCGCCCTCGTGGAACTCTCCCAACAGCACGGGCAGGACAAACGCCCGCCGCAAGAGCCGCCCCTCAGCTTTGATCCCTTCAAGTACGCCCGCCGCGAAGCCGTTTCCATCGTCACCGGTGGCAGCCTCATCGGCGGCAACGAAACCACCCGTGTGGCCTCGACCAAAAACGTCTGGCAGGCACTCGAACCCAAGCGCGCCCAGCTCGGCGATCTCTTCCCCGACTTCGCCTACGAAGACGCGCACATCGTGGAAGTCGATCCCGCCGATTCCACGGCGCTCCAGTTCCTGGCCGACTCCCGCGAACCGGTCCTCGTCACCATCAAGGATGGTTGCGAACTCTCGCCCATCGTGGCCTACCGCTACCTCGCGGCGCAGATTCCGGCCCGCCACCCGATCCTCCTCAAGGACACCTTCAACCCGCCCGCTCCCGGCGACAAGCCCGACATCCTCAAGACCCTCCTGAACTCCGCCACCAACATTGGTGCGATGCTCTGCGACGGCATTGGCGACGGCATCATCATCCGCTCCGAGCCCGGTCCCGGCGCGAGCATTCGCCTCGCCTTCAATATCCTGCAGGCCGCAGGCAACCGTATCTTCAAGACCGACTATGTGGCGTGTCCCTCCTGCGGACGCACCCTGTTCGATCTCCAATCCACCACCGCCCGCATCCGCGCGGCCACGAACCACCTCAAGGGCGTCAAGATCGCCGTCATGGGTTGCATCGTGAATGGTCCCGGCGAAATGGCCGATGCCGACTTCGGTTACGTCGGCGGCGCTCCCGGCAAGATCAACCTCTACATCGGCAAGACTCCGGTGAAGTTCAACATCCCCACCGACGAAGCGGTCGACCGCCTCGTCGACCTCATCCGTGAAAACGGCAAGTGGGTCGATGCCCCCGCCACCCCCGCGCAAACCGCGAAGGTGTAGTCCCACATCTTAATGGGTACGCGAGGAGGGGCTTTATGCCTCTCCCTCAATCTTCTTTTGCAGGCCATGATGCCTTCTCAGCGGTGCTGACAGGCTATAGGCTTCCCAGCTGATTTCTCTCCTGCTGGATGACGAGGCATTCCCTCAAAAAGACCTAAACGCTTTCATCGGATAGGGAGACTATCTAAACGCGATTAATATCGTCTAGCAATAGTGAACAGATATCTTATTATTGAAGAGTTTATTTTGGTTGCAACGAAATCGTTGACAATTTTATTAAGAGTAGATAGAAAGAAAATAGACGCAAGAATGCCCCTAGAATTGCTGGGATAATCCGTTTACTATTAAAAAACGTAATATGAAAATATCTTCTCGCTGGACCACGTTGATGGGTTGTTTTGCTCTCGCTGCGGTGGCTTCTCCGCTCTATGCGGGCACGATCGGTTACTATCGTTTTGAATCCGGTAGTGAGTTAATGGATTCGAGTGGCAATGGTAGGAATTTGACTATTGCGGGGATAAATGCGGCGCCAGTCTCCTACACGCTGCCCACTCGCGCGACGGTTACCACCACTCAGTCTCCATATCCGGTGGCCGGATCCTATTTCCCCACAGTGTCTCCGCTGACGGGAACTGCGAATAACTACGCGGTTCAAGGTGGTGGAGCTAACCAAACTTTCCAGAAATATTACTCACTGGCCAGTACGTCCATTACTTCGGGGCTCACCGTCGAAACATGCCTGAATTTGGCGAATAACGATAGTACGACCAAAATCATCGCTAATCAGGGGGCGAATCAGACCAACGGCTCTTGGGCATTCCTGGTCACTTCGGATGTCTCCGGGCAGGGTGAGCGCCAGCTGTTATTCCAGTATGCAACCACGGCGGGTGCCTGGGGCTCGAACGGGCTGGATTCAGTTAAACCCGGAATCCAATTAACGGTCGGGATTGATTACTATATTGCGGTCTCTTTCGATCTCGCGTTAACGAACGTGACCTTCTACGTGCAGAACTTGACAGAAGGTGGGCCGCTTCAGGTGATCACAAAAGCCCGCCAATTCAGCGGCTATTACGATTCGACTGCGCCCATGACGATTGGTGCGGATGGTACGGGTGGCAATGGGTGGCATGGCACGCTTGACGAAGTGCGGATTTCAGACTCGGCTCTTTCACAATCACAATTATTGATTTCCGTGCCGGAACCGGCCACAGCCTCGCTCGCCTTCATGGGCTTGGGTTTGGTTTGGGCGGCGGCGCGCCGGAATAAAAAGGCCTAAACGGCCTTTTCGATCTGCAGATTATTCGCTTCTCGTCCGGATGAGAATTCTCTCCGGACGATTTTTTACGCCAATCCGAGCGGGAGCGGCTCAAACTTGCGGGCGAGGATTTTCTCGGAGGGCGCTTTCAACCACTTGTCGAGAATGGTGGCGTAGACGCGCCGGAAGTCGGTGCTGAATTTTAAGTCGCCCTGATCGAGGTTCTTCGGGTCAAGGCTGGGATACTCGCCGATGAGGCCCGGCTTGAGCTTGGGCCCAATCAGGAACATCGGTGCGGCGGTGCCGTGATCGGTGCCCCCGCTGCCATTCTGGGCCACGCGGCGGCCAAATTCGCTGAAGGTCATCAGCATCACACGATCGAAATTCCCCTGCGCTTTCAGATCTGCAACGAACGCGCTGACGGAACGCGAAAGCTCTGTCAGCAAGCGGTCATGCGCTCCGGCCTGGTTCGTGTGCGTGTCGAAACCGCCGAGCGAAACGTAATAGACCCGCGTGGGCATTCCCGCCGCGATCAGTTGCGACACCATTCGCAGATTGTTCGCCAGCGCGTAATTGGGATAGGGGGCCTGCGTGGTGGTTTTGCTCAGGATGGCGCGAATCTTGTCCGAGCTGATTTGCGCGTCCATCGCGGTGCGCTCCAGGAAATCCAGATTCGAGCCGGAGGTGGTCACGCTGCCCGCGACGGCGCCGATGCTGCCGCCCGCATTGGGTTCGACTTCACCGCCACCACTGCCCGCCATATTCGGCTCACCTCCATGCGTCGTGTCCATTTTATTGAGCTGGCGGTAGAAGTATTCCTCGTTATCCACCGCGCCCTTCATCTTGTTATTGCTGCTGACGAAGCGATAATTTCGCGGGTTATCGAGGCTGATGCCGGTGGGTCGTTCCGCGACGAATGCCTGCGGGGTTTGACCCGCGATCGCGATGCCCACCGTGGGATCGGCCCCCTGACAGCAATTGTCGAAGTAGCGCCCGATCCAGCCGTGCATCTCGGCCCGTTCGGCATCGCTGGCCGACTGCCAGATTTCTGTCGAGCGGAAGTGCGAGCGGTTGGGGTTCGGATAGCCAACTCCGTTGATGACCGCGAGATTACCCTCATCGAAGAGCGCCTTGAACTCCGGCATGGTTGCGGGCAGGGCGAGTTGATCGTTCAGGGTAAGTTGATTTTGGCCCGGCACGTTGAGAGTGGGGCGTGCCTTGTAATAAAAGTCGTTGCTGTAGGGAATGACTGTGTTCAGTCCGTCATTGCCGCCCGCGAGCTGGATGATGACCAGAATCGGCGAGTCCTTGCCCGTGGCAGTTTGCGTGGTGGAATTCAGGGCTTCGGCGTGCAGCGAGGAAAAAGTTTGCGCGATGAAAGACGGCACGGTCCACGCCAGCGCGCCGCCGAGCACGGTCGTACGGAGGAATTCGCGCCGGGTGGTGAAGAGCGGTTCAAAGTTCATGGCGGGGCCTCGGTTCGTGATCGTTTGCGGTGGAAAACGGGAAGAGAAAGCGGCGGGCGAGAGTCGGGCGGGAGCGCCGGGCCGAGGCGTGCCGTCGCTTCGCCTGACGATACACGGCATCAAAGCGGAGGCTCAGCTTTTCGATGAGTTGCAGTGTTTTCATGCGAGTTGATAATCCGGCGTGCTCATCAGCAGGCGCACCGCCTGCCGCAGCACCGATTCATTCAGCGCGGGCGCGCTCTGGATGTAGTCGCGCAAGGCTTGGGCCCGTTGCTCTTTGAGCGGTCCCTGGATGAAGCGGCTCGTGAGCGCGGCGATGACTTTCTGTGCATTGCCGAGATCGCCGGGCGGCAGCAGATTCGCAATCGTGGCGGGCCCCATCCCGGCGGCGGCGTTTTCCGCCATGCGATCCATCATCATCTCCATTTTCTTCGCTCCCGTGGCCGAGGGTGGAGGCGCGGTCCCTTCCACGAGCGACGCGGCGTAGTTGTAACGGTTGAGCAGGCTGTTCGTCGTGATCCACGCAATGCCTCCGTCCCAGCCTTTCACATTCGGCGGAGCGAAGAGTTCCTGCCGCAGGGTGCGCAGCATATTGTTCGCAATCGGGGCCGGAGGCAGATCGCGTTCCAACAGGCGGCAACTACTCACGAGCCATTGCACGGGACTCTTGATCTGAATGTGACGTACACGCGGGCTAGAGAATTCCTCGCTCGCGAACATCACTTTCAGGAATGGGCCGAACTGCTGCTTGTTTTCGGCGAAGGCGTCGGCCAGCGCTTCGTTGAGCTTGGGCGAGGGCATTTCCCCGGCGAAGAAATTCCAGAGCCGCGCAGTCATGAACAGGTTGGTCTGCGATTGCTTTGTGATCTGGCGAATCACATCCTCGCCATCGAGTTTGCCATTGAGTCCGAGGAAAACCTTGTCACCGACGTCGTGATTGTACGGCACATCGCGGAAGGCCTGCCGGTCGGGCGTGAGATCCCAGCCCGTGAGCGCGCGAGCGGCTTCCTTGATGTCCTTCTCGGTGTAGTGCCCTTCGCCGAGTGAAAAGAGTTCCATCACCTCGCGGGCGTAGTTCTCGTTGGGCTTGTTCTTCGTGCTGCGTGCGTTATCGAGCCACAGCAGCATGGCGGGGTCTTTCGAGACCGCGACAAGCATCTTTTGCCAACTGCCGAGCGCGTTTTTGCGAAAGGTCTCGTTTTGCAGCCACATCAGGTAGGGATCTTTGACCTTTTCAATGCTTGTCGCGAAATGACCGTGCCAGAAGAGCGTCAGCTTTTCCTGCAGCGGGCGGGGACCGAACGCCATGCGCCGCAGCCACCAGTCGCGGAGTTGCAGCAGTTGCCGGGTTTCCTCGATGCGAATGGTCTTCTGCATTTCCCGGCGTTGCTCCTCCGTGGCCAGGCGGAGTTGACGTTGAAGCTCGAGACGGTTGGGGTCCGGCTTGGCCCAATCCGGGGCGGGGGTGGTGTCTGGGATCTTCTCGTAATCGACCAGCCTGGCGATGGCGGCATCCTGCCCGGCGGTGACCAGGCTGCCGATCTCGGTCGGGGTGCCACTGAAGGCGGCGCGATTCAGCAAATGCGCGGCTGTCTCGTAATTCCACTGCGCATCGGGAAGACGATTGAGCATAGTCGATTCAACCCCCCGCCATGGGGAAAGTTGCGGGAGCGGTATTATTTTGGAAATGAAGGCTGTACGAAAGCTAATGTCGAGAAGAGTAAGGTTGGCGGCAGGCTGAAATTTTCATCCAAACCGGGTGAATTTTCCTTTATTCGATTTCAAAATCCCCGCAGACTCACGGATGTGTTTAAGCAACAAATTACTTTTGCGCTGTTTTTCGTTCTGGCAACGGTGATGACCCTTCGGGCGGGTCCCGCTGATGATCTCTTCAAGGCAGGTAACGAGGCTTATGCGGCGGAGGATTACGCCAAGGCCATTGAGAGTTACCAGAAGATCACCACGAGTTTCGCGAGTGCTAGTATTATCAACGACGTCAAGCTGCAGTTGGGCCTAGCTTATCTCTACAGCGGCAAGTACGCCGAGGCGGTGGAGACGCTGACCAAATTGACCGAGAAGGGCACGCCGCCGGAGATCCGCGAGCGCGCGTTCTTCTACATGGGACAGGCGCAACTGAGTCTCGCGGGCACCCTGCAAAATGACGAGAAGGCGCGACAGGCCAAACTGAGCGCTTCCGTGGCGAGCTTCACCGAGCAGCTCAACGGCTTTGCCAAATCTCCCCTTCGCGAAGACGCGTACTACAACCGGGCGCTGGCCAATTTCTTCCTCGGAAAATATGACGACGCGGAGAAGGATTTCAACGCTCTGATCGCCGAGTTTTCCAGCAGCGTGAACAAGGCGGATTACGTTTTCTGGCTGGCACGCACCTACGGCGCCCGCGCGACGAAGGCGTTGACGGACAAGAAACGGACCGAGGCTGAGACATGGGCCAAAAAGGCGAAGGAAGTTTACGCCCGTATCACCGACGCGGATAGTCTCATCGTCGCGAACGATGCGCGGTTCGAATCGGCGGAACTCGATTTCTATCTCGCGGAAAAAGAAGGCTACGCCAAGGCGATTGCGGAATACAACAAGGTGCGCCGCCGCGACGATTTGCTTCCCGGCCAGAAAGCGAAGATCGACTCGATCCGCGCCAAGATCGCGGACGCCGGTCGCACGGGGAACAAGGATCTGAGCGAAAGCCTGAGCCGTTTGCGCACCCGCGAACAATCGCGTCTGCTGGATCTGGAAGGTCGCGTGGATTCGGCGATCAAGGCCGCCATCCGCAAGGCGCAATGTTACGTCCTGCTCGGCAAGTACGATGAAGCCCGCGTGATTCTGCACCGCCTTAAGCCCCACGTCACCGACGAGGCCGACAAGAAGGACGTCGGTTTCCAGACCATCCTGTCTTACGCATTGCAGAAGCAGGTGGAGAAAGCCAACTCCGGTCTCGACACCTACCTGAAGGATTTCCCCGGCGACCCAGATGCTGACATCATCAGCTTCCAGATCGGTAATACCTTCATGGGCGAAAAGCAGTACCAGGAAGCGTATGATCAGTACGCCCGCAGCCTGCGCGATTTCCCGAAGGGCAAGTACGCCGACCAAGCCTCAATGCGGCAGGCTTCCGCGATGAGCAGTCTTGGTGAAATGGACAAGGCGATCGCCATCCTCACCGATTTCGTTGCGAAGAATCCGAAGAGCCCCTCGGCGCCCGAAGCGCAATTCACCCTCGGTGCCGTGCAGATGGCGGTGAAAAAGTACGACGATGCCGCCAAGAATTTTCGCGCGGTCAAAGACAATCCCCAAGCGGGCACCTTCGCTCCGCTGGCGCATTTCCAACTCGGTCTCGCTCTCTTCTCCGCGAACCAACTCGATCCCGCGTTGGTGGAGCTGAAGTCCTACGTGCAGAAATATCCGAAGGAAGAGACCACCGGCACGGCCGCGCTCTACATCGGCATGGTGCTGGATCGCAAGAAGGACCCGACGGCTTTGCAGGCGTTGCAGGAAGTCGCCGCCAAGTATCCCGAAGACAACTCCGCGCCGTTTGCGCTCAACTACATCGCTTCCATTTACAAGCGCGAGGCCAAAATGCCGGAGATGGTGGCCGCTTACGAGAAGGTCTACAAGACCTTCCCGAAAAGCAAGGAAGCCACCACGGCCCGCGTGGCCGTTGCTCAATATCTGGCGAGTCAGAAGAAGTACGACGATGCCGCCAAGATGTATCAGGAATTAATCAAGGGCGAGGACAAGACCTCCGGTGGGTTCGCCGCTTGGGGCGAGGGCGATATGTGGTCCCGCGCTTCGCGTGAGTACGGCGCCTATACGCGCATCACAGCGGACGAGCAGAAGGAAGTCCGTCGCCGCCTCGAAGCCTCCGAAAAAGCCTACGTGACGCTCCTCAAGGAATTCCCCGAGGCGAAAGAATCTTCCTACGGCCTGCAGGGCTTGCTCGATCTCGCGCTTCTACGCGGCGAGTACGGACTGCTTGCGAATGATCAGGTCGGCAAGTTCTTCACCGACATCACGGCCCAGATTACCGATCCGGCAACGAAGGCCCGCGTGCAATTGCTGCAGGCTGCGGTTCCCTACGAGCAAGGCCGTCGCGCCGATGCTTACAACGAATACAAGAAGGTGCTGCAGTCTAATCCGAATGTGCCGTTCACGCCGGGGGATGCGCGTCGTTACGGTGAACTCCTCGTCGAACACAATGAAGCGGATGCGGCGGTGGCACTCTTCACCAAGTTGCAGGCCGCTTCCGATCCGGACGATGTGCGCACCATGGCGGAAGTTTACTACGGACTGGGTTCCGCTTCGCTCGCCAAAAAGGATTATCCGAAGGCGAAGGAAAGCCTCGAAAAATTGGTCAAACAATACGGCTGGCATCCCAAGGCGGCCACGGCGCAATTCGGTCTCGGTCAGATTGCGCACGCGCTGAAGGATAGTGCTGCCGCGAAAACGAATTTCGAAGCGGTAATTCGTAGCCAGCGTGCTCCGTCCGATTTGAAGGCCAATGCCATGATCGAAATGGGCGACATTCTCTCAGAGGAAGGATTGCTCGTTCCCACGGCGGACAAGACGAAGCCGAATGCCTCGGGTTATTATCTGAAAGCGGAAGCCTACTTTGGCGATGCCCTCCCGGAAATCGGCGCGGCCGCCCTGATGAAGGCCGGTCAAGCTTTCGAAAAGGCGAATCAACCGGCCGAGGCTCGCAAGCAATACGAGGAAATCAAGAAGAAGTACGGCAAGACTTCCTCGGCCGCCAAGGCCAACGAACGTCTGGCTGCCTTGCCTGCGAAATAGCGGCAACGGTTGATGTTTATGGATCGTGCCGCGCGAGTGTCGGAGTTGTGCAAGCGTCTCGCGCGGACGTATCCCGACGCGCATTGCGAGTTGAATTATACCAATCCGCTTGAGTTGCTTGTCGCCACAATGCTCTCCGCGCAATGCACCGACGTGCAGGTAAATATCGTCACGGCTGAGCTCTTTAAAAAATACCGCACCGCCGCCGACTACGCCAACGCGCCAGAGGGAAAGCTCGAGGAGGATATCAAGCGCATCGGGCTTTTTCGCAATAAAGCGAAAAACATCCGCGCGGCCTGCGCGATTCTCGTGGCGCAGCATGGTGGCGAAGTGCCGCGCACCATGGAGCAATTGCACGCGCTGCCCGGAGTGGGGCGCAAGACGGCCAATGTGGTGCTCGGAAACGCTTTTGGTATCAACGTCGGGGTTGTGGTCGATACGCACATCGCGCGACTCTCGCAACGGCTGGGGTTAACCCGGCATGAAGACCCAAAAAAGATTGAACCCGTCCTGATGCAACTGATCCCGCAGGGCAAATGGACCCTCTTCGCGCACTGGCTCATCTTTCATGGCCGCCGCCGTTGCAAGGCGCAGAATCCCGATTGCGCTCACTGCGAACTCGCCGATATTTGCCCGTCGTGTCGGGCGTGAGTCACTTGGACGATTGATAGAGATGCCATGTCTCGTGATTTGATGGGTTCAGACTCGAGGGCCTTTTTGTAGGGCGCGATTGCATCGCGCCGACGGCGGTCAGAGACCGCCGCTACAATGAGGCTCGGATTGCAATAAGACGGCGCGATACAATCGCGCCCTACAAAAAAGCACCGGCGATCATGGATTTACTTAAAATAGTGTCGCGTTGCCTGCAATTTCGGCAGCGCTTCCTTCTGCATTGCAGCGAGTCGTCCGACCAGCTTTGGCCGCACGGCGGGAGCGCGATAAGGTGTCGCCTCCATTGCGAGATAACGCAGGAGCGCGTACAGCCCCTGCCAGTCGGCGAGCGAGACCGCCTCGGCGGCGATCCGACTCCGCAGCCCCATGTTGTGGTAATTCTTGAGCGCGACGCAGAGCGCTCCAGCGGGATAACCGGCTTGCTGAAAGACCGTCGCTTCGCAGGTGCCGCCGCCCATGAGGAGCCGTTGATACACCGCGCTGGGTTGCTTTTTTTTGATCTCTTCCAAGCCGGCTTGCATCCACGCCGTCACGGACGGCGTGAAGATCGATGTGCGATCGCCCACACGCAGGATCGGCCCGGCTCCGATTTTGGCGAAGCCGCGCGCATTGCTGGTTTCGAGGGAAAGAATGGGAATTCGTGGTAAAGCCGGAGACGCTTTCAGGATCGCGAGTGCCCCGTGAAATCCGACTTCCTCCGCGCGAGTGAGCAAGCCGTACACTTCACCGCGCGCGTCGGAACGGGAAAGGTCGGCCAGCAGCGCAATAATCGTTGCCGCGCCCACGAGATCATCGCAGTTGCGGTTGATGAAGCGGTCGTTTGCAAATCGCGCCACCGGCAAATCCCACATGCCGAACTCGGCGTCCTTCGGGAAGGGTTCGTTGAAGTACGCTTTTTTTTGCGGTTGCGACCAATCGACCCGTTGGAGTGTACCGGCGCCCAGCGGGGCGGGGCTTTTTCGATTGAAGAACAAGACGCTTTGCGGCTGAAAGTACTCGGGCGCGACGCCGCCCAGAAATTCCGCACACTTCCTTTTGCGAAAGGTCGCGTCCGGAATGGAAAAACCGGGATGATCAAGGTGCGCCACGAGCGCGAGGGCTTGTCCGCGCTGGGGCCGATTCCGGTAGTGGGCGATCAGGTTGCCGTAGCGATCCTGCCGCAATTTCACGTGGGGTAAACCCTGCAACTGCCGGACGGCCTCCGCCCGGATCTGATGTTCATGATAGGGCGCGGTCGGAAGATGCGCCAACGCAACAGCCACTGCCTTGAGCCGTTCATCGAGTCCCATAACAGTCATCACCTTGTATCACTCTTGGCCTCGCGTCAATCCATCAGCTCATTGACACACGGGGGACGGTCCTTCCATATTCAGGCAAGCGTTTCCGTTCTCTTCCCGAATCATGCCTATTCCCGTCCAAACTCTTGGGGTCATTGCGGACAAGATTGGCGTGTCCACCATGTCGGTTTCGCGCGCGTTGTCGAACAAGGCGGGCGTTTCCCGCGAATTGCGCGAACGCATTCTCCGCGTCGCGCGGGAGCTGGGTTACCGGCCTAATCCACTCATCGGCGCTCTCATGGCCAATGTCCGTGCCAAGTCGCGGGACCCGGTGCGTACCGGAACGGTTCTGGCCTTTGTCTCGCGTGCCGACCGGGCCAGTGATGTCCGCTTCGAGCATTTTCGCGGGGCCGCTACGGCAGCGGAAGAGCAGGGTTACAAGCTGGAGAAATTCATTGTCGGAAAATCGGGTTATACGCCCGAACGACTCAGTGAAATTCTCTATGCGCGCCACATCCTCGGGGTGCTTATCTCGCCGCTGGCGACTGGCCATGGGCATTATGATCTGGATTGGGGGAAATTCAGTACGGTGGTCATCGAATACACTTTTACCGAACCGGCGTTTGACCGCGTGGTGCACGATAATTACGCCGCCATGAAATTGATTTTGGATCGTTGCCGGGAGCGAGGACATCGTCGGATCGGACTTATTTTTACGACGAATGCGCTGGAGCGGACTAAGGGACTTTACGAAGCGGCCTACTGGATGGAACAAAAGACGACTCGCGCTTTCACGGCGCTGCCGCCCCTTCGTCTGGAGGCGTGGGACAAGGCTCAGGTCACTCGTTGGTTTGATCAATATCGACCACAGGTGCTGATCACCTCCGCGTCGCTGATTCAGGATTGCGGGGATTTCTTACGCCGACGTAAACAAGTGATTCCCCGCGACTGTGCCCTGGTGAACGTCAATGTCGCGCGCGATACGGATATCGGTGGGATTCGGCAGGATAACGAATTGATCGGGGCTACGGCGGTGCGGTTGCTGATTGATAAGATAAACCGCAATGATCGAGGGATTCCTGATCGTCCCTGCACGGTGTTGACTCCCGGCCTCTGGGTGGCCGGAAAAACTTTTTAGGGGCTGGGGCAGAGCCCTGAATGCCCCTGATATACGTTATGGCTAACGTTTCGGTCGGATTGCTTCATGTCGCGAGCCGGTCGAAGCTTCCGATAGAACCCATTACCTCATGAAAACGATTCCATCCGAGATCATCACCTATCAAGACTCCACCACCGGCCGCACCGTCCGGCAATTGACGGCGCATAAATGCCACAGTCATCACTTTTATTTCACCAATCCCGGTTGGTGGGATCAGGGTCACCGTTTGCTCATGGGCAGTGATCGCGGAGGCCGCACCAATCTCTATAGCATCCATCTCGAGAGCGGTGAAATCACCCAGCACACCGACGCGGACATGCCTGGGCCGCCTCGGGAAACGAGTTTTCTTTTCGCGGCGGTGAATCCGAAGCGGTCGGAGTGTTATTTTTGGCGAGGACCACAGCTCATGGCCATCGATCTCCTCAGCAACCGGGAGCGTCAGTTATGGACTTGTCCTGCCGATTATCTTCCGAACATGCTGAATGTGACGGCGGATGGTCGGTTTGTCTGCTCTGTGATTTATGAGGATCTTTCCACCCGCTTTAAGGTGGATCTGATGAATGGCTACGTCGGCTTCGCGGAGTATTTCGAGGCGCATCCGCACAGCAAGATTATTCGGGTGCCAGTCGACGGCGGTCCCTGTGAGACGCTCTGGGAGGAGGACAACTGGATTGGCCATATCAATACCAGTCCCACCCGTTCCGACCTTTTGACCTACTGCCACGAAGGGCCTTGGGACAAGGTGGATAATCGCATGTGGATTTTGAACTTGGAGACGGGAAAAACGCAGGCGGTGCGTCGCCGTAAAATGCCGACAGAGTTCGTGGGGCATGAATATTGGTACGCAGACGGCGAGACGCTCGGCTTTCATGGATCGCGGCCCGATCTTGGCGGTTTTTTCGGTTCGGTGCGCTACGACGATAGCGATCAACGGGAATATTCCGCGGAGGGAGATACCGGTCACACCCATTCCCGCGACTGCTCACTCATCGTGGGTGATGCGGGCCGTCATGTGCGACTGTGGGGCCGTCAGGGCGATCGCTATGGGAAATCCCGTCTACTCTGCGAACACAATGGCACATCGAAAACGCAGCAATTGCACA
The DNA here is from genome assembly GCA_002304345.1 of Verrucomicrobia bacterium Tous-C9LFEB. Classification (GTDB taxonomy): domain Bacteria; phylum Verrucomicrobiota; class Verrucomicrobiia; order Methylacidiphilales; family UBA1321; genus UBA1321. Next base: position 299,279 of record NEUU01000003.1, read on the forward strand.
TTCACCCCCGGTTTTCGCCCGATGGAAAAAAGGTGGTCTTCACCAGCGACCGCGGCGGCTATGGACAGGTTTACGAAGTGGAAGTGGGTGATTGGACCGACCTGCCGGTTTCGGAATAAAGATTTCGAGCTGGTCGATTACGATTCGCCGAGGTACGCCCGGCGGACTTCGTCGCTGGCCAGGAGATTCTCGGCGGTGTCGCTGAGGACGATCTGGCCGGTGACGAGCACATAACCGCGATTCGCGATGCGGAGCGCTTCGCGGGCATTCTGCTCCACGAGCAGGATCGGGATGCCCTCGCGGTTGATTGCTTTGATGATCTCGAAAATGCGCGCCACGATTTGCGGGGCGAGACCGAGGGAAGGTTCGTCGAGGAGGAGGAGCTTGGGCTCGCTCATCAAGGCGCGACCGATGGCCAACATTTGTTGCTCGCCGCCGCTGAGGGTGCCGCCGAGTTGTTTGGTGCGCTCGGCCAGCAGCGGAAAGTAAGTATAGATGCGGTCGAGCTTGGCGCTGTTGCGCGAAGCGGGCAGGCGATAGCCGCCAATCAGGAGATTCTCCAGCACGGTCAGTCGCGGGAAGATGTGACGACCTTCAGGGCTGAGGCAAATCCCATGCGCGAGCACTTCATCAGGCGAGGTTGCTTTCAACGGCGCATTATTCCACGTAATGGTTCCCGCCTGCGGACGCACCACCCCGGCGATGGTCAGGAGTGTGGTGGTCTTGCCCGAGCCGTTGGCGCCGAGCAGCGTGACGATTTCCCCGGCGTTGAGCTCAAGGTTGATGCCCTTGAGCACTTCGCTGTAGCCGTAACCGGCATGGATGTTGGAGAGGCGGAGCATGGCTGGGAAAAGTTTTTTAGTTCGACGTTTTCAGTTCGAAGTAGGGGGATCGTGAATGGGACGAAGAGCGTGTCGTTTCCCAAAACTGAAAACCGAAAACCTTGAACTGAAAACTTTCGGTATTCATTCAGCTTTCCTTTCCGAGGTAAGCGGCGATGACCTTGGGATCGTTGCGGACTTCTTCCGGCGTGCCGGTGGCGATGGTTTCGCCGTGGTCGAGAACCATGATGTGGTCGGAGATTTGCATGACGACTTTCATGTGATGCTCGATGAGAATGATGGCGAGGCCGCGGCCACGCAGGCGTTGGATGAGGTCGACCATGTGCTCGGCTTCACTGGGATTCATGCCCGCCGCGGGTTCGTCCAGAAGCAGAACGCGCGGGCTGGTGGCGAGGGCGCGGGCGATCTCCAGACGGCGCTGCAGTCCGTAGGCGAGGTTGCGGGCACCGGTATGAACGACGTCGGCGAGGCCCACAAAGTCGAGGAGCTCCAGCGCCGCTTCGTAGCCGACGGCTTCTTCGTTGCAGTAGTTCTCACTACGGAAAAGCATGGCCAGGGGGTGCAATCGTCGCCGGTGGAATTGCCCAATCATGACGTTGTCCAGGGCGGAGAGGCCGGGGAAGAGGCGGATATTCTGGAACGTGCGGGCGATGCCGAGGTGGCAGATTTGATACGGCTTGAGTCCGGTGATGTTGATGCCTTCAAAAAACACATCGCCGTCATCGGGCTTGTAGATGCCGCTGAGGCAGTTGAAGAGGGTGGTCTTGCCGGCACCGTTGGGTCCGATGATGCTGAGGATCTGGTTGGACGCGACGGAGAGATCGATCGACTGCACGGCCTTGAGACCGCCGAAGGTCTTGCCGAGTTTGGATGTGTGCAGCAGGGGATTCATCTCAGGTATCACGCTTGATCTCGTGCTTATGGCGGTGGCTGCCGAGAAGTCCCTGCGGGCGCAGCAACATCATGGCGACCATGATGGCGCCGAAGATGAGGAGCCGGTAATCGGAGAAGTTCGGGCTGAAATCCTGGATGAGTTGGGAATCGCGCAGGAACTCGGGGATGAGGTAAAGAAGCGCCGCGCCAATCATGACGCCGTAGATGCTGCCGAGACCGCCGAGGACGACCATGGCGAGGATAATGACGGATTGTTCGAAAGCGGCGGTAGCGGGGTTGATGTAGCTGCTGTACAGAATGAAGAGCATGCCCGCGACGGCACCAATTCCCGCGCTGATGGCGAAGGCGAGGAGTTTCATGCGGACAACATCGATGCCCATCGAGTTGGCGGCGACTTCGTCTTCCCGGATGGCGACCCAGGCGCGACCGATGGGGGAGAGGTAGAGGCGACGGATGGCAAAGAGAATGACGAAGAGAAAAACGGCAACGATGATGTAGGTGGTCTGGAGAACGGTCAGGCCGGGGATTGCCTTGACCATGGACCGGGCGGAGAGGCTGAGGCCGATGTCGCTGCCGGTGAGGTTGAGGTTGCCGATGAGTTCCTTAAAGCTTTCCGCAAATCCGAGCGTGACGATGGCCAGATAATCGCCGCGCAGTCGCAGGCAGGGCAGGCCGATGATCCAGCCGAGAGCCGAGCCGAGGACGAAGATGAAAGGGAACGCGACCCACCATTGGAGGCCGGGGATGTATTGTTGGGCGAGGGCGAAGAGATAGGCCCCGAAGGCGTAGAACGCGGCGTAGCCGAGAACGAGGAGTCCCGTGAAGCCAATCGTGATGTTGAGGCCGAGAGCTAGAATCATGTAGATGCCGAGCATGCAGCCGAGCCCGAGCGATTTGTGGTCGAGGTAAAAGGCGGCGGACAGCACGACGACCATAAGGAATGGCGTCCACCACGGTTGCTCGACGAGGGGGGCGAGCGGCCGCAGGGTGAGGAAAATCGGATGGGACCAGTTCCACTTTTTGTTGGAGTAGTGGAGTGCCATCAGGATCGCCACGATGGCGAAGGCGACGGTGAGATTACTGAAGAATTTGACGCCATGGGCCCAATTCAGGACGGTGGCGACATTGCCGGTGGCGTAGTTGTATTTGAGGCTGAGCCAGAGGAAGGGAAAGGTGATGAACGCCAGTCCGAGGAACGCGAGAATGTAATTGCGGAGGCGTGTGAACATAGAAGGCTTCAGACTTTGTCGGCGACACGCTCGCCGAGGAGGCCGCGAGGTCGGATGATGAGGACGATCATCAGGATGAGGAAGACGACGCTGTTGCGCCAGTTACTGCCGAAATAATAGCAGGTGATGTCTTCCGTCAGGCCGATGATCAAGCCCCCCAGCACCGCGCCGGGGATGTTGCCGATACCACCGAGGACGGCAGCGGTGAATGCTTTCAAACCCCAGATGTAGCCGGAGTTCCAACCCGCGACGCTCTGGTACATGGAGACCATCACGCCCGCCACGGCCGCCAGTGAGGAACCGAGGACAAAGGTGAGGGCGATGATTTTATTGACCGGGATACCGACAAGCGACGCCATGAGTTGATCCTGCGCCGTGCCGCGCATGGCGATGCCCAGGCGGGTCCGGTGGATGAAGAAGAAGAGAGCTGCCATCAGGACGAGAGACGTGCCGAGAATGGTGAACTGAAGATAATTGAAGTGCACGCCACCGAGGGTGAAGGCGACTTTATTCAGTTGGTCGGAGTAGACGCGGGGAAAGCTGATGTTGTCTTTGCTGACGGTGAGAAAGACGAAATTCTGCAGGATGATGGAGAGACCGATGGCGCTGGTGAGGGGGGCGAGGATGTGGGCCTTGCGCAGGCGGCGGTAGGCGATGCGTTCGTTGGCGTAGCCGAAGGCGGCGGAGAAGATCATGGCCACGAGGGTGGCGAGGAGGAGATTGATCAGGGTGGTCGTGCCGAGGAGCGTGGAGAGGAGCCCGAGGGCGAAAACGCAGGTGAACATCCCGATCATGAAGATTTCGCCGTGGGCGAAATTGATCATTCCCAGGATGCCGTAGACCATCGTGTAGCCGAGAGCCACCAATCCGTAGATGGAACCGCGAACAAGGCCGCCGAGAATGATGTCAGGTGGGGGAAGGCTCACGGTTGGTTTTATATCTTTTTCTAGAGGCTGATTACGGAAGGAACGGAGCTTTTTCTTAGAATTAAAAAGGATGTGCTTGAGATTCCTCCATGGATTCCATTCATTCCTTCCAGTGCCTCCATCTTTTGCCCTAGGGGGCGGGGACAAACTTGCTGTCCTTGACGGTCCACAGGATATCGTTGCTCTGTTTCAGATCCCCCTTGGCGTCGAAGCTGACGGGGCCGAGAACGGTGTTGAAAGTCTTTTCGCGCAGCACCGCCGCGACCTTGGCCGCATCGGCGGAACCAGCGGTTTGGATGGCTTCGAGCAGCACATTGGCGGCATCGTATCCATAAACGGAGTAGGCGCCTTCCTTGCCGTAGAGCGAGCGGTACTTTTTAATGAAGGGCTGGGCGGCCGGGAGATTTTCGTAATCGGGGCCAAAGGTGATGTAGATGTTGCTTGCGCTGGCGCCGACGGTATCGAGGAAGTTGGGATCGATCGTGCCATTGCCGCTGACAAAGGGAATATCGAGGCCGGCCAGGCGAAGTTGAAGATAGAGCGGACCGGATTGGCTATACATACCGCCCCAGAGGAGGGCTTGGGCGCCGGAGGATTTGATCACGGCAATGTTGGCGCGGAAATCGAGTTCGGTGCGCGGGATACCGTCGAAGACGACCACTTGGCCGCCATTGGCGAGGAAAGTCTTTTTCACTTCGTTGGCGAAGCCTTCGCCATAGGCCGTCTTGTCGTGCAAGACAGCGATCTTGGTCAGCCCTAACTTCTCCCGCATGAACTTCGCGGCGATGGTACCCTGCTGGTCATCCCGGCCAATGATGCGAAAGAGGGCGGGGAAGCCTTGCTCGGTGACTTTGGGATTGGTCGAGCCGGGGGTGATCTGGAGGATTTTGGCTTCGTTATAGATCGGAGAGGAGGGGATGGTGCAACCGCTGTTGAAGTGGCCGATGACGGCGGCGACGCCGTTGGAGACCAACTCGCGCGCGACCGAGACAGCCTTGTCCGGCTTGCCTTCATCGTCGCGGATTACTAATTCCACTTTCTTGCCGAGGACGCCGCCCTTGGCGTTCCACTCGTCAACGGCGATGATCGAGCCATTGATCATCGCGCCGCCAATCGATCCGTCGGTGCCTGTGCGCACGCCCGCGATGCCGATCTTCAGGTGATCATCGCTGGACTTCGAGCAGCCCGTCAAACCGGCCGCGACGGCAATGAAAACAACCAAAAGGGTGTGAATAATATGGCGTTGCATAGTGTGTATGTATAGGGGCGCAGTCCCGATACGGTCAACCCGGTATTTACAGGGAAAAATGGAGGAGAAAAAAGTCACACACCCCGGCGCTCACGCGCCACCCCTCTTGATAGAGGAGATTTCGGCAACTGTAAGTCTCGAGAGCATGTATCCCCTTGTCTTTTAGAATTGTGGTAGACAAAGAGGCGAACGCTTTCCTGATCGGTCCGGTGATTGCCGGGAGCTGAAGGAAGCACAAGGGCAGCGGC
>NEUU01000030.1 GCA_002304345.1 Verrucomicrobia bacterium Tous-C9LFEB
AAAGCGCATATCCCGATTGGATCTGTAACTGAGGAGAAACGAAGCCAATACTGAAAAGAACAAGCAGATGAGTCTAATCTTGAAGGCTAATTAGAATTAGAACCTGTCTACGACTTCTCTTCCTTGCGGGGAAAAAGTTCGCGGGCAATCTTTTGGATCTTAGTCGCCACCTCGGTGCATTTCTCGCTCGCGGTCTGGATATTCTGCGAGAAGCGTTTGCCCTTCTGTCCTTCGGCAAATTCGTTGCCCACGAGGAACGCATAGCCCATGAGCGGGGTGAGATGATTATTCAAATCGTGCAAGAGCTTGCGCACTTCCTGACCGACCGCAGAGTCCGTCTCTCCCATCGTAAGAAAACAGGTCGCGAGATTCCAGTCGGACGGCGTCGTCACCTTCAGATTGAAACCGGGATAATGCACCACCCGTACCGGCCGACCATAAAGTTCGACCGCCGCCGTATCGTCCGTGACCTGCACGCCGGAAGCGGCTACGTGGTCATACGCTTCGGCCAGCAGCGCCTTACGGAAAATCTGCGGTGTCTGCACCGACCAGATCACGTTGCGATCAAGCGTCTGCACCACATTGCCTTCGGCCGTCACTTCCTTGAGCGTATCGCTGCTGGGAGTTCCGCAGACCGCTGCGCCCATTTCCTGCGCGGCCGCGAGCACGGTTGAAACGAGAGTCTCTGTCACAAAAGGACGCGCAGCATCATGGATCAGGACATATTCGGAATCGGCCGACACGGCAGCGAGGCCGTTGCGAACCGAGTCCTGCCGCAGCACACCGCCATACGCGAGCTTGATCTTCCCCGCCGCAATCGCCTCGGGAAAAAGTTCCTGCACCTGCGCTTCGGTTTCCGGGCGAACGACAAGAATGATTTCGCTGATTAACTCGACGGCCTGTAATCGTTCCAGCGTATGGACGAGAAGCGGCTTGCCGGCCAGAGGGGTCAAAAGTTTATCGAACCCCATCCGCTGACTGCGGCCTGCGGCAACGACGACGGCGCTGACTTGATCGCTCATTTTTTTTGGCTCCGACCAGAGCGTTCAGCTTTCTCTTTATCCCTGCCGGAAATTTCCTCTTTCGTGGCAGAGTCCGAGTAGAACAACACGCCGTGGCGACGGATGTTAATGATGAAAGCGGCGAGATTATCGGCCACTTCCTTGTTGTTGAGTAGCATCCCGACAGCCCCTTGCCCTTTCTGGGCCTGTTCCATGAGGTTGTCCACCCGTGTTAAAATCGAGCGCGCTTTGACAATCGATTCCTTGAGGTCAGCGCGGGTTTGCTCCGTAAGAATATCCTGATTCACATTCGTCAGGGCGGTCTTAAGCTGCTTGATCGCATCGCGGGCATCCACCACCAGCGGACCGGTACTGTCGGCCAGATCGTTCAAACCGGTGCTGCGTGCACCCTCTACTTTTTCGCCCGGCTCATAATACGGCTCCACATTGCCATTGTAGAGCTGCACATCGACGAAGCGGTCACCCAGCAACCCGGAGGAACCAATGACCCAACGCGATTTGCGGCTGATCTTGATCTCGTCGAACAGCTTCACCGAGACCTGAACCGCATTCCCGTTGTCGACCACCTTGGGCGGCGTCGTCACGCGGCCGATCGGCGCGCCAGAGAGGTAAACGTTGGACCCCTTGAGCAAGCCGCTCGCATTGGGGAAGGTGACATCCAGCGTGTAGTAGGAACGGATCTGTTCCCCCACCCGGCCGAAGGTGACCACCAGGGCCCCGACGATCGCCAGGCCGACAAGCACGAAGATGCCGACTTTGATTTCGAGAGATTTATTCTGCATACGTTCCTCTTTTAAAAAATAGCGTCCGAAACCAGGGAAATACCACGCACGAACCGCATGACAATGGGGTCCTCCGATTTCTGGATCGCGTCCGGCGTTTCCACACAATAAATCTTTCCTTCGTGCAACATCGCAATGCGGTCCGCGATTTCGTACGCGCTCACCATATCGTGAGTCACGATGATGGCGGTCATGTTGTACTCCTCGCCCAACCGCAGAATCAGCTTGTTGATGCTATCGGAGACAATCGGGTCAAGTCCAGCCGTCGGTTCATCGTAAAGCATCAGCGCGGGACGACTGATGGCCGCGCGCGCCAAGGCCACGCGCTTTTTCATACCACCGCTGATCTCGGACGGCATCTTGTTTTCCTGTCCGGGAAGATCCACAATCTTGAGGGCCCGCGCCACTTCCTTGATGATTTCCGACTCGTTCAGCTTCCCCTCTTCGCGCAGGGAAAAAGCGACGTTCTCACCCACGCTAAGGGAATCGAAAAGCGCCCCGTTTTGAAAGAGCATGCCCATCTCGCGGCGCACGGTGGTGAGATTTTCCTCGGAAATCAGCGTGAGGTCCTGCCCACGGAAAAAAATATGTCCCTTATCCGGACGCAACAATCCCATGATGTGGCGCAGGAGCACGCTCTTGCCACCGCCGCTGCGGCCGATGATGACCATGTTTTCCCCCTCTTGAATCTGAAGATTCACGCCCTTGAGCACGTGCTGTTTCTGCAGTCGCTTATGGACATCCTGAAGATCGAGTAAAGGTGCGCTCATGATCAGTTCGGGAAAAGGATGTTGAGGAGAAAGGTGAAGAAGAAATTCGCAACCAGCACGGCTAGTGAGGAATCCACCACGGCGTCCGTCGTCGCGCGCCCCACGCCTTCGGCCCCATAACCACTGTGCAAGCCCTTATGACAGCAAATGAGGGCGATCATGATTCCAAAAAAGAATCCCTTGATGGTACCGATCCAGACATCCTTTGCCATGGTGTATTTCAGGGTGTTGTCCCAATAATAAACGCCATCCACCCCCAGCATGCCTACCGCGACGTAGTAACCCGCCCCAATACCGCACACGATGGTGATAACCGTCAGAATGGGCATGGCAATCGCCATGGCCAGAAAGCGCGGCACGAGGAGGTATTCCGTCGGATAAACGGCCAATGACCGGAGGGCATCGATTTGCTCGGTGATCTTCATTGTGGCCAATTCCGCCGCGAGGGAAGATCCCACGCGGCCAGCGATCATCAGGGCACAAAGCACTGGACCAAGCTCGCGGCACATCGCCAGGGCATTGACCGGCCCACCCGCCGAGGGCATGCCCAGCGGGCCAAATTGAAACTGAATCTGGGCAGCAAACACCGCACCCGTAAAGGCTCCCGTGGTAATGACCACCGGCTGGGAGCGCACGCCGATCAAATAAAGCTGCTGGAGTAGCAACCGGCAACGCAAGGGATAGCGAAACATCGCGCGAACAATATCCTGCAGCATCAGGACCAATTCACCGCTGGCGGTGACGAGCCCGATGACGCTATGGCCAAACCGTTGCGCGACGGAAAGAAACATGGGGTGAACGTTACCGGAGCCACATGCTTCCGACAAGGGTAACGTGCAACGGATTCGCTCTTTTTAACTTATCAGCATGAACTGTCGTCCTATTGGAACGAAAAGGCTTCTTTGGCCGGTTTTCCGTCCCAATTCGCCGGAATCGGAATACCAAGGAGCCACAACGCCGTGGCCGCCGTGTCATAAGTGGTGATCGGAACAATCAAGGTCGTCCCCGGCTTCACCCCTTTGCCCCACGCCACCCAAGGAATGTGCATATCAACCGCTTCGGCAGATCCATGCCCCTTGTCATGACCGCCATGGTCGGCAGTCAAAATCACCACGCTGCTGGATTCGATACCCGCCGCCTGAATGGCATCTCGCACCATTTTCAGCGCGGCATCGCAATCGACCAATGCGGCCGTCTGCTCCGGCGATCCCCAGCCATATTTATGCCCGGCTGAGTCGGGATCGGCAAAGTGAATGAAACAAAGCGACGGCTTCAATTTCGTCACCTGACCACTGACAGCCGCCGCTACGGCCTTGGCATCGGCACTGGGCTGTGGCCAGACGAATGTGTCCACGCTACCGGGCAATTGCAAATGCCTGAACTTCTCTTTACCGACAAACATCGCGGTGCTCAACCCCTGCTCCTTGGCCAGGCTGAAAACCGTGGGAACCGTCACCACCCCCTTGTCCAGCTCCCACTTATTCCACAGGATCTTGTGTTTAGCCGGAGCAACGCCCGTCAGCATCGACGTATGTGAAGGCAACGTAATACTGGGAAAGATGGTATGCGCACTCCATGTCGACGCCCCTTCTGTCACCATCTGCTTGAAAACAGGCATCTGCGGGTGCCGCTCTATGACGCCGGGAGCACCGCCACCTCCATCAAAACTGATAATGAACACATGCTCCACCAATGGCGCCGCCAGGGATGAAATCGAAGAAAAAGCAGCCGCTATCAGGAACAAACCAGCAAGAAGGCATTTTTTGAACATGATTGTTCCGACACAATAGGAACCCGCAGCGCGAATACAAGTTTCGCGATTCAAAGCCTATAATTCTCACGAGCGCTGAAAACGAGTGCGCATCCAGCGACGTGATGTCTCCAGAACGCTGTAGGCGCAGGGCACAATGAACAAGGTCGAGAGCATGGAAACCATGGAACCACACAAAATGGTCAAGGCCATCGGCACGCGGGTTTCCGCACCGGGTCCAATCGCCAAAGCCGGAGGCACAGCCGCCGCCATCGTCGCAAAGGAAGTCATCAGCACCGGCCGCAAGCGGATCGGACAAGCCTGCTGCAGCGCTTCCTCGGGCGTCAATCCGTCGCGTTCGCGCACCTTATCGGTAAACTCCACCAGCAAAATGGAGTTCTTCTTCACAATGCCGAAGAGCAGGATCAACCCGATGACGCTGTAGAGATTCCAGCTCTGTCCGAAAACAAACAGGCCAAGCGCCGCGCCGCTCAAGGCAAAAGGCATGGCCAGCAAGATCAGGAAAGGTTGCGAGAAGCTGTTGAACTGCGCCGCCAGAACCATGTAAGCGACGAGAATGCCCAAGCCAAGTGCCATGCCCATGTCCCGTCCGAATTTCTCATTTGTCTCCGCCGTTTGCGATGGCATGAGGCGGTAACCTTGGGGCAGCGTCTGCTCGGCGTGTTGTTTGATCCGCGCCAGCGCCGTGTTGTCAGCCACGCCGGGTGCCGGATTTCCCATGATGGTGATGGACCGCTCGCGGTTGCGACGAGCGATGGTTTGCAGACTACTGACCAGCTCCGTTTTGATGACATCGCGGATCGGCACAATCTCACCATAAATATTGCGCACCGTGAGCTTGTTCAAATCCTCCACCCGCTCGCGTTCATTCGCCATGAGTCGAAGACGCACATCGTAGCGGCGGTCGTCGTTGGTAAATTTCCCCTCGCGCACGCCACCAATCGCAGCCGTCACCGTTCCGGCAATGGATTCAACCGTGACTCCTCGCGCGGAGGCGGCAACGCGGTCGATGTACACGCGCAACTCGGGTTGTCCTTCCTTGAAATCAGTATTCAAATCGACCGCCAACTTTTCGGTCTTCATCCAGTCGATGAGCCGCGTGGCTTCTTTTTTCAGCACATCGAGATTCGGCCCCTGCAATGAAAATGTCAGAGGGAAACCCATGCCGCCTTCCGGGCCGCCTTTGGAAAGATCGATTAGGAAGGACTTCAAATCGGAAATCTTCTCCAGCTCCGGACGCAATTCCTCCATGACCTGTTGCTGGCTGAGTTTGCGATCATGTTTCGGCTTCATGTCGACAAACATGATGCCGTTATTGATGTTCCCATCGAAGAAGCTACCCGCCGCGAGAAAGTAGGTGCGGGTTTCGGACCGTTCCTTGATAATTTTTTCCGCCTCGCGCAACCGCTCTTCCGTATAAGCCAACGAAGAACCAACCGGCGTTTCGAAGCGAATCATCAGCGTGCCCTGATCCTGAGCGGGAGAAAATTCACCCGGCACCCGACCGGCAATAATCAAACTCAGCGCGAAGGCCACGACAAATCCGCCCAGCATCCACCCGCGATGATGCAGGCAATGTGGCAAAGCGCGTCGGTAGAGCGCGGTCAACCAATCCATTAACTGGTCAACGCCCCGGGTAATACGGTTCGTGCGCTCGATAGCCAGAAAGGAAGCGCATCGCATCGGTGTGAGCGTGAGCGCTTCCACCAGAGAAAGCGCCACAGCCGCCGAGATCGTAATGCCGAACTGGAAAAGAAACTGTCCAATCACACCACTGACAAAGGCAATCGGCAGAAAGACGGCCATGACTGCCAGCGTCGACGCCAGTGCGGGACCGGTAATTTCCTCCGTCCCCTCGATGGCCGCCTGCTCACGGCTCTTCCCCATCTCCATGTGACGCACAATATTTTCCAGCACCATGATGGCGTCATCCACCACTACGCCGATCGCCAGCGAGAGCGCGAGCAAGGTGAAAATATTGAGTGTGAAACCGAGGAAATAAAGGATGATGAAAGTACCGAGCACCGAGGTCGGGATCGACATGACGACGTTAAACGTGCTGGAGAGCGAGCCAAGAAAAAGCCAGCAAACCAGCGCGGTCAACACCGCCGATAAAATCAGGGTAAATTCCGTTTCGTCGACCGCTTCCGTCGTGAATTTCGATTCGTCGTAATTGATCTGGATGGTGACGTCCTTTGGCAGCGTGGTCCGCAGATCGGCCAGCGTCTTCTTGACCATGTCCGCCACTTCAATGGAATTGGCGCCACGCTGTTTGCGAAAACCAATGCCGCCCCCGCGCGTGCCATCGATCTTCGAGATGGAGCGCACATCATTCAGGCCATCCTCCACCTTTGCCACATCCCGAATTCGGATCGAGGAATTATAGATGGGCTGACTGCCCCGCTGCTTGATCAGGATTTCGCCCACGGCGTCCGGTGAGACGCCCTCACCCATCAACCGCACATTGATTTCCTGCTTCCTGTTTTCGATGATGCCCGCCGCTTGCTCGATGTGCTGCGTACGCAGGGCATTCTGCACATCGAGAATCGTCAGATCATACTCAGACAATTTATCGTGATCGACCCAGACACGCAAATTCCGCTCCGCGAATCCACTCAGAATCAACTGCCCTACGCCAGGCAGAACCTGAAATTTATCCCGCAGATAACGCTCCGCGTAAACGGTCAGATCGAGCAAGCTGCGGTCTGTGCTACTCACCCCGAGCCACATGATTTCCTGGTCCGAAGGATTCACCTTCAGAATCAGCGGATTGTCGACTTCCAGTGGCAACCGCACCCGTCCGATATTCGACTGCACTTCGAGCAACGCCGCATCCGCGTTGCGCCCCGGATAAAACTCCAGCGCGATTTGCGCGACGCCCTGATAAATCGTGGAGTTGAGATTCTTGATGCCGGAGACATTGACCAGCGCTTGCTCCATCTGGTCGACGATCTCCGTTTCCATCACCTCCGGGGCCGCGCCGGGCCACTGCACCTGCACGAGCACACTGGGCACCTCCACATCCGGGAGGAGACTAACGCCGAGCCGAGCAAAGCAGATCGCGCCGAAAATAATCAGCGCCGACATGAGCATCCAGGCAAAGACTGGACGTTTGACGGAAATTTCAGCGAGAGTCATGGCGGTTATTGGGGACACCCGACGCCACATAGAGCCGGATCAAATTGAGCCGTGTATTCGCGCGCGCGGTAGCTTCCTCACGACGCAGGTCATGCAACGTCTGGAGCGCATCGAGCACATCGATATTATTCACGATATGCAGATCGTAATCGCCCTCCTGTGCGCGGAAGTTCAACTCCGCCGTCCTGACCGCTTCATACAAGCGGGCGAGCTCCGCCAACGAGGCGTTGAACTGATTGAAGGCGGTGCGCACATCCCGTTCGGCTTCACGCTGGAGCTGCGACAGGTCGAGTTTTTTCTGCGCGAAAAGCGATTTATTCTGATCCACTCGCGCCTCGATCGAACCACCATCGAAAATCGGAATCTCCAGCGTCAGAAAGCCTGACCAATCCGTCTGGCCCGGCGTGTCGCTATTATAGAAAGCATAATTTCCCTCGAACGACACCTTCGGCAAATGCTCGCCCTTCGCGGCGGACAATCTCGCCCGCGCCGAACGCTCCATCTGAATAGCCGCCAGCACATCAGGGCGATTCGCCGTCTGCGCGAGATATTCCCCCATCTGCAGGCCATCCGGAAGCGGCGTCACATCCGGCTGCAAGTTCCACTGCGTCGAAGGCACACCGATCAGAAACGCGAGCATCTCGCGTGTTGCCACCATCAATTTTTTTGTCCGTTCGATACTCACCCGCGTCTGCGCCAGCGTGGTCTGCGACTGCAGGAGTTCGCTATCGCGGGAGCGGCCAAGGCGCACCCACTTTTCCAGCACCTTGATACGGTCGTTCAACGCCCTCACGACGTCATCGAGAATACGTAAATCCTCCTCATAGCTAATCGTCTGGTAATACGATTCCGCTACGTTCAGATAAAGATTCTGCCGCACCCGCCGCGCTGTTTCGCGACTGCCCTCGGTTTCCGCCCGCAACGCCTTCGCCGCTTGAATATCCCGCAGACCCGAGAAAATCGGCACCTTCACATTCACCCGCGCCTGACGCGGTTGCAGGTCATTACTCCCGACGATATCGCCTCCTAATGCCAGATCGCTGCCCGCGTTCCGGTCCTTATAGAAATACTGCTCTCCAACCACTCTCACACTCGGCAGGATCGCCCCAATGGCTTCGCGATAGCGTGCCTGAGCGATGCGGACGTCCTCTTCGCTCAACCCGATAGTCTCCATGCGCAACAAGGCCAGTTCGTAGCAGGTGGCCAGATTCAGCGCTTCGCCATGGAACACTTGCGCGGGCTTCTTCGGCACAAGTGATGCCCTCGCCTCCTTCGCCGGTTCTGCCGCAACCACGGGAAGCGCCAAGCATAGGAACAACGCCATCCAGCGGCACAAGCCACTCACGAGACTCCCTCCGCCAACACATAGCAGCGCACCAGATCGGCCATTGCCTTGGCTTTCGCCGACCAGTCGAGCTCGGGATTTGTTTGGCCGTCAAAGAGCAAGCCGGAAAAAAGCGACAACAGCAGACTCGCCGCTCCAGTGGGATTCAACTCTGCCCGCACCCACCCGGCTTTTTGTCCGGCGCGCAACACATCGGCCAAACTTTTGCGCATGGCACAATCAAGCGCGATGGCTTTCTTCCGGAACTGTTTGTTACGAAAAACCTCGAGCCAGCTATCGGGCCCCAGCTTGAATTCGGAGGGCGGGAGCAGAATCGGCCAATCCTTGGTTCGCATTTTGGACAGCCACAAAAAGCCCTCGCGGTTTCCCAACTTGCGCAACTGTTCGAAGCCCGCAGCGAATTCCATCTCCGCTATCGTGGCGATGATTTCTTCCTTGGTGGAGAAATGACGGAAGACCGTGCCCGAACTCAATCCGGCCTGGGCGCAGATTTCCTCCGTCCGGGCCGCATGAAAACCCTTCAACTGAAAGACGCGTGCCGCCGCCGCCAGAATCTGCCGGCGTCGTTCGTCATGCAGGCTTTGATCCTTCGTGCGCGACATAAATAAACGGAGTAGTTCGTCGCAATATAGAAACCAGAGGAAGCCTGTCAAGCTCGCCACTTCTTATCCATCCGCCAGCCATCCGGTATCATTACGTCAATTTTATCGCGGCACTTTCAGAATCCGGAACCCCATGCGGTCCTCCTGAAAGCAAATCTTTCCACCCTTGCGAGCGCGCACGATAAACTGAAACCGCTCCCCCGCCGTCGGCACTATAAACGACACCGGACAAGAGCGATGCTCGCCGCACGGCACGTGGAGTTTCTTTTCGCCTGAGAGTTCGGTCCTCCGACCACGCACCTCCCACTCGACTGTGATCTCTTCGCCTGCAAATTCGTCATTAAAAACCACCAGCGGGCGCACCACCCAGGCTCCCGCTGGCAACGGCGGCTCGATCACCGGCCAGTTCCCAGCATGATCCGAGTATTGGTTGACCGCATCAAACTCCAGATCCCAGACGGCCACAGGGTGAAAACTCTGCTGGAGCAACCGAATCAGGGGATGGGCCCAAGGCTGCGCAATATCCGGCATGATTTCGCGAGGCACCACCTGGGCTACCGGCCATTCGATATTTTTGATCTTTCGCTCCAAAAGCTGATTCTTTCGCGACTGGCCCGGAACGTAGTTCGGCCACGCGTTATTCAGCACATAATTACGGATATCCGCATTCTCGCGCAACCGCCGCGTCCGGGTGGAAGTCCCCATCCAGGCAAAGCCCATCGCGCAGTTATCGACCGGCCAGATGGATTCCGTTTCGCCATAAGGCCGATCTCTTCGCGGCTGACCTCCCTGCGGGAAGAGTCCGCATCCACCGACGTAATGCTGCATATTGATCACATCCGGCCCCATCTCCTCGAGTCCATCGAAGATCACCGGACGCGTGCCGTCCTCCTCGCGCGCCACGGCCTGCAACATCCTCGCCAACCGTTCACACGCCACCCTGTCCGGAGAATCCGGCCAGAAAAACTCATTCGCCACACTCCACAACACCACACAGGGATGCTCGCGATCCCGCCGGACCAATGCGCGCACAGTACTCAATCGGCACTCCCGGCCTGCGATGGCATCCTCCACCCGCTCGGACCCGCGAATCGGCGTCTCGTCGACAATCATCAATCCCTTTTCATCACACACCTCCAACATAGAACGCGTAGCGGGCACCTGATGAATCCGCAGCACATTGAAGTTCAACCGCTGCAGATTATCCACCGCGCCAGGCCATCCCGCGCAACGCGCCGTCGGCGATTGAAATCCAGCCGCCATGCCATAAGCATCGGTTCCGAAGTTCGCTTCCTGTTGATTATCGCCCCTCAAGTTGCACCGCACCCCATTCAATCGGTAGGTATGTCCCACCGCACGAAACTCCCGAAAGCCGAAGCATTGATCCACCGCATGCAGCGTCTTTTTCCTTTCCAGCACACGTACCGCAACACGATGAAGCACCGTCCTGTAATTCTTCCGATAAGGGACATTCGGCCACCAATAACTTTCCCGGCCCAGCGTCCACGCCGCTTGGCCCACCAAAAATTCCCGCGTCTCTCCCGCTCCCACCGTTACACGAACCGGTTTCAACCTTGGATACGAAAAACGCGTTCCGTTCTGCCCTGAAAAGCGAACGGGCACATCGACAGACACCCGCTGATTCCGGGTATTATGAAGCGTGGCGTAAACCTCGACACGTTCATCGGCCACACTCGTTTTCACGAAGACATTTACAATCCGCACCGTCGGCACGAGTTCCAATCTCACCCCTCTCAGGATGCCCTCAGCCAATCCGTCAAACCAAGGAGCTGCAGTAGGAACAGTATATTTTCCCTCGTACTTGAATCGCTCACGCCCTAGCACCTCCACGCGTACAACGCAGCACTGCCCCGGCGTCACCACGTCCGTTATATCCACACCAAAAGGGAGCCAGCCGCCGAGATGCGACGCCACCTGCACGAGGGTTGATTCCTCTCTTCCCACCCAGACTGTGGCTCCGAAATTTACGGCTTCGAATTCCAACCGCACCCGCTTTCCTTTGGCTTGATGCGGCACCAGAAAGGACGTCCGATACGTTCCCGCATCGCATCGAAAACCCTGCGTCCGCCATCCTCCGGCTGGAACCTGTATCGCACTCCACGCACCCCCCTCCGGTTGAAATTCCCATTGCATTTTCCGCGAACTGGCGAGATCCGTGACAAGCGTCTTCATGGCAACAAGCTATGTCGCTGACTCTATGGCAGGAATGGACAGACTGGGCAAAAACATATACTTTTTGGCGACCATGCCTACTCCCCTCCGCTCACTCGAAACCGGAGTTTTCTTCCACGACAGTACGAATACTCCGCTGGGACGAGTTACCATGGCTGGCCGACACCATCCCGGTCCCGGCATCCCTCATTGGCGCACGTTGCGAAATCATGCATTGGTTTTACCCCTGCAAGGTTCCGCCCGTTTGGAAACCAAGAGCGCACCGGCAGCAACGGTCCATGCAGGCGATCTCTTCTGGCTTTTTCCCGGCGTCGCCCATCGTTACCTCCCGCAATCTCCTCAACCGTGGGCCGAGTTCTGGTTGCTCTTTGATGGGCCCTTATTCGAGTCATGGCGAGGAAGCCTGCTGAATCCCCGGAAGCCCGTGCTGACCTTGAGCGATACCACGTTTTGGTTGAATCGATTGCGTTGGAGTTTGTTTGATAATCAGCGCACTCCCCTGCAGGCGATCACCCGTGTGGCACGGCTGAATCTCGTGATGAGCGAACTCTGGCAATTCCAGCAACGCACCAACTTTTCCGCCACCGAACACAATTGGCTGGAGTTGGCGCAAACCGCCCTTCAACAATCGATCGCCCAGTCCACTCCCCTGCCCCAAGTCGCACGCTCCTTGCGCTGCGGATATGACGTTTTCCGGAGACGCTTTCGCAAACTCTCGGGAGTTTCTCCGGCGCAATACCGGCACCGGCTCAAACTGGATCAGTGCGCCGAACTGCTTCTCTACGACAATTACAGCAACAAGGAATTAGCCGAGCGCTTTCACTTCTCCAGTGAGTTTCATTTCTCGCGGGAGTTCACCCGGCATACCGGACTCTCCCCGCGCGCCTTCGCCCAGAAGGCGGCGAGATCCGATTAAAAACGATACGTCATCGAACCGGTGAGACTTTGATTGAGATAATCCGGATTCGCCTCGACACTGTATCCGAGTCCACCGGAGAACGCCTCGCTGAAGCGCACTTCCACACCTGTGCCCGCCACCGCCGTATCGCGCCCGAGTGCGGTGCCACTCACAGTAAATACACCACCGGTTCCGTTAGCGAAGGCCGCGTTTACCGCGCTACGGTTGTCCATGTACTCATGTTGCCAGCCAAGGTTGACATACGGCACCAGCTTGATCGTGGTGCCATCCACCTCCACCACAGTACTCGCCCGACCGCCCAGCGTGCTCCGCAGGGAATCGGCTTCCTGCGCCTGAATTATCAGCGGCGCAAGCGAACCGCTCTCGGTATAGCGATCAATCCAGAGATGCGCATAATTCATTTCCAAAGTCGGGCCAAAGGTCCATGAACCCGCCTTGAAATCATGCCCCACCTGAATCTGCGAGGTGAATTCGGTGCCGCTGGTATCGCCACGAGCCAGATCTCCGATGGATTGACGCTGGGTCGAATAGGAATGCGTTCCGCCGCCGATCGATCCATTCAGCCAACTTCCATTGGCCCAACCATGGCTGGCATAGAGGCCGAACTTGGCGCTGTCATCCTTCACCGATCCGCCGTTGCCGATGTCCGCATCGGTGCCTTGATATCCGGCATAAACGCCCAATACTGTGCGCTTGCCAATCCGGTAATCCGCTCCGAGCAACAGGCCACCCGTGGTGAAATCGAATCCCGCATTTTGCGCATCACCATCGACATCGCCAAAAGTTCCCTGTCCGGAAATGAAGAGACCAAAGTTCGGATCATCGAGAATCGTCGGCTTGGCCAGTTGCGTTCCCATCGGCACCGGTCCCACTCCCGCGAGCAGACTATTGCGATGAAACTCGCGCCCCGGATCCCAGATGGTCAGACCTCCGCTCGAGAATTGTTGTCCCGATCGAATCTCGGAAAAGCGATTCCCGAGCTGACTAAACAGCGCCCGCGAATTGGCAAAGCTGAAGCGATTCATCGAAGTCAATTGCACCGGCGAGATCAAATCAAATGCGTTGGGTAACGAGGAGCCCGGCAGGCTATTGAGATAATCGATCAGCGATGCCATCCCTGATTGGGCGCTGACCGCATCCAGCGCGTTCGCGATGGCGATTTGATTGGGCGTATTCGCAAACGGCGCAAAGGAAGTCTGAATCGCCGTGACGGTAAGGTTGTAATCCGTCGTCACGCTGTGGGTGTATCGGAGAGCATTGCCCAGCGAGCTGATCACCGTATCGAAGTCCCCCGTCAACGTCCCGCCCGTGATCAGCGTAAATGTATCGCCCGCGTGCGGCGTGTAACCAAATTTCAACTGCAGAGTCCCTGCGAGAGCGGCCGTCCCTGTAATCACGATCTGATCGTACTGCGTCCCCGCTGTGGTGCCGTTGACTTCCATGACCGTCGTCGCTCCCGGATTGAGTGTCAACGTGCCGATCGTCAAAATTCCCGGAGACCGTCCGGGCGCCAGGTATCCACCGGCATTGACCGTGACCGAACCGCTGATAACTCCCGATCCGCCGAGCAGACCGCCGCTATTCACCGTCACATTCGAGTTAAGCAAATCGCCCTCGATGAGAAGTCCGCCACCATTCACGATGGTAGGCCCGGAATAATCCAACGTGCCGATCAATCCTGTATAACCCGCCGTCTGAATGACGGTGATCGCGCCGGAAAGTGTTGTTGTACACCCGCAATTCGTGCCGTCATCCGTGAAAAAGTACGGATTCCCCGCTGTCGCCGTGTGATTGAATTGGATCGTACCGGTTCCCGCCCCCAAATCGATTTCCACACCGTCAAAGAAGCCCGGAGCCGTGGGCGCATCCGTCGCCGCAGAGCCAATATTGATTGTACCCGAACTGCCCGCCTGCGCACCGAGGATGACCAATCCGGTGGTCGGAAAAACGATTCCCCCCTCCGAAATGGTCAAAACACCATGGCCTGTCTCTCCAATACTGAAACTGGTGATGCCCGCCATCAAAATGGAATTGGTGCCACTGGCGTTGATACCTGTCACCACAACCGTGTGCGTGCCTGTACCGGTGCCGATTTGCATATCCGTGACAAAAGCCATTGCCCCATCGGCCAGAGTGAAGGAACCGCCGTCCCCCTTGTAAGTTCCACCCACATCCCAGCTCGTGTCAGTTCCCGTGATCAACACGGATCCCACACCGCCACTCGTACCCACCTCCACATCACCGAGGACCGTCGCATACCCACCATTCGCCACCGTGTAAAAACCGCTCCCCAGATTTTTTCCGACGCTGAGATTGCCCGAAATCGTCGACGCCGATCCCACGCCGGTCACCAGCATGCGACCGGTTGCCGTATTGAGTTCTCCAATGGAGACATTCCCGCCGACGTCCACCCCTCCACCGTTCGAAATTGTCAACGTACCGGGTCCTGAATGTCCCGCGAACAGGTTTCCCGAAATCGTCCATGTCGCCCCCGTGTCGACCGTTACCGCGCCAGAAATGCCCGGTGCGCCCCCGATGGAAACATCCGTACTGAATGCCGTCACCCCGGCATTAAAGAGAACCGATCCACCCGTTGCATTTCCCACCGTGAGCGTGGTAACGGTGAATCCGTTCAAATCGAACGTCGTATTGGCTCCCTGAATGATCGCTGCATCTCCGCTATTAAAAATACCCCCCGACCAGTTTGTGCCTGTGGACCAATTACCATTCGGCCCAATCCATGTCTGCACAGCGGCCAAAGACGAAGCAGGCCCACTCAAAACAACGAAACTGAAAAGAGCGAATAGCCTGACGCGCATGCTGCGAAACTACGAAGAATACCGACCAATCGCAAGCTGCTTATCATGCTAATTAATAGGGCTATTAATTATTTTAACAGTAAACAACCCCAAAGCAACGAAACCTCCGTCCGAAGACTCTATTTTTCGGGCGGCAGCTCAGCAATTGTAACGCTGTAGGGGGGCAACTCGATCCGGGTTGAGTCGACTCCCACTGTCACGTCAGGCACTGGATTCACCTGGGGAGGAGCCGTCCATTCACGGGAATAGTTCAAAAATTCGGGCATGACCTGTCGTCCTCCATAGGTCCATAGCTTCTTGAATTTCTTATTGGATAATTCGACCGTGGCAGTCTCCGTTGTACGGTTGAGCAAGATCACCTGCCTTAATCCCTTCGCATCACCAAAACCCCATGCCCCCACGTTCTCAAATTTGATTAATGCAAGCTCCGGACCTTGTTCGACGTGCTTGTAGGACATCCACATCTCAGTCGTCGTGCCACCGCTATTGGCGAGACGATAATAAAAGGGGTACTTATCAATGAGGTTACCGAGCGCCGCAAAAACATGGTAGTTCGGCAATTGGTCATAGTCCTTTCCCGCTCGGCTAATGATGCCAAACCCCTGCCCATCCACGAAGGTATGCAAGGTGGCGATATCCACATTCCCCGCGTCGATGAAAGTGAGCAGGGTCTCCATATTCACTATGGCCGTCCCGGGGGTCTTCATCGTTTGGATTCGGTTCTTGAAGGACTTATCCTTCTCATTGAACAGATCCCACGTCAGCACGTTAAACTCCGTCATCCAGATTTTCTTTCCCGGAAAAAGCTTCACAAAATCTTCCCGAATCACTTCCTCGCCTGCCGCATTCCAAGCGAACATATAGGCCATCAACGACTCTGGCCTGGCGTTTTCCAGGCTGAAGAAAACATAAGGATGCAGGATCACCGCATCAAAGGCATCCTGATTAGCCGCGAGAACCTCATCCCATTCCAGATAGCGGTCGATCGGCCGATTTCCGAGCTTGGCAATGGAACGAAGCCCGCTTTTCAGGAGTCTCTTGCGACTAAACGGATAGGAAGGACAAACCACCCCAATTTTGACTGTGGGGTCCACCGCGTTTACGGCCTTCTTGATCGCGCGAACTTTCTCGACATAATTTTTGCAGAGCGGGAAGACCTTCTCCTCGCTTGGTTCGAACAACTCGTTTCCCATTTCCAGAAAGATGGGTTTGGAGCTGATTTTTTTGATTTCCTTGACCATGTCTGCAATGTCCTCCGCCGTTTGGGAAACGACATTGACGTTGAAGACATACGGCACCCCCAGCGCAATGGACTCCTCGTAAAGCTCCGGCAACAGCACGGGACGGGATCCAACGCCGTTAGCCCGGTGCTGGACTTTCTCCTTGTTCTTCTCGTAGTACTTCTCGTAATCCGGTTCGGCTGAGGTAAAGAAATAGCCTTTCTTCCACAGGAAAAAATTCGAAGGTGTTCCCGAAGGTCCGCGCAGCACCTTGAATTTGAGATCCTTCAAGATCTTCACGCGCGACTCCATCTGTTCGGGATTTTCCCGGGGTACATTCATATTGAGTTGCTCGCGGCCCACCCCGAAAAAATAAGGAGGAATTTTCGTCGGAACGAAAGTGGGGTCCACCGTAAAACTGACCACCGGGCTGGCCCCGTGAGCCGTGAAGACCGATACACCAATCAAGGCAATCGCGAGAATCTTGGGTTTCATAAAAAATTCAAGGCTTGAGAAATTCCTTTCGAGCCACATTGGAAATACGAATCGCATCGATCAAACCACAAAAATAAGGCTGTTCCGCTCCATCCGCATAGCCAACCAGAAGATAAGCCGTAGCAGGAGCGATATTACCATTCGAGGCGGACACTTCTCCACTGAGATCTCCGTTCACATAGACGCGAAGCGACTCGCCATCGTAAGTCCCCGCCACATGGATCCAATCACCCGGATAGATAAATGCTTTGGACGCCACCGACAGTTCCCGCCCCTCCGCTTGGACGCTCCAGACCAGATGTCTTTTCGCGGATATCTCCAGTCGAAAGCCTGACTTGCGGTAGATCATGTATTGAAGAATTCCCATCCGCGCACCAGATCCAGATTCATCCACCTTGATCCAGGCCTCTACCGTAACCGCCCGTTCCAAAGGAATGGCTACCGAGTTCGCCGCGAGTCGTGCTTTGCCTTGAAAATGAAGGGCTCCACCAAACTTCCCACCCGTCCATCCCAACGGCGTCTCAGCGCTGGATTTAATGGCGAAGGACGTACCGCTGGGCACATCATTGACGGCTTCCACGCCGCGATCCGCATCGAAGTTCCACAACTCCACCGTCGCCTTGTCCGCGACAAACGCTTTCTCTTCGGCTTTCACCAGAAACGAGCTCGCCAGAAATGTCATCAGCACGAAACAGAAACCGCGCGTCGAAATACTCATAAATTTTTAACTCACCCGTGTGCAACGCGGCTCCAAGAGGCGCCAAGCCTGTACGGGATGGATCGGGATCAGATCGAAGACAACCCACGGCGCTTGATTGTAACCGTGATCAGGATAATCCCCAGACCCAAAAAAGCCATCACAGTTGGCTCCGGCACCGCCGGAATGGAGAAGTCGTCAAAAGCGTTCGTAGCCGGTGAAAGTGCGGTGCTCGAACGAAAGCCGATCTCGCCCGCCATCGCGGCAACGCCAGTAAAGGAATAGCTGGCCGAAAACGCGGAAATCAGGCTATTGGGATCGGACAAGGTGAGCGTCGCATCGACCTGCCCCGCGCCGATGTAGTTCGCCGTCAAGGTAAGCAAATAGTTATTGTTAAGCTCAAAAGCTCCATTGGTCAGCGTGGTAGTCGTTCCTTGTTGAGTTCCCGCACTTCCCGCCGTAAGTGAAGCTCCACTGAAGAAACGAATGATGTCGTTACTACTGCCATTATTCACGTTCACCAAGGCCAAGAGGGAGTTGGAACGGTTCCCGCCATCAAAGAAATAGAAGCCAATCCCACTATTGCTCGCTCCGAAATTAACCAGCATGCTGGTTGTGAAATTTTGAAAGGAAGCATTCGTCGCCGTCGAATCCGGGGTCGTGTCATAGACCCAGGTGGCCGTGCCCGCAGTCGTGGTCACATCTTGCAGTTTGCCCCCGGAAACTCCAAGCGTGCTCCCCGCGGCCTGAGAGGTGATCATGAAATTATTTGCAAATTGAACCGGATCGCTCATGTCATAAACCGTCTGGGCGCTGACTTTACCCACAAGAATCAGGGCTAAAAAGGCGAAGGGATACAGACACGTATTGACGCTGGCGACCAAACCAGAGACTGACGGCAAGGGGCGGAAGGGGGCTTTCATGAAGCTACCGTACTCGAGAGAGCTTCTTGACAGCAATGACAGCGAAGTGTAACAGTTACATCCCATGTCGAACCTCCGGGATATCGCGCGGGACACGGCCCTTTCCGTTGCCACCGTCTCGCGTGCCTTGCGCTCCGACCCAGCTGTTCATCCCAGCACCCGGCACAAGGTTCTAGCCGCAGCCAAGAAACTCGGATACCAATTCAATCCCTACGTGGGGCAGCTCATGTCCTCTCTGCGTCAGGGACGGGGTGAACATCACAAAGGCAATCTTGCCCTCATCTGGTTTGATACCAATCCCGCCAGCAACCGGCATGAGAACATGTTGGTCATACGCAAGTCCGTTCATGCACGTGCGGAGGAACTGGGGTATACAGTGGATGAGTTTTTCCGCAACGAGTATACGCCCAAAACACTCCGCTCCATCTTGCGCAGTCGCGGCGTGAGGGGGATCATCATCTCCCCACCGATCACGACACACGGCAAAACCCATCTCCGCATGGACCTCTCCGGATTTGCCGCCATCTCACTGGGATGGGCGCTGGTTCACCCGGCCCTTCATTCCGTGCGCTTTGACCACTACCGCTCGATGCACATGGCGCTTCACCACGCCCGACACCGTTTTGCAGGCAGGATTGCGGCCGTCTGGAATTTCGATATTTCCCGTCGCGCCGATCATGTCAGTCGCGCCGCCTTCCTCGCTTATCATCCAAGCGGACCAGCCATCGCCGATAAACTTTTCTTCGATATCAATCGACTTCAGCCCGCCCAAGTCAAAACCCTCCTCGAAAAACATCGCGTCGAGTGTCTCATCTGCGAGGCGGAAGTCACCTTCCCTTGGCTATATGACCTGATTCCGCCCGAGCACTTCATCTATCTCGCGCGCCCCCGCCAGACCGCTTGTTTTGCTTGGGTGGACCCGCGCTATGACCTGCTTGGAAAATGGGGTGTCGACTTTCTCACTTCTACACTGCAACGCGGCGAATACGACATTCCCACTGAACCCAAGACGATGGAAGTTCCCGGAACGTTCAACATTCCAGACACAGTGTAACTGTTACATACCCTCTCGATTGAAATCACCTTCATGACGCAACAGGATTCCTTCATGCCCTTTCCTCTGCGTCGAGTCGTGTCCTCGCAAACCGCCTTTTCCCTCGTGGAACTCCTCGTGGCACTCGCAATCATTGCCTTAATTACCGCCCTCCTCTTTCCCGCTTTGCAGCTCGCCCGGGATGCGGCCAATACCGCGGCATGCCTTTCCAATTTAAAGCAGCTCGCCAGCGCCAGTCAGATGTATAGCGGAGACAATGATCTGAGGTTGATTCCCATGTGCTCGGGCAGCAACGGAGCCACGGCACAAACGTGGCGCAAACTGCTCGTACCCTATCTCACCACAGGAACCAACAGCTCCCTGCGCAAGCCCTTCGTCTGCCCCGCAGATGCTTTGGGATTGAAATCGGCTGGCACCGGAACCGCCGGAACGACTCCGACTTCTTATGGTCTCCACGAAAGCGAATACTACGCACGTGATTACCTTCACAACTATCTGACCTATGTCACCGATCGCCGCGTTACCGCCGTCAAGAACCCCTCGTTCACCGTGTTCCTCACGGATCTGGGAAAACCTGATCGACCGAATGAGGCTGTATCCGCCTGGACCGAAAAGAGTCGCACTCCCGGCGCTGCCAATTATGGTTACGCCTTTTTTCCCAGCGATACGAATTTCAACGGGAGCGATCCTTGGGATGCCTTCCCACGGCATGGAAACCGGAGAAAGGTCAATGCGGCCTTCTATGATGGCCATGCTGAAAGCCTCGACTGGAAGGATGAAATCGTAGCCAATCCGCGAGGAACACCCGGCTGCCGCTTCGACAACCATTAGTCAGATTCAATTATTTCTCCAGCAATCCAAGAAATCGCTCCGCAGCAACTCCCGATATAGCGAGGTGCCCTTCCGCATTGGGATGCACCCCATCCGCGCGCAGAGAGTCACTCGGGATTGAGCCGTAAAAATCAATGAAGCCCACTCCCTCTCTCTCGGCCAGCGCTCGATAGGCCGCACGCATCGCCAAGAGATTCCTCTCCCGGCTCTCGGCAATCTCTTGGCGCTCCAAGTGAGATTTCGCAATGTTATAGGGAGAACAGAGGACAATCTTCCACTGCGGAGCTTTCTTTTGCGTACGGGCAATGAGACTCGCGATGTGCGCCACGGTGTTCTCTACGCAATCCATTCCGGTGTCCCGCGCATCGTTCGCCCCAAGCGCCAGAAAAAGCCAGTGAATGTCCTGATCCAGATGGTGTCGATCCAAGGCGACGTCAAATTCGTCAAGAGCGGAGGCCGGTCGTCCAGGCTTCCCTTCATTCACTTCCACAAATCCACTTCGAGACGATAGCCGTGCACTCCACCGCTCTTTTTCCGAATGAGCCAGGCCTTGCCCCCACGTAATGGAGTCGCCGAAAAAAAGAATCTTCTTCAAAATAGTCGTCGGGGATTGTTGTCCCCTGCCATCCCTAGCCATGAGGCTAGGGAGACGGGGTGGAATCAGCCAGAGCCTTGAAATGTAATCGTTACACCCACCGCCGCCGATTGATGCCCTTCCTGCACTGCGGAAGGGCGATAAAGCCTCCCTGCGGCTAGTAACTCAGCACCAAGCCAAGATTCGCGCGCGAACCGCGGTGCTCGTCCAGGCTCTGGGCGTGCAACTGCCAGCCGTAGTCGAACCGGAGATTCAGGTAGGTATTGATCGAATACCGCACGCCGACGCCCACGCTCGCGAGGCTGGTGGTGGAAGTTTCGCCGAGCTGCAAGTTCACATTGTTCACCTGGCTGTAATCCCAGAAGGTGAGGAACTGCAACTGGTCCGCCATGGCCTTGGACGCGGTCTCGGAGAACAAGGCGGCGAGGCTCACGGCCGGTGTGCGCAATTCCGTGGTGAAGAGGAAACCCTCGTCTCCCGTCACGGCGTTCATATCGTAACCGCGATTATTCAGATAACCGCCTGCGCCCAATTGCTCGCTGCTGAGCAAGTTGCCATTGGCCGCCTGCACGGTGCCGCGCAGGATCCATGAGAAGTCCCAAGGCAAGCGCGTATTGCGCTCGGCAACAAAGGTCTCGTAGGAATATTCGGCCTGTGCGCCGAAGCGTTGCGACCCAAAATCCGCGTTGCTGTTATTCTCCGTAAGATTGCCGGGGCTGTAGGTCACCGTCAAACCCAGCGAAGTCGTACCGAGCGGATCGTTGAGCGAGGTCTTGTAGCCAGCCACCCACTGGACAACGTCGGTGGTCGTATCGAAGACGCTGTCGCCGCCGAAACCGAGATTATTATTGCTCTGCTTGAAATCGAATCCGGCGGAAAAATTCTGCCGCCATTTGCCGATTCCCTCAATATTGACCACTCCCAGCGGAATCTCGTAGCGAGTGCTGGCCTGCCAGCTGATACCGTTGAGCTGAATGACTCCGGCCGTTTCCGCCTTCGACTCGGCGTAGCTGCCGAAGAAGGTCAGGTTGTGACGCCACGGCAGCGGAATGAGGTAGCTACCGGCATGACCACGCACGCTGCTAAAGTCGCCGCTGGTGGTGTACTGGTAGTTGAGCTGCTGGTTGGTGCCGAAGAGATTGCCGTAATTGAAGCCCGTCAGATAACGGTCATAACCCGTGATGCGATCGCCACTATCTTCATAGCCAGTGTAAACCCGCAGCGGGAAACGATCCTTCACCTTCAACTCCAAATCGGTATCGCCCAGGTTCGCGCCGGGAGAGAAGAACAGATTGGCCGAACGGAAAGGATTCTGGTTGATCCAGTCGAGATCCGATTGCAGACGCGAGGCGCGCATCGTATCGCCCGGCTTGGCACGCAAATCCTCAGTCAAGATACTATTGGAAAACCAGCGATTGCCGCTGACGGTGACCTGCCCAACCTTGCCTTCGAGAATAACCACCTGCACCACGCCGCTGGTGATATCCTGTTCCGGCACGATCACATCCACCACCGGACGATCATGATCCCGGTAGTAAAGTACTGTCTTCGCAATCAAATCATCCAGTTGGCCTTTGGTAAATTTCTTGCCCAGATAACCGGACGCCAGTTTGCGGTAGGCTTCCACATCGGGAACCTTCACGGCAGATACTTCGACGCCACTTTTGATGCTGGCACCTTCCGGCTTCACGTCGTTCGGCGAGGGTAGGAACACAAGTCCCTTCAAGGAATCGAGCAACACCGTGTCAGCTCCCGGACCCGAAGTCAGTTTCGGCTCTGGCTGAGAAACGGTTCCTCCCGGTGTACGCGCCGGTTCTTTGGGAGCTAACCGTTCGTAATCCTGCGCCCACACACTCGACAGCAGCACCGTCGCTACGGCCAAACCCACACTCAATCTGATCATTACGTTCATGGTTCTCATTCCGATTTAAAATCCCAAGTTGATCCCACTGCAATCATTCCCGGTAGATTGCGACCTCCCGTACTGTTGCGGAAAAACGTCATCCTGCCTCCTACACCGGCATAGTGCGCATCAAGTAACTGCTGATAGAGATAATTCGAACGATCAAAATTATCAAATGAATTAATAAAATCATTAAACGCAGTCTGGATTGATGGATCGGCTGGAGGCACCGGAATAGGCGGCGCATAGGGCAACGGATTGATCGGCAACGTCTGCCAAGCCAGGAAAGGATAGCCGTCGTTCTTGCCGTCTGTGCCTACGATATACTGCGACCAGACCGTGGCAAAATCCCAGCCTGCGCCCGTGTAGAGCGACAATTCGCGCATCTGCAGGGTGTACTTACCGATCCCTGCCGCACTGGCGAAGAGCCCGCTGGTATTCATATCCCAGAAGCTGTTCGTCACGGTGCCAGTCGTTTGTCTACCGACCAAACCACCCACATTCGTCGTGCCCGTCACCTTGCCCGTACTGAAGGATCGCGCAATTGTGCTATAATTATCTCCAACCAGACCGCCCACCTGAGACGACCCAGTCACGGTGCTGCGGCTATAGCTATCCTGAATGGTCCCATAGTTGCTACCAACCAAGCCGCCGACAATCTGGGTACCACTGACGCTACCCGTGCTGACGCTCTGGTCGATGATGGCGCCCGCGCCAACGTTGCCAACAAGACCGCCCACTTGGTTTACAGCATTACCCGAGACAATGTTGCCGCTTGCCTCGGACCGGTAGACCGTCGACACGCCCGTCAGCAATCCGACGAGTCCTCCCACGCCCTGGGTTCCGTCGCCAACCGTCACCGTCGCCGAAGAGGAGATATTGCGAATCTGAGCGGCCAGCGCCTGGCCAACCGCGCCACCCACATTGAATCCGTTCGCCAACCCTACCACATCACCCGCGGCGTAGCTGCCCGACAGGGTGCTGGAAACGAGACTGCCGACGAGTCCACCCACCATATTTTTGCCGGTTACCGTACCCGTATTGAGACTCTGGGTCAGCGCACTCAGCTCGAGAAGCCCCGCAATACCGCCAGCGCCGATGGAGGTACCCGTGATCGCCGCGGAATTCGTCACACGCGTGATTGTGTTGCCCCAACCCCCGCCGACAATACCGCCAATGTAACTGGTGCCAAAGACCGCACCATCATTGCGGTTATCCAAGAGCGTACTGTTCGTGCTCACACCGACGATACCGCCAACGTACTGGCTGCCGGTGATGGTAGCCGTCGCGCTGTTGATGCTGTTGCTGATCGTGCCTTGCATGATCACACCCGCGATGCCACCCACCGAGGCCCCCGAAGAACTAACCTCGGCCTGATTAGTGGCGCTGACGATAGTCGAGTAGCTCGCCGTACCCACGATACCACCCACTGCGGTGGAACCGGAGACCGCGCCGCTATTGGTCACATCCTGCAGCACATCATACGCACTGTACCCGATTATGCCGCCCGCAGAGGAACCACCGGAAATCACCCCCGTATTGACCACGCGCTGAATCGTGCTGTTGCTGCCCGTACCGAGAATGCCGCCGACCGAGTCGGTGCCGCTCACCGCCGCAGCGTTCGTGCTATCGAGAATCCAGCCGTAATCGCTTTGACCGACCAGACCGCCCACGATCTGACCACCCGTGACGGTGGCTGTCGCGGTATTCACGCTGCCGCTTACCGTACTGTTCGGATTAGAGCCAACCAAACCACCGATGCGCGAACCCGTACCGATAACCAAACCGCTATTGGTGCTGCCAGTCACATAGGAATTCACGTAGTTCACGCCGACCAAACCGCCCACGTCGGATACGCCATTGACCGTTCCCGTATTGACGCTGCCACTGATCGTGCTCGTCGCATTCCAAGCCGTGAGGCCACCCGCGTAACTCCCCGTGGCAGTGACCGTACCGGAATTCGTGCTACCCGTAATCGAGCTGTTCATGCCATTGCGACCGACCAAGCCGCCGACAAAGTAGTTACCACTAATCGTCGTCGTGTTCACGCTGCCCGAAACACGACTCGCTTCACTGGAACCGACCAAGCCGCCGGAAAAGCTCGCGGTGCCCGAGACCAAACCATTATTCGTGCTGGTGAGAATATCAGACTGTGACAAACGTCCCGCAAGACCGCCCACGTAATTCGCGCCGCTCACCGTGCTGGCATTCACCACACCGCTGAGCGTACCGTTCACCAATTCACCCACCACACCACCGACAAACAACGGACCACTCACGCTCGCGCTGGTCGTGGAATTACTGATTGTCCCCTTCTCAAAGTAACCCGCCAGTCCGCCCGCATCGCTCGTCGAGGCCGAGGCCGCCCCGGTCGCGCTGGAGTTGGTGATATTCGACTGCGACGACCAGCCCACGATGCCACCGACGTAGACCACGCCGCTGACCGTCGCCGAGCTCGCGCTATTGATAATGGAACTCAACGAACTCTGCCCCACCAGTCCGCCGATGGAGGAATTCCCGCCCTGTACCGTGCCGGAAGCTGTCGAATTCCGGAGGGTCGATTGCGACGCAAAGCCGACGAGTCCGCCCACATTGTTGAAACCCGTGATGTTGCCCGTCGAAATGCTGTCACTGATCGTGCTCGTCATGAAAACACCGGCCAGACCGCCGATGTTGCTGCCAGTCGTTCCAGTCACGGAACCGGTATTGGTACTGCTCAGAATCGAGCTCGACGTCATGCGCCCCGCCAGACCGCCCAGTTGCGCCAGACCGACCACCGTACCGTTGTTCACCACGCCGCTGAGCGTACCGGAAACGAGATTGCCCACGATACCGCCGACCTGTCGCGACGCGCTTATGGTGCCGCCAAAGGTGGAATTACTGATTGTCCCCTGCTCAAAATAACCAGCCAACCCGCCGCTCTGCGTCGATGCTCCGGTGATCGTGCTGCTCGCGCTCGACCCGGTGATGCTCGTCTGCGTCGCCCAACCCACGAGACCGCCGGTATAAATGAGACCGCTCACGCTCGCATTGCTGAAGCTGCCGCTCATTGAGCTCAGCCAGATCGAACCCACGAGACCGCTCACTCCAGAGGAACCCGATACCGTGCCGGACGCCGTGGAATTCAAAATCGCCGATTGATAGGCATAACCCGCGAGACCGCCCATGTTATTCGTGCCGGAGACCTTTGCGACGGAGGAGCTGTTGCTCACCGTCGTTTGATACACCGCACCAGCCACACCGCCCGCCAGATTGGCCGCGCTGATCGTACCGGTGTTCACCGCGCCGCTAATGGTACCCGTGTTCATGTTACCCACGACGCCACCCGCGTAGTCACCGCTGATCGTGACACTGCCGGAGTTCACTCCATCGATGATCTGACTATTGGAGAGCCCGCGCCCCACGACACCGCCCACGTAAGTCACGCCATAGATACTGCCGGCATTGGTGCTGCTCGAGACCGTGCCACCTTCATTGGAGCCGACAATACCGCCCGTGAAAGCTCCACTCGCCGTCACGGTACTGGTATTACTGGCATTATTCACGATACCTGAGTTAAACCCGGCGATGCCACCGGTGTAGCTGCCGCCCGAAATGCTCGCCGAGTTGCTCACATTAAAAAGATGGCCGCCATTGTAAGCCGCGATACCCGCAATGTAGGAGCCGTTGCCGGTGACTGCGCCCGCGTTGCCCACGCTGGAAATCGTCCCGGTATTCGACGCCGTGATCCCGGCAACCGAGCCAACTCCGTAGATAGATCCGGAGTTTCCGCCGCCATTAATAACACCACTATTGGTACCGGCGATACCCGCGATGAGCGCGCTACCGCTGACAATGCCTAGATTGGACGAAGAGGAAATCTGTCCATCGTTAATGCCAGCAACACCTCCGGCCAGCGATACTGCCGTGATCATGCCCTGATTGGACGCAGTAAAGAGGGAAGCCCCGCTGGAGTTTTGCCCGACAATGCCACCGACCTTGCTCGAGCCGACGACCGTGCCGAAGTTGTAAACAGAATACACACTGCCACCGGAATTATTGATGCCGACAATACCCGCGACATAAGAGGAATTGGTCGCCGCGATCACGCCGGCATTCGAGCTATCACGGATGACGTTGTTATTCGCCCCCGCAAGGCCGCCGATCATCTGTGAACCACCATAGCCACTCACATCCGTCATATTGACACTGTTAGCGATCACCGTTCCACTATTCATACCCGCCAGACCGCCGATGTAAGTGGAACCGGTCACGGTTACCGATCCAATATTGCTATTGCCTTGGAATTGCGAGTTGACCAAAGCGCCCACGATTCCACCGACAAAATTCGAACCCGTAGCCCGGACCTGCCCCATGTTCAAGCTCGATGTCACCGTGCCACCAAAACTCCACCCCGCGATGCCACCCACGCGCATCGAATTGCTCGCTGCGACCTGGGCCCAATTGAAGGCATTGCGAATCGTGCCGCCATTGTAACCGGCGATACCACCCACGTTCTGCAAGTTCGAACCGCTCACCGTGCCGGTGCTCGAATTCGCGCTACTTGCAATCAAACCATAATTGTCGCCCGCGATACCACCCAACGACTCGCCCGTTGCTGTCACCGCCGCGCCATTCGTGCTGCCCAAAATACTCGCCCCACCCGCGTTATTGCCGCCGACCAGACCGCCGACCCGGGACGCACCCGACACCGTTCCGCCCGTCACGGAAGAGTTACTGATTGTGCCGCTGTTAAAACCCGCCAACGCTCCCGTGTACGAAGCGCCCGCAATCGAGACATTGGAAAGAATCACGTTCGATACCGTCCCATTCACGGCCCCGAACAATCCCACAAAAGAGGTGCTGGTCCGCGCGATTTTCAATCCGCTGATCACTTTACTCCCACCATCGAAAGAACCCGTGTAGTTCCCCCCATTGGTGCCGATCGGCACGAAGCCCGCGCCCGCATTCCAATTTGCCGTGCCCGAGGCGTCGATGTTGTTTCCCACGAGATAAGAGAAAGTCAGCGGCGAATAAGCCACGCCCTGCAATCCATACACATCGGTTAAAATATACGGCGTACCCGTCGTGCCGTTTCCACCCGTCGCGCGCAGGAACTGAGCCCCGGACGAGATCATGAAATTGTTCGCCGAGAACGCCGGCAGCGCCGCGCTCACTTGATACCATCGACCTTGGGTCAAATTGAATGTCCCCACCGTAACGGAACCATTTACCCCGGTCGTGATCGACTGCGCCTGATTCGCCGCGGACAAATTGAGAATGCCGTTAGCGCCGTCGATCGCCGCGTTGATATAGATATTATTAGCAGCCGTCAGGGTCAAAGTCCCCGTACCGGACCACGATACGTCCACCGACACCGTGATATCTCCCGCCCCACCCGTACCAATATTCGTATCAATCGCTACGAGGCTGCCACCATTCAACGTGGTAATAAAACCCCCGACATTGCCCGCATCGATCACGAAATCGGTCGGATCAATCAGCCAGAAACCGCCCGCGCCCACATCGATCAGACCACCCTGCAGTTCCACCTGAGTACCGCTGGTTTCGATAAAGCCACCGGCTCCGTCGCTCTTGCGCGCCGTCAACGTGCCTGTGTTCTTCATCGTTCCGCCATCGGAATAAAGCTTGATGCGACCACCGACATTATTGACGCCCGTGGCGCGAATGGTACCGCCATTATTGATCGCCAGGGCGTACGCATTGCCGCCCGCCGCTTTGAGTTCAGCCTGCGCGGCGCGAATCGCCCCGAGGTTGTTCACCGCGCCGTTCGACCCGGTCGCCACAAAGAGTCGATCATCGCCCTCTTGCTGCAGCACCACATCATGACCGCCAGCGAGCCCCACTACGCCCTGCTCAGCAGTGATCGTCCCTTCGTTGCTGACCTGGCCCGCAATCAAATAGACATTGCCGCCAAGGGCATTGATCCGACCTTGATTCACCACCGAGGCACTCGACGTCCCGATAAACCGCAAACTGCCCCCGCCCATGAACTGGGCATTGTCCACGTCCAAAGTCGATGCCGTGAAAGAACCCG
Source organism: Verrucomicrobia bacterium Tous-C9LFEB (assembly GCA_002304345.1). GTDB lineage: Bacteria > Verrucomicrobiota > Verrucomicrobiia > Methylacidiphilales > UBA1321 > UBA1321. The sequence continues at coordinate 29,117 of NEUU01000030.1, forward strand.
CATTGACGACGCCGCTGGGTCCGATCAAGACGCCATTCGGATTAATCAGGAAGACCTGACCGTTGGCCTGCAACGTTCCGTAAATCGCCGAGAGATTGCCGCCCACCACACGATTGAGCACCGCGCTGTTCGCATCCGGCTGCAAAAACTTCGTCAGCTCCCCGTGACCAATCGAGAAATCCTGCCAATTAATGATCGCCCGCGAACTGCCCTGCGTAACCGTTACCGTATTGCCGCTCGTTTGGATCGACGCGCTCCCCGCAATAACCTCGCTGCCTGTCGGATTTGCCAACACAAGCGCGGGACTCAACTGCCAGACGAAAACCAGAAAAGTCAAAATCCCGTGCGCAAGACGTTGCTCCCAAGTCAGATGATGTCGAATAGTTGATGCCATGGCTCGTTGCTTTCCAAAATGTACAGAGGTTTTCTCTACCCTGCCTAAAGACGCAGAGAGACTATACAGGAGAGCCTTTCGCGCAAGCCTCTGATATGCAAGGGCTTAAAATATTAGATACCCAAATACTAAGCCTACTCAATATAAGCAGAATTAATATCCTACAGTTAAAAAGACGTTAACTTGGAATAACTGATTTATAAGCCCCTTGATCGCTCGTTAAGACAAAAACGAGGGCCTTCAAAAACGAACCGCGCCCCACCGTGGCTAACACAGTGGGGCGCGGTTGGAAAAAGGGTGCGAACAAGTTCGATCGAAGACTTATCGTGCTGTCGTATCAGCCGTCGCAACAGCAATGGGGGCGGCCGATTTGGCCTTGGCCAACTTCTCTTTGTAGCGGGCCGGATCGGCCACCAACAAGGTGCGTCCGTTCACATGCACGACACCCATGGCACGAGTAACACCCTGGGTATTAATGGCCAGCGCGTACACGTTTCCGTTGGCCGCAGCAAGTTTCTCCGCAGAGCCAGGCGTATTCGCGACATAAATACCGCTTTCACCCGTTTTAAAGGGAAGTGACGCCGTGTCTTTGACAGTCTGGCTGCTTTTCTCCACCACCACAGTAGCGTGAGGTCGGGAGGAGGGAGCGGTGACCTTCTTGGAGGTGGGGGGCGCTTCGGCGTGCAACAGAGGCATGGCCATCAGGCCAAAGCCAAGAGTCAGGGCCGAAGTATAGGTTAAGAAACGACGGTGAGTACGGTAGGTGAGCGATTGGGTTTTCATAGCATCCTTGCTTTTTTAACCTTTTCGACCACGGCCCAAGGAACGTTAGAAAATCTTTCAAAGAAGAAAATATTTCCTACTACAGCCCCTGCCCGGAATGGACCTATTCATGCGGTCCTCTAAAGATCAAAGCGGTCGGGGTTGTCAGGAATCTGAACTTGCGGAGTAAGCATCATGGGATTCACTTTGCGTGAAGAAGACTTTAACGCGTCGCCGCTGGTGCGACTTCTGGCTGAATGTCCGGCGCTATAAAAAGAGGTCCGCGCGGATACGCATCCGGCTCAGAAAAAATGTTTTTATCCACCGTGGTGCCAGAGGAATTCATAACCGTGATGGCATACCCGCGCGGCACGCGCCCTCCATCCAACGGCTTTTTGGGCGAAGCGGTGTTGCAATGGGAAATAAGATTTTCCGAAATAGTTCCCTGTACCAGACCACTCACGACGATGCCTTCCACGGTGCAGCCGTTAATTTTGTTGCCGCTGATTTGGATATTGCGGTGATACGACGCCGCACAGGTCAGAGGGGGAGCGTCGGGAGCGATCTCGGTCCACACGCTGATGGCGGCAGGCGACGATGATCGGGCCGTTGTGATTTCTTCGCCGAGCCCGATGTCTTCCAGCGTGTTGTTGCGGATAATCACGTTGCTCACCCATCCGGCCTCACGATAGTAGGCGTAGTGGCCGCCGATGCTGATGCCCGGCTGCATCGTCCGGGCGATGTTATTATTCTCGATCACGCCATCACTCGCCATGATCCGCATGCCTCGAGGGCGCACGTCATGAATGGTGTTGTTCCGAATGACATACCCGGAGGAATTCGCCGCTGGAAAATCGATCATCTCCCCGGGCTTCACATCGCTTCCATCGGACAAGGTGATCCGCAGGTACTTTTCCCGCGGATAATTCGCGAAGGCATTGACTCTCAGGACTTCCTTGCGCGTCAGAGTGAACGGCGGTTCGAGGTCGGTTTCCAGTTTGACCACCCGGACCACCTTTCGAATGGCAAAGTTGTCCGCCGCGAGAATCCGGACCGGATCACCCGGAAGAATAATGTTGTCGTAAAATTTCCGGATATGATCCAACGACGTCCGGCGCAGGCACCAGATCATGTTCGGAGCTTCCGTGCGGACCACCTGAAACGTAGGGCCATGCAGATTCACCCCATCATCCCCCATAAAGCTGAAGGTGCACCCTTCCAGAAGCGGCCCCTTGCGCGAGTAACCGTAATTGAACGCGTCCGCGTTGGTGGAAAGCAATCGCGCGATCTTTGCCTTCGCCGGCAACGGGCCACGCTCCACCTTGCAGCGCAAAAATCGATTTTCGCCTTCGCAATTTCTCGCATCGATCGCTACGCCCGGCGCTGAGAAAATGCGAACAGCCTCCACTACTATATCGCGAGACCGGAAGAACTGCAGTGCTGGCCCCCGGCGCATACTGAAGACCACCATGTCACCCACTTGCAACAACACCGCCTGACCGGCCTCGACCATCGACGGCTCCAAGACGACACGCGCCCGGCGCGGCGTGAGATACTGGACATCGCGGCTCAGCCCTTGCGCCGCACCGCGCTTCCAGCCCAAGGTCTTGCCGTCGAAAAAATGGATACGCGAGGAATCGTAGCGTTTATCCAAATCTGGATAGCCCTCGTGCATTTCGACCTCAATCGTGGTATTGTCTGGAGACTTCGCAACGATCGTCCCTTGCGTGAAGGGCAGCGGATCGTAATCAAGCGTCACCCCTTTGAGAGTAATGCCCTGACATTCCTCAAATCGAATTCCTGCCGTCTCATACTGGGTGAAGATCAGCGTTGTTTTGGAACCATCAATGGTCAGATTCTTCGCGCCTTGAACCGCGACACACTGCGGCGGCACACGGAAGACTCCCTCTGGCAGATGCACGACCGTCTCCGATTTCTCGATGGAGGTCTTGAGGAGTTGCCCTAGATCGAGGATGGGAACCTCCGCGCGCACGCTGACGCCGAGAAACAGCAGCAGGGCGGCCATGGCCACTCCCATAGATTTCAGTCGCAGGCGGCCGGATTCACAGTGAAAGCAATTTCTCATAACAAACACGTCTTCAAGATCAGATTATTCCATTCCAAAGCAAAACTGACATCCCCACAGCAAGTAACCTTTATTGCTGAAGATTATCGAGGTAGCTGACGAGATCCGGGTCCGTCTTTTTCATCTCGCTGATATGCCCGTCCACAAAAAGCGCGTTAAAGCTGCCGCCATGCCGCGGATCGATGCGGCTTATACTGGACGAGCGGAAATAAAAAATGGTATCCCCTTCCCCCGCCCCACCGTCAACCCCATCCGCCAGAATGATCGTCTGCGTCGGTCGCGAAAGACGCAAAGCTGAGACCGCGCTGGCCGTCGCCGGAAGAGTATTCATCGTGTAGGTGCGCCGGGCTAGACGATTGCTGTAAGTCCGGTAAGCCTCGGGACACAGGAACGGATTCTTAACGTTGGCCGTGACCGCGCGCACGCCGATGTAGTCGCCCAACATCAACACCATGGACCAGGTACCGACGCCGCCGCTCGACAGCGGATTGTCCGTCGGCGCGGGGTAAAATCCGTTGTGCTCGTTCGCGTAGAGACTCAACCCCGTGTGCAAGGTGCGCAGATTGCTGGAGCAAGACATCTTCCGGGAAACTTCAATGGCCCGCGTTGCCGTTGGAAAGGCCAGCGCGGAAAGAATGACCACCACGCAAATCACCACAAGCATCTCAATCAAACTGAATGCTCTCACGTTTTCTCTCCGGTGGCGGTGACGTACTCTCACGTTGAAATTCTCTCGGAAGACAGACCAATCGTTTATCGGCGCCGTTTGAGGGCTTGGGAGGCCAAAATCACGACGCCGCCGAAAAGCATTGCGGTCGTTTTGGGCTCCGGCACCGATTGGGCGTAGAAATAGAAGTCGCTGGAACCGGTCCAGCCACCCTCGTTATAGTTCACCGCGCCCGTACCCAGCGTATAGACGCTGTTGTTCGTGTTCATCGCCATGGCAAGGTTGTAACCGGTCGCGGTCGCGGTGAAGGACAGCACCACCGCATAGTAGCCGCCGTCCGTCAGCGAAACATTGTCGAAGTCGAAGGTCAGATAATTATACTTGGTTCCCGTGATATTTCCACTCGCCGTAGGCATGCCCGTCGCAAAGCTGGCAAAACTTCCAGACTGTTGTGAAACCACCTCAGCCGAAGCGTCCGAGGGCAGCGCCGAGGCACTCGACAGCTTGTAGATCGAGAGCGTAAACGTCGCCGCTGAGTTGTCCTGCAAGACGCTGGGGAGATCGGCTCCCCCCACCTTAAAGGTCATCTTGTCGAACGTGACGGCCGAGACCACCTGAAATGACTGGCTGATATCCCGCTTGGAACTGGCAGTATCCCACCGCCAGCCCAGCGCCGAGTCCACCGGCTGCCCGCTGGCATTCAGCGACTGCTCATTCGATGCGAAGACATTGTTCGTCGGCGCATTGGTGGCTGTGCCCACACTACTCACCCCCGACAGAGACACCAATACGGCCGAGTGAAGGACGGAACTCATGCCCGCAAACGCCAGGCACAGCAGAAGTATTTTTTTCATAAGAGGAAGGAGAATTGATGGACGAGGGTTGCTTTGATCGTGATGCCAGTATCATCCGTCTTTAAACTCATCACAACCGGCTCCTTGCTTAACAGTTAGATTTTCTGCTATCCTTCTGTAAATCCCCCCCCCTCTCGCATGAATCCACCGACTACCATCCGGGACCTGGCCAAGGCCGCGGGCGTCTCCATCGCCACCATCTCCATGGCCTTGCGCAATCACCCCCGGGTGTCGGCCAAAACCCGGACCACCATCCGCGCGCTCGCCGCCGAGATGGGCTACATTCCCAATCCTCGCGTCGCCGAATTGATGGGCTATCTCCGCAAAGGCCAGACGGGACAATTCCGGGAAACGCTCGCCTTCGTCAGCAAGATGCCGATGAGCGAATTCAAGATCTACGGGACATTCCATGACCAGTATCTGGGCGCCATACACCGCGCCGCCGAGTTGGGTTACGCCTGCGAATTTCACACCATCGGCCGCTCGCTGAAGGAAGCCCATCTGGCACGCATCCTGGTCAATCGCGGCATACGCGGCGTCCTGGTCCTGCCCCAGATCGACCCCGAGGAGCAATCCAAGGGCTTTGAGTCTTTCCCCTGGGAAAAATTCGCCAGCGTCTCGATTGGCTTCTCCTGCCTCATTCCCGACACGCACCGCGTCATGCATGACCAAATTCACGCCCTGCACATCGCCATGGCGGCCTTGCGCAAACGCGGTTACCAACGCCCGGCATTTATCATCAAGCGCTGGGTCGACAACCGCCTGCGCAATCACTGGACGGCCGGATTCCTCTCCTGCCAGTTACGTTCGTACGCCAAAAAAAACCACGTGCCGCCCTTTCTCAACCCCGCCGACGAAGCCGGCTTGGTCTCCTGGTTTCGCCGCTGGAAACCGGATGCGCTGATCGGCCCCGATCTGGCCGGACCAATCGGCGTTCTGGAAAAAGCCGGATTCCGATGTCCGCGGGACTTCGGCTACGCGACACTCGATAAACAGATGGAAGGTCAGTGGGCGTTTCACTCCGGCATCGCCCAAATGTCGACCTATGTGGGAGAAACCGCCGTCAATCTCCTCGTCGGCTGCCTCCTGCGCAACGAGATTGGGTTACCCACCCATCCTCAAGTGGTGCTCCTGCCCGGCACGTGGGCGGACGGCGAAACCACTCCGCGACGCACTTCCGCATAATACTCATTCCTTCGAACTCATCCGCGCATTGTAAAAAAGGCACTGGTGTGTTTTTCCATTTCCAAAAGCACTTCTTCTGCGCCCGGTCAAATCTCCTTAATCTCCCTTATTATCCCCTCTTCTTGAGTGCTCTTTCCAAACCAAAACCAGCGATCATTTCTGAACCAAGCGCGAGAGGTATCTGCAAAACTACCCTTCAAAGGAAACGTGAATTCGAATGGAAGCTGCGAATAAACCACCTTTTCGCTCTCAACATATTCGTTCATCGATTCGATGCCTTTTCGGGGATAAACACCCAGACCGACCCGAAACCGGGAACGTCCATTCTTATCAAATTGAATGAACACAAAATGAAAATAGCCAGAGTGTACCCTTTTAAACTCGTAGCTACCCCCGCTTTTATCAATGCAGGAAAAGGCAGCACCCTCCAAAAAAGGAAATAATTCCGTCTTAGAGCCTGCGTAGAATGGACGTAGACGTCGTTCGTTTGTTTGGCAAATCCGCCATGTCATCCCCACAACTGACGATCCAGAGTGCGATACTGAATCGCCTCGCTGATGTCGTCGGAGGTGATGGATTCGCGACCGGCGAGGTCAGCGATGGTACGACTGACTTTCAAGATGCGGTCGTAAGCGCGCGCGCTGAGTTGGAGTTCTGCCAGAGCCATGCGCAGCATACTCTCGCTGTCGGCATCCAGCGCGGCGTACACCTTCAACTCCTTCGAACTCATCTGCGCGTTGCACCGGGTCTTGCGCTTGCCCGCGAACCGCTCGTTCTGCGCCGTACGCGCCTTCAGCACGCGCTCGCGTATGGAGGACGACGGCTCCCCGGCTCCGTGTTTGAGCAACGTCTCGTGCTTCACCGCGGGAACCTCGACATGGATGTCGATACGGTCCAGCAGCGGACCGGAAATCTTGTTCAAGTAACGCTGTGTTTCCACCGCCGTGCTGCGTCCGTTCTTCGCGCCGGTCGGCGTCGGATTCATCGCGGCGACCAGCATGAATTGCGCCGGAAAGGTCATCGTACCCGCCGCGCGGGAGATGGTCACCTGCCCATCTTCCAGTGGCTGGCGCAACACCTCGAGGGCATTGCGTTTGAACTCGGGCAGCTCATCAAGGAAGAGGACACCGTTATGCGCGAGGCTCACTTCGCCGGGACTCGGATTCGCCGTCCCACCGATCAGGCCAACATCGGAAATCGTATGATGAATCGCGCGAAACGGACGCGAGCGGACAAAGGCGTCCTGCGCGAGCAAAAGACCGGCCACGCTGTGAATCTTCGTCGTCTCGAGCGCCTCGTCGAGCGTGAGTGGCGGAAAGATACTCGGAATGCGCTTCGCGAGCATCGATTTGCCACTGCCGGGCGGACCAATCATGAGAATGTTGTGACCACCCGCGACAGCGACCTCCACCGCGCGTTTGACGTGTTCCTGTCCCTTCACCTCGGAGAAATCGAGATCGCCTCCATCGTGTTCGTCCAGCACGCTGGCGGGATCGACCGTCACGGGTTCCAGCTCGATTTTCTTTTCGAGGAAATCGGCCGCCTGCCTCAAGTTATCGATCGCATAGACCGCAATACCTTGCACGATCGCGGCCTCCTTCGCATTCGCGGTCGGAACGAGGATCGCCTGTTTCTTTTTCTTCTTGGCGGCGAGGGCAATGGCGAGCACGCCTTTCACCGGGCGCACTTCGCCGCTCAGCGCCAACTCTCCCACGATCCAGCACTTCTCCATCCGCACCGAGTTCAATTGCTCGGACGCGGCAAGAAGACAAAGCGCAATCGGCAGGTCGAAGCTTGGCCCTTCTTTTTTGACGTCGGCCGGGGCCAGATTGATCGTGGTGCGGCCATAGGGAAACTTGAAGCCGCTGTTTTCCACGGCGGTCTTCACCCGGTCTCCGCTCTCCTTCACCGCCGTATCGGGCAAGCCCACGACAACGACCTTGGGCAGGCCGTAGGTGCAATTGACCTCCACTTCGACGGGATAGGCTTCAACCCCCCAAACGGCTGCGGAAAAGGCTTTGGCAAGCATGTGTCTCCACAGGAATACAACATCCCCCCTTCGACGCGAGGAAAAAATCCGGCCATGCCGCCAGCGGCCCGTTATTCTTCCTTCTCCAGACGAACTCCCAACTGCCGCATCACCTCGGCATGGGCCAGAATCACGTCCGGATCGCGCTGCAAGGCGTCAAAATAATGCCCCGCCGCCCCCTTATCCCCATCGGAGACCGTCAACAATTCCCGGCAGCGATTCGATAAATCGCCAAGCTGTGCTATCGTGAGTGAACCGTTTTTCCCGAAGGCTTCGTCCATGGACACGATCAATTGGGAATGAGGCCGCAACCACGAGAACCATGAGTCCGTCATCAACAGCCGCACGAATTCCGCCGGGGAATCGATCGTTCCCATCACCCGCTCATATTCGACCCGCTCGGAATCGACCAACGCCTTGTGCAGTTGGAAGAAAGCGTCGCGCAATTGCCTGAATTGCTGCGGATTTGAAATCGACTCCCGGTTCATACTTGCCAATTTAACATCGAATCCACAAAAAGAAATGGTCGCCACGGCGATTATCCGGAAAACAAACCCCTCAACCCAGGAGTGATTATGATCCAGAAAAGCCTCGCTGAAATGATCGTCGAAACCCTGATCGCCGCCGGTGTCAAACGCGTGTATGGCGTCGTCGGAGATTCCCTCAACGGCTTTCTGGAAGCCGTCGGCAACAGCAAGGAAATCGAGTGGATTCCGGTGCGCCATGAAGAAACCGGTGCCTTCGCGGCAGGCGCGCAGGCCCACCTGACTGGCGAACTCGCCGTGTGCGCCGGAAGTTGTGGACCGGGCAACATGCATCTCATCAACGGCCTGTACGATTGCCACCGCAGCCGCGTCCCGGTCCTCGCCATCGCCGCCCACATTCCGAGCAGCGAAATCGGCAGCAACTATTTTCAGGAAACGCATCCTGATCAGCTTTTTAACAAATGCAGTCATTATAGTGAGCTCATCACGCATCCCGAACAAATGCCGCGCGTGCTGGAGATCGCCATTCAAACCGCACTCACGAAACAAGGCGTCGCCGTGGTCGCCATCCCCGGCGACATCGCCCTGCGCCAAGGCAATTACCGCAAGCCCAGCGCCAGCGTGAAACGGGTCCAACCGCTCCTGCGTCCCTCGCACGAGGAAGTCGATGACCTCGCCCGTCGGCTCAATCACGGCAAGGCGATCACCATTCTGGCCGGAGCCGGTTGCGCCGGAGCGCATGCCGAATTGATGCAACTGGCCGAAACGTTGAAGTCCCCCATCGTGACCACCCTCCGCGGGCGCGAGCATGTCGAGTACGACAACCCCTATGACGTCGGCCTTACGGGATTGATCGGTTATTCCTCCGGTTACCACGCGATCATGGATTGCGACGTCCTGCTCATGCTCGGCACGGACTTCCCCTATACGCAATTTTACCCGCAAAACGCGACCGTGATTCAGGTCGATCGACGCGGCGAAAATCTCGGTCGCCGGACACGGCTCGACCTCGGACTCATCGGCGATGTGAAGGAGACGCTGCTCGCTCTTTCGGACAAACTGGAAACCAAAACCGATGACACCCACCTCAAAACCTTCACCGGCCATTACGCGAATGTCCGGCGCGGTCTCGATGAGCTGGCCGTGGGGGTTCCCGGCCGGAAACCGCTCCATCCCCAATACGTCGCCAAGATGATTGATGAACTCGCCGCGGAAGACACCATCTTCTCCTGCGACGTGGGCACTCCCACCATCTGGGCCGCGCGCTATCTGCGCATGAATGGCAAGCGCCGCCTGCTCGGCTCGTTCAATCACGGTTCCATGGCCAATGCCATGCCGCAGGCCATCGGAGCACAACTCCAGTTCCCCGGTCGGCAGGTGGTGACGCTCTCGGGTGACGGCGGACTCGCCATGCTGCTCGGCGATTTGCTCTCGCTACGCCAATTGAAAGTGCCGATCAAAATCGTGCTCTTCAATAATAGCGCGCTCGGCTTTGTCGAACTCGAGATGAAAGCCACCGGCTTCCTCGAGCACGGCACCCGCTTGGAAAATCCCAACTTCGCCGAATTGGCCAAGGCCGCCGGCCTGTTCGGCGTTCGCGTGGAAGATCCCGCCGATGTGAAACCCGCCCTCGCCGCAGCGTTCGCCCACGACGGCCCCGCGCTCGTGGACATGGTGGTCAACCGGCAAGAACTCTCCCTGCCGCCTTCCATCAAATTCGAGCAAGCCGTCGGCTTCAACCTCTGGGCGCTGAAAGCCGTGCTCAGCGGCCGTGGCAACGAGTTGATCGACCTGGCGAAAAGCGAACTGATTCGCTAAAGCGAATTTCGAGTTCATTGTCGCATTGTAAACCTTCCATACCGATCCTTCGACAAGCTCAGGATGACGAATTGAGGAGGTAACCTCAACCAGTAGCGAGGAGTTCTGGTGAGAGTAGAAACTTACCCTCTGACATTAC
>NEUU01000031.1 GCA_002304345.1 Verrucomicrobia bacterium Tous-C9LFEB
AGCCGCTGCCCTTGTGCTTCCTTCAGCTCCCGGCAATCACCGGACCGATCAGGAAAGCGTTCGCCTCTTTGTCTACCACAATTCTAAAAGACAAGGGGACTCCTGCTGGCGAGACTCACAGTTGCCGAAATCCCCTCTATCAAGAGGGGTGGCGCGCAGCGCCGGGGTGTGTGTGTCTTGGGTTTTATATCAGAATTGAACTCCAAACTCCCGGCTCATCCAAGACGGCAAGAGGTCTGTTTTTATTGGCAACGAGTTATAACAATTGGAATGCGTTTGCCCTGCAGACAAACGCCAAAATATCGCACACGCAGCTCACGCAGCGAACCTAACGCAAACGCTTGGCCCGTTTTTCTGCTAGAACAGGAGTCATGCCTGGATTCTGCCCCATTGCAATCTCCAATCGGAAATTGGAGATATCTCGCGATTGGATCGACACCGTCATCGACACCCCACAGAGGGGGTCGATTCTGATAGCGCCTTGTCGACGCTCTTTTTTTTCGCGCCGCTTTCCTGCGTCGCTACTTTCGACCACCAAGACACACGGATGGGCGGCGTATCTTGTTCGCACTCAAAGAGGGTATGACTGTCCTGTGAACTCGCCTACCCCGGTACCGCTATGAGACTGGACACCTCACCCCCGCTTGTTTATAAAACACCCCCTATGCCCGACCAGACCCCTTTCGCCGCTGTGCCCATCGAAAAACTCGCCGCCGACACCATCCGCACGCTCACGATTGATGCGGTGGAGAAGGCCAAGTCCGGTCACCCCGGCCTGCCCATGGGCTGCGCCGATTTCGCCATCGCCCTCTGGACCAAATACCTGAAGTTCAACCCCGCCAATCCCAAGTGGGCCAATCGCGACCGTTTCGTTCTCTCCGCCGGTCACGGCTCCATGCTCATCTACTCGCTCCTGCACCTCACCGGGTTCAAGAAGATGACCCTCGAGCAGCTCAAGAATTTCCGCCAGTGGCACAGCTTGACCCCCGGCCACCCCGAGTCGCACGAGACCGAGGGTGTGGAAGTCACCACTGGGCCGCTCGGCCAGGGCACGGGCAATTCGGTCGGTCTCGCCATCGCGCAGAAGTTTTACGCTGCCACCTTTAACACGCCCGAGTTCAACCTGATCGATCACCACGTCTACACCATCGTCTCCGACGGCGATCTGCAGGAAGGCATCTCGCACGAAGCGGCCGCGCTCGCCGGCCACCTCGGCCTCGACAACCTCACCTGGTTCTACGACGACAACAGCGTCAGCATCGAAGGCGTCACCAGCCTCTCCTACAGCGACGATGTGCCGCTCCGCTTCAAGGGTTACCACTGGAACGTGATCCAGATCGACGGCAACGACGTGAAGCAGTGCGAATCCGCCCTCGCCGCCGCGACCGCTCACAAGGGTCAGCCCACCATCATCATCGCCAAGACCGTCATCGGCAAGGGATCGCCCAAGCTGCAAGGTCTGCCCAAGGCGCACTCCGATGCGTTCGGCCCGGACGAAGTCGCCGCCACGAAGCGCAACCTCGGCTGGCCCGACAGCGAGCAGTTCCTCGTCCCGGATCGCGTGAAGGAATTCTTCGCCGGTCTGCAACCCAAGTGGGCGAAGCAGGAAGAAGAGTGGAACAAACTCTTCGCCGCGTACAAGGCCAAGCACCCCGAGAAGGCCGCGCTGTTCGAAACTTTCCTCTCGAAGAAACTCCCCGCCAATCTGGAATCGGTGCTGCCGAAATTCCCCGCCGGAAAATCCGTCGCGACCCGCGCCGCGGGCGGCGAAGTGCTGCAAGCCCTCATGGGCGCGCTGCCGAATCTCCTCGGCGGTTCCGCCGATCTCGCTCCCTCGACGAAAACCTTCGTCAAGGAATACGGTTCCTTCTCCAAGGACAATCACGCTGGTCGCAATTTCCACTTCGGCATTCGCGAGCACGGCATGGGTACGATCATGGCGGGCATGGGTTACTACGGCGGATTGATTCCGTTCGGCTCGACCTTCTTCGTCTTCACCGACTATATGCGTCCGCCGATCCGCATCTCGGCGCTGAGCCAGATTCAGGGCATCTACGTGATGACGCACGATTCCATCTTCGTCGGCGAAGACGGTCCGACCCACGAACCGGTGGAGCAACTCGCCACGCTGCGCGCGATCCCGAACTGCTCAGTCATCCGCCCCGGCGACGCGAACGAAGCCAGCTACGCCTGGCTCGCCGCCATTCAAAAACAGGACGGCCCGACGGTGATCACCCTCACCCGCCAGAATCTCCCGACCTTCGACCGCACCGTGGTGGCTCCCGCCTCGGGCGTGCTCAAGGGCGGCTACATCCTCTGGGAATCGAAGCCCGGCACAACGCCGGAATTGATCCTCATCGCGACCGGTTCGGAAGTGCACCTCGCCTATGACGCCGCGCAAAAGCTCGGCAGCCAGGGCAAAGCCGTGCGCGTCGTTTCGCTCCCGTCGTGGGATCTGTTCGACAAGCAACCGCAAAGCTACCGCGACAGCGTGCTGCCGCCCGCGGTCAAGAATCGCGTCTCGGTCGAAGCGGGCATCTCGCTCGGCTGGAGCAAGTACGTCGGCGACGCGGGCAAGAGCGTCTCGATCGACAAGTTCGGCGCGAGCGCCCCGGCGGAAAAACTCGCCGTCGAATACGGCCTGACCGTCGAGAACGTTCTGGCCCATTGTCAGATCTGAGCCCCGGACCCAATCACGCTTCGCCCCAAGCGAAGCGTTTGGGAAAAGGGATGACGGCGGCACCGGGTGCCGCCGCTTTTGATCAGAGCTGCGGGCTTATGATAGCGAGGAGTTCTGGTGCGAGCGGAAAGTTATCGATAACATTACTTTCATTCCACGTCATCCTGAGCTTGTCGAAGGATCGATATGGAAGCCGCATGATTCGTCCTAAGACGACCGATTTCTAGAGTGAATGCAACATCACGTTGCAGACAGAACGCCATGACATTTATCTACGCGATGGAAATTTTTGGGGTGGCGGTTTTCGCCGTCAGCGGAGCCCTCGCGGCAGGTCGCAAAAGTCTCGACTGGCTCGGTGTCAGCGTCATCGCGGTCGTGACCGCCCTCGGCGGCGGAACCCTGCGCGACCTCCTGCTCGACAACCGCCCCTTCTTCTGGATTCGCGAGCCCATGTCGCTCTACGTGATTCTGATCTCCACCGTGGCGACGCTGATCTATGTCCGTTACCGCAAACCGCCCAACAACGCCATTCTCGTCGCGGACGCTTTTGGTCTCGGCCTCTTCACCATCAGCGGCGCGCAGATCGCCGAGCATACGGTCTCCAGCGGCATCGTCATCGTCCTCATGGGCGCGATCACCGGAGCCGCCGGGGGCATGATCCGCGATGTCTTGCTGGCGGAAATTCCGCTCGTCCTGCGCCGCAGCAGTCTCTACGCCACCGCCTCCATCGCGGGCGTCATCGTCTATTTACTCGGCGTCGCCATCGGCTGGAATCCCTCCGTGTGTGCCCTGCTCGGCATGGCGGTCATCGTTCTGCTCCGTCTCGCCTCGATCTATTGGGGGTGGACCTTGCCGGTCTTTCACTTGCCTCACCCGGACGACGACTCCCAGGACTGACCGCTTTTGCTTTTGACTTCACTGGGGGGCCTCGTTACTTTCAACTCAGCAGTTCGAGTTCGCCTCCCTGCTGTTGTCCAAGCAGCCATCTTCGCACCCGTAGCTCAACTGGATAGAGTACTGCCCTCCGAAGGCAGGGGTTTCGAGTTCAAATCTCGACGGGTGCACCACTCTCGCTTCTCGGCGCGTGAAGCTCTTCCCCCAATGCCCGCTCCACCTGCTTCCGCACTTCCTGCAAGCGCGTCAGCGGCAAAGTTGCCATCTCCAGAATGAGCGGCGTCCCCACCGGAACCCGCTTCAAAAGAGGACGACAACTCTCCAGATACACACCACCGATATCTTCCCGATGAAAGGCTGTCTTCAAATCGATTTCGGAGAAATGTACCTCCGCAAGACGATCGCGAAAAGTCTCAAACAAACGCACGCCCTGCTGCACGGAGCCATCCCAAGCATGAGCCACATCGAGACAAAAACGCGCGTCGGGCAATTGCTCCAGAATGGGCTGCAAGTCCTCCACCCATTGAAAACCGGGAAAGCGAAAATCGAGGTTCTCAACCAGCAAACTCTCCCCCAGTTCCCGCCACAGCGCGAAAGTCCGAATGACATTCGGATGCGCCACGATCCGGGTATATCCCCGCTCCCGCGCCGCGTGTGCCACGGCCAATGTCTCCCGTTCCGGAAAGCTTGCCTGACAGGGCAGATGCACGCTCGGCTCACGAAACCCCTGCCGCGCGCCATCGAGCAGCGGGTCCTGGGGAGATTGCGGATGAATCTCCACCGTTGAAAATCCTGCGGTACGATATTTCTCTAGCGCCTCAAACGGCAGCGATCCCTCGAGCACGCCCGAGGGAAATCCAATGACCAATCGCGAAGTCTGGAATCGATCCATCACCTCAATTGGCCCGATTGCTCCGCGAATGCAAGCCTGTTGATTCACTCGAGTCTCTTGACTATCATCATGGCCGCTAGGTTTGCTGCGTGAGCTAGGTGCGCGAGAAAAATTAAAAAAAGCGGGCCTAAGCCTTTCCGCCATCCACAATCCGGAAGAACGCCTTCGCGTCACTCAGATCTTTCAAAACGGCCGTCGGCTCCGCCGCCTGCAATTCCTCCAGCGACGAACCACCCGTCGCCACCGCGATGGTCTTCGCGCCAATCGCCTTGCCGCAAGCGATGTCGTGCGGTGTATCGCCGATCACAAAAACATTGTCCGGCGTGAAATTCACCCCGTGCAATTTCGTCGCTCGGCGCAGTGCCTGCGGACCGAGATCGTTGCGCGTCGCCCCGTCATTGCCGAATGCGCCAAACTCGAAGTAACGCCACAAATCATACTGCACGAGTTTGATTTTTGCGCCGCGCTCCAGATTGCCCGTGAGCAAACCTTGCGAAACGTCAGCGCGCTGTCGCGCCAGCTCCAGAATATTTAAAATGCCGGGATGCATGCTCCCGCCCGCCGTGCTCAATTCTTCCTGCAGAAAACCGAAATACGCTTCGAAGAAATCGTGCGTCGCCTTTTCCGTGATCGTGATGCCAAAATTTTTAAAAATCTGCTGGATGATGAACGGATCGGTGCGGCCCGCCATTTCAAGAAAAGAAAGATCGGAGTCGATGCTGAAAATTACTTTGAGCGTGCGAGTGAGCGCGCGCCGTCCCGCACGTTGGGTTGTAATCAACGTGCCGTCAATATCCCACAACAACAGCTTCCGCTTCAAAACTTACATCCCCATGATCGAATAGCCGGAATCGACGTAAAGAGTTTGTCCCGTAATCGCGGCGGCACCGTCGCTAACCAAGAATGTACCCGTGGCGCCGAGTTCATCGGGTTCCACGTTTCGTTTCAGTGGAGCGTGCTCCTCGCAATACTTCAGCATTTCGGTGAAGCCGCCAATGCCTCGCGCGGCGAGCGTATTCATCGGGCCGGCGCTGATGGCGTTAACGCGCACCTTTTTCGGGCCGAGATCATACGCGAGATAGCGAACGGTGGCTTCGAGGGACGCTTTGGCCACGCCCATGACGTTGTAATGCGGAATAACTTTTTCCGCGCCGTAATACGACATGGCGATGACGCTGCCGCCATTTTTAAAATACGGGAGCGCGGCGCGGGTCAAGCCGAGCAACGAATAAGCGCTGATATTATGCGCGGTGAGGTAAGCATCACGCGTGGTGTCGACAAAATTTCCCGTGAGCGCTTCGCGGGGGGCGTAAGCCACGCTGTGGAGCAACATATCGATGCGGTCGGTGTGCTGGCCGACTTTCGTGAAGAAACCGGCGATTTCCTCGTCGGAGGCCACATCGCACGGATACAGCGGCGTATTGGCGCCGAAGGTGGTGGTGAGTTCTTCGACGTTATCTTTTACGCGTTCGCCTTGATAGTTGAAAATCAGAGTTGCTCCGGCTTGGGCCCAAGCCGACGCGATAGCCCACGCAATGCTGCGTTTATTGGCTACTCCGAAGACTACGCCCACTTTGCCTGCTAACGGTTTATCACTCATGGCGAAACCGTGCCTAAAAACCAGCGTTTTGCCAAGTCCTCCTTTGCATTTAATATTTTCAGGGGCATTTTCCTCTTATGAACCGGTATCTCGTGCTCTTTGATGGGGAGTGTGCGTTGTGCTCGGGAACGGTGCAGCAACTCCTGGCGTGGGATCGCGAGAGGCGGTTGCGGTTCGCGCCGATTCAGGGGGAGACGGCGCGGGGGATTTTCGAGCGACAGGGGATGAAAGGGGATGCGTTGGGCGGAATTTGGCTCGTGGAGCGCTGGGGCGAGGCGGGAGAGCGGCTGTGCAGCCAATCGGATGCGATTTTGGGAATTTTTGGGGTGTTGGGCGGGTGGTGGCCGATTTTGACGTTATTTCGGTGGCTGCCGAGGCGGTGGCGGGATGAATTGTACGGGTTTGTGGCGCGGAACCGGTATCGGTGGTTTGGAAAAGTGAAAAAATGTGGAATTGGGGATGGGGAGGGGCGGATTTTGCCGTAAACGGGCGCTTTTTTTAAAAAATGTCGCACACCTAGCAAACGTAGCCAACCTAAGACAAACGTTTTTTCGGAATCCGTGAGAGAGTTGTCCCATGACAACGACTCTCAAAATTCTCACCTACGTGGCGAAAGTGGCTGGTCTTGTGGCCAGCCTGAACGCCATTCCTTTTATCTCGCCCTCCACGGGCGTGATTGTGTTTTTCATCGCCTCGGTGCTCAAGGATACGATCAACCGTATCGGCGATTTCCTCGACGATGGGAAGGAGAACAGTTCGTTCACCTATTAAGAGGGGACGATGATCACCGAAATTGCCTCCGCCAGCGGCGAGTTGCTCAAGTTGATCAACAACGCGGCCAACCAATCGCAGGTGGAGCGTCTAGACGAGGCCAAAACCCATGCCACGCGCGATGTGGAAAACTTCAAACAGGCTGTGCTCGAGCGTTCTTTGGATCGCATTAATTTGCAACTTGGCGGCTTGCAGTACGGCATCCTGGTCCGTCTTACCGAAGCCGAAAGTCGGGAGCTTGGCGATGTCCGGCCCGAGATTGACGGAGCCACGCTCCTCGCTCTCTACGCCCGCGGACGCGCTGCCGACCTTGCCGCCGAGTGTGGTGAGATCGCTCGGCTCGGCCTCGGGACGACCGACACCTGACCTGCGGCCCAACCCTGTGATCACCTCTCGCACCGGCACGGAAAACCGTCTTCGCCTCTACCGATCCAAACCATGACCACGACTCACTTATTGCTAGTACTGGCGGAATTCGTTCCCCAAAGCACGCCCCTGGGCATGAGCTCGTGGCTGGTGGATGGCGCGGCGATAGCGGCCGTGCTGCTGCTGGTGCTCAACATCGTGCAGCACTTCAAGCGCAAGCCGCCCATTGAGGCGGAGCTCGAGAAGTTGCTGCACCTGATGCGGGCGGAGGTGAACCAGCTCCGGCACGAGAGCAACAGCCAACTGAACGACGTGCGGCATGAGATCGGCGGCGCGCACCAGCGCATCGACCTCTTCACCCGCGACATCAACGACAAGATGCAGCAACTGCCCGGACAGGTGGTTGATCTGCTCAACAAGACCGGAGCGATCCGATGACGACCCCATTTCCGACCGGCCCGAGTGGCCCACGACCCATGAAAACAACCGTACCCATTCTTCGCGCGAAATTACTGCGCGCGCTCAAGCCCTGTGGCAGCTACTGGCTCGATGAAGACACGCTGCATATCCAGCTCAACCTCGCCCATCCCGGCGTCACACGCGACGAGTTACTCGTCGTGCTGCGCGCCTGGAAGGAGAAGGACTACGTGGATTTCCGCGTGGATGAACTCAGCGGTCTGACCGAGTGGCGGCTGACGGCGAGCGGACGTCAACTGGCGGAGCGCAGCAGCGTGGCGCAATAACTGAAATGGCCATGACAAAGAGAAAAGATCACACACCCTGGTCGCGGCGTGACGCGGCGCTCCGTACGCCGCTATCGGCAGGCGAGGCTCCAGTGGCGGAAGCTTCTGCTGCGGGTGCTTCGCGTTGCCGAAAGCCCCGGTCCGCGACCAAGCGCCCGCCGAAGCCAGCGGCTTCGGCTACACCGGAAGACCGCAGCGAAAGCGAACCGCCCGTGGTGGCGCGGCGCGTGGCGAAACGGCGCGATACAATCGCGCCCTACAAACGGAGTTCCAGTTCGGGCGTGAGCGTGGCTGGGTCCAGCGTCACGTTGGCGGAGGATGCGACGAACGGGATCGACACACCCCGGCCCTCCGGGCCACCCCTCTTATTAGAGGGGACTCCTGCTGGTGAGGCTCCCGCTGCCGTCACGCCGGCGAAGCTGGCCACGATCGATGATCTGCGCGCGCTCGATGAAGAGACGCGCGGACACATCGCAGACTTCGTCATCAGCGGCGCGCCCATTCCCACGCTGCGGCGCATGCTGGAGGCGGAGCAGGGGTTGCGCTTCACGGAGGACGCACCCGTGGTGGAGTTCTACCAGGAGGAGGCGCGGCGCCGGTGGCAGAACACGTTCGACACCGCCTCGGCCGATGCCGACGCGATGATCAATGTGTTGCGCCACTCGGACCTCGACTTCAGCGAAGTGCTATTGAAAGCGCTCGGACAGCAAGCCTTCCGCATGATCACCCAGCGCGAGCTGAATACGAAGCAGGTGGAGAAATTCACCCGGCTCCTGTTGCAGGCGCGCGGTCAGGATGTGTCCCGCACCCGGGCGAAGGAAGCGCTCGCGCTCCAGCGCGAAAAGATGGAGCGCCAGTTTCAGTCCGATCTGGAAAAGGCGCTCAACGCACTCGCGGACGAAATCAAAGCGCATCCCGAAGTACGCGAATCGTTCGTGTTCTTCCGCGCGAAGCTGAAGGAAGCGATGCGGGCCAAAGCGAAGATCAAAAAAATGCCGGCTCAGACACCACCCCTTCTGGAGGAAACCCCCGGAGCCTGAAACGAAATGTCTTGTTGTAGGACGGCACTGTGTGCCGTCGCGGCGGTTCACAGAACCGCCCTACAGAAGACAGCGAACTCACTGCCATGAATCCCATCGATTACCTCTCCCAGCAATTGGACGCAGACGTGGCCGAAATGGCGGCGCTCGCGCCGATGGACTCGCTCCGCGAATTTCTCGAGCGTCATGCCCGCGTGAAGGACGGGGCACAGTATGTGCCGTATCACTTTGCCGGGCGCGAAGCACTCGCGCAGATCGTGGAGCGGATTGATTCGATTCTGGGGAGTGCGGGATTGCCAATTGAAGTACAAGGCAGTTCGGGCCGGGTATCAAATGTGGCCTCCGAAAAATTGGCAATTGGAAATTCTCAATTGGCAATGCAGGACGCCTCCCTCGCGATTTGCGGCGGGGCGCAGTTCGGCAAGACGGTGTTGATGTTGAATCTGCTCGTGTATCTCGCCGCGGTGCGATTCCGCAACGTGGGTTATTACCTGCCGGATGACGACCTGGTGCAAGGCATCGTGGACGGCAAATTGCGGCCCGACGTGCTGGATCAAATTCCGGCGGTGGCGCGGCTGATTCAACTGGGGCGCACGCTCAACGGCTCGGGCCGCGCGGTCAATCGCAAGGGCGCTCTCCTCATCACCGACGGCACCCGCACCGCGCTCGCGTACGTGCGCGGCATGGGCAAGGTGCCGACCACGTTCTCGATGGATGTGGTGATTCAGGATGAGAAGGACGACATCGCGGAGTACAACGCGAAGTTTCTCGCTGGTCGCCTGACCGCGAGTGATCTCCGTTTCTCGCTCTCCATCGGCACGCAACGTTACCACGGGGCGGGCCAGAACCGGGAGTTCGAGGAAGGTACACAACATGTGGGATTTCTTTTTCCGAAGGAAAAAGAAGGGTTTTCCGTTTTAGGTTCGGAGTTTTCAGTGGGGGACAGGAACGAAACGTCTGCGGATGACGCCGACGAAAAATCCCCTCTAAGTACTGGATGCGGCGTCACGCTGCTGGCGCGGAGTGGCGGGGGGAGTATCCCTGAAAACCGAAAACTGATAACTGAAAACTCTTCCGGGTTAAACCCGGAAGAACATTGGCCGCAGGTCTGCCGTCTTTCGCTCTCGGGTGTGCCGCAGGCGGACGATCCGCAACTGACGTTGGAAGGCGATTTCGTGTCGGCGGTGACGGGTCAACGCTGGCCGGTGACGGCGATGCGTGAAGGAAACGCGCGGGTGTATCTGGCGGACCCGGTGACGGGTGCGCCGCTGGATCGGCGGAGTGTGCGCTTTGTGGCGCGTCGACCGGACCGCGAGGCGCAGCGCAAGTGGAGCTACCGCGTGTCGCAGTTGATTATAGATGCGATTGATTTGCGTCAGATCGTGGCGGCGTGGGCCGAGGCGGTGCGCGATTCGGAAAAGATGATCGCGTTCTGCACCGACCGGCTCGCGTTGCCGCGCAGCATGTCGCAAGGGCTCGACCCGGCGGCGTTGCAGCGGGCGCGGGAGGCGGAGCCGTACTCGCTCGCGCTGACGATGCCGACACGCGTTGCGCCGACTCGGGTGCGCTATGCGGGTCTCGATATGGGCGACCGCTGCTGGTTCGTGGTCGCGGAGACTGGAGAAGGGAAGTCCGCAGATGACGCCGATTTACACAGATTAAAAAGGGAGGAAAACCCCAATGAAATCCCTTCTGAAAATCTGCGTCAATCTGCGGACGGTTCCCGCTCCTGCCTCGTCTGGGCGGAGATGATCTCGGCCGAACGGGTGCGCGAGCGGGTGCCGGAATTGTGCCGGGCGCTGGGGGTGAAAATCCTATGCGTGGATGCGGGGCCGCTGCGCGATTTGTCGCGGGATCTCTGCTTCACGCTCGGGGCGGGATCGGCTCAGCGTTGGGACGAGGCGGCGGCGATGTGGCGTTATCTCCGCGCCGCGACGGTGGAGTTCACGCTGCGGGAAGGTCAGGGCATCCGGCAAAAGCCGGGTGTGACGCAGGACGGCGCGCAGTACCCGCTCATTGCGTGCAATCGCGAGGAAACGATTGCGCGGGTGATTGCGGATTTGCAGCACCCCGGTGGACCGCGATTCCTGCTGCCGGAGCGCACGGCGCAGCTGCCGCCCATTCTGGCCACGTACGAACAGCATTTGCTGGCGGGCAGTCGGCAGGAGCGCAGCGGGGATGGGAAGTCGCTGCACTACGTGGACAAGTGCGAGAACCATTTTCTGCTCGCGACGGCCTACGCGGCATTGGCGCGGCAATTGGATGCGACGGAATCGGCCACGGTGTCGCCGGGATTCGGGCGGGTGCAGTCGATCCATCGCAGCCGGAGGATGGAAGGATGAGACGGGATAATCGCACGCCGATCCGGACTGTAGGGCGGTTCGGTGAACCGCCGCGGCGCGATGCAATCGCGCCCTACAAACGGAGATCCACACTGGGCGCTTAGCGCCGGGGTGTGTGAGGAACAAAGCTAACTGCTGAAAGCTGATCGCTGACAGCTCAACATAAATGAATTTAACACAACTCAAAAAGATGAATCGGTGGCGCGATGGGTTCAACCCGTTGCGTGGCCTGACGATGATGCAGGCGGTCGCCCTGCTGGAGGCGGGGGAGCGCGGCGAGTATGCAAATCTGCAATGGCTTTTCCGCGCGGTGGAGCGACGCAATGCAACACTGCGGGCGGTGAAGGCGCGACGCCTGAGCGCGGTGATGCGGCTGGATTGGAGCGTGGAGGAAATCAAGATTGAAACCTCTCCGACTCCGAACTCTGAAATTTCAAATCTCAAATTTGAAATGCCGAGTCTCGCGGCGCGACAGGCGGAGGCGTTGCGGGCGGCGTACGAGCGGATCGATAATCTGCGCGAAGCGGTCGGTTTTCTGGCGCTGGCGGAGTTCCGGGGTTATGCCCATTTGGAATTCCATCGCGGGGGGGATGGCGGCGTGGCGCACTTTGAACCGGTGCCGCAATGGTTGCTGTTCCGCCAGGGACTGAATGGTCCGTGGCAGTACAACGCGGAGGCGCGCAGTGGCGCGGCGCGGGAGGATGATCCGGTACTGGATCTGAATGACTTTCTGGTGCGCGAGGTGGAGGACCCGATCAATGAGATCGCGGTGATCTCGCACTTGCGCCAGAGCCTGAGTCAAAAGGATTGGGACGGCTTCGTTGAAACGTACGGGATTCCGCCGCTCTTCATCGAGCTGCCGCCGAATGTGCCGGCCGACAAGGAGGCGCTGTATCAGGCGCAGGCCGAGGCGGTGATTGGCGATTCGCGCGGGACGATGCCGAACGGGGCGAAGGTGCAAACGGTCACGCCGTACAGCGGCGGCACGACTCCGTTTTCCGAACACATCCGTTATCAGGACGAGTGCATCGTGCTGGCGGGGACGGGCGGCAAGTTGACGATGCTGGCGCAGAGCGGGAGCGGGACATTGGCGGGCGGCGCGCACGAAAACACGTTCGATGAAATCGCGGCGTCGGAGGCGTTGGAGATTTCGGAGGTGTTCCAGAAACAATTCGATGCGCGGATTCTGGCGGAAAAATTTCCGGGCGCTCCGGTGCGGGCGTTCTTTCAGCTCGCGCCGAAGAAGGAGAAACCGGCGGATGTCGCCGCTTAACACAGATCGGCACACCAGCTGACCGCTGATTGCTGAAAGCTTTTATTACTATGAAAACACTTACTATTGAACACCCTTTTACCCTGCCGGCAGACGATTGGTTCCATATCGCGCCGCTGGGGGAATTCGAACATGCGAGCGGCGTGCGCCAGGTCATCGATGACGCGGCGTGCGACGCGATGGTGTCGAATTTCGGGAAGGACGCCGCGACGCCGAATTTTCCGGGGTTGCTGGTGGACTTCGATCACTTTTCTCACTCGTCGGACAAAACCAGCGCGGCGGCGGGCTGGATCACGGCGCTGCGTGCGGAATCGGTTCCGTCTGAAATTTCAAATTTGAAATCTGAGGGGAAGGCTTCCGGTCTGTGGGCGCAGATTCGCTGGAGTGATCTGGGCGAAACCGCCGTGCGGGGCGGGCGTTATCGCCTGGTCTCGCCGGTGTGGAACCGCAGCGACTGCGAGGTCGTGAACGGGGAGGAAAACAAGGTGCGTCCGTTGCGCCTGTCGCGCGTGGCGCTGACAAACGATCCGAATTTGAAGGGACTCGTTCCCTTGACGAATCGAACGGAAGCAAAGGAAGAAACGATGGATTACAAATCGAAGTTGTTGGAGCTTCTCGGGCTGAAGGCGGAGGCGACGGACGAGCAAATCGTGACGGCCGTCGAGGCGCAGCTCGCGGAAGCGCAAAATTTACAGCAGCGCTATGCGGCGTTGCTGGCCGAGCGGGTCGAGGACGATCTGCTCGAGTTCACCGCCGTGGTCGGCGATGTGGAGACGGTGCGGTCGCAGTTGCTGGCGAATCGCGAGGGGACGTTGACGACGCTGCGCGCGTTGCGCCAGCCGGTCGCGTTGCCCGTTGCGGCAGAGCCGAAGCCGGTGCTGCATAACCGCGCGCAGTCGCGTGTGCCGGAGACGATTTTTTCGGCGGAGAAATCTCCCGCCGAGGAAGCGCGGGCGCGGCGGATCGCGAACCGGACCCGTGAGTTGCAGAAGCAACTCGGGCTGGGTCATACGCAGGCGTTCCAGATGGCACGCGGCGAAATCGAGAAGGCGGCTTAGTCCGTCACTCAAACAGAAATCTATAACAGAAAATATCTACTAAAATGAGTTCACAATCCAATACCCAGTCCGGCGCCATTGTCTTGGTCGCCGGCGAAGATCTGTCCGCGAAAGCCGGGTACCTCGCGGAAATTCGTAATGCCTCGGGCGAGGCGAAAGCGTACCTCCCCGATGCGATCACCGATCTGGCCTTCTATGTCATCACGGATGGCGGCAGTGCCAGCGGCGATAACGTCACGTTGCAACCGCTCGAGCCGAGCCGGAATCATCGCGTGGTGCTGAAGAGCACGTGCGTGCCGGGCGATCAGCTCGTGCTGGCCGATCCGAGCACCGCGGCCGACAAGGGCAAGCTGCGCAAAATCCCGGTCGTGGCCGGTTCCTATCGGGTGCTGGCCATTGCCGAGGAGTCCGGCGTGGACGGTCAACTGGTGCGCGTGCGTCCGGCGCCGGTCGGTGTTGTGACGGTCTAAAGCGTTCGGCTGTCAGCGATCAGCTGTCAGCCGGATGACAGTCGAACCTGCGGCGTTTGTAACGAGAGCAGGTTTCTTTACGGAAAAAATCAAATCACTGTCGGCTAACGGCTGAGTGCTGAAAGCTGACAGCTTTATCTCAAGGAAAAATCATTATGTCTTCACGTTTGGCTACTATCAGCGCCAACCCCACTCTGCGCGAATACGCCCAGGGCGCGGCTCAGGCGGCCATCAATCCCGTGGCGGATTTCATCGCCCCGACGGTTCCCGTTGCGACGAGCATCGGCAAATACAAAATCTATAGCGAAAAGAATCGCTTCCATCTGCCCGCGACGTTCCGTGGCATCGGCGGTCGCGCGACCGAGCTGAGCTTCGAGGTCTCGGACGCGACCTACAATTGCCAGCCGCACGCGCTGGATTATCCGGTGGATCATCTGGAAATGCTCGAGCAGTCGGGCGTGGAAAATGCCTTGCAGGAAGGGGCGACGATGATCGCGGAAGTCGCCGCTCTCGCTCATGAAAAATCGGTCATCGACAAGGCGGTCGCCGCAGCCGGTGCGGGTTCGGCCAAGACCTGGACGGGCGGTTCGCCGACCGATCCGGTGGACGATATTGACTCGGCCATTCTCGATGTTATCAAGGCCGCCAAGTACGGCAGCTTGATGAATGTGGGTGTGCTGTTCGGCGCATCGGCCTGGCGCTTGTTCAAGAATGCGTCGAGCGTTCGCAGCAAGTTCGTGACGGGTTCGACTCGCGCGAACAACGGTGCCGCCGTGGCGCTGCCGACCGAGGAGGATGCCTCGCGTTTGTTCCTCGGTAATCCGCAGGTGCGTACGAGCTACATGGTGGTGGATACCGCCGCGGAAGGGGTGGCGGAGAATATCAGCTTCCTGCTCGACAGCACGGTGCTGGTCTTTGCGCGCATGGAGAATCCCACGCGCCGCGATCCGAGCTTCATGAAGACGTTCCGTCTCATGGGTGCGTACATGGTCCCCGGTTCGTACGTCCGTGAGGATGGCCGCGTGGAAGTGGCGAAGTTCGACTGGAGCGAGGACGTCGAGGTGACGAACGCCGCGGCGGTCCGCCGGTTGAACGTCTCTTAACAAGCTAACAGCATTCAGCTGTCAGCTCTCAGTAAAACAGCTTTGTGCGTCCGATCCGCCCAAGCTGATCGCTGATTGCTGAGGGCTATTATACTATGTGGATTTCTATAACAGAAGCGGATGTGTTGACGGTGTTGTCCGGTCCGGAACTGGAGGCGTATCGCCATGCGGCGAAGGCGTCGGGGCAGTCGGACCCGGTGTCGCCGACGCTCGCGCAGGTGGTCGCGCTGGTGCGCGGTTACGTCGGGGCGTGGGGACGAAACCGTCTCGGCGAGGCGGGGACGATTCCCGAGAAGCTGCTCGCGCCGGCACTGGATTTGATCGCATTGCGATTGCCGCAGCGGGTGCGGGTGAATCCGAACGAGGTGCGCAAATTGAATGCGCAGGCGGCGTTGCGGCTGTTCGAACAGGTGGCCAATGGCCAGTTCGATATCGAGGAGCCGGTGACGCCGGATGCGGAATCGACGGACAGCGGGCGGCCGACGATCACGGCGCGGGTGCGGCAATTCGGCGCGTCGCGTGAGGAGGGCGTATGAGCAGTGTGTTGCTGGCGTTGCAGGAAGAACTGGCGGCGCGACTCGCGGCAGACCCGCTCTTTGCGGCGGTGCCGGTCTTGACGGAGCGGGAGCGGAATTTGAACTACGAGGTGCAGCGGCAGGTGGATTCGCTCGGCGTGGTGTGTCTCGTGCTGACTCCCGAGGCAGGGGTGCGGCATCCCGAGGCGCCGGGGCCGTACCTGGACCAGATCGCGGTGACGATTCGCGTGCAGGAGAACGTCGAGTTGAATTCAGGTCCGCATGCGCTGGAAGTGGCGGAGCGGGCGGCGGCGTTGCTGCATCAGTTTCAGCCGGGAGCGATCGCGGAAACACTTTTCGCGGCGGCGAAGACAATCGTGCGGCAGAACGATGAGTCGTTGCTGACGTATGACGTTTGTCTCGAGACGCGGGACGGTTTTGCGAAGGGGGAAACGTTGTGAGGATCACGATCAACGAGTTTGTGCTCGCGGAGATGAGCGGTCCCGTCGGGGTGCGCGATTTCAAGGTGAGTCATGAACGGCTGGTGGAGCAGGCGCATTTTTTGCGCGCGGCGGCGAGTGCGTTTTTCGACCGGAAAAATCAGGCGACGACAATCACGTTCGCGGTGACGCGGCTGCATGCGTCGGTGCGCGACGCGGAGGTGTTTCTGCTGGCGCACGAGGCGGAGGTGCCGCCGGGTGGACTCGTGACGTTCACGGCACGGGGCGACAACGGACAGGAAATCGCGCGGTATCTCGATGCGGCGTTGGTGGAGGTCGCGGAGTCGGCCTACGTGGGGTGCAGCAGCACGGTCATGTATCGAATCAAGGGCGGTTTGTTGCGGACACAGCCGCCGGTTTAAACGAAAGGTTTTTGTATGGCATTACTCACACGACAACGCCTGCGAATCGGGGTCGATACGGCCCGTTTTGAGCAGGTGAAGGAAGTGCGCACGGCGGCGGCGCCGGTGCTTTGGCGGGGGAATGATGTGGCGTTCGAGGTGGGGCTGTTTCGCGGAGCGGAGCTGCTCGGAATTTCGAATTTCGCCTCGATGACGATGGAGATCAAGGCGAACGACGCGGCGGGAATCACGGGTGTTCCGTTGGCGAGCCGGACGATCCCGGCAGGGAATCTGGATGGGACGCTGGATGCGGCGTCGTGGGCGGACGAGAGCCAGCAGCATGCGCTGTTCGCTTTCAGTGGAGCGGAAACGGCATTCGATCTCGGCGGGGAGCTGGAGAAGGTTTTTTACTTCGCTCTCTTTGGGTTGACGACGGATGTGCCGGTGCGGCGCGTGATGTTCGGCTTCGGCCTGCTCAAGGTGAAGGAAAGTGGCGCGACGGGTTTGCCTCCGGTCGTCGCGGAAAATAACGGCACGTTCCGGTTGAAGAACGGGAACGAATTTCAATTGCGAGATCAAGCCACGAATGAATGGCGCTCGCTTCTCATTTATGAAGGGGTTGTGCAAATCGGCGACCCGGAAAGTTAATATGACTTATATACGACTCTTTTATCTACTCTTCAGCTTTAGTTGCATGGCGCGTCTGGCCTTGGCCTCGGATGTGGTCATGGTGCCGGGCGCTCAAACGATTACAGGCGACAAGACATTCAGCGGCACGCTCAATGCGACGGGGCGGTTTGAAGCGATGAGCCCGGCCTCGACGTATTTATTTGGGACGTTCGATAACAATAAAGGACTGATTTTCAGCGCGTCGACGGACGGGAAAAGGTGGCTGCCGGTGACGACAACCTATTCGGCGGCGGATGCGTCGAATTTGCGTGATCCGAGCTGGATCAAGGTTGGTGGCACGTTTTACGTGGCGTATGCACTGGCCTCGCCGACGGTGACGAATAGCGTCAGGATCATCAAATCGACGGATCTGGTGAATTGGTCAACGGTGGCGACTCCATCGATTTCGGCAGTGGCGAGTGGCCAGGCTTGGGCGCCGGAGTGGTTCTATGATGAGGCTGCCAAACAGCATTATATAATCGTCACGGGCGTGAGCGCGGATCTGTCGGCGATGAAGCTCTACGCATTGAATCCGACAGCGAGCGATTTCTCGACATGGAGTTCGGCGCGGGAAGTCACGGGCACTTCCTTGCCCGCGAAGATGAAGGACGGATTCCTCCAAAAGCAGGGAAACACTTACTATCTCTTCTATAATAACAACACAACGGGGTATCTCGAAGTAGCCACGAGCACGAGCCGGGAGTCGGGTTACACCGTGGCGAAGAGCGGTAACTGGTCCGGATGGGGGAACGGTTATCAAGGTCCGTCGCTGGTGGCGTTACCGGATGGGCGCTGGAGGCTCTATCTCGATGCGTATACTGCCGTGAACGGCAATAAGGTGTTCTTCGCGGAAAGCGGTTCGAGCGATCTCGCGACGGCAACGTGGTCGACTTTGACTGCGGCGTCGAATGCGACGGGATTTGTAGGGCTGTACGAACATGGGACGGTGCGGCGTGTGACGGATTTGCAGGTCGAGCAGGTGTTGAGCGCGCTGGAGCGGGATGTGTTGGCGGATAAAGCTTCGGCCAACAGTGCGCGAACCTTACTCGGTCCAACGACGCAATCTGGGGCGCTTCGATTCTCAAGTTCGGACGCCATCATCAACTTTGGGACGGCCGGAACACTCAACGACGGCACGGTGAATCGCTTTCGTTTTTACGACGATGGTAATTTTGTTTACGGATTGACCATGCAGTCGTTTGAGTTTGGATTTTGCATGGGATCGGGTGCGTCCTTTCATTTTCGCACGGGAGCAACCCCGAGCACCTCAGGTACGGATGTGGCCACCTTGAACAGCAGCGGTGATTTCGCACCGATTGGAAACCTCGTTTTGAGCGGGACAGGCAAAGGGGTGACCTTCGCCTCCACGGCAAAGATTCTTTCCGGCGCTGGTTCGCCGGAGAGCGTAGTCGCGGCTCCGGTGGGTTCGCTCTATCTGCGTTCCGACGGCGGCGCGGGAACCACGCTCTATGTGAAGCAATCGGGCACGGGCAATACGGGTTGGGTGGGGAAGTAATCGAGGATTTCAAATCGCAGATTTGAAATTGGAAATGAGAAAGGCACTGACATGAGCACATGGACGTTGCGGGATGCGCACGCGGTGGAGAAGACGTTGGCGGAGTGGGGGCTGGCGGGGCTGGAGCGCAAACTGGCGAACCAGGCGACGGACCGGGTGAGTTTTCGTTCGCCGGGCAGCGACTACGATGGCGAGCCGCTGTTCGCGTATGGCGACACGGTGCAGATTCGCCGCGATGGCGCGCTGTGGTTCGCGGGTCGCGTGGTGAAGGTGCCGCGCGTGGGCGAGGCGAAGGCGGAGGGGGTGCGTTACGAATTGGCGGGACCGTGGTGGTATCTGGAGGATCTGGTTTTCCAGCAGGACTGGAAGCAACTGCAGGATTTCGATGACGATGCCTCGGGACTGGTGAACGTACCGCGGAGTCGCGTAGTGATCGGGCAGAATGTGGACGGGGAGAAGATCAGCGGCGCGGCGCAGATCGCGGAGGTGCTGAACTTCGCGATCGCGCAGGGTCGTCCGTTGCAAATCGGGACGATCGAGCCCGACGCGGACCTCCCGTGGGACGAGCGGCAGGACCCGAGCTGCGCGGAGGTGATTCGCCGCGTGCTGCGGTGGACGCCGGATGCGGTGGCGTATTTCGATTACACCACGACACCGCCGACGTTCCATGTGCGGCATCGCGCGAGCCTGCCAACGGTGTCGGTGCCGATCAATCAAGGCGAGCCGGTGCAGAGTGTGCATCTCGCGCCGCGGCACGATTTGCAGCGGTCGGTGGTGGTGTTGAAGTACGAGCAGACGGCGACGGTGAACGGCGCGGAGTTCACGCAAATCGTGAAGGATCAGTACCCGCCCGATGTGGATGAGAACGCGATTGGCGCGTTGACGATGACGATGGAGCTCAGCGGCGGGAACGCGACGTTTCAAACGCAGCGCATCACCACGTCACCGATTCAGGAGAACAGCGTGAATTGGTGGAAGGAGAAGCTGCCGTGGCTGAAATCGCTGGGGAATATCCAGATCTCCGGCGGCACGCGCACGCCGGATGACAAACCGAACGAGTTGAAGAAGGGAACGATCTCGGCGTGGATGGGGAAGGAGTCGGGCCTGGTCGAGGTGAAGGCGAACCTGAGCTACGAGCGGTGGCAGGACCCGGACTCGCCCTACGATTCGACGGGCAATCCGATCGTGGAGAAGAAGAGCGTGGTGTCGATCGTGACGCGGGTGCGCGGGACGGACGCGGCGACGCAGTCGTTCAGCCGGCTGCGGCGGTTCACGCCGGGCGAGCCGGTGCCGGTGGGCTTGGCGCAGCAATTGTACGCGTCGGTCGGAGTGCTGCCGTACGAGGGGAAGTTGCTCTTGAAGGAGGAGGAGTGCAGCGGGGGCTTGCGGCCGGGGAGCGCGTTGCACTTAACGGGCGGGCGCAGTGAGTGGGCGACGATGCACGCGGTGGTGCAGCACGTGGAGGAGAAAATCGATTCGGGTGAGACGCAGATTGAATTCGGTCCGGCGAAGCATCTGGGGGCGGACGATCTGCTGGGGCTGTTGCGGGTCAATCGCACGCGGGTGACGACGTATCGCGCGACGGAGCGGTCGCAGGGCAAGCCGTCGGGCAAAGCGGAGATGGAGGGGGTGGATGATCTGCCGGTGGAGAATGCGAGTCCGGGCGCGGGGAAGACGTCGCGGTTGATGTTGCTGGCGGAGAGTGGCGGGGGCGGGGGGAAGGTGACGCTGGATGTGGCGGATTGCGACGATAAGGAACTGAAGGTGCGGGAGATCGAAATCTGTGACGAGGGGGTGGCGAAGAAGATCCGGGTGCTGTGTTCGGAGCCGTATTGAGAAGAGGAGAGCGTTTCTCGCGGAGCACGCCAAGAACGCAGAGGCAAGCGGCGCGATACAATCGCGCCCTACAGGAAAGGCAAAGGCTACACACCCCGCCCCTGCGGGGCACCCCTCTTAATAGAGGGGATTCCTGCTACTGGGCATCCTGGTGGTTAAGACGGCGAGATTGGCGTGACGTAAGTATCAATTGGAATTTGGCATTTGAAAATTGGAGATGACGATATGTATTGGAAAAGTCCCAAGGATGGTCAGTGCTGCGAGTGTCGTCCGCACGTGTGCGATCCGTGCGATGCCTGCCCGACGGCGGAAACGATTGAGTTGACGGTGAGCGGGGTGTCGTCGTGTTGCCGACCGAATAACTCGCGATTGAACGGGCTGGGGTCGATCAACGGAGCCCACACGTTGACGCGGCAGGAATCGGGCGAGTACACGCTGGAGATTGCGAGTGCGGTGTGGGTCGATTGGTTTGAGGAACCGGACTGCGAGAGTTTGCTGACGAGTGATGAGACGCGGGATGTGTCGATGTCGTTTTCGTGCACGGCGGAGAGCGCGGTGCTGGATATCCGGTTGAGCGATTCGGGGGTGCGGTTGTTCTATGAGGAGATCACGCCGCCGGGAGCGGGAGAGCTGTTTGTGTTCCTGGGCGGGGAAGGATGCAGCGTACTGACGCCGTATACGTTTGGGGGAACGGCTTCAATCGCTTCCACGTGAAGAGAACGGAAAAGGAACGTTCGCAGATTTCGCAGATTCACACCGATTTTTTAAGAGGGGATTTCGAGTTCACTGTTTCGTTGTAAACCATCCCAGCCGATCCTTCGACAAGCTCAGGATGACGGGTTGGGGTAGTAAACTCAAATGGTAGCGAGGAATTCTGAGGAGAGTGGAGATTTACCCAAAACATTACCTTCATTCCACGTCATCCTGAGCTTGTCGAAGGATCGGCTGGCCTGCTCCAAGAGTCATAGCATTGCGGCAATCCAGATCAAAAAGACGCGGCGTTTATCGGCGGAAGGCATTTGGTATGAAAACGACATGGATTCTTTCGGCGGCGTGCGGATCGGGGTTGCATTGCGCGGCGTGCCGGGCGAGTGCGGAGTTCCAGCGGCGCGTGAATGGCGCGGCGTTCGCGTGTCCGTACGGGGTGGGGGAGGATGATGGTGGATTTGAAATTTCAGATTTGAGAGGGCGCCGGAAGCCGCTGACTGTGGAAGCGAAGGCGCGGCGGTTGTGGAGCGAACTGCGGCGTTGGCGTCGAGCGGGCTACAAACTGGTGGATCGGGCGGAGCGGGAGCGGCGGTTGCAACTTTG
Source organism: Verrucomicrobia bacterium Tous-C9LFEB (assembly GCA_002304345.1). Classification (GTDB taxonomy): domain Bacteria; phylum Verrucomicrobiota; class Verrucomicrobiia; order Methylacidiphilales; family UBA1321; genus UBA1321. Next base: position 21,921 of record NEUU01000031.1, read on the forward strand.
CGCGGCATGCCCCCATTACGCCGCGCGGGGAAATCTCGGTCTGGGGCAGTGTAAATTGTGCGGCTGTACCCGGGCGAAACTCTGGCTCGCGAGCGCGCGGTGTCCGCATCCCGACGGGGCGCGGTGGGAAGCCTCTACTTGAGTTTGCGGCGGGAACGAATCAGGCCAGCACTCAGAGAGGCGACGATCAGGAGACCGAGGGTGGAAGGTTCGGGAATGGCAGAGAGGGTGAGCGTGGCGGGAGCCGTGGGGGTGGTCGCCTCTTCCTCGTCGGCTGTGGTGGGTTCGGTGGGAGCAGCGGAACTGAGGAGGAGAATGCCTCCATTAACGATTGTGCCGCTATACGGGACGTAGCCCGAGTAGGTCAGGGTGGAGGCAGTGAGCTGGATGGTACCGCCCGAGTTGAGAGGGGGCGGAACGCCAATCTGCAGAATGCCACCGCTTATGGTGGTGGTGCCAGTATAGATGTTGATGTTACTGCCATTCAAAGTGACCGTGCCGGTCCCTTCATGGGTGAGGGAGAGGATGGGATAGCCGAGGCTCGGGGAGGAGGTGTCGACGGAGATAAAGTTCACGTAGCCGGGAGCGGAGGAGCTGTAGTAAATGCTGCCGTAAGTTGTTACAAATCCGGTATACCAATTGGAACTGGAGAGGATCAGGGTTCCCGTCCCGCGACTGCCGCCGGAGACAAACAGACTATTCCCGTTGGACTGGAGAGTGATGCTGCCTGCATCAAGCTGCGCTCCGCTGGAGAGGTCTCCCGTGCTGGAGTTTTCGTCGTACACTGTCTGCGCGCGGAGCGGAATAGCGGTGGCGACGGCCATGGCGGCAAGCAGCAGAAGCTTGTGGCTAGAATTCCAGAGTCCCTTATTTCCCTTACTCATGATTTCCTTGTTTGAGGCAGAATGTGGAAGGTGGGCGGGAAATTCAAGGGTTTAGTTGTGACAAATGGGCTGCGGGGAGAGCGAGAGTGGTCGACCCGGTTTTCCGCAAAAAGCCTTGCCCCTCCCTGCCGGGTCCGTTTAACTAGGCGGTCTCATGGCATCCCCCGATATTGATGTGCGTTATGTGGCTGACCTTGCCCGCTTGAACCTGAGCGATGCGGAGGCGGCGACGTTCCAGAAACAGCTTTCCGACATCCTTGGCTACGTGGCCCAGTTGGAGAAGGTGGACGTGTCGAGCGTCGCGGCCTTCAGCGGGCCGGTGGTGAATAATCTGCGCCCGGATGTGCTGGGCGAAAGCCTCCCGGTCGAGGTGGCGCTGTCCAATGCGCCGCAGCAGGAAAATAACCTGATCGTGGTGCCGAAGATGATTGAGTAAACAACCAAGGCATTTTTGACGAAATTAACGAAATTAACGGAATTTACGAAATTGTTCAGAAACAGGATTCCTAAATTTTCGTTAATTCCGTTAATTTCGTCAAAATATCTTAAATCTTTCTATCTACTATGAGCGCTTTATATACCGAATCGGTGGCGTCGTTGCGCCGCAAACTGGCCGCGAAGGAAATCACAGCGGTCGACGTGGCGGATCAATTGCTGGCCCGCATTGAGCAGGCCGATGGCAAGTTGAACGCGTACAATTTCAAGCCCGACGCGGCCAAGGTGCGCGCGGCGGCGCAGGCGGCCGACTTGAGCAAGCCGCTCGGCGGCGTGCCGATCGCAATCAAGGACGTGATCAATGTGCAGGGCGATCCGTGCACGTGCTCGTCGAAGATTTTGCAGGGCTACACGGCTCCGTACGATGCGACGGTGATCAAGAAGCTGCGCGAAGCGGGCGCGGTGCTCGTGGGCCGCACGAACATGGACGAATTCGCAATGGGTTCCTCCACGGAAAATTCGAGCTGGGGCGTGACGCGCAATCCGTGGGACACGGACCGCATTCCCGGCGGTTCGAGCGGTGGCTCGGCGGCGGTGGTGGGCGGACATGAAGCCTTTGCCGCGCTGGGTTCCGACACCGGCGGATCGATTCGTCAACCGGCGGCGCTGTGCGGTTGCGTTGGGTTGAAGCCGACGTATGGCCGCGTGTCGCGCTACGGACTTGTTGCGTTCGCGTCGAGCCTGGATCAGATCGGGCCGTTCACGAAGACGGTGGAAGACGCCGCGTTGCTCATGGAGGTGATCAGCGGTCACGATCCGAAGGACAACACGAGCGTGAATCGTCCCGTGCCGAAGTACACGGACGCGTTGAAGCAGGATTTGCGCGGGATGAAGCTCGGCGTGCCGAAGGAATATTTCATCAGCGGTATCGACCCGGAGGTCGAGGCGGCGACGAAGGCGGCGATCGAACATTTCGCGAAGCAGGGCGCGGAGATTGTCGACATCTCGCTGCCGCACACGGAATACGCGTGCGCGGTCTATTATATCATCGCCCCAGCGGAAGCGTCGGCGAATCTCGCCCGGTTCGAGGGCGTGCGCTACGGCAATCGCGTGAAGAATCCGAAGGACATTCTCGATCTGTACCGCTCCACGCGTGAACAGGGTTTCGGTCCCGAGGTGAAGCGCCGCATCATTCTCGGTACGTACGTGCTGAGCTCGGGTTACTACGACGCCTATTATAATCGCGCGCAGAAGGTGCGGCAGTTGATCAAGCGCGACTTCGAGCAGGCGTTCACGAAGTGCGATGCGATCCTGACGCCGACCTCGCCGACGGCGGCGTTCAAGGTGGGAGAGAAGACGAGCGATCCGTTGCAGATGTATCTCGCGGATATTTTCACGATCGCGGTCAATCTCGCGGGCGTGTGCGGCATCTCGATTCCGTGCGGCTTTACGAAGTCGAAATTGCCGATCGGATTGCAGATCATCGGCGCGCAGTGGGGCGAGGAAAACGTGCTCCGCGCGGCGCACGGTTACGAGCAGACGACGGAATGGCACAAGGAAGTTCCGCAGATTTAAGACGAAAAAGACAAAGACAATTTAGACGAAATTAACGGAATTATAAAAGGCATCGAAAAGAGTGTTTTTTCAATTCCAAAAAATTTCGTAAATTCCGTTAATTTCGTCAAAAAAGAAAAAGTTTATGGCAGAATACGAAGCAGTAATCGGGCTGGAAGTGCACGTCCAGCTGAAGACCAACACGAAGATGTTTTGCTCGTGCAAGAACGAGTTCGGCGGCGCGCCGAATTCGCACGTATGCCCCGTTTGTCTCGGCATGCCGGGCGTGTTGCCCACGCCGAACGAGGAGGCGATCATCAAGACGATTCTCACGGGCGAGATGCTGGAGTGCCAGATCGCGCCGCGCTGCAAATTCGACCGGAAGAATTATTTCTACCCGGACATGCCGAAGAATTACCAGATCTCGCAGTACGACGAGCCGCTGTGCGCGAATGGCGCGGTGACGCTCAACCTGCTGGCGTTCCCGAAGGACGTGCAGAATGATCCGAAGGTGGCCTTCGACAAGAAGATCCGGCTCGAGCGCATTCACCTGGAAGAAGACGTGGCGAAGTCGTTCCATTACGAGACGGCGAGCGGCATTGACTTCAATCGCGCGGGCACGCCGCTGATGGAAATCGTCAGCAAGGCGGACATCGCCACGCCGGAAGAGGCGTTCGCGTACCTGACGGCGCTGAAGCAAATCCTGATCTATGGCGGCGTGAGCGACGCGGACATGGAGAAGGGGCAGATGCGTTGCGACGTGAATGTCAGCATTCGTCCCAAGGGCCAGAAGGAATATGGCACGAAGGTTGAGATCAAGAATTTGAACAGCATCAGCGCGGTGCGCAAATCGTTGCACTATGAAATCCTGCGCCAGACGGCCGACGTCGAAGCGGGCGTTCCGATTATTCAGCAGACCCGCCGCTGGGACGATGGCCGGGGCGAGACGTTCATGATGCGCACGAAGGAAAAGGCGCACGATTACCGCTATTTCCCCGACCCGGATTTGCTCCCGCTCAACACGGAAGAGGGCTTGCACCAGACGGCGAAATCGCGTCTGCCGGAACTCCCGGCGGCGAAGAAGTCGCGCCTGGTCGCGGCCTATGCGGTGACGGAATATCAGGCGAGCGTGCTCGCTTCGGAGGTCGCGCTGGCGAATTATTTCGAGAAGGCGGCCGCGACTGCGAAGAACAAATCGGCAGTGGCGAATTTCCTGCTGAACGATTACTTTGCGACCGGTGGCGATATTGAAAACATTCCGGTGAACCCGGAGTTTTTCTCCGAGCTGTCGAACCTCGTCGAAGAAGGCAAGATCAACACCAAGCAGGCGAAGGAAGTGTTCCCGAAGATGGTGGCGGAAAACAAAGCGCCGTCTGTGCTGGTGAAGGAACTCGGCCTCTCGCAGATTACCGACACTGCCGCGCTGGAAGCGTTGTGCGATCAAGCAATCGCCGCGAATCCGCGCAGCGTCGCCGATTTCAAGGCGGGCAAGACGAATGCCGTCAACGCGCTGAAGGGGCAGGTCATGAAGCTCTCCAAGGGCCAGGCCAACCCACAGGTCGTGGGCGATATTCTGCTGAAGAAATTATCCGCTTAGGAAACTGAGCGGACGGTTTCTTGCGGAGTTCGCCAAGGCGCAGAGGGGGATAAGATGAAGCCAAGACGATTGCTGGTGAGTTTTTTGGCGGTAATTACCGTTGGGCTCGCTGTCTATGCGACCGGTGTCCATGTGTTGGCTCGGAGAGTGCAGCCAGCATGCGTTCCGGTGCTGCAGAAATTGGTTCAGGCGGACCCGCGTTTTTCCAAGATAACGGTTACCTCGCCGTATGGACGGAAGGCCGTTGAGGTTTATGGATGGGTCGATTCCGAGACCGCGAAAACCGCGCTCGAAAAACTGGTGCTGGATACGGCGGGTATTTCGCGCCCCAATGCCGACGGCTTTGAGACCGTTGAGATCTATGAGAATGTGATGGTGTCGCCTGCTTCGTCGCAGCGTTGAGTTACAGATTTTTTCTCGCGGAGTTCGCCAAGGCGCAGAGGCAAGCGGCGCGATACAGGAAAGGCAAAAGACTACACCCCGGCGCTACGCGCCAGCAGCGTGACGCTGCACCCTGTACTTGATAGCCGAGCTGCGACAGGCGGAGTCATCGTTGCCGAGTGTCCCTGTCGTGGAGCTGTCGCCCGCCGAAGCCACCGGCTTCGGCTACACCGGAGTTCAGCGCCACGCTGGCTTTGAAAACGATTTGGGCGGGATTCGTCTTTTGCCATGCAAAAGCGAATCCCGCCCAATCGGGGTTTCCAAAGGGAATCATTCCCTTTGGCGGAGTGAGGGGCGGAGCCCCTCTATAAACCCGCGTCGGTGACGGCGCCGAGGTGGGCGCTGTTGACGAGCTTGGCGTATTTGGCGAGCGCGCCGCGGGTGTAGCGGGGGGCGGGTTGCTTCCAGCTCTTCAGGCGGCGCTTGATTTCGGCAGCGGAGACCTTGAGGTCGATGGCTTGCTTTTCCGCGTCGATGGAGATGGTGTCGCCGTCCTTGATGATGGCGATGGTGCCGCCTTCGAACGCTTCGGGCGTGATGTGGCCGACGACGAATCCGTGCGTGCCGCCGGAGAAGCGGCCATCGGTGATGAGGGCGACTTTATCGCCGAGTCCGCGTCCCATGATGGAGGCGGTGGGGGCGAGCATTTCCTGCATGCCGGGGCCGCCTTTGGGTCCTTCGTAGCGGATGACGACGACGTCACCGGCGACGACGGTGCCGTCGAGGATGCGCTTCATCGCTTCGGGTTCGGAATTATAGACGCGGGCTTTGCCGACGAACTTGGTGCCTTCGTGTCCGGAGATCTTGGCGACGGCGCCATTCTTGGCGAGGTTGCCGTAGAGGATGACGAGGTGGCCGGTCTTCTTGATCGGGTTCTTGAGGGGACGGATGATGTCCTGGCCCTTGGGGTAGGGTTTCACGCTGGCGAGGTTTTGCGCGAGGGTCTTGCCGGTGACGGTGATGCAGTCGCCGTGGAGGAGGCCCGCTTTGAGGAGCATCTTCATGAGGGGCTGGATGCCGCCGATGCGGACGAGGTCGGAGACGACGTAGCGGCCGCTGGGTTTAAGGTCGGCGAGGACGGGGCTGCGTTTGCCGATGCGGGTGAAGTCATCGATGGTGAGCTTCACGTTCGCGGCGTCGGCCATGGCGAGGAGGTGGAGCACGGAGTTGGTGGAACCGCCGAGGGCCATGACGACGGTGATGGCGTTTTCGAACGCCTTGCGGGTCATGATGTCGCGGGGGCGGATGCCGAGGGTGAGGAGTTTCACGACGGCGGCACCGGCGGCCCAGGAGTCGAGTTTCTTCTCGGGCGAGATGGCGTCCTGCGTGGAGCTATTGGGGAGGCTCATGCCGAGCGCTTCGATGGCGCTGGCCATGGTGTTGGCGGTGTACATGCCGCCGCAGGAGCCGGGGCCGGGGATGGCGCAGGATTCGATTTTGTGGAGCTGCTTGTCGGAGATTTTTCCGGCGGCGTGCTGGCCGACGGCTTCGAAGACGGAGACGATGTCGAGCTTCTTGTCACCGAGACAGCCGGGCTGGATGGTGCCGCCGTAGACGAACACGGCGGGGCGGTTGAGCCGCGCCATGGCGATGAGGCAGCCGGGCATGTTCTTGTCGCAACCGCCGATGGCGACGAAGCCGTCGAGGTTTTCGCCACCGACGACTGCCTCGATGGAGTCGGCGATGATTTCGCGGGAGACGAGGGAATATTTCATTCCTTCGGTGCCCATGGAGATGCCGTCGGAGACGGCGATGGTGTTAAAGATGACGGCCTTGCCACCGGTGCGGTCCGCGCCTGCGGCGGCTTCGATGGCGAGCTTGTCGATGTGCATGTTGCACGGGGTGACCATGCTCCAGGTGGAGGCGATGCCGATCTGGGATTTCTGGAAGTCGGCGGGCTTGAAGCCGGTGGGGTAAAGCATGGCGCGGCTCTGGGCGCGGGCGGGTCCGTCGACCATGGGACCGGAAAATTTACGGTGGAGCGATTTGCCTGCCTTGGCGGCGGCGGTTTTTTTGGTAGCGGAAGTTTTCATGACGTAAGGAGCCAGTATGCGACGGAATTCGGGAATTGCCAATTAGGAAACTCGAAGGTGAAGAGAGGGGGGATTTTTTTTGACGAAATTAACGGAATTAAACGAAATTTTAGGAGTATGGGAAGAAGGTGTCAGTTCTGAATGGAACTAGGATAAGGACGATTTGGAGTGCGGCGGCTTGCCGCCGCTTTGCCGTATTCGATTCACGACCCGACGGTGGCAAGCCGCCGTGCAGCAAAGCGGGAGCAAGCTCCCGCACTCCAAATTTCGTCAAAAAACGTCTTTGCCTTTGAGTTTTGCGTTCGACACGCCACACTTTGGGGCGTCCTTTCCATGACATGATGAAGTCTTCTCAAGATCTGGCGCGGCCATCGATCTGGCCTGAGACGCTGGCAGTTGCCGCGCTGTGGGCGGCGTGGTTCGCGTGGTTCTACCGGCTGTGGCCGATGTGGGATGATCACGCGGTCTACCAGTTGATGGCGGCGAGCTGGCTGCAGGGCGGCAAGCCGTATGTGGATGCGATCGATCCGAATTGGCCGGGGGCGATGTTGCTGCATGGGATCGCGTTCGCGGTGAGTGGCTATCAGGCGTGGGGTTTTCGTCTGCTGGATGCGGCGTTGCAGATCGGTTTGGCGGCGGTGACGTTTTACTGGCTGGCGGCGTGGCGGGTGGATCGCCTGTGGCGCGCGACGGCGGTGGCGTTGTATACGATCACTTATTTTAACGGGACGTTCGGCACGATGGGGCAACGGGAGGGATTGGCGCTGCCGTTTCTGGTGCTGGGTTTGTTGCCGTGGTTGCTGCCTGCGAAACCAGCGCGGGCGTTCTCGTGGGGACGATTGATTTTCGTGCATGGCGCTTGTCTGGGCATGGCGGTGTGTGTGAAGCCGCCGATGGGTGTGGCGATGGTGGTGGTGGGTCTCACCTCGCTGGCGGTGCGGCAAATCACGGTGCGGGAATGGCTGCGGTTCGTTGTCGCGGGGGCGATGGGCGGTGTGTTGTGGCTCTCAGTGATGGCGGCGATTTTGGCGCAGGCGGGGGGTCTCGAGGCCTTCTGGCATTGGGGCGTGAAGTTCGCGTTTTCCGATTACGTGGTGGAGACGGTGCCGTGGGCGAAGCGGGGAGCGCATATCGCGAAATGGCTCATGACCACGGGTGCGCTGACGTCGATGGTGGTGCTGTTGGGCTTCTTTTTGTGGCAGAGGAAACGGGCGGCATGGACGCCGTTGCTTTCGTTGCTGGTGGGGTTGGTGGCGGGTTTTCTGCTCGAGGCGTTGGTGCAGGGAAAGACGTATTGTCTCTATCATTTTTTGCCGTTCCTGTGGGCGCTGACGGCGTTGGGCGCGGTGCTGCTGGATCGCGCGGAGTTGCCACTGGCGGCGCGGCAGCGGGGATGGCTCTACGCGGGAATCGGCGGACTGCTGCTGTTGTGCGGGATCGGGTACAGCCGCAAGCCGTACGAGATGACGTCGGGCGCGAAACTGGGGCAGCAATTGCGCGGGGAGTTGCGACCGGGGGAGAGCGTGGTGATCGTGGGGTTCGCGCCGACGCTTTATCTGTCGCTGGAGGCGCAGCCGCCGTATCCGATTTTGAACAGCATGCTTTTCTATGTGCTGAATGAGGCGGCGCAGGAAGAGGAGGAGTCGCGGTTGATCTCGATTCTATCCGATCCGCGTCGCCGGTTTTTCATGATCGACAGCATTGTGTTCGAGACGAAGCGGCCGTGGACGCGGGTGGATCGGCGGCCGCGATTGGCGGTCTTTCTGCGGGAGCATTTCCATGCGCCGAAGATTCGGCAGGTGCGGGGGAATCCGCTGGAGTTCGCAGAGCCGGTGGAATATTTGATCTATGAGCGGCAGCCGGGGAAATGAGTTGAGATTTCAGATTGGAAATTTCAAATGAGGGCCGGACTGACCATCGACAACGGGGGTTGCTGGAGCCTTTTCTATTTAGATTGTCGCAACGCTATACCTCTTGGAGCACGCCAGCTGATCCTTCGACAAGCTCAGGATGACCAGCGTGACGCTGGACCCAATATAATGTATCTGGCATCAGCCGTACTGGATGCAACGTCACGTTGCTCGACAAGCTCAGGATGACGGGTTGGGGCGGCAATCTCAAATGATCGTGAGGAATTCTCGCGAGAGTCGACGCTTATCCTCTGACATTACTTTCATTCCACGTCATCCTGAGCTTGTCGAAGGATCGCGTAAGAAGGTCTACGATACGACAATGAACTTGAAATCTGACTAGTCGAGCAGGCGGTAGGAGAGGGTGATGGTGACGGGCTTGCCGGCTTCGATCTGGAGTGGTTGCGAGAGGCGGGAGTTGTGCCAGACGCGAACGGCTTTTTGACCTTCACTGGCTCCGCTGGTGAGGACTCCGCCGCGATTTTTTTCCGTGATGGGCGGGAGGCTGGAGGGGACGTCGAAGAGTCGCCAGCCGGAGGGAACGCCGTTTTCGTCCGTCGCTTCGAAATCACCATTCTTGATGGGGGAGCCGTCGACCTTGATATCGTCGTAGGCGACGAAGATCTGGTGGAGGTCTTTTTCGTTGGGGCTGACGCGGGCGTAGGGACCCATGAGGGTAAACATCACGCGACCGCTCTTTTTACCGTGAAAGGTGATGGTGGCTTGCCGCCAGCCCGTGGTGGCGGGCAGTTCCACGACCATGTGTTGGGTGGGGTCGGTGCCGGCCCAGTGGGCGGCGGAGGCTTTACCACCATCGGAGACGGCGTCGATTTCGATTTCCACCTGGTCAGCGGAGGGGCTGAATTCCAGCCGCGCGGTGCGGTTGGCGGGAGCGGCGTGGAGAGAAACGAGCGTGGCGAGGAGAAGACCCAGAGGAGCGAGACGCATTTTCATGGGAGGGGTTTTAGGTGCGGCGTGTGCGGCGGCCGGAGCCGAGGAGCAGGGTGCCGAAGCTAAAGACGAGGAGAGCGATGGAGGTGGGTTCGGGGATGATCTGGAGCGTGTCAATGCGCACGACGGAAGCGGAGGAATCGACGACGTAGAAACCGATGCCGGTAATGGTGGAGGAGGAGAGATCGGAGGAGAGGGTGGAGCCGAGGCTCATGCTGCCGCCGGTGGGGTCGAGGGTGAAGGCGCTCCAGTTGCTGGCGGTGCTGGAATAATTCACGGAGAAGGTGACGTCGGAGGTTTGGGCATCGCTATAAGACGCGGCGGTCACATAGGCGGTCGAGTTGTTTTTGGTGGAGTTCGAAGCGACCCAAGTGCCGCTGCCGATGGAGCCGTCGCCGCCGATCTGGAGGAGGAGGCGGACGGTGGCGGTGGTTTTATTGTTGCCCATGGTCCAGGTGATGGAGTCGCCGTTGGCGAGGGTGAGTCCGGTTCCGAAGGTATGGACGCTACCAAAGGTTTGCGCAGGCGTGGCGTTATTGACGAAGAAGAGGTAGCCCTTGGTGTCCTTGGGATTGCCGTTGGCGTTGGAGATGCCGGCGTAGTCCACGGTATTGCTGATGGTATTGGTGGCGGGCATGTAGTTGGAGAGATTGGTCGCGGTGGCTCCAGCATAGGTGTACCAACTCGAGGTGGCGGTCATGAGATTGCTGCCGCCGCTGTTGTTGAACGTTTCCGAGTAGAGCTGGGCGTGGGCCGCGGGGGCGAGACTCAGGAAGGTCAGGAGGAGGAGACAGAGGACGGAAAGGTACGGCCAGCGACGAAGTGCTTTCATGGGGGTGATTCTCCCATTGACGACGGAGGGGGTAAACAGCAAAGGCGGAAGGAGATCTAAATAATTAGATCTATGATCGAGAAAAGAAAGATCGAAAAATCATGAAAAATTTCAAATGGGAAATTCCGGATTGCGGAGGTGGAATGAACACGCCCGGTGCGATGCAATCGCGCCCTACAAAAAGACATTCCGTTCGCACGATCCATCACAACAAGGGACATGATTCACGGGTGTCGCCCTGAGTTTCATGGCCGGAAACGAACGCTGCGGAGTTCGAAAAGACACCGCTCCTTCCACCCGATCCTTCGCTCTGCTCAGGATGACGGAATCTGAAAGCGACGGTCTTTTAACGGCCCTAATCCGAGAGGCGGTAGGAGAAGGTGATGGTGACCGGTTTTTCGGCTTCGACCTGGAGGGTTTGGTTGGCGCGGGAGTTGTGCCAGACGCGCAGGGCTTTCTCGCCATCGACGGCGTTGCCGGTGACAATTTTGGCGCGGTTGCGGTCGTCGATGGGGGGGAGACCATCGGTGCTGTTGTTGATGGTCCAGTCGTCGGGTTTGCCGCTGGCGTCGGAGGCTTCGAAGCTGGGGTTCTTGAGGGTGGCGCCTTCGACTTTGATGTCGTCGTAGGCGATGAAGACAGGGGTGAGCTCCTTGGAGCTGGAACTGACGCGGGAGTAGGTGCCGAGGAGCGAGAGGGCGACGCGACCAGTCTTGTGGGGAACGAAGGTGATGGAGGCTTGCTTCCAGCCGGCGTTGGCGGGGAACTCGACGATCATGTGTTTGGCAGGATCGGTGCCGGCCCAATTGGCGGCCGTGGCTTTACCCCCTTCGGAGACGTTGTCGACATCGAGATCGACTTGATCGGCGGACCAACTTCCGATGATCTCGACACGCGCGGTGCGGACGGGGGGGGCGGCGTGTAGCGTGGCGAGAGTGAAGAGCGTGAGAAGGACAATCAAAGAATGATGAAGTGTCTTCATGTCAGAGAGTATACGCCATGGGGAGCGGCTGGCGAGTTTGTTGTGAGTCCGAGGAAATCGTGAACAGGCTCTAATTAGCCTTCAAGATTAGACGCATCTGCGAGTTCTTTTCAGTATTGGCTTCGTATCTCCCCAGTTACAGATCCAATCGGGATATGCGCTTTCGTCGCGCCTTGCCAATCCTGAAGGCTAATTAGAATAAGAACCGATCCACTAGGAATAACGAGAGGCTCGATGGCGGAGGCTGAGACCGAGGACGGCGATGCCGAGTCCGATGAGGGCGTAGGTGGTGGGCTCGGGAACGATCTGGAGGGTGTCGAGACGGACGACGGCGGTGCCGGTGTCGACGGCGTAGAAGCCGATGCCGGTGAGCAGATTGGAGGTAAGATCGGTGGCCATCTGGGTGCCGAGAGACATGGTGGCATTGCCGGGATCGAGGGTAAAGGAGGTCCAGTTGGCGGCCGTGGTGGAGAAGTTCAGGCCGTAGGTATTGGTGACGATGTTGGCGTCCTTGAAGGTGGCGGCGGATGAAACGGTGTTGGTGCTGATGTTGGAAAAAGTGGTGGAGGAGGCATACCAGAAGCCGTCGACCTGAACGAGCAGCCGTATTTTGGATTGGGTATTGTTATTGCCCATGACCCAGTTGATGGAGGTGCCATTGGCGACGGAGATGCCGCTGCCGAGAGAGGTCACGCTGCCGAAGACACCGGTGGTGGAGTTATTGGTGACGAAGGCCAGGAATCCGTACCCGGCGCTGGACGGATTGCTCAGGCCGTTGGTGATGGCGGAGTAATCGCCGGAGAAGGTGGACAAGGTCGTTTGATTGACAATGCTGGTGGATTGGGTCGAGGTGGCGAAGTAGGTTGACCAACCGACGCTGCCTGAGTTGGTGTTGCTGGAGGAGCCGTTGACATTGGTGAAATTCTGCAGATAGAGCTGGGCGGGCAGGGGGAGCGAGGTGAGCAGAAGCACAGCCAGAAAAAGAGGCGCGAGCGCGAGGAAGCGAGTCGTGGCTTTCATGGTGCTATTATCGCATTACCGATTCGTGAGGGGAACGAGAAAGGGATGGACGAGGGTGAATATTTGGATCTATGATAGAAAAATATGCCGGGAAATGCTCATATTCAGACGCTTCAACGCGGGGTTCGCATCCTGTATGCGGTGGCAGGGGTGGAGGATGGTTTGACGCCAAACCAGATCGCTTCGGTGATTCAGGTGAAGCCGGCCACCGTGTATAAATTCATCCGCACGTTGGAGGCGGAGCATTTGTTGGTGCGGCGGAAGAGTCCATTGCGCTACGTGCTGGGCCACGCGATCACGGAGTTGAAAACGCTGGATGATCAGCGGCATTTGCTGACGGTTTCGGGCAAGGTATTGATCCGGACGTATGCGAAATTGCCGGAGGCGAATTTCGCGCTGATCGAGCATGAGCCGCCGTACACGTATCAGCGGTTTTGTGTGGAGGCGCAGCGGCCGGGGGTGCTGGTGCGGCGGCGGGAATTTCAACAGGCGCCGTATACGAAGGCGAGTTCGCTGTTGTTCCTGGCGTACAGTCATCCGGATGAGGTGGAGAATTATTTCCGGACGTTCCCGTTTGAACTGCATGGGAAGCCGTCGTGGAAATCGATGGCGCGATTGAACGAATTTCTGGCGGGTGTGCGGCGCACGCGGATTTCATTGCCGGATTTTCCGGAGAGTGCTTTTGGCGGGAGTGTCTATCGGCTGGCGGTGCCAATTTTCTCGCGCGGCGGCGAGGTGATCGCGGCGATCGGTGGTTACCAAATGACGGAGGAGCCGATGCGAACACGCAAGATGTTGCTGCGCTTGTGCCAGGAAGCGGCACAGGAAATCATGGATAGTTTGTAGGCGTAGGGGAGAGGAAGGATTTCCAATTTCAGATTGGATTTTCACACCCCACCCCGGCGTTCCCGCTCATCCTTGCGATTCGACTTTTTACCTTAACAGGCCCTAGCGGATCTTGTCTCGCGATGTGATGGGTTGTGCGAGCAGAATGTCTTTTTGTAGGGCGCGATTGCATCGCGCCCTACAAAAAGGCACTCGCAACCCTCATTTCATCTGACACGCTCCACTAGCAGCCTGCTAGAGCGTTTTAAGAATTACTGTAGCCGTTACGAATGTCATCGGTTTTCTGTAGGGCGGGACGGTGTCCCGCCATGGCGCTTCACCGAAGCGCCCTAC
>NEUU01000032.1 GCA_002304345.1 Verrucomicrobia bacterium Tous-C9LFEB
TCCTTCAGCTCCCGGCAATCACCGGACCGATCAGGAAAGCGTTCGCCTCTTTGTCTACCACAATTCTAAAAGACAAGGGGATTCATGCTCTCGAGACTCGCAGTTGCCGAAATCCCCTCTATCAAGAGGGGTGGCGCGCAGCGCCGGGGTGTGTGAAAAAGGCCGTCGTCTCGCTGAATCGTGAAATACCTAAAAAAGGGCGACGTTAAAAAACTTGCGGCCCAGTGAGGCGATGGCGGTGAGGGAAGCGAGTTCGTTGATCGGGCGCAACGACTTAGGCGAGCGCTTGACGGCGTGGTGGACCGTCTGCGGCTTGGGGTGGGGCCGGTTCACGGGATGCTTCGGGTACTCCATAATTTACTCTCTGTAGTAATCTATCGGTTGAGAAAACCGAAATTGAGAACTTTTTTGGGCAACAAGTGCGTTGCCACCAGAGAGAGGGGCGACTCGATGCCGCCCCGGCGGAGTTTCTTACTGCGGAGCGGTCGGGGTGGCGGTGGCTTTGTTAATATCCGTGATGAAGAACTGCACTGCTTGCTTGATGCTCTGCGACATCAACATGGCGGCCGCCATTTGTTCGACACCGCGCACCGACATCAAGGCCGGGGCCGAGACGTAATCGCAACGCCAGATCAGGGTGCAGGCCTGACCGTTCACCGTGACGGGGAACAGGTCATAGAGGGTCGCGCTGGTGAAGTAGCTGTTGCTCACATAGAACTGCAGATCGAGGATCTTGCTGTTCTCCGGGGTCTCGGCGACATAGGTGCCACCGAGGCAAACCGTGGCGATGGAGTCGGCCTTGAAGAGCTGCCAGTAATAGAGCGCCGGGGCGATCGGTTCGCCGGGCGTGGCGCGCAGGCAGGTGGTGTCGAGCAGGTCATGGAAGCGCTTTTTGATGGCGGGGGAATCGCTGAACATGGAGCGGAGTTCCTCGCTCACAGAGAACTTCTGGCCGTCCATTTCGATCGGCGGCAGGGCGCTGACGCCGCCTTGTTTATAGAGGGCGAAGCGGGTCTTGAGGACGTTCGTCCAGAAGGCGGAGGCGGCGCTCTGGAAGGCGGGGCTTTCGAAGGATTTGTCCGGCAGGGCGGCCATGGTTGTCTTGAGCGCTTCGACTTCGGCCTGGGTGAGGTGCAGATCGTCGGCGTGATTGCGGATCTTGAGGGTATATTCCATCAACATCTTGGTCGGGCGATCGGTGCGGGTGAACTTGAACTGGTCGAACTTGGCGTCGGTTTCGTCGCGGAAGTTGAAGGACTGGTAGGTGTCCATTTCCGGGTGCGCGCTCGGGTCCCAACTGGCGAGAAACTTCGTCGTGAAGGCGAGCGGATGCCGGGCCAGGTAGACGGCTTGGGTGGAGAGTCCGCGCGAGGAGCGCAGCGCGGCACCGCGACCGACTTGAACGGAGCCATTGTAGAGGGCGTTCAGATCGATGGGGATCTGGCTATAGGTGGCGATCTCCGCGAGTGGGTCCGCGGCGGGCAGGGTGAGGGGTGCAGCTAGCAGGAAACCAAGGGCTGCAAAGGGCAGCAATCGTTGCATAATAGTAGTGAGAGCTAGCCGGGGTCAGTCCCAAGCGCAACAAGATTCGTTTGCGAGATACTTGCGTCATGTGAACAGTTCGTTAGTGTGGCAAGTATGACCTTCAGGGATATCCCGGTGCCGCCCGTGCTCGCCGTGGGCTCCGTACTGGTGGCGACCCTCCTGCAAAAGATCTGGCCACTGGAGCGGCTGTGGCAGCATCCGGCGATGACGGTGGGAGGAGGGCTTCTTCTGGTCGTGGGTGTGGGGATTTGGGCTGTGACGCTCCGCATGTTTCGCGTTCGTCAGACGACGCTGAATCCGGTGGGGAAACCGACCACGTTGATTTTGACCGGGGCATATCGCTTTTCCCGCAACCCCCTCTATGTGGCCGGGGTGCTTCTGCTTCTGGCGATCTTTGTGCTGACAGCGCTTCCGTATTTTGCCATGGGACCGGTTGTCTTCGCTTGGATCATAAACGGGTGGGTGATTCCCCGCGAGGAAGCGAATCTGCGCGAACAATTTGGCGCGGCGTATGGGGATTATTGCGCACGGGTGCGGAGATGGTTGTAAGGGTAGGCGAATGACGATCTTTCCCAAAAACTGGAAGCAAGTGATCTGGGCCGTGGTGCGGGCCTATGTGTTGCTGTTCGCGGTGGTCTATCTCTTTCAGGATTACCTGCTCTATCATCCGTCGACTTATCCGCTGGAGCAAACGCGCGAACTCGCCGCGCAGATGGGGCTTAAGTTGTGGCCGACGGACGATGCGAATTATCGCGGGTACGTACCGGTGCAAAGCTCCCGCCCGCCCGGCGCTCCGGTGCGTGGCACAATCCTTGTCGTACATGGCAACGCGGGCTGCGCGATTCATCGCATCGGCTACGTGGCCGCATTGGAACCGCTCGGCTTTCGCGTGGTGCTTTACGAATATCCCGGTTTCGGCGCGCGGGAAGGGAAGTGGGGTTCGGCCAGCTTTGTGCCCGATCTGCGGGCCGTGATCCGGCAGCTCAACGATTCGCAACAAGGCCCGGTTTATCTCTGGGGCGAATCACTTGGCTGTGGCGTCGTCGCGCAAACCGTGTCCGACCCGACGTTGCCCGTCGCGGGCGTGATCCTGCTCGCGCCATGGGATCGGTTGGCGAACGTGGCGCAGTCGCGCTTTCCGTTTCTCCCGGCCCGCTGGATGGTGCGGGACAAATTCGACAGCGTGGCGAATCTCGCCGCGTTCAAGCGACCGGTGGTCGTCATCCGGCTCGGGCGCGACGAGGTCATTCCGACGGAATGCGAACAGCACCTGTACGATACGTTGCCGCAGCCGAAGAAGCTCATCGTGCACCCCGAGGCCACGCATAATAACTGGCCCTCCGATCCGGGGTTGCCGTGGTGGCGCGAGGCGGTGGAGTTCATGGTCACCGGTCGCGCGTCGTGACGCTGGCCGCCTTGACAGAGGCGGGGGCTGCGGGTACTCTTTTAACCATCATGCAACGGTATCGGAACCCTCTCTTGGCACCCGTCGGGCTCGTGCTCTCGGTTCCGGTCGTCATTATTTAGGCTCTCCGCCGGTCCTTGCGACCCGCGGCAGAGCCGCTCCTTTCTCTCCAGCCAGCGGACCCACTTGTCCGTCAGGCTTCCCAAATCGGTTAAAACCCAGTACTTTTAGCAGTTTACGTATCGAGGACATCACATGAAAACAGCAGTCACCATCTACGACACGACTTTGCGCGACGGCGCCCAAGCCGAAGGGATCAACTTTTCCGTGGCCGATAAGCTGCATATCGCCCATCGGCTCGATAGTTTCGGCGTGCACTACATCGAGGGCGGTTGGCCCGGCTCCAATCAAAAGGATATCGAGTTTTTTCAGCGGGCCAAAGAAATCAAGTTCGCCCACGCCAAGCTGGCCGCATTCGGCAGCACTCGACGTGCGAAAACGAAAGTGGAAGAAGATCCGCAAGTCGCCGCCCTGGTCGACTCTGCGGCGCCGGTCATCACGCTTGTTGGCAAGACGTGGCTGCTGCACGTCATCGAAGTGTTGAACACCACAGCGGAAGAAAATCTCGCCATGATCGGCGACACCGTGCGCTATTTGAGGTCCCTCGGTCGCGAAGTCATCTACGACGCGGAACATTGTTTTGATGGCTTCAAGGATGCGCCCGATTACGCTCTCTCCTGTCTGCGTACGGCGGCGGAAGCCGGGGCAAGTTACATCGTTTTGTGCGACACCAATGGCGGCACGATGCCGAGCGACGTGCTGCGCATCACCGCGAAAATCAAGGAAACACTTGCCGATACGGGCGTGCAAGTTGGCATCCATACGCACGACGACTGCGGGCTTGGCGTGGCCAATGCGCTCGCCGCCGTCTCCGCAGGTGCGACGCAGGTGCAAGGTACGATCAATGGTTACGGCGAACGCACCGGCAACTGCAATCTCATCACCCTCATGGCGGCGTTGCAGCTCAAGTTGAACATCCCCGTTGTGCCGGAGGAGAGCATGCGCCGATTGCGCGAACTCTCGCTCTTTGTCGATGGGGTGGCCAATCAACGGTACAACATCCGGGCGCCGTTTGTCGGGGTCACAGCGTTCTCGCACAAAGGCGGGTTGCACGTCAACGCGATCAACAAAGTCGCGCACAGCTACGAACACATCAAGCCGGAGCTCGTTGGCAACAAGCAGCACGTTCTCGTGGGAGAACTCTCCGGTCGCACCAACGTCATGCTCAAGGCGAAACAGCTCGATCTGGAGCTGGACGAGAAATCTCCAGAGACGAAGCAGATCCTCGATACCATCAAACAATTGGAAAACGAAGGATACGAATTCGAGGCGGCAGATGCCTCGTTCGAACTTCTCGTTCGCCGCCAGCTTCAAAAGCGCGAAGCCTTTTTCGAGCTGCAGGAGTATCACGTTTCCATCCGCAAGAGCCAGTTGCACAACTACGACACGTGCGAGGCCACGATCAAGCTCATCATCGACGGCGAAAAAGTGTACACCGTGGCGGAAGGCGATGGCCCGGTAAATGCGCTTGATGCCGCCTTGCGCCAGGCGCTGAGCAAGCATTACCACTCGATCCAGCATATTCGGTTGACGGACTACAAAGTCCGCATCCTTGATTCCGATACCGGCACAGCGGCTAAAACACGGGTGCTCATCGAGTCCACAGACGGCGTGGAAACGTGGACCACCGTTGGCGTGTCATTCGATATCATCGAAGCCTCGTGGCGCGCGCTGCAGGACAGCGTCGAGTACAAACTCATCAAGGAACATGACGGCGTGCCGGTGAAGCTGAAACGATTTTTTTCGCATTTAGCGCATGACGGCATGGAAAAGTTCTCGAAGTAAACGCGGGAATCGTCTCGACGGAATATGGCCATGCCGATTTATGTCCCCTTTTTGATTTTCTTGGTTGTATGATTAGTCGCATTTCACCGAGGAAAACTGCTTGAATTCATCCCGTTAATTTCGTCAAAAAATTTCCACCCCATTTTATGCAAGAACTTGCCAAAGCTTACGAACCGCAACAGGTCGAAGACCGCCTTTACGCCGACTGGTTGGCGAAGGGTTATTATGAAGCCGATGCTTCCTCGTCGAAGGAAGCCTACTCCATCGTCATCCCGCCGCCGAACATCACCGGCGTACTGACCATGGGCCACGTGCTGAACAATACGATTCAGGATGTGCTCATTCGCAAGGCCCGGCTCGAAGGCAAGGAAGCGCTCTGGCTGCCCGGCACCGATCACGCGGGTCTCGCCACGCAGACGGCGGTGGAGAAATATCTCCGCAAGAACGAGCAGGTGACCCGGCATGATCTCGGCCGCGAGGAATTCCTGCGCCGCGTCTGGGCGTGGCAGGAAAAACACGGCGGCATCATTATTCAGCAGCTCAAAAAGCTCGGTTGTTCGTGCGACTGGAAGCGCGAGCGGTTCACGCTCGACACCGCTTATGCGGAAGCGGTGCAGCAGGTCTTCGTCGATCTCTTCCACAAGGGGTATATTTACAAAGGTCACCGCATGGTGAACTGGTGCCCCGGCTCGCTTACGGCGATCTCGGATGAGGAAGTGATTCCGAAAGCGCAGAAGGGGCATCTTTTCTACATGCGCTACGAAGTGGCGGAAGAGCCGGGCCGTTTCCTCGAGATTGCCACGACGCGACCGGAAACACTCATGGGCGATACGGCCATTGCGGTGCATCCCGGCGACGAACGCTACAAGGATCTCCTCGGCAAGCACGTGTGGCGTCCGTTCCCGAAGGCGCAGATTCCCATCGTCGCCGACGAACATATCGATCCGAAATTCGGTACGGGCGTGCTCAAGGTGACCCCCGCGCATGACAAGGCGGACTTTGAAATCGGTCAGCGTCACAAGCTGCCGATCATCGATGTGCTCACACCCCACGGGAAGATCAATTGCCCCGAAGTGCCGGAGTTGCACGGGCTGGATCGTTTCGAGGCGCGCAAGAAATCGGTGGAGATGCTCAAAGAGCTGAATCAGCTCGTGAAGGAAGAACCGTACGAGAATAACGTCGGCTTCTCCGAACGCGCCGATGTGCCGATCGAACCGCGCTTGAGCGAACAATGGTTCCTCAGATATCCGAAGACCGAGGAAGCGCTCAAGGTCGTGCGCGAACAACTCATTAAGTTTTATCCCTCGCATTGGGAAAAGGTGTACGAGCATTGGCTCACGAACATTCAGGACTGGTGTATCTCGCGCCAGGTCTGGTGGGGGCATCGCATTCCCGTCTGGTACAAGGGCACGGAAATTAAGTGTCAGGTCGCGTCCCCCGGCGAAGGCTGGGAGCAGGACCCCGACACGCTCGACACGTGGTTCTCCTCGTGGCTGTGGGCGTACGAGACGATGGACGATGCGACGCGCCGCAAGTTCTACCCGACGTCGGTGCTCGTCACCGGCCCGGATATTATCTTCCTTTGGGTCGCGCGCATGATCATCGCGGGCTTGGAATTCCTGCCGAGCGGCGAAGGCGCGACTCCGGAAGAGACGCTCCAGAAGAATATCGCGTTCAAGGATGTCTACTTCACCGGTCTCATCCGCGACGGCAAGGGCCGCAAGATGTCGAAGTCGCTCGGCAACTCGCCCGACCCGCTCGATCTGATTGCGAAGTACGGCGCGGATGGACTCCGCTTCGGTCTCATGCGCATTGCGCCGCAGGGACAGGACATTCGCTTCGATGAAAAGCAGATCGAGGAAGGTCGCAACTTCTGCAACAAGCTCTGGAACGCCTGCCGTTTCCGCGCGATGCAGGGGGCGATTGATGCGAAAGCGGACCCGGACAAGCACGCGCTCACGCCGTTCGCGCAGCACATTCTGCAACGCCTCGGCGAAACGAACGAAGCTGTTAATATTGCGTTTGCGAAATTCGAATTCAGCAACGCGGCAAGCGGTCTCTACGACTTCGTCTGGAATGACCTCTGCTCGCGCTTCCTCGAAACCGCAAAGGCGGACTTCAATAATCCCGAGTCACCGACCCGCAATGGCACCCTGGCAACGTTCGATTTCGTGCTCTCGCGCGTGTTGCGCCTGTTGCATCCGTATGCGCCGTTCATCACCGAGGAGCTTTGGCTCAGCCTCGGGTTCGGCACGGAGACGATTCAATTCGCCGAGTGGCCGACATTGACGAAACAATCGCGCTCTGGCGCGGAAAAAGCGGAAGCGATCTACTCCGTGGTCGATCATGGCCGCACGCTACGCGGCGAGTTTGCCATTCCGTCGAACCAGAAACTGAAATTCCAATTGCTTGCGAAGGACGCCTTGAGCGCTGCGGAAATCGAAGTGCTCGCGTTGCTGCTCAACGCGCAGGAGGTGGAGATTGTTTCGGTCGCGCCGAAGAATGTGCCGGTGGCCTTCACGCCAATCGGAGAGCTCTATTTGCCGCTGACCGGGGTCATCGATCCCGCCGCGGAAAAAGCGCGTCTCGACAAGGATCTGGCAAAGACGCTCAAGGATCTTGAGCTCACCAACAAGAAGCTCAACGACACCAATATGCTGGCCAAAGCTCCCGCCGCGAAAGTGGAAGAGTGGAAGTCGCTGCAAGTCGAACTCGCGGCGAAGCATCAACGCTTGCTCGAGCAGATCAAGATGTTGGGCTAATCACCCGCCGTCGCACCTCTCACACGATTTCGAGTGAGAGGTCGATGGACGTGATCGTGTGGGTGAGCGCGCCGACGGAGATGAAATCTACGCCGGTTTCGGCCACGGCGCGAACCCGTTCGAGGTTCATATTGCCGGACGCCTCGGATAACGCACGGCCCGCAATGATTTCCACCGCCGCACGCATTTCGTCGAGCGACATGTTATCCAGCAGGATGATGTCGACGCCGAGCGGTGCGATGGCGCGGACTTGGTCGAGCGTGTCGGCTTCCACCTCGACTTTAGCGGAAGGTTCCAAGGCGCGGGCTGCCGCAATGGCTTTGCCCCAATTGCCCGGAGCGCCCATGAGCGCGAGATGATTGTCCTTCAGCAGGAACATGTCGTAGAGACCCATGCGGTGATTCTGGCCGCCGCCGCACAGCACGGCGTATTTCTGCAACGCTCGCAGGCCGGGGATGGTTTTGCGCGTATCGAGAATTTTCGCTTTCGTTCCGGTTACCGCGTCAACGAATTGCCGCGTGCGCGTGGCCACGGCGGAGAGTTGCTGCAGGAAATTGAGCGCGGTGCGTTCGGCGGTGAGCAGACTTCGGGCGGAGCCGGAGACTTCGAGCGCCACATCGCCCGGTTTCAATGTATCGCCATCCTGTGCGCGCATCGTGATTTTCAGTGAGGCGTCTTCCTCCAGAAAAATGGCTTGGGCGACGGGGAGTCCCGCGAGGACGCACGCTTGGCGCGTGACAATGCGCGCGGTGCTTTGCGCTTCGGCCGGGACGGCGGCGAGACTGGTGATGTCGGCGGGGCCGCGATCTTCACCCAGGGCGCGGGCGGCGGCTTCGCGAATCACGGCAGAGGAGGGAGGTGTGGGGGCAGGCATAAACGATCGAAAGGTTAGCGGAGTTCTTCGGGCAGTTTTTGGTGCAGAGCTTTCAGATTTTGCGCTTCATCGCGATGGCAGACGAGCAGGGCGTCCTCGGTTTCCACGACGACGAGATCTTTCACGCCGCAGAGAGCGATCAATCGCTTTTGCGCATAGACAATATTGTTGGTCGATTCGTGCAGCAGGACCGGTCCGCGAATCGTATTGCCCGCGTCGTCGGGCGGCAGATGATTCGGCAGTGCGGTCCAACTGCCGACATCGTCCCAGTCGAACTCGGAGCGACCGGCGATCACGCTCGTGGCCTTCTCCATGATCGCGTAGTCGATGGAGATCTTCGGCAGCTTGGGAAATTGTTCCGCGATATAGGCCGTCGCTGCGGCGCTCTCGGCGGGAAAGTGATCGATGAACTGCGCGAGTGCCGGGCAATGGGTTTGCGCTTCGCGGCGGAAGACGTCGCTTTTCCAGAAAAACATCCCCGCGTTCCAAAGATAATTTCCTTTGGCGAGGTACGACTCCGCCGTGGCGCGATCCGGTTTTTCCACAAAGTGATCGACTGCGCAGAAGACGCTTCGTGCGGCGGGATAAGAGAGTTGGGCTCCGAGTTGGAGATAACCAAAACTCGTGGCCGGATACTTGGGATCAATGCCGAAGATGACAATATCCTCGCGCTCCTGGGCCAGCGCGGCGGCCTCGCGCAGTTGTCGAGCAAAGGTGGCCGTATCGCGGATCACATGATCGGCGGGCAGGAAGGCCACCACGGCTTGCGGATCTTGCGACCGCACCAAGGCGGTGCCCAAGGCGCAGGCGGGCGCGGTATCGCGACTGACCGGTTCCGCGACGATTTGCTCCGACGGCAAAAAAGGAACCGCCGCGCGGGTGGCCTCCAGTTGTTCCGGGTTGGTGAGCACAAAAATACGTTCGCGTGGCACCACCGCCTCCACTCGGCGCACCGTCTCTTCGACCAACGTGTGATCCGAAAAAAGGCGCAGCAAGTGCTTGGGCGTCGACTTGCGGCTCAACGGCCAAAAGCGCACGCCACTGCCGCCCGCCATGATGCAAACGTAAAAATGATCCACGCTCTTATTAAACGGCTCCAGCGCGGTAAGGTCAACTGCCGTGAGCAAGGCAGGGAGGCAGTTCTGGTTGCTTCACGGCCCTTAAAACGTTAATGTGAGTGAAGTGGCTACCCTTTACAATCGCGTCACCCACCAACGGGTCTTCATTTGGCTGGTGACTTTTCTCGGCATTGCTTCCGCTCCCGTGCTGGGCTATTTCACCTGCACCTTGGGTTGGCAGATGGATATTATCATCGCGGGTCTGATTGTGGTGGCTGGGTGGGCTTTTGTGGCACGTGATCGTTGGTGGGTGCCTTTCCCCGCCGCGCTTTCTTTGGGCGGGACATTTTACTTTGGATTCAAAATCCCGGTCCATGAAATGGCGCTTTTGATCTGTCTGTTCCCCCTCGCGCTCGCTCTGGCCACGCGGTGGCAGGGTGCGATTCCTGGTCGAGGCAATCCTCCTCCCAGTGTCTTTTTTCTGGCTTTTTATCTGGTTTTACACTGGGTTGGGAGCTTGCTGTACAACCAGATGAACGGTTTGGGCGGAGTGGGCAATGTGACCCGCTCTTACATGGATGCCTTCTGGCCGATGATCCTCTTCTTTACCTACTATTTTTTCGGCAACAGCAAATACATTCGCACGGCCTTTTTCCTGATGTATTGCGCGCTTTGCTTTCGAACCTTGTTTGTTTTGGGATCATATTTCTTTCCGGGGTTTGTCTATATTCCCGGTATCAATTATGTCCCTGCTGGGACATCGGTCGATGGATCTGGTATTGGGGATTTACGGACGGCCTGTCCGGCCTTGGCTGGCATTACTCTCTGCTATCTCTGCATCCAGAAAGGTTTTTTCATCAGGACTGTCAACTTTATAGTCCTGCTTCTCTGTTTCGTCCTCGTGTTTATGAGCGGGGGACGGCTCGGTACCCTTAGCCTCTATCTGATGCCGATTTATTGGGCCTGTTTGACCCGTAAGTATCTCTTGATTATTTTGCTAGTCGTCAGTTTCGGGTCTGGATTCTTACTGTTGAACAGCAATCCCGAAATCATTAATTACTTTCCAGACGGCGTGCAACGATCCCTGTCGGGCTTTCTCCTGAAGAAAAACATGGTTCAGATCAATGAGACCACCGGGGCTAGCGATGAATGGCATGCAGAACTCCAAAAAGCGGGCTTCCAGCAATGGACGAAATCCATGGCTACCTTTTTCTTTGGCAACGGAATCCGGCCTTTTTCCAAAGAATTATTTGAATCGACCGATATGCAGGATATGTTAAAAACAGCCATTGCGACGGGTCGATTTGAGTCCGCCCTTTGGACGATTTTGTCTAGCTTGGGTTTAATCGGAATGTTGCTTTATCTGAATGTCTTTCGGTTTCTTTTGGCGGATAGCCTACCTCTTCTTTGGAAACAAGGGATTTGTGATTACCAGACGGCATTCGCCTTCATCACATCCTACGGCATCTTTTTGTTTATCATCCTTGGTAATTTTGCCGGATACTATCCCAGCATTGAGATCATGATGGGGTTGTTTGCAAAAACACTTCATGATGACCAAAAGCGGCAGGAACGGGACAAGATTGCCTCTTCGGTCCCGATTGCAACATCATGAAGTCCGGTCTTGTTGGATGTCTGGCAAAACGAAGACAAAATTTCACCTTGCTGAAGATGCGGTGAAAGCGCCATTCTTACTTCCCTAAGACCTTATTCATCCATTCAAGACGGCATGTCCCCTAGCATGCACAAAGGTTGCTGAAATGCTGAATCGCTTGCTATCCACCGCCAAACGCCTGTACGGGACGGGAGTATTTTGGATGGGTGTGATTACTGTTCTGAGGGCAGCGGGTTTTGTTCTGGTCTTACCGTTTGTTCTGCGTCAATTGCCGGCTGAGGAGGTTGGTCTTTGGTATGTTTTTGCCGGTATCGCGTG
Source organism: Verrucomicrobia bacterium Tous-C9LFEB (assembly GCA_002304345.1). GTDB lineage: Bacteria > Verrucomicrobiota > Verrucomicrobiia > Methylacidiphilales > UBA1321 > UBA1321. The sequence goes on from NEUU01000032.1 coordinate 11,483, forward strand.
TCTTTGCAGTATAGTAGAGCTAGGCTTTGCGCCCAATATTGGCCGATTTACGATGTACTATTTGAGCGGGCTGCAAGACCTGCCAAGCTTGAATGCGGTCACGGGACAAAATTGTGGCAATGAGAAGATCAATCAGGCGGGATTGAATGGGCTCATCGCTATGTCCGTGCGTTTGTATACCCAGGTGGCGGTCGCAGTATTGGTTCTAATGATATTCGGCGGTGGAGGCTGGCTCTTCTGCAAGTATCGCGATGCCATGGATCATTCCTATAATTGGCCAGTATATCTGCTTTACGCCGTAGGGACGGCATGGTCACTTTCAAACTACTTTTGGTCCGTAATGCTGCCTGCCAGCAATCATATCGTCGAAAGCCAAAAGATCATGTTGACCGCTATCGTTCTGAACTATCTCGCCACTTTAATCGGCGTCTATCTTGGTTTTGGAGTTCTCGGATTGGCGATGGGACAGACTGTCATGAGCGGATATCAGCGCCTGAGATCGAGAGAACTATTTGAACGCTTTTACCCACTGGATAAAAAAGTGGAAGCCCTTCCCATTCAATGGAAACATCTTTGGCCGATGACGTGGCGAGGGGGGCTGATGGGCTTGGGCATGTATCTTTCCCTGCCGGCTACGACATTGATTTGCGCCCAAATATTCGATTTAACAACAACAGCTAGTTACGCGATCAGTTTGCAATTGGTTTTCATGGCTTACAGCCTGGCGAATAATTGGCTGGTGGTGAAGTATCCTATTATTTCGGTTTTTTACGTGAAGGGTGAATACGCTGCCATTCGCAGATTGGTCTACGAGCGAATAGTGCTGCAAATGATTTCCTATGTGGTCATCTGTGTTTTTACCTGGAAATTGGCACCTCTGTTGTTATGGATGCTTAAGACCAAGACTACTTTTATCGATTCACATTTATTATTGCTCCTGATGATCTCGGTGGGAGTTGACCTTTTTGTGCATGCGCTTTCCGCCGTCGTGCAGTGTGGTAACAAGTTTCCATTCATTTACAGCAAGCTGGTTAATGGAACGCTTACGGTGGTGTTGGCATGTATCTTGGGGAAATGGCTGGGATTAGCAGGATTCGTTTGCGCCCCAGCTCTTGCTCAAATTACGTTTAATGGTTGGTATATTACTTGGTGGTACTATCGGGATTCGCGCCGTGCTCCGGCTTCTTCAATAAATTAATGGTATGAATTTCCTTGTATTGATTAAATATCGCATTCGAGGAGTTTACTTAGAGCCTGTCCCCGATAAGATCGTAAACAGGCTCTAAGTAAACTCCTCGTTTTTTTGGGTCATCATAAAACGGTCTTGATGCCCAACGGGAAGCGCCTATCGATGCACTGCGCCCCAAAAAGATCGTGGATAGGTTCTAAAACGATTCTGCTCCAAGAGATCATTGACGATGAAATCGGAAGTTATTGGGCGCAATATCACCCTGCTCCCAGTCAAGTTCATTTGGATTTTGGAGCGCAAATTGGATCGTGTCATCAAGTTGCTGGTGCAATATGGAATTTCGAAGCAATCCATTAGGGTGACAAATAAGGTATTGATCGTAGCCAATCTCCCCCAGACCTGATCGATTAACAGATCGATCTGTGTTGGGGCGTGGTTGGCCGCTATAGGTTGTTCACGACTCAATTTCGTGACGACATGATTTAGGCTACGCGCCCAAAATCACCTTTAGCCGGTGCTCCCACAAATGTTCCCGCGAGGTGCGGACCCGGGCGCGTTTGCCCATCGCCATCGCCTGTTCGGGGTGGGAGAGAAGCTCCCGCGCCTGTGCCTCCAGTTCCGCGAGGGAGTTGGCCAGACCGACTTCCTGTGGACCGTAGCACGCCGCCACATCCGGGGAATGCAGATTCAGTGACACGCGACCGCACGCCGCGATCTCGAAAAGTTTTTCATTGGCCGTCGCATCGCGCAACGCATTCGCGGCGTTGAGATGCACCGCGTACTTTTGATAATAGCGCGGCAATTGCGGGATCAGGACGGAGGGCAGTGCTTTCACGTCATACGGCACCCATTCCTGTTCGTTGCTGTAGACATCGACGAGCCCCTGACGGTACAGGCGCAGAATCACCGCCGGGCGATCGCAGCGGTTCACGAGTTTGACCAGCATCGTCGCATCGAGAATTTCCCCACGACGATTCAAGTAGTCGAATGCCTTCGGATAATGGGCGGCCGCCAGTTGCAGGATTTCCAATGCCGCGCGGTAAGGGAATTGCACTCGCGCCTGAATCGCCACCTGAAGAAATTCCTGCACCGAGGGCTCCTCACGCAGCCAGTCGTCCTTTTTGGTGAACTGACTGTGGATCAAAATATCGCCGCTGAGTTTGCGCAATTCATCGATCTCCGCTCCATCGCGCATGGCATTCAGAAGCATGGACGGCGGTGGCTCGCGAAAGCCCGGGTTGCCGATGAAGGCCACGCGGTCGCGAATCTCGCAGGGATGATTGAGTTGCAGATAATCGTGCGGCGCGGCGAGGTAGGAGAGATGGCTCGACTCCATGCCCAGCAGCTTTCCCTCCTCCGCGAGGCCGCGGCCGTAGAAGTAGTGGGAGACCTTCGGGTGGCGCACATGATCCTGAAATTGCTCGCGGCAACCGGCGAACATGTAGTTGGCCCGCGCCCAACTGCGCATGTCATCGAACCAGAGCGAGTGGATGTGTTGGATCTCCGGATTTTCCGTGAACAATCCCGGCACGAAGAGCCACTGCACATCCAGGCTCAGCACCGTGTCCACCTCGAAGGCCAGGATCAACCCCTGAAACTTCGTCTTGATGATTGCCGCCGCTTCCTCGGTGTAAGCGGTGTTATCCACCTGCTCGAGCAACGCGCCGAGATAGCGTGCGTCCGCGCCGTCGCGCACCAGGACCGGAATGCCGAGGCGACGGCAGGCGGCGGCCAGCATCTCGGAGGTTTTGGAGGTGGGCAGAAACCGGTCGTTGGAGAGAATGAGAACGCTTTTGGCAGGCATGATCAGAACGGCTTTTTTAAACGAGATGAACGGTGCGGTGAGCGAGGGTTTCCAATCGGAAGGATTCCCCGCGCTCCAGTTTATCGAGGCCCATGCGGAACCAGTTTAGATGGGGCCAGCGTTGCAGGCAACGGCTGAGTTGGCGCAGAGTGGCCGCGCCGGAATGACAGCGGTCGAGCGTTTCGGCTTCGATCAGCGCTTTCAACAATTCAGCGCCTTCGGGGGCCGCCTCCGGGGGCAGGGTGGGGGCGCGATTGCCGAAAAGAAACGTGGGCAGGGTGATGGGATCGATCAGCCAGGCCGGAGGATTTTCCGCGCGCGGATTCTCCAGTTGACGTTCCGCCAGCCATTGCCACGCGCGGGCGGTGGGACACTGGAGCGCCGCCCAGGTGGGATTATTGTCGCCCGGATCATGGGCGAGAAACTCGAGGAGTTGTTGCGATTCGGTCAGCACTTCTTTCCAGCGCCGTTCCTTTACCCGGCCCTGCAGCCGGTAGAAGCGCGAGGTGGCATGGCGTGGAAAGGCGGAAAGGATTTCATCGGCATAGAAAGCGGCACTGGTGAAGTCATCCTTGCACGCGAAGTGCCGGAAAAAATTCGCGCTATTCTCCAGCCAACTGGGGGTGCTTTCCGAGGCGATCCGCTCCTCCGGAGTATAGTGGGCCACCTCGCTCCACATTTCGAGGAAATGAGTTTCCTCGCCGATCAGGTTCAGCGCGGTTAGATACTGGCACCACCGCCCGAAGGCCGGGTGCGGCTTCTGCAGATACGGTTTGAGGTGATTCAGGATATGCTGCGCCTTGCGCTCGCGGCGTTCGGGCGTCCACTGATAGCCGAAGTGATGCAACGCGCCGCGCAGCGGATGTGTTTCCGGCTGGTAGGTCCCCGTCGGATGGATGTCCCCGTCGAAGCGAAAACCCTCGCGTCGGCTCAGGCGCAGGATGCGCGTGCGGTTGACCTCGTTCCCGTCAAAATGGTTCTCCCAGATCAGGCTGCCGGAGCGGATGTCGGGTCGCCGCATCAGCTCGGGCATCAACTCGCGCAACTCGCCGTTCAATTCGAGGCTCAGCTCCTCATCCGCGTCAATCACCAGCAGCCAATCCCCCGTGGCCTGCTGGACCGAGTAATTGCGCGCATCCGATTCATTGCCATTCCACGGGAAAAAGGACACCCGCGCTCCCGCCTGCTGCGCGAGAGCGACCGTGCCATCGGTGGAGCCGGTGTCCACCACCACGATTTCCTGGCACACGCCTTCCAGGCTGCGCAAACAGCGGGGCAGGTTCTCCTCCTCATTTTTGACAATCAGGACAGCGCTCAGGGACATGATATGATCGGGCCAATCGTGGGGACGCCCGGTGCCAGCACACAGGCGCTTCCTAGTGCATCGACCTCAAAGCGGAAAAAAATTCGCTTTTTCTTCAAGAGTTGCGCCCGCCAGTCCGATTCCATGGGAGACACTTCCCATGCAATTCCTGTTCTATGTGAACTCCCCGCACGGTGATGCGCTGAAAGATCTCGAATGGTGCGAGACCCATCCCCTCGGCGGCAGTGAGACCGCCGTGCTGCGCCTGGCCGCCGCCTTGCAGCGTCGTGGGCATGGTATTGAAATCGTCACGGATCTCGATCGACTCTCGGAATATCACGCCGATGCCTTCATCTCCTGTCGCGACTGGCGGGCGCTGGCCAATGCTCCCCTTCCGGGCAAGCTGAACTACCTCTGGTGTCAGGACGATGTTGACCAAAGCATCGTCAAGGACCTCGCCAATCCCGATCTCGCCCGCCAACTGTACGACCGCTGCACGGCGGTAGTCATGCTCTCCACCTATCAATGGCAACGCTGGCACGTCGTGCTGCATCTTCCCGTGGACAAGGTTTTCCGCTGCCACAACGCCGTCGCGCTCGAGCGTTATCGCATCGATGTCTCCGCGCTCGCCAAGCGGCCACCGCGCGCCTATTACGCGTCCGTGCCATGGCGCGGACTGCAGCAATTAGTCGACCTCTGGCCCATGGTCAAAGGGGCCGTGCCCGAGGCCGAACTAGTCGTCGCCAGCTCCCTGAAAGTTTACGGCATTCAAGAGGAAGACCCCAAAATGGCCGCGCTCTACGAACAGGCCCGAGCGCTACCCGGTCTGGTCTATCGCGGTTCCATTGCCCAGCGCGACTTGCGCGAGGTCGCCGTCACCAGCCGTGCGCTGGCCTATCCCTGTGTCTTTCCCGAAACGAGCTGCATTGCCGCCATGGAAGCCATGGCGGCCGGTGCCGTCGTGGTCGGCACCACCCTCGGGGCCCTCCCGGAAACCGCCTGGCGCAATCCCCTCATCCCGGTGGGAGAAAACTGGGGGATGGTTTGGGCCTTTGAACTCGCCCGAGTCCTCGTCGACAACGATTACTACATCGACATTGCCCGCCAAAATCTCGCCCTCTCCCAGTACAACTCCTGGGACAACGTCGCCACCCGCCTCCTCCAGCGCGTGCGCTGCGACCTCGCCGCCATCCCTGGCGCGTAAAGTGGTTCTGTCGTGGGGCGCTATCTGAGAAAGTGAAAGTCAGGGGTGACTGGTCACAGACAGGGAATCGTTACCCCAGAGGATTTCTTCCCGTGGCCTCATACCACTTGAGCTGATTGCCTTTAACCCGCCCCCTGCATTACAAAAATGTAATGTCCACGTAAGCTTGGCGTAAGCTGGGGGTGCGAAGGTAGGCTTGTGAGAACGGTAATAGAGCCGCTCTCCGCAAACCTGAGGAAACCAAACCGTGCACATCACCTTACGCAAAACCGCTCCCCGTAAATCGATCCGCAGCACCCGCCCCAGCCCTTCCCGCTCCAACCGTCCCGCCACTCCGGCTCCTCGCAAAAAGGCCGTCGAGGAAGATGACGAGCACGACTCCCTGCTCAAAGTAGAGGGCGTCATCACCAGCATGGTGCGCATTCTCGAACACTTTACCGTCCGCGACCGCCAGAATAACAAATTCGTCCGCCTCACCTGGACCCCAAAAACCCGCTTCGTCCGCGCCGGGAAATCCGCCAAGTCCAACGTCCTGCGCGTCGGACAGCCCGTCAAAGTCTGTTGTGATCTGGCCGACAAACGCCTCATGGCGGAAGTCGTCAATATCAATGCCATTTAGCTTCCCCACTTAGAACCTGTTTACGATCTTATCGGGGATGGCGTTGCCAAGGCCTTTTGCCGCCCGGCGGCAAAAGACCGGCAATCCGCAGGACTGAGGCGGGAGAGGCCGAAGGCTTCATTGCGTCGCTCCTCCGGTATTTTTCAAATACCATCGTCGCTAGTCGATCATGTCGTGTCATATGATGGGTTGCACTCGCACCCCTCATTTCATCTGACCAGCTCCACTAGCCGTCCCTGCCGCAAAAATATCGCACACCTAGCCAACGTAGCCAACCTAACGCAAACCTCTTTCCGAGATCTGTGCTTAAATAGGGGACATGCGCGAGTTCTCCTCTGAAATCTCAAATCTGAAATTTGAAATTTCCTTCCACTCCCCCTCCACATGCACACGACCTTCCCACGCACTGCACAGTATCAGGCACTTAGGAAAACTGGAGACGTCCGGAGCGGTTGGGAGCTCGATCTCGAAAAAACTCCGGCCCCGCACCGCCAAGCGATTTTTCCCCTCACCCGCGATAAAGAGTAGACGTCTTGCCTTCAACTCTGTATAAGTTACCCTAATGAATTTTCGCGTGGTGCCTGGCAGCCCGTGCGACGTTTGAACCTCTAACTCCATCCTCCACACCTTATGTCACATCACACTCCGAAACACACCGGACCGACTCGTTCCGAAACCGACAGCATGGGCGCCATCGAAGTGCCGTGCGACCGCTACTACGGCGCGCAGACGGCCCGCTCCCTGATCCACTTCGCCATCGGCCACGACGTCATGCCGCGCGAACTCATCCGCGCCTTCGGTATCCTCAAGAAAGCCGCCGCGCTCGTGAATTGCGACCTCGGCAAGCTGTCGAAGGAAAAATGCGACCTCATCTGTAAAGCCGCCGACGAAGTCATCGAAGGCAAGCTCGACGACCATTTCCCCCTGCGCATCTGGCAGACCGGTTCGGGCACCCAGACGAACATGAACGCGAACGAAGTCATCTCCAACCGCGCGATCGAAATCGCCGGCGGCGAAATGGGCTCGAAGAAGCCCGTTCACCCGAATGACGACGTGAACATGTCGCAATCCTCGAACGACACCTTCCCCGCCGCGATGTACATCGCCGCCGCGACGGAAGTGCAGACCAAGCTCCTCCCCGCCGTGAAGGAATTCAGCGTGTGCCTCGACAAGAAGGCCAAGGAATTCGCCGGCATCGTCAAGATCGGCCGCACCCACCTGCAGGACGCCACGCCGATCACCCTCGGCCAGGAAATCTCCGGCTGGGTCAACCTGCTGGATCGCGACTATGTGCGCATCGAGCAGACGCTCCCCGGCTTGTACTCCCTCGCCATCGGTGGCACGGCGGTCGGCACGGGCTTGAACGCCCACCCGGAATTCGCCGAACGCGCCGCGAAGAAAATCGCCGAACTCACCGGCCTGCCCTTCACCTCGCACCCGAACAAGTTCGCCGCCCTCTCCGCGCATGACGAAGTCGTCTTCGCCTCGGGCGGTCTCAAGACCCTCGCGGCTTCGCTGATGAAGATCGCCAACGACGTCCGCTGGCTCGCTTCCGGCCCCCGCTGCGGTCTCGGCGAATTGAACATCCCCGAGAACGAACCCGGCTCCTCGATCATGCCCGGCAAGGTCAACCCGACCCAGTCCGAAGCGATGACGATGGTGGCCGTGCAGGTCATGGGCAACGACGCCGCCATCGGCTTCGGCGGTTCGCAGGGCAACTTCGAATTGAACGTCTTCAAGCCGGTCATGATCCACAACTTCCTGCACTCCGTGCGTTTGATGACGGACTCGATCCACATGTTCATCGAACATTGCGCCGTTGGCATCGAAGTGAACCAGGACAAGATCGACAGCTACGTGAAGAACTGTTTGATGCTCGTCACCTCGCTCAACCAGAAGATCGGTTACGACAAGGCCGCCAAGATCGCCAAGAAGGCGCACCACGACAAGTCGAGCCTCAAGGAAGCCACGCTCGCTCTCGGATTCCTCTCCGCGGAAGAGTTCGACCAGATCGTCGTCGCCGAACGCATGACGCGCCCCTAATAGCCGTTAACGTCCAACACTAAGCCAGAGTTTCGGGATAGCCTGGATCTCTGGCTTTTTGCTGGGTTTATTTTTTTCAGTCCATGGGTTAGCCTGTAACTATGCTCGTCTTTGTCGTTCCGTTGCAGAGTCCCGAATCCGCAAAAAACTGGCCCTATCTCTCGAGCCTGGTGGTGCGGTCGCTGCGCTCCCTCTGCGCCCAGACCTGTTCGGATTTTCGCGTCATACTCGTCTGCAATCAACGGCCTATCGGCTATTTCGAACACCCCAACCTCACGCTCATCGAGGAACCTTTCCCCTTCCCCGGCGCGGACCGTACCAAGCGTATGATCGACAAGTTCCGCAAGTTGCAACGCGCCCTCATTGAAGCCCGCAACGACATGCCGGGCTATATTATGTTCTGCGATGCCGATGACTGCGTGAGCCGCCGGCTCGCTGCTTGGTGTCGGAAGCACCCTAACGAAAACGGCTGGTATTTTTCCACCGGTTACATTCATGACAAAGGGACCCGCTTCGCTTTTCTACGTCACAATTTTCACCTGCTTTGCGGCACCTCCGCTATTGTGCGCTGCCAACCGCAAGATCTCCCGGATACCATGGACGTCGACCATGGGCAGAACTTCCTACTGAGTCATGGCCATCCGATTCTCGCCGATTCCATGGCCGAAAAAGGAACGCCTCTCCGGAAGTTGCCCTTCCCCGGTGCGGTCTATATTACAGACACAGGCGAAAATGACAGTGGGATTTGCTACGCCCGCATTCCGAGTCGTCGGTTACAACTCACCAAATGGTTCCGGGCTCGCTACCTCACCCCGTGGTTTCGAAACGAGTTTGGATTAAGAAACGCAAAAGGCGGCACCTAAGCGCCGCCTTTTGGGGTCCAGCCTGTTCACTGGTCGCCTAAAATATATTGCGGTCCACCCGTCCCTTAAAGAACCAGTAGTCCGTCAAATGCTTGTTGCGGATGAAGAAGAATTGCACTTCCTCATGATCCAGCAACGTCCCCGCCGGGCAACGGCGTCCGCGCCAGTAACCGCCAAATTTATCGGTGGCGAGATGATCCCCGCCGATCAACATGAATGACGCGGCATCCGCATCCTTGATCGCCTTGCCGTCATAGTAAACGTGGCGGCGGTCCGTGAAGTAGTTCATCCCGATCGCCTGAAAATGCATCGGATCAGCCGTCTTCATCCAGCGGCCATGATAGAAGACTCGCTTATGATCGCGCGCATAGTAATCAGTGACCGACTGAAAGCAGGGGCCGTGGCTGTTCGGCACCGCCTTACCGGCAAAGAATCCGGATTGGCAATCGCGGGCGTACCATTGCGAGACGATCTCGAATGTCGCCGGGTCCGCGCCCTTCACCATCGCATCGCGGTAGAAGACATGGGCGTGATCGCGACCATAATAATCGCGGATTTTAAAGTGGCACGGAATCGACTGGAAAGTTTCCGGGCACGCATGGGCGAGCGGCTCTCCGAAGTAGAGCACAACGCCGTTTCGTTTTTGGTAGCCTTCCCGGATCATATAAACTGTTCGTTATGAGTGTCTTTTCGATTCACTAACCGCGCCCACTCCCGAGCGCCCATCCCTGCCTGCATGTACTTTATCGACTCGGCTCAAAGAAACTGAAGTTCTCAGCAATCGGAATTGCTTGCTTCCTCATATTTTCTCTTCAAATAGTAACAGGGTTAATTATGGCCAAACCTAAGACGTCACTCGAAAAGAAGATTATCTCCCTCTCTGTAATTGGACGTGATCGCACCGGTGTAATTGCAGCATTTACAAATCTTTTATTTCAAGAGGGCGCAAATATCGAAGCCCTTGCCGAAGAAGTGCGCCGCGGCCAGTTCAGCATGACGTTGCAAGCCTCGTGGACGCGCAAGCGTTTCAATGAGAAGCGGGTCCGCGCGGAGATTCAAAATCTGAGCGCTAGCCTGAAAATGGACACGACCCTGCGCGTGCTCAGCGCAAACCGCCGTCAACGCCTCGCCATTTTCGTTACACGCGAATCGCACTGCCTCGAAGGTCTGCTCAAGGCTAAACTTCCCTGCACACCGGCCGTCGTGGTGGGCAATCGGCCCGACCTCGCGCCGCTGGCAAAAAAGCATGGACTGCCGTTCGTGCATCTGCCGTGGACCGACGTGCAAAAAACCGCTCAAGATCTTAAAAAGATATTGGAAGATCATGAAGTGGATTTCATCGTGCTCGCCCGCTTCATGCGCATTCTCTCCCCGAGTTTCGTCTGGCGCTGGAAAAACAAAATTATCAACATCCATCCCTCGCTGCTCCCCGCATTCCCCGGCGCCTCGGCCTATCGTCAAGCCTTCGAAAAAGGAGTGCGCGTGGTGGGCGTCACCGCGCACATCGTGACGCCGGATCTCGATCAGGGACCGATCCTGGACCAAGCCGCATTCCGCAGCGCGCCGCATTGGTCTCTCCCGGAAATTGTAACGCGCGGTCAAAAACTCGAAACGAAAGTCCTCGTCTCCGCCGTGCGCCTGTTCCTCCAGCATCGCTTCGATATCTACTGGGGCAAAGTGCATCTGCCCCAACCGGAATAGCGCCCGCTCTGCTAGAGCAAATTCATCGGGTCGACATCAACGGTAACTTTGATGTCATCCGGCCACTGCGCTTCGAGCAGGAGCGGTCGCAACGCACGCGTGACGGGCAGCAACTTCGCGGCGCGGAGGAAAAGATGAAAGCGGTACTGCTCGTTGATCTTCGCAATCGGCGCGGGAGACGGTCCCGTGATGAGCGCATCCTTGCCCGCGAGTTCCGTAATTTTCTTCGCGGTCTGTTCTGCAACGTAAAGAGTCTTCTCCTCGCTGCGTCCGCGCCACGTGATTAATATCGCCCGTTGATAGGGCGGGTAGTTCAGCACCTTGCGGAATTCCAGTTCCTGCTCGGCGAAGCCGTCGTAATCGTGGTGACGCGCAAATTGAATGGCCGGATGAAACGGCGTACGCGTCTGCACATAGACTTCGCCATGCACATCACCGCGACCGCTGCGACCGGAGACCTGCATGAGGAGTTGAAACACCCGTTCCGCCGCGCGAAAGTCCGGCAATTGCAACGCCAGATCGGCATGCACCACGCCCACGCAGGTCACCTTCGGAAAGTGAAGTCCCTTCGCAATCATCTGTGTGCCGACGAGAATATCGGTCTCGCCCGCCGCAAATTTGCTCAACGCCTCGTCATAGGCGTGCTTGCCGCGCATCGTGTCGGAATCCATGCGCATGATCCGCGCATTCGGGAAAGCGCGTTCGACCGACTCCTCAATTTTTTCTGTGCCCACACCGCGCTGCTTGTACTGATCGAAAGCGCACTTCGGACACACGTTCGGCGCGGTAATGCTAAAATCGCAGAGATGGCAGCAAAGTTTGTTCGCCTTGCGATGGTAGGTGAGCGAGACGCTGCAGCGCGGGCACTCCTCGACGTGACCGCACTGCGGGCATTGCAACGAGGTCGCGTAACCGCGGCGATTGAGAAAGATAATCGTTTGCTCGCCCGCGTCGATGCGCTTGTTTACCGCTTCCACCAAGCGCGGTGCAAGCAACGTGGGCGTCTTCACATTCTTCAGCTCCTGGCGCAGATCGAGAATGTGCGTCGTCGGCATGTTCTGCACTTCCACGCGGCGGGTGAGTGAGCAAAGACGATATTTTTTATCGAGCGCGTTTTGGTACGACTCCAACGACGGCGTGGCGGAACCGAGCATGACCGCGACGCCTTCCATGTGACCGCGCATCACCGCGACGTCGCGTGCATGGTAGTGCGGCGATTCTTCCTGCTTGTAGGAATTCTCCTGCTCCTCGTCGACCACGATGAGGCCAAGTCGAACGAGCGGCGCGAAAACCGCCGAGCGCGCGCCGATCACAATCTTGGCGCGACCTTCGCGAATCTGATGCCATTGATCATGGCGTTCGCCTTGCGAAAGATGACTGTGCAGTACGGCCACGCCCGCCTTTTGTCCCGCGAAACGACGGCGAAAGCGATCCACCGTCTGCGGCGTCAGCGCGATTTCCGGCACCAGCACGAGCGCCGATTTCCCCGCCTCCAGCACCCGCGCGATGGCCTGCAGATAGACCTCCGTCTTGCCGCTGCCCGTGACGCCATGCAGCAAAATCGGTTGAGGTTTCGGCTTGGCCATTTCTTCCAGCACCGCGTCGTACGCGGCCTTCTGTTCGTCGTTGAACACGAGCGGTTCGCTCATGTCCCCATCCAGCGCCGCGTGCGGATCGCGTTCCTGCCGCTCGGGACTGATCGCAACGAGATTTTTTTGTTCGAGACTGCGCCAGATCGCCGCCGTGGTCGCCGTCGCCACGCACAGCTCGTGGAGCCAGCCGCCGCCGTTCTCCTGCAAAAATTCCCACGCGTTCTTCTGCGATTTCGCGCGTCCAAAATCGGGCTCCTTCACCGGCAGCGGTTCCACCCAGAGCCGTTCCTTGAATCGCGTCTGGCCGCCACGCACCGCCTGTGGCAGCACGGTTTGCAACGCCGCGCCCAGCGGAGCGCAGTAGTAGAGCGAGATCCATTGCGCGAGCTCAATAATTGTCGGCGGCACGAACGCGCCCTGTCCGATGACGGCCGAGATGTCCTTGAGTTTTTCAATTTCGCTCTGCGCGCGCAACTCGACGACGTAGCCGGTGATTTCCCGCGGTCCAAACGGCACACGCACCTTCGAGCCGAGCACCACGTCGCGCTGCAGCGGTTCGGGAATGCGGTAATCAAACGCCCGGTCGAGCGACAGCTCGGGAACGACCTTGGCGAAGGGGAGATTCATAGCGGCAAATAATAACGGATTAATTGGGCATGGCTATTTGAATAGTTCCCGCCTAACCTTCACTTTATTCACATGGGACTGAATTCTGGTCGCACTCTCTTTTCCCTCGTACTGGGCGTCGTGCTTTTGCTGGCCGTCGCCAACGCCTTTCTCATCCTGCGCGCACCCAATGAACGCAAGTTCGATCCGCACATTGCGAATGTCGTGCGGCAATATCCCGTGGACCCCCTGATCGTGCGGGCCGTGATCTGGCGCGAGAGCAATTTCGATCCCACCGTGCTCGGCAAGGCGCAGGAGCGCGGGCTCATGCAGGTGACCCCCACCGCAGGCAAGGAATGGGCCAAGAGCGCCAAGACGGCTAACTTCCACGAGGACGATCTCTACGATCCCTATACGAACATCAAGGCCGGAACGTGGTACCTCACGCGCGCCTTGCGCCGCTACGCGGACCGCGACGACCCGCTGGCCTTCGCGTTGGCCGAGTACAACGCGGGCCGCAGCAATGTGCTGCGCTGGATCGATCCGGAAAATCCCTTGAGTCGCGAGGCGTTCATGTCGCACATGGATTATCCCTCGACCCGCAAGTATGTGGAAACCATCGAGGCGCGTTACGAGCTGTACAAGGCGTCCAAGGATGATCCGTGGTGGAAACGGTGGATCAATCGCCTGCTGCGGCGGGGTTGACCGGTCGGCGTGGCGTTTTTTTTTGGGATCGCGCTCCCAACCGCTCCAGACGTCTCCAGTTTTCCTAACCTCTTGATACCGTGCCATGCGGTGGAAAGCCGGATGCAAAGTGAATGCACGCGGCGAGATTTCCCATTTCAGATTTGAGATTTCAGAGGAGAGCCCGCGCATGTCCCCGATTTAAGCACAGATAACGGAAAACGGTTTGCGTTAGGTTGGCTACGTTGGCTAGGTGTGCGATATTTTTGCGGCTGGGGCGGCAAAAGTACGAGGTTCTAGAGCAGATTCGATTGAGATAGCCGCAAGAAATCAGGAGCAATGTGGAGTCAGCGATCGCGAGAACTCCAGTGAAGATTGACACACCCCGCCCCTCCGGGGCACCCCTCTTGATAGAGGGGATTCATGCTATCGAGACTCCCAGTTGCCGAAATCCCCTCTATCAAGAGGGGTGGCGCGTAGCGCCGGGGTGTGTGAAAAGAATGCGACTATCTAAACCTAAAAGGGTCTAGGCATTAAGTAGGAATGCCGTCGCCCTCGGGAATCCTCGTTGCCGAGAGCCACGGCATGGGAGCTGTCGCCCGCCGAAGATCTGGAGTCAATCCCATCTGGAGAACTATCAACTGCGAGGGGTTTCTGTAGGGCGGTTCGGTGAACCGTCGGCTGGCACCGCAGGTGCCAAGAGGGGAGAGAGTTTATTCTCGTGCAAGTGGCAGCTTCGCTGCCAATCGGCGGTTCACCGAACCGCCCTACAGCCAGCTACTGGCAGTCAATGTTTCCGAAAGTCCCTATCCGATCCGGCCATCCGTTGGTCAGCGCACATCGTCCCGCGAGCGGGCATTCATGAGCGAGCCTTGCAGGGCGTCGAATTTCTTGCGGGCGGCTTTCACCTGGGGCGATGAGGCGTTGCGGCCTTCGACGGTTTTCTCGAAACCAAACTTGAGGTATGGGCCGAGGATCACACGCGCGGCGGCGGGAAATTCGTTATAGACCCGCACGAAAGTGTCGGGCTGTTCGTAGAAGACCACGCCCATGACGCGCGCGGGAAGATCGTTATCGGGCAAGAGATAAGCGAGTTGATACCGCAGCAAGGCGGCGATCAATTCCGGGTCGCCCTGCGCGACGGCCATTTTCTGCAAGGCGAGCAGGTAGGGGTTCTTTTCCGCCGGGGCGGCGACTTGCGGCGGCAGGGGTGAGACCTTCGCGTCGGGCAATTGGGCCCCGCTGACGGCGAGCGCCGCGAGCACGTCGCTGCGCGAGTAAGCGTCCTCCGCCGGAGCGGTCGAAATTCCCACCAACGCCATCATTGCCACGCAGGCCAAGAGTCCGCATTTCATGCCGGGCATGAGACCACTTCTCTTTACGCTCGGCAAGCCATGAAAGAACAAGACATTTCGCGTCACTATGCTTTAATAAATGGATGCACCTGACTCTTGGCCACTCTCCCGACCCGGACGACGCTTTCATGTTTTACGCTCTGGCGAAGAACAAAATCCCGACCCAGGGCTTCACGTTCGAGCACATCCTGCAGGACATCCAGACGCTCAACGAGCGCGCGTTCCGCTGCGAACTCGACATCACGGCCGTCTCCATCCACGCCTACGCACACCTGCTCAAGGATTATGCCTTGCTGCATAGCGGCGCGAGCATGGGGGATAATTACGGCCCGATGCTCGTCGGCAACGAAATCCACAGCCGCGAGGAATTGTCCAAGCGCCGCATCGCCGTTCCCGGCACGATGACGAGTGCGTTCCTGGCCCTGCAGATGTATCTCGAAATGCCCGCGGACGATCTCGATTTTGTTGTGGTGCCGTTCGACAAGATTTTCGATGCACTCGACAATGAGGAGGCCGAAGTGGGCCTGATCATTCACGAAGGCCAGCTCACCTACGCCGATCACGGCTTCGTGTTGAGCGAGGACCTCGGTCATTGGTGGTTCGAACACACGAAGGGACTGCCTCTGCCTCTCGGCGGCAACGTGATCAAGAAATCGCTCGGGCCGGAGGTGATCAAAACCGTCTCGGGCATTCTGACCGAGAGCATTCGCTACGGGCTCGAACACCGGGCCGATGCGGTGGAGCACGCGTTGCCGCTGGGCCGCGGACTGGATTTCAAGCGGGCCGATCAATTTGTCGGCATGTACGTGAACGAACTCACCCTCGACTACGGCGATCGCGGCCGCGCGGGCGTGCGGGAATTCCTGCGTCAAGCCCACGCGGCGGGACTCGTGCCCGACATCGGTGAATTGGAATTTGTCTAACGTAGCGGGGCGCGCTTGCCGCGCCACCGCGCAGCCTGAAGTACCTATGAGCCTTCCCACTCCCTCCACCTGGAAAATCGGCGACCGCACGTTCACCTCGCGCCTGCTCGTCGGCACCGGCAAGTTCTCCTCGAACGCCACGATGGCAGACGCGCTGGTCGCGACCGGCACGGAGATTGTGACCGTGGCCCTGCGCCGTGCCGATCTCAGCGGCAAGGACGATCCGTACGCGGATATCCTGAAGTTCGTCGACCCGAAGAAGTATCTGTTGCTACCGAACACGAGCGGCGCGATGAATGCGGAGGAAGCGGTGCGACTGGCGCGACTCGCCGCCGCCGCGGGTTTGCCGATGTGGGTGAAGTTGGAAATCCATCCCGACCCGCGCTATTTGTTGCCCGACCCGATTGAGACGTTCAAGGCGGCGGAGATTCTCGTGAAAGAGGGTTTCACCGTGCTGCCGTACATCAATGCGGACCCGGTGCTGGCGAAGCGTCTGCAGGACATCGGCACGGCGACGGTGATGCCGCTCGGTGCCCCCATCGGGACGAATCGCGGTCTGGAAACGCGCGCGCAGATTGAGATCATCATCGAACAAGCCACGGTGCCGGTGATCGTGGATGCGGGTCTCGGTACGCCTTCGCATGCAGCGGCGGCGCTGGAAATGGGCGCGGATGGTGTGTTGATCAATACGGCCATCGCGATTGCCTCGAATCCGGTCGGCATGGCGCATTGTTTCAAGATGGCGGTGGAAGCGGGTCGCGCCGCCTACGAGATCGGCATCGCGGGTCCCTCGAAAGCAGCCAGCGCGACGAGTCCGCTCACGGGATTTTTGGGAAACTGAGTCGCTCGCGATCGCGAGGGAACCCACACACCCCGGCGTTCCGCGGTGCTACCGCACGTTCCCTTTCCCTCTTGATAGAGCAACTGTCTTGGTGGATTATTTTTCAGGTCTGAGGGAGAGGA
>NEUU01000033.1 GCA_002304345.1 Verrucomicrobia bacterium Tous-C9LFEB
CTCAACTCTCTCGTGAAAATCCCTCCTCTCCCTCAGACCTGAAAAATAATCCACCAAGACAGTTGCTCTATCAAGAGGGGTGGCGCGTGAGCGCCGGGGGGGGGTGTCTTTAAGTGTAAGCTAAATTTGGGTGTACCTGCCCTGCCTTGACACCACTCGTCCCCGCGCCGAACATGATTCCCGCATGCTCACATCGTGGTGGTTGATCCTCCAGAAACTGAAGTTCGTCAAGATGCTCGCCATCCTGGGCATCCTTGGTCTCCTCTTTCTCATCCTCGGACTTTGCGGCTACCTTTCCTCGCCGAGCGTGGATACCGACTCCCAAAAGAAATGGCGCATCGTTGCCGCGCTCAATGCTGATCAACTCGCCGCCGGTTGCGACGCCTACAAAAAACAATACGGCCATTTCCCCGGCACGGCTGAGAACGCCCCGCTCTACGCCATTCTCCACAGCAACCAACCCAGCCCGGAAAATCAGCAGGGCACCCGCTTCGCCGACATCGGACCGAAATACATCGACCCGAACGGCGTCGTCCTCGACCCGTGGAAAACGCCGTACCGCGTCAACTTCGACGATCAGGGCGTGACTGTCACCTCCGCTGGCGCCGACAAACTTTTCGACACCCCCGACGATATCACCAAACGCCGATGACCAAAGCCTACCTCTATCTCCTCATCGCCATCGTCGCGGAAGTGATCGCCACCACCTTCCTCAAAAAGAGCGACGGCTTCACCCGCCTCTGGCCCAGCACCGCCAGCACGGTCGGCTACATCATCACCTTCTACTTCCTCTCGCTTTCGCTGCGCACCCTCAATGTCGGCGTCGCCTATGGCATCTGGTGCGGCCTCGGCATCATCTTCATCTCCCTGCTCGCCTTCTTTATCTACGGCGAAAAGCTCGACCTCGCCGCCATCGTCGGCCTCGGTTTCATCATCACCGGTGTCGTGATCATCAACATGCTCTCCAAGACCGTCAGCCACTCGTAGACTCTGTGTCTTGTCGTCTTCGACACCCCTCTAGTAAGGGAATTGCTAACAAGTATTGGTTTCATCAAGGTCCTCCGACTGTAGGGCGACTCGGTGAGTCGCCATGGCGTTTCACCGAAACGCCCTACAGAAGACCGCAATACAATTACTGGTTAATAATCCCCTAGTAAGAGAAGTGTTTCGTAGGGACGAGGGGTGAGTCTTGACACCATCCCGCCCCCCGCCGAACATCATTCCATCATGGGCGCGGAACCAAATCCGATGCAGGGGCAGGACACACCACCGAAACCGAAACGATCCTGGCTGTGGTGGCCAACGCGAATTCTATTGGTATTTCTGCTTCTCGTAATACTCGACGCGCTTCTCTTTCCATTGAGTGGAAACCGTACACTCACTGCGGCAAAAAAGGCCTTGACCCATACCATGACCACGCAAATCTCAATCGCTAGCACTTTGTTCAAAGAAGAATACGGCCACTATCCGCCCATCACGGATAATGCGAAGCTCCACCAGCTCTTGGATGCTAACGACGTCGACGGCGAGAACCCCCGCCGCATCCAGTTCATGAGCTTCAACAAGAAAGACAATAATTCCAAAGGCGAAATCTGCGATCCATGGAAAACGCCTTACCTCATTACCTACGACGACAAAGGACCGCTCATTATTTCCGCCGGACCAGATAAGAAGTTCGGCACGAAAGACGACATCACCAATCGCGACTCCCGATGACCAGAGCCTATCTCTATCTCCTCATTGCGATTCTCGCGGAAGCGGCGGCGACCACGCTTCTGAAAAAGAGTGACGGCTTCACCCGCTGGCTGCCGAGTGCAGGCAGCATCGTGGGCTACCTCGTCACGTTCTACTTCCTGTCGCTCACCTTGCGTGTGATGAATGTCGGCATCGCGAACGCGATCTGGGCGGGATTGAGCATCATCCTCGTCTGCATCCTCGCCGCGATTTTCTACGGGGAACGTCTCGATGCCCCCGCCATCATCGGCATCGCCCTGATCATGGGCGGCATCGTCCTCATCCATTTTTATTCGAAGACCGTCACCAACGGGTGAGCGCTATGGCAGTTACGTTGCGATAGCGTTGACCCTGCTTTGGATTTTGTTTTCAACATTCGCCAATCCAATTTGGGAAGCGTTCTATTGAATAAACACCACTTCGAATGACACCCAATCGAATCCGCTTTGGAATGTCTTTTCAAACCTGAAAGGTTTGCAGCGATTAGCCGGGGGTTGAGCGTAGCGACACCCCCGGTACCGAGATCGGAGAATCCCCGACCCTGAAGGGGTCGCAGCCAATTTTGAAGCGTAATGATTTTCGCAAAAGCGCGCTGGCCCCGACCCCTTGCCGGGGTCGGCTCTTGGGTGTAACTGGGCCTTACCGGGGGTGTCGCTTACGCTCAATCCCCGGCTACTGGCTATTAACCCTTCGGGTTAAGGGTCCCGCCCTACAGAAGACATGCGCGGAGAAATTCTCCGGCGCTTACAGCCCCACTTGCTTGAACTTGCGCTTGATGTGCTGGAAGTGGCGCTTGGTCGAGCAGAGTTCGGTGATCTGTTTTTTCGTGAGAAACTTGGCGATCGCTTCGGATTCCTTCAGATATTCGCCGAGCTGCTTGTCGCCACGCCAACAGGCCATCGCGCACGACTGCACGGCTTCGTACGCATCGCGGCGAGCCATGCCCGCATCGGTGAGGGCGAGGAGCACGCTTTGCGAATAGTAGAGACCCTTCGACAGGTCCATATTGCGCTGCATGTTCTCGGGATAGACGATCTGGTTTTCGACGAGCTTGGCGGTGAGCACGAGCATGTAGTCGAGGAGGATGGTGCTATCGGGGAAGATGATGCGCTCGACGGACGAGTGCGAGATGTCGCGTTCGTGCCAGAGGGCGATGTTTTCCATCGCGGCGACGGAATTGCCACGCAGGATGCGAGCGAGACCGCTGAGCTTTTCGCCCGTGATCGGGTTGCGCTTGTGCGGCATGGCGCTGCTGCCCTTTTGACCTTTGGCAAAGAATTCTTCGACTTCCAACACTTCGGTGCGTTGGAGGTGGCGGAATTCCGTGGCCCAACGGTCGATGCTGGAACCGATGATGGCGAGGGTGGCCATGAACTGCGCGTGGCGGTCGCGCTGCACGACCTGCGTGGAGAGCGGATCGACGCCGAGGCCGAGGTGCTTGCACACGTATTGTTCGATGCGCGGATCGAGGTGCGCGTTCGTGCCGACGGCACCGGACAATTTACCGACGTTGATTTCCTCGCGCGATTGTTCGAGGCGCGTGACGGCGCGGCGGAATTCATCGTACATGAGGGCGAGTTTCAGGCCGTAGCTGATCGGCTCGGCGTGAATGCCGTGCGAGCGGCCAATCATGGGGACGAATTGATACTGCTTGGCTTTTTTGCCGATGACCTTGAGCAACGCCTTGAGATCGGCGAGAAGGAGATCCGCACTGGCGCGCAATTGCAGTGCGAGCGTGGTGTCGAGCAGATCGGAGGAGGTCAACCCGCGGTGAATGAAGCGGCCCGAGGGTCCGACGTGGACGGCGACTTCTTCGAGGAAGGCGAGCACGTCGTGCTGCGTGCGCTTTTCGTTTTCATTGACGTTGGCGATGCGGAACTTGGCGCGCTGGCGGATAATCCTGGCATCTTTCTTGGGGATGATGCCGCAGAGGGCCATGCCTTCGCAGGCGAGAATTTCAATTTCAAGCCAATGATTGAGTTTGGCTTCGTCGGTCCAAAGGGCGGCCATTTCCTGGCGCGAATAACGTGGGATCATCCGGGGACACTAGAGACTTCGCTTGGAATAGACAAGCAAGGGCTGTGGCTTTTCACCCGATCCGGGCTCAACGAGCCCGGCTACATACGAAGAAGCTGTTTTGCCCAAAGCAGCGCGTTTTGCGCGCCAGCTAATGGATCGAGCGTCACGCTGGTCAGGGCTTTACGCAGGCTTCGACCGCCGCGGTCACGCGCTTGACCACCTCGCGGTTGAACACGCTCGGCACGATGAACTCGGTGTTCAGTTCGCTGTCGGACACGCACGAGGCGATGGCCTTCGCGGCGGCGACTTTCATTTCCTCGGTGATTTGCTTCGCGCGACGGTTGAGCGCCCCACGGAAGATACCGGGGAAGGCGAGCACGTTATTGATCTGGTTCGGGTAATCGCTGCGGCCCGTGGCCATGACGAACACCTTGCCCACGACTTCCTCCGGCATGATTTCCGGATTCGGATTGGCCATCGCGAACACGAGCGGGCGGGCCGCCATGTTGTCAATATCCTCGGCGTGGATCAGGCCGGGGCCGGAGACGCCGATGAAAACGTCGGCGCCTTTCATGACTTCCTTCAGCGAACCGGCGCGCTGGTGCGGATTCGTATTCTTGGCGAGCCAGACCTTGCTGTCGTTCAGGTCGGTGCGGCCCTTGTGGATCGCACCCTTGCGGTCGCACAGCGTGATATCGGTCGCTCCGGCGGATTGCAGAATCTTGCAGATCGCGACGCCTGCGGCACCCGCGCCGGCCATCACGATGCGCAGGGCGGCAATCGAACCGCCGCGCAATTTCACGGCATTATAAAGCGCCGCGAGCGTGACCACGGCCGTGCCGTGTTGGTCATCATGGAAAACGGGAATATCGAGGCGGGCCTTGAGCGCTTCCTCGATTTCGAAACAGCGCGGAGCCGAGATGTCCTCGAGGTTGATGCCGCCGAAACCGGGGGCGAGATTCGCCACCGTCTCGATGATCTGCTGCGGGTCCTTCGTATTCAGACAAATCGGGTAGGCGTCGATGTCGGCCATTTCCTTGAAGAGCATCGCCTTGCCTTCCATCACGGGCATCGCCGCTTCGGGACCGATGTCGCCGAGGCCGAGCACCGCGGTGCCATCGCTGACAACGGCGACGGAGTTACCTTTGATCGTCAGATCATAAGCGCGCGCCGGATTCGCATGCACCATCTCGCACACGCGCGCCACGCCGGGTGTATACGCGAGCGAAAGCGCATCGCGCGAATCGAGCGGAATTTTATTTTGAATTGAAATCTTGCCGCCGCGATGCAGATCCACCACGCGATCATGCACGTCACCGATTTCCACACCCTCGATTTGCTGGAGCGCTTTCACAATTTCAAGCTCGTGCGCTTCATTGCGCGCACGGATGCCGACATCGCGCGTGATCGTGTGACGATTCGACGTGACGATGACAACCGCATCGAGATCGCCGCCCGCGTCGCTAATTTTTTGAGCGATGCGAACAAAAGCGCCGATGTGGTTGGCGTAGGTTAAGCGGACACAAAAGGCATAGGAAATCGAGGTGGATTCAACAACCGTGCTCATAAGTATTATTTATGATGCACTTACTGATATATAAGTAAAGATTACAAACAAGGTGTTTAATAACCTGCTGATTTCAAAGAGGATAAGCGCAGCGGCTTTCTTTGGCGTTTGTTCCCCTTTGCAAGTGTCGAAATTGTCCTGACCCCGTCTAAATTGTGCTAAAAACGGGCAGAGTCGAACGCAACGGAACGAGCTTATTTCTTCGCCATCAACCGGTTCAAAATGGAGACCACTTTTTCGCAGGTGAACGGTTTGGGCAGCGCGCTGCGAAAACCGAGTTCCTGCCATTCAGCCATCACGCCGGATTGACTATAACCACTCATGATCACCGCGCAGACCTTCGGGTCCGCGCGGCGCAAGAGTTCGAGCGCGTCCACCCCGCCCCGGCCACCGGAAATGGTGGCGTCGATGAGCACCACATCGAAGCGCTTCCCGGCACGCAGTGCCTTGCGGTACTGCGTGAAACCGGTTTCGCCCTTGTCGGCCAGCGTGACGTGGAATCCGCTCAACCCGAGCATTTCCGAGAGCGCGTGACGCAGGCTGACGTCGTCTTCGATAATCAGGATGCGTCCCTTGCCCGTACTGGCTCGGGAGGAGGGGGAGGACACTTTCTCGGCGAGCGTCGTCGCATTGCCTTCCGCTGCGGCGGGAAGCAGGATGGTAAAGGTGGCCCCTTTGCTTGGTTCCGAGGCCACTGTGATAGACCCGCCATGGCGTCGCACCGTGGAAAAGCACGTGGCCAGTCCGATGCCCGATCCCGACGGTTTTGTGGTGAAGTAAGGATCAAAGATGCGGCCCATGTTCTCACGGGAAATGCCACAGCCTTCGTCCCGGACTTCGAGCTTGAGATACGAACCGGGAGGGAGGAGCCCGTCACCGGGCAGAACCTGCGCGGAGGAAAGCGTCACATACAGCGCGCCGCCCTTGGGCGTGGCATCGCGGGCATTGATCACCAGATGATCGATGACCTGCGTCAACTGTCCCTGATCGCCCAGCACGGGGGGCAAGTTGGGGGAAAAATTGAGCGTGGGTTTGAGGTTGGACCCTGTCAGGGAAAGCGCGAGTGCAGAGCGAACCACTTCCTCCAAATCCAGCCGGGCCAGCACGGGATCGCCGCCCTTGGCAAAAGTGAGCAAGCGCTTGGAAAGATCGCTGGCCCTCATCACATTGCGCAGGGCGTCGGTGATGCGCTCCTCGTCCACCGCTCCACGGCTGGATTGCAGGCGGATCAGCTCCAGATTGAGGCTGATGCACATCATGATGTTATTCAGGTCATGCGCGATGCCACCGGCCAGAACCCCCAATGCTTCCAGCTTGGCCGTGTTGAGCCGCTCTTCGTGCTGCAAGCGCGGTGCCGTGATGTCGCGACTTTCGAAGAGCAGGTAGGCCACGGCCCCTTGCGCGTCGCATTGCGGTTTGATGGAAATATCGAGCGAGACCATCTGGCCGCGATGATTATGTACCTCATCGTTGAAGCGAATGAATTCGCCGCGCCGCGCACGGGCTATGTAATTTTGTAATTTCTGCTGACTGGCGGCGCTGTGTCGTCGCGCCGGATTTTCCCAGAGCGGTTTGCCCACCAGTTCTTCGCGCGGCACTCCGCAAAATTCGAGCGCGGCCTGGTTGACCTCCAGCACGACGCCCTCGGGATTCAGCAAGCCGATGAACTGGAAGGTGGCATCGAAGATCGCACGGAACCGCTCCTCGCTCGCCCGCAAGGCTTCTTCCGCCTGCTTGCGATCGGTGATGTCACGACCCACCGATTGCACTTCGACGAGCTTGCCGTCGGGTCCGAAAAAACCGCGGTTGGTAAACTGGGCCCAGCGGATGTGTCCATCCTCAAGCACGATGCGATTTTCAATCACGACGACCGGATTCTCGGGGGAAAGGGCAGACAGTTCCTGCAGAACGCGCGCCACATCCTCCGGATGGGCGCAGGGCTGCCACGAGTGACCGATCAGTTCCTCGGATTTGCGGCCAAAATATCGGCAGAAGACCTCATTGACGTAGAGAAACGTGCCATCGGCTTTGAGGCGGCTGATGAACTCGGTCTGATCTTCCAGAGTCGAGCGGTGAAGGTCCTTGGATGGGGAAGGCATAGAAACGGCCCGTCACTGGGGCCTGGAAGAGTGCAGGGGCTAAAATTCGTTCGGGTCCTTGATCGCGCGATTCGGGGGGATGGAGTTTTTCATCGTGCTCGCCTTGGGCCGGGTATCGACGACCGGGGGCGGCGTGATCTTGGGCTCGGGAGCCTTGGCCCGCACCTGATTCTTATCGTAGAAATCCTGCACGTTCGGCGCCTGCTGCGGCAGGAGCGCGGCGCGTTCGCGCTCTTTCACGTTGGCCAGCCAATCGTCCACGGAGAGGCGGGAAGTCTGGCTCGGAGCCCGTTCGAGTTTGACCGAGGCGAGCGGATCGATGATCGGTGAGCGGATCTTGGCCGCATCGCTCGCGGCAGTCAGAGGATCTTCTGGGACGAACGAAGGTTTGAGCGACGCATTATGACTCATGCTGTCGATGCTGAGCGGGTCGATGGGCGCGGTAGGCTGCTTCATGGCGTCCATGCCGCTGAGGGTATAGCGCGAATAGACGCCTAAACCGGAATTAAACGGGGAGGAAAACGTGGCGCTGGTCGTGCGGTCGTTCTTGTCGTCCTTCTTTTTCCCGGCGGTCTCCGTCGGCTTTTTGGGCTTCAGCGGGTCGTCGGTGAATTCCTTATTGGACGGATCGTTCTCGGCCTTCTCCCGTTCCTCCATCAGCTTCTGTTGTTGCTCCATGCCCTTGAGGAGCCAGTCAGCGTCCTTGTTTTTCACGTTGGCATCGATCCGGCGCACGGGACGCGCTGGCTCCGTCGGCGTCTGTGGCTGCAGGACTTCGGGGGGAGGGGCATCGAAAAGGGGATTTTGTAGCGGGTTGATATCGAGCACGCGGGAAATATCCGCTTCTTTTTTTCCGGTCACAACGGCCGAAGGTCCGGAGGCCGGAGCCGGATTGGAGGAGGCGGGAGTGACACCGAAAGTCTTCGACGCTTCGAGGCGAGAAACGGCCTCGGCCGGGACAGAATTGTCCTGCGCTCCGAGGGAAAACACCAAAAAAGGCGTCGTCACTAGAGCGAGAAGAAGCGATGGATTCGCCTTCATAATCTCAATTTAGAGGGGGAATGAGAGGGCGTCAATGCTGCAGCCGCCGACATTTCAGAGGGGTTTCCCTCTCAAATTCTCTAAAAAAAAGATTTACCAGAGGGAAACGAACGGCTAGCACCAACTTCATGGCAACTAAAAAGAAATCCGCCCGTAAGCCGAATGCAGCGTTTCTGAAACCGGTGCAACCCGACGAATTGCTCGCCGTGATTGTCGGTTCCAAGCCGCTGCCTCGGACTGAACTGACGAAGAAAATCTGGACCTACATCAAAAAGAATGATCTCCAGGACAAGAAGAACAAGCGCAACATCAATGCTGATGACAACTTGAAGCCCCTCTTCAAGCCGAAGAAGCAAGTCTCGATGTTCGAATTGACGAAGATTGTCAGCAATCACGTCAGCTAGTTCTGATTCGATTCATTAACACCCTGTCTCGCTGTCGTGATGACAACCGGGACAGGGTGTTTTTCTTTTTAGCGGCATCGACCGCACTACGCTCTCGTTCTGAGAGCCCGTCTGACGACATTACGTGTCTCAGACGATTTCCAGCACGTCATCCTCATCCGCCGTGGACTCGTCGAGTTCGCTGACCGCATCCATGAGCAAGCCCATCGGATCGGAGCCGGGGATGCTGGTTTCCGTTGCGGCAATCTCGTAGCTGAAGAGGAAGTTGCCCTTCTCGATCGCCAGCAGCTCCCGCAGCGCGGGACGCCCGCTCTGGCCGTTGGCGAGCGCGTGGACGATCAGACCCTTGTCGAGGTAGATCACGCCGCTACGGCCATCCTGCTGCACCAGGGTGAGCTCTCCCGTCTTGCGGCTCTGCACGAGCATTTGCGCGAGGTCGATCACCGAGAACTCGCCGAGATCCCCGCTGAAATTGCGCTGGGAGGCATCCATCTTTTGCAGCGCGTCGGTGAGGCGCAGGATGGAGATGATGATTTGTTTAGTCGCGTGATCCACTTCGCACGAGACCTCGCAGCCCACATTTTGGCCGTCGTTCTTGATGAGGTTCAGGAAGTAGGTGAAGCGGCGGTCGGCGAATTCGGCGCGCATCTTCTTGAAGTCCTCCAGCATCGTCACGATGCCCCCGGCGAAGAGCGTTTCGGTGTTCGTGTTCTGTTCGCTCAATGCCTCGGTGGCGTGGCCGCTGATCTTGATGAAGCGCGCGTTGGCCTTGAGGAAACGGTGCATGTCGTCGAAGACCACGATGGGAATCGAGCAATTTTCGAAGAACGATTTGAACTGCGACTGGCTCTTGTCGAGGCTCATGTGGGCTTCGAACAACTCCTGATTCTTTTGCGCGAGCGCAGCCTGTTGTTTTTGCAACGAACGGTTCTGCTCGAGAATGGTCTCCATCTGGCGGACGATGAGGCGCTTCACCGAGGCGAGACCGAGGAAGGCTCCCTGGTCATGGACGATGATATCGTCGTAAAACTGGTTGCTGTGCTGCCGCTCGTTGAGCAGGTGCGTGACGAGTTCCGGAACGGACGTGGCCGCGTCGACCATGAGCGGGCTTTCCGTCATCACCTTGAGGATCGGCTTGTCCGCGAGGACGGAGAAGCCGTATTTGTTGGAGGCGATGCGGGCGTTGAGATTCTCCCGGCCCACGAGTCCGGCGATGCCGTTGGGGTCGAACACGGCGGCAAATTCGCTGAACGGATGTTCCTTGAACCACGCCACCAGATCGCGCACGAGCATGCTCCCCTCCAAACAGGCGTTGGAGTTGATCAGGTCGCGGACGGTAAAAGTGGTGGTCGTGGGGGCCATGGAACTTTAGTTGTCGAAGGAGATTTTGGGTCGGGAGTCGTCCGTGGTGGGACGCATCCGGCGACGTTTTTTCTTCAAGGCATCGATCTCCGAAGCCAGTCGCATGGTGATTTGCCAGCGATAGAGGGCGACACTACGGTGGGTGCGTTGGTGTTTTTTCAGGGGTTTGATCATGTCAGGTTTGGGTTGGGAAAATTGTGCTGCAAAAGCGGCGCGCTGGCGCGCCAGCTAAGGGGTCCAGCGTCACGCTGGTCAACCGAATCGGCCGTTGATGTACGCCTCCGTGGCTTCCGCGGCGGGCTGGCCGAAGATATTTTCCGTCGCGTCGAATTCGATGAGTTGGCCCATGTAAAAGAACGCCGTGTAATCCGAGCACCGGCCCGCCTGCTGCAGGTTGTGCGTGACGATCACGATGGTGTAATCCTCCTTGAGCTGAAGAATCAGCTCCTCGATCTTCGCCGTTGCGATCGGATCGAGCGCCGAGGCGGGTTCGTCCATGAGCAAGACCTGCGGCTTGATCGCGATGGCCCGCGCGATGCAGAGGCGTTGCTGCTGGCCGCCCGAGAGGGTCACGGCGTTTTGATTCAGCCGATCCTTCACCTCGTCCCAGAGGCCGACCTTGCGCAGCGCGAGCTCGACCTGGTCGTGAATCGTTTCCGCGCGACCCATCTTGTGCAGGCGCAGTCCGAACGCGACGTTGTCATAGATGCTTTGCGGGAACGGATTCGAGCGTTGGAACACCATGCCGATGTAACGGCGCAGGCGGATCGGGTTGATTTCGCGCGCGTAGATGTCCTGATTCTGAAACAGCACGCGGCCCGAGGTGCGGGCGTTCGGGATGAAATCGTTCATGCGATTCAGGCAGCGCAGGAAGGTCGATTTGCCGCATCCGGACGGTCCGATGAGGGCGGTGACGCGGTAGCGCGGAATATCGAGCGTGACGTGCTGTACGGCGGCTACGTTGCCATAGAGCAGGCTCAGGTCCTGCACTTGGATGATCGGCGGCACGGCAACCGGTTCAGCGGCGGGCTCGGCTTCGAGCGATTCCACCTGATGGCTGATCGGTGCGGAGACGTTCACTGCCGGGGCGATGCCCGGGGGGGATGCGATACGGACGCGGGGAGGATGGGCGATGGTGGGGAGAGCGTTGGTCATGGGTGTGTCTTTCTTCAGGGGTTAAGCGCGGTAGGAACGCATGCGGTGACGGGTCCAGGCGCGAACCAAAATGGCGATCAGGTTGAGCAGAAAGGTGAGCAACAGCAGCACTACGACCGTGGCAAAGAGCAGGGGCCGCGTGCGGTCCACGTTGGGCGATTGCGTGGCGAGAATGTAGATGTGATAGCCAAGTTCCATGAACTGGTCGGTGATGCTTTGCGGCAGGTGGGCGAGGTAGTAGGCCGCGCCGGTGAACATGATCGGGGCCACTTCGCCCGCGCCGCGGCTGACGGCGAGGATGCCGCCGGTGATGATGCCGGGGGCGGCTTGCGGCAGGACGATCTGGCGCAGCGTTTGCAGCTTGGTCGCACCGAGACCGAGCGCGGCGTCGCGCAAGGGGAGCGGCACGCTGCGAAGCGCCTGCTCCGTGCTGACGACCACGACCGGCATGGTGAGCACCGCCAGTGTGAGCGCCGCCCAGATCACGGCCGGTTTGCCGAAGACCGGACTGGCCGTGTGCAGCACGTAATCATCGATGGAGCCACCGATGAAGTAGACGAAGAAGCCGAGACCGAACAGACCGAAGATGATCGACGGCACCCCCGCGAGATTATTCACCGCGCTGCGGATGATGCGCGTGGTCCACGCGTTCGGGTCGGAAAATTCGTTGAGGTAAATACCGCTGATCACCCCAACCGGCATCACCAGCACCGTCATCAGGAACACGAGCAGGATCGTGCCGAAAACCATTTCGAACACGCCCGCGTTGTGCACGTCGAACATGCCGCTGCTATCCTGACTCGTCGCGCTGCCGAAGAGGAAGGCGGGGTTGAGTCCGTGAAAACCTTGAGAGAAAATGTACGCCACCAGCAGGGCCACGACGCCGACGAGAAAGAACGCTACGCTGCGAAACAGCGCGGTGAAGAGCGTCGTTTGGCTCAATGTCGGAGCGCTCGTCAGATCGAGCGGTTGACCTGACACATCGCTTTGGGGAATCGAATTCATGAGAGGGCCTCCTGCGGGTTGGGCTCGGACGATGCGTGCGGTTCAGCGTCATGAGATCCGCGTTGACCCTCAAGCCGCGCGCGCAGCCGCTGCAGAATGACGTCGGCAAACACATTGCCGACGAACGTGATCACGAAGAGGATGAAGCCGATCAGGAACAGCACGCGATAATGCGGACTGTCGACCGGCGCATCGGCGAGTTCCGCCGCAATCGCCGCCGTGGCCGTGCGGCATGATTGGAAGATGGACGGGCTGAGAATCGATGCGTTACCGCTGGCCATGAGCACCACCATCGTCTCGCCAATCGCGCGGCCAAAGCCGAGGATCACTGCAGCAAAGATGCCGGGGAACGCCGCGGGCACCATCACGCGAATCGTCGCATGCCATTCGGTCGCTCCCATCGCGCGGGCAGCGTCCTTGTGCGTTTGCGGCACGGCGGAAAGGGCGTCCTCGGCGATGGTGAAGATGACCGGGATCAGGGCCAGCGCGAGCGCGACGCTCGCGACGAAGGTGTTTAATCGCACTTCATAGCCGAACAGCCATTGGAATAAACTCGCCAGGGCAATGAGTGCGAGAAAGCCGAGCACGACGGAAGGGACGCCCGCGAGGAGTTCGATCACCGGCTTCACCACTTCGCGCACTGGGCCAGAGGCCAGTTGCGAGACGTAGATGGCCGCCATGAGCGAGAGCGGTACGGCCATGAGCAGCGACAGCACGGCGATCTTCACGCTGCCAAAAAAGAGCGGCACGAGATTGTATTTTTCCACCAGCGACGTTGGCTGCCAGATGAACTCCGCTTTCGTGTACTCCTGCCAGCGGTAAGGCAATAACAGCATCGGCCACGAGACGGTGTTCAGTTTGGAATCGGGATTCGGGTGCGCGGCGAGTTCCTCGTTGCGGGAGGCAACAAGATCCTTCAGGACATCCGGGCTCAGCGGACGGATCTTCTCCACCGGCTGGCTGAGGTAAACGGCCAGTTGTTCGCTCGACAGATCGACCGCTTTTTCCGGCGCGATCAACTCCGCAGAGCGTGCCGTATCCACCTGACCGAGGATCAGGGGCAGGCACTCGCGTGCGACAAAAATAAAGATCAGCAGGATGGCGAAGATGGCGGTAAGTGAGACCACGAAGATCCCTTTTTCGACAAGCGTCTCGCGCCACGAGCCGCCCTTCTCATAGAGCGTCGTGCGCAGCTCGAGCTCAAGCTGGCGCGACACGTCCACGACAGGCGGCGTTGCGCCCGAGGCGGAATCGATCGGATCTTGCAAGATGGTAGGCATGAGAAGGGAAGGCTGGACGGGAGGTCCGCTGAAAGACGCTTCGGCTGCGTCCTTCAGTGGAAATACCCATTCCTATTTATTGACGATTCCGTTCGCCTGCGTCACTTGGGCGAGCTTCTCCTCGCGAGCGGCGAGCGAGGCTTCCCGCTCAGCCACGGTGAGTTCGCGGCGGGCGATGCTTTCCTCGCGCTTGGCCACGGCTTCTTCGCGGAACATCACGCTCTTTTCGCGATCCGCGATCATCGTGCGGAATTGATTCAGCAGACTCGTCGAAATGACCGGTTGCTTCGCATTCGGATCGACCGGTCCGGTCAGGGCGTTGAGCGCCTCGGTGGTGGAAGTCGTGGCTGGCGTGACGCTCGCGGTTGCCGTCGGGGCCGCCACAGGAGCGGGCGCTTCCACTTTCACTTCGGCGACAGGTTGGGGCGCGACCGGAGCGGGGGCAGTCGGTGCGGCGTAAGCGGCCATTTCACCCGTAGCCGTCGGAGCGGGAGCGACCGTGACAGCCGGTTTCTCTTCCGCCACTGGCGCGGGTTTGCTTTCAGGTGCGGGCGCTGCTTTCGCCACCGGTTTTGGCAGTATGCCGGGCAGCGGATAGTAACCAACGCTCGCGACGATCTTCTGACCTTCCGCGCTGCGCACCCACTTCACGAACTTTTCGATTTCCGGATCGGTCGAGCGCGGGTTCAGATAGAAATTCAGCGAGCGGGAGAGCGGGTAGATACCGCCTTCCACATTTTCCTGCGACGGCGCGGTCGCCACGTCGCTCTCCGTGCGGCGCAATTTCAGCGCCTTCACCCCGTGGGAATACCCGATGCCGCCATAGCCGATGCCCTTGGTGTCTTTACTGATCGCATCGATCAGCGCCGCCGTACCGGCGAGCGTTTGCGCGCGGGGCGAGAAATCCTTTTCCTGCAACACCTCTTCCTTGAAGAACGCGTACGTGCCGGAATTCGACTCGCGGCTGTAGAGGACAATGGGCTGGTCGGAACCGCCGACTTGCTTCCAGTTGGTGATTTCGCCGCGAAAGATTTTGCCGAGCGTGGGGAGAGAGATTTCCGTCAGCGGATTGGAGGAATTGACAAAGACCGCCACGCCGTCGAGGCAGGTTTTGTACTGGATCGGCTTGATCCCGGAGTTTACGAGGAAGTCCTGGATTTCCTTCGGCTTGATCAGACGCGACGCGGCGGCGATGTCCGTCGTGTTATTGCGCAGCGCGGCGATTCCGGTGCCCGAACCGCCGCCCGTGACCTGGATATTCACATCCGGGTGCTTCTTCATATATTCCTGCGCCCATTTCTGATTCAGGATGACCATCGTGTCCGAGCCCTTGATGGTGATTTCCGCCGCGCGCGCGGACCAGCCCGTGACGCTGAGAGTGGTGCTGACCAGAAAGCCGAGTAGTAGATAACGTGAAAACATGGAACTCCTTTTTTAGGAGGCCAAGGTGAACCGCGATTTCGTCAAAATGATGACTGCCAAGTGCCGAAAGGGTGAATCCTGTTTTACCGAAGTAAACTATCAGGAAGGCTATTTCCTTGCGGAGTCGGCCCGTAATCGGCTAATCGGGAGCATGCGCACGTTCAACTGGCGATTCTGGCAGTGGAGCCTCGCCACGCAAATTCTGGTCGGTTTGCTCATCGGCGCGTCGTGCGGTCTGCTGGTGCAGGCTTTGGGAACCGGAACGCGCCTCGATGCGTTCATTACGAACGTCACGGCACCGGTCGGCCAGATTTTTCTGCGGCTGATCTTCATGGTGATCGTGCCGCTGGTCATCTCCGCCATTGCCTTGGGCGTGGCAGGTATGGGCGATTTGCGGCAACTGGGCCGCGTGGGAGTGAAGTGTCTCGGCATGACGCTACTCCTGGCCGGGGCCAGTGTGGTGATCGGGTTGGTGCTGGTGAACGTGATTCAGCCCGGTCATTACCTGAGCGCGGAAAAAAGCGCAGCGTTGGAGAAACAATACGGCAGCGCGGCGCAGGAAAAGGTAACGCAAGGCGGGCAGTCAGTCTCCGCGACCGGATTTCTGCTGGGCCTGATCCCCACGAATCCCATCGCGGAAGCCGCAAAGATTTTTACCGCGCAGGACGATGGCAAAGCCTTGCTCGCGGTCATGGTGTTCAGCGTGCTGGTGGGGCTGGCGATTATTTCGTGCCCGGAGGAAAAGACGCGGGCCCTCACGGCCTTGTTCGATTCGGTCTTCACGATCAGTTTGAAGATCATTGATTTCGCCATGAAGCTCGCCCCGGTCTGCGTGGCCTGTCTCGCGTTCAATGTCACCGCGCGGCTCGGATTTGAGATCGTGACAACGCTTGGCGCTTACGTCGCCACCGTGATGCTTGGTTACCTGATTCACGGACTGGTCACGTACCCGGTCGTCCTGCGCACGCTGGGAGGGAAATCGCCCATCGCGTTCTATCGCGAGATTCAGGAGGTCATCTACACCGCGTTTGGCACCTCCTCCAGCAACGCCACCCTGCCGGTCTCGCTCGAAGTGGCGGAACAAAAACTGAAGCTGCCGCCGCAACTCTCCCGCTTCGTGCTCACCGTCGGCGCGACGGCGAATCAAAACGGGACCGCGCTCTATGAAGGCGTGACGGTGCTTTTTCTCGCGCAAGTTTTCGGCGTGGATCTCTCGCTTGGCCAGCAAATCGTCGTGGCCTTGCTCTGCATCCTGGCGGGCATTGGCACGGCGGGCGTACCGGGCGGATCGCTTCCGCTCGTGGTCGGCGTGCTTGTGACGGTGGGTGTGCCCGGCGAATCGATTGCGATCATTCTGGGCATCGACCGGTTCCTCGATATGTGCCGGACCGTGCTCAACGTCACCGGCGATCTCGTCATCGCCGTCGTCGTCGCCAGCAAGGATCAGACGGGGGCATTGCCCCCAGACCCCTGCTCAAAGCCAGCGTGACGCTGGACCCGCTTACTTCCTCTTTATTGGATGCAACGTCACGTTGCCCCAAGCTTAAGCCTTAAGCCGCGCCTAATTCGTCGGCGCGTTTTTTCGCGGCGGCGATGGCCTTCACCAGGATTTCGCGCCACTGCTCCGTTTCCAGAATTTCGCAAGCGGCGATCGTGGTGCCCTTGGGGCTTTTCACGGCATCCGCGAGAGCAGAAGGTTCGAGCTTGGTTTCCCGCACCATCAGGGCGGAACCGATGGTGGTTTGAATCGCCAGTTCCCGGGCCAGTTCTTTCGAGAGCCCTTGTTTGATTCCCGCCGTGATCATTGCTTCGATGAAATAAAACACGTAGGCCGGACCGCTCCCGCTCGTCGCCGTCACCGCGTTGATTTGCTTTTCCTCCACGCGACTGGCGAAGCCGCCCGCGCTCAGGAGTTTCATCACCAACGCATCGTCTTGCGGCGTGGCGTTGCGACCCAGCGCATAGGCGCACGCTCCCGCGCCGACGAGCACCGGCGTGTTCGGCATGCAACGGACGACACGGGCGCGCTTATCGAGGGCGCTTTCGAGTTTCGTGAGCGAGATTCCGGCGGCGATGGACACCACGAGTTTATTTGCACTCGCCGCGCGCAATTGCGGCAGCACGTCGTTGATCACCTGCGGTTTCACCGCAATGAGGATCAAGTCGGCAGCACGGGCCACCTCGGCATTATCCGAGGTCCAATGCACAGTATTGGGCGGGAATTTCGAGAGGAAGACGTCCTGGGAGCCGTCATTGGGGGAGGTGATAAGCAAGTCGCTGGGCGTGGCCACGTTTTGGCGCACGATGCCCTGCGCGAGGGCGAGAGCCATTTTGCCCGAGCCGATAAATCCGATTTTCATGGGAAATACCTTACCCGGCCCGGCGCGGATTTCGATGCCTAATTTTTTAGCTAAATCCCGCACGAAAAAGGGCGATACACCCTACGGGATAGTAGGAACACACGATGAATCACGTCTTATGTATTGATGACGACGTCGTGGCGCAGCGGCTCTACTCGATTCTCTTGAAGAATGCCGGCTACGAGGTGGTCAACGCCACTTCGGCCTCGATGGCTATTGAGAAGATCGAACAGCAGCGCTACGTCGCCGCCATCCTGGATTACATGATTCCGGACTTGAACGGCTTGGACTTGGCCGGGCGAATCCGCCGACATGCGGACGAATCCATTCGCAAGCTGCCGCTGATCGTTTGTAGCGCTTCGCTGGATCGCAAGGCCGTCCAACAGTTCACCATCCTTGGGGTGCGCCATTTTCTCGTCAAACCGATTGATAAGGAACTGCTCAAGCAGACCTTGATCCGCGCCTCGGGCCGTGAATGGGACGGCAAAGCCATCACCAGCCTGGAATTGATTTGCTGCAATCTCGGCGTCGACTCCACCACGGCCCTCGAACTGCTGCAGGACGCCGCGGCGCAACTGCGCACCCAGTACGCGCAATTGCGCGAAGCCACTGCCGTGAAAGAGGAGGCTGCGGTGAAAATGCGCTGCTCCGCGCTTCGCTCCACCCTGTGCAATCTCGGCTTGCGCTCCGACGATGAATGGATGATGGAGGTGCGCGGCTTGGTCACAGCCGTGGAAGCGGGCATGGGATCGTCCCCTTCGGATCTCGAGAGTTTGCTGGCCCGGATGGAAGGCGCGTTTGACCGCCTTCATGGGGATCTTGCTAAACTAAGCGAGCCACTGCCCGCGAGCATCCCCGCCGAGGCCAAGGCCGACGTTGTGCCGTCGGAAACCGCGTCACAAACCTAAAAGCTCGTCTTGTACTTCAACAGATCGACTTTGCTCGTATCGGAATCGCGTTCCCGGTTCTTGTCCGTCGTCCCGTAATTGGCCGATTGCCGCTCGGTCGCATCCAGCGCGGTCAGCCCGTCTTTATTGGGCGAGGAGGCACAGCCGGTCATGACCGCCACCAAGGCCAACCAAAGCACGAACTGCCCCCAGTAATTAAAAAGCTTAATAGATGTCATAAGTCAGACTGTTATTTTTGGAGATTGTATCCAAACTGGGATTCTTGTAAATACAGAGTACGTAAAGTCTCCGGGTATGATTCGCACGACTTCATTACGAATTCAAGGGCGGAAGGGCGAATTTGAAAAAGACCGAAACTTTTTGGCAACCGCTGCGTCTGTCGTAATGGACATGAAATCTTTTTCTAGCAGATTTTCCTCTTTTTTTCGTAAGTGCATGTGCATTTCGGGTGCTTTTTTTCTTTTGGTAGCGATCCATTCAGAAGCTGTGATTCTCAATAGTGGGGATGACAATACGAACACCACTGCAGCAAGCTATACTTCCAGTGACATATCTTCCTTATGGAACTCTGTGGCAAGTGTGCTCGACAGTAGCGGGAACTATTCGGCATCCGCTGTTTATTTGGGTAATGGCTACTTCATCACAGCCAATCACGTCGGACTGTCTACTACGGTAGAGCTTGCTGGTACCGATTATGCGATTGATTACAGTTACACTCCTTTGCAGATCGGCACGGCTGATTTAAAGATCTTTCGAGTTTCTGGAACGGCAGCGGCGACGAGCATTCTATTAGATACGACTAGTGGAAATGATGTCGGTAAGACTGGGCTTATTATTGGTTTTGGTGTTGGAAATAATGGGGCAACAACTGGCGGCTATCTATGGGGTAGTAATTACGATCAACGTTGGGGTACCAATACAGTAGAAGCCCTCACAATCGCCTCGGGTACCACATGCCTCATGACTTATTTTGACACAAGTGCTGGCTCTAATGAAGCGGCCCTGACACTTGGGGATTCGGGTGGGGCGCTTTTTGAATATGTGGGCGGCAAGTGGTATCTATCGGGTATTGCAATTGGGGTGGAGGAGTCCGGACAAAGCGTAGATGGAGATTATAACTGTTACGCGCAAGTGGCAGCCTATGCGTCGGTCATTAGCAGCCAGGTCTCGGCAGTCCCCGAGCCCACGACATACGCCTTGATGACGATGGGCGCGGGCCTGATCCTCCTCGCCGTGCGCAAGCAGCGGCGCAATTCCCGCTGACCTTCCCTACGGCTACGGTTTCGCGTCGGCTTTCAGCAGAAAGTCCAGATCGTCGAGCAGTTCCTTGCAACGGCGATGGTAATCATCCCGGTTACGGGTGCCTGCCAGCTCCGACGTCTTGATGAACTTCTCGAGCCAGCTTTTGATCGGCGGAATATCGGCGGGTTGTTTGAGCATCTCCCGCGCTTGGGCGACGGCGGTGGACCAAGTGGAACGGTTTCCACTCGCCACAGCCTGTTTGGCTTGGCGGGCGGCATTTTCTCCGCGCTTATTGGCGTAGTACCAGTACCAGTAATCGTAATAATCATCCGGCGGACGCCAGTTCACCGTGCCGCCGAGACGACTCCGCTCCTCTTCGCGGGCGAGGTCGATTGATTCCGCCAACTGGACCAGATCGACCAGCGAAATGCTCTTGCCGGTTTCACTTGGAGCAGCGGCCTTGGGCTCGGGATTCGGAGCGGGAGCGGGGGCCGCGGCGATCGCGATGGGATGAATGGCAACGGGCGGGGGAGTTCCGGGATGGGGCGCGGCGGCCGTATTCTTCGCGCTCAACAATTTCTCCACGCGGGCCTTTTCCTCCGCCTCCCGTTTCAACGCCATCTCCTGGGCTTTCACCGGATCGTAGCCGTACTTCTTCTGCATGTCGGCCGACAGATTGGTGAATTCGAGCACCGTGGCCCCTTCCTCATAGATGATGAACAGGCGGTCCGGCTCGATTCGCTTGATGATCGATTTGGCGTACGTTTTACCATCGAGCGTGACAATCGTCTGGGGCGCTTCCACAGGGGGC
This sequence comes from Verrucomicrobia bacterium Tous-C9LFEB, assembly GCA_002304345.1. Classification (GTDB taxonomy): domain Bacteria; phylum Verrucomicrobiota; class Verrucomicrobiia; order Methylacidiphilales; family UBA1321; genus UBA1321. The sequence goes on from NEUU01000033.1 coordinate 20,410, forward strand.
GTGAGCGTGGCGACAAAATTGGTGAGGGAGTGCTGCTGCTTGAAATGCGCCGAAAGCTGACTGGCGGGGATGCGCGCCGCGCCGCCGCTATGCAGGATGCGAATCCCGTCCGGTTCGACTTTCGAGATGGTGATGTCGGTATAGGTGACGCCCCCGACAGTCGTAAGATTTTCCGCCTGCGCTACGGGCCCCAAAGCCAGCGTCAGACATCCACTCAATAATAAACCCGCCCCCCCGTATTTCATGAGTGACTCAGGCTAAAGACAGGGGCTAGTGCTCGTCAACACTGCATAATTAGCCTCCTTAAATATCGGAAGGTGAGTGCGGCGCACTCATTTACTTTTCAGGTCACCGATTCCCGCGCCAGATCCCAATACAAAAACAAGATTGTTTCCCAAACGCAAATAGGCTCAAGTACCCACTTCAATCCATCGCATTCGTGAAAAGAATTTTTCCCCTTTTAGCTGTTTGGGCGCTGGCCCTGCTCGCCGCCTGCCATCCCACCGCCCCGGCACCCAAGGCGACACCACCGCCAGCCACCCCTCCTGCGACGGAATCCATTTCCACCGCTACCGCCGCGCTCAATTTGGCACCCGCCGTACCCACGGCGACGGCCTCCCTCACGACATCCCCGGTGGAACTACCGCCCACTCCGCTTCTGGGCCCGGCCGCCGCGCAAACCAATGCGCCGCCCGCCTTGATTACGGCCCCGGATACCAGCGCCGCCACCAACGCGGCTCCGGCCATCGTTTTGCCGCCGCCCACGATTGCGCCGGCGAAAGTCACCAGCCTGCGCGTGCTCGCGCCGGAGGGACAAATCAGCGATGGCTTGCGGCAAGACCTCGCGACGAAAATGGGTATCGAGGTGCAGATCGAGACTTACTCCGGCTTGGAAGAAGCCGCGAAAAAACTCGCCGCTCCGGCTCCCGGCTACGCGCTCGCACTCGTCTCCTACCGTCTCATTCCCCACCTCGTCAGCGAGCAACGGCTGGCCCCCTTGCCTGCCCTTCCGACGATCCGGCAACCGGCCCCGAAATATCTCCACCACTTCTACGACCGCGACAACAAGTACAGCCTGCCCTACGCCTTCAGCCTCGCGGGCATCGCGGTTCGCGCGGCGGATGTGAAAGCGCCGCTCAGCCAGTGGAATCAGCTCTTCAGTGAAGCGAACTACAAGGTCGCCCATCTGCCGGACGATGCCGCGCTGGAATCCAGCCTCCTCGCCAAGGCCGGTCTGCGCAACAGTTCGGTGGGTTCTTCAGCCGCTGCGGGAGACGGCAACAGCCCGATTCAAGTGGACTCGATTGCCCATTTGAAAAAGAAGTTGGCCGCTCAACCGGGCTGGCGTTTTGTCCTGCCGGGAGAAGGCTCCATCATCTACATGAACTGCGCCGTCATCCCCGCCAACAGTCCTGCGCCGGAAAAATCGGCCGTTTTGCTCACGGAATTTTTCACGCCGGAAATCGTGGCCCGTCTCGCGGAGGAAAACTATCTCGGCGTCACCCAACTGGCCGCTTACAAGCTGCTCGCGCCCGCTTCGGTGGGCGACTCCCTGATCTATCCGCCCGAGCGCATTCTCGACAAATGTACCTTTGTGCGCCCCGGCTATCGCCCGATTCCCGCGCCGGAAGCGACGCCGACAAATCGTTAGTGATTAAATCCTCGAATTCCCCCGGTCATTCGCTATAGCTGGCCTCATGACGTGGAGGGGATTGTGGTTGGTCATATGCTGTGTCGGATTTGCCTGGGCGGCCGATCCGCAAGAATCGACCCTATCCTATCTCAAGGGCCATCCTGAAGACTGGCCGAAACAGGTCCTGCTCAAGCAAGCCACGCCCTTCAAAATTATTCTCAACGGCAAGGAAGCCGGTTCCATGTCCGTCCCGGATCTGACTGTCGTCACGCTGGTGGCAGTCTTGGATGACAAACTGGAAATCAGTAATGGTGTCAGTACGACCACCATCGTGGCCGAAAATACCGATCTCTGGGAACGCGTGACCGCGATTCGTGCCGAGCGGGCCAAGCGACCCGATCCCGCCCGCGATGATCCCGCCTACCGCCTGCCATTACCGGTGAATTCCGAACCGGTCGCATGGTACAAGCAAAAGATCGACGGCGAGCTCAAGCCCTGGCTGGAGAAATACGCCACGCACAAACTCGCTCCGGAAATGAAAGAGCGCGTGGCGGCATTCGAAGCCGAAGCGGCTCGCGTCACCGCCGGAGAAGTGCGCCGGGGCGAACGTTGGTATAACGCCACCGAAGCGGCCGCGCATCGCGTACAATTTACCGTGGAAGACATGCAGACCCGTCTGGAGCAAGCCTTGAAGGCGAAGGATCTGAACCAATTGCAGTCCTGCCTTGCCGAAGTGGAAAAATACGCGAAGACGGCGGCGCACCCGAAACTGCATCGCGCCGCCCACAACGCCATTCAGGCGATTCAAACTTCCATCACCGACGAACCCGCAAAGAAAGCGCTCGCCGAGTGGAGCAAGAAATGGCCGTTCGAGAAAGTCCTCCTTGAGGAAAAGGCCCTCGAGCAATTGCAGCACATTGCCGAACTCAAACCCGCCGCGGCCCTCCCCGTCTTGATCGAAGTCGATAAAGTCTGGCCCGGCAACGAACTCACCACCCCGATCTTCCTCGACCTGGAAACGAAGCAACTCGCGCAAATCGACGCGGAACTACTGGCCGGACGCATTCGCGAGGCAAGTCAGGCCCTCACGTTACTGGAAAAAATGATCGCCGCCACGCCCACCCGGCCGCCGCGATTCGAGGAGATCAGAAAGAAAACCGAAGCGCTCAAACCCGGACTCAATCTGGCCAAGGACGCGATGACCGCCTACGACGAAAACGATTTCGAACGGGCCTCCAGCATCACTTTTAACAATGCGCCCGTGTCGCTCCAAAAATGGCACGCCGCCCTCAAAGAAAAGATCGTCAACCGACGCGAAGACTCCAGCCGTTCCGTTTCCCAAGCCGAACACGATCTGATCCACCTCCGCTTCAGCGCCGCGCAGGCCGCCTTTGCCAAGGCGAAGGAACTCTGGCCGGAAAATCCCGAGATCGCCAGCCGCGAGCGCATCCTTTCCGGCGCGAAATGGATCGGGGGTTTATTCGGCGTGTTGGTGATTCTTTCCCTGCTGAGCTACGCCTATAGCAAATGGGATCACTACCGGTTCAAGCGCGCGCTCAAACGCAAGGCCGAGGAATCGCGCACCCTCCCGCGTGAATTTTAGAGCATTATAAGGTATTGGACACAGAGGCATGTCTGCTTTGTAGGGCGCCATTGCATCGCGCCGCGGCGGCACGCAGTGCCCCGCCCTACAAGGGACGTGCCATTCCCAGTCCTGGAGCGATTTGGAAACATGCGCGCGATACTTTAAAGTAGGCAGCCCATGAACAATGGATCCGAACTGTAGGGAGATTCGGTGAGCCGCTACAGCAAGGCATCTGCCCCAGCGAGGGCACCTACACCCGGAGTTGCGGTGAAGAGCGGACTGCCGTGGTCGCGTTGTGGCCGGGCTCGCTGAGCCCGGACTTGTGGAAAGCAATCCGATGGAAACAACCTCCAGTACCTGCCACTAATGTCGCCACGCAAAAAAGGCATCTAAACGCCGACCGCGATCATGCCGAATTTCAGCCAGAGCGGAATGGTGATGATGCCGAGGGCAGTGGTCCACAGCACGACGCGCAGGGCGAGGCCGACGTCGCCCTGTTCCTGTTTGGTGATGAGGATGGGGAAGAGGCCGCAGGGCATGGCGGCCTGGACGACGAGGATGCGTTTGAGTTCGATGGAGCAGGGCAGCCAGCAGGCGGCGAGGATGAAGAGCAACGGGAGGGCGAGCAGGCGCAGGGATATGCCGCTGACGGTGGTCTGCCAGTCTTCGCGCGGGTGGAAGTCGCCCCAGTAGTCGTGGATGGTGGCACCGATGGTGACGAGGGCAATGGGGATGGCGCAGTTGCCGATGAGGCCGACGGTGTTGGTGAGAAATTTGGGGAGGTAATCGTCGGCGTGGGCGAGGTTGAAGAGGACGCCGACGACGATGGCGATGATGGGCGGGCTGAGGAGTTGCTTGAGGCCGTCGCGCCACGAGCTGCCGCGCAGGACCATGAAGCCGAGGGTCCAGAAGGTCGTTTCGACGCCGAGGGTGAAGAGCCAGAGGACGCCGAGCGTGGCGCGGTCAAAGAGGAGAATGACGAGCGGGACGGGGATGTAGCCGTAGTTGTAGATGCCGACGACGAAGCTGAAGGTTTGCCGGGAGGTGGGCGGCAGTTTCATGAACTGTCCGATGACGAGGGCGAGGCCGAATCCGGCTGCGGTGGTGGCAACACCGAGAAGCGGAGCCCAGAAGAGATTGCTGGGTTCGTTGACGACGCGGTTGTTGAGGAGCGAGCTGAGGATGAGGCAGGGGTAGAGGAGATTGACGGTGAGCCGCATGAGGCTTTGGTCGGCTTCGGCGGTGAGTTTGCCGGTGCGGCGCATGAAGATGCCCGCGCCGATGATCGCGAAGATCGGCAAGACGGCACTCAGAACTGTCCAGATGGCGGCCATGGGGTGAAAGGACAAGCATGCCCCAGCAAGAGGCCATTGCCAATTTCCAAATTCCAGCGTGCTCAGCGTGACGCTGGACCCAGTAACTGATTACTTCGCCAATCGCTTTAAGAAATTCGCGTTCACACTCCGTCATCCCGGGCGTCTGGCTCCGAACTGTAGGGCGGTTCTGTGAACCGCCGGTCAGAGCCTTTTCCTCTAGATTATAGCAACGCTATGACTCTTGGAGCTAGCTAGCTGATCCTTCGACAAGCTCAGGATGACCAGCGTGACGCTGGACCCAATATTACGCATCTGGTGTTAGCTGTATTGGATGCAACGTCACGTTGCTCGACAAGCTCAGGATGACGTGGAATGAAAGTAATGTCTGAGGGTAGACTTCTACTCTCACCAGAACTCTGCGTTACGATCGGAGGTTACTTCCCCAACCCGTCATCCTGAGCTTGTCGAAGGATCGGAGGGTTTAGGATGCGACAATCAACTTGAGATCCGCCCTGACACCGCAGGTGCCACGAGCGGGGGAGCTTGAATTCGGATTGCAGGTGGCAGCTTTGCTGCCAATTGGAGGTTCACAGAACCGCCCTACAATGCAGAAGCGTGGAGGTGTGTCTACGCGATGCCCAGCTGGACGGTGACGAGTTCCGCGCCTTCTTTGCCGGGGGTGATGTCGTATTGCGGCGTGTCGGCGGAGACGAGCCAGCCTTGACCGGCGGTGAAGGTGTGTTTATCGAGGGTCACTTCGCCCTGCGCGAGGAAGTGGTACTGGAAGCTCTTGCCGTTCGGGTTCCACGTGCGGTATTCGCCGGGGAAGAGGAAGGTGCGGTAGATGGAGAAGTAGGGGCACTCGATGACGCGTTCGCCATGGGGCTGGCCAAAGGTGGGCTCGGGATCGTTGAAGTTGATCGAGGCGAGGGATTCCGGAATGTGGAGGTCGCGGGCCTTGCCCTTGTCGTCGACGCGGCTCCAGTCGTCCACGCGATAGGTGGTGTCGGAGTTTTGCTGGATCTCGAAAATGACGTTGCCCGCGCCGATGGCGTGGAGTCGGCCGGAGGGGAGGAACATGACCTGGCTGGGCGAGGTGGGCAGAGTGTGGAGCAGGTCCGCGAGCTTCGGGGTGCCGATGGCTTTTTCAAAGTCGGCGCGGGTGACGCCTTTTTTCAGACCGACGTAGATGTTCGCGTCCTTCTCGGTGTGGAGGAAGTACCAGAGTTCGGTCTTGGGTTCGCCCTTGAGTTCGGCGGCCTTGGCGGCGGGGGGGTGCACTTGAACGCTGAGTTTGTCTTGCGCGTCGAGGAGCTTGAGGAGGACCGGGAAGCGGGGGGTGTCGGGCGCGTCGGTGCCGAAGACCTGCTTGCGTTTGTTGATCCAGAGGTCGTGCAGGGTCGTGTTTTTGCCGTCGGCTTCGAGGAGTTCGCTGTTGGCTTCGGGCCGGTCGACGAGTTCCCAGCTTTCGCCGATTTTACCGGCAGGGATGGCGCGCTTGTAGAGGGTTTCGAGGTTGCGGCCGCCCCAGATGCGTTCCTGATAGACGGGCTTGAAAGTATAAAGGCTCATGTTGAAAAAAGGGGTGTAAGGGTGAGGATTCAAGCTGCCGCCGATTGGGAAGGCAGGCAAGAATTTTGCGCAGCGTGACGCCGCACCCTATGGACTGAGCCCTGGACCCAGCTCGCGCTGAAGCGGGAATTAGAACCTATCCACGATCTTTTCGGCGTGGCGTTGCCGGAGATTTTGCCTCCGAAGAGCGGCGGAGCAGCAGGCCAATATCCGCAGCGATCTTGGCCTGTTGCGACAACGCACTGCCGGAGGCAAAAGAACGGCAATCCTTCGGACTGGGTCGAGAGAGGGGAACTGGCTGCGTTGCGGCGCTCCTCAAGTATTACTTAATACCATCGTCGCTAGCGCCTTGCCTTCTCCCCTCTCTCATCCCAGCGCCACCCCGAAAAGATCGTGGATAGGTTCTTAGAGAGCCTTTTCGATTTGGATAGTCGCCTTCTTTTCACACCCCCCCGGCGCTGTGCGCCACCCCTCTTATTAGAGCCTGTTCACGATCTTTTCGAGGAGGCTCTGAGAGGGAATTTCGCTGATTACGCCGATTTCAAGTAATCTGTCGGATGATGACAGATCGGCGTGGGATGGTTTTAGAACCTATCCACGATCTTTTTGGAGTGGGGCTGGAGCTAGGAGGAGGTGATGGCAAGGCGCTAGCGACGATGGTATTTGAAAAATACCGGAGGAGCGACGCAACACCGCCATCACCTCCTCCTAGCCCAGTCCGAAGGATTGCCAGCCTTTGGAGGCTGGGGCGTCGTTGTCGCAGCCATCCAAGATCGCTGAGGATATTGGCCGGCTGCTCCGCCTCGCCCA
>NEUU01000034.1 GCA_002304345.1 Verrucomicrobia bacterium Tous-C9LFEB
GAGGTAACCTCAACCAGTAGCGAGGAGTTCTGGTGAGAGTAGAAACTTACCCTCTGACATTACTTTCATTCCACGTCATCCTGAGCTTGTCGAAGGATCAGTTGGCCTGCTCGCAAGAGCCCTAGCGTTGCCACAATCTAGATGATGAAAAAGGCCTCATCGCCGGTCGACTCACAAAATCACCATCGCATCGCCGTAGCTGTAGAAACGGTACCGCTCCTTGATCGCTTCGTGATAGGCGCGCATCATCAGGTCGTACCCGCCGAGCGCGCAGACCAGCATCAGCAACGTCGACTGCGGCAAATGGAAATTCGTCACCATGGCCCCGACCCGTTTGAATTCATACGGCGGATAGATGAAAATCTTCGTACGGCCCCGTTGCTTCGACAAGTCCCGCACGCTCTCGAGCACGCGCGTCACGGTCGTCCCCACCGCCACGATGCGTTTGGACTGCGCCACGCGCTCCGCCAATCCCTCGGGAATGGAAAACCGTTCTTCATGCATCTCGTGGTCCTCCACCAATGCCGTCTTCACCGGACGAAATGTGCCCAGTCCCACATGCAGCGTCAAAAACGCATGATTCAGTTGCCCCAGAATTTCCGGCGTGAAATGTAATCCCGCCGTCGGCGCGGCGACCGACCCCTCCTCCTGCGCGAAAACCGTCTGGTAGCGTTCCCGGTCGTTGATGGGGTGAAACTCCGCACCCAGCTTCTCGCGTTGTTTCAGAATGTACGGCGGCAACGGCATCTGCCCCAGCTTCTGGACATCGAGAGGCTTGAAAAAACGCAACACCCGCTCCCCGCCCGGCAGCGTCGTCAACACCTCGGCGTCAACCCCGTCGGCGAACTGTAGCACCATCCCCGGTTTGGCCTTCTTGCCGGGCTTGACCAGCACCACCCAATGCTGCGGGCTCGACTCCTCCAACAGCAGGATTTCCACCGAGTTATCGACGGTCCGCATCAGGCTGGGCCGCACCCGCGTATCGTTGAGCACCACCAGATCATCCGGCGACAAGAGAGACGGCAATTCCCGGAAGACCCGATGCTCAATCACACCGGTTTCCCGACGCACCACCATCAGGCGGGAATCGGCGCGATTCGCGGCTGGAACGGTTGCAATCAATTCCGGCGGCAAATCATAAGCAAATTTGGCAGTTTCAAGCATATATATTAGAAAATTTCACTCACACTTCTTGACTTTTACGCAACTTGAGGAGAGATTTGTAGTATCAAACCTGGAGTATTTAAATGCAATCTATTCGTCGTCGCGATTCCTTTACCTTGATCGAACTGTTGGTGGTTATTTCCATCATTGCGCTTTTGGCCGGTCTTACCCTTCCTGCCTTGGCGGGTGCCATGGATAAGGCGAATCTCATGCAAGCCTTGAGTAACTGCAAACAGATCTATACTGGCGTGCAAAGTGCCGCCCTCGACGCGTCGACCACCGGTTACGGCATCAGCTGGCCCGGCGAAACCAACGCCACCTTCACGGAATTCGGCTCCGGACAGAACTACGTTCAGGCGCTAGTCACCAACAATATCTTCAAGCCGGGCGACATCAAGGTATTCACCGCGAACGGCGTTCAGGTCGCCCCCAATCCTTCCGCGATTGAAGCCGCCAACATCGCCTACTTCTTCTACTCGGTTTCAGAAACCGATGATAGCAATGCGGTGTTCCTGACCACCAAGAATTTCGAATACAAACTCACTGGCGCCACGGTTGACTCTGCCGCGCGTCCCTTCGGCAAAAAGGGTTTTGTCATTCTGCGCAAGGGCGGCGACGGCACCTTCTTCACGACGACGAACATTCTCAATATAGCCAACTACACCAACCAGTTGGGCGTGCTTCCGAACAATCAAAAAGTTCTCAAGTAAACACTCTGTAGTCTCCTGTTTCGTACAACCGCCGAGGACGCCAATCCTCGGCGGTTTTTTTTGGTAGCGTGACGTTGTCTCCGATTACGCAGAGCTTTAGAGCATTTTAAAGTATGCTGCACATGCTGCTGTAGGGCGCTTCGGTGAAGCGCCGCGGCGGCTCACCGAGCCGCCCTACAGAAAACCGCAAGGCATCGGCTTTCGGTATTCTGCGCATGATACTTTAAAATGCTCTAACCAATTGCCTCCCCCAACACACGGATGCGCGACTACCGCGCGGGAGGGCAGAGTATGAAACCGCAAGCGATTTGCGTAGCCAATCAGCTACTGGGTGCGGGGCTCAGCCCTGCTACCAGAGTTCGTTCGGGCCGGAAGGAACCGGGATGGCATTGCGTTGCGCCACGGCCGGTTCTTCATTCTCGGCTGTACGGAAATTCAACGATAACGGTGCCGGGGCATAGCGCGGCTGCAACTCGCCTTTTTCATCCAGGAATTGCGCACGCCACGTCCGGTAACCTTCCACCAACGTCTCAAAATCCGATTTGGTCGCGATCAGCACCACCTTGCGATTGAAATACGACGCCGGGCCGAACCGCTTCGCGTACCACGGTCCCACCTTGCGAAACATCCGGCAGCCCAGCGGCTCGCCGAACACCTCGATCATCAAGTCCAGATGCCGCCGCATCACCCGCACCCGCTCATCAAACGACGGTTCCGGCAACAACTCGCCCGTCTGCAAGTAATGCCACGTGCGCGCAAAAATCCACGGATTATAGAATGCGCCGCGCCCCACGCTCACGCCCGAGCAGCCAGTCGTTTCGATCATCGTCTTCGCGGCTTGCGGCGTGGTCACATCACCATTGCCAATCACCGGAATCGACTTCACGGCTTCAACGACTTTGCGAATACCCGCCAAATTCACCTGTCCCTCGAACCCCTGCTGTCGCGTGCGACCATGCACCATCACCGCCGCCACACCCACCTCTTCGAGCGCGCGCGCGAGGTCGGGAGCCGTGATATTGTCATCATCCCAGCCCAGACGCATCTTGCACGTCACCGGAATCTTCACCGCCCGCACCATGCGCCCGACGAGCTCGGCGGTCTTCTGCCATTCCGTCATCATTGCGGAACCGCCGCCCACCTGGCACACCTTGCGCACGGGGCAGCCCATGTTCACATCCACACTGGCCGCGCCGTGTTGCTCGCAGATTTGCGCTGCAGCCACCATCTCATCTGGCACCGACCCGAAAAGCTGCACCGCCATGGGGCGATCCGCCGGGGAGGTTTCAATCAACTTCAGCGCCTTGCGATTCTGCTCGATGAGCGAACGCGCATTGACCAGATCGGTCGTGCACAAACCAATGCTCCCAATCTCTCGCACCACGAGCCGGAAGGGCAAATTCGTATACCCCGCCAGCGGCGACAGCAGCAGCGGCGTCTCCAGTTGCAGAGCGCCGATTGTGAGGGGAGACAAAGACATTTTTTGACGAAATTAACGAAATTTACAGAATTAAAAGAAAAGGAAATCCAGATGACTTCCCCAAATCTCGTTAATTCCGTTAATTTCGTCAAACCGCCTTTTCTTATACCATCGGGAAATCGATCTTCCCGTTCGAGCCGACGATCTTCAGTTTGCCATCCGCCTTGGTCGTGACTTCCATTTTGCCCCCGGCCTGACGCACCAGCAGATCGCCCGCCGCGATATCCCACAAGCTCACGCCTTGCTCGATGTAAGCATCCAGCCGTCCCGCCGCCACGTAAGCGAGATCCAGCGCCGCAGAACCCATCGCGCGCAGCTTCTTCGCCTTGGACCCGTAGTATTGGTACAGCTTCAAACATTGGTCGATCGACTCCTGCGATTTGGCGAAACCGATGGCCATGATCGCCTCCTTCACCTCGGTGCGGGGGCTCACCTGTTGCTTGCGACCGTTGAGTAAGCAGGGCCGTCCTTGTGTCGCGGTGAACATTTCATCGCGCATCGGGTCGTAGATCACGCCCAGCAACGTCTCGCCTTTTTTATCCCGCGCCGCAATGGAAACGCAGAAGTGCGGAATGCCCATCACGAAATTCACCGTGCCGTCGATCGGGTCTACGATCCACTCGATCTCGCCGCTCGGATTGCCCGCATCGCCTTCTTCGCCGAGCATTTTGTGCTCGGGAAAATTATCGAGGAGGATGGAGTAGATCAGGTTTTGCGAATCTACATCGGTCTGGATCTTGATGTCGTGCGCGTCGTTTTGGTTGATCTGGATTTGCTGGCCGAAGTTGCGCCGCAAAAGTTCGCCGGCTGCTTCCGCTGCCGCAATCGCTGTATAAATCATGTTTTCTTTCTCTCGGTTCATTGTCGTGAAAATTACTGTCCGATGGCTTTGTTGAGATCCAACTTCTGCCATTCGTTCGTCTGCGAACTCTTCTGCTCCGCTTCCTCTGCGACCACTTCCTCCGGCTTGTAGATCTCCGCCACCACCTCGATCCGCCCGCGCGTACGCACCACCCGCACCACCGCATTGCGCACCGGTTTGATCGAATCGAAAAGCAATTCCTTCTTCGTCGTCGCGAACGGAATCACTTCGTTGTTCTTGCCCCGGACATAAAACAGCTTTTGCGCCGCATCATATTCCACCCCCGGCAGATAAAAGCGCACCGTTTCCTTCTCCGGCCGGTCCGTGTTGGAACTATAAAGTGAGTTGTCCACCGTGATCAACGCGTAGAGTTTCTTCTCTTTGTCACTCCACCGCAACTTGCGATCCGACACCCGGCCGTAGATATAACTCTCTCCCTCGTCCGGGCTTTTGATGATCACGATGGGCTCGATTGCCCAAGCGGAGGCCGTCGCCGCCAGCAAGGCAACGAGAAACAGCAACCGGAAAGGAAAGGTCATAGCTCGGTTTAGACTGCCAGAGGAGAACCCAAAAGTCAAAAAACGGGGGTTTCACGTAACGATTTCGCGCATCTAGCCAACGTAGCCAACCTAACGCAAACGTTTCCACGCCGTTTCTGCTATAAAGGTTTCATGTCCAGCCTCCGTCCCATTGAAATCTCAAATCTGAAATTTGAAATTACCTGCGTTCCCGCTACACACACCTGCCGAAAGCTTGCAACATACAGAATTAACCACTTACAAAAAGTGGTGACGTTTGGAGCGGTTTGGAGACGATCCCGTTTTTTCGCGCTCCGCCACCCCATAATGACAGGTTGATCTTCCGCCCAAAGCTCGCTAGGCTGCTTCTCTTATGTCTTCCGTTCGCGTTCGCTTTGCCCCCTCGCCCACTGGCCTCCTCCACATCGGAGGCGCCCGCACCGCTTTGTTCAACTGGCTCTACGCCCGCCACACCGGCGGCACGTTCGTCCTGCGCATTGAGGACACCGACGCCGCCCGCAATACCCCCGAAGCGGTCGCCATCATCTTCGCCGGACTCAAATGGCTCGGCCTCGACTGGAACGAGGGTCCCATGGGCGACGGCACGACCGTTGGCGACAAGGGCCCGTACTTCCAAAGCCAGCGCCGCGACATCTACGCCCGTTACGTCCAGAAACTCCTCTCCGAAGGCAAGGCGTACGAGTTCGAAGGCGCAGTAAAATTCAAGATCCCCAAGACCCCGATCACCGTCGACGACAAGATCTGCGGCCAGATTCATTTCGACCGCACCATGGACCCCGACCTCGTCATCCAACGCAAGGACGGCTCCCCCGTGTTCCACCTTGTTAACGTCGTCGATGACCTCGAAATGGGCATCACCGACGTCATCCGCGGTGAGGATCACCTTTCCAACACCCCCAAGCATCTCGCCCTCTTCGAAGCGTTCGGCGTACAACCGCCCCGCTACGCCCACATCCCCCTCATCCTGAACCCGAACGGTTCCAAGATGAGCAAGCGCGATGAAGGTGCCTCCATCGGCGAATACATGGCCAAGGGCTACACCCCGGCCGCCGTGCGCAATTACCTCTGCCTGCTCGGCTGGTCACCCAAGGACAACCGCGAAGTCATCGACATCAAGGAAGTCATCGAAAAGTTCGACCTCCCGCAGATCAACCGCAGCAACGCCCGCTTCGACATCAACAAGCTCTACTGGCTCAACGGCGAATACTTCTCCAAAGCCACGCTCGAAGAAGTCGAACCCCTCGCCATCGAAGTGCTCCAGCGCGCCAACGTGTTGCCCGCTGATTTCGACCGTGCCTACTTCCGCGCCGCCCTCGGCATCGTGAAGGAAAAGATCAAGCTCGCGGGCGATCTCCCCGAGTGGATGGACTACTTCTTCAAGGAAGACTTCGCCTTTGATCCCGCCGCCGTGACGAAGGTTTTCACTCCCGCCGGACTCGAGAATCTCGCCAAACTGCGCGAACGTCTCGCCACGCTGACCGCGTTCGACTCCGCCACGCTCGAGCAGAACTTCAAGGAACTCGCCGCATTGACCAGCCAGAAGGTCGGCCCCTTCATCCACCCCGCCCGCCTCGCCACCTCCGGCAAGTCGGTCGGCCCGAGCCTCTACCACCTGCTCGAAGTGCTCGGCAAGGACCGCACCCTGGCCCGCATGCAGCGCGCGCTGGATCAGTATAAATAGTTTTCAGTTCGAAGTTTTCGGTTTTCAGTTAAAGACTGTAAAACGCGCCGTCTTCAGGCGCGTCACCTTACAGAGCAAGCTTGCAACCTCATACTGAAAACTGAAAACTACAAACCGAAAACTTTTTCCCCTATGACCTGGGCCAACCGCATCACCATCGGACGCTTCCTGCTCATCCCGGTATTTGTCGGGCTGCTGGTCTATTACCATGCCAGCGCCAGCAATCAGGCCGAGCAGGAAATCTGGCGTTATGCCGCCCTCATCGTTTTCGCCATCGCCGCCATCTCGGATGGCATCGATGGTTACCTCGCCCGTCACTGCAACCAAAGCACCGCCCTCGGCGCGATCCTCGATCCCATCGCGGACAAACTCCTGCTCCTCGCGTCCCTCGTCACCCTCAGCATCGTCCACATCGGCGGCAAGCCTCCCTTCCCCCTCTGGTTCCCGATCATCATTATTGGCCGCGACGCCATTCTCCTCACCGGCTTTCTCGTCCTCACCTTTCTCTCCAGCAAGATCGAAGTGAAGCCCCACTGGAGCGGCAAGCTCTCCACCTTCTTCACCTTCATTGCCATCGGCAGCGCGCTCCTCGCATGGGACTGGACCTACAACGCCTGTCTTCTCGGCGGCACGACCGCCCTCATCTCCACGCTGGTCTACGTCCGCGCCGGCATCAAAATTTTAAACGCCAGTCATCATAACCAACCTGCCGCCCCGGCACGCACCTCACCCTTCAAAAAATGAACCGCACCGTCGCCATCGTGGGCCGTCCCAACGTGGGCAAATCCGCCCTCTTCAACCGCCTGACTGGCAAACAAATCTCCCTCGTCTTCGACCGTCCCGGCACCACCCGCGACCGGCTCGTCACCACCTGCCGCCGCGGGGAACATGAATTCAACCTCATCGATACCGGCGGTATTGGGCTCGAGGACAACGAAGGTTTCGGCGAAGCCATCGCGCACGAGGCGGAACTCGCCCTCGCCACGGCATCGGACATCCTTCTCGTCGTCGACGCCCGGCAAGGTCTCACCCCGCTCGACCGCGACGTGGCCAAGCGCTTGCGCAAAGCCAACCGCCCCGTGCTCGTCGTCGCCAACAAAGTCGACGCCCCGGAAAAGATGGCTGACATCGAATCCGAATTCGCCGCGCTCGGTTTCGGTAATGTCTTCCCCGTCAGCGCCGCGCACGGCCACGGCATCGGTGAACTCTTCGAAGCCTTGACCAAGGATTGGCCCAAGCCCGAGCCGTTGCAACAAAACCAACCCGACGCCACCTCCACGCTGCGCCCCGTTCGCATCGCCATCGTGGGCCGCCCCAACGTCGGCAAATCGTCCCTCATCAACGCCATCGTCTCCGAATCCCGCGCCATCGTCAGCGACGTCCCCGGCACCACCCGCGATGCCGTCGACGTCTCCTACACGTGGAAAGATCTCCCCTTCACCTTCATTGACACGGCCGGCATGCGGCAGGAACGCCGCATTCATGACGAACTCGAAGCCGCCATGAGCAGCCGCAGCGCCCACGCGATCAACCGCGCCGACATCGCCGTCCTCGTCGTGGACGCCGTCACGGGTGTGAGCATGCAGGACAAAAAAATCGCCGGTCTCATCCAAGACGCCAACTGCCCCTGCATCGTCGTCGTCAACAAGTGGGACATCGCCCGCGACCAAGGCGACGCCAGCAAGACCCGCGAACGCGCCTACTACGACACGATCCATCAGGATCTCTTCTTCGTGAACTACGCGCCCGTGCTCTTCGTCAGCGCCAAATCCGGCGAGCGCGTCGAGGGCCTGCTCAAGACCGTGATGCAGATCGAGAAGAACCGCCATTACCAATTCGCCACCGGCCCGCTCAATCGCGTTCTCATCAAAGCCATCCAACGTCAGGCCCCGCCGGAAGTCAGCGGCAAACGCTTTAAGATTTTCTACGCCACGCAAGACCCGCAGGAAAAGACCGACCGCCGCGTCATCCCAACCTTAATTCTCTTCGTCAACAACCCGAAGCTCCTCACCGCGTCCTACCAGCGCTACCTCGAAATCCAATTACGCGACGCGTTCGACATTCGGGGCTGCCCGCTGCGCCTCGTACTGCGCGGTCGTCAACCCGCCCCTCGTGGCGGCGTGCAAAAGACCTTTAATGGCGAACCGAGCCCGGAAAAAACCGAGAATCGTCCCGCGCACAAGCCCTCCCGCTTCCCCAAGGAACGAAAATCCCAGAAGCGCAAATCCGGCCGCCGCGAACGACGCTGACCAGCGTGACGCTGGACCCAATAGGTTGCCGAGAGAATATCTAGATGTCGCGATAGCGTGATGGAGGCAACGTCACGTTGCCCAGCGTGACGCTGGACCCCATAACTGGCTCGCGAGGCTCGCCGCTGGGTTCACATCCACTCTGGATCTCCGTTGTAGCCGAAGCCGGTGGCTTCGGCGGGGCGCATGCTCACCGACTGGGAGTCTCGGCAACGTTGAGCCTCACCAGCAGGAATCCCCTCTATCAAGAGGGGTGGCGCGTGAGCGCCGGGGTGTGTGATCCCCTACTTCGTACTTTTTGCCACCTCCAGGCAAAAATGTCGCACACCTAGCTCATCTAACAAACGCAACGCAAACGCTGGGGCGTCATCTCATGTTCCAATCGGAGCATGAAAAGCAAACCTCAATACCCCTCTCAACCCGGGGTTCTCACCGTCTCCCTCCCCAAGGCCACCGCCTCCGACATCCTCGACGAATTGACCGCCACGTTGCATGGTGCCCTCCTCGCCGAAGGCGTCGGCCGCTTCCTCTGGCACCAGTCCGCGCGCCGCTACGTCGAAATGGTCTTCCACATTCTCGGCGAACGCGCCACGTGGATCATTCGCTCCGAACTCGACCGTCTCGGCTACGATCGCACGGCCTTCATCGTCACGGATTTTTCGGTGCAACTGGACGAGTCTTCGCCTTCCACTTTGACCAGTTGACCGCATAGTCCGGTCCGTTCGCCAGACAATACTGATAAAACTTCCCGAGAAATGCCGTCCGCGCCTTCGCCCATTCCTGCTTGATCGCCGGTTTATCCAGCGGCACCGCTGCGAGATCGATTCCGCCCAACAAATACTGGCGGCGAATGATATCCGCCGCGCTCACCTGCTTGGCATTCCGCATCATGTCATACAACGTCAGGAACGTCGTCGTGCGCCCCTCCCCCGCGCAGCAATGAAAATGCAGCCACGTCCCCGCATCCAAACCGCGCACAAATTGGACGAAACGATCCACATCCACATCCTCCGGCGGCATGTAATCCGGAGCCGTGATGCGGAAGTAGCCGCAGTCCGAGCCAGTCACCAACTCATACTCCGTCTGCACCGTCTCCACCCGGACGCGCAGATTGAGTGTGCGCCAAGCGTCCGCGTCGTTGAACGCCTTGTCCGTGAACTTGCTGATCGTGATCACCCCGGTGTCCTTCAACAGCTCCAGCCGGTCGCTCTCCGCGCTCATCACCTCATCCGGCGACAATCCCCGGTTGATGCTGTCCTGAAACGTGTACCAACCCACCGCCATGTTGTTCACGATGCCGTGCGCCTCTTGCCGCAAATCCACCACCGTAACATTAGCCCCGCCGCGCGACCGCAGATACTCGAACAGCGTGTACCATTCCCCCACCGAAAACTCCGCGCTGCCGGAACATTGCAGTTCCGCCATGCCGACAATCGACGGTTGCGGTCCGGTGAAATCCTTGTGCCAGCTATTATCCACGCTCGCGCGGAAATGACGCGGCATGACCTTGTCGTCCGGCATCTTCACCAGCGGTTCGTCCCGCTTCGTCAATTCCTCGAAGCGTTTCTTCTTGAGATGCGGCGCATCCAGCACCAACACCACCGGTCCCTTGTCTCCCGGCAAGGCTCCTGCCGCCTGTCCCGTCACCGGCTCACCCTTGGGCTTCGCCGAAACAGAAAGAGGAATCGCCAGCAGACATCCCATCAGCACCACACGCGCCATTTGTTGCATGCCGCGAGATTAAGGGAGTACCACCGTGCAGGCAATACGACTCTACTTCAAACCAATCAACTCCCGCGCGATGTCGGCATACAGACCTTGCACCCACGCAGGCTGCCCGAGTTGCGCGGCGGTTACGGTCTCCTTGCGGAAATCGACGGGTGTCAGAATCACGCGAATGTTTTTGATGCCGCTTCGCGCGGCGAGAATGAAAAGATCCTCCGCTGCGTCATCGCCCATGGCAAGGCAACCGATGGACACGTTCTTGCCGTGAATCATGATGTCGCCTCCGAGCTGCGTGCGACCGTCCTTCGCCCCTTGCACGCGGTCGAAATCATTCGGATAATTCACCCGCAGCGAAAGATGGTAGAGGCTGTTCGGGTTGAGCAACTGGATCGCGTAGAGACCCTCCGGTACTTGACGGTCGCCCTCCCTCAACTTCGGCCCCAGCTTGCCGCTGGCGCAGAGAATCGGATAGGAACGAATCAGGCGCAACTCCTGCCCCTTGCCCGCCGCATGGACTTCCAACTGCTTGTCTTTTTTGATGCCGACGAAAACGATTCGCTCGGGTGGATAAGGGACGCCTTGCGCGGCAAAGAGCGGCCCCAGTCGTTGATCGACAACGCGGCCAAATTGCTCGACACGCTGCGCTACGGTTTTCTGCCCGGCTTTCTTTTCCTCGGTCATCCGGATTACTGCACCATAGAGAGTCCAACGGAAGCAATACAGGAGTGCCAGAAAACAAAAAACGCCTCCGTAAAATAGGAGGCGCAGCCACACCGCACGCGAGAGCGGTTTCACAGTCATCTCTGGGGACGACTAATTAATTTTTACCCAGACGCCCTTGCGTTTGCGTTCGGTGGGAACGTAATCCAAGACCCGCTTCTCCGGGCTCTGATAAACCGGAAAGCCCATCACTTTCACAATGTTCCGGTAATTGCACGGAGTCATGCTGCCCCCTACCGCTTTCCACGCGATATACTTTTTCTCTACTTCAAAAAGTTTCATCTCCCGCTCCTCTCCGTTTATTCGAGCATTTAATCCCTCGAAACTGTAACCCGAGTGTGGAGCGATTCCGGGCAAAAATCAAGAATAAGCGGTGCTTCTTAAATTTTTAGAAACGCGATAACTCCACGCCACAATCCCGAGGGAAACCACCGAACTGGCCGGCATTAGCACCGCTGCCACGACGGGCACAATCCATCCGCTCAGCGCCAGAATGACGGCGGTCACATTATAGGTCAGGGTAAAAGCCATCACCCGCCGCACCGCCCGACCGTGCCGGTGCGCCAATTCCAATAGACCGGAGAGACCGTGCAATCCCGCCCCAGTGAAATAGAAATCGGCGCGATTCTCCAGCAACCCGCGGTCAATCGCCGGGGTGCCACAGCACAGTGCCTGATTGAATGCCAGCGCGTCGTTCGCTCCGTCGCCAATCATCAAGGTCTGCGCCGCCAATCGCTGCAACGTCTCCGCTTTTTCCTGCGGAGTGGCCTCGGCCAGCAGATGACTCTCCGGCAATCCGAGTTGCCGGGCCAGCGCCTCCACCTTGCCGCGCCGATCGCCGCTCAGCAGCCAGAGTTCGTACCCTTGCTCGCGCAAATTTTCCACCTGCTCCCGCGCCTCGGGCCGCAACGTCTCGACAAAGGCAAAGGTCGCCACCGTTTCGCCGTCACGACTGAACACGCACTCGGCGGAAGTCTCCTCGCTGCCGGTCCACTCGGGACGGCCCAAACGCCACGTCGTACCGCGCGACTTCAGGCACACTCCCGTGCCAGTCACTTCCTCCAGTTCGCTTTCCGAGGCCGGAGACACCTGCGGCAACGCCGCCAGCAGCAACGCCTCGCGCAGTGATTTCCCCACCGGATGCAAACTCGCCGCCACCATCCAGTCGAGCGCACCGCGATCCTCGGGCGAAAGCCGCTCCAACATCGCTTGATCGCGCAACTCGGGAACATCGAGGGTCAGCGTTCCGGTCTTGTCGAACGCCACCGCCCGCACCCGGCGCAGTCGCGGCCACAGAGTGCTCTCGCGGACGAAACAACCGAGCCGCCGCGCGAAAGCCGTCGCCATTTCATCCGCCAGCGGCAGCGAGACACCAATCGCGCACGGGCACGACACGACCAGAGTGGAAACGAGAACTTGCAACGCCAGCGCGTGTTCTCCCGCCAGCCACCAGCCCACGCCACCCGCCACGGCGATCAGGACCACCACGCCGAGATAAAGCCTGATGATGCGGTTCATCACCTCGCTTCCCTTGGCGGAAGTGTCCGTCTCGGCGGTCAATCCGCACAAAAGCGATTCCGTCCAACTCTCCATCGTCTCCACCTCGATCGCTTGTCGCGCCAGGTTAAATCCACCGGACGGCACCACCGCTCCGGCGGAAAACTCCCGCGCCTCGCTCTCGCCGGAAATCCATTCGAGACCAAACACGCCCGATGCGTCCAGCAAGCGCGACCGCACCGGCACGACACCACCCGAGGCGATGCGCAGGCGCAGGTGCGCCTTCAGATCGGTCAAGGCCAACCGTGTGGTGGTCTCGCCCGTGACCAGTTCCACGGTCGACGGCACACTCGAAACGCCGAGCAACCGGTTCCGGTTCGACGTGGCAACGCGTTCCTGCAGCCATCGGCCCGTGAGCATGAGCAGTGTAAAAATGGATACGAAATCGAAGTACGCGAGTTCGCGCCGTCCCGTCGCCCACGCGAAAACCGTCGCGCTGTAGCCGACGATCAATCCGAGCGCAATCGGCAGATCGATATGGAGCAATCCCGCCCGCAGGCTCATCCACGCGCGCCGGATAAAATAGGACGCACCCACCAGCATGCTCAACGTCGCGCACGCCAACGCCACCGCGTCGAGAATCCCGCTCAGCCAATCATCCGTTCGCAACCCGAGATAATGGGGCAGACTGAATAACATCGCATTCATCGCGAACGCCCCGCACAGCCCGATCTTGCGCGTCAGCGCCGAACCTTCCTCGCGGCGCACGCCGTCGTCCGGGCCCAGCGTGTAGCCGAACCGGTTCAGATCTTCAGCGAATTGAATCGCGGAGAATTTCCCCGCCTCCCACCGCAGCCGGACCAGTCCGGTGGTCACATTGACCACGGCCTTGAGCGCACCCGGTTGCCGGGCAAAAATCTGTTCCACCAGCCAGACGCAGGCAGCACAGCTCAAACCTTGAATCCGCACCGTAAGTGTCGCCCCGGCGGTGGCTTCCGCCTGCCGCGCCGCTTCTTCCAGCCACGCATAACGGCCCGGATGAAAAACGCGGTTGCCCACGGGCGGCACGGTCTCATCGCGCAGATCGTAGTAACGTTCCAGTTTTTGACCCCGGATCAATTCGTAAACGTAGGAGCAACCCGTGCAGCAAAATTCCTCATCCGCCCGCCGCGCACGGAACGGCGTGCCGCAGTGTTTACAGACCACCTCGCGAATCGGGCTCGGTTCGTTTAATGACATAGCGGGCAATGGCTGGGACTCAACAGCGTCGCCCCACCCACGCTGCGCCAAAGAATAAGCACCGCCGCCAAAAGGGCCAGCCCGCGTTGCATCCGCCGCAGCCAGATGGGCGTCATCCGCATCGAAAGCCACGACCAGTTCAATTGCATCACCGCGAGAGCGGGGATCGTCCCCAGCGCGAAAGCCCCCATCAATATCGCTCCCTTAAGAAACGACCCTGCGAAAAGCGCCACGCCCAGCGCGAGGTAAAGCGGGGCGCAGGGCAGAAAGGGCGTCCCCAGTCCAAGCAACAAGGACGCCGCCGGTTTGGGCAACTTCGCGGATCGCTGCAGGATCGGCCCGCTCCAGCGCGTCAGCCATGCCGGGATGCGCACCCGTTTGTCCCAACCCAGAGCTACGATGATAAAGAAGAGCGCGAACGCCACCGGCAGCAATCGGATCGGCGTCCCGTTGAAAAACGGCGCGATCGACGCCCCCAACATTCCCCCAAGTCCACCCAGCAACATGTACGCGGTCAACCGGCCCGCGTGATAAAGCGCCGTCGTTTGCCCCACCTGCTCGCGCCCTGTCGTCGCGCACGCGAGCGGTCCGCACATCCCGACGCAATGGACGCTCGTGACCACGCCCGCGACGAACGCCGTGATCGGTGAATCAAAAAGTGGCGTCATGGTTACTCTATTTTTTTGACGAAATTAACG
This sequence comes from Verrucomicrobia bacterium Tous-C9LFEB, assembly GCA_002304345.1. GTDB lineage: Bacteria > Verrucomicrobiota > Verrucomicrobiia > Methylacidiphilales > UBA1321 > UBA1321. The sequence continues at coordinate 14,565 of NEUU01000034.1, forward strand.
GAATTTACGAAATGGAGAAAAAGGCAAAACGAACGGAATCAAGAACTCAGGAAACCAAGAAAATTGGGTGAAGGTTCTGAAAGAGGTTCCTGCTTTCCTGATTCATAAATCTGTTTGTTTTTCCATTTCGTAAATTCCGTTAATTTCGTCAAAATTTCTCCTGACTTCGATTTGTCTGCTTTACTGTAGGATGCGGCTTATCCACGCGATGCATCGGTTGATGCGCCGCGAGGTAGATGAAAATCCCCCACGGAATCAGCGGCAGCAGAAACAACAGCAGCAACCAGATCCAGGGACGACGTTTCAGGAAGTTCATGGCGTGGTCTCAAGGCAACGGATCGGGTCCGAGGAAATCCGCCTGCTTCGAAGCGGTGGCCTTGCCGTCGTCAGTGGCCGCTTCAACGGTGAAGCGAAAGCCTCCGGGGAAATTCTTTTCCGGCATCATCAGCACGAGCAACTGCTGCACCTCGCCCTCAGCGGGAATCTCAATGGAGACCGGCAAACCGACCGGCGCGAGACCGGGATAGGGACTCTCCACATGAATCTTGAAGGTGCGCGCCATGGCCGCCTTGTTGGTCAACCTCACCATGTATTGATTCCGCACCTGCCCTTCATTCAAATAATAGGGTGCTCCCGGCAATCGCACGATGCCGACACCCATGGTGCGGAACGTGGAGAAGGCCCACAACATCACACACGCGCCGACGAGCATCAGGATTGTGTACAAAATCGTGCGAGGCCGGATCAGGCGCGTCGCTTTTCCCGCTAATCCATTCAGCGAATCGTAGCGCACCAAACCCTTGGGCCGCTTCAACCGCGTCATCACCTCGTCGCACGCATCCACGCAATTCGAGCAACCGATGCATTCCATCTGCAGCCCCTGCCGGATATCGATTCCCGTCGGGCACACCTGCACGCAGCGGTAACAATCCACGCAATCGCCCGCGCCGTCTCCCTTGCCGCGCGGCTCGCCCCGTTTTTCATCGTAGCCGATGACGATGGAATGATCGTCGATCAAGGCGGACTGGATACGGCCGTACGGACACATGATGATGCAGAATTGCTCGCGAAACCACGCGAAGTCAAAATAGAGCGCCGCGCCAATTCCGAAGACGAGCAGGAACAAGGTGGCATTCTCCCATGGCGCCTGATGCATCGCGCGATACAACGCCGGCAGCGAGACGAAGTAGGAGAGAAAAATATGCGCCACGGCGAGCGACAGCACCAGATACACCGCGTGCTTGAGTCCCTTCTTGAAGACCTTGCCCGGAGTCCATTCCGCCTGGTCCAGTTGGCGCTGCGCATACGCATCGCCTTCGATGAAGCGCTCGACCCGGCGAAAAACGTGATCCAAAAAAACGGTTTGCGGACACGCCCACCCGCACCAGACCCGGCCAAAAAGACTGGTCAGGTAAAAGAGAAAGAAGCCCAGTCCCGAGATCAGGAAAAAGGCCAGCCACATGTCCTGCGCCACGAGGGAGAGACCAAAGATGTGAAACTGCCGGTTCGCCACATCGAGAAACAACGCCGGATGGCCACCAATCGGAATCCACGGCAACGCCACGTAAAAGAGAATCAATCCCCATCCACTCAGCCGCCGCAACGTGGTGAACAACCCACGCACGTCTGCCGTGTGAATGAAATAGCGCGATCCATCCTCGTTGATGGTCGTCACCGTATCGCGCGTCGGTTCTTTGGGAGTTGGTTTCATACGTACTACAATCTATCGGCCCGTAGGCTCCGTCCCGCGAGCCTTCACCTCACACCCGTCCGTCGTTGCGTTACGGCTTGCCGCTCGCGGTTGCCGTGGGGTCGATCACCATCGGCTCCCCTTTTTTGTGATGGCTCAAGACAAACGCCACGACTTCGTTGACCCGCTTCGCGCCGAGGAGCGGCCCCCACGCAGGCATGCCCTTGGCCGCGACACCGGTGGTCACCGTCTGCACGATTTGCACGGGATTTCCACCATGAATCCAACGTTGGTCGGTCAGATTCGGACCGATCTTGCCTTCCAGATTATCGCCATGGCACGACGCGCACGTCGACACGAAGGTCAACCGTCCCGCCGCGACCGTTGCCGGATCGAGACTCAACGACCAGAGCTGGTCATCCGTCAGCGGTCCCTTCGACAGGCTCGCCGCGCGCGCCGTCACTTCCGCTTTCGCCTTCGCCAGGATCACCTCATTGGGCAGATCCATTCCGGCCTGATGATAATAAAACCAGTAGGCCACCGCGAAAATGATCGCGCCGTAGAACGTCCACAGCCACCAGTTCGGCAGCCGGTTGTCATACTCCTGAATGCCGTCATAGACATGCTCGCGCAGTGGATCGATGGGTTCAGCTTTACTCTTTTGCATGGGAAACACTCGTGGTTGAAGAATCGGTTACAACAGTTCCTTCCGGAGACTCGCTCAGCGGCAGGTTGGCCATCCGGTCCAGACTTTCCGCCGACAGGTGAAACGCCCACCAGAGCCACGCCAGAAACACCGCAAAGGAAATCGCGAACGCTGCGAACGGGCACCAGTCCGTCCAGTTCGCGTAATGAATCTGTTCGAAGAAAATGCGCATGGAATTATTTCTTGGCCGGAATTTTTTCGAACTGTCCGAGTTGTTTCAGATACGCGATCAACGCGATGATTTCGCGATCCGGGACCGCCTGCACGCCCTTGCCATGCAGGCTCGTACTGATCTCCTCCGCCTGCTTGCGCGCGGCGGCAACGATCTCCTCCGGCGTCTGCTTCGGGAACGGCACGCCGAGCATTTGCTGCACATGAATGCGATTCGGCAGCACGCTGTAATCGCTGTTCTGCGTGAAGAGCCACGGATAATTCGGCATGATGCTGCCCGGCGACGTGGAGCGCGGATTCATCATATGGCGGTAATGCCACAGGTCGTCATACTTCACCCCCACGCGCGCGAGGTCCGGTCCGGTGCGCTTGGAGCCCCACTGGAAGGGATAATCGTACATCGACTCGCCCAGCTTCGAGGGTTCGCCGTAACGCATGCTCTCGCTGACGAACGGCCGGATCATCTGCGAGTGGCAGAGATAGCAGCCCTCGCGGATATAGAGATCCCGTCCGTACAATTCCAGCGGCGAGTAGAGTTTTTGATGAATCCCGTCAATCGCCGTCGTGCGCTCCAGCGTCAGCGTCGGGATAATCTGGATCGCCCCGCCCAGCGCCACCGCAATGAACGTCAGCACCGCGAACGGCACCCAGCTCGCCAGCAACCGCTCGTACCATTGCCCCCACGTCGAGCCGCTCGTCTCGAAATGCACCAGCGCCGTGATCACGGTCAGGATCAACCCCGGCAATGCAATCAGGAAGCCCAACGAACCGCCAAACATCCAGATGCAGGAAAAGACCACCAAAGCCGCGCTGTAGAGCACCGGCGCATTGAAAAAGGCGGCCGCAAAAGTCAGGCTCGGCGTCTCATGTTCCGGTGCCGCCACTTCAATGACACCGTTCACCGCTTGCGTGCCCCAGATCGTGCGCGTCAGGTTATAGATCATCAACACCCAGCCCGCGAGGTAGAGCGCGCCGCCGATCGTGCGCGTGATCATCATCGCGTGGGCCGAGGTGACCACTTCGACAAAATTCGGATAAACCAGCACGCCATCCGGACTGACCGCATTCAGCATCAGGCCCTGCGAGATGCCCGAGACCCACATCGACGCGATGTAGAGAAGAATGCCCACCATGCCGGTCCAGAAATGAATATCCGCCAGGCGCACCGAATAGAGCTGCGTCTTCCACAGGCGCGGCGCGAGCCAGTAGAACATGCCCGCCGCCATGAAACCATTCCAGCCGAGCGTTCCGGCGTGCACGTGACCGATGGTCCAGTCGGTGTAATGCGAGAGCGCGTTGACCGATTTGATCGCCATCAGAGGCCCTTCGAACGTCGCCATGCCGTAGAACGTCACGCCCGCCGCAAAGAATTTCAGCACCGGATCGGTGCGCAATTTATCCCACGCCCCGCGCAACGTGAGCAGGCCGTTGAGCATGCCTCCCCACGACGGCGCCCACAGCATCAGGCTGAACACCATGCCGAGCGACTGCAACCACGACGGCAACGCCGTATTCAGCAAGTGGTGCGGGCCCGCCCAAATGTAAATAAACACCAGCGACCAGAAGTGCACGATCGACAGCCGGTAGCTGTACACCGGCCGCTCCGCCGCCTTCGGCATGTAATAATACATGATGCCCAAAATCGGCGTGGTTAAAAAGAACGCCACCGCGTTGTGACCGTACCACCACTGCACCAGCGCATCCTGTGCGCCGCCGAAAAGCGGATACGAATGCGTCCAGCTCGTCGGAATCTGCAGGTGATTCACGATATAGAGCATCGCCACCGTGATGATCGTCGCGATGTAAAACCAGAGCGCCACGTAAAGCGTCGGCTCGTTGCGGCGCGCGATCGTCCAGAAAAAGTTCACCGCAAAGATCACCCAAATCACCACGACCAAGGCATTGATCGGCCAGATCAACTCCGCGTACTCCTTGCTGCGGGTCAAGCCCATCGGCAGCGTGATCGCCGCTGCCACGATGATGAGCTGCCAGCCCCAGAAGTGAACCCACGCCAGAAAATCGGACGGCAGGCGCTGCTTCAACAAACGTTGCGAGGAATGATAAATCCCCGCGAACATCATGTTGCCGACAAAAGCGAAAATCGCCGCATTGGTATGTAATGGCCGCAACCGGCCAAAGGTGAACCACGACGTGTCGAAGTTCATCGCGTGGAACGCCAGCTGCGACGCAATCAAGACACCCGCCAGCATCCCAACGGCTCCCCAGGCGATGGCCGCAAGCATGAAAGCCCGCACGACGGCGTCATTGAATTCGATTCGGACTTTGGCCGGGGTCAAAGTGGTAGTCATAGATCTTTATTTAGTCGGCAGTTTTTTCGCAGAAGATGAGCTTGGGGTGGTTTGTTCCGGTTCCAGCGGGAACAAGGAGTCACGCTCCGGGTTACTCCATTTGTCCCGCGACTGGTAGAGAAACCCAAGGATAAAGATGACCGTGAGCAACAGACTCACAAAGATGGTTAGAACCAGGACAATCACCAAAGCCGATTTAAGATGAATTTGTTTGCGAGACAAGAAATTTAACTAATACCAATAGATTAGTATACTTCCTAATCCCGGCATTATATTCACTAACAGCGCGTCCCGATCGATATCGGAACGCGGCACCGCTTGGGTGTGCGATTGAACCAAGCGCGGCGACTATATCTGCGGCACGGGCACCACTGCGTCTTCGACCACCTTGGCCTTCGGCTTCGATTCGATCTGCAACTGCTGTCCGGCCTGCTCCAACCGCTGGCGTAGCGTGGCATACGGCACGTCCTGCACGGCGGAATCGCCCAGACCGATGGCCAGATGCGCCGCGATGGCGGCGGATTGACCGAGAATCATGAAGACCGGTTCCATGCGGATCGAGCCGTACGAAATATGCGACGCAGCGAGACACACCGGCACGGTGAGATTCTCGCATTCGTTGCGGCGCGGCGTGATGGAGCGGTACGAGATCGGGTACGGCGCGAAATCCTTCACCTGCACATCGCCCTCGTTGAACACGCGGCCATTGATCACCAACCGCTGGCAATTGTGCGAGTCCAGCGCGTACGCGCCCAGACCCACCGGGTCCTCCGCGCGGCGGAAGCCCCGGCAATCGAGCTCCGTGGTCACGTAATCCGAAACCAGACGTCGGCACTCGCGAATGTACAGCTGGTGCGGCCATCCGCCCGTGTCCTGAAATTCATCCGCCGCGAGTCCCCACGTACGCATCTCCTGCTGGATCTTCGCCGGCACGCGCGGATCATTGTGCCAGAACCACATCAAGCCCTGTTGATAGGCCACGTGACGCTGGAAAATCTCCTCCCGCTCCGCGTAGGACGCCTCGGGGAAGCGGTCGCTACCGCCGATAAAGTCAGTCGAAATCGCTCCGTGATTATTCGTATCGGTCTTGCCGTTGCGAATGCGGTCATACTTCCGGAACATCTCATTCCAGCCGCGCGCGATGTAGCGGGCGAGCAATTCGTAATTCAGCACATTGTACGATTCCGGTTTCGGAAACGGCAGCCGATCCTTCGCCTTCGTCAGGCACATGCGGAAATTGTACGCCTGCACCCGGCGATCGCCGCTGCCTTGCGGCGCGAGCGGCCCTTCATTGATGCCCGGCAGCAATCCGCTCTTCGGATCGCCTTCGCGCACGTAGGGGCTGATCGGCATTTCGAACTGGTGCTTGTCCCGCAACTGCACGCCGTTGACGAGCTCGCCGTAAACTTCATTCCCCTCGCGGCCAAACGTCGAGGAGACGCCTGCCATCGCCATCAGATCGCCCTCATAGGACGCATCGATGAACTGGCGCGCCGTCACCTTGAGTCCGCTCTCCATCTGGATCGACACCAGCCTACCGTTCTCCTTCTTCAAGCTCTTCAGGAACTGCTTCAAATGCGGCGTCACGCCCGCCTCGGCCAGCATGGCGCGAAACACCTTTTCCGCCACGTGCGGCTCGAAGCACCATTCTTCTTTCACACCGTAGTGATTCCCCACCCGGCCGTAAAACTCGCGGGCCATGCCGCCAATGGCCGCCTCATTGCCGATGTCGGTAAAGCCGAGACCGCCCGCCGTCAATCCCCCGAGCCACGCCGTATTCATCACCAATGCGCACGTGCGGCCCGAACGCGCCGCCTGCACGGCAGCCGTGATCGCACCCGCGCTACCGCCGTAGACACAGATATCGACGTTCAATTCCACGGGATGAGAAGCCGAATTCGGAGAAAAGTAATAATGCAATGATGACATGGGATTCCTAGTAATGGTGTATGGCGGGGAGTCATTCCCCTCACCCTCACTATAAACCCGCCCCCGCCGCCGCCGAGCCATGGCGGTTAACCAATTTGCTGATAAACTTATATAATTGTGGTCTGGTAGCCCCTGTTCGGTGAAAAGACAGATGTGGATGTCTTGCAGTCTTGGATGGGGCAGAAGTTTGGAATTCATCTCCGATATAAAACCCCATGGCAAACCACCCCTTCCACCCGATCCTTCGCTTTGCTCAGGATGACAGAGCGTGGAAGCGAATGTCTTTCGCGATTGGCGCTACCAATCAGCAAGCGAGTCCAGTGTCACGCGGGTCATCCTGAGCAAAGCGAAGGATCGGGTGGAAGGGGTGGTTTTAAGGGGAATTGTCTCGATAATGCCTCTAACCATCCTCATTCCGACGACCACCTCATGACGACACACCCTAAGCAAAATAGAGGTGCGATTGCCTTGTCGCGCCCCCTCCTTAAGCCTGCCTCCACCGAGAACGCCCACTTAGCCTTTGACACTCGAATTCTCGCATTTGATAATGCCCCATCATGTCCAGCGCCAATACGGTCCCCGTCCTCAACAAAACCATCGCCCTCATCGAGCACGTCGCCGCCTCCGAGCACGGACGCACCATCAAGAACCTCTCCCTCAGCCTCAACATCCCCGCCGCCACCTGCTACCGCATCGTCCGCACCCTCGCCCAGCATCGCTGGCTGCAGGAAGACGGCGAAGGCACCTACCGCATCGCCTTTGGCCTCGCGCACGCCGCCCGCTCCTATGCCGAGATGGAACATCAGCTCGCCCAGCTCGAGCAACCGCTCAAGCAACTCTGCCTCGCCACCGGACTCTCCACCAAGATCACCCTGCGCGAAGGTCACCACGCCGTCACCGTCATGCGCGCCGAACCACCCCAGCTCAACGCCATCACCTCTCCCGTCGGCTCGAGCTTTCACCTCGCCATTGGTTCCGCCGCCTCGGTCCTGCTCAGCCCGCTCAACGATGAAGAGATCAAGCAGATCCTCCGCACCGCGCCGAAGGATTGCTGGCAGCGGCAAAGCGAAAAGGATGTCTTCCAGCGCATCAAGGACGTTCGTACCGACGGTCTCTGCCGCGAGCTCGGGCAATACCACGCCTCCATCTACGCCGTCTCCGTCCCGGTGCCGGTGACGAAAACCATGCTCGTCGCGCTCACGGTGGTCGGCTGGCCCGACGACTTCAAAGGCCCTCGCCAGAAAGAAATCGAAAAGCAGCTCCGCCCAAGCGTCGCCATTTTCAAGAAACGTCTCGCTCAGACGGCGTGATAACGGCGGCGGAGCAACGTCCCGAGACACAGCACCACTCCAAACCACAACCCAGACGCCGTCGTCGGTTCCGGCACGGCGGAGACACCGATTTCAAACCAGTTATTCACCCCGGAAGCAAACGTCCAGGTCGAAGGTGAACTTCCAGCGAAACCGATCAGTCGGTTCACCGCCGTCACCCCGGTCAATCCCGTGGCTGCGCGATTGGAGGCGGTCGAAGAATAAGACCAATCGGTCTCCGTGCCGGTTTCCCGCAGAACCACGTAATAAGTCGTGCCTGCCGTCAAGGTCAGCGTCGAAGGAGCCGTGAAAACCGCCGAAGAAAACGTGGTGGTCGACACACCCGTGGGCGTCGTCAACGTCAACAGCGCCGATGTCCCGGTAATCGCCGTGGTGGTGCCTGCCCAGATTTCGACCACGGGCGCAGCTCCGGTCGTCTCCCGGAGACGCAGGGTCACGGAATCGAGGTTGTAATCGGTCGATCCCATAGTGAATCCAATCGCCTTGCCCGATGAGGTGGAGGTGTTGGTCGTCGCATAATACTGCGAAAGCAAGGTATCGTCCCCGCTGGAGTAATTCGTCAGATTGCCGATCAATACGCTGCTGGCCGACAGGGACGTCACGCCACACAACAATCCGAGGAGCGGCAGGACAATTCGCGCTTTCATGAAGTTCATGCGACAAGAATATTCCCGGACCGCTCACTGACGCGACACGCATCGCTTGCCGATTTCCGAAATTGCTATCGCCGGAACGAAACGGACTACTGACTCCCGCGAAAGAACCGCGGCGAGTAACCGGTGTGGCTGTGGAACCAATTCGAAAAATGCGAGAGATTCGAGAACCCCAACTCCGACGCCACTTCCTTGATCGAGCTCCGTCCCTGCTTCAACCGGAATCGCGCCTGCGCCAGTCGCCGCTGCTCGAAATATTGGCGCGGCGTCAGATGCAGTTCCGAACGAAACAACTGCTCCACCCGCCGCCAACTGACGGAAAGTTTTTCGCTCTGCGTCACGGAAAAGGGCCGGTTCAACGGCGCACGATCCAGCAGTGCCTTGGCCTCGCGCACGGGCGAAAGGTTCGCCATCGGCAACTCCGCCTTGATACCCAGTTCATCGAACACCCCGATCAGCACCGTCAGCCATTCCGCGAAAGCCGCCTGTTGCGTCACATAAGCCGAGAGCGTCGAACAATCCTTCTGCACCGCTTGCGCAAAAGTCAGCTCCTTCACCCGGGGATGAACCCGGTGAAACAACGTCAACGACGCCTTATAGAGCCGCTGCCCCCACTTGGTTTTCGTACCACCCGCGACCAATCGATTCAACCCCTCACGATACAGCGGTTCTCCATTCGGCCACCCGAGTTCGTATCCGACCGAGAGCACTTTTGTTTTCGGCAACGACCGGTGCCGCCGCAAACCCGCCTGACTGAAAAAAATATCCCCCGCGCGACACGTCACCGATTCGCCCTCCCACTCGTATTGCATGCCGCCGTGATCCACGAACAGAATCGTGCCGGGCACCTCCTGCACGCCATTCCATTTCGATACCGGGAAACCGTGTCCCCAATACACCCACAGGAGATCCGTGAACAAAATGGGCCGCCGCCGGAGCGAGGTCAAATGCTGGCGCACGCTCAAAGGCGGTGGCGAAGTGGGGAGATCGCTCATGACGGGATGGTCACCATTAGTAGACCCGCAACCGGCCGGGATCAACCCCGGCGATCCGGTCGCTCGTACCAGCGCTTCATCACCGCCGCTGCCGGTTTTCCCCAAACCGTTAGCCCCTGATCGCCGCGCGGATCGTTTTTGTAATGCGGACGGTCGAGATGCTCGTCCCATTTCCACCAATACATCCCCATCCACCACGGTTCATTCCAGAAGCAATGCAGGATGGAGTCGAGGAAATGGGCCTGAAGCTCGCCATTGTACCGCCCCCGGCTCTCCGTCACGTTTCCCATGCCTGTGAGCGCTCCCTCCGAGGAACGCACCCCGCATTCCGCAAAGTAAAACGGCTTGCCCAGTAGTCGCGCGACTTCCGCGTAATATCGGCGCGGCCCCTCGAACCATTGTTTCACCTCGGCTGAATCGGGCGCAGCATCCGGCGCGGGCGGCGTGGTGGAGTCGATGTGATTTTGCCGTATCGCCTTGCGATCGCACGCCCCCATCGGCGGGTAAAAACTCACTCCCAGCGAATCCAGATCCTTGAACCAATGATTCGGGCGCTCCTGCAATTCCTCCAGAAAATCGACCCACACCGTATGTCCCGTCGTGAGATGACCGCGATAGACGCTGCGCGCCGCGGCGATGACCCGCTTCCAATGCGCGTCATGTGGAGTCGTCCGGTCGAGCTCGCTGTCGAGACCGTATGCCTCGCATCCCGTCAACTCGGCAATCCGCGCGTAGTGCAGCGTTCGCTCCACGAGGCTGTCAAACCAGCGCGTCCAGTAATCGAGTTTCATCCCCGGAAAAATGGGCGGATCATCCTCCCACGGAAACGCCACACAGCCCCGGAACGAACCGTCCCAACCCTGCAACATGGGACGCAACTGCACTTTCATTCCCTTCTGGTGAATGTAATGGATGATGTCGATCAACTCATGATCCGAGGGCGTCATCTTGAAATCGCGGAACTGCCGCGTGCTGGCAAATGTCTCCTGCCACACCGTCGTCACCACGCACACCCACGTCACCCCCAACTCCGTCATCCGGTCCACCTCCAACCGCGCCTGAGGAGAACCGTAGTAACCGTTGCCCGCGTAAAAACCGAACGTCACGCCCCGATGAATTTCCGGAGCCGTCACCACCGACACATGTACTTCACTCATTGATTTCGCATTTAACAGGCTCCCACGTACTGTCGAAGCCATTTCTGCCTCCCACTCTGGCGACCGCCATCAAGCGAAGCCATGCGGATGACTTGCTCCGTTACGAAATGAATTGCGAACCAACGAAACGCCAACAGTTGGCCGCAAGTACCGCGCGTTACACGGACCTTTTCAAGTATCGTGCACAGGGTATCGAAAGCCGATGACTTGGAGGTTTTCTGTAGGGCGCTTCGGTGAAGCGCCGCGGCGGCACACCGTGCCGCCCTACAACATGAACAGGCTAAGAACCTATCCACGATCTTTTTGGGGTGGGGCTGGGGAGAGAGAGGAGAGAAGGCGAGGCGCCAGCGACGATTGTATTGGGAAATACTTGAGGAGC
>NEUU01000035.1 GCA_002304345.1 Verrucomicrobia bacterium Tous-C9LFEB
AGGGGATTCATGCTATCGAGACTTACAGTTGCCGAAATCCCCTCTATCAAGAGGGGTGGCGCGTGAGCGCCGGGGTGTGTGGTGTTTTTTGTTTGCGCCAAACCGTTTTGAAATTTGACTTACCCCAAAGTACCGAGAAACCCGAAATGCTGACCGACGTAAAAGCCTTTTTCCAGCGCCAGCTCAATGCGCTGCACGACATCCGCGCCGAACCGGAAGCAGTCGCGGGCGGCGTCGCCATCGGCATGTTCATGGGCTTCACCCCCTTCATCGGATTCAAGACCCTGCTCGCGCTCTTCATCGCGTGGGTCGCGCGCTGCAGCAAGATCGCCGCAGTCATCGCCGTCACGCTGCACGATGTTCTCATCTTCATCGCCCCGGTCATGGTTTGGGCCGAGTACCACATCGGCATGTGGGTGCTGCAACGTCCCGCCCAAGTCATGGCCCCTCGCCAGCCCGGCCATTTCTGGAAACACCTCGGTTCCTTCTGGAACTGGGAATTCTTCAACCACTTCGTCTACCCCGTTTTCATCGGCTCCATCGCCATCGGATTGCCCATCGCCATCGTCACCTACTTCCTCATGCATGCGCTGCTGGTGAAGGTCCGCCGTCGCCGCCTCGCCGCCGAGGAAGCCGCCCGCGCCATCGGAGCCGCGGTCGATCCCAATGACATCTGAACGCCTCCGCTCCCACCGGTTCTGGCGAAACGTCGCCCGCGTGCTCCTGCTGCTGGGGCTCGCCCTCTTCATTCTGACCCAATGGCCCTACCGGTTCGCCTATTTGTCCTACGGCTGGAAGGAAACCACCGGGGCGATTCTCGCCGTCGATTTCAACGTCAAAGCCCAATCCACCATCCGGGCCATCCACTACTCCTACGTCGCCCCCGGCCCCACCGCGACCGCCACCTACAGTGAGACGCTCGTCCAGTTCGGGCCCCAGCCGATGAGCGCCCACACCTACATGGAGCGACTCCCCTCCAACCGCTCGCTCGCCGCCATCCCCGTCTATTACAACCCGAGCCGCCCCGCCCAAGCCACCCTCGTGCGCGGCGTCTCCCCCGATGGCCTGCGCCGGGAATTGATCCTCCCCGGACTGCTCTTCGGCGCGGGAGCCGTCCTGCTCGTAGCCACCGCCCTGTGGCAGTTTTGTGTCTGGCTCAGAACAAGAGGCAAAGCGGGGGCTTGATCCCACGCGCGGTTCCTGTTTAGCTGGTAAGCGTCATGATCGATTACGTACCCGTTTTCATCCAGATTTGCTTCGCCATTTTCTTCGCCGCCGCCGCCATCATTGCCAGCATGGTGCTCGGCCAACGCGGTCGCACCAGCCCCGCCAAGGACATCTCCTACGAGTGCGGCAAGGACCCCTTCACCACCAACCAGCCCCGCTTCTCCATCAAGTTTTACATGGTGGCCATGCTCTTCATCCTGTTCGATATCGAAGTGGTTTTCATGTACGCGTGGGCCATCGTCTACCGCGAACAACTCGGCCACGGCCTGACCATCCTCTACGCGATGCTCCCCTTCGTCGGGATCTTCTTTGTGGGTGAACTCTACGCCTGGAAAAAAGGCGCGCTCGACTGGGTTTCTCGTCCGCCGAAAGTGTAACTCGGCTCTCAGCCCTAGCAGGTCTACTGCGAGTGCCTTGTTGTAGGGCGCGATTGCATCGCGCCCTACAACAAGGCACTCGCAACCCTCATTTCAAATGACATGCCCCACTAGCTCCGGGGTGTGTCAATCTTCACGGCGGCTCTCGTTATCATCGGACACCACGTTGCTCCCGATGAGCTGCCGCCATCTCCATCGAACCGGTTTCAGGCCGAAGCCGGCGCTTCGTCGGCCTTCGCAATCGTCTCATCCGATTCCCGGCCACCCTCGTACTCGTGCAGCTTGTTGCGCAGCGTCCGGACATTGATGCCCAGCAACCGCGCCGCCTCCGTCCGTTGGCCGCCCGTCTTCTTCAGCGCCAGATTGATCAACCGCTTCTCCACATCCGCGATCGTCGGGAAGGCATTGCCCGTCACCGGGAATAAGCCATCATCGGTCGGCGAGGGCGTGAGCGAGAAATCCGCCGCCTCGAGATCCTTCGTCCCCTCCCACAGGATCAGCGCCCGCTCCGTGTAATTGCGCAGTTCGCGCACGTTGCCCGGCCACGAATAAGCCGACAACTGTTCCAGCGCCCACGGACTGATCCGCGGCGTCGGCTTGCCATGTTTCTGCGCGAAAATCTTCATGAACTCCTGCACGAGGAATTCGATTTCGTGCGACCGCTGCCGCAGCGGCGGCACCTTCAGCGGCACCACGTTCAGGCGGAAATACAGATCCTGGCGAAACTCACCCGCCTCGACCGACTTCAGCAGCTCACGATTCGTCGTCGCGATGATGCGCACATCCACGCGCAACGTCCGGTTGCCGCCCACGCGCTCGAACTCCTGCTCCTGCAGCACCCGCAGCAACTTCGACTGCAGGTTCGGCGGAATTTCCGAAATTTCATCCAGCAGCAACGTGCCCCCATTCGCCTGCTCAAAGCGCCCTTCCCGGCGCGCTGTTGCCCCGGTGAAAGCTCCCCGCTCGTGACCAAAAAATTCGCTCTCGAGAAGATTATCGGGCACCGCCGCGCAATTCAGTTTGATGTACGGTTTCTCCCGGCGATTGCTGTTCTCGTGAATCGCCCGCGCGATCAACTCCTTGCCCGTCCCGCTTTCCCCTTGGATCAAAACCGTGGCATCCGTCGTCGCCACCCGCTTCACCAAGCTCATCGCCCGCGTCATCTCGTCGCTGCGATACAACAGGGGATTGGAGCCGCTCTCCTCCGCCAGACGCTCCTTCAAGGTGCGATTCTCGTCGCGCAGATTGCGCTGCTCGATCACCGCATTGATCGCCAGTTCAAATTGCCCCAGACTGAACGGCTTGAGCAGGTAATTGCTCGCCCCCAATTTCATTGCCTCGATGGCCGTCTCGATCGTCCCGAAACCGGTCATCATGATCACATCCACGTTCAAGCCCAGTTGCTTGACGCCCTGCAGCACCTCCAACCCATTTCCGTCGGGCAACTGCAAGTCTACGATCAATAAATCCGCCGGTTCCTTGCGCAGCTCTTCGAGAGTCTGCTGCATGGTGGCAATGCCCACGGTGGGTATGTTTTGCCGCTGCAGGCGCGAGACCAGCATGCGCCGAATCGCGGGATCATCATCAACAACAAGAACGCGTTGTAAAGACATGTGAGAAAGTGAGTCAAATAAATCCTAGCTCACCAGAATTGGTGTTGCAACCAATTAATACAGAGAGGCTAAGAAAAGGCTAAATGAAGAAAAATTCATTCACTTTGGCCTTTATTTGAGGAAAGTTAGAGTCACTATCGGCCTTGGTTTTAGCGCACTAAGGGCTTGTCACGAACCACGTTGTGATACATAATCCGGCTGCATTACTTGCCTAAGTAATAATTCTACCTATGAGCATTTCCGGCCCTCTTATCCCTGCTTCCCCCCGCCGCTCCGCCGATTCCCTCGCGGAGCCCAACCGCGAAGTGGTGTTTCTCATTGACCCGGAGAATGAGAAAGTCATCGGTGTCACCAATGGCATTCATCAGCTCATCGGTCTCGAAACCATCGATATCGTCGGCCGCGAATTCGCCACCCTTTACACCACCAACGACCTCACACGCTCCTCCGTCTGGAACAGCGGCGAAACCCGTCGCCTTTCCTTCCTGTGCGCCGACAACAGTCGTCGTGAATTCGATGTCACCCTCAGCCCGGTGCACGCCACCGACCGGCAGCACATGAAAATGGCAATTCTTCACGTCCCCGCCTCTGCCTCGGATTCCATCGAAGTGCAAGCGCGTCATCGCATCGAAACCCAAGCCCTCCACACCCTGCAACATCCGCCGCGGCCGGAACCCTTGAGCGAGCAATTCTTCTCGAAAATCTCCCATCAAATCCGCACACCGCTCGGCATCATCCTCTCCTCCGCAGGCATCCTGGGTCGCTATGGCCGCGACTTCGATTCGGACCAGCAGCAAGAGTACATCCATGCCATTTCGGACTCGGTCAGCCGGATCACCAATCTCCTCGACGACGTCGTCTGGCTCGGCAAATTGCAATCGGGCGGAGTCCAGTGCAAACCCAAGACCGAAAATCTGCTCCTGCTCTGCCATCAGGTTATTGAGGAAGTCCGCGCTGCCGCCGGCAAGCCCACCGCCATTCTCTTTCAATCAAATCAAGTTCCGCCCGAAGTCCAGTGCGATGAAGCCCTCCTCCGACTCCTGCTGTTGCATCTGCTCAGCAACGCCGTGAGATTCACCGATTCGAACCAAGCCGTGCAATTCCAGATCCGCCGCGAAGGCACTCTCTGCCATTTCACCATCACCGACGCCGGCATTGGCATTCCCGACGCCGACCGGGAGCATCTCTTCAAACCGTTCACACGCGGTTCCAATGTGGGCGACATTACCGGGAATGGCCTCGGCCTTGCCATCGTCCGCCAATGCGTCATCCTGCAGGGCGGCACCATCACCTACGACTGCCCGGCGCGCGGCGGCACGCTCTTCCACGTCACTCTCCCCCTCTACGAACCCATGCCTTCTCCCACATGAAAAAGAAAGTCATCATCATCGAGGACGAGCCCCAGATGCGGAAAAATCTCAGCCGCATTCTCGAGCTGGAAAACTACAATGCCCTGACTGCGGCAGACGGCGCCTCCGGGCTGGACCTGATCCAGCGGGAACATCCCGATCTGGTTTTGTGCGACATCACCCTGCCGGAAATAGACGGGCTGGCCGTCCTCAAACAACTGCGATCCATACACCACACTTCGCTGATCCCCTTTATCTTTCTCACCGCCAAGGGCGAAAAATCCGATCAGCGACTCGGCATGACCCTCGGGGCGGACGATTACCTCTCCAAGCCCTTCACTCCCGAAGACCTGCTATGCGCCATACAGAGCGTGCTGCAGAAACATGACACCTGGAACATCGACACAAAAAACAAACTCGATTACAAATCGAATTTCGTCACCTCCGTCACCCACGATCTGCGCAGCCCCCTCGCCGTGCTCCTGCTCAATCTCGACAGCCTCGAGTACGACAAGGACTCCCTCCTGCCGAGTGAACATCAGGAATTGATGCACGAGATGCGCTGCCAGATCACCCTCATGAATCGCATGATCGAGGACATCCTCACGTTCGGCCGCAAGGAAGCTGGCACCCTGCCGCTGCAGCGCATGCCGCTCAACCTCGCCGATCTCGTCAACCGCGTCGTGAAGGAAGTCAAACTCATCGACGGTCGCGAGCACCACTTCGAGGCGGTCCCCGGCACGCTCGCAGAGGCGGTCTGCCTGGACCCCCTCCTCACCCGCCAGATCATTTCCAATCTCTTGCTCAATGCCGTCAAGTATTCCGCCCCCAATACGGCCATCGAGGTCCACTACAGTTCCGAAGGCGAACAGGTGGTGGTCCGCGTCGTCGATCACGGCATTGGCATTTCCGAGCCCGAGATCGAACAAATCTTCCAGCCCTTCCAACGCGGCTCCAACATCAATCTCCAGCGCGGCACCGGCTATGGACTTTTCATTGTGAAAAATTACGTCGAGTGGCTCGGCGGCACCATCTCCGTGCAAAGCGTCCCGCATAAAGGGTCCACCTTCACCGTGCGGCTCCCGGCCAATGCGCCCGCTTCGCGAATCAGCGCCAGCGACGCCTCCCCGGCAAAATCCGCCTCACGCCAGACAGCTCCCCGTAGCGAACTGCACTGAGCTCCATCAAGGAGTTCACCTGTGGCGCTAGCGTTGTAGCCGGGGTCGCTGACCCCGGAGGGGAAAAGGGGTGGAGTACGCACACAATACTTTACAATGCTCTACGCTGCGCGTTCTCCGCGCGCCGCCTCCAGAATTCGATACCAATTCTCGCGACTCATCGGCACCTCCAGCGCCCGCACCGCGTCG
Source organism: Verrucomicrobia bacterium Tous-C9LFEB (assembly GCA_002304345.1). Lineage (GTDB taxonomy): Bacteria > Verrucomicrobiota > Verrucomicrobiia > Methylacidiphilales > UBA1321 > UBA1321. The sequence continues at coordinate 5,934 of NEUU01000035.1, forward strand.
CGAATCCGATCGGGAGTCACGCTGCCGATGATCGGAATAATCCCACTCGGATGTTTCAGCAACCACGCCAACGCCACCTCGGAACGACCGCATCCCAGCTCCGCGCCCATCGTGTCCAAAGCCTGCAGCAAGCGAAGTCGATCCGCCGCACGCGGGTCATTCTCCTCCGGCTTGTACCCGGTGGCGAGACGACCGCGATCCAGCGGACTCCACGCCAACGGCGTCATCTTCAATTCCAGACACTGGTCCAACGTCCCATCCGTCAGGCAATCCAGCCGGTTCAAATGAATCTCCACCTGGTTCACCGCCAGCGGCCAAGGCAACGCTTGCTGCAACGCCCGCACCAGCGAAGGCCGAAAGTTACTTACTCCAAAATGCTTCACCTTGCCTTCGGCTCGCAGTTCGGTGAAGGCGCGCGCGATCTCAACCGGGTCAGCCAGATAATCAGGCCGATGCAATTGCAGCAGGTCGATCGCCTCGATTTGCGACCGGCCCAACGATTCCTCTACCGAACGCTTGATGTGGTCATACGAAAAATCGTAGCGATAGGGCACTCCGGGGTTGGGCTGGTCCGCCCACCGAATGCCGCACTTGGTCGCCACCACCAAGCGCTCCCGCCACTCCGGATGCTTCGCCATGGCGTGGCCGAAAATCGTCTCGCAGGCCGTATCGCCGTAAATATCCGCGTGGTCAAACAAGGTGTAACCACACGCCACTGCCAACTCAAGAATGCCAATGCCTCGCTCGATTTCCACCGCGCCCACCCGTCGCCGATCCCATCCTCCGGCAAGCCGCATGCAGCCATAAGCGATCCGTGATACCACAAGGTTACACTGTGTTAAATTAGTTACTTTCATACTGGCATGTTGAATTATTAATAAAAATTTCGTCTCGATTATTTGACAAGATGCGAGAGACCCCTACGTTTTGTATACGCGTGCAAATCAATAGATCGGTAAATTATGGATGATGTTTTAAAGAGTGAAAAGCTCTCGGTAGAGAGAAAGAACTTCTTCTTTGATCTCAAGGAAAACCCCCGGGGTCGTTTCTTGCGCATCACGGAAGATGTGAATGGCCGACGCGATACCATTATTATTCCTGCTCCTGGCTTGGAAGAGTTTCGTCGTGTCATCGATCAGATGATCGAGGCCACCCAATCGGCTGGTACGTAACCCCCGTTTCGTACGGAGCGTGCTTTTTCGTAAGCGTGCAAAACGCCCGAAAAATTCACGCCATCAAATCGTATCACAATCGTAACCAAAAAGCCCCGGCCTACGACTGCTGACAAGTACTTAACTCGAAATTTTGGCATGACCTCGGCGCGTCATGCCAAAGAACAGATTCCTATCAGGGAGTCTTGGGCGGGCCCGCTTGGGCGATCTTCATCAAGGCCACCACGCCGCCTCGGCGCACGAGCGGAGATTCGTTCGTATTTTCCACCATGGCTTTGATTTGACCGGCGGACGGCACATCGCGGAATTCACCCAACGCTTCCACCGCCTGCAACCGCACCATCGCTTCGGGGTCGGTGAGTGCCTTGCGCACAGCAGGCAAAGCGGTGGGATCCTGCAGAATACCCAACGCCCGAGTCGCCTGCGCCCGCTTGCGCGGTTCGGGAGACACGATCAGTTGCAACAACGGCGCCACGACGGTGTGATCCTTCATGACCGAGAGCGAGAGCAACGCCACCCGCTGCGCCTCGGGATTGCCCTTTTCGTCGTGGGCGTACTTGGAAAAAATCTCGCGCGGCGCGTTCGGCAGCCGGGAAATCGTCAGCAACGCATTCTCGGCGGACAGTTGCACGGAGGAATCGGTGTCGCTCATCACCATGAAGAGCGGTTCCGTCGCGGCGATATCGCGAATCTTCCCCAGCGCTTGCGCCGCCTCGGAGCGGACAAACCACCACTCGTCCTTCAACGCCTTGATCAACGGCTGCGTGGCGCGGGAATCGCGAATCTCCCCGAGCGCCGACACCGTGGCCCGGCGCACATCACGATCCGGGTCGGACAACAACCGCTCCAGCCCCTGCACCGCCATCGGCGTGCCGACAAATCCCAGAACGCGCGCCGCCCCCATGCGAATCTTCGGGTCCTTGTCGCGCAAGGCATCCATGAGCACTTGGTCGTTGGGGCTAAGCTTCTGCAATTCGACGTATGCGGCATAGGCCATATCGACCCGCTCGTAGCGGATCAACAACATCACCCGCAACCGCTTCAACTCGATATTCTTGGGGTCCTGCCGGATAGCCACGGTCAGCTCATCGAGCGCCGGCACAAATTGTTGCTGGTCCATGAGGGTCTTCACCTTGCGAATCGTTTCCGCATGGCGTCCCCCGCAGCCCGAAAGAAAAAAGATCGAACAAAGTGCCAAAAGACCGCCACACATCAAAACGGTGCGTTTCATAGAGCCTCCACTATAAAGGCCACCAAGCCCTGCCAAGCAAGGAAAAACCCTTTACACTCCATCGCTGTTTAAGAGATCGCCAGAACCGCTCAGCAAAACTTGAAGTGAGCCCAACTCTTTGCCAGTATGAGCAAACCGACATTTGACAGATCAACCCCCTAAAATTAGCTTTTTGCGTGCGCTTTAATTTCCTCTCCAAAAAAATAACAGGTTCCGAGATCGCTGCGGCTTTCCCGACTCTGAGCTCCAAACTGGATTTAAAGCGCTACTTCACGCTGATCGAACCCGACATTGCGGCGGTCGAAGATCGCATCCGCTTCCAGGCACGCGAGTTCGATCCGGGCATCGTCGGGTACATCGAATACGCCTGCGAAAGTCAGGGCAAACGCATCCGTCCCGCGCTCACGATGCTCACCGCCCACGCCACGGGCAAGCCCACCCCCGGTCACCTCGATCTCGCCGTGGTCGTGGAATTGATCCATCTCGCCACGCTCGTTCATGACGACATTCTCGACGGTGCCACCAAGCGGCGCGGCGAACCGACCGTCTTTTCCAAGTGGGGTGCGGAACTCTCCGTCCTGCTCGGCGACTGCCTCTTCAGCCACGCCCTCAAACTGTGCGCCCACTTCCCGACCACGCAGATCAGCCGCACCATCGCGGACGCCGCCAATGAAGTCTGCACCGGCGAGATCTTACAAACGCAACGCCGCTTCGATCTCAAGCTCAGCATCCCGGAGTATCTCCGCATCATCGAGATGAAGACCGCGGCGCTTTTCCGCGTATCGACGGAACTTTCCGCCGTGCTCAGCAATTGCCCGCCCGATCAAATCGCCGCCTGCAAGACCTACGGCGAAAGCCTCGGCATCGCCTACCAGATTTACGACGATTGTCTCGACCTCGTCGGCAGTGAAAACGCCACCGGCAAAACCGTCGGCACCGATCTGGCTAAAGGTAAACTGACCCTCCCGCTCCTCCATGTGCTGCAACAAGCGCAAGGCGAGGAACACGAGGCGCTCAGCGAAATCATTCTCCACGGCACTCCCGAAGATCGACTGAGCCTGCTCGCGCTGGTCCTCGACCGTGGCGGACTGAAGGCGTCCATCCGCAAGATCCAAAGCTACCTCGACCAAGCCGTCGGCAGCCTCGATCTGCTCCCACCCTCCCCCGCCCGCGAAGCGCTCCAATCCATCCCGCAAGCCCTGCGCGATCACGTCGCTTCGCTGCAAAGCTAGGGGCTCCGCCCCTCCCCCCGCTCAAGGGTGTGACACCCTTGAGAATCCTCTTACTTTTGGCGGCGGACTTTTTTGCGCGGACGCAAAAGAAGTCCGCCGCCAAAAGTAAGCTTATCTCAAAACGTTCACTCCTTCAGTGGAGACGAAATCCGTGTCTTTCGAACTCTCGATCAAACGGTAAAGATTTGCGTTTGAAATTCACTTTGGTCCGCGATGCGCTTTGACGTCTGCGTCAAAGCGCATCGCGGACCAATCGGGGTTTCCAAAGGGAATCATTCCCTTTGGCGGGGGTCAGGGGGCAGAGCCCCCCAGCCGTGGACGCCACACCTGCAATTGGTAATCCCAGCAATTGAGCGGCAACGGCGGATCATGAGGAGAACCGAGCGAGAGCGATTGAAGCTCCCATTCCCCGCCCAGCGCCCGCAGCACGGCGGGAGCGAATAATGGACGCACCACGACTACCGTGATCGAGCGCCGCTCCGCTTCCGAGAGGGCCGGACTCGTCACATACGCCTCCGAATAAAAACGTTTCGCGCGCGGCAGCAACGCGTAATAGCTCGCGAAGTCCCCCACCGCGACATCCCCCGGCTTCACCACCTGCGAGACCAAAGCCTCGACCGCTGCAAGATTCCTTCGCGGGGCCATCGACGATGCCAGAGCGATCCACACCGGCAGCCAGGCCAATGATAAAACCGTGACCGCCACCAGCACCACCCGGCTTTGACGTCGATTCGCCAGCGATTCCGCCGCCGCGCACACACACGCCGCCACCGGCAGGATCGCCATCCACGCATAATACAGGGGGAAGCGGCCCAGTTGCAACATCGCCACGGAAATCCACCCCACCGACACCACGCCCAAAAAAGATCGCTTCGCCGCGTGTGAACGCCACGAATGCCGCGCCGCCGCCAGTCCCAACACCACCGCGACCAGCAGCAACCCCAGCAGACTCGGGTCCAGCATCCCGCCGCCCCAATGCACATTCCAATCCGCCAGACTGCGCCAGCCCGAAAAATGCCCCTGCGCCGTCGCCTGCCCCGCAAAAAGATCGCTCACGCCCTGCGCGGCATACAGTCCCTTCAACCCCGCCCAGCCCGCGAGAACTCCCAACGCCAGCGCCACCACACTGCGCCAGTTGCGACCCCGCAACACCACCAGCAACAAAACCGAAACCACCGCCGCATACGCCGCGATCTGCAGCCCCGCCCATGGCATCACCGCGCCGCACACGCCCAAGGCCAGCAATCGAATCCCGCGCCGCTGAATCGACGCCACCAGCGTCGTCACCGCGCAGATCAAAATTCCGATCGCATCCTGCCGACCGCTGCCCACCGCGTAGTAACTCCCACTCGAAAGCAGTGCGATGAGAAAAAACGCGAACCGGCCTCCCGCCGTCCGCACCAACCCCAACCGACCGCTCGCGAGCCAAAAAATCCAGCAGGCCAACACCAGCCACAGCACATTCATTGCCTGCATCACCGCGCGATGCACCCCGAACACTTTGAAGCCCCCTGCCAGCAACCACGGATGCAGCGGCGTATTGCTGGCAAAAAAACGATCCGCCGGTTGCCTCGGCCACACGCTCGAGATCAGACCCCGCCCCGCGCTCAGATTCACCGCCGGGTCCGTATAACACAGCTCATCCACCCACACGGCCGAATACCACGACATCACCCCAAACAGCAGCAGAGCGCCCACCAGCCCCGCTCCAAATACGCGCCGGAACTCCCCTTTCCCGATCGGTTCTCTGGCGATGGCGTCCATACGATAAACGTCCTTTTATCAGACGCTTACCCCTTTGGCAGCAGGAATCCTCTTAACTAATGGCCCAACTGTCCGATGTTGAAAACAACCGCTTATCCATCATCATGTCCTCACCCCTCATTAATTACGGAGTCACCAGCCCCTACGCCGACGGCAGTAAGGAAGAAGCCGCCCGCTGGATGACCGCCTGCCAGATGCTCGAGGACGCCGAAGATCTGCCGACCGCGCCGCCCATCGCCTTCAAGATTCTCTCCCTCATGCGGCGCAGCGACTACGACAACAACGACCTCGTCGAAGTCATCCGCTACGATTCCGAGCTCACCGCCCAACTCCTCAAAATCTGCAACTCCGCCCTCTACCGTCCTGCCGAACCCATCATGTCGATCAATCAGGCTCTCTTGCGCCTTGGCCAGATCGTCGTCTACGAACAAGTCCTCACCATCGCCATGGGCCGCACCACCAAGGGCAAAACCGCCCGCGGCCACTACGGGCAATGCGCCTTCGACGTCTGGCGCCGCTCCGTTGCCTCCGCCGCAGCCGCCCGCTACCTCGGCCCCCGCTGCGCCGGCATCGCCGCCGACCGCGAAACCTGCTTCACCGTCGGCCTGCTCCACAACATCGGCCAGATCGTCCTCAGCATTTCGCCCCTGCCCGCCATCGCGCAAATTCCGCTCCTCACCCAGGACGACAAGATGAGCCTCGTCGACGCGGAACGCGAAGCCCTCGGCACCGACCACGCCGCCATCGGCGGTGCGCTCCTGCAAAAATGGAATCTCCCGCAGGACGTCGTCAACGCCGTGCGCTACTATCTCGAGCCCGATCTCGACAACTCCGGACTCGCCAATGTCGCCCACCTCGCCGACTTCTGTTCCCTCGTCGGCAACGGCTCCTGGCAACAGATGCAGACCGACATGACCGCCCATGTCGCTGAAAAAGTCGGCCTCAAACCGAGCGATCTCGAAGAGACGCTCAACCAGCTCAAAAAAGAAGCCGCCGCCATCGAAGCCTTCGTCATGGTCGCCATGTAGCACGGCTGAGCCCTGCACCCCGTAGCTGATTTGCTCCGCAAATCGCTTCAAGACATTCCCTTCGAGTGCGACGGCGCTCAACACTAAGCCTCTCGCAACGTCCATTCTCGGAAGCAGGATCAGCACATGGACATCATTGCTGAGTATCCGTAACTTCTTTCAATTTGCGATCGCTTCTCTCCCGGTCTCGTTGCGCCAGGAAGTTCAAAAAACAGTCAAATTGCGACTTACCGCAAACGATCAACGGTCCCCCCATCAGCACGCCAACAACTGAGGCAGTCATGAGGCGTCCGCACGTATCCCAAGTCCACCTAAACGGATACTCCGAAGTCACGGCAAGAAAGACAAACACGATGAACCCCAGCCCCATGAGCATTGTAATAAGGCTACAAACCATCTTCAACACGTGAACTCTCATGCCTAATTTATAAAGCATCCATCCAGCGCTCATCAATTTAAACAGCGACCGGCAATTCCGCCCCTCCGTCCGCACCCCTTGCATTAATTTTCCAGCGTGCTACCCTTGACCCCTTATGAAAACGAATAACCCGTTATTCCGTTTCGCGTTCATCGTAGCCCTCGCCCTGGGTTTGATCGCCGCCGAAGCCAAGTCCACCGCAAGCTCCAACTCCAAAGGCTTTGCTCCCGTGAAATTCAACGAAAGCGCCTCCCTTTCCTCCGACAGCGACGACGAGGACGACGACGATGCGCCCCGTGGCAAATCCACCGTCAAAATTCCCGTTGGCTTCACCCAACGCGGCGAAGCCTCCTACTACGGCGGCTACTGGAATGGCCGCAAGACCGCCACCGGCGAGATCTACAACCAGATGACCATGACCGCCGCGCACAAGACGCTCCCCTTCAACTCCCGCGTCAAAGTCCGCAACCTCGTCAACAACAAGGAAGTCGTCGTCCGCATCAACAACCGCGGTCCCTACCGCAAGGGCCGCATCATCGACCTCTCCGTCGCCGCCGCCACCAAGCTCGACATGCGCAACTCGGGTGTCGTCCCCGTGGAAATCATCGTCATCCAATAACGACCATGACCACCCCGCACCGCGTGGAAGACGAATTGCTCGACGTCGTCGATGAACACGACCGCGTCATTGGGCCGGAAAAACGCGGCCTCATCCACGCCCGCCGACTGCGCCACCGCGCCGTCCACGTGCTGGTTTTCAACGCCAAAGGACAACTCTTCCTCCAACGTCGCGCCAAGACCAAGGACACCTTCCCCGACCGTTGGGATTCCTCCTGCAGCGGCCACGTCGACACAGGGGAGGAGTACCTCCAGTGCGCCGTGCGCGAACTCGGAGAAGAACTGGGCCTCCTCGGCATGGCGCCGGACGCCCTCGAATTACTCTTCAAGATCGACAGTCGCGAGCAGACCGGACAGGAATTTGTCCACGTCTACCGGACCGAGCATGACGGCCCCTTCACGCTCCACCCCACCGAGATCAGTCGGGGCGAGTTTTTCGAGACCACGGAAGTCACCCGCCAGATCAGCGAAAACGCGGACGATTTCGCCCCCGCCTTCACGCTGCTCTGGAGCATGCTTCAGTCTGCCAGCGGGCTGGAACCGCGAGGCTGACTTTCCTGAGTTTCATGCCGGCGCTTGCGCGCCGGATCGGTTTAAAAGAGCTGGTTTACGGTTTCACGACGTTTGCCGCCTTCAACCCCTTGTCGGATTGCAGAACTTCAAACTCGACGCGGTCGCCTTCTTCCAGAGTCTTGAACCCTTCTCCCTTGATTGAGGAAAAGTGTACGAAAACATCCTGACCGCCGCCCTCCTGAGCGATGAAACCGAATCCCTTCTTGTTATCGAACCATTTGATCACACCTTGTGCCAACTGAACTCACCCCCCTGAATTTATATTGAGTTACGGATTACCAAGAAAAATAATATTCCGATTTTTCCGAATAATGGAACAGACAGAAGAAATTGAAGCGGTCAGATTTGACACAAGAAAAAGTCTCGTAAGACAAAGCCAGATACTGATGTTTTTCGACCGAAGGTCAAGCAAAAACCGTGACGCTAGCGATAACAAAATGCATAGCGTCTGTTGATCTCAAACCTACTGAATTTTCGATCATAATTGGTGATTTTTTCACATATCACCGCATGGCGGACTCACCCGCTCTCTATCGAAAATCTATACGCTTTCTATATCATTTTCAGTCGTGTACCGCCTGAAGCGGGTCGCGACATCCACGGCGCCAATTGCTGGCGAAACCACGCTTCATCCAGTTGCGGCCCGATGAAAACCAAACCCGGCGCGGGAGGCGTTCCCGCTTTACTAACTGGTAGGATAAGCGTCTCCTGCTGCTCGCACACGCGCTGAAAGGTCTGCACCACCGTCGGCTCTTCCGCGAAACGAACAAACCCCTTCGCGCGATAAACACTCGGCGGCAACTCGCTCAAAAACCGGTCGAACTCCGCGCGCGGAATCGGCTGGCTCAGCGGATAATAAAGGGTCGCCGCCGGGGTCGGCGCGGGTTCGTGTGCCGCCTCGTGCTCACACGCGTGATCGTGCGCCTCATGCGCTTCCGCCACAGACGCCAGCACCGCGCCATCATGCGCGTCCCAAAAATGGGCCGACTCCGTTTCGCCGCGCGCGGCGCGATGGAGCACCGCGTGCGGATTGATCGCGCGAATTTTCGCGGTGAGTTTTTCGAGCTGATCCGGTGCGACGAGATCGGTCTTATTGAGCACGATCCAATCCGCGTAGCACAGCTGTTCTTCCTCCAGCGCCCGCAGCCGCCACGGGCCGGGATAATGCGCCGCGTCGATCACCTGCACGAGTCGTTGCACGCGAATCTTCCCCTGCAACTTGGGCGAGGTGAGATGGTCGAGAATTTCGTCCGGCTCGGCGAGTCCCGATGTCTCCATCCACACTAATTCCAATTCCGGGTTCTCCGCGAGCTTCGCCAGATTGTCGATGAGCTCGCCGTAGCTCGTGCAGCAAACGCAACCACCCGCGATGCTCAGCAATTGCAGGTTCGGCCGGTTGAGCAACAGCGCGTCGATATTCACCGGACCAAAATCATTGATCACCAGCGCTGACTTCTCCGCCGCGACCGGGCTTTTCGCCAGCCAATGTTCCAGCAGGGTGGTCTTGCCGCTCCCGAGAAATCCGGTGAGGGCGATGACGGGAAGCGGAGTCGTGCGCATTTGGAAGTGCCTGTTGGGATGAATCCGATTTTTGACGAAATTAACGGAATTTACGAAATTGAGAAAAAGGCATTAACAGGAACTTAGTGATAGCAGAAATCTCTGCCGCATCTGCGTTCGATTCCCTTTAATAAGACCGTTTGCATTGAATTTCGTAAATTCCGTTAATTTCGTCAAAATGCCTTGGTTCTGGCTTTGCTCGGCGAAGAGCTACCGATACTCTTTCGTTCATGTTACGCGCCTTGTCAATGATGACCAGCCTCCTCCTCTGCGCGCTCGGACTCGCCAGTCCCCTCCTCCGGGCCGAGGCGACCACCCCGGCCACTGCCGCCGCGCCGCGCCAACTACTCCTCGCCATCGCGCCCAACACGGAAACCTTCACGGGTACGATCCGCCTCTTTCACCGCAACGACGCGGGGCAATGGATCGCCGACTCGGAACCGTGGCCCGTCCTCTTCGGCAAAAAGGGACTCGCCTGGGGTCGCGGCCTGCACCCGGCGCAGCCCGGCCTGCAAAAAGCGGAGCGCGATGGCCGCTCGCCCGCCGGTCGCTTCCGCATCGGCTTCGCCCTCGGCAACGAACCGCAACTCCCCTCCGGCGCGCAGTGGACCTACCACGCCAAGTCGCCAAACGACGCGTGGATCGAGGACCCGACCCTGCCGAATTACAACCACCTCGTCACCGTCCCCGAGAACGATCGCCCCGCGTGGTTCGACAAACAACGGCTCAAGCTCGACGATCCCGCCTACCACTGGCTCCTCGTCATCGAACACAATTATCCCGACTCCGTTCCCGGCGCGGGCAGCGCGATTTTCTTCCACGTCCGGCGCGGCGAATTCGTCCCCACCGCCGGCTGCACCACCATGCCGCAGGAACGGCTCGAACACATCCTCCGCTGGCTCCGACCCGCCGCAAATCCGCAATTCGTCCTCCTCGCCCAAGTCGATTACGACCGCCTCTGGCAAACCTGGGACCTCCCCTCGCCACAACAGTTCGGGGCGAAGTAACGCCACTGAGAACTGCGAGCGCCGCTCCAACTCAACGAGCCTCCACGCCGATCCTTCGACAAGCTCAGGATGACCAGCGTGACGCTGGACCCAGTATAACGCATCCGACGTCAGCCGTACTGAATGCAACGTCACGTTGCTCGACAAGCTCAGGATGACGTGGAGTGAAGATAATGTCTTGAATAACTCTCACTATCACCAGGACTCCTCGCTCTCGTTTGAGGTTACTTCCTCAACCCGTCATCCTGAGCTTGTCGAAGGATCGGTTGAGAAGCCGATTCCACTCCTCTCTGGTTTTCTGCCGGACAGCCCATACTTAGGACCTAGAACTTCGTACCTCGTACTTTTTGCTGCCTTCGGCAGCAAAATCTCGCACACCTAGCAAACGTAGCCAACCTAACGCAAACGCCCTTCGCGTTTCTGTGCTATAACTCGTGGCATGCCCGGCCTCTGCCCCTTTGAAATCTCAAATCTGCAATTTGAAATATCCCGTCGACACGGACCCCGACAGCCAACAGAGTCGGTCGATTCTTGTAGCGCTTTGTCGACGCTCTTTTTTTCGCGCGAGACGTCAAGTTCTCCCACACTGCCTTGATTGCAAACCTTCACCATTCTTGCTACACCGTGAATATGGTCAAATGGACGATCGGTCTTGTCGTCATCGCCGCCGGATGTCTGGCGGGGGGCTTTTTCTGGGGACAGACCGTTGGCTTCGAGCGGGGTCTCAAACACGCCGCGCTCAATGCACCCGTCTCCTCCGTTCCGGCGACACTCCCCACCACGCCTGCGGAACTCGCTGCCGCCATCAAGACCGGTGAGACGCCCGCGTGGACCAGCGACGAAAAATCAACCCCTCCGGCCAAGCCGCTTTCTCCCGAGGAGCTGAAGAAAAAACTGCAGGACGCGCTCGCGGAAAAAGATCCGCAGAAGCAGTACCTCGCGATGATGCAGCTCGCGCAAAATCTGGATGCGGACACGGTCAAAAAAACACTCGAGGATTTGCCCGCCGCCAAAAACCAGCAGTCGCGCATGATGCTCACCATGCTGGTCAATCGCTGGGCGCAACTCGACCCGCAAGCCGCGCTCGCCTACGCGCAAAACATTCCCGACAACCAGACCAAAATGTGGGCCACCTCTTCTGCGCTTTCGTCGTGGGCGAGCAAGGAACCGGAAGCGGCGCTTCAATACATCGGCAAAATGCCTCCCGGTCAGGCGAAGCAGCAAGCCATGTTCTCCGCCATCTTCACGCTGGGCCGCACCGATGCGGACAAGGCGTTGCAACTGGCCAAAGCGAATCTTACGCCCTCGGAATTCCAGAACGTCTCCTACGGCCTCTTCAGTTCCATGGCGCAAAATGATCCGAAGAAAGCCGCCGATTACGCCTTGCAACTGGCGTCTGGTCCGGGCAAGGAAAATGCGCTGCGTTCCGTCGCCGCCGTCTGGGCGCAGAGTGACAGCCAGGCCGCGCTCAACTGGGCTCAGACACTTGGCACACCCGCCGACCGCAACACGGCCATGGAATCGATCGTGATGGGCTGGGCGCAACGCGATCCCCAAGCCGCCGCGCAGTACGCGGCCAAGCTCGAACCCGGTCAGGGACAGAATCGCGCGATTGCTTCCATCGCTTCCGCGTGGGCGCAAAATGATCCGCAAGGTGCCTTGCGCTGGGCGCAACAATTGCCCGAGGGTCAGGCACAGCGGCAAGCGCTCAACAACGCGCTCTCGAGCTGGAGCCAGAGCGATCCAAAGGCGGCGGCCAATTTCATTCTGACCATGGAGCCCGGTGCCGCGCAAAACGAAGCGGTCAATCACATCACCTTCCAGATGGCGCGCGCGGATGTGCAGGAGGCGATGGGTTGGGCGCAAAAACTGCCCTCCGGCAAAGCGCAGGACAACGCCATCAGCCAGATCGCGGGACAATGGGCGCAGCAGGACCCCAAAGCTGCCGCCGATTTTCTGATGACCAAAGGCTCGGAGGAAATGCAGAACAAACTCATGGGTAACATCGCCTACCAGTGGGCACGCAACGACCCGAAGGGCGGCCTCGCTTACGCGCAAAATCTGCCCGAAGGCAAAGCGAAGTTGAGCATGATCGGCAGCCTCGTCGACGGCTGGGCGCAACAAGATCCCAAGGCCGCCGCGAACTATGTCAGCAATCTCCGCGAGAGCGATCGCGAGCGCGCCGCCGGCTCCGTGGCCAGCCAATGGGCGCAAAACGATGTCGTCGCCGCGTCCACCTGGGCCAACTCGCTCCCCGAAGGCAAAGCCCGCACGAGCGCACTCAATTCCGTCGTGAACAACTGGGTGGAAAATGATCCGTACAAAGCGTCGCTCTGGCTCGGCAGTCTGCCCGCAGGGGCCTCACGCGATTCCGCTGTCAGTAATTTCTCCCGCCGCGTCGCCGATCAGGACCCGGAAAATGCCATCCAATGGGCCTCCAGTATTTCCGATCAAAACGCCCGCAACCAAAGCATCCAGCAAGTAGCCCGCACGTGGATGCGATCCAATCCCGAAGCCGCCACCGCATGGGTGAATGCGTCCAACCTCCCGCAGGAAACCAAGGATCGCCTGCTGCGGAGACGCTAAGTCAACGAAACGTGGCGACCGGTCAAAACCTTCTCAACCGATCCTTCGACAAGCTCAGGATGACCAGCGTGACGCTGGACCCAATATGACGCATCGGGAGTCAGCCGTACTGGATGCAACGTCACGTTGCTCGACAAGCTCAGGATGACGTGGAATGAAAGTAATGTTGAGAATAGCCTTCTACACTCACAAGAACTCGCCACCATTTGAGATTACCTCCCCAACCCGTCATCCTGAGCTTGTCGAAGGATCGGCTGGCATTCCCACGAGATGAGACTACCTAAATCTGACCTAGCTCCCGATCTGGATCTCGGGCGTAGCCGAAGCCGCTGGCTTCGGCGGCAGGAGTCCCCTCTAACAAGGAGATTGCTAACGAGTCATGGTATTGCGGTCTTCTGTAGGGCGTTTCGGTGAAACGCCATGGCGACTCACCGAGTCGCCCTACAGTCGGAGGGCCTTGATGAAACCAATACTTGTTAGCAATACCCTAATAAGAGGGGTGCTCCGTAGGACCGGGGTGTGTGAAATGAACCGACAATCAAACGGCTGTCTTGAGCTACTTCTTCTGCTTCGGCTTTGCCGCACTCGGGTCGTACCCTTGCAGCTCTTCCGCCACGGCGTTCTTTTCCTTGAACAAACTGCCGCGGAAAAAGTAGAGCGCGCCGGTCAATCCGATGATGAGGACCACGACGGCAATAATGATGTAGAGGGACGACTTGCTCTCTTCCGCCGTCTCGACAATCGCCACTGGCTCGGAAACTTCGGCCTTGCCGCCGCTCTCCTGCAAACGACGCTTCGCATCTTCCAGCTGGCTGATGAATTCCTCGTAGGTTTCGTAGCGATCCTTCGGATAGCGCGCGATGGACTTGCTGATGGCGAACGCCGTCTGGCTCGAAATCGTGGGGACAAAGGCCTTCAGCGAAACGATCTTGCCGCTGAGATGCTTCATCGCCACCTCGGTCGGATCTTCCGCTTCGTATGGCGGACGACCCGCCATGGCGTGAAAGAGGGTCGTACCGAGACTGTACATATCGCTGCGGAAATCTTCCGGCTGATTCTCGAGTTTCTCCGGTGCCACGTAGTAAGGCGTGCCCCAGATTTCCCCGGCAAACTGGTCGGTCGTGTCATGCGACAGCGAGAGACCAAAGTCCACCACCTTCGGGGTGTTGTTCGCGCCGAAAAGAATATTGCCGGGTTTGATATCGCGGTGGATCAGTCCGCGCTGATGCGCGAAGTCGAGTCCCGCCGAAACGGCAATGCCGATCTCCAAGCCTTCAAGCTCGGTGATGCGTCCGTTTTTGACAATCTTGTCATCGAGGGTCCCGCCGGAGATATGCTCCATGACGAGATAATAATTCTCCCCCTCTTGGCCGAAGGCGTACACCTGAACGATGTTCGGGTGATTCAGCGAGGCAGTGATTTCGGCTTCACGCAGGAAGGTGCTGAGAAACTTCTGGTCCGCACACAACTCCGGTTTCAGGAGTTTGATGGCCACCACGCGATTGAGCTTCAGATCGGTGCCGAGATAGACCGAGCCCATGCCGCCCGCCCCGATTTGCTTTTGGAGAAGGTAATGACCAAATTGACGCGTGACCGTAAATTCGTGGCCGCAATGGGGACAATTGATCAGGTCTCCCGGCTCAAACCCTGTGACATTGATCTCCTTTTGGCACGTCGGACACCCAATGACATGCTCCACTTCAGAAACATCGCCGCTCATGTGGGGGGCATGTTAACAATGAGCAGCGAGAATGGCAATGGGTTTATCTGTTTCAGTGCCGCCAATTTGTTGCTACGCTTCGGATTAACGCCATGAAGGAATTTTCCGGAGAAGCCATCGACCACGCCCGCGGCCAAAGACTTGACGTCTTTTTGACCGAGGCCCTCAGCCGTTCCCGCAGTCAGGTGCAGGCGATGATCAAGGCGGGCCGCGTCCAGCTCTCCCCGGCACGCGAGCGACTCGTGGCCAATTACAAGCTCCGCCCCGGCGACAGCCTCGCGGTGGAGGACGAACCGATGCAGTCCCTCCCCGACGTGCAAGCCGAGGATATTCCGCTCGAAGTGATCTTCGAAGACAAGTCCCTGCTCGTGATCAATAAACCAGCGGGACTCGTGGTTCATCCTGCGGCGGGCCACTTCACCGGCACACTCGTGCACGGACTGCTTTTCCATTGCGGCAGCGACCTCGCTTCGCGCGGCGGCACGGAACGACTCGGCATCGTGCATCGTCTCGACAAGGATACCAGCGGCCTCATCGTCGTGGCCAAGACGAACGCCGCGCATGAATCGCTCGGCGCGCAGTTTCAAACCCGCCAGATCACCAAGGTCTATCTCGCTCTCGCGCGGGGACAATTCCGTCGTGCGTCCGGGAAATGTCTCGAACCGATCGGGCGGCATCCTGTCGCGCGCAAGAAAATGGCCGTGGTGGCGTCCGGACGTGAAGCCCACACCGATTACGTCGTGCAAAAACAATGGACGCAGGCGGCCCTCGTCGAATGCCATCTGCACACCGGTCGCACCCACCAGATCCGCGTGCACCTCTCCCACCTCGGTCACCCCATCCTCGGCGATACCCTGTACAGCCGTGCCTGGAATGGCGATGGCCTGCCCAAACCGACGCGGCAGATGCTGCACGCGGCGCGGCTCTCTTTTATGCATCCGGTCACAGGGAAAAAAGTTGAATTCTCCTCGCCACTCCCCGAAGATTTCCAAGAGCTCATCCGCGCGTTGGATCAACTCGCCACCAAGAAATAATTTTCTCCCATGTCTGAAACCACGATCACCCTGACCCTGCGCGAAGCGCTCGGCGCGTATGTCCGCAATTTACGGGAAAGTGGCCAGACTTCCGTGCGCCTCAGCGCGGAAGCGAAACGCGCCTTCATCGCGCTCACGTCACCCGCATCGAAAACGCCGGTCGCGGCTCCCGCTCCCACAGCTTCTCCTGTTCAGCGAACAACCCCCGCGCCGACGCCTCAAGTTTCCGCCCCGGCTTCAGCCCGCACTTCCAGCCCCACTCCCGTCCGCGCGCCACGCCCCGAAGCGACTCCGCTACCGGCGCGCTTCACGGGAGTGGAAGCGCCGCCCATCGAGATCATCGGTTCCACGCGCATCGAAAAACTCGCGAATCTCGCGGAAAAAGTGAAGCCGTGCCAGCTCTGTCCGCACCTCGCGGCCACGCGTACGCAGACGGTTTTCGGCGTGGGCAATCCGGAAGCCAAATTGATGTTCGTGGGCGAAGCGCCGGGCGCGGATGAAGACAAGCAGGGCGAACCGTTCGTGGGTGCGGCCGGTCAGCTCCTCACCAAGATGATCGCGGCGATGGGGCTCTCGCGCGAGCAAGTCTACATTGCGAACGTTTTGAAATGTCGACCCGATATGCCGAAAGGTTCTACGGGCAATCGCAAACCGACCCCGGCGGAGATGCACACCTGCCTGCCGTATCTTCTCGCGCAAATTGAAATTATTCAGCCGACCCTGATGGTCGCTCTCGGTGCCACCGCCGTGGAAGGTCTCTTCGGTCCGTTCCAGCAGGGAACGTCGATTGGCCGGTTGCGGGGGAAGTTCATGGATTTTCGCGGCACTCCGGTGATGCCGACGTATCATCCTTCCTACCTGCTGCGAAACCAGAGCATTCTGGAAAAGCGCAAGGTCTGGGAAGATCTGTTGATGGCGATGGAAAAGCTGGAACTTCCCATCTCGGAAAAACAGCGGAATTACTTCCTGAGCAAGTCGTAAGAGTTGGATGTCCGCAGATTCGATTTCGCACACCCCGGCCCTCACGCGGTGCTACCACACGTTTCCTTTCCCTCTTGATAGGGTATTGACAACTTAAGAGCCTTTTTCATCTAGATTGTCGCAACGCTAAGACTCTTCAAGCAACTCAGCCGATCCTTCGACAAGCTCAGGATGACGTGGAATGAAAGTAATGTCTGG
>NEUU01000036.1 GCA_002304345.1 Verrucomicrobia bacterium Tous-C9LFEB
TGTCGAGCAACGTGACGTTGCATCCAGTACGGTTGACGTCAGATGCGTCATATTGGGTCCAGCGTCACGCTGGTCATCCTGAGCTTGTCGAAGGATCGGCGGAGGAGCTTTTGGATCTGAAAATAAGGGACTAATTCAATCGGCGTGGATTTAAAACTTCATCTTGCCGACAGTGAGGCCGGCTCCGAGCATTTTCTCGGCTTGCTCGAGCACCAGGGGAAGGCATTCCTCCGCGACTTCGGGAGTGAAGCCGTAGGCTTTCAGGGCGGGCTCGTCGAGTTCGGTGGTGAAGCCTTCTTCGCCGACGCCGAGACCGAAGGCGAGCGCCATGTGTTTGGCGGCATGCACATTCGTCACGAGTGGTTGATGCTCGACTGCGGCGGCGCTGGGGCGCGGATAGTAGACGACGACTTCCACGAGACTCGTCGGGTAGGACCAATTCATCAGCAGCGTGCCGCCCACATCGGTGTGATCATAGCCGAGGTAATCCTTTTCCGCCTGCCGCCACGAGATGCCCTCGCTGGCTTGCAGCTTGCGGATGTCTTCGAATTGCTCGGCGCACGAATAGGCGAGCGCGAGCTTGCCGACGTCGTGCAGGAGTCCGGCGGTGAAGGCCAGTTGCGGGTCGACCTTGCCAATGCGTTTGGCCAGGATTTCGCTGGCGAGACCCACGCACACCGAGTGACGGCTTAGATCGCCCGGTTGCCAGCCGTAGCCAGCGACCTCTTGATTGAGCCAGCGCCCGGCGGCGGAGCTGATGGTAAAACGGTAGACTTCCTTGCGACCGAGCCGGGTGAGGGCGTCCTGCAAGGTTTCGCATTTCATCGTGCCGATGAAGAACGCGCTGTTGGCGAGGCTCAGGGTCGAGCTGGCGAGGCCGGGATCGCGGTTGATGATCTTCTCGATGTCGGCCATGCCTGCATCGGGATTGTTCAACACCTTCATCAGGCTGGGGAGGATGGTTGGCGAGCAGGGAATGTTGCGAGCCATTTCGCAGACCATCTGCAGTGGAAGCGGTGCGCTCATAGGATGAAATCCTCCCGATTGGGGGTGCGCACTTTGACTTCACCGGTCTCCAGGGAAAGGCGGATGGTGCGATTGACTTGCCCCCCGACTTCCCAGACCGACACGCGCAACCCGCATTGTTTGGCCCAACGATCGGCCGCATTGATGTTCTTCTCGCCGATTCGAAAGTAACTGTCCGCATTGAGGACTTGCGCTCCGCCGAAAATCTTGCAGGTCAGGCGTCCGGGCAGACCGCCGAGTTTCTCCATCATTTTCAGGAGCAATGGAATTCCCGTGTCGACGTACATCGCGGGGCGCTCGCCGTTGGCGCGATTGATGGTCGAGTCTGGCAGCATGACGTGCAGCAGTCCGCCCACCCGGTTCACGCGGTCGTAGACGGTGATGCCGAGGCACGATCCCAAGGCGTACGTGACGATCTGCGCGCCGGGGGCATTGCTGACCTGGCAATCAGCGACGCCGACAACGAGGGCTTGGGGTGTGGTGGTGGGAGTCACAAAAGTGTTAGGCGGCCTGACGTTGAGGGCGGTTGCGGATGACGGCTTCCTGCAGCACGGCGGCCATATTATCGAGGGGGATCATCTTTTCGGCGGCGCCGATTTCCATGGCCGCGCGCGGCATGCCGAAGACCACACAGGTTTCCTCGCTCTGCGCGAAGGTACGCGCCCCCTTGTTGCGCAGGTCGAGCAGGCCTTCCGCTCCATCCTTGCCCATGCCCGTGAGCAACGCAGCGACGGCATTCGATCCGGCGCAGGCGGCGCCCGCCTTGAACAGGACGTCGACGGCCGGGCGTTGATGCCAGACGAGAGGGCCTTGCTTGAGCTGGACGCGGTAGTGATCGCCCTGCCAGCGCAGGAGCATGTGGAAGTCGCCCGGAGCGACGAGAGCGAGGCCTTGCTCCACGCGATCACCGTCGACGGCTTCCCGCACCTCGAGGGCGCAGAGAGTGTTCAGGCGATCGGCGAAGGCTTTCGAAAAATAGGCCGGGATATGTTGCACGATGCAGATGCCCGGCATATTGGCCGGAAGCTTGACGAGCACATCCTTCAACGCTTCGGTGCCGCCAGTGGAGGCGCCGAGGAGAATGATCTGGCGCTGGTCGAAAACATGGTTGCCTGCGGGGAGTGTTTGCACGGCGGGCTTCGGCGCGAGACGGCCTGCGACGGTGTGCGCGTTGTTGGCGGCATTGGCCCGCACCATGGTGGAAATGGCCTGGCGGAATTTGCTGCGGCCGGCCTCCTTGATCACGCCGATGAGGCGTTCGCCCACATCGCCGACGGAGAAGCTGCCACCCGGTTTGGCGAGCACGGCGGCGGCCCCGGCTTGCAGGGCTTCCATGGCGTGCTGGGAGCCGCTCTGGGTGAGGGAGCTCATGATGATGATCGGCATCGGGTGATGCTTCATCATGATCTTGAGAAAGGTGAGGCCGTCCATGCGCGGCATTTCGATGTCGAGCGTCATCACGTCCGGCTCGAGTTCGAGTACTTTGTCGCGGGCGAGATAGGGATCGATGGCGGTGCCGACGACCTCAATCTCGGGGTCGCGATGCAGCAGATCGGTCAGGAGTTTCCGAACGATGGCCGAGTCATCAACAATGAGGACGCGGATCTTGGCGGGGTTTTTCAATCGCGTCTCCGGTAAATGGATGGGCGCACGCTGTCGAGGGAATGTTTGATCCCCATGAGGCTTTCCGAGTGGCCGACGATCAAATATCCCTTCGGGTGGAGTTGTTCGGTGAGTTTTGCCACGAGTTGTTCCTGCGTGGCGCGGTCAAAGTAAATCATGACGTTGCGGCAAAAGATCACATGGAAGTGCTTGGAGAACGGGTAGCGTTCCTGCAGCAGGTTGACGTGATGGAAGGTCAGCCGGTTGCGGATGACTTCCTTGGCGCGGAAGTGGCCTTCCCATTGGCCCACGCCCTTTTGGAAATAGCGGCGCATCCATTCCGGTTTCACGTCGCGCAGGCGGTCCTGCTCGAAGATGCCGCGGCGGGCGAGATCGAGCATGCGGGTGGAAATGTCGGTGCCATCAAGCGTCCAGCTCGCGCTCGGATGATGCTGGAGCACTTCCTGCAACAGGATGCCCAGCGAGTAGGGTTCCTCACCGGAGGAGGAAGCGGCACTCCAGATGTTGAAATTCGTATCGCCCTTGCGGAAGCTGTTCTGCAGCCAATGCGGCAGGATCACATCGTTGAGAAACTCGAAGTGCTTGATCTCGCGGAAAAAGTAGGTGTGGTTGGTCGAGATCGAGTCGACCAGATTGGTGACTTCATCCTTGCCGGAGGCACTCTGCAAGTAGTCGCAGTACTCGGTATAGGAATTCAAGCCGATGGCGCGCAAACGCTTGGCCAACCGGGCGGAGACGAGTTCTTTTTTATCCGGGCCGAGATTGATCCGGCTTTGTTCATAAACGAATTTGCGGATGAATTCGTAATCCTTGTCGGAAATCCCATCGTGCTGAGTCGCGCCTACCATATAGATCTATTTCGGCACAAATTGAGTAAACTGGAGCAACAAGTGTGGTGATTACGCTGAGACATTAATCGGGTGATTAAATATTCTTAAAATCCCGGTCGAGCGGAATGGCGTGCTCCCGATCCAGCCGCTTGGACGTTTTTTTGTCCGTGCTGGGAGCCGACTTGGTACGGGTCGTGGTCAAATCGGTGTTGAGTTTCCGGCTGGCAGCCGGTGAGGTCGCAGCCGGGGCCGAGGGTGCCGGGAGCGCGGCTCGAGCCGGGGCGGCGTGGCCGCCGACCATGGAGAGAAGCTCGTGCACGGCGGATTGCAGTTCAATCGACTGGGCGCTGAGTTCCTCCGAGGCGCTGGCGGTCTGTTCGGCATTGGCCGCGTTGGACTGTGTGACCTTGTCCATCTGGCTGACGGCGATATTGACCTGGTCGATGCCTTTGCTCTGTTCTTTCGACGCGGTGGCAATTTCCGCGACGAGTTCATCGACTTCGCGCGCCTTGCTCACGATTTGCTGGAGACTGGCGGCGACCTTCGCACTGATCTGGACGCCGTGCTCGCTCTTGCTGATGGATTCCTCGATGCGCTGGGCGGTTTCCTTGGCGGCCTGGGCGCTGCGTTGAGCCAGGTTGCGCACTTCGTCGGCGACGACGGCAAAGCCCATGCCGGCTTCCCCGGCGCGGGCGGCTTCGACCGCGGCGTTGAGGGCGAGGATATTCGTCTGGAAGGCAATCTCGTCGATGGTCTTGATGATTTTGGAAATGCCGTCGCTGGCGCTTTTGATTTCGTCCATGGCGAGGCTCATGGCCCGCATATCGTCGGCCCCGGAATCGGCGGCACCGCGCGTCTGATCGGCCAGGTTCTTGGCCTTGGCGGCATTATCGGCATTCAGCTTGGTCATGCCCGCCATCTCTTCGAGCGAGGCGCTGGTCTCCTCCAGCGAGGCGGCCTGTTCGCTGGAGCTTTCCGCCAGCGATTGGCTGGCGTGGGAGATTTCCACTGCGGCGGAAGCGGTTTGCTCGGAGCTGGTGGAGAGCGACTGGATGATGGCCCGGACGGTGGCGGTGATGCCCCGGGTGATGAGGAAGGAGAGGATGGCTCCGGCGAGAATCGAGACGACGAGTCCGATCATGAGCGCGCCGGAAGCCGTGCTGAGATTCGACGAGGACGAGCGGGCCGTGCTGGCGGTGCGTTGGAAGCCGGCGTCCATGATTGCGTTCGTGGCGGACATCAAATCATCGGCGGCACCGGCCCGGGCCTTGTCGATGGCTTCGATTTCCTGATACGCCTTCAGGAGCGTGGACGAGGCTTCCTTGTAAGCCGTCACGTTGCTGCGAATGGTGATCAATTGCTGGCGGGTTTCCGCGTCGCGCACGAGCGGTTCGAGCTGCGAGAAGCGTTGCGCGGCGTTTTCAAAATAGCGTTGCGCATCCCTCATCAGCGTGGGATTGCGCTGGGACTGGGATTTGAGCGCGCCGATGCGGACCTGGCTGATATCCTCGGCGATGGCGTTGAGGAGGGTGACCTTCTGCAACTGCTCCTGCAATTTCGCCGAACCGGCGTTGTTGTTGATTTCCTCCCGCAAGAGTTGATTCTGGGTTTTCAGCATCTCATCGAGACTGGAATGGAAACTGGTCGCATTGGCCGTCATCGTTTCCCACGCCTTGGCCCGGGCGTTGATATTGATTTCGGTGGCGTCGACTCCCTTGATGTAGAGGGCGAGCTTGTTTTCCAGGACGGTGACTTCCTCTTTGAGCTTGGTCAGCGAGGGGTATTCATCGGCAAGTTTTCTGGCGCTGCCCAACTCCGCCTTCATTTTCACCACGCACTCGTTGAAGCGATCGAGGTAGATCTTGTCTCCGGTCAAGGCATAGCTGCGGGTGTTGAGGTAGGCGGTCTGGGTGAGTCCTTCCAGATTGGCGGCGAGTTCCGCCTCGGGCAGATACTGTGCGGACAGGGCGCTGGCGCGGTTGGCGCCGCTCCACATGTTCCAGAGGGCCATGAGGCCGAGTCCGATGGTGATGCCAAGAAGGAGGGTGTAGCCCGCGGCGATCTTTTGGCCGAGGGTCATGTTTTTAATATTCATAGACACGACAATGCAACGAATTGAATCTTAAAGAATGAGTCGGCGGTACGACTGGTATGGAGAGGAAGAGGTGCGCCGGTTTAGGCCTGGCGCACGATTTCTTCCAAGGCGGCGTCCGCCACAACCTTGTCGATATCGAGCAGGGTCTTGACGGCGTTTTTGACCTTGGCCATGCCGTAGATGTAATCCACGGAAAGCTTGCTGCCGAAATCGGGGGTTTCCTCGATCTCGCTCTTGGCGATATTGAGAACTTCCTCGACGGCATCGACGATGAGACCCATGTGACGGTCTTCGCCGGTGGAGAGATGGATTTGGACCACGACAATGCAGGTCAGTTCGGTGGTCTCGTGCGTTTCGAGTTCAAATTTCTGGCGCAAATCGATGACCGGGATCACCTTGCCGCGCAGATTGATGACGCCCTTGACGTATTCGGGCATTTGCGGAACGACCGTGATGTTCTGCATCCGGATGATTTCGCGAACCTTCAGAACGGCCAGACCGTAGGATTCCTTGCCGAGGCGAAAGGTGAGATATTTTCCGGCGGCAGCGCGCAGCGCGGTATCGGTGGTGTCAGTTTGGGTGGCTTGGCTCATAATAAAATTCCTCTCGTTGGCGGTGTGGGTGGAGTCGTTTTCTATATCGGCAAGGGGGTTGGAAACATGAGTGTTAACCGTCCTTAGGCGGCCATGGCGGTGGGGTCGTTGCGTTCGTCCTTGAGGCTGACCAGAGTGCTCACGTCCAGGATCAGGCCAACCCGGCCATCGCCCAGAATGGAGGCGCCGGAGAGCGCGCGGTTGCGCTTGAAGGCGTCGCCGAGGCTCTTGATGACGACTTCCTGTTTGCCCACGAGGTCGTCGACGAGCAGACAGCGTTGCTGGTTGCCGGATTCAATGACGATGATGATGCCGTCATTGGCATTGGTGCTCTTGGGCTTGATGCCGAAGAGTTCGTAGAGGCGCAGCAGCGGGCTGAGGTGACCGCGCACGTTGACCATTTCCCCGCGTTCGTGAACGGTGGAGATCATGTCGGCATGCGGGCGGAAGGATTCCTTCACCGAGAGGGTGGGGAGGATGTAGTGCTCTTCGCCGACGGCGATGATGAGGCCGTCGATGATGGCCAGTGTCAGCGGCAGATAGATGGTAAAGACAGCTCCCTTGCCGGGAGTCGAATCGATGTCAACCTTGCCCCGCAGTTTTTCAATGTTACTGCGAACCACATCCATGCCGACACCGCGTCCGGAGAGATCGCTGACTTTATCCGCTGTGGAAAAGCCCGGTGCGAAGATGAGGCCGAAGATTTCTTTTTTGCTGAGTTGCTGTTTTTCATTGATGATTCCCTTTTCAATCGCCTTGGCGAGGATGCGTTCCTCGTTGAGGCCCGCGCCGTCGTCGGAAATTTGGATGACGATGTTGCCGCCTTGGTGAAAGGCGTTCATGTGCAGCGTGCCGACGGCGGGCTTGCCATGGGCGATGCGCACCTCGGGCTTTTCGATGCCGTGATCGACCGAGTTGCGCACCATGTGGATGAGCGGATCGCCGATTTCATCGATGATGGTGCGGTCGAGTTCGGTGTCTTCACCGCTGAGCTTGAGTTCGACTTGCTTTTCGACTTTGGTGGCCAGATCGCGCACCAGACGGTTCATCTTCTGGAAGGTGGCGCGAATGGGCACCATGCGCATCGACATGGCGGTGCGTTGCAGGTCGTTCACGATGTGGCTGAGCTGGGTCATGTTGCGGCTCAGTCGCGGACATTGCAGCGCGCGCAGGTCGGGATCTTGCGCGACCATGGATTGCGCGATCACCATTTCGCCGACGAGGTCGACGAGGGAGTCGAGCTTGCCGGTATCGACCTTCACCACGGTATTATTATTTTTGACCGCGCCATGATCCGCGTCGCCACCCTTGGCGCTCTTTTCCGCCGGAGCGGGAGTGGGCCGGGCGATGGGGCGGGGCGCTTCCACGGGGACGGGTTCCGGCGTGGCGGCGGTGACTGGCATGGCGATGACCTTGGCGGTCTCAGCCGGTGCGGGAGTTTCGGGCGTGGCGACGGGAGCCGCCGCTGGAGTGGGAGTTGCAGCTGCGGCGGGTGCAGGAGCGCCGTTGCCCATGGCGATCACGCCGCGCACTTGGTGAATGAGTTGCGCGACCGGTTTGATAATCGCGGCGCGGTCGGATTGTCCACTGACCTGGCTTTGGAGTTCGACAACGTATTCGCGCAGCAGATCGCCGCCCTTGAGCACGACCTCGATGATGGCGGCGGAGACATCGCGTTTGCCTTCGCGGACGAGGTCGAGGAGTGATTCCAGCTCGTGGGCGAGGCGGTTCATCGGTTTGAGATTGAGGAAGCCGGCGGCGCCCTTGAAGCTATGGAACGCGCGGAAGATCGAATCGAGCGTTTCCTTGTGCTTGGGATTGTCCTCGAGCACGAGCGCGCCTTGCTCGATGTTTTCAAGGTGCTCGTGGGATTCATTGAAGAATTCCTTGAGCAGGTCGGCCTCGATATTTTCGTCGAGCACGAGCGGCATTTCCTCGAAATGAGTGGGGGCGGGAACCGGCGCAGGCGTGGCGGCCACTACGGGCGCGGGAGCCGGAGCCGCGACTGGCGCGGGTTCAGCAACCGGGACGGGAATCTCCGCGGCGATCGGAGCGGCTTCCGGTTCGACTGTGGCAACGGGCTCAGGCGAGGGTTCCGCTTCCACTGGGGTTTCGGCCACAGTTTCGGATGTGGCGACGCTGTCGCTTTCCGGAGCGGCGTCTTCGGTGGCCGGAACTTCCTGCGTGAATAATTTCGACGGATCGCGGCGCATTTCCTTCAACAGGGCGATGCGGTTCTTGATGTGCTCGAGATACGCGACGGTGAAGAGAGCCTGGCCGTCCATGACGGTGTTCTCCATATAGGAGACCGCGTCGGCGGCGGCTTCATGAAAGTGTTTGAGCGATTCGTCTTTCGCGCTTTTATCGCGGAGATTGGCGAAGAGTTCGCGGATCGGGAGCAATCCTTGATCGGAATCCGGTTCAGCGAGGACCACCTCTGTGGCGAGATTATCGAGCCAACGATCCAGTTTTGAGATATCTTTGTCATCCATAATAGGGGTGCCTCAGGGGGAGGGATGCTCTTCATGAGCGGTCCTCAAAGGGTCTTTTCGGAAGAAACGCGATGAAGTTTAGTAATCATCCTGAGGGATCAGGAGGGAACAGGGGTGATTTAAAAAAACTTCATTTGGAGCTTAAGTCACCCCGATCGTTGCCGAAACACTTCGTACGGACGCAATGAAGTGGCCGCGAGGTTGGCAGGTTCCTCTCAAAAAAAGCCCGCACGCTGGATCCCCCAGCCGGATGCATGAAGTATCCGTAGCAGATAAAGGACATATCTATGGCATCAATCGGTACAAACGTAGGGGCGCTCAACGCCTCCTTCTACCTCAACGTCAATAATGACAATCTGAGCAAAAACATCAAACGCCTCTCTTCGGGCAGCCGCTTGGCTGACGCCGTGGATGATGCGGCCGGTGTTGCGGTCAGCGGTAAATTGGACGCGACGGTGGCCCGCCTCGGTGCGGCGGCGGAAGGCGCCAGTAATATTGTTTCGTTCGCCCAGACGACCGACGGTTTTCTGAGCACGATTCAACAGCAGTTGACCCGTATGAGTGAGTTGGCGGAACGCGCCACCAACGGTTCATTCGGTACGTCGGACTTGGCCAATTACGCGGCGGAGTTTAATAACCTCAAGACCCAGATCAACAACATCCAATCCAACGCGAAGTTCAATGGACAAGCGCTCTTCACCACTGCGGCGATCAGCACGGCCATTAACGCGGATGGTGTCACGGATACGTTGGCTTTGGCGGCCTTGAGCACCAACTCCGGCACGTCGACGGCCACCCAGGTGTACCTCGCCATCTCGGCTCTCGCCGTTACCAGCACAGCCAGTGCGGGTGCTGCGGTGACCGCCCTGAGCACGGCGATCCAGAACCTGACCACCCAGCGTGCGAATACCAACGCCGATATCGCGAAGTTCAACTTCCACGTGCAGAACATCCGCACGGAGAATGTGAACATCCAGGCGGCAAACGGACGCATCAAGGACCTCGACATCGCGAACGAATCGACACTGCTTGCCAAGAATAACATCTTGCTGCAGGCCAGTACCTCGATGTTGGCTCAGGCCAACTCTTCGCAACAGGCGGTCCTCTCGCTGCTGCGATAACACAACTAAAAGCGGCCCATAACGCCGCCTCTCGAATAACACACCGCGGGTTCCCGATTCCAGGGAGCCCGCGGTTTCTTTTTGGAGCCGGACACGTGACAACCTCGTGGCGGCTTCAGTTTTTTCAGAGACGGGACGATGGAGAGTACTTCCATGGCCGTCACTTCCTTTTCACATCGTCCTTGTGAACAACTCGGGGATAATTTTCCGGCGAAAGGGATTTTTCTCTGTAAAAGGGAGGATTTGGGGGCGCATAAATTGCCTTGTAGGTCAAAAATTCCTTCAAGATCGGCAAAAAAGGCTAATCTTTTGCCGTAGCATCCCGATAGCCGTCCATAGAGTTCGCATGAAGCGGACGGAAGTACCAAGCCCGAGGCTGCCGAAAGCGGCCTGTTGCAAGGATGCCAGGGTGGATGAACGAAAAAAAGGACTACCCTTATGGCAACAATTGGCACGAATGTCGGAGCGCTCAACGCCTCCTTCTATCTCACGCAAAATAATGATGCGCTCAACAAGAGCATCCGACGCCTCGCTTCCGGCAGTCGACTCGCCGACCCTGTGGATGACGCTGCCGGCGTGGCTGTCAGTGGCAAGCTTACCGCGAATATCAATCGTCTGGCCGCCGCTTCCGAGAGCGCCCAGAATATCATCTCTTTTGGCCAGACGGCAGATGGATTCCTCAATACCATGCAGCAGCAGTTGTCCCGTATGAGCGAACTGGCCGAGCGCGCCACCAATGGAGCCTTTGGCTCGGCGGATCGGGCGAATTACGCGGTCGAATTCGACAATCTCAAGAGTCAGATCAATCAGTTGCAACAGAATGCCAAGTTTAATGGCTCGGCCCTCTTCACCTCGTCGGCCATTTCGACTGCGATTGATGCGGCGGGGACGACGGATTCCCTCAAGCTGGCGGCCTTGAGCACCAACTCGGGCACCAATACGGCGACCCAGGTGTTCCTCGATATTTCTTCGCTGCAGGTGACGAGCACGGCGAGCGCGGCGGCGGCCATTGCGAATCTGGACAGCGCGATCAACGCGGTGACCACCCAGCGCGCCTCGATCAACGCGGACATCGCGAAGTTCAACTTCCATGTGGCCAACATCCGCACGGAAAAGATCAACGTCGAATCGGCCAACAGCCGCATCAAGGATCTCGATATCGCGGACGAATCCACCCAGCTGTCCAAGAGTAATATTCTCCTCCAGGCCAGTACGGCGATGTTGGCCCAGGCCAATACCTCGCAACAAGCGGTTCTCACGCTGCTACGCTAAGCCATCTTAGCCGTGGCGTGATGCCGCAACAGTGACGGGCGTGGAGGCGGTGGCAACCGCCTTTCTTTTTTTTATGGAGCCGTTCCTCTCCTTTTTCGCCACCGGGTAGATTTTTCCTATTTCTGTTCATTTTTCTCCACAAAGGTTCCGATTCTTCTCTGAGTATGGTTGATGCACTTCCATGGTGGCGCTGGCTGATTCTCGCACTCTTCTTTGTCGCGCTGGGCGTGGCTTGGTGGTGGGCCAAGCGGGGTGAACTCCAACTGATGCTGTCGGGCAAGCGGCCCGATCCGCGACTCAAGATCGTGGAGCGTCGTTATCTCGGACCCAAGGCGTTCGTGCTGTTGGTCGAGGTCGATGGCCAAAACTTTCTCCTCGCCCAAACCGGCGCGGCTGCCGCCTGGCAGCCTTTGGAGAAAAACGAGCCGAAAGCCCCGGTCAAATCATGAAGACCTTTTTGAACTCTTGCTGGCGTCCCGTGACGTTGGCCCTGGTCGGTTGGTTGATTCTCGGCGCGGTCGCGCAGGCGGCCCCCGCCGCATCGTCCTCGCCGCTGGCGGGACTGGATAGCATTCAGGTGAATGTCACGACGGCGAAAGGCGGGGCGACGGGCGGGTTGAGTGTGAATCTGCAATTACTGCTGCTCTTCACCGTGCTGAGCCTGGCGCCTGCGATCCTGATCATGACGACTTCCTTCGTCCGCATCATCATCGTGCTCTCGTTCTTGCGATCGGCCTTGACGGTACAACAACCGCCGAGCCAGGTGCTGGTCTCGCTCGCGCTTTTTTTGACTGCGTTCATCATGGCGCCGACTTTCGATACGATTAACAAGCAGGCACTCACTCCGATGCGCGAGGGGAAGATCACGGCGGAGGAGGCGATGACGAAGGCCACGTCGCCGCTCAAGACGTTCATGCTGCACTATGCGCGCGAGAAAGAGCTGAAGCTTTTCATGGAGCTCTCCACCACGGAGATCAAGGCGGACAAGCCGGAGGATCTGCCGCTCAACGTGGTCATACCCGCCTTCATGCTTTCCGAGTTGAAGACCGGTTTTCAAATGGGATTGCTGATCCTGCTGCCCTTTGTGGTCATCGACATGGTGGTCGCCTCCATTTTGATGTCCCTCGGTATGATGATGCTGCCACCGACGATTATTTCGCTGCCACTCAAGGTGATGATCTTTGTGCTCATCGACGGGTGGGCCCTGCTGGTGCGTTCGCTGGTGATGAGTTTTAACGGATAACGCCATGAATTCTGATGCTGCCTACGAATTGATCAAGATCTGCCTGACGGAGGCGTTCATTGTCGCCGCGCCGATCGTTGGTCTTTGCCTCGTGGTGGGTGTGACGGTCAGCCTGTTCCAGACCATCACCACGATTCAGGAGCAGACGCTGACCTTTGTGCCGAAGGTGTTTGCCGTCGGCGCGGCGCTATGGCTGCTGTCTCCGTGGATCCTGCAAAAGATGGGCAACCTCACGATTCTCTTTTTTCAACGGATTGGAGACGTCGCGCGATGAGCCCGATGGCGCAACCGCTTCTTTTCTGGTTGGTGGGCAGCCGCCTGAGCGGCTTCATTCTTTTTTGTCCCGGTTTCGGTTCCGATGAAATGCCCGCGCCGCGCACCTTTCGCGCCTTGTTGATCGGGTGGTTGACCCTGTCCATGCTGCCCTCGGTTGGCCTGCCTACGGGAGTCTTCCTGGGTCTGCCCGATCTCGTGGTTGCGGTGGGATGCGAGTTTCTGCTGGGGCTGGGAGCGGCGTTGGCGTTGCGGATTATTTTTTCGGCGGTGCGTATCGGGGGTACCTTGATCGACAGCGAATTGAGCTTCCTCGCGGCGGAGCAGTTCAACCCGATGATTTCGATTCAGGGTGGTCTCTTTAACCGCTTTCTCGGTCTCGCGGCCCTCTACTATTTCTGGACCTTGGATTACGCCTCGCTGCTTTTACTCGGCTTGCACAAGAGTTTTCAAATGGTGCCGCTGGGGGCCTTGCAAATTGGGTTGGAGAATTACGACATGCTCGTGCGGTTGGGAGCGAATGCGTTTGCCAGCGGGCTCATCATTGCCGCGCCGATCATCGCGATGATGTTTTTTCTCAATGTGTCCATCGCGTTCCTCGCCAAGCTCGTGCAGGGGATCAATGTTTTTTACGAAAGCTTCACCATGCGCATCATCGTCGGCAGCACGGGGGTGATTTTCTTTCTGCCACTCATCCTGATGACGGTGCGCAACGAGATGGCGAAGATGATTCCCACCTTCAGTGCTTATTTCCAAAACGCATCGCATTAACCCATGGCTGATGACAAAAATCTACCGGCTTCCACCAAGCGCCGCAGTGAACTGCAGCGCAAGGGGCAGATGCCTCGCAGTCAGGAGCTGGGCACGGTGGCGCAGTTTGGCGTGGGGCTTTTTGGTGTCATGTTGATCGGTCCCATCCTGGCGATGGGCATGGCCGGGGTGATGTCGGGTTGCTTCAAGCAGGTGCAGTTGCAGTCGGGCGTTTCGGGGCTTTCTCCGCTCGGCGCTTCGTGGAACTGGGTGTTTGCCGTCGGGGCCTTTTTGCTGGCGTTGATGGCCACGGCGATCCTCGCGCAGGTGGCGCAGATCGGACTGGTCTTTGCCGAGGAGGCCTTTGACCCGAAGTGGGGCAAGCTGAATCCGATCAACGGTCTCAAGCAATTGTTTTCCATCCGGCGGTTGGTGACGTCGGTGCAGGCGCTGGTGAAGCTCACGGTCGTGGTGCTCTTTGCCGTGGCGGCGGGACGCGATCTGGTGAATGCCGATGTTTTCATGCGGCCGGTGACGGTGATTGAGCTGGGCAGCTTCCTGACTTCCATCGCGTGGCAGATCGGCTGGCGGGTGCTGATGGCGGCGTTCGTGATTGCCGTGGTCGATTATCTCTACCAACTCTGGCAGTTCGAGCGCGATAACCGCATGAGCATCGACGAGTACAAGGAGGAGCACAAGCAGCAGGAAGGTTCCCCCGAGGTCAAACGCAAACGGCAGCAGCTCATGAAACGCCGCTCGGTGCGACGCATGCTCGAGGACATGAAGGACAATACGATTGTGATCACCAACCCGACCCATTATGCCATCGCGTTGCGGTACAAACGCGGTGAGACGCCGGTGCCGGTGATGATGGGCAAGGGCGTGCGGCGCATCGCGCTGCGTTTGCGCGAGGAAGCGTTGCGCTGCCATGTGCCGATCATTGAGAATCCGCCTCTAGCCCGCGGACTTTACAAGCACGGTCAGCTCGGCGAGCCGATCCCGGAAATGTACTACCAGGCGGTGGCTGCGATCTTGGCGCAACTCTTCCGTCGTGGTTACCGCGCCACGGAAGCGCCCGAGGGTTTCTATCAACCGCCGACTGCATCGGAATCGACCGGCGACGAACCGCGAGGACTTGAATCATGAGCAAAGCATCTTCCTTCGCCTCCTACATGGCGCGCAGTGGCGACCTTCTTTTCAGCTTCGGCATTCTCGGGATTGTTTTCATTCTCGTGTTGCCGATGCCGACCTTTCTGCTCGATGTGCTCCTGGCCTCCAGCATCGCCCTGTCCGTGGTGATCATCCTGACGGTGGCCGATATCAAGGAGCCGACGGATTTCTTCGTTTTTCCCACGGTCCTGCTTTTTGTGACGCTCTACCGGCTCGGGTTGAACATCGCCACGACGCGCTCGATTCTTATTTCCGGCGATGGCGGCCATCTGATCAATAGCTTTGGCCAGTTTGTCGTGCAGGGCAACATGGCGGTCGGGATCATCATTTTCGTCATCCTCACGATCATCAACTTTGTCGTCATCACGAAGGGCGCGGGCCGCGTCGCCGAAGTCGCCGCGCGGTTCACCTTGGACGCCATGCCGGGCAAGCAGATGAGTATCGATGCCGATCTCAATTCCGGCGTCATCTCCGAGCAGGAAGCGCGCGCGCGTCGCAAAGGACTGGAGCGCGAGGCGAGCTTCTTCGGAGCGATGGACGGTGCCAGCAAGTTCGTGCGTGGTGATGCCATCGCGGGCATTCTGATCACGGGCATCAATCTCGTCGGCGGATTCGCGGTGGGCATTCTGCAGATGAATCTTTCCGCGTCGGAATCGATGCACAAGTTCAGCCTGCTGAGCGTCGGGGATGGTCTTGTCTCGCAAATTCCCGCGCTATTGATTTCCACGGCAGCGGGTATCCTGGTCACCCGGTCCAATTCTTCCACCGGCATTGGCGAGGACGTGGCGCGCCAGATGTTGAGCGATGCCAAGATCATGTATGTCACCGGCGGGTTGCTCTGGGTGATGATGTTTGTGCCGGGCTTTCCGATGGTCGCGCTGTTCTTTCTCGGGGCGTTTTTTCTGGCGGTGGGCGCGATGTTGCCGAAGAAGAAGGACGGGAAAGACGGCGTGGGCACGGGTGGTAAAGCGGCGGCTGGTTACGGAGCGAAGGGCAAGGCGGGCGATCCTGCGGCGAAAGAGGAAACCGCCGTGCGCCGCTCGGAGATTCTCGCCCTTGAACTTGGCGTGGGCCTGTTACCGTTGGTGCAGGGGAGTAATCAGAATTTGCTGGAGCGCATTGCGGCCTTGCGGCGCGCGTTGAGTGTGGATATTGGGATTACGATTCCCGCCATTTCGATTCGCGATAATGCGAGTCTGACCGTGCATCAATACCGGATTTTGTTGCGTGGGATGCAGATCGCCACCGGTGAGATTCTACCGGGTCAATTCCTGGCGATGGGCGTCGGCAGCGTGCAGCGTCCCTTGCGTGGACGGGTGACAACGGAGCCTGCTTTTGGCTTGCCCGCCACCTGGGTCGCGGACACCGACCGACGCGACGCGCAACGGCTTGGGTACACAGTGGTCGATCCGCTCTCGGTCCTCACGACCCACTTAAGTGAGACGTTGAAGAATCACTCGGCGGAATTGCTGACCCGTCAGGATGTGCAGAACCTGCTCGACGAACTGAAGGGAACCTATCCGGCGGTGCTGCAGGAAATGAATCTGCTTCAGCTCGGTCTCGGCACGGTGCATCGCGTCATGCAGAATCTTCTGCGCGAAAATGTCGCGGTGCGCGATCTGCCGCTCATCTTGGAAAAGCTGTGCGATCAGGTGGTGCTGACGAAAAATCCGGACGAACTCAGCGAAGCATGCCGCAAGGTGCTGACTTTGCAACTGGCGCGCAAGTGTGACATCCGCAATAACAAACTCCACGCCATCACCCTGCATCCCGAGCTGGAACAACAGCTCTCGAAGGGATTGCGGCAGACGGCGCAGGAGATTGCTTTGGTCATCGATCCGTCGCTCGCGCGGCACATCCACAAGCAGATTGGCGACGGGGTGGAGCAATTGACCCGTGAGGGATTCACCGTGCTGCTGCTGTGTTCGCCGCTGATCCGGTTGGGATTGAAGCGGTTCTTTAGCGACACCTTCCCGACCTTGCAGGTGATGGCGTACAACGAGATTCCGCCGACGGTCCAGCTGGAGCCGGTCTATACGATTCGTCCGCTCACCGGCATGGCGGCTGCGGCGTGAGGGTTGATACCGAAATGAAAGTAGATTCGGCGTAAAGCGTTGGAAGAATTCGGCAACAATGTGGTGCCGACGGTAGTGAGAAATGCCGTGAAGATTGACACACCCCGGCGCTGCGCGGTGCTACCGCACGTTTACTTTCCCTCTTGATAGAGGGGATTCATGCTCTCGAAACTCGCAGTTGCCGAAATCCCCTCTATCAAGAGGGGTGGCGCGTGAGCGCCGGGGTGTGTGATCTTAAGCAAGCAGCGGTTGCATCGTAGTTCATTACCCGGCTAGACTCACTCCCATGGAAGTGGTGATTTTCGATTTGGAGACGACGGGACTTTCTCCGTACCGCGATGAAATTATTCAGATCGCCGGAGTGCGCATGAAATCCGGCGCCGTGCTCGAATCCGAATTCTTCTCTACTTACGTCAAGCCGCGCGGCCGCATCTCGCCCTTCATCGCCTCCTACACCGGCATCACCAACGCCCATGTCGAAAACGCCCCCGGCGCGCGCGACGCGTTGCATGCCTTCTCCCAATTTGCGGGCAACGCCCTGCTCATCGCGCACAACGGCCAGCGCTTCGACATGCCCTTCATCCGCGAATCGTGCACCCGCGAGGGATTGCCCACGCGCAGCGTCAGCTTCGTCGATTCCATGGCCTTCTCGCGTCGGCTTTGGGGTGGGCGCGGTGGACACGGTCTCGACAACGTGATGTCCCGGTTGCAACTCACCGGCGATGGACATCGGCGGCACGATGCCCGCGGCGACGTCTCCATTCTCGCCGAGGCGGTGCGCCGCATGTGGTCGCAACTCAGCGCCGACTTCAAGGCCTGTCCCGTGCCGTGCGGATCGGGCGTCATCGCCCTTGGCGCGTAAAATGTCGCACACCTAGCTCACGCAGCAAACCTAACGCAAACGCTCCGGCTGGATTTGTGGTGGAATGAGGGCATGCCACAGTTCTGGTTCCCTTTGAAATCTCAAATTTCAAATTTGCGATTCTCGTCAACACCGACCCCGACACTGGACAGAGAGGGACGATTCTCGTCGCGGCTTGTAGTCGGTATTTATTTTTTTTCGAAAAAGACGTCCCGCTTACTGTGGACGTTCGAAATACCGCACCACACCTGCTGCCACCGCGTCGGCCATTTCACGGAAGATGCTCTGCTTCGCGACGCCGTTGATTTCCTTGGTTCCCTCGTAATCTCCGGCAATCAACCACGGGTACGCATCGCGCGCATTCATGTAGGGACCCTCAATGAAAATCACCGGACCGGGGAAGGAACGATTCGCCAGCAGATTGCGCGCAAACACGCCCGGTACCGAGCCCACCTTTTTCACCGCGCTCCAGTTCGCGTACGTCTCCGGGGTCATCTTGAAACGCTCGAGCATTTCCTTCGCCACGAATTCCGCGCCGCGCTGTTCGAGCGGGGCCGTGCGGTCGAGGAGCTTGAGGAGCAGTTCGAATTTCTGGTCATCGTATGAAAGCTCACCCTCCGAGTACGCGCCGTTGATGAAGTACACCAGCTTGCTTTGGTCCACGAGTTGCGGATTCTTCGCATCGCCCCACGCGGCGGCATTGTAATGCACGCAGAGCGTCAGATCGGGCTTCAGCTTGGCCACCGCTTCGGCCCGCGCGCGGATTTCAGCGGTGCGGTAGAAGAGCGAGTTCGCGCGATCATCGATCTGCTGCATGATCTTCGCCGGGTCGAGCGTCAGTGGCCAGTTGCCACCGCTCGCCGCGATGGAAAGGATCGCTTCATCGCGGAGTTGATCCGGCCGCAGTGCCGTGACCGGCTCATTGTGCGATTTGCTCCACGTCACGTGCGCGCCGAGCGCCTCGAGTTTCTCCGCGATGCGCTGGCAAGTAATCCAGTTCAGCTCCGCTTCCTCGATGGGTGGATCGGGTGGCATCTGGAAGAAGCGCTCCTCCAGCTTGGCCCACTCGCCGCCGACATGACCGGGGTCCAGGCAGATCGTTACGCCTTCGAGGGGCCGTTCCTTCGTTGCCGTGGGAGAAACGCGCGCCATAGGCGAGAAATCCACCGGCAGCGGCCGGCGGCTCGCCTCATCCGGCGCGAAGTGCAGCGTCGCGAGTGGCTCGGTTTTCAGTGTGTCGGAAAAAAGGAGAACGCGGTCATCACCGAGCTGGCAATATTTCCAGAACCCACCATCCGGCGAATAAACCTCGTTGATCAGACGCAGGAATTCCGCGCGGGTGATCGTGTATTGGTAGGCTTCGAGGCGCGACCAATCGGGAGGAGAGGAGAGAGGCGTCAGCCGCGCCGCCCGCACCGGAAGGGTGCCAGCGGTCGCGGCGATCAACAGGACGCCGAGAAGTCGTGTGAGGTATCGCACGACTGGGGGAGGGGTTACTTCACCAGCTTCTGGTTGTCGATCTTCAGGTCGAAGATTTGGCCGGTCTCAGCCGAGAGCTTGGCCGAGCCGATTTCCTTCGACACGCCCTTCACGTCGGCATACAGGGTCAGGGTCCAGACGGGCGACACGTTGCCCTTGCTTTTCTTCAGCTCATACTGCACGGCGCTGAGTTTGACCGTCTGCATCAGCGCGGCCTTTTGCACGATGGCGAGCGCCTTGTCGGAATCGATCTTCAACTCGGAGGTCGGGATGATCTCATCTTCCTTGTACGCAGCCAGGCGAACCTCGTCCAGTTCCACGTATCCGTCGCGAATTTCCGTCACGGCCTTGCCGGTCACCACGATCAGGCGGCCATTTTGCGAACCGAACGGATCAAAGAAAATGAAGCGCCATGAGTCGGGCGTGACCGATTCCCCTTTTTGGGCGACCGCCTTGATGAGCTTGCCGCGAGCTTGGTCGCTGAGCATTTTTTCGGCGATTTGTCGGGCTTCGAACGCTGTGGCGGCGAGACCAGAGGAGGCCATCAGCAGCAGGGCGATACTGGAGAGGGCGAGGAGGGACTTTTTCATCATGAGAAAAACGATAGCAAAGGTTTGCGCCGGGGCAATGGCATTCGCCATTTGTCTAAACCGCGTGAATGAAATGCAGGTACGCGAAGAGTTTTTCCCAGCCCTCGAGGATGATCCAGTACGCTCCGGCAAAAAGCGTGGCAAAGAAAATGGCGGTGAGAAATCCCACGACATACGAGGCGAGAATGAAATAGCCGTCGCGTTCCATCATGCCCAGGCACAACAGGACAATCGAAAGCGCGGGGGGCAGGTTGGTTCCCGGCGGCAGCGGCAGGGCCAGCAGGGTCCCCATGCAAATGAACATCACCCCATGGACGCGAAAGTGAAACTCTCCGGCGGACAGAAACAGCAGGCGGGGCTTCAACACTTTCTCCACCTTCCCGGCCAGCCACACGCCTTTATCCACCAGCAGCGCGAGCGTGCCGTAATGGATCTTCGTCTTCAGCAGGAACTGCGGCAGCCACGGTTTTTGGGCCAGACACAGGCGCAGGCCGCACAGCGCGATCACCACGCCGAACGGGACCGACAGGCCCGGCAATGGCAGCGGCAGGAGAAAGGGGAAGCTGAACATCAAGATCAGCAGGGCGAAACCGCGGCCCACCATGATCGAGAAGATATGCTGGAGCGGCACGCTTTTCCCGGGTTCCGGGGGCAGCAGGGAGCGCAAATCCTCCGAAAGGGAATGTTTGATCTCGTGAACGGTCATGGGAATCGAATCGTGACAATACGGCGCGGGGTTTCCATTGCAACCTCTTATCAGGTTGAAGTCGAGCGGGAATATTGCAGTCTAGGGGTTATATGATCCTTGTCACAGGCGGTACGGGTTTTGTGGGAACCGAGATGGTGCGGCAATTCGTGGCTGCCGGACACCGGGTCCGCGTGCTGGCACGGCATCCCGATCGCGCCCAGGCGACCTGCCCCGGCTGCGAAGTTGTCGCCGGTGACGTACTTGATCCCGCCTCGCTCGTGACCGCGATGCAAGGGGTCAACGCCGTCGTGCATCTCGTGGGCATCATTCACGAAAGCCCGAGCGTTTCCTTTGAGCAGGCCCATGTCGAAGCCACGGCCAACGTGCTCGCGGCGGCCTGCGTGGCGGGAGTACCCCGGTTTGTCCACATGAGCGCGCTCGGCACGCAGCCCGACGCGGTCTCCCGCTATCATCAAACCAAATGGGCGGCGGAGGAGCTCGTCCGGCAAAGCAGTCTCGATTGGACCATCCTGCGTCCCTCGATCATCTACGGTCCCGGTGACAAGTCGCTCAATTTCCTCGCCGCGTTCCTGCGGCCTCCGCTCGACTTCTGGAATTTTTACACCCTCCCGAATCTCGGCGGGGGCACAGCCCGCGTGCAACCGATTTCGGTGAAGGAAGTGGCGCAGGCCTTCGTCCGCGCGCTCAGCAATTCCGCAGCGGTGGGGAAAACCTACGACGTTTGCGGGACCGAGGCCCTGAGTTGGAGCGAACTCCTTGTATTCCTCGCGCAACAGCAGGGTGTGAAGGCGCGATTGGACCGCACGGCCATCGGCTTCTTGCTGCGGTCGCTCCTGTGGACCTCGCTGATGGGAATTCCCGTGCTCACCGCGATCTTTGCCTGTTACGGCTTGATCTCCGGTTTGCTGGCGGTTGTGCTTGCGACCGTATGGGCGGCTTTGCTCCTCGTGGCGCGCGCGTGGCGTACCTTTCTCTTTTACACCGTGCCGTGGCGCTATCCGCTGGCGGCGGCGTGGTTGGCGAAACGCCTGCTGCCGCGCTGGCTCCACTTTGGCGAACAGCTCGCGATGCTCGCCGAGGACAACGTGGGCGATCCGCTGCCCGCCCAGCGCGACCTGCACCTGAAATTCACCTCGATCAAAGAGAACTGGCATTATCCCTAGTAAATAAATACGTTACAATTGGGTGACCGCTCCGCTCTCCGCTTGCGCAAGGGGGCGGGATCGCGGCATCATCAACTGCCTTCCATATGTTGCGGACCTTGATTCTAGCTGGGACTCTCCTTCTCGGAGCGGCCGCCCCGTTCACCGAGCGGACGAAAACCGATTTCGATACCTTCCTGCAACTGCTCAATCCCTACGGCAAGTGGACCAAGGAAACCGTCTGGCTTTACGAACCGTTTGAGCCCTATGTGCCCATGACCGAAGGCCGCTGGCTCTACACCGACTTTGGCTGGTACTGGCAGGGACAGCGCCCGTTCAGTTGGGCCACCGACCACTACGGCGTCTGGCTCCTCGGCACCGACAACGTCTGGCGCTGGAAACCCGACGGCAACTGGCAACCCGCCAAGGTGGAATGGCGCGGCACCCCGCAAATGATCGGCTGGCGGCCCACGCCCACCAATCGCTTTGGCGAAATGACCGAGCCGGAAACCACCCGCTATGCCCGGCCCGAGGAATGGATTTTCCTGCCGCGCGAGAAATTAACCAAGACCTTCATGGCCACTGAGGTCGTCACCGGTCTCGTGTCCAAGCCGATTCTGGAACAATCCGAATCGATCAACCACACCTTCGTCTCCTGGCGCGAACTCGACCGCAATGGCCCCGATCCGTTCGACGCCTACGGCGTGGCGAAATCCTTTCTCGCTCAGCAGACCATGGAGCAACCCGCGCAAACCCTGAATATTTCCGGCGGTGACGATGCCAGCCCGATCATCGTGGCGGCTCCGACGGGACCCTCGCCCACCACGGCGGCGAATAACACCGAGAAGGAAAAGAAGCCGCCCATTTACACGGTCATGAGCCTGCCCTCGTTTTACTTCGAGGTGAAACCGAATCCGCTCAAGCCGCTCGATCTTTACGTCTATCGTCCCGAGCTTTTTCAGGATGCCGAAGGCATCCAACGCCGCGTCGATGTCTGGCATAATCCGCCCGCGCGCAAAGCGAACCGCGAGAAGGTCAGCCGCGTGCTCGAACACGGCACACTCATCATCGACGGCAACACGCCCACCGCGACGAACTCGACACCGGAAGCGCCGGCTCCCGCGCCGACCGCGACCACTTCGGCTCCCGCCAAACCGGCGGAAAAAACAGAGCCCGCGACACCCGCCTCCAAGCCCGCCAACTTCCGCTCGAAATAGGCAGCGTGACGCTGCACCCAGTTACGCTTCGCCACAGGTGGACGGTTCATTGGGTCTCGGCAACGATGTGTTTCGCCAGCAGAAATCCCCTTGTCTTTTAGAATTGTGGTAGACAAAGAGGCGAACGCTTTCCTGATCGGTCCGGTGATTGCCGGGAGCTGAAGGAAGCACAAGGGCAGC
>NEUU01000004.1 GCA_002304345.1 Verrucomicrobia bacterium Tous-C9LFEB
TCTCTCGTGAAAATCCCTCCTCTCCCTCAGACCTGAAAAATAATCCACCAAGACAGTTGCTCTATCAAGAGGGAATGGAAACGTGCGGTAGCACCGCGTGAGCCCGGGGTGTGTGCAAAGAAGCGACCACACTCAATTTCCACGGCAATGGACAAGGCCGGTTTTTGAGGTATTATGTTATCCTAACCTATGACCGAGAAGACTGACCCGTATGCCGCGCTACGGCTCGGTCCGTACCGGTTGTTCATCTCGGGACGCGGCATCTTTTTCATCGGGATGCACATGCAGTCGACGGCGATCGGCTGGCAGATTTACGAGCGGTTCGGTACGATGCTGTCGCTGGCGTATATCGGGCTGGTGCAGATTGTGCCGATCCTGTTTCTGGCGCTTCCGGCAGGTCACCTCGCGGACCGGTTCAACCGCAAGGTGATCATTCTGCTGGCGCTGGGGCTGTTCACGATTGCCTCGTCGTGCCTGGCTTATCTGTCGCACACGCATGGAGATGCGCGGCTGATTTATCTCTTCCTGTTCCTGCTCGGCGTGGCGCGGTCCTTTGCGATTCCCTCGATCAGCGCGCTGTTGCCAAACGTGATTCCGCGCTCGGTGTGGGCGAATGCGAATACGTGGAATAGCACGATGTTCGAGCTGGCCTCGATGACGGGTCCCGCGCTCGCCGGTGGAATCATCGCCGCGACGGGCGGCGCAACGGCGGTCTATCTTCTGGCTGCGAGCGGCGCGCTCTCGTGTCTCGCGCTGTTCTCGTTCCTGCATCCGATTCAGGAACTGGCCAATAAGCAGGCGGCCACGTTCCAAGACGTGATCGGCGGGTTGCGGTTCATGTTCCGGACGAAGCTGCTGCTGGGGGCGGCGAGTCTGGATCTGTTTGCGGTGCTGCTCGGCGGAGCGACGACGCTGCTGCCGGTGGTGGCGAAGGATATCCTGCATGTGGGCCCGGAGGGATTCGGTCTGCTGCGCGCCGCGCCGTCGGTAGGCGCGGTGACGATGGCATTGATCACGGCGCATCGACCGCCGTGGCAGCGGTCGGGCCGGGTGCTGTTTCTCGCGTTCGTGGGATTCGGTCTGGCAACGATCGTCTTCGGGCTCTCGCGGAATTTCTGGTTGTCGATGTCGATGCTGGCGTTCACCGGAATGTTCGACAATTTGAACGTGGTGATCCGGCAGACGCTGGTGCAGTTCATCACGCCGGACACGATGCGGGGACGGGTGACGTCGGTGAATTTTATCTTTATCGGTTGCTCGAATGAGCTGGGAGGATTCGAGTCGGGCCTGACGGCGCAGCTCTTCGGGACGGTGCCGTCGATCGTGGGGGGCGGAGTCGGGACGATCCTGGTGGTGTTGGTGATTATGAAGCTGTGTCCGCCGTTGCGGAAATTAGGGAGAATGCAGGATGTGCAGGCCGCCCCGGCGGAAGCCGTTATAGCGCGGCCCGCGTGAGGAGGGAGCGCCGCGGCGCGATGCAATCGCGCCCTACAAAAAGACATTCTGCTCGCACAATCCGTGACATCACGAGACATGCTTCACTAGACCCTTTTCGGTTTAGATAGTCGCATTCTTTTCACACACCCCGGCGCCTCTCACTATCGCGGGCACCACGTTGCTCCCGATCACTTGCGTCTATCTCAATCGAATTTGCTCTAGTTGAAAGATGCCCTAAAACGTTCTCTCGGCAACCCTATTGGGTCCAGCGTCACGCTGGCTAGAGTTGGTATCCGGCGGCGGCGGCGTCGTTGGCGAACATTTTTACCGTGTCGAGCGAGAGATCCGCGAGGTCCATGCCGCTCATCTTGAGCGCCTTGTTCAGGATGTCGTGCGGGACGGTGACGATATGCGTGCCGGTCTGCGAGGCTTGGTAGATATTGAGGATTTCGCGAACGCTGGCCCAGAGGAGTTCCGCTTTCGGGAGATCTTTCAGGATCTGCAAGCTCTCGCGCATGATCTGCGCGGGGTCGACGCCGGTGTCGGCGATGCGTCCGGCAAAGACCGAGACGACGGCGGGCACACTCGGGCTCAAGGCGGCGGCGGTGCCGCGTACTTGATCGAGGGTGAGGATCGCGGTGACGTTGAGCTTCACACCTTCAGCGGCGAGTTCCTTCACGAGCGGGAGGGACGATTCGCGGCGGGTGTTGGTGATCGGAATTTTGACGTAGACGTTCTCCTGCCACGATTTGATTTTCAGCGCCTGCCGTTTCATCTCGGGGAATTCATCGGAGAAGACTTCGAGCGAGATGGGCTTCGTGCGGACCGTTTCCAGGATGTCGCGGGCGAAGGCCTCGTAATCGGCGATCCCGGCCTTGCGCATGAGCGTCGGGTTGGTGGTGAGTCCCTTGATCAGGGGATTGGCGTAGAGGTCGAGGATGCCTTTTTTGTCGGCACCATCGGCGTAGATGTGAACGGGGAGAGAGTGGAGTGGGGTCATTTGACGGATTCCCATTTGGTGGGCGCGGTTTTGAGTTTCGGGTGAGAGACAAAGAGATGCCAGATGACGGCTTGGAACGCTTCGGCGTGCGGGGTGGTGTTGGCGGCGCTGACGGTGGGGACGATGATGGCGACATCGGCGACCTGCGCGGTGTAGCCGCCGTCGCGACCGACGATGCCGACGATGGCCGCACCGACCGACTTGGCGAGTTGCAACGCGGAGACGAGGTTGGGGCTGACGTTCTTTTCGAGGCTGCCGCCGCCGACGGAGAAGATGAGGAGTCCGTCCTTGGAGTTAAGGCGGCTGCCCTGGAGCCACGCGGCGAAGACGCTGGCCCAGCCTTCGTCATTGGTGCGGGCGGTGAGTTCGGAGACGTTGTCGGTGGGGGCGTAGGCTTCGAATGCGCAGAGCTTGCGGAAATCGTTCACGGCATGCGAGGCGTTGGCCGCGCTGCCACCGACGCCGAGGATGAAAAGTCGGCCGCCGCGCTGGCGCACGTTGGCGAGGACGTCGACCGCGCGTTCGATTTCAGCGGCGGAAAGTTGGGAGATGACCTGCGCGGTTTCGTCGAGATGTTGTTGCGAGTAGCTCATGGAGGATTGGGGTTGAGGAGAATTCTAATTTTAAACAGATGCAGATTAAATCGTATCAGAGAAAGGCGCGGATCACTTGTAGGACGGCACTGTGTGCCGTCGCGGCGGTTCACAGAACCGCCCTACAACGCAGAAAACTGAGATTTCGATATTTGAGATCACTCGAGTTTATTGAGAATGTGGTGTGGTGGAATGTTTAAGGAATTCGTCGAGTTCGGCAAGTCCGGCGGCGGAGCCGATTTCATAGAAGCGGGTGGGAGATTCGAAGGCGGCGAGTTGTTCGTGGGCGAGAAGGCGGCGGTAGACTTCCGCGAGGTCGAACGGGCCGGTGGTGGGGAAGCCGTCAAACGCGGCGCGGGTGAGGACGCCGAGGCCGTAATCGATGTGGTGCATTCTGGTGTCGCGTTGCTTTTTGTCGTAGGCACGGATCTGGCCGTTCTCGAACCAGATGTTGCTGGTGTCGTAGAGGCCCTCGTTGCGGTAGACGGTCATCAGCCCGCGCTTGCCCGATTGGCGGAAGGTGGCTTCGACCGGGGCGAGATCAATCGGCAGGTAGGAATCGCCATAGAGGACGAAGAATTCCTCACCGAGTTGCGGGAGGGCGCGGCGCAGGGCGCCACCGGTGCCGAGGAGTTTGGGGCCGTCGTAGACGTAGGCAACGCTCAGGCCGAGCGTGGAACCATCGCCGATCTCGTGCTCGATTTGTTCGCCGAGATGGCCGAGGCAGAGAACGATGCGTTGCGCGCCGTGCTGGCGGAGGAGTTCGAGTTGACGGCGGATGAAGGGTTTCCCGGCGACGGGCAGCAGCGCTTTTGGAACGGTGGTGGTGAGCGGTTGCATCCGCGTGGC
The DNA here is from genome assembly GCA_002304345.1 of Verrucomicrobia bacterium Tous-C9LFEB. GTDB lineage: Bacteria > Verrucomicrobiota > Verrucomicrobiia > Methylacidiphilales > UBA1321 > UBA1321. Next base: position 3,880 of record NEUU01000004.1, read on the forward strand.
CAGTCCTCCGGCGAGGATGGCGATGGGGAGCGCGGTGGATGTCATGAGAGGAGGATTTAAGAATTTTTGACGAAATTAACGGAATTTACAAAATTTAAAGACACCCAATCCTATAAATCAGAAAAGCAGTAATCTTACAGAACCTTCCACCCATTTCTTGATTTCTGAGTTCCTGATAAAATTCGTTCTGCTTTTTCCCTATTTCGTAAATTCCGTTAATTTCGTCAAAAAAATACGGCTAGACGACAATCTTCGTGCCTTCGAAATCAAAACGGAAGCGGACTTCGGTAAGGCCTTGCGTGTGCATGGCCTGGCGCAGTTGCATCTTGTCCTCGGCGTAGAACATGAGGAAGCCACCGCCGCCGGCGCCGATGAGTTTGCCGCCGAGCGCGCCGTTCTTCATGGCGAAGTCGTACCACTCATTGATTTTGGAGTTGGACATGGAGCCGGAGCGTTCTTTCTTGCGCTGCCAGTGGACGTCCATGAGCCGGGCGAATTCCTCGAGGTTGCCGGTTTCGAGCGCGGCACGGCTTTGGTAGCCGAGATCCTTGATGAAGTGGAGATTCTCGGTCATCGCCTTGTCGGACTGTTTGCTCTTGTCGTTTTGTTCCTTGAGGATGCTGGAGGCGGAACGGGAGTAGCCGGTGAAGAAGAGGAGGAGGTTGTCCTCGAGATTGTAGTGGGTCTGCTCGGAGATTTTCAGCGGCCACGCTTCCACGCGGTCGTCCTTGCCGAAGCGGAAACAGGTGATGCCTCCGTAGGCGGCGATGTATTGATCCTGCTTGCCGATGGGTTCGCCGAGTTTGTCGATTTCGATTTCGCACGCTTCGCGGGCGAGGTCGGCGGGGTGGATGAGGTCGCGCTTGTAGGCGTGGAGCACCTTGAGCAGGGCGGTGGTGAAACTGCCGGAGGAGCCGAGGCCGGTCCCGGCCGGGATGTCGGCCATGGAGGTGATTTCGAGATTGGTCTGGTCGGGGATGATCATCCGCAGCGCTTCGCGGATGATGGGATGCTCGATGTCTTCGAGGCGGGGGGCGCGTTCGAGCTTGGAATATTTGATGATGAGGTCGGTGACGAATGTCTCGTGCAGGGTGATGTAGACGTATTTGTCGATGGCCGCGGCGATGAGGAAGCCTTCGTGCTCGCGGTAGTAGGAGGGCAGGTCGGTGCCGCCGCCGCCGAGGGAGATGCGCAGGGGTGAACGGGCGATGATCATGGCGATTGGGGAAAGATTAAATTCGAATCTCTAATTTCTAAACTCTAAACAAATTCAAATTTCAAAAAAGGAAATGTTCAAAACAAACGTTGGAAGCGAAGTTTAGAGATTGGCGATTTGAATTTGTTTAGGATTTCTGGGATTGCCGATAGATGGCTTCGACGATGACGAGCGCGGCGCGGGCGGCGGCGAGTCCGGCATCGGGAGTGCGGCCTTGGGCGACGTCATCGGCGAAGGCGGCGAGTTCGAGCTTCCACGATTGGTCGCCACGGGGGTACTCCCACGCGGTGGTTTCGGGTGGCCCCATCTCGGGCAACATTTTGTAGTAGGTGAGTTTTTCCACGCCGTAGCTGCCGCCGAGGCCGTCGATTTGCAGCTTGCCGGTGCGGCCGTAGATTTCCATGGAGAAGAGGTTCTTCCACTCGGAACAGCTCACGTGCAGCCACGCGGTTTGGTCCGCCGCGGTGCGGAGCGAGAGAAAGGCGTTGTCGTCGACGGGCATGTCCCAGTAGGACGTGGTGGCGTGACCTTGCACGACGGGGAATTCGCCGAGGAACCAGCGGCTGAGGTCGATGAGGTGAACGCCCTGGTCGATGAGTTCGCCACCGCCGGAAAGTTTCGGATCGGCGCGCCATTCGCGGTCGTACCCGACGCGGCCACCGTGACCGTAGCGGGCGCGGAGGAACATCAGCGGGCCGAGGTCGCCGCTGTCGATGAGTTCGCGGGCCTTGAGCAGCGCGGGATGATAGCGGTGGTTGAAGCCGACGCGGACGACGACTTGTTTTTTGGCGGCCGCGGAAAGGAGCTGGTCGATTTCCGCGACGGAGATGGCGGCGGGTTTTTCGACGAGGACATGTTTTCCTGCCATGATGGCGGAAAGGGCGATCGGGCCGAGGGCGTTGTTAATCGTGGCGACGATGACGGCGTTGATCTCGGGGTTGTCGAGGACGGCGCGAAAATCGGTGACGGCGGTGGCGCCGGGATGAGAGGCGGCGAGGCGCTGGGCTTGCGCGAGATTGAGATCGCACGTGGCGAGGAGTTGACCGGGCCGCAAGGCGGCGGCGCGTTTCTGGCCGATGAGGCCGCAACCGATGATGCCGAATTTCAATCCCACTTTGTCCCCCGATCCTCCGGCACGATGCGACGGAGTGTATAGATGTCGCTGTTGGCGAGTTCGTCGCGGCGCGTATCGAGCGTTTTCCACGGGTCCCACTGCGCGCTGATGAGGCGGCCGGTGATGCCGTCGCTTTGGGCCGAGGCGAGAAAGACGCAGAGCGCGGCGGCGTTTTCCAGCGAGGCGCCGCCTGATTCCTGTTGCTTGAGCGCGCGGTCGTACTGGCTGCCGGCGTTTTCGCGACCGGCTTCGAGGACGTCATTGAGCATGCGCGTGTTGAGTGCGCCGGGCGCGATGGCGTTGATGTCGATGTGGTGGTCCTTCAACTCGTGCGCGAGGGTTTCGGTGAGGCGGACGACGGCGGCTTTCGACGCGGCGTAGGCGCTGATGCGAGGCAGCGGAGCGGTCGCGCCACCGCCGGAGAGATTGATGATCTTGCCGTGGCCGTTGTTCTTGAAGTGCGGAATGAGGCTGCGGCAGAAGAAGGCGGGCCCGAGGAGGTTGATCTCGATGGTGCGGACCCATTCGTTCCAGTCGACGTCTTCAAACGCGCCGATGGGGCGTTGCATCCCGGCGTTGTTGACGAGGATGTCGACGGTGCCGAGTTCGCGCAGGGCGGTGTCGACGAGGGTGGTGACTTCGAGCGGGACGGCGACGTCGCAGACATCCCAGATGACTTTCTGGCCGGGGGCGGCTTGCTGCTGGAGCGCTTCGGCGGCGGCTTTGAGTTTGATGCCGTCGCGGGCGCAGAGGACGAGATTGGCTCCGGCGGCGAGATACGCCTGGGCGATCGCGAGGCCCAAACCCTGGTTGGCTCCCGTGATGATGGCGTTGCGATTTTTCAGCAGGTCACTCATGCAGTCCCTCTCTTATACTAATTCGTTTTCAAGTTGAGATGAATCCGCTGGTTATTTTTCATCCCGGCGTCGTTGCTCCTCGGTTGCAGATCCACTCGGGATATGCGTCTTCGTCGCGCCTTGCCTGTACGGAAAATTCCGGAGCGTCTTCATGTCATCTTGAAAGCTCATTAGTATTATCCTGTGCCGACGGTAGCGTAGAGAATTCCGGAAAGGTTTTGAAGCTCTTTGGCAAGAAATCGGTTGGCGTCGAGAATCCGCTGGCCGCGCAGAGTGGGGATCAACTCGGCCCACGGGAGGGCGCGGAATTCGGGCCATTCGGTGCAGATCACGACGGCGTCGGCATCGCGCAAGGCGTTCGCGGCGGAATCGCAATAACCGAGGGGGGCGATGAGTTCGGAGGGAATCGCAGGCGAGGCGGGGTCGAAACTTTTCACCTTCGCGCCTGCGGCGTGCAACCGCTGGCAGAGTTCCACGGCGCTGCTGCGACGCAAGGTATCGGTGCCGGGCTTGTAGGTCAGGCCGAGGACGGCAACGGTCTGGCCGCGGAGATCGCCGAGGAGTTGCACGAGTTTGTGGTCGGCCCAGAGCTTGTGCGCGTCGTTGCTGGCTTTGATCGCGGGGATGAGCCGGAGATCGATGTGCTTGTGCTGGCCGACGGTGGTGAGCGTGGTGATGTCGCGGGCGAGCGTGCCGCCGGCAAATGCGCCGCCGGGGGAGAGGTACGCCTTCGGGCCGATGCGGCTTTCGCTTTTCAAGCCCTGCTCCACTTCGCGGGCGTCCGCGCCGGTTTGTTCGCAGAGGCGGGCGACTTCGTTCATGAAGGAGATGGAGAGCGCGAGAAAAGCGTTGATGCTGTGCTTGGTCATTTCCGCCGATTCGGGTCGCATCCAGATCACGTTTTCGCTGAAGGGACGCAGCAGCGTGGCGACCTGTTCGCGGTCGGCGGCGGTGCGGACCCCGGCGATGATGCGGTCGGGATTTTGGAAAATGGCGAGGGCTTTGCCGAGGCGGAGATTTTCCGGCAGACAAGCGAAGCGGAGTCCGGCGGCGGCAGTTTCGCGTTCGAGTTGCGCGGCGGTGCCGACGGGCAACTGCGAGGAGAGAATCACGAGCGTGTCGCGGCGCAAATGCGGCACGCAACGACGAAAGCGGTCGAGGACGTAGCCGGGGTCGGGGATGTCATCGGCATCCACTGGCGTGTCGTACGCGACCCAGAGGACGTCCGCTTGGGCGCACGCTGCCGCCGGATCGCTGGTGAAGCGGAGGCGTTGCGCGGCGAGTCCCTCGGCAATCAGGTCGTTGAGGCCCGGTTCGGAAAGCGGAGCCTGACCGGCATTGAGCGGCGGGATGGCGGCGGGATCGAAATCAAGTCCGGTCACGGCATGATGCCGGGCGCAACACGCCGCGGTAACGCATCCGAGATGCCAGAGACCGAGGACGGTGATGTTCATCGTTTGTCGAAGACCCACGGATTTTGCTCGAGCCATTCGACGGTGCGGACGATGCCCTGTTCGATGGTGAGACTGGGGGTCCAGCCGGTTTTGCGGATCTTGGCTGTGTCGAGGAAGATAAAGGGATTGTCACCGACCCAGCCGCGATCGCCGCCGGTGAAGTCGAGGTGCGGTTGCAGCCCGAGTCGGCCAGTGATCCAACGCACGGAGTCGCGCACTTCGCAATATTCGGCGGTGCCGAGATTGTAGATTTCCACGTGGTGCGGGGCGGCCTTGGCGGTTTCGAGTTCCACGATGTAACGAATCGCGGCAATGCAGTCGGCGATGTGGAGGTACGATTTGCGCTGGTGGCCGTTGCCGAGAATGCGCAGCTTGGCCGGATTATCGTGGAGCTGTTTGACGAAATCGAAGATGTGGCCGTGCGTGTAGCGTTCGCCGAGAATGGAGACGAAGCGGAAGATGTAGCCTTCGAAGCCGAATCCTTCGCAATACGCCTGGATGAGCGCTTCGCCCGCGACTTTCGACGCCGCATAAAGCGACGTCTGGATCGGGAAGGGACAATTTTCCGGCGTGGGGATGATGGTGGCTTCGCCGTAAACGGAACCGGTGGAGGAGAAGGCGATGGTCTTCACGCCGCCGGCGCGCATGGCTTCGAGGACGTTGAAGGTGGCCATCGTGTTCTGCTGGATGTCGCGCTCGGGATGGTTCAGGCCGAAGCGGACATCGGCGTTGGCGGCGAGATGAAAGACTACGTCGCATCCTTTCATGGCCGTGGCGAGCGCGGGGAAGTCGAGCACGTCGCCGCGTACGAGGCGGAAATTCTTGTGCTGGAGCGCGGCGGCGAGGAACGGTTCCTGTCCCGTGGAAAAATTGTCGTAGCCGACGACTTCGTGGTCGTCTTCAAGCAGGGAGTCGACCAAGTTGCTGCCGATGAATCCAGCGGCGCCAGTAACAAAGTATTTCATGCGTGGAAAGCCAGTGGCTTGCCCTCAGCAATAGCGAACAACTGAGGGAGGTCAAGCAGGGCTGAGCCCTGCACCCCGTAACGCTTCGCCACGGGTGGTGTTTTGAGGTGGTTGCGAATAGGAATTGATCCCGCCCTACAAAAAGACATTGGCTGCGGAAACTCCCCGTTGCCGAAAGCCCCTGTCAGTGAGCAGGCCCCCGCCGAAGCCACCGGCTTCGGCTACAACAGATGTCCATTGCGTAGTCGACTTGGGGCGAAGCGTTACAGTGTCCAGCGTCACGCTGGCTGGTCAATACACGTCGCGGAGGTAGCGCTGCTCGGTCTTGGTAAGAGTCACCTCGATGTATTCCTTCGCTGCTTCGGCGGAAAGACCGCCATGCTGGACGGCAATGTCGAGGAGCGCCTGGTGCACATCCTTGGCCATGCGCTTGGCGTCGCCGCAGACGTAGAAATACGCGCCGTTCTGGAGCCATTTCCACAATTCGGCGCCATGCTCGCGCATGCGGTCCTGCACGTAGATTTTGTTCGCCTGATCGCGGGAGAAGGCGGTATCGAGACGGGAGAGCACGCCCTTTTTCTGGAAGGCGGTGAGTTCCTCCTCGTAGAGGAAATCGCAGGAGCGGTGCTGGTCGCCGAAGAAGAGCCAGTTCTCGCCCTTCGCGCCGTCGAATTCGCGCTGTTCCAGAAACGCGCGGAACGGTGCGATCCCGGTGCCGGGGCCGACGAGGATCATCGGCACGTCGCCAGTGGGCGGCAGATGGAAATGTTTCGAGGGCTGGACATAGACCGGCACGGTCGGCGTATCGAGTTCCGCACCGTGGCCGAGAAAACCGGAGCAGAGGCCGAATTTTTCGCGGCCATGCGTGGTGTAGCGGACGACGGCGAGCGTGAGGTGTACTTCGCCGGGGTGCGCGTCGAAGGATGAGGCGATGGAGTAGAGGCGCGGGTTCGCCTTGGCCTGCAGGGTGACGAGTTCCTCGGGAGTGATGACTGCGCCGGGATATTCGAGCAGCACGTCGATGCAGTCGCGGTCCCAGATGAATTGGTCGAAGAGTTCGTCCGTGGCGATGATGCCTTCGAGATCGGTCTTGGCTGTGCCGGCGGGGAGCTTGTCGTGGACGGCCTTGACGAATTTTTTCGTCACGCGATTCAGGGCGATCTGGCTGGTGAGCACCGTGCGAAGCGTGGTCGCGCCGAGCTTCGAATCGGTCAGGGGGTGCTCCGGATCGAGTTTCAATAGGGAAAGAAGTTCATTCACCACCGAAGCGGGGTTGCGCGGAAAAACGCCGAGCGACGCGCCGACTTGATAGGAAAGTCCGCTGCCTTCGAGATTGATCACGAGGTGACGGGTGTCCTTGGTGGAGCCCGCCTGATTAAGCCGCACGTTTTGCGTAATGCGGGCCGGAAACGGATTCTTGATTGTATACAAACTCGTGTTGGCTACGGGGGCGATACTCATGCGCGCGTCACTATAGTGACCTCGCTCGTGGGTTCAACCCAAATTGAACACCTCGATACGAGGAGGATGAAGGGTTAACAACGGCTAACTTTTTAACGTCTTCATGGGGGCGGTTTTGGCGCTTTCCATGAGGACGGGGGCAGGCGTTTTGATCTTGGTTCCGATCGAGGCCGAGGTGGTTTCTCGATGAACCAGGAAGAGGGCGATGGCTACGGCAACCAGGAAAAGTAAGGGCCGATTACGCATGATGCGCATCTTGGCATTAAGAATACTTCAGCGTCAATTCAATAGACGGATTATAAGATACGCTACATGAGAAGTACCTTTTCTAATTTCAATAGAGAAGTAAAAGTAGGGAGACTTTTGTAAGATGACTGATCTTGAAGCTTCCACGCTGATCCTTCGACAAGCTCAGGATGACGGGTTTGGGGTGGCAATCTCAACCGGTCGCGAGGAGTTCTTGTAAGTGCAGAAGCTTACCTCCGACCTTATTTTCATTCCACGTCATCCTCAGCTTGTTGAGCAACGTGACGTTGCATCCAATACGATTGACGCTGGGTGCGTCATACTGGGTCCAGCGTCACGCTGGTCATCCTGAGCTTGTCGAAGGATCGGTTCGCAAGGATGGAGAGGCTGGAATCCGCTTTAGATTTGCGGTGCTATCGATCCGGGCTCAACGAGCCCGGCTACAACGGGGGTCCGGTTCGGATGTAACAATAGCGGCGGCACTTTGTGCCGCCAGCTATCGGGTCCAGCGTCACGCGGGCGGCTTACCAGCCGAGGAGGTACGCGAAGATCAACGGCGCGACGATGGTGGCGTCGGACTCGACGATGAACTTCGGTGTTTCCGCGCCGAGTTTGCCCCAGGTGATCTTTTCGTTCGGCACCGCGCCGGAGTAGGAGCCGTAGCTGGTGGTCGAATCGCTGATCTGGCAGAAGTAACCCCAGAGCGGCACGTGATCGCGCTGCAGATCCTGGTGGAGCATCGGCACGACGCAGATCGGGAAATCGCCGGCGATACCGCCGCCGATCTGGAAGAAGCCGAGGGAGCTGTCCTTGGTGAGGTTCGTGTACCATTCGGCGAGTTCCATCATGTACTCGATGCCGGTGCGCACGGTGTGCACGTTCTTCACATCCTTGGTGATGCAGTGGCCGGCATACATGTTGCCGAGGGTGGCGTCTTCCCAGCCGGGGACGAAGATCGGGAGATTCTTTTCCATCGCGGCGTAGAGCCAGGAATTCTTGATGTCGATCTGGTAGGAATCCTTCAGCGCGCCGGACTTCAGGATCTTGTACATGAACTCATGCGGGAAGAATCGTTGACCGGCCTGATCGGCGGCGACCCATTCCTTGAGCACGACGCTTTCGATGCGGCGCATCGCTTCCATTTCGGGGATGCAGGTATCGGTCACGCGGTTCATGTGACGGTCGAGAAGCTTCTGCTCGTCGGCGGGGGTCAGGTCGCGGTAGTGGGGCACGCGTTCGTAGAAATCGTGCGCGACGAGATTGAACACATCTTCTTCCAGATTCGCGCCGGTACAGCAGATGCCGTGGATCTTGTCCTGGCGGATCATCTCGGCGAGGGAGAGGCCGAGTTCGGCGGTGCTCATCGCGCCTGCGAGGGTGACGAACATTTTGCCGCCCTTTTTCAGGTGCGCTTCGTACCCCTTGGCCGCGTCGATGAGCGCAGCGGAGTTGAAGTGACGATAGTGGTGCAGGATGAAATCTGAGACGGGACTTTTACTGGGAGTGCTCATAGCGGGCAAACGCTACAGGAATTTGCCTATAAAAGCCAAATGCTTTTCGTGACAAGCGGGTGACAGTCCATTTGCCTTGTCGGTGGGCGGAAAAGTGGGGATGCTGGCATCCGCATTGGAGCCAACCCCACGCCGGATGTTTCTACGATCTTTTATTCTCATCACTGCGCTGTTCAACGCCCTGGGGTGGGGACTCTCTGCCGCCGGTTGGTTGAACCGCACAGGCTATGGTGTTGCGTTGGGGATTGCCTTGTTGGCGGGGATCATTTGGTTGAAGCCGGGATCGGGTTTCGCCTGCGGAAGCCGTGGATTGAGTTGGGGAAGAGTGCGGGGACGTTTTTGTCGCGCATATCCGCTCGCTTTTTTACTCATCGCCGCGATCGCGTTGGCGAGCGGACTGCTTTTCGAGCCGGAACATAACGACGGACTCAGTTTTCGGTTGCCGCGGATTTTTCACTGGATCCACGCGCAGGGCTGGCACTGGATCGAAACCTGCGATCCGCGCGTGAACATTCGCGGGGCAGGCTTCGAATGGTCGGCACTGCCGGGCCTGCTGTTCACGGGTAGTAATCGTACGGCGTTTCTTATCAATTTTGCCGGGTATCTCTGTCTGCCGGGATTCATCTACGGCACGTATCGGCGACTCGGTGTCGCGCCACGGGTGGCGTGGAATTGGATGTGGATTTTGCCTTCCGCCTACGGGCTCGTTCTCGGTGCGAGCGAGGTGGGGACGGATCTTCTTCTGGTGGTCTATGCTCTCGCGGCCCTGTTCTTCGCGTTGCGCGGCGTGGAACGGCGTTGCTTTAACGATCTCGCCCTGTCGATGCTGTCTGTATCGTTGTTGACCGCGACCAAGCAAACCGTGCTGCCGCTCGCGTTGCCGTGGTTGGCGGCCATCGCGCCGGGATGGGCGATTCTTTGGCGGGAGAAGGGGAAGACCCTCGCGGTGAGTGCCGTGGCGTTGGCGATTTCCGTGGCGTTCATTTCATGGAGTAATTGGCAGCATACGGGGGATTGGTCGGGGCTGGTCACCGACAAGGCGATCAAGACGCACCTGCATCCGTTGCTCAATTTCACCGGCAATACGGTCTTGATCGTCCTCCAGAATCTCAATCCACCGCTCTTTCCGTGGCGGGACGATTGGTTGCAATGGGCGCAGGCCTGGCAGCACACCCCACTCGGTCAGGTCTACACGAATAATTTCGAAACCAGCTATCTGTGGCTCCCGATCCGTATGAACGTCACCTTCGCGACGTTCGGGCCGGGTGTATTCGCGCTGCTGGTGGTGGCGTGCCTCTACCACATGGGGCGACGCGGTCTCCCTGCCCGCCGCTTGACCTCGCCTCAGCGTTGCGTCCTGATTGCGGTGGTGGTGGCGTGCCTGGTGATTTTGGTGAAGACCGCCATGTGGCAGATCGGCCGTCACTTCTTGCCCTATGCTTTCTGCGTGATTCCTTTTCTGCTCGGTGGCGCGGCGCAATCGGTGCTGGTTCGCCGCCGGTGGTGGCATTGGCTCGTGCAATTGCAATTGGCCCATGTCCTGCTGGCCGTGATCCTGATCGCGCCGCGTTCGCCGCTCGCACTTCTTCGGGGCGCTCGCGAATTGTATATCAGCCGCGCGGTGCAAAGTTCCGCGAAGGACGCCTGGATATGGGAGCAGATTCCCGCTAGCGAGTCGGTCATCGGGGTGATTCGCTCCGGCATCGACGCCGAAGTCTGGCTCTGGCAACCCCTCGGCTCGCGTCAGGTGATCATGGTTTCTCCCGACACGGACGCGAAGACTTATGATCGCCTGGGTATCCGCTACATTGTGGTCAGCGATTACGCGATGTCGGAACTCTCGCTACCACTGGGTCGGTGGATGTCGCAAAAAGAGTGCCGGCCGGTCTCTGTGATCAAGGAAGATTATCATCCATGGTATCTGGTTCAGCGCATCAAGGTTGACATTCGTCCACAGGTGCGGGAATAAAAGAGCGTGAGCGACGCACCCACCGCCAGCGGCAGAAACTTTGTCTACTTCGACCTCGAAACGCAGAAAAGCGCGGCCGAGGTGGGTGGCTGGCATAACAAACGCGCCATGCGGATGTCGATCGGCGTCACCTTCAGCACGCACCGCAACAGCTACCGCATCTATCAGGAGTCCGAAGTGGGCGAACTGATCGAGGAATTGCAGAAAGCCGATTGTGTCGTAGGCTTTAACAACATCGGATTCGATTACGAGGTGCTCGCGCCCTATTGTGTGTTCGACCTGAGCCAGGTGCCGACGCTGGACATGTTGATCGACGTGGAAAAGGTGCTCGGCAAGCGGATCGGTCTGGACGCGATCGCGTCGGAAACCATCGGCGCGGGTAAAACCGCTGTGGGCACGGATGCGTTGAAGTGGTGGAAGGAAGGCAAGCTGCTTCCGATCGCGGAGTATTGCTGTTACGATGTGAAAGCAACCATGCTGGTGCATCAGTATGGCGTGAAGCATGGCCAACTCTATTTTCTGAACGAGAAAACGAAGCGGCGCGAATCGATTGCGGTCAATTGGCCGGCGTGACCAGCGTGACGCTGGACCCAGTAACGCTTCGCCACATCTGAATGGTGGAGTGTGAAATCAAGCGAATCGCACAGGCGATTCGCATTCCTGTTTTGTGTCCGACCACGAATGAACCCTGAATAAGGCAATTTACGTGCTTCCCCAGCGCAACTCCTCCCTAGGCAATAGCTTACAAAAAGCCAACACTGTAGAGATGTAAGTTGCTTCAAGCGAGTGTGTTACATTATAATTTGACACGAAGTGCCAGATCGGTAGGATAGTTCCTCCCGAGGGCTATAACCCTCCCTCGGGTTAAGAATAATAGGAACGAGGTGAATTTTTTGTGAGCGAAGTTCGTTTGAAAAAAGGTGAGTCTGTGGATAAAGCCCTGCGTCGCCTGAAGAAAAAGCTCGATCGTGAAGGTACTCTGCGCGAAGCGCGTCTGCGCCGCAATTACGAGAAGCCAAGCGAACGCAAGCGTCGTAAGGCGAAGGAACCCAAGTTGAATTACTGGGGAGCCTTCTCTCTGTAAGACGGTTTGCTACGAAGAACTGGAATCCGGTTCCACCGCAAGGTGGGCCGGATTTTTTCTTGTCCGCGTCTCGTTGTGCGCGGATAGTGACGGAACAAACCAGTACTGGGTACTGAGTTCTAGGTACTAGGTAAAAGGCGGCCGATCCTCCTACCTAGAACTTCGTACCTAGAACCTAGAACGCCGTTTCTTCATGCTGCCGCTCGCGCTTTCAACCTGTTGGAATTCCAGCCGCCACACGGACGGCGCGGAAATGCTGCGCGAGATCCGCGACATGGGCTTCACCCGGGCGGAACTTGGCCACGGGGTGCGCTATAGTCTCTGGCCCGGCGTGCTGGATGCCATCGACGAGGGCGTAATCGAGATCAGCTCGCTCCACAACTTCTGTCCCGTCCCGATGGGCGTGATGAAGCCGTCGCCGAACTGCTTTGAACTGACCGATCCGCGGCCGATCCTGCGCCAGCAGGCGATCAATGCCACGATTGAGACGATCCACAACGCGGCGAAGCTCGAGGTGCCGGTCGTGGTCATGCATCTCGGCCATGCCAATCCGTACGGGATCAATCGCGAATTGGAGAAACTGGCGGCGCGCGGTAAATTGTACAGCCGCGAATATGTCGCCGCGAAGCTGAAGGCGGTCGAGTTGCGCCGCAAGCTCTTCCCCGAAGTGTGGGAGAGGCTGCACGAGAGTTTACTCCCCATTGTTGAAGCGGCGGCGAAGGAAGGCATCAAGCTGGGTTTCGAGAACCGGGAGCGGTACGAGGAATTTCCCAGCGAGGAGGAATTCCAGACCGTGCTCGACGCCTTCCCGGCGGAGACGGTCGGCTACTGGCACGATTTCGGCCACGCCGCGCGCAAGGAATACCTCGGTTGGAGCGACCACCGGCCTTCGCTGGAACGATTTGCGCCGCGCCTGATCGGCTGCCACGTGCAGGATTGTCTCCCGCCGGACGAGGATCATCTCGGCCTCGGCAAGGGCGAAGTGCCCTTTGCGGATCTCTTGCCGCTGGTGCAGGCGGAGGCCGTTCCCGTGCTGGAGCTCGCCCCCAGCGTGTCGCGGGAGGATGTGCTCGCCAGTCTCGAACTTTGGAAGACACTTTCATGCAAAATCTCCGCCGCCACGCCAACCTGATCGTCCGCATCCTGATTTCCGCCGCGATTCTGATTTATCTCGGAGTCAAGGTCGACTGGAAGACGTTGACGCAACACGTCATCGGCATGGACCTCCTCTGGCTCGCGGCGGCGTTTGCCTGCTTTGGGCCGATGCTCGGTCTGTGCGCGTGGCGTTGGCAGATCCTGCTGCGGGTGCAGGGGATCTTCATACCGTGGTGGCAATCGCTGCAACTTGGGCTCGTCGGTCATTTTTTTAACTCGTTCCTGCTCGGCATCACCGGCGGCGACGTGGTGAAGATTTATTACGCCACGCTGGCCGCGCCGGAGAAGAAGGCGGCGGCGGGGCTGTCGGTCATCGTGGATCGGCTGTATGGACTCGTCGTGCTGCTCGTCATCGCCACGATCCTCTGCATTGCCCAGTTTAAGTTTCTCACCGCCCGGGCCGACACCAGTGCGTCGGTTTATCTCACGCTCACTATCGCGGCGGCGACCTTTGCCATCGGGCTCATCTCCTTTCGACTCGCCGCCATCAGCGATGCGGTACGCAAGCGCGGGTGGTGGGAGAAAATGCCGATGCACCAGATGTTCGACCACCTCATCGAGGCTTACGAACGCTACGGCTCGGCGTGGAAAGAGAATGCGGCGGCATTTTGTATTTCTGTGTGCAATCACTCGTTCGGCATGTTGCTCGCCTACTGCATCGTGAAGGCGTTGCATCTCGATGTGCCCTTCTGGCAATTCGTCAGCATCCTGCCGATCTTGAATCTCCTGATCGCGCTCCCCATCAGCGTGGGCGGGCTCGGTGTGCGCGAAGGGCTCTCGGTGATTTTGTTCAGCCTGATGGGTTTGAGCCCGGAACATGCCGTCACGTTCGCGCTCACATTCTTCACCGTCACCCTCGCGTGGAGTTTGGTCGGGTCGGTATTCTACATGCGGTACCAGACACCGGAGACGGAGGAGAAGAAGGAAGCGGTTACCGTTTAGGGCGAGGGTTGGGAAGAGAGATCGCTCCGATGACAAGGAGAGTGCCGCCGATGCATTGGATAATGAGGTTTGGTCGCACGTTATAAGCGGTTTTCTGCGCTTTAACGGCCAATAGATTCGTGTCGTTTATTGAGCTGTTATCGGTCAATTCGAGCACTTTGTATGCTTGCGTATTGAGATCGGCAAGCCCCGGCTCCAGGATGAAGGCATTGGTGACCAACACAATTCCTGCGGTAGCCATTGCGACGCGCAGTAGGCTTTTTAAGTCCATGGCATGAAGAGTACGGAAGGGTATTGTCAGGGTCAATCAGCTTACGTGTGACTTATTTCTCAGGGACTTGTACATTGCCGGGAGTATCGGTAAGGTGAGAAAATACCCTCTCTGATGAAAGACCAAGCGATCAGCGTTGTGCGCCAGCTGCAAAAGGCCGGCTACGAAACTTACTTTGCCGGCGGCAGTGTGCGCGATCAGCTCCTCGGGCTGGAGTCGAAGGACATCGACATCGCCACGAGCGCGACACCCGAGCAGGTGCAAAAACTGTTCTCGCGCGTGACGGATCTGCAGGGCGCGTGCTTCGGCGTGGTGCGGGTTTTGGTCGATGAGTACGCTTTCGAAGTGGCCACGTTCCGCCGTGATGGCCCCTATCAGGATGGCCGCCGTCCCGAGTATGTGGAATACACCAGCGCGGAGGAGGATGCACGCCGTCGCGACTTCACGATCAACGGTCTTTTCTACGATCCGATTGCGGACAAGCTCATCGATTTTGTGGGCGGCCAGGCCGATCTCGAGGCGCGGTTGATTCGCGCGATTGGCGACCCGGTGGCGCGGTTCACCGAGGACAAGTTGCGCCTGCTGCGGGCCGTGCGTTTTGCGGCGAACCTGCCGCGCAAGGATCGCAAGCCGTTCATCATCGAGACGAACACGTGGGCGGCGATGTGTCAGCTCGCGCCGGAAATCGCCTGCGTGGCGGTGGAGCGGGTGCGGGATGAACTCGACAAGATTTGGGCCGGGGCGCGGCCGGAGCATGGGCTCGATTTGCTCGACCAGAGTGGCTTGCTCAAAGTGGTGTTGCCGGATGTGGATCATCTCCACGGTGTCGAGCAGCCGCCGCAATTTCATCCCGAGGGGGACGTGTTTCAGCATGTGCGGATGATGCTCTCGAAGCTGCATCACTCGCCGCTGGTGTTGGGCCTCGCGGTGCTTTTTCACGACATCGGCAAACCGGCGACGTACCAGATGGACGAGACGGGGCGCATTCGCTTCAACGGACATGAGTCGGTCGGTGCGCGGATGACGGAACGGATCATGGCCGACATGCGGTACAGCAACGAGACCATCCGGCAGGTGGTGGCGTTGGTGGAGAATCACATGACATTCAAGGATGTCATGCGGATGAAGATGAGCACGCTCAAGCGGCTCATGGGTCGCGACACGTTCGAGCTGGAGCTGGAATTGCACCGGATCGATTGCCAATGCAGTCACGGCGATGTGGAGAATTATTTCTTCCTGAAACATCAGCGCGAAAACATGCCGGTGGATGAGATCAAGCCGACGCCGCTGATCTCGGGCCATGATGTGCTGGCGCTCGGCGTGCCGCCGGGCAAGGCGATCGGCGCGATCTTGCACAAGGTCTACGAGGCGCAGCTCGAGGGGAGCATTCACACCCACAACGATGGCATCGCGCTGGCGCGCAAACTCGCGAACGATTTCTAATTAGAATAAGAACCTGTTTGCGATCTTATCGGGGTGATGCTGGGCCGGAAGGCGTGGTGAAGCCTTGGCATAGGATATGAGATTGTCCAGATACCCCATAGCTTGCTACGGGGAGTGTTCATTTCCGGTGCAGAAGCCGTCGCAGCATCCCGGGGTTCATGCGGTAATGCCGATGAATCGCTTTGCTGAGGTGGCTGGCGTCGACAAAGCCCAGTTCATGCGCGATGACATCCAGTTTGTCATTGCCATGGCGCAGGCGATTCGCCGCTTCGTGCAATCGCAATTGCAGCAGGAAGGGCGCCGGGGAAAATCCGGTCACTTTGCGGAAGTGATGACTGAAGTTACTCCGGCTCATCCCGGCGGCATGCGCGAGATCTGTCGCCGCCAGTGTCCGGCTTTTACGTTGCGCCCACTGGCGACGCGTCCAGTTCAGCAACTGCTCGCGGCCCTGTGCGGGCGAGCGAATCAACGACAGCGCACGCTCCAGTTCGAGCGTCCACTCCCACAGGGCCAACTCAAAGGCGTAACGATCCTCGTAACGGCCCTGCACGACCTGCTCGCAAATCTGGGCCGAAAGCATATGTAGTGCTGCCTCGGACGGGAGGGCGAAGACGGTGCCAAATTCCTTCCGCGTGTGGATCAACCGGTCCCGGATCGTGGGATGGTGGATGATCATCCAGTAGAACGTCCACGACGAAGAATGCTCCGGCAGCCGATAGGAGTGAGCGGAGGGAATCACTGTGAGGAAGGCGTCGCCAGCCCGGAGTGGAATACGGCGGCCTTTCTCCTCATAGAGACCTTCGCCGTCAAGTGTGTATTGAAAAACGATGTAGGGATGCCTGGGATCGGCTCCGCGCTTGAGTCCATGCCAGGAATAATCCCGGGGGACCGTGCGCGTTTCGTAGCCGCAATAGATCCATTGTGGCAACAGATCCGAAACAACCGGCACAGCCTTTTCCGCAAAGGTGCTGCTCAAAAGCTTCAGCCACGATGGATTCACAAAAATACAATTAAATGAAAATAGAATACCAGTCCAGAGTGTATTCTTTCCGACTGGAAGCGGATATTCTTTCAAATAGATACCAAACATCTTTTATGAAACGTCATCTCGTTCGCCGTAATGGTCTGGAATTTCATTTCTATTTCGCGCCCGATCAACCGGTGCGCTATCTCCTCAATCCCCCGTCCGAGCCCGGTCCCGCTTTACTGAAATGGGCGAGCCTCGTGGAAGTTCAGGTCAATGGCGGCGATCCAGACGATCATCACGGCAATAAATACACCGCCACCGATCCGGGGCGTCACCTGCGCTATCATCAACATCGCACGGTGCGCACGCCGCTTGGGTATAAACTGGAAATCATCCAGCGGGGCGGCGACGTGGAAGTCATCTCGCATCTGCAGTTTCTCGGCAAGCTGCCCGCCTTTCGTTCGTGGACGACGGTTCGTAATCTGAAGAAGCAGCCCTTGCTGCTCGAATACGTCAGCACCTTCGCCTTGGCGGGTGTTTCCTGCGGCGGCAAATCCGGTTGGGATGACAAGATGCAGCTCCACGTGCCGGACAATAGTTGGTGTGGCGAATCGCAATGGCGTTCGGGATCGCTCGCGCAATTCGGTTTGTCCAGGATATCCTCCGATTTCCACAAGTTTGGTTTTTCCATCAACCGCATTTCCGTGGCCAATCTGGGCACTTGGTCGACGGTGGAACATCTGCCGATGGGTGCTCTGGAAAACCGCGAAACAGGTCAGACCCTCTTCTGGCAAATCGAGAACAACGGGTCCTGGCATTGGGAGGTCAGCGATGGCGGGAACGAACTCTTTCTGCATGTTTCCGGTCCCACCTATCGCGAGTGTCACTGGAGCAAGCGTCTCGCGCTGGATGAGATTTTTACTTCGGTTCCGGCTACGATCGGTTTGACGAAGGGTGGCCTGCAGGAGTCCATGCAGGTGCTCACGCAGACGCGACGCTTGATACGCCGCCCCCACGTCGACATGAAAAAGATGCCCGTCATTTTCAATGACTACATGAATTGCCTCGACGGCGATCCTACGACGGAGCGGCTTCTGCCGGTCATCGAATCCGCCGCGAAACTCGGCTGCGAATATTTCGTGATCGATGCCGGTTGGTACGCCGAGCGCAACGAAACGTGGTGGGCCTCGGTGGGGAAATGGCAACCCTCGCAGAGCCGGTTTCCGAATGGCGGACTTAAAGCTGTCATCGACCGGATTCACGAGCGGGGCATGATTCCCGGTCTGTGGTTGGAAATTGAAGTGATGGGCATCCACTGTTCGCTGGTCAAGACCTGGCCGAAGGACTGCTTCTTCCAGCGCAACGGCATTCCGATTATCGACCATGGGCGGTATCAACTCGACTTCCGCCATCCGAAAGTCCGCGCGCATGCGGATGAAGTCGTCGATCGACTCGTCTCCGAGTTTGGTGTCGGCTACTTCAAGATGGATTACAATATCAACGCGGGCCCTGGCACGGATCGGAAGGCCGATGCTCCCGGCGATGGACTACTCCAGCACAATCGCGCCTACCTCGAATGGCTGGAAGGCGTCTTCGAGCGCCACCCGAAGCTCGTGATCGAGAATTGCTCCAGCGGTGGACTGCGCCTGGACTACGCATTGCTCTCGCGCCACAGCATTCAATCCACCACGGACCAGACCGACTATCGGCTCAACGCGGCCATCGCGGCGGCAAGTGCTTCGGCGGTGACACCGGAACAGGCCGCGGTGTGGAGTTATCCGCTCGCCAAGAGCGACGACGAGGAAGTGATCATGAACATGGTCAACGTGCTTCTCTCGCGCATTCATCAAAGCGGTCGCGTGCACGAGATTTCTCCCGCCCGCTTGGAATTGATTCGCGAGGCCTTGACGCTTTACAAGGGCATTCGTTCGAATCTGCGCGACGGCATTCCCTTCTGGCCACTCGGATTACCGCGACTCGGCGATGACTGGGCAGCCTACGGGCTGCATTGTCCCAAGGCTTCCTATCTGGCCGTGTGGCGTTTCGACGGAGCTAAAAAAACGATCACGTTGCCTCTTGGAACCATGCCGAAGATCCGGACGGTGGAATGTCTTTATCCGCAGTCTCCACGCGGCGTGTCCCTCAACTGGCAGGCGCGGAGCGGCAATCTCGACGTCACGTTGCCGCAGAAGTGGTCGGCCCGACTCCTGCGGTTGCGCTGAGTGGAAGGTTATTTGGCGGGGATCAATTTTCCGTAGAGCGACGGATTTTTATCTCCGCCAATGCCGTTGCCCCATTCGAGATAACCGACGCGGCCCGAGCCATCGTTTTCATTCACGACCAGACCGACGCGAATCGATTTGCCTGCCGTGTAGGTGAGCGGGAACAACTCCGACCACGGGAAACGCAATTGATAGAGCGTCTTGTTTCCACTGCGTGCGATCTGACATTGCACGAAGCGGGCGGGTTGTCCCGCGGGTGACCAATTGCCGGGAAGATCTCCGCGCAATTCCGCTGCGGCGATTTTCATCACCACGGGACCTTGCGCGGTGAGGGCGATGGCAAACTCGGTATTGCCGCCGACCAATCCGTTTTCCTCGCAATCGATGGCCAGTTGCAGACTGTCGCCATACCACAAACGATTCGTCGCTTCATTTTGCACATGCAGCGGATCGGTCACTTCCACGATCACATCCAGTCCGTTCGCATGCGAGGAGACCACCGCACGGGCCGTCAATGGTTTGGACTTGGCCGTGTTCAGCGCGGTAGTCCAGTGCCAGTCTTGCGTCACCGGGAACGTCTCCGCGTTGGAGTTTTTGCCAGCTTTGTAGAGTTCCGTGGCCAAGAGCGGCGCTTCCGGAACGGGTAATGACTGCTGCTGTTGCTCGCGGGGATTGATCAACACGCGAGCCGGTTTCAGTCCTGCCAGCGTCTTGGATTCGGGCGCACTCAGAAAGTAGAGCGTGCCTGGAAGGAAGGTGGTTTCCGCACTCGCGGGATTCAGTGGCTTGGATTCCCAGTCGCAGAGCGTGGAGTCCTTGCCGATCAACCCGCCGAGTACTTCACGCGCTTTGGCGGCGGTGTCGACCCAGAGGACAAGCAGCTCGCCGCGTTTTGTCTTGAGCTGTACGGCGGAACCCGTTCCGGACAGGGCATACTCGTTTACATACTCAGACTTTTTGCCGGTGAGATTCAGCAGCGTTGCCATCACGATCGCCGCGTGACGCGGTTCGGGGCGGGGTCGTTTGCGAAAGATCCCGGAGCTGTTCAGGAACCAGCGTTGTTCGACGGCAAAATCGAGTTCCTCAATCTCCACTAAATTCAGAATTTCAAAAAGAATCGTCCGCTGAACACCACCCCGCAGTTGCTGCAGGTAGTCCTTTATCATGCGTTCCGACAGCGCAGTTTCCGAGGGGAAAGGGCCTTTCTGGAAATTGCCACAAAGAATCCCATGCCATTCCGAATTCACGATGGGCCGGGGTTTGGCGTTCAGGGATTGCTCGATGCGACGATACGGCGTCTCGTTATTCCACGAGCCATGGAGTGACAGCGTGTCGTAATAGGGGCCGGCGCCGAGGCGCAGGACGTTCCAGTAAAAGGAATGGTAATTGGCGCGAGCGCCGAGGCCGCCGAGCCACACTTCGGAATCGGGTTGCACTTTCTTGATCGTCTCGTATCCAGCTTGAAGCAGCTTCACATAATTGGCTGGCGTATCGGCCCAGAAACAACTCGATCCCGGCATGTTCGGTTCGTTCCAGATTTCCCAGATTTTGATCCGGTCTTTATAGCGGGTCACAACCTTCTCCATGAAATTCCTGAAATCATTCATGTCTTTGGGCGCATAGGCCGTTGCCCGGCGCACGCAGACATCGATCTGATTCGCTTCTTCCGGATGAGGTGAAGCCCAGACGGGAGTGTAGTTGATATTCCCCACCATCTCGATGTTTGCCTTAGAGAGAGCCTCTACATGCGGGTCGAGCAGTTCCCAGCGATAGACCCCTTTTTCCGGCTCCAACGCTTTCTCCAGTTTGGTGAAGTGCGCCCCCCAGCCGATGCTGTGAATCAGGGCAAAGTCCAGGCCCACCAGTTGCGCCAGCGGGATCGATTCCGGATTCAGGAGATAACTGAAGCCCACTTGCCCCCCGTGTCCGACATCGGGCAGTCGGGTGGACATGACGACGAAAGGAAAGCGATCATACGGGATGTTGCTGGTCGCTCCGTTCGGCGCATTCAGCTTCAATTGTTCCGGAGCCAGCGGCAGAAACTCCCCAGTCGAAGTGAGTCCGAAAAAACGCGCTTCGTAATAGCCCGGTTCGGACGCTTTCCACGACCATCCTTTGCTGATCACGTCGGCCTTCGGAACGGAGACGGTGGCAATTTTCTCGCCGCGCACGTTGGTGATGCGTCCCTCAATCGCGGAGACATTCACGGGAAATTGCCCATTCGCGAGCGTGAAGACCGCCGGTTCGCCCAGCGTCCACCAGGAGCCGACCTTGGCCGGAGCGAGTGTCAGCTTGAGTTTGGGCGGACCGGATTCGCGCAGATCGACGGGGCTGATTTTCACGCGGCGAAATGCCAGCGTACCGGCGAGACCTCCGACCGATTGATACTCGTGCGTGGCGAGATTGACGGCCAGCTTGACCGCGTTTTCAGGAATTTCGGAGGGCGGAATCTCCACTCGAAACGATTTCCATTCTGTCGTCAACGCCGCCAGGGTCGGCACGCCGAGATCGAACCGACCGATGCATTTGCTCTCGTTGTTCCACGTCACGAAGGTCCACGCGCGATTGCCAGTGAAGTCCGCCGAACGTCGCGCCTCGAATTCCACGCGCAGGCCATTCCGGTACGGCGTGATGTCGATCGGTGCCGACACGATTCCGACAGGATCTTTCTTCGTGGCAGGAATGTTAACAAAGCTGCCGCTCTCGTCCTTCGCGATCGCAATCCCTTCAGGCCGTGCACCCGAAGGCCAGGAATAAAACGTCCAACCCGGAGGCGTTCCATTGGGTTTGAGCGGGAGACTGAAATCCCCATTCTCGAGTGATTGCGCCAAGCCTGTCGAGACAATGAAAGCGAGGAGAAAAAGGCCGCCGAGGATTCCGTGGATGTAACATTTAAAAGAAAGCATCAATTGCTATCTTATAAATTCTAGATCTAAATTCGAGCGGACAAATGAAACCTTAATAGAAGGAGAGTAACATTTGGAATGGGAGATTGACCTCGCCGCCTGCTAGTTCATTCCATGACCCAACCTAATTCTCGGATGGTAAACTGCGGGCGTTCATGGGGCAGCGCGCTTATCGAGATCTCGCAGGAAACGACCTCATCGAGATTGAGCGCGTCGTCCGCGTAGGGCTTGCGGTAGCCTTGAAAGACAAACAAAGAGAAGGGCAGCGTGAAGCGTTGACCTTCCGCGCCGCCTATTTTCTTTTCCTCGACGGGAAGCGTGCAGGCGTAGGCCGCGCCGGAGCGCTCGATTAGTACGAGGGAAATCTGCGCACCGGCCGGAAGCGATTCCGCGCTGAGGCGGAGGGTGACTGCTTTGGCGTTGATTGGAATCAGTTCGTCTTTCGTAAGATGACAGACTGCCGTGGCCCAGGTTGTGCCGACGGTTTTATTGGGAGCGTCGCCTAATTGAACGGAAACCGTCGTGGCGTTGGTGCTGGTCGTAATGGTGGCCTGCGTGCCTGCGGGGGTGATGCTCCGCCAGATTGCATGGGGGCTGGTCACCGCCACGGGGCGTTGTGATTTCGGCGTGAGTTCTGCGGGGCAAAATACCACCGGCAAGGAAAGTCGGCTGGGGACTCCGTCGCCAAAACGGCCCGTCAACTGAATCCACCGCACCCGCCCATCCGCATGCGAGGCGTTGCCGCGCACAATCACGCGCAACGTTGTACGGGCTCCGGCGGCCAGCGTTTGCTTGGCTTCCGGTAATTGGACGGAGATGCCGTCCGTTGCGTCCACCTTCCATTCGCCTTTGAGTTCGCTGGAGCTGAAATTATAGATATCGAGATCGAGCGCGTTCTCCAGATGCGTCAGTAAAAAGAAATCGCCGATACGGCTCTTGAAACGATCAGGCCTTCGAAAATCCGCCACAACAGGAGAAATTCCCAAGGACTTCGTTCCCGTCTGAATCGCGCGAGCGGGCGGCGGCGTGACGGCAACCGTCGCTGTGGATTTCAATATGAGATAAAGTGGTTCGGGTCCGACCGATTCCGGCGGACGCGCTAATTTTCGGCCCCACATATCCCAAGCGCTTTCCGTGGCCGGCGGAGTCCACGCGACAGGCGTTTGGTCTTGGGTCCACACCACGACGACTTTCTGTTTTTTGCCATCGATCACGCAGTCGAGGAGCCAGCCCTCGACTCCGGCGGGAAGGGATTGCAGGGCGCCGAGGGGAACGGCTCCGGCCAGCAAGCGACCGGCCGCGGCCAGCGCGACATAGGCCGGGCGCGGTTCCAGCGTCTCCGGCATGAGCACGCCCCACGTCTGGCCCGATTCCTCGGTGAAATCAAACAGGCAGAAATAATAGAGCCGGTCATTCCCATCATGCAGACCACGCGTATAAAGCTTGGCGATGTCGGCCGCTTGCTGCGTTTCCGTGGCGGCGCTGAGCCGTCGACGCTTGCGATCAGCAATCGGATAGCTGCCATAGCTGGATTCCGTCACCCACACGGGGAGATTGCCGCTGAGTCCATCGAAGTTGCGACGTCGCTGCCGGGATAATTCCGGGCTTTTATGCGCGTGAAAATGATAGCTGTCGATTGCCTCTAGGTAGCCGTTTCGCGAAAGCGATTCGGCGTGGGGAATGCCAATTCCCATGGCGGTATGGATCGATGGATTTGTCGCGCGGGCGGCGAGGCGAAAGACCTTGGTCGCGGCGGCAATTTCACTGCCAATATAACCGCCCCCGATGCCTTCCGGTTCGTTCCACGCCTCGTAGGCTTCCACCGTGCTCCCGGTTTTTTCGATGAGACGACGCACGTAGGCGGCGTAGTCGCGATAATCGATGGGAAATTTCTTGCGCGGGCGCACGCCCCAATCGGCACTCACCTGAAAGCAGGGCGGCGTGGCGGGTTCCGTCATCAGCAGGAGCTTGAGTCCCGCTTTGGCATAGGCATCTGTGGCGAGTTTTAAACTATCGGCGGAACGATTGCCGGAATCCACCCACGAGCCATCATCCGCCGCGAGCCAGGTCCAGGCCACGGCATCCCGCACGCCGTTCACTCCCGCCAACGCGACGAGATTGGCCGCATCATCGAGGGAGGAGATTCGTCCGAGAATATAATAACCGGCGAGCCAGGTTTGCGCGCAAATCGGACTCTCCTCCGGTGTCGGAACGGTGAGCGGTTCCAGCACGGCCAGCGCGGTATCGACCGGTTCCGCAGCGGGAGACCATGCAACGCGATAAAATCCGACACCGAGCTTGCCCAACGCGATCTTTTCTCCGGCGACGTCACCCGACGCGATCACGGTTCCGCTAACATCGGTGAGAGACCAGCGCTGTGCCGTTTTGTTGGGAACGGAGAGCGTCACGGCTTCGCCTGAAAGAAAGATGTTGCCCGGATGATGCGGCAAGGTTCGAGGCAGGGGCCGCTCCGAGTTCGTCTCGGCGCGACATCCGACCACCGTCGAGCCCAACAACCCCGACATCAGCAACCAGGCGATCAAACGGAGCGGAGTCGGCAAAGAGGTCATGTGCAGTGTGATGGTTACGGATTGGGGGCGGGAGTCAGCGTGCCATAGAGCGACGGGTCTTTCGAGCTTCCAATGCCGCTCGCCCATTCGATCCAGCCGAGGCGACCTGCGCCATCGTTGTCATTCACGAGGAGCGAGAAGTAGAGCGGCTTGTCGGCCTTCCAGACGAGCGGATATAATTCATTCCAATCGATTCGAACTTTATAGCGCCACTGACCCTCACCGATTTTTTCCACTACAGCGCTTCCGAATTGCACAACCTGATTTCCCGGAGTCCACTTGGCCGGCAAATCACCCGCGAGACTCGGAGCGATGTTTTTCCAGAGGACGGTGCCTTCTTTCGTCAGCGCGGTGGCGAATTCCATCAGGCCCGCGGACATCCCCCGTTCCTCGGTGTCGATGGCGAACTGGAGACTGTCACCGGCCCAGTACTCGCCACGTTTCCCATCCTGATGATGCTTATCATCCCCTGAGACATCGACCACGAGATCCAGTCCACTGGCATGACAAGCGAGAGCAAAGCGGGCGGTGTAATCCTTGGGTGATGTTGCTCCGTTCGCGCTCACGAACTTCCACGGTCCTGCGATCCAATTGAGTTTGGCTTCATTCAGGAGCGGGCCTTGCGGCGTGGCGAAGAGCGGTTGTGTTTGATAGAGACCGCGCGGCCCCGTGTGCTCCTTTTTCAGGCGTCGTTCGCGTTCTTCTTTGGAAATCAGGATGTTGTCGGAGACTGTGATGGTCTTGAGCGATTCTGCTTTCGCGTCCGTAAGCCAGTAAGCGCGACCGGGCAGAATCGGTAGCGAGGCAGCGGAGAGGGAGCGGCCCTCCCAATCGATCACGCGCGTGTCGGGACCAATGGCTTTCAGCAGGAGCGGGTCCATCGGCATCGTCTTGTCGGTCGTATTCCACACGAGAATCAGCGACTTGTTATTTGTCTCCATCCAGATCGCTTTTTGACCGCTCGGGAATTCAAATTCCCCGCGATACGTGAGCTTGCCTTGAATCCGATCCAGGAAGGTGCGCATGACCACCGCCACGAGTCGCGGCTCAATCTGCGGATAGCGGCGGAACAAACCGGACGGTTGAATATTATAGCGTTCTTCGCGTGAGTAAGGGATCACCTCCATCTCAAAACGATTCGTGTTGTTAATCAGGCAGAAAAACGTGGTCTGCAACGCGCCGTATTTGATCTGCATCAGATGATCCTGCAGCATGCGCAACGCGAGCTCGCTTTCAGTGGGGAGGGGGCCGGTCGTGCCGAGGGAATCGACGAGAATGGAGTGACACTCGGTGTTCAGCCACGGCTTCGGTTTCACGCCGAATTTCTGGTCGAGCGCATAAAAACCATCCGGCGTTTGCATCCGGCCATGAATCCCGAGCCAGTCGAAATAGGGACCGCCTCCGAGCCGGAGCAATTCGCGATAGAACGGAAGATAGCGTGAAGTCATGCCGCCAATGATCACGTTCGAATCCGGCTGCACGGACTTGACCGTTTCGTAACCGCTCTTGAGCAGCTCCACGAATTTTTCCGGCGTGTCCCGCCAAAAAACACTGAAGCCCGGCAGGTGCGGTTCATTCCACAACTCCCATTGCCGGATCTGGCTCTTGTACCGGGTGACGATGGCACGCACCGCATTGGTCCAATCGTTCATGTCCTTCGGCGGATAGGCGGCATAGCCGGGGACGCAGATATCCATTTGCGTTTTTTCCGGATGCGTCGAAGCCCACTTGGGTGTGTTCTGAATCACCGCTTGAACCGCGAAACCGTTCTTGCGGAACAACTCCATATACTCGTCGTACTTTTCCCACTGGAACTTGCCACGCTCCGGTTCGAGCAGGAGTTGCGCGGAGGTTTTATCGGCCCATTCCCAGCCATTGCCACCCCAGAGAAACCAGAAACGCACGAAGCTAAAGCCGATCAGATTGGCGGCGATCACATCGTCGGTCGCATTCTCGCAGCTAAATCCAAATTGCGGAGGACGCTCGGCGGCGGGGCGCGCTCCGGCTGGCGCTACGGCAATGGTGAACTTCTCCCGGTAATGCAGGCGCGTGCGCGTGCGGTCATTCAGCGACTTCACCACCCACGGTTCGACCAATGTCTTGGACTCGCGCTCGCCTTTTTCGCGATAAGTAAAAGTCACTTCATAAAATCCCGGCTGCGTCGGTTTCCACGACCATCCTTCGTGGACGAGTACATCGCGGGCTACGGTGGACTCGGCCACCGTGGTGCCGAGTGAGTCGACGACTTTGCCGGTCAGACTTTCCAGCCAATCGGGCACTGTACTGGTGAGGACATGGAAGCGGACGACATCGCCGAGCGTCCACCAGCTATACGGGGCATTGCCTCGCAAGGTGAATTCGATCGTCCGCTTGGCGGGAGTCGTATCGGGGGGCGTTCCTTCCGCCTGAACTCCCGCGCAAAGAGGGAGAATCCAAGCGGCTAGAGCGACGCAGAGTGAGCGGGACAAAAACACAAGAAGGGAGGGATGGCGAGAAGGTTGTCCCGAAGAATCAACCTTCCGCCGTTGAGCGAAGAACCATCGTCGAAAGCAAGAACAAGAACCGCGCGTTTAGCCCAGTTTCCGTCGGCTGCCGCGCAGCAGTGTGGCCAGACCAAAAGCCAGCAGGGCCAGCGACTGCGGCTCGGGCACGACGGTCAGCAGCGAGACATTGTCAATCGCGTACGAGGTGGAGTTGATGACGTTGTTGAGAAAGCCAACCGAAGCCAGTCCATTGCCATTATTCAACTGGAAGTAGGAGAAGGCCGTGGGTGTCGACATGCTCGAGCCCACCAATCCGTACGAAAGTGTGTAAGAGCCTGCGGCGAAATCCACCGCGAGGCTCAGATTGTAGGCATTCAACCCCGCGCCACCCGCTCCGACCGTCAGATCCGTGCTGGCCAACAGACCGACGGCGATGTCTTTCCATCCGAGAGTGACCGAGTAGGCTTGGAGATTAAGAAGACCGGCCGTGGAGCCTTGAACCGCACGGAAATTCAGGGAAGGGGTTGCTCCGGAAGTTTGATTGAAGTTGAAATTCAGGCTGCGATTGCTCGTGCTGCCAGGGTCCGTGGCGGCGAAGACGAAATCGAATTGGAACTGCTTGGGATTGCCCGCCGAAAGGCCCGGCGCCAGCGTATCGCTCGTGCCGTAGGGAATCACGGCGGCATAGGTTGAAGTACTCACCAGACCCGCCACGCGCGTGGGCGCGATCGTGCTGCTCAGGGTGCTCCAATTGGTCGGCGTGCCTCGATTCTGCGCATCCAGAGTGCCCCAATTTTCGAGACCTCCATTGGTGATCATCTGGACCTGCGCCTGGGCGGATAATCCCGCAACAAACAACAGTAGAGTGGTGAGGATGGCGGTGATGGCTTTCATGTGTTTTGTTCTCCGATGGGTTCCTAGGAATGGATGGTTCTTGCTGTCAAAAATCCTATTACTTTGAGTGGTTTGTGTCAAATGAGCGTCATCAAAACGTTACGTTTGTACTATTATTATTAGCCTAGTACAACTTTACTGGCATTGGTGATCTGGGGGACGCGTGCCTACTTGAGTGAAACGTTGTCGACGCCGAATCCGGCTTGCGACATCGCGGCGATGAAACTGAAGCTGGAGAAGCCCGTGCCGCTGAGGGGTGTTTGAAAATAGTGGGCGTCGTTCACGCGCGTTAACTCGCCATTCTCCGGACCATACGCGATGCTGTAACTGCCGCTACCGTCGAAGTTACCCTTGAGCTGGAAGCGATAGACGTTGGCCGTGGTCAGCGTATTTTTCTCGGCGTTGTAGACGGAGGCTTGAAAGGCATCTTCCGCAAGATTCTGCCACCTCTTGCCGTCAAAGGCCTGCAACGTCAACCGTCCCGGAGCGCTCCCCTGAACCAGTCGCAGATTGACCGAAGGAAGCTGGGAACTCTTCTCATTGAGGCAGAGATTGAAACTCCGCGCCGTGGGGGTGCCGGGATCTTCCGCGACGAAATAGAATTCCAGTTCGAACGACGTCAGGCCGTTTACCACGCCGCGGGCGATCGCATTTTTATCACCGGGTTTCATCCACGCGGCGTAATCCGAGCTGCGCGCGAATCCCGGCATGCGGACCGGCTTGGAGCTGCTTTGTCCTACGCCCCAATTCACGGGTTGCCCGGCTGGAGGATTGCCTTCGAGTAGGGACCATTTTTCGAAATCACCATTGGCCAGCAGATTTTCCGCGCCGCTCAGCGGGTGGAGCATCAGGAGGCTGGCGGTGAGGAGAAGGAGTGTTTTTTTCATGGAGATTACCGGGGTTGAAGTGTGGAGGGAACGATCTATTCCGTCAGGTTGACGTAGCGAAATTCGAGGCCGCCTTCCTCCTTGCGCTGGGATTCTTTGACAATACGGGCGACCGGCGGCAAGGGCTGGGGTTTCCCGCCGAGCGTGGCTGTCACGGCTCCCGCGCTCACGGGGCCCAACACACCATACGATACTCCCGCGGGGAGGGCAACCGTGTCGCCACCTTTGAGCGCGAGCGTGGTGGGAGCTTTGACGTGAGCCCAATAGAAGGCCTTGGGCGCATACGCGGGCGATTCTACGAACGACCCGTCATGCGTCAGATCAGCCTTCAGCTTGCCATAGCGCGGCGACTTGGTGGTCACCTGATCGGGAATGCGCATCGGGTAAGCCACGATGACGGTATCCTTCGTGGCTTGGGGAGGTTGACCGCTCTTGAACCACTCGTTGTAGTAAGCGAAAATGCGCAGCAGGCAATCGCCCTTGCTGCCTGTCGGGCCGACATCACTTTCCTCCTCGTAATCATTCCACGTCAACACGAACATCCGCTGCGCGTTGGCTTTCATCGCATTGACATAGGTCTCATGGATGCGACCGAAATTCGGTTCCGTATAGGCCACATTGCCCCGATAGTAGCCGGGGCTCACCGTCCACAGGTAGGGCACCGTGAATGCCTTTTGAAAAATCTCCTGATCCTTCATGCCATCCAGCGGCGATGCCGGGCTGAACGCGTACACACCGTCCGCGATTTTGTTCCATTCTTGGGCGAGATCATGCGGGCGGATATCCGCGATGAAGAAAAACTTTTTCCCTTCGGTGCGAAGTTCCTGCAGGACCTGCCGCCAGCCCGCATCTGGCATGGGCGCACCCGGTTGGGGCGCGGCGCGTTGATGATCCTTGTAGCAGTCGCTTCCAAAATGAATGATCACGGGGCGACCGTCGATTTTCCACAACGCAGGGGAATCCGGGGTTAAATCGAGCACGCCTGATAGCGAACGCTTCCAGGCCGCGACATCCAGCGTGCGAATTTTTCCGGCGGTTTCACCGGAAAAATTCCAGATATCCGGATTCGGCGCGAGCTTCATGCCGAGCTTCTCCGCCACCGGCAGCCAGGTCAGGAAGGTTTTGAATCCCGCTAGGGGCGCATTGCTTTCGGTCAAGGGTTGCGCCGGATCATAATCGGGCAAAGGCTGCATATCGAACGTCACGATATCGAATCCCGCGCTCTTCATTTGACCCAGGACCACGCGCGCGGCGGTTTTTTCCAACTGATAATAGTCCGCGCTGCCGACGGCGGGTTCGGATTCCGGGAAAGTCACGCCCGGTACGAGCGGATAATTCTGAATGCCGCCACTTTGCTTGGCGCGCTGATAATCATACCCCTTTTGCTTCCAGATCTTCGTTCCATTCAGAGCACCCACAGGCGAATACCAGGAAATGTAACTGACGGCCACTTCGCGCTTCGGTGCGCTGGGCTCTGCGGCGCGCAAATGGATTTGGCCCGAACAAACAATCAGACAGGCGAGAACGAAGCAGGTGGGCCAGAAGGGCCGCAAAAGGCGAGGGCTCATTCTTAACATATTGATTTAATTGCTGCGCTGGCGCTAGGCTAAAGATGGAACAGTTATAGGACAGGGATAACAATATGCGACAAGTCGAAGAAAAGGCCCGATTTCGTAAATTGCTCGACGAACTCTTTCGCCACTCTTTTCCCAGCAAGGTATTTCTGGTCAGCCAGCCGGGGACTGTCGCGGGTCTCGAGCAATCCGCGACTTACGACGGACCGCGTGTCAGCGTGTGCCTGTTCGGCACGGCGCGTTATTCGGTGCGCTCGGGAAACAATGTGAGTGAAATCCAGCTCAAGCGCGGCGAGGCGATTTATGCGCTGCCCGATTGCGTGATGGAGCCGCATCCGCAATCCAGTTATCTCTCCTTTGGTATTGTGTATTTGCCGCAGTTCACCCGCCTGCTCCTTGCTCGAAAACTGCTCTCCCGCAAGAATAATTTTCAGCACAACTTCTTGATGAGCTACCATAATCCGGCGCAGCTCGATGAAGATGGGCAGGACATCACACGCTTGATCAGCCGCTGTCACAAGCGCGGACCGGATAATCTCTACCTCGCCCGCCTCGTGCAGACGCTGCTCATCCGCACCCGCGAAATGCTCGACGACAAGCCCGCCGAGATGCCGCATGGCAAGGCGTACTTCACGTGGCAGGCGGCCTGTCAATTCGTGCACGAGCACCTGCACCAACCGATCGGCCGCGAAGATGTTGCCCGCTTTCTCGGCTTGCATGCCAATCACGTCTCGCGGCTTTTCGCCCAGTTCGAACACGGCTCCTTCAATCAACATGTGCTTCAGGCCAGGTTGGACCGCGCGCAGGCCCTGTTGAAAAATCCCGCGCTCAATATTTCCGAGATCGCGCGCGCCAGCGGTTTTTCGGATGCGAACTATTTCATCCGCTGCTACCGCAAGAAATACGGGAAATCGCCGGGGAAAGCGCGTTCCGCCTAGAATCATTTTTACGGACGCAGATTGCGCGAGAAATACTGGCTCACTTTTCCCGTCTTGTCGCGAATGAGCAAGGTCTCGGTGCGTTGCTCCGCCTGCACGATGACGTTCTGGTTGGAGGTTTGCAGAATGGCCTGCCCGACCGCATGGACCGTGTAGGCGTTGCTCCGCACCTCCATCAGATCGATCACCCCGCGCACCAACGCCTCACTCTCTTCTCCCGTATCGGCGACCGAGGCCATTTCGACCAGTTCGCCGCGCGACAGGAAGAGTTTATCGAATCCATAATCGCGCCCCGTATTGGCCGAGCTGGATTTGGTGAATTCGGAAACCGCCGTCTGGAGCGTATCGGCCTGCGCACTGCTGATCTGCGCGCTGGCGGCATTGTCCTTGTAAGCGGCGGTGACGGCGGCGAGAAATCCATTCCGGCGCTGCGCCAGCGAAGTGCCGCTGCCATCGAGAAACGGCACCAGCGCGTTCTTGCGAAAGGCGTTCAAGTTGATCAACCCGCCCCGACCGACATCCGCGTCGCGCACATAGTAGGGAGCCGTGCTCGACGTGGAAATTTTGTACGGCGTACAAAAGAGATCCAGCAGCGCCCAATCCGGCACTTGCAAACTCTTCTGCGGTTGAAGCCGCACCGTGCGGAAGGGCGCGCCGTTGGTCGAGCACTCCATGCCCGTGTGCACGAATCCCAGCTCCGCGACAGACTCCACCACGCCACTTTCGTTGCCCGGCTTTTTCGCAGCGGGAGGAAAGCGCACGCTCTCTGCGCTGAGGGCTCCCGAAGCATCGGTATCCTGCTGAGCGTTCAGGCCCGCCTTGGCGACTCCTTTCACGGGTGGCGTGCCAAAGGTGTTGTCGTTGGGACGCGCAATCCAGTCGTTACTGTTTTTATTCACGTTTGGATCGGTCACTTCGATGGATGGGATCTTCGTCTTATCGAGGTTTGTGACATCGAGGATGAAACCGAGGCCAACGCTTCCCGGGAAAGCTCCTTGAGTGGCGACGTCGATTCGCACCGGATCAGAAGATTTATCGGTCAGGGCGAGTCGAAGATTCAGCCGGCTTGGCCGGGTCGAGCCGTTGATTCGAAAACTCCGGCTGATGACCCGGCATTGACCGGCGGCGAGTGTCCGGTTCGCGGCGCCACCCAGTTCGGTGTCGGTGATTGAATCGGAGATGCTGGGGGTTGGTGTGCCCGGATAGCTCGTATTAATGCCGTAAAGAAAGATCAGATTGTATAGTCTCAGATCCGGAATGGAACTAATCCCGTAATTCTCCGGCAAGTAGATCTCAATGAAATAAGTGGCATTATAGCCCTCCGTACCACTCGCGTCCTTCGAGGAATTTTTTTCGACCCAGACGGCCACTTCGGTGATGCGAGGTCCTCGTGTATTACCGAAAATACCCTCGGCCTGATTGTTAAGTCCCACCACGATCTTGCCCGGTGCGGCAACATACCCGCGGATCGGCTCGACGATATCCAGGGTGCTCTCCCTCGCGCGCACGTACTCGATGAGATTGAGCGCGATCTGTTCGGGCCGAACAGGCGCGAATTTTTCAGCGAGGCTATGTCCCGGATTCATGGGCCAGTCCGTCCGGTTGAGTAGTGCCGTGAGGGTGGAGGTGACGATTGCAAGTTTGTCACTGGCGGAGGCTCCGGCGACGTTGTTGCGTAGTCCGGGATCGATGCTCTCGTCCTTGAGGATGTTCAGGTAGGGCTGCGAGCCGGCGATGCTGCCACGCGTCGTCAGCATAAGGCGCGGTTCACCGAAGAGATTGAGCTCCGGGGTGCGGTTGAGGATGGAGAGATCGAAGCGATTCGTATCGATTAACGCGCTGATCGTGGCATCCACCGCCCGGGCTTCGTCGAGGGAATGGAAGTAATGCTTGCCGGTGCGCGTGCTCTTGAGTGTGTCCGCGAGGCTCGCGTTGAGGCTCGAGAAAATCAGCAGATTCATCTGCGACGGGTCCCAGCGCGGCACGGTGACGGATCGACGCCATGCCGTATTGAGATTGATCTTCGCGCCATCATCGTCCGACCAGAAGGCGAAGCGTCCCACGAGCGGATTGCTTTTGTTATAGGCCGGAACCGTTCCGCTCGACGCGACCAGCGTGCCGTCCTGCCGCAGGTAAATCCAGCGGACCTTCAGATTCACATTCTGCGCTGTGATCAGGTTGCGCGAGGGCGTGAAGAGATTCGGCAGGTTCAGGTCGACCGCGATGTCGGTCGAGTCGCCGCTTTGCGCTGCTCCGGAATGAAGCTCCACATTTTTCAAGTCCGTCGCGGTGATGGACGTGCCGCTGAGCGTGGCGCGGGTGATGCGGCCCGGTTGCGAAATCCAGAAGCTGCCGGTCAGCGTGCCTTGCGCGATTCTCGCGGCGGCCACGTCAACGGCCGCCTGTGCCAGATGCTGCGCGCGCACGCCCTGCAAGTGGGCATCCGCCGAGAAACGTTCCGTGCGCATGCTGGTCAGGAAGCCCACCACGAGAATCGTGATGAGGCTGATGAAGAACAGCGACATCACCAGCGCGACACCGCGCCGGGAGGAATGGGAGGGGAAGCGGTTCATCGGAAATTTTTCAACGCGACGGTAAAGGTGGCGATGGAGGCTCCGCCCTTGATCGCGGTGGGCAGGGTGTTGATGAAAGTTTCCGGCGTGTCACTCGCTCCCGCCAGGGGGACGGGACTGGTCACCCGTTTGGCGCTGGTTTCATCGAGAAAGACGAGCGAGATTTTGATGCAGGCGGGCAGTTGATTGACGGGCGAGGTCTTGCGCGAATTGCCGAGGTACGCGGTCCCATCCTTGTTATACGCCTGCACCCAGAGGCCGAGCACATTCTCGAGGAAGAGGCCCCGGTATTGACTCGTCTTCGTCGCGGGAGCCACGCTATCGAGCATGCTATCGCTGATCCATTTATCCGGATTGCTCCCATCATAGATCAGGTAATTGGTGTCAGTCGGATTCACCAGCATCCGGCAAAGATTCGCGCGATTGCCGTCGCGACGGATGAAGTACCCCACCTCCGCGATATTGCCGTTTGAAGAATCGGTGGCCACGGGCGCTTGCCAGAAAATGGAGTGAGGATGATTAAGCGTCACACTCGTCGGGTTGATCACGAGTTGCAGCGCGGTGTCAGCGGTGTCGGGCGAGACGACCGCCTGCCGCAGTTCACGTCCCATGAAGGTGAGTGCCGATCGCGCGCGATTGCGGTGTTGATTTTGACTCAGCCCCTTCGTCCAGACGCGGCTCATCTGGTCGGAGAGGCCGACCAGAACCAGCATGACGAGCGACAGCACCGCCATCGCGGCGAGAATTTCCACGAGCGAGAAACCGGCGCGATGAGGTGGAGGATTACTTGGCGAGCGTTGCATGCAGGACTTCACGATTGGGTCGTTTTGCCGGGTCGGATACTGTCGTGGGCCAACTGAAAGTCAGCGTGGTGAGAACCAGATGGCTGCCCAGATCCGCCACCTCGGTGCTCGAGTTCGGCAAGCGGCCCGCCACCGCGCATTGATACAGCGAACTCGTATTGGCCGCGATCAGAGGCTTGTCCGCGCCGTCGGTTTGGAGTTGACCCTGATTGTCGAAAAAGTAATTCACCGGCGTCCCCACGACGAGCGCGTCCTTGCCCGACTGCAAGCGGCTGGTCACTTGCGCCATCATCGAGGCCAGCACCGTATCGTAGCCCGATTGTTTGCTCGCGATCAGGCCCACGCTCAGCAAGCCGAAAATGGAAACCATGGCAAACGAGACGATGCCGAGAGCCACCACCACCTCCACCATGCTGAAACCCGCGCGCCTCATGGACGTTCGATTTTGGGAATTCCGGTATAGACGTTCAGAACGATGTCGTAGTAATTCGACGCCACGGCCGAATGATCCTGCACCAGTCGCAGCACGGGCATCGTGTTCGCCTTGATCTGGGCGCTCTCCATCGTGCCGTCGGCGAGGAAGACTTGATAGGCGTAATGGCTTGCGCTGATCGTCTTGCCGGAATATTTCAAATCGCCGATGGCGGGCGAGACGGTGGGTTTGTCTGTGACGAAGACACCGCTATTCGTACTGTCCACGACCACCTCTGCGGGGAGGAGTGTCCACGGCGAAACCATGCTCCAAGTTTGCGTCGCCGACTTGTATTCGACGAGACAAAAGAGCCGGTAATCGAGCTTGGTATCGCCCGTGTTGATCGCCATCACCAAGGCCGTCGACGTATTGCGCGAGATCGAATTTTGCCGGGCTTGATTGGCCAGGTCGGCGATCTGGTTGCCGCTGTTCACCAGCTTCGCCGCGCGCAGGGAATTGATTGCCGGGAATCCCACCGTGCCGATCAGCGCCATGATCGCGATGGTGACCAATAATTCCGTCAGGGAAAAAGCGGCGTTCGTTTTCATGGGCATCGAAGTCGATGAGGGCAATGCTGATCAGCAGGGGAGACGATTCCGTAGTACTATATCGGTCGGGATTCTTAGGGCGTGAGGCTCAAACTTTTCCGCGCCGTCGGCGCTTTCTTGCGTGGCGCGGGTTCGGGCGCGACGGCAGGCGGCGGTTCCGGCGCGGCGATTTCCGTGGATCGCATCCGGGCCAGTCGTTGCAGCAATTGCGGGCGATTCAATTCGTCTGGGTTCAGGCTTTGCTCCACGCACATCGCGGCGGCCACGCCGACCGCTTCACCTGTCGCCACCGCGTCACCGGTCACCCGGTAGCTGGCAAAGGCAATGTGATCGCCGGAGATGCAACGGCCCGCCATCATCAGATTGTCCACGTCGCGAGCGACCAGGCAACCAAACGGAATGTCGTAGAACGGGAAGAAAACGTGCGTCAGTCCCGTGCCTTCCTTCGGGTCGGGATGATGGATGTCCGCCATGAAACGCACATGGCAGATACCGTCGTCGAATTTCTTGTGCGACTGCAATTCTTCCACCGTCAGATAATGACGGCCCCGGATGCGACGGCTTTCGCGGATGCCGATGAACGGCCCCGTGTCCATCAGGTACACGTCCTTCCAGGCCGGGCCTGCGTGTTGACGATAAAGCTCCACCAGCTTGCGAATCTCCGCGCGACCCTCGATTTCCGCGCGCGTCAGATTGCGCACATCGATGCCGCTGCCGTACAGATGCGTGGCCATCAACATGAATACACCCGGTTGACCCGGTTGCGGAAACAACGTCACATCGCCATAGCTCGGCTCCACTCCCGCGCGACGCGCGATGTCCAGCAACGGCTGGATATGAACCGTCTCGCCCGTGTATCCGCCGATGCGACCGTAGAGCGTCATCGGCTGCACCTTGCCATCCTTCGGGCGACCATACTCAAAGGCGCAACCGGCCTGTGCCGCCACGTCGCCATCGCCCGTCGTATCGATCACCACCTTGGCCTTGATAAATTCGCGACCCGATTTGCTCTCGGTATAAACGCCCGTGACATGGCGGCCTTCACGCGCCACGGCGGCCACGGAAGTATAAAGCTGCACCTCGATACCCGTCTCGATGATCATCTCGTCGAGCAACGTCTTCATTGCTTCCAGTCCATACACCGGCCAGTTCGGCCACTGTTTGCAATACACCGCCGCGCCGCGTTCTTCCAGGCGGCGGCGAATCTCGCAATTCAATCCGTCCTTATGTTCCGTATCGATCAGGATCGTCAACGCGCCTGCCGTCCACACGCCACCGAGGAACGGGTGCCGTTCCAGCAAGAGCACTTTCGCCCCGGCGCGAGCTGCGGTAAATGCCGCCGCGATTCCCGCGGGACCTCCGCCGCAGACGAGCACATCGGTTTCGCGGACGACCGGCACCGAATGCGCGGGTTCTAAAATGGTGGGAGAGGAAGTGGGGTTCATAGATTAGAAATATGTAACGATTTGAATTTCGATAACCAAATCATCGCACTACGCCAGAGCAAATGATAGGGCACTTCTGAAACAAAAATAGGACTCGAGTAACAAAACGTGGGATGAGGATCAAAAGCGGGTGACGCGCACGCGCATGAAACGCTTGCTCTCAACCCCGATGGGTTGCGCATCTTTCACCACGATGGTTTCCATTCCCGCGCCCGGAGTATTGTCGTCAACGCTCACCTGATTCTCCTCCTGCAGTGGGTCCAGCGAAGTCCAGGGGCCATTCACGTCGCTGGCGACTTCGACCGTGAAAGCGAGATCGGTCGCGTTCTTATTTCGAGTGAAGGTGCAGGTCAGATAGCGGGTGCCGTTGAGGGATTGCTCCTCCACGTAGGGCAAGCTTGTGGGTGGAAGTCGTAGTGGATTTCCGCTGCTGTCGCGCAAGTGATAACCCAAGGCGTAACGCAACAGATTTGTCACTCCATCGGACAGCGGTTGATCCAGATCTCCCGAGAGTCCGGCAATCACCTCGGTCGAGCCGAAGTTAATCAACCGCCAGTTGCTGAGGTTCGGGGCGACATACGGCGACGCGGCGACGATGGCGCTGTACGTTCCCGCATAGGACGCATTGAACGCCTTGATGCGGAACCGGTACGTCTGCCATCGCGGGGCTGCATAAACAAACTGTAGCGTCTCGGCCGTGACGGTGCTCACCGTACTGAAACTCGTCCCGTTATCCGACGATACTTCGATCTGATACGCCGCCGCGCCATCGACGGCATTCCAGTTCAAAATGATTTCGCCGGTGGCGGTTCCGAGATTTGCGGTGATCGCGGTAATCGTCGCCACGGGTCCCAAGGTGAGGGTGATGCTGACAGCGGCCGCTTCACTCGTGGCCACGCCATCCGTGGCGGTATAGGTAAACGTATCGGCTCCGGTATATCCACCGAGCGAACGATACGAATAGGCACCGGTCGTTGCATTCACATTCACCGTGCCATGGGCGGGAGCTTGCGCGATCGCGTAGGTCACTGCTTTTCCCTCGGGATCGACAGCGGTGACATTGCCGGTGGCCGGCGTATTGGAAAAAGCCGAAAGCGTTTTCGGAGCAGCCAGCGGAGGGAAATCCGCGGGAATAACCGTCAACAGCCGGAACGCATCGCGTTTGTTTCCCAACACATCCGTCGCCACGACGGTCAACGCATGAGTTCCCTCTGACGGAGTAAAAGTCCAGCGCCACAGGGGGCCGGTCGTCAAAGCGCCCAGCCACGTCGCGCCATCATAGAAATCCACCGACGCGAGTGCATTCGTCTGATCGAAATCGCGTGGATCAATCTCGATGGGCACCGAAGTACCCACCGCCACCGAGTCCGCGAATAACGCGGGCGTGACGATGCGCAGCGCGGAATGCGTGGGGATGGCGCTGCGGGTGACGAGATCCGTGGACGTCATCGCGCGATAAATGCGGGCCGTTGTTTCGTTCGGCAACCACGAGGCGGTGCTGACGACTCCCGTGTAACTCGCGTAGGGGGCGAGCGCCGTGAACGAACTGGTGGCGCTCGGCGTTGTCGCGGAGGAATAAGTCGTGCGATCCGCCAGCCAACCGGAATTATCCGCGAGCGTCAGTAGCGTGGGAAAGGTTCCCGCCGTGGCCGTGGGGGAGGGTGCCATCGGGCGCGGGTAACGCAGTTTGACCACTTCCGCAATCCATGCCCAGCCCGCTTCCCACGCCTGATTGCCGCCGGTGTTGTGACCTACATTCCAGTTCATGCAGAAGGCCACCTGCGCCCCCTGGCTGCGCCACCAAGTGAACATCTCCTGCGCTTTCAGGGGATTGGTGAAGGGATTGTTATCCGCCGATCCGGGCACGAAGAGTCCGGGAACTTTTTTGGATGCAGCACTCAGCGTGGGATTCGACCACTCGCCACCGCAAAACGGCACAAACGCGATCACCCGCTCGGGCCAATTCCGCACGAGAAAACACGAATCGAAGGCCCCGCGCGAAAACCCGGCGATGGCCAGAGGCGCATTGGAAATTTCCGGGCGACCCGAGACAGCGGCCGCTTGATTCAGCACTTCCTGTACGGCGGCCTTGATCTTGACCGTATCGTTGCCCATCAGGTTCATGCGCGCATCCTGTGTGTACCCGATCAAACCGAAGCCCATCGCGCGCGCCGCCTCCTGCGCCACCAGATCGTGCGCCAGATAGCGATAGTCCGAGCCATCGCCGGGTCCGATGAAAACAATGCCGCGAATGACCGGCTCCGTGGCGGGCAGCCACAACCGGAAGCTTCCCGACTCCGTGCTGGTGGTCGTGCTATAGGTCGCGGTGAAGGTCAAAAACGGCTCCACCAGAAGCCGCGACGAATCGGTTTCCACGCGCACATTATCCCACGAGGTCAAATTGGTGGTGCCAGCGATTGTCTCCGTGTAGCGGATGGATTCCAGCATCAACGCCGAGTCACCGTTCGCGCCCCATTTCGAGCGCGCCAGTTGATGCAGCCCGCTGAAGCGCGACGTGTTGCTTCCCCGCGTATTGGCGCCGCCCGCCACATCGTCATACGAACCTGTCAGGCGATAGCGCGTGCCATTGATGGCCAGATCGATGTTACTGAACTTCGCGCTGCCCAGATAGACGGTCCCATCGGCGGAAGAGCCGTTGAAAGGATACTTGTTCGCCGACTGGGCGAGATCCTCGGGACTTGCGCCTGGCCCATCGGTCTTCGCGATCAACGAGACATTGTTGTCCGCCCGCGCCGTCACCACGAAGGCATCGTTGGCGCTGGTCGAAGTTCCCGTCTGCGAGGCCAGCGAAAAGCGCATGCGCTGTCGCGACGTGGCGGCAGTGCCGCTCAGGCTTACGGTCGCTCGAAAACGCAGTTGCTGGTCGAAGAAATTGAATCGCGATTGCACCGGCGTGGTCGTGGAAACCAGGACATAGTCTGTTCCGGTCGATGTGGACGTTTGTAACAAACCGCCATTGGCCTCTGCGATGGTGCTTGTGAAGGGAAGCGTCGAGGACCACGCTGCGCTCTCGCTGTTACTGTCGGCCACCACGCCGTTGTTGAAGCTGTCTTCAAAGACATTGGCCGGTTCCATATTTTCCACGCGGAAATGATCCACTGTGGCGGTCGTGATCTGGCCCGCTCCGGCGGTGGAATTGCGCACCACTTCAAACTGCAATGCCGTTTTGCCATCCGTGCCCCAGCGCGCGACGGAGAGCCCATGTTGACCGCTGAAGGTCGATACTCCCGCACCGCCCACATACTGCACCACGAGGGTGTAATCGGTCGCATCCACCGTCAGCTCAAAGTGTGTCGGCACCCCGGCCTGCGCCACATTATTGATCAACTTGCCCACGTTCTCCACCGAGGCGTTTGGCTGATCCCGCTTCGCGCTGAGCGACACGGTTTTGTCGGCTTTTAAAATCACTGCGAGCACATCCTCCTCGGGATACGCGCTGTTCGATCCGCCATTCAAGACGAAGCGGAGATGACTCTGGTTTGCCACGCTTCCCGCAATCGTCACATCGGCGGAGAAGCGAAGTTTGCGTCGGAAAAAATTCCACTCTTGTTGTGGTGATCCCGAGCTGAGGCGTGGCGCGATCACCCCCGCGTACGTGGACGTATCGCCCGCCGTGATCGTCAGCTTGCCCCCGCTTTCCACGATCGAGCTATAGGTGTCGGTGTACGGTGTCCAAAATCCCGTGATCGCATCGCTGTTCGACGCCGAACCGTTTTCGAAGCGATCCAGAAACAACGTGGTTTGCGCGCAGAGCGGCAGCGTTCCGATCCATCCCACGGCCACGCCAACGATCAGGCCGAGACGCCATCCGGTCCATTGCCGAATCCATTTGTGAAGAGAGAAGCCGTGATGCATTTTTGTGATCACAACATCGAGGGCGTTGACTCCACCCATCGCGGCGTACGGCCTTGTTGCGATCGCAAGAATTACATTTTTCTTCTCGAAATTCCTAGGGGACTTCTAATTCAAAAATAGCAGGAAAGTAACGAATCGATCACACTTCCGTGCGGAACGGATGCGGAAAATCGAGCGCCTGCGACGGAAATCCATACCCGTCCAGTTCCTGCCAATCCAGCGTCGGCACCAATGCCGCGCGCACCAGTTGAATGTGCAAATGCTCGAACACATTGCCATTCACCGGCCACGTCGCCAGTCGACCGATCACTTCATTCGCCGGGAGAACCGTGCCCACTTTCGGTAGATTGGTTTCCAGATGACCCAGCACAATCGCCGGATGCGTGGCGTCGCGCTGCACGGCGATGCGACCGCCCCAACCCACCTCGTCATCCTTCTTGTAAAACGTATCCACCACCCGCACCGGGAAGGGGAGTTGCACCGGCGTTCCCTTGTGCAAATACACATCGATGCCGAGATGCGTGAAATTCTTTTCCGCCTCCATGTACGAACCCGACCACATCCATTCCCGCTGTTCCATCCAGCCCCCGAAGGACGCCGCGCCCAGTTCGGACTGCATCCGGTCGATCTCATGTTGATACGCTGGCGCACCGACGGGACGTTTCGCGCAATGGGTTCGCAACCACTCGTTGAGATTGATCTCCACGAAATGCGGCACCTGCGGAAAAAGAGTTTGAATGGTCAACAACATGAGAAAATCGGGATCAACATTAATTCGTTTTCGGATCGGCTTTCACCAATAACTTGCGCACCGGCACCGGCAACTGCAGCAGTCCATGCCCCTGGCCATCCGTGCCTACCGCCACGCCGCCCGCGCTGGTCAGGATCGCCCGGCCCGCGTCCGACCATGCCGTCGCCAGCGCCTCCTCGAACACCACGCCCTGCTTGCGCCACTCCGCCTGCTCCATCACCGCGTGATTCCACAGCTTGCGCAAATACCCATGTCCCTGGCATTCCGGATGCACCATCATCGACAACAAATAGAGATAGACCGGCTCCGTCAGCGGCGGCTTGCCCACAGTATCCTCGGGGCGAATCTGGCCATCGCGCAAATGCCCCGTCAGCAGACGGTCCCGCGCGGCCCGATTCAGCCACAGCCAGTGCACCGAGCCCATGATCACCCCATCCACCTCCATGC
Organism: Verrucomicrobia bacterium Tous-C9LFEB; assembly: GCA_002304345.1. Classification (GTDB taxonomy): domain Bacteria; phylum Verrucomicrobiota; class Verrucomicrobiia; order Methylacidiphilales; family UBA1321; genus UBA1321. The sequence goes on from NEUU01000004.1 coordinate 45,924, forward strand.
ACACATTCATATGAGGATTTTTTTCCGCGATCGCCAGCCAGCCCTCCACCGTGCCCCAATCTTCGGGTTGCAACGAGCCGAAGCAAAACGCATCCATCTCGCGAATGCGCACAATCACATCGCGGATGCTGGGATATTCCGACCAATTCCGGCAACACGCGCGCTCGTTGCCCTTGCCTGACACAGTACTCATGCCGCACACACCATAGTGGGCTACAGCTCCCCTGCAACTGAGAATCTCACCGCGCCTCGCGCCCGTCCGCTCGCCCCTTGACCATTTCGTTTTTGATTCTAAGTTGCTCCATCCCTTGGTGGAGACCCCTCCTACGCCTATGACTGAAACAACTGTGAAATCGCCCGCGCCCGAAACGAAACCCGACCGGTGGAAACAACTCCTCACCCCGCTCGGCCGACTGCAAGCCATGAGCTATGTCGAAGGCATTTCCCTCTTGCTGCTGGTCGGCATTGCGGTTCCCTTGAAGTACGCCGCCGACTTCCCCCGCCTCGTTTCCATCCTCGGACCGATCCACGGCGTTGCCTTCATTCTCTACAGTCTGTGGCTCGCCGAATGTGCCTTTGCCGGAAAATGGAAACTCGGCGAAGTGTTCAAGCTCTGGCTCTCCAGCTTCATCCCGCTCGGCTTTCTCTATTCCTGCCCTGTCATCCGCCGCAAACAGCTCGCTGCGTAAACAGGTTCGATACCATTTTAAAGTATTCTGCACAGATTATCGAATGCCGATGCCTTGCGGTTTTCTGTAGGGCGGCTCGGTGAGCCGCCGCGGCGCTTCACCGAAGCGCCCTACAACAGCATACGTTAAGCCGCACTACCGCAGCGTTGTTTCCAGCAGTTCATTGGCTTGAATCAAGCGGATCGTCGTCAAGCGCGCCAGCGTCTCATGCAGCGCGGCGGACACCTGCGAATCCGTCTCCTCCATGCGCGTCAACGCCTCCGGGCTCAGCCGCCAGATCACGCTATCCACATCCACGATCAGCGACGCCGTGCGCGGCGCGTGCAAATACAAACCGATCTCCCCCATGATCGAACTCGGCCCCATCGTCCGCAACCGGATCGATTCCCCGTGGCCCGATTTCAATTGGGCGCTCACCTGACCCCGCTCGATCAGGAACAAATCGCGGCTCCGCTCCCCCTGCACCGCCAGCACCGCGCCTGCCTTCGACTCCATACGTTCGAAATACGGAGCCAGCCGCGCCGCAATATCGTCCCGGCCCTGCAGAATGATCGCCAGCAATTCCTCGAAGGGAATCTCCTCCTGCACCAGTTCCGCCTGATGCGGTGCCAGTAGTTGCGACTCGCACCACTCCACCGCGCGGTCTGCGTCCGGCTCGATCCGGAACGCGTGCGGTCCCTCCAGCAAACCCGGCTCATGCTGCAACCCCATCAAAAGGCGCGGTGGCAAACTGCAGCACAACACCTGAAAGCCTGACAGCCTCGCCGATTGCTGCAGCTTCCGGAACGACAACAGCGCGGAACTGTCCAGACCCGTCACATGCCGGAAATCCAGAATCAAATACCGCAGCGCTGGCAACGACGAACGATGCACGCGCCGCTTCACCCGGTGCATGAGGCCATGCGCCGTTCCGAAGAAAATGAACCCCTGCAACTTCATCACGTGAATCGACGGCCGCAGCGACTTCAACAACGCCCGCTCATGCGGCGTCCGGTCCACATTACTCCGATGCGATTGACCGCCCAGTTCCAGTCGCACCACCTCGATGCGGCTGTACCGCAACGCGAACAGCGCCACCGCCGTGATCAAGCCGATCCCGATCCCCGGCAAATAGCCCACCCACGCGATCACCAATAAAATCAAGACGATCAGCGCGTACTCACTGCGCGGAATCCGCGAGTACGAATCCAGCAACCACTCCGACAGGAAGTTCAATCCCAGATACGCCAGCAACCCACCGATCACCGGCATTGGCAAATACCCCACCACAGACGGCCCCACAAACAGCGTCAACCCCGACCCCACCGCCGTGAATAAACCCACCCACCGGTTGCGCGGTCCCAGCCGCAACGCCAGACTCGTCAGCGACAGCGAATGCATCCCCACCAAACCCCCGCCGCACGCCGTCACCAGATTGGCAATTCCCGCCGCCTCCAGTTCGCGATCCGCCTCCACATCCCGCTCCGCGCTCAGCTCCATCGCGCTCGCGATCATCAGCAACGAAATCGTCCCCACCAGCACCAATGCCCCCAAGGTCTCCACCTGCTCCGCGATCAACCTCCAATTCGCCTGACCTAACACCGCCAGCCCGTTCGGCTCCCAATGAATCGCCACCGGAAACGGGCCCGGCAACCAGCCCGATGTTCGCAACGTCTCCAGCGGAATTCCTTGAAACCACGCCGCCGTATAGAAAACCACCACCGCGCCCAGCACCAGAACCGGCACCGTCAGAAAATGATGCCAATGACGCATCACCACCATCAGTAAAAGCGCCAGACCCAGCGCCGGAGCCCACTTCGAAATCAGGCTCCACTCGAACACTCGCCCCAACAACGCCACATCGAGCGTCCGATCCGTCACCACCGTGAACGCGCCCTTCAAGAGCAGCCATCCCGCCCCCGCCATGAAACCGCCCACCACCGGGAACGGCAAAAACCGGATCAACCGCCCCAGTCGATAATGCCCCAGCAACGACAACACCACGCCTGTCAAAAAGGTCGAGAGAATCAGCGCCGCCAACACCGTCGGCAAGAGCACTCCCGCCGCCGTGCCTGCTGGATACAGCGCCACAATACCGCCCGCCAGAATGGCCAGCATCGGCGCCGTGCGATCGCTGGGAATCGCGATCGTTCCCGGCACCGTCCCCAGAAAGGTCACCACCAAACCCGTCGTCACCGCCGAGAACAAACTCAACCCGATCCCCGTCGACAACGCCGCTTCCAATGGACCTTGGAAAATCAGCGCCGCCAGCGACACCGAAAAGGTCACCGTCAAAAACCAGCACAACACCGCCGTCGGAATCGCCCGCCACATTTGCGACGGCGGAAACTCCCGACGCCACCACCGGCTTGCCCGCGACAGGCGCGAGACCAGCGGATGCGAGGGCGCAGGGGAGAGGGGTGGGGAGTCGCTAGACATGAGCATCGAAGGCAAGAGAAGGCACGAACAGTGCCAAAAGCCAGGCCTCACCCGCAACCCCCATCCCCCTCCGCCACGCAATTGTAACAATCCGCTGCCCAGTCGTCTGAATTCCTAGAGCGGTTTTCAAGTTGATTGTCGCATTCCAAACCATCCCAGCCGATCCTTCGACAAGCTCAGGATGACGCGTTGGGAAGGTAACCTCCACTCGTAACGAAGAGTTCTGGTGAGAGTAGAAGCTTACCCTCAGACATTACTTTCATTCCACGTCATCCTGAGCTTGTCGAAGGATCGGCTGAGTTGCTTGAAGAGTTTTAGCGTTGCGACAATCTAGATGAAAAAGGCTCTAGAACTCCGGAAACTGTGACGGTGGGGGTGATTTCTCAGGTCCCATTGAAATCGACATCTTATTTCACACACCCCGGCGCTCACGCGCCACCCCTGCCATTCGACTACGCTCAGGCCAGACTTTGATAGGAGACTCCTGCTAGCGAAACTCACAGTTGCCGAAATCCCCTCTATCAAGAGGGGTGGCGCGTGAGCGCCGGGGTGTGTCAATCTTCACAAGAGCTCTCACTATCGCGGATACTGTATTGCTCCTGATTTGCAGTACGAAATTCTTCGCCCATGACACTTCATTTGCTGGCCGCATTCGCACTCGGCGCATCATCGTAACTGAGTCCGGGGATCGGAGCATAGCCGATGAATCGACTCGTGCCTTTCGCGGTGGGCAGTCGGAAATCGAAGACTCCGACACCCCAGCTCGGCTTGCCGCCCGAGAGGCGTCCATCGCTCGCGCCGAACATCAGTTCCTTGCCGTCGGTCGCTCGCTTGCCGAGATAAATCATCACGTGGGAAATCGGCGGATTCCGTTTGCCGACATCATAGGTCCCGGTCCAAAACAGCAGGCATCCCGGACGCAGCTTGGCGAACTCGAACGTCCTTGCCTCCACGCCATTCACCGCGATGAATGTGCCCGCCTGCCACGCCCAACGATACTGCTCATCCGATTGACGCGGCACCGCCGTCAGACCCACCGAGCGCAGCAGATAATACATCGTCCCCGAGCAATCCATGCCGCCATTCTCCGGCTTGGCCGATCCCATTTTGTAGACGAGACCTTTGCCGGAAAGATCCAGCGCTGCCGTGAGCAATTGTTGAACCGCCACGCTGTTCTGGGCGAATCCCTCGAGTTCCGTGACGAGGAGCGAGCCCGGCAAAGGCGGGGCCGGAGTGGGAGGCGCTACCGGTTTCTCTTTCTCGACGGGCTTCTCGGGCGGTGGTGGCAGGGGAGCCGGTGCTGGCAGCGACACTGCAGGCGCATTGGTTTCCGTCAGCGTCTGACCCGGCGCGCTCGACACCAGCGCCAACGCCACGACGAGAGATTGGGCCATGGGAAAACAAAGCGTGCGGGACGGTAAGGGCATTTCGTTTCAGTATACCCCAGCTTTGAATTTTTCGCTCCGAAAAATCCCACGTCCCGGTTTTTTCGTCATTCCGCGCGAAAATGTCGCACACCTAGCTCACGCAGCAAACCTAACGCAAACGTCTTGGCGCGATTTATGGTTCAATAGGGGGCATGCGCAGGTTCCTCTCTGAAATCTCCCCGCGCGCAATCCCCGTGCACACGGGTTTCCACGGCATGCCACAGGCTCAAGCAGTTAGGAAAACTGTCCACCTTCGGAGCCATTGGGAGTTGCGATCCCGCATGTCGGCTCCGCCCCGGAACAAGGCCGTCTTAGCGCTCTGTCAGGCAGTACTCCACCAATTCATCGACCGAAACCTGCGCGAGGCAAATCCGCGTATCGGCCCCGCCGTAATAGATATTCAGCGTACCGTCCGGCATCACGACCGCGCCATTGGTGAAAACCACATTCGGCACTTGTCCCATGCATTCATAGGGTGTCTCGGGCTGAAGGATAAATTGACGTGGCGCGGCAACGATGCGATCCGGCTGATTGAGATCCAGCAGCATGGCCCCAAGATAATAATTTTCCGTCGCACAATTCTTCGCGGTCGCATGATACACACACAGCCAGCCGTGCTCCGTCTTGATCGGCACCGCGCCCGCGCCCACTTTGCATCGGCTCCACGGCGTATCCGGCATTACCACCGGACGCGATTCGCCCCAGTGCAGCAAATCCGGGGAGTAGCTGACCCAGATGCGGCCACCCCCGTCGATATTCTGGGGTCGCTCGAGTCGCGCGTAACGTCCTTGGATCTTTTCCGGGAAGAGCGCGGCATTGCGATTCGAGGGCACGGAGAGTTCACCCACCGCTTCGAAGGAGCGAAAATCTTTCGTCAGCGCCGTTCCGATGCAACTGCCGTAACCGCCCAACCAACTGGCGTGGGTGACATAGTAATGTCCCTCCAGTTGCGTGATGCGCATATCGAAACGATTTTCCAGGAACCGGCTTTCCGTATCGCGCAGCGGATAATCGACGGGCTCCGTTTGAATTTCAAAGGTCACGCCGTCTTCACTCGTGGCCACATAGAACGCATTGTCGCGAGCCATGTCTTCCACGCGCAAGAGCAGCAGCACGCGATCTTCAAACCAGGTCGCGCCGCAGTTAAACACCGAGGAGCAGGGAACCGGCATATCGCCCGGGGCAATAATCGGATTCTTGGGGTGACGTTGCAGAATTCCGGTTTGATAGGCGCGCGGGCTTGTTTCGCGGACGCGTTTACGAGGGGCAAGGAGCGTTTTCATAAATTACAAAGTCAAAGGCCGAACCGTTTCGCCGGGGTTCCACGTCGCATCGAGTTGAATGCTGATGGGCAATCCTTCCGGGTAGGCGATGCGTCGCTGCACGACTTCCGGAACCAATCCACCCACTTTATCCATCGGCATGACCAGACCGGAAAGCGTATGGCCATCCTGGGTCAGCCCTTCCTCCTCGACGCCATAGGAAACGATGCTGATATCCTTGGGAATGTGCAGGCCGGTTTCCTCAAGCTGCGTGATCAATTCGCGGGCGACCGGATTGGACGAGCACACAATCGCTGTCGGCTGCGGTCTCGTCTCGAGAATTTTCCGGCATCCCTGCCGGACGGCCTCGCTGAGAGAGGTGGTCGTCCAATCCCGCTCAATCAGGCAGACCGGCCAGTTCGCCAGATCCGGATGTTGGTTGGCCAGATAGAGCCACGAGGCGTAGCGCACGCCATGACCCGAGTGCGACAGCCAGTCCGCGGTATCCTCGTCGCTGAATTCCTCATCCGGCAAAAGAAAGGGCGCGTGGCGATCCAGAATTCCCAGCCAGGCAATATTACGATGTCCCGCCGCCCGCAGCTTGTTTACCGCCAGGGCTGCCGCTCGCGCTTCGTTGAAGTAAACCGAATCCACGCCGGTTTGGAAGTCATGCCCGATCGTATAAATCACCGGGGCCGACTTGCGCATCGCGTTGAGCCAGCGGGTTGGATACGGCTCGCTCAAGGCCACGCCGTGAAAATGTTCCTTGTTCAGGAAGGCGAGCATTTCATCGAGGCTCGCAAAGGATTCGGCCACTGCCGTCCCTTCCATTTTCGCCAGGCTGCGATTCAGCCCGATCATCATGTCATTGCGATACGGCACCACATCGCCGCGATCGAGGGAGCCGACGGTGGGGCAGAGCAACGACAGCTTGTTCTCCGAGCCGCTGAACGCTTTCACAAAGGGAGGAAAGAGACGGTCCTTCGAGGAGAAATAACCGATCTCCTCCGCCTTGCGCCGGACCAGTCGCCGCGTTTCCTCGCTGATGCGTCCGATGCCGCGAAGCGATTTGGAAACGGTCATCGTCGTCACGCCGAGTTCGGCGGCAATATCCTTGAGGGTTGGTCTGTTCATTTTATCCATCCGTTGCAGTTAGTCCTTCGATCACTTTACAGAAAGATCATCCACATCAAAAGCACGAGCTGTCCCGCAATTTCCCACCACCACCACATTTATTTTAGTAAATTTGCCCGAGGTGCCAAAGGCTCGAATCGGCGTGGCTTCCAGTAGAATATCCGGGGCTTCACCCGCTTCACGAATCGTCACCTTGCCCTCGACGGCCGGGGAGTTCGGATCGCGGGAGAAATCCGAGATCACAATCTCATACCACGTTTCTTTTTTCCACGCGGCTTTCTTGATGTCATCGAACGAAATTTTTCCCCAGCTCGCGCCGCCACTGGAAATCTGGATGAAATTATCCGCCGAGCCATCGCGCGTGCCCCCATTAAAACGAATCGCCATTCCATGCACTCCGTCATTGGAACCAATCAGGACTTGGGTCATGACGTAGCCATCGTTCGGGGCCATGACGCGCAGCTTGATGCGGAATTCTCCGGCCGCTTTTTCCTCCAGCACGAACGCTTGATCCTCGGGAATCAGGCGACGGTATTGTTCGTTCAATTCGATCCGCGCTCCAGGGCCGGAATAGCCCGCGGCCAACTTCACCTTGCCCCCATGACCATCGCCCTGATGCACGGACCAATTCTCCACACTCTTCAGCTCCGTATCCTCCGGCACGGCGGAAAAAGTCTCCTGAACTCCGGCGATTCCTGACGGGCACGTCGCCTGCAGCACCCACAGCACGATCGCTGCGATGCCTGACGAAGAGCTCAGTTTCATAGAGGGTGCTTGCATGGGATTACGAAGTCCGAATTCTGCGACGCAGGAGGGGGAGACTCAAGAGCGTCAATCCGATGAGTGACAGCGCGCCGGGTTCCGGAACGGCCATCGCCGTCAGGTCATCGAAATTAATTTGCCGAGCCGACGCCTTGTTTCCCACCAGCAGGCTATCGATGGTGTTAAAGGTTCCCGAATTCCCGAAACCGGTGACAAGTTGATTGCTCAACAGGATGGTCGAAGTCGTGAGGTCGGTGATCGTGACGTAGCCCGTGACGGCCGATCCATATCCACTGGAAACCAGAGAGATGTTGGTGAAATCCACCTGATACCAGTCATTGGCTTTCCAGTTCAGACTCAGCGTCGTATAGGTGATGCTGCCCCAGCCGGTTCCTCCCGATGAGATCTTGATCACATTATCGGTATTCACATCGGAAGTTCCTCCGTCGAAAACCACCGCGAGTCCGTTGACGCCATCATTCTTGCCCGCCAGGATCTGGGCCTGTTGATAGTTATTGGCGCTGCTCAATTGCAATTTGACGCTATACCCGCTGATGGTGGTCCCACCCGCTGTCATCTTGTCCTCGGTCGGAATCGTGTAGCGATAGAGGCTGAGATTGTTCATGGTCGCGCCCGCACCGCTATATCCCGCCGTGGCGGAAACGGTGGCATTCGTCGTTCCCGATTGTAAGCTCCACCCGGAAACGCTTGGAAGCGCCGTGCCGTCGGTTACCCCCGAAAAGTCCTGCAGGGTGATGACCTCCGCGCGAAGCACGCCACACACCGGGAGCGCGATCGCGGCCAGTCCTATGATTAGTTTTCTGATTTTTTTCATGTTCATTTTGGTCAAGGTTGAGCGGCCCTTGATTGCACATCACCAGCTCCTCGGGTCGCTTCGGGAGGAGTTTTTGTCGTTGTAAAAGGGGAGGCGGCGGCGGAGGGCTCGAGCACCCACTGCCGGAAAGCGGATGGTCGCTTGCCTTCGCCAATGCCCGGAGTGATTCCGATCCAGCATTTGCGTCCGCGACCGTCATTATCATTGGCGATGAGGTTCATCCGAAAGACGCGGCCGTTGGTGACATTGGGGAAATTCAACACGGTCCACGGGATCAACATTTCGTAAATCGTCACGCCCTCGTCGCGTCGGCTGCTGACTGCCACGTCTTCACGCGCACGCGAAGTCGGATAGGTCTGGTAAACGCCCGCGCCGGTTGCGGTGCGAAAGACGCCCAGTTCCACACATCGGCTGTCGTACCCTGAATCGGCACGGCTGCCCATATCCCAGCCAATCTGGAGCGAATCCTTTTGCCAGAATTGGGCATCACCCGCGCGGCTTTCAGTTGCGACGTCATCCGTGACCTTCACCGCCAGATAAAGGCCCTCGCTGATCCAACCGGTCCACACTTCCATGGAAAGATCTTTCGCCCCATTCCAGTCCACACCCGGATCGTGCGGAGAGACCGCCTCGCGATTCTCCAGCACGAGCGACTTGAGTCCAGCGACCTCGTCCAAGCGACCGTCCATTTTCACGGACGTTAACTTCGCGATGGGCGTCAGATCATACGAGAATGGGAACGTGATTTTCTTGCCGCTGCTTTCCTGCAAAAGCTCCAGAGGAATTTCTCCCTTGCCCGCCAGCGGCGCGCTCAACGAAAGAGTCACCACAGAGGAGCCCGTCGGCAGCTTGCGTGACTGGCCCAGTTCGGGACGATTCGTTGGGAAGAGTTTGATAGAGCACGGCTCACCGCTGTTATTCACCACATCGATGTTCAAGTGAGCGACATCGGTGAGATACGCCCGCTCGATCAAAAGCGTTTCCCGCGCCCGCAGCGGAGCCGATCGAATGGCTTTCTCCAAACGATCTGCTTCCCCGCCTTGCACCCGCACAAAAAGCGGCAGCGCGCGGACCGTCCAGTCGCCTGACACCACACGGCCGAAACCGTCATTGATTTCCAGTCCGTTAAAATTCTTTTCCCGCAAGGCGATCTGGATTTCTCCGCCAACGGACTTCGGTTCGCTCAACCACAGGAGAAACACACCGTCCCCGTTGCGATTGTCCGCAAAGCGCAAGACCTTGCCGAACTCTCCCAGCGGAAAGGTGCGGACAAAGCGAACATCATCCAGAAAACGCGCGCACGTCGCATAGGCTGCCGCGCCCGGAGTCGGATAGGAATTCGGTGGATTCCCGTGAAACATTCCATAGGTAAATCCTCCCTCGTAGCCGGGGAAAAACATTGAGAACCAAAACAGCTTCTCCACTTCCGGAACGGACCTCGCCAGCGCCATCGCCTGCGCGAGATAAGCGGCCAGCAATTCTGTCGCAGGAGATGTCAGCGGCTCGTCTTTGTGTAAGCCCCAACCAAATTCCGTCGACCAGATGCGTGGCTTGAGCTCATGCTTTTTCATCAGCTCCGCCATGGCGGCGAATCGTCCCGCGGTCTGAATCGCATCGGGCGATTCGGCCTTCGCATCGGAGCCCAAATAACGCGATCCCGTGTAGGGGTGTCCGCCCATGATGTTCATGGCCGCCGGAACTTCGGCCAAGGTGGCTTCGCTAAAACCCAGATGGGGGAAATCCACGCCACTCACGTCCAAGCCGATGACCGGCAATTCGGGAGCGACGCCCTTGATGGTCTCGTATGCCGTCTTGAGCAGAATCGCGTAGATGCGGGAGATCGGAATTTTCCCGCTGGACTTGCGCGCACACTCGAGATCCGGTTCATTGACCACCTCGATGGCCGCGACTTGTCCGCGGTAACGCTCCACCACATCCTTAGTGAATTGTTGAAAAGCGGGGAGATACTCCGGTTTCGTCAGTTCCTCAACCGATTTCCACTTCGCCCATTTCGGCGGCATCTCGGGGCGAATGACCAGAACCACGCCAATACCGTGTTGCCGTAATTCCGTAACGCGCCCATCGAGGCTTTTCCAATTGTAGGTATTCTCCGCGGGGGAGAGCCACTCCCAGACCGCTTGCTGCCGCTCGCATTTAATCCCGATCCGTTGCGCCGCCTCGGGGTCGCGATTAAACATCGAGCCGAAAAAACTCCGGGCATCCATCCGGCCGTAGTTGGGGAGTTTCTCCACTACCGTCAGCGCGCTTTCCTGACGCGCTACGATCTGGCCCTGGTCTTGCAGGGTGACCAGAATACTCCAGTAACCGCGCGCCGTGGTCGGCAAGCTCAACTTCTTCTCGATCTTGCCCGCGTTTTCAAAGGAAAGACTCCAGCGTTCCTGACGCGCGGCTTCACCGGGTGCCTGAATGGACGCCGTCAGTTCGACAGTCTTTTTTTGCTCGGACTTATTTTGCACCGCGATCTGGTAGTCGACGGCTTCACCCACGAAGGCCACGCCGGAGGGCACATTCGGAGTGATGACAATCTCCCAACCGGGCCGCGATTCCGCCGCCAGCCCCTGCATCCATCCCGCCCAGAGGAAGATCAAAATCAATCGTCCTAGTGAGCTGGAAGCGCTCCGATTTTTTTCGTGCCAGAGATTCATTTTAAGAGATCGTTGAGAGCTTGTTGCTTCCAGCGCAGATCGCCATAAGCCGCGGTCTCGACATGCCCATCCGCCATCAAGACATTCGCCAGATTCCGATGGCGCGCGGTGAAGCGTGAATCCCCCGCCGCCGTGGCCGTAGGATTATCGAGGCTGTAAAGTGCCCCTTTGTCGGCATCCATCACGACAGGCCAATTCGATAAACTTTGGATGCGGGAATACAAACGCGTGTCATCTTGGGACCGGTGCGGCGTCGGCAGCCAAATCATCGCATCGAGCATCCCGTAATTGACCGAAGTGGGCGGGATCGTGCCAAACGTAATCGGCCCATTCTTTTGTGCGGGGCAAGACAACACTTTCGGGGAAGAGAGATATCCTCCGCCTTTCGCGCCTGACGACGGCCCGAGGAGTTGATGAAACCAATAATAGGTCGTAGTCGAATCGTATATCTTCGGCATGACGCCATCGTTCTCCGACCGATACAACGATAGTGCGATCGCTATCTGCCTCAAATTCGACTGGCATTTGGCGGATTTCGAAATGGCCTGAACCTGTCCCACCACCGGCAACGAAATGGCCGTCAATAGGACGATAATCGTCACAACCACCAGCAACTCGATTAGCGAAAAGGCCGACCCCTTTTCCTTGGAGGCTAACTTCGCCCCCTTAAGGAGCCGATAGCCGTCGTCACACGAGATCCATCGATCCGCTTGAGTGCGAGAGATGGTAATGACGCTGGCCATGAATTAAGGTTATAATAACCCTAATAAATGTCAATCGAAGATTTTCAAGGCTTGAAAGCAGCTATTTGGAATTATTTTAACTTCGATCGATCAATCAGCTCCGAATTCCCGTGAAAGGTGCTCAATTTGGGATGCCTGGCTACCGCGTCGGACCGGAAGAGATGTGGTCGCCTTCGAGTTGCAAGTGAACGCAAGCTGCGCGGGGGAAAGGCAAATCGTGCGCCAACTCCATGTTTTCATGTCCCGCCTCCATCCAATGCCCGTTTACGTTGGTCGCTGAAGACATACACTGATTCATATGAAACGCTATACAGACCTACTCGCGTTGTTTCTGATTTTGCTGGCTTCCTGTCTGTTTGGGCCGCAAGCCAAGGCGCAGCTCTTTTACGAAGGGTTCGACAACAGCACGGGGAGCAACATTCTCGGTATTGGCAACTACGGCAGTAGCTGGCATGCGGTCATGGGTGTGGCGAACAATCCGGTGACTGACATCACCTCGGCGACCTCGGGCAACTATTTTATGATCAACGGTGGCGCCGGCAATCCGAATGCCTCTGCCGGTTTTCTCTCTGGAGGCTCCACGGCCACCGGGTCCACCACTTATTATGCGGCCTATACCACCTTGGCCTCTTCGCTGACCATTCCCACCGGCACCGCCATCACGTGGACGATGGGCAACAACGTCACAGGTATGGGAGTTCGTCTGCTCGTGCAAAGCAGCGGCAATTGGTATACCACGGGAGGAGCGTGGAATTCCAACACTACCGCCTTCAGTACGGATAGTGCTTTTGCCTCCGCTGCCACGGCATCGATCACGTATACCTATACGTTTGCCACCACCGGCTGGCGATCGGTGACCCTCACTCCGGGAGAGAATCTGGTTCTCGAGCCTCAGCCGGGGGCTTCCACACTTCCCACAAACCAGATTACAGCCATCGGTTTCTTCATGTATGAATCGAATGGCAACATCACCCGTTTGGATTCCCTCACGGTTGTTCCCGAGCCTTCCTCATTTGCTCTGCTCGGTCTGGGTGCGGGAGCGTTGGGCCTTCTGCGGCTGCGCCGAAAGAGCTGACGTTCCGATTTCCCCGACTCTTTTAGAGTCGAGAAGTTCGGATCACCTGTTCATCGGTTCGTTCGGTTTGCCATAATGAGGAGGCAAAAACTGAATCTTTTCCCACGGGAACCCTTGCAGGATTTCCCACCCCGCGGCGCTCTTGAAAATTTCAGGATAAGGATCGGGCAGTCCTTTTTGCGTCCAGGCTTTGGGATTCTCGGCCCGCAACGAAATGGCTCCTGCCCGATCCCACACAACGAATCCATATTGTTGCGCGGCCCGGGCGATGATTTTGCCCGCCGGATGCATGGATAAGGCCTCCACATCCACATCGGGATTCAGACGAAAGCGTTGTCCCTCCTGAATGCGATGCGGCAAACGTTCCGGATTCGAACCGTCCGACCGTTGCGCCGGCCAGGAGAAAAGTTGAGGCTCCTCGCAATCAACGAGAGCGATTCCCATGACATGATGGATCGCTCCGCGCCGAAGCTCCTCCGCGGTGATCTGGCCGCCTATGAAGGGAAGGCTCGTCGCGGTCGTTCCGAAATGATCCGGCCAGATGCCCGGATTGCGGGAGACGTTCGTCATTTTTCCACCCCAGCAGGCTTCCCATTGGCCCTCTCTTTTTCGGGTATTCCAAAACTCCCACAAGGTATCCGTCTCGGGTTGGTAGATGCACATCTCGGCATCCGTGCCATCGGCTGGAGCGGCATACTCTGGAATCGGCACCGCCTCCCACTGCGCGGCAAGTTTCGGATTTTTGAACCCTTTCTTCTGCCCATCCCATTCCTCCACCCGAACGGTCGGCGTCTCTTTCGGGACAAGGTAAACAGGACAGGAGAATGCGACCGTATTGATCGTAACGGTGTTGTAGTACTTCTTTTTTTGCCGCAGAAACTCCGTCACCAAATTTTCCGAGTCGGCATGCAAGGGGACATCCTTGGGGAGGGGCTGGTACCAAAAACTGGTGGGTGCAAAGACCGTGTGCGTAGCGGGCACTATTTTTTCAGTGGCGATTCCTTTCAGCATAAACAACAAAACCAATGTGGCGGCTATCGCTAGCCTCGCTAACCGGGATCGAATGACCACGTGAGCCACAAGGCTTAAAAAATCAGGTTTCAGATCAGCCATGGATATCCTCGCGTGGAAGGGTACGGGGAGGCTCCCCCGCGACGAAAGCAAAAACGGATTTCGGTCAAAGCGCGTATTTGGGGATCATATTTAAAAATATGGCTTATAAAGAACATATTCAATACCGTTCTGATATTATAAACGGAATTAAATTTAGATATTATTACATAACATACTTTTAATTACGTAGATGTGTTATAATAAAAGCGTCGAAAATTGCTATTGCATTATGATCTGTTTATTGTATTATGTGGCTCGTAATGAGAGTGGAAACAGGTTCCAAAGTCGAAATCGTCTACCAGGCGCTGGCGGAACGCCTGAGCGCGGGTATTTGGAAGGTAGGCGAATACATTTCGACCGAGGAAGCGTTGGCCCGCGAGTTTGGGTATGGCCGCAATACGATTTCCAAGGCGATTGCGCGCATGGCGCACGAGGGATTGGTGGAGCGGAAAAAGCGCGCGGGGACCCGCGTCCTGCAGTCTGAGGTCCGGCGCGAGCGTACCTCGGTTGATCTCAATGCGGTGGCCTTCATCTGCCCGAGCGAACAGCACGAAGGCATCTGGCGCACGATCCGGGGATTTCAGCAGGCTGCGGGGGAGAAGAAGCGTCGCACGTTGACGCTGACCACCGGCAGCGACTACCGCAAGGAGCTGGAGATTATCGGTCGCCTGGTTGAATTTGACGTGCAGGGCGTCGCCATGAATGGAGTCGAACCGCTGCCGGAGAATGTCACACATTTCCAGAAGCGATTGCAGGAAGCGTCCTTGCCGATGATTCAAGCGGGCGCGGCCTGTCTGGGGCTGCAGATACCGAGTGTGATTGTGGATGGTTTTCATGCGAGCCATACGATGATCCATTACCTGTTCGACAAGGGGGTCCGGCGCATCGGTTATTTCGATACCCGCGCTCCGATCTCACCATGGATTTTGCCGCGTTACCAAGGGTATCGGTGGACGCTGGCCGAGCTGGGACTGGTGGAAGATCCGCGTTTGGTCTGCGCGCGCGAATCGAAGTGCAACGACTTCAATGATCCGCTGGCGGAATCCAAGGCTTTCGCGCGGGAATATCTCGATCAGATCAAGGGCTTGAATGTCGAGGCGGTTGTTTGCGGTACCGATTACTGGGCGCTCGGATTGATCGCCGCGGCGATGGAGCGTGGCATCGAGGTGCCGCGCGATCTGATGGTGACGGGGGTGGATGACTACGCGATGGCCAGTTCGGCTCCGGTTCCGTTGACGACCTATCGCGTGCCGTTCGAGGCCATGGGGCGGAAGTCCTATGAAATGCTCGAAGAAATGATTTCAACCGGTCGGTGGCGGAAGGTGGAAACGCAGGTGCAAATGCGTGGAGAAGTGGTCATTCGAAACAGCGCTTAAAAAACAGAAGCTAAGGCATAAATACAAAACGCGAGATAACATATGTTAAATAAAATTGAGCTGTACTTCAATAGAGGATGTCGGGTGCAAATCGTATCATTGATGTCCTTTTTGCTGCTGGGTGGAGTTGAAAGTGCTTTGTCCCAAACATGGGTGGGGTTGGGGACGGATGGCAACTGGAGTACGGCAGCCAATTGGGATACGACATCGCCTGCGAGTGCGAGCACGACTGTAGTGACTCTATCCGGTACGACAGGTCTGACCTCGAGCGTGGATACGGCTTATACCGTGAAATCCATCGTTTTCGCCAGCGGCAGTGGCGCATTCAATGTCACGGGGCAGCAGATTTCGCTTCAAGGGACCGACGGTACGCTTGATATCGTCAATAACTCGACCACCGACCAGGTGATTAATAATAACATCAAGCTGCTGTCTAATAGCGGTATCTCGACGGGTTGGAATACGGCTTACGGAACTTTGACCGTGAATGGTAATGTGGACGGCAACGGCAAGACGCTAACGTTCGCCAACTCCTCGACGAGGGCCATGACGGTGAACGGCATCGTGAGCGGCGCGAGCTGGGTGCAGATTTATGGCGCGGGGTACGTGGTGCTGAATAACGCCAATACAGTCACGAGCGGTATGGCTGTGAGTGGCAAATTGATCGTCAATGGTTCCTTGGCCACGAGCGCCAATGCCCTGGTGATTCAGAATGCGGGCTTGTTGGGAGGCAAAGGGGTGATTAACAAGAGTGTGACGATTCAAAATGGTGGCATCCTCTCCGCGGGTGAAATCAATGCTTCCAACGTCAGTCAGGCAAATCTGCTGACCTTGGGGTCGAACCTGACGCTCAACAACACCTCAAAACTGAAGTTTGATCTGGGCACAGCGAGTGATCTGGTGACTGTGGCGGGCAATTTAACCTTGGACGGTTCGCTGGATGTCACGGCCATGTCTGGATTCGATCTTGGCAGCTATACCTTGTTCTCCTACACCGGAACGCTTACGGACAATACCTTGGACTTAGGAACGATGCCGAGCATGGGATATAATTACTCGATTGATACCTCGACCATCGGTTTGGTGAAGCTCAATGTGGTGCCGGAGCCGAAGACGTGGGCCTTGTGCCTGTTGGCCACCGCGGTTTTGATCGTCGCCCGCCGTCGCCGCGTGATCTTCAACCTCTAGATTTCCTTAACATCCTGCCTGACCCACTTTGGATGACTCTATGAAAGCTCTTCTTCTCTCCTTGGTATTGTGTTCGGCATGGATGACGGCTCCGGCAGAGACAATCATCAAGGATTCGTTCTCGCGGAGTGAGTCGCGGAAATCGAGCGATCCACTGGAATCCCGTCCCACCGAAACGGGAGGCGCGACATGGATCGCGACGCGCAATCTCGTCATCGCGCCGGATGCGGCGGGACAATCCGGCGTGGCGGTGTCGAATGCCGGGGCCTTTAGCGGCAAGGTGGCGCTTCCCGCCGAAGGGGATCTCATCACGATTGAAGCTGAAGTACGCGCCGTTCCTTCGGCTGGGGGCACAAACTGGGTGGCCATCGGGCTCGGCGACCTGCCGAGGGAAGGGGAGTTCAGTTGGAGCAAGGGCCTCTTTCTCCTCGTCATGAATACGGGCCAATTTCAATGTTTCGCAAATTTCCAAGCGGGCGGTGCGGGCCCGACCATCGCGATCAAGAACGGGAACACACTGGATTTCGACGCCACCGGCATGACAAAGGTCAAGATCGAGTATGACCGCCGCAGCCACGTTCTGTGCCTGTGGGTGAATGAGATTGCCGTGGTGAAAGGTTATCCATTCAAGGAAAACCAATTTCTGCCCGATACAAGCTTTGCCGGGTTTAGCGGATTCAAGCAAACGCCCATGACTCAAACGGTGCGCAATTTCTCCGTGACCGTGAAATAAGGCGGGCCGATTTATGACCACACACCCTCAATCCCGGGCTTTTACGCTGACTGAGTTGCTGGTGGTGGTTTGCATTATCGCCGTGTTGGTCGCTCTCGGTTTGCCCACCATGAAGACGGCGCTCATGCGCGCGAATCAAACCAAGAGCATGGGCAACCTCAAAAACATCGGAGCCGCCGTGTCGACCTACTTGGCCGAGAATGACGGGCGATATCCTTATCAAAGCGGCACCAACTCCACCCCGCCCTATTGGAGTGTCAAAGTCACCTCCTACCTTTCCGCTCCGACCGGAGTGAAGACTTTCAAAGGCGTCGCGGTTCAGGTGAGCCCGGTCATGATGGACCCGATGTTGGGGCAGACGATCCACCACTATCTGGGAGATTACGGCTGTAATAATTGGGTCTTTGTGATCCCGGACGAAGGTGCCCCACAGCTCTCCGCGGCAGCCCTCACACGCTCCTCGGAGATCGTCATGGTGATGACGGCGGGAAATATGACCCCCGAGGGGGTCACCACCTCAGGGAGTTGGTATGTCAACTCGAGCTACTTTGCATGGGGTGGGAAATTCGGCGCCCAGGGTTGCCCCGCCTACCGGGCCACGGACAATGTGCTGTCTCTTTTCGTCGACGGCCACCTGCAGTCGATTCCCAAGGATGAGTTTAAGAAGAATCGCTGGCAGTACCTTTCTCTCGACGGCAAAGCGTTGAACTAACGCGTCCCGCTAAAATTTATGATCCCTGCTCCTCCTATGCCTAAATCCATTCTTTGTGCCATCCGACTTGTCGTTCTAGGTGCTTTGTTTGCGCTCGCGAACGGGGAAACCCTTCGCGCGGAAACTTCCGCCACGGATGCCGCCTCCAAGAAAGCGGAGGGCGAAGAAGTCTACTTCAAGCTCAACTTGGCCGATCCGAAAGTCCGCGCCGAAATCGAATCGCGCGGTGCCAAGGTGGTGAATCAAGGTCCCAACGGTGAACTCTGTTTCGAAGCGACGGTGCCGGTCGATTCCGAACTCGCGGGCGCAGGCAAGGGGCTGATGATTTCCTTTCCGTTCAATGTGCGACAACTGCGCGGCTGCTATGTGGTGATCGAAGGAATGGTGCAGGGCGAGAACCTCAGCAAGCCGCATCATCTCTACAACGGTGCCAAATGTCAGGCCGTCTACACCTCGCAAATTACGGGCCAGCAGTTCGCGGATGGTGGCGGCATCTACGGTACTTTTCCGTGGCGCAAATCGAGCTCGCGATTTCTCGTCGCCGACGATGCCGCCGGGGGAACGATCAATCTCGGCATGCAGGAATGTTCGGGCACGGTCCGCATCGCCGATGTGAAAATCAAAATCCTGGCGCGTAAACCGGTGCGTCCCGCGCCCGTGGCGGAGCTTGATCACAAGGTGACGCAATATCGCGGTTTCATGTCGCCCATCTCCGCCACGGTGGAGGAGAAAGATTATCAGGACATGCGTGCCTGGGGTGCCAACTGCATCCGCTGGCATCTCGACGGCTCGCCTGCCGATCTGGAAAATTACGAAGCCTGGTTGACCAACCGGCTCGATCAATTTGAGAAGGCTTTGAATTTGGCCCAGGCGAATGGAATTAAGATCGTGATCGATCTGCACCTCCTACCCGGCGGTCGCGAAACGGACGGCACCATGCGCTTGGTCCTGGAGAAAAAATATCAGGATCAATTGGTCGCCCTCTGGGAACGCATCGCCAAACGCTTCAAGGATCATCCCGCGCTCTGGGCGTACGACTTGATCAATGAACCCGTGCAGAACGTTTCCTCGCCCGAAGGCGTCGACAATTGGATGGCGCTCCAGATCAAGGTGGCCAAGGCCGTGCGCAAAATCGACACCAAGACCCCCATCATGATCGAGGTCGACGGCTGGGACGGACCCGAAGGTTTTCAGATGCTGATGCCCGTCGATGTGCCCAACGTGATTTATCAGGTTCACATGTACTGGCCTGGTGAATTCACCCATCAGGGCGTTCACACCAATCAGGGCATCGCCCTCGGCAAGGATGTGCGGCCAACCGCCATTACCTACCCCGGTCGAATCCGCGACCGGATGATCGACAAGGAAATGTTGCGCGCCTATCTCCAGCCCGTGCGCGATTTTCAACGCGCCTATAATATCCGTATTTTCGTCGGGGAATTCAGCGCCGTGCGCTGGGCTCCCGGTGCGGCCCAATATCTCGACGACTGCATTTCCATTTTCGAGGAATACGGCTGGGACTGGGCCTACCACGCCTTCCGCGAATGGCATGGATGGAGCGCCGAGCACGACGAACAATTCTGGGTGAAGGGAACACCCAATCCCGCCTTCGCCACCGAAGAAACCGAGCGCGCCAAGGTCCTCAAGAAAGCCATGAGCCGCAACGCCGCGCCCGTCGCTGCCAAAGCCAAAGACTGATTGGCCATGAGATACAGCCTCCGGCGCAGCCTAGCGAATGACGGGGCCTTAAAGCCTTTTTCATCTCAATTGTCGGAACGCTATATCTCTTGGAGCACGCCAGCCGATCCTTCGACAAGCTCAGGATGACGTGGAATGAAGGTAATGTTTTGGGTCATTTTCTGTTCTCACCAGAATTCATCGCTACCGTTTGAAATTACTTCCCCAGCCCGTCATCCTGAGCTTGTCGAAGGATCGGTTGGGAAGGTTTACGATGCGACAAGGAGCTTGTAATTCCCTCTAGCCGTTTTTGGAGGACGGCTCGGCGAATCGCCGTTATAAAGGACTGGTCATTTTCATTTTTGGAGAAAAGATAGGGCCACCTCCTCTTCTATGAAAAAGATCCTTCTTCTCTGGCTGGTTTCCTTCGTGATGGGCTTGGCGTCGGCGGTGGCGGAGGTCGCGCTGCTGCCAGTGGAGATCGCTCCCACCGATTCGCGCCTGCGTTATATCGGCCGCTTCGATACCCAGGAATCGGGTGGCCCGCGCTGCTCCTGGTCCGCCAGCACGGTGATCTTGAAACTGAATGGCGGTTCACTGAACGTCAAAATCCGGGACGGCGGGAAAAATTTTTGGCAGGTGATCGTCGATGGCGTACCCAAGAGCGTGCTGGCCTTGCAGGAAGGAACGCAGTGGTATTCAGTCGTGACCGATTTGCCCGAGGGCGACCACACCGTGGAGTTGGTGAAACGCACGGAAGCCTTTCTCGGCGCAAGCCAGATTCAGGGTTTTCAAATCAGCGACGACAAACAATTGCGGCCCGGCACTCCCGCCAATCGCCGCATCGAAGTCATCGGCGATTCCATCAGTTGCGGCTATGGCAACGAAGCGGCCAGTGAAAAAGAGCCCTTCCTGCCCACGACAGAAAATGCCAGCAAAGCCTACGGCGCCATCGCCGCCCGGCAAGTGGGCGCCGAATACGTCTGCATCGCCTGGTCCGGCAAAAAACTGTGGCCCGACAACACCATTACCGAACTCTACGATCTCATCCTGCCTGCGGGGGAATCCACCGCGAAGTGGAACTTCCAATCGTGGACGCCCGACGTGGTGCTGATCAATCTCGGCACCAATGATTTTGGCAAAGAAAATCCCGACGAAGCCGGATGGGTCGCAGCCTACAAGACCTTCATCGGCACCCTTCGCAAAAACTATCCCAAGGCGAGAATCTATTGCGCTACCGGCTCCATGATGAGCGACTACTGGCCTCCCGAACACAAGGCCCTCACCACCGTGCGCCGCTATATTTCCAAGGCGATCGCGGACTTGCGCGCCGCCGGTGATGACAATCTCGCCGCCATCGATTTCGACCCCCAGAACAAGGAGAAAAACGGACTCGGCGCCGGCTGGCATCCCAGCGTCAAAACCGATCAGGAAATGGCCGATAAATTCGTCGCTGCCCTCAAAAAAGATCTGGGCTGGTAGTAGCTCTCCAAATCGTCCATCGCCTCATAAAATCATCCTAAATTGTCCTTATCTTAGTGCCATTCGGAATAGGCATGTTTTTTGACAGCTCGTGCACAAAAAGGTAGTTTGCGGGTGAAAATGTCGCGCACCTATCTCACCTAGCAAACGCAAGCCTAACGATTCGGTGGGATTCTGTGGTTCAATTTCCGCATGACCAGAAGTGCGGTTTCCTTAGATCGTGAATGGGTGCTTACAGAATAATCGATCCCCCCTGGGCGAGTTCGGCGCGAATCGCGGCGGGCTCGACTTGGGCGAGGTCCTTGCCGGATTGCACAGCGAGGGCGGCCGCGACCCCGGCGGCTTCACCGGTCTGATTCATATTCACCATTACCCGAACGGCGGCGTGGGCGATGGGATCGGTGTCGATCATGCGTCCGGCCACGATGAGATTGCTGGCTCCGGCGGGTAGCAGGGAGCGCAGGGGAATCTGGTAGTAGGTCGGGTTTTCGGTGGTCTCTTCACGCCAGCGGGTGATCTCGCCCGGACAGCCGGGGCAATTGTATTCCTGGACGCCGCTGAGGTAGCGGAGGGTGATGCCGGGTTTGTCGGTGTGATGGATGTCGACGCGGTAACTGCCGTTGGCAATGGCGTCGTCAAAGTGGCGGCCGGTGAGCACGTCGTCGCCGGTGAGTTGATAGCGGCATTTCACGTGGCGGGTTTCGCGGATGCCGAGGCGGGCAGGCAGGCCCTGTAAAACGATGTCGCCTTGGGGCGCATACTTTTTCACGAGATCAAAAACGGCGCGGACCTGGCGGCGGCCTTCGATTTCCGCGCGGGTGAGGGCATCGGCGTCGGCGCAGTTGGCGTCGTAGATGCGGGTGGCGGCCAGCATGTGGACGGGGGAGCCGGGGATGGGCGCGGCCCAGACGAAACCTTGGGGCAGGCCGAATTCCTTGCCGTGTTCGCGGATGAGTTTGCCGAGGTCGAGATGGCGGATCGAGTCCCAGCCGGTAAAGGTGGCGCAGGTGGTGGAGGGTTGGTTGGTGGCACTGATCGTGGTGGGCAATCCCATGCGGTGGGCGATGTCGCCGTCGCCACTGGCGTCGATGAATTGATTGGCGAGGATGACGCCGCGTCCGCTTTTGTTTTCCACGATGATGCCGCGCAGGCGACCGCCATCCTGGACGTAGGGAGCAACGAAAGCGGTGTGCAACCAGGGCCGGACGCGGGAGGAGACGACGAGTTCGTCGAGCTCGATCTGGAGTTCGTGCGGGTTGAAGGCCCAGGCCCAACTGGGACTGCGGGCGGTGTCGGACACGGCGTTGCGGCGGCGGAGGCGTTCGATGGCTTCGAGCGTGAGCCCGGCGAAGATTTGTTTTTCGAAGCGTTCGTCGAACTGGGAGTGCCAGACATTGACGAGGGAAAGGGTGGCCACGCCGCCGAAGCAACCCATGCGTTCGACGAGGGCGACGCGCAGGCCGAGGCGCGCCGCGCGGACGGCGGCGAAGACACCGGTGCAACTTCCACCCACCACGCACACATCACATTCATGCCAGACCGGGGTGTGCCGCGCCGGTTCGACGATCGAGGGAAAGGATTTCATGGACCTACTTGAAGGTACGGTGGCGGTGGGCGGCGGTAAACCGGCTTTTGCTGGATTCTCGCGACGAAAACATGGAGTCCATGCATGATCCCACTTGCGCGTCATGGTAGGGTGTTTGACAAGCCCCATGACCGAACCCGTCTTCTCGCCGGCTCGTTACCTGACCTCGCTGTTGCGCGCGCGGTTGACCCTCACCCACCTTTGCACGAATACGTTTCATCCGGGCCGGTTGAAGATGGATGAAGTGGTCACCACGCACCGGCTGATCCTCGTGCTGCGCGGGCACCTGCTTTACAAAGTGGACGGGGCGACGGCGCAAATTTCGCCGGGGCAGCAAATTTTTGTCCCGGCATGGACCCGCCGCGTGTGGCATAGCAAACAGCGGCAGACGGTGGAGTTCTCCTGGTTTGAGTTCACGGCGGATGAAGCGGAGGAGAGTTTGCATACCTTGTTTTACCGGTCGTGCGGGAACCTCGCTCTGGAACGGGACTCGCTACGCCGCATGGTCCGATTGTGGCCGAAAAATATCCCCTCCACGGGACTTGGGTTCGGGGATGGCCCGATCGATCCCTTGGTGCAACTGCAGTTGGAGGGCGAAGCGAAGGCGATGCTGGGCCGGTTCTGGCCGCAGGCTCGCCCGTTGAATCCGGACGGCGTGGTGACTGTTTCGATGGCGGCGGAGGTGCATCCGGATTTGAAACTGGCGCTGGCCTGGTTGCAGGAGAATTTCCTGCGGCCCGAGGCGTTGCACGCGTTGTACGGGGAAATTCATTTGAGCCCGAATCATTTCCGGCTCCTCTTCCGCCGGGTGATGGGTTGCAGCCCGCAGGATTACCTGCACCGGCTGAGGTTGCGCCGGGCGCGGCATCTGGTCGTCGATAGCGATTTGCCGCTGAAGCAAATCGCCTCGCAAGTGGGCTTTGCCGATCCGCTGTTTTTCTCGCGGCAATATCACCGCTTCTGGGGCTTGAGCCCGCGCCGGGATCGCTCGCAGAAAACGTGAGCGTTTCCGCCGACTTGGGCAGTCTCCATTTAATCTGTTGTATGATGACAGATCATGAGACTTCCATGCCGATCCTTCGACAAGCTCAGGATGACGTGGAATGAAAATAATGTTTTGGATTATTTTCCGCTCATACAAGAACTCCTCGCTATCGTTTGAGACTACCTCCTCAATCCGTCATCCTGAGCTTGTCGAGCAACGTGACGTTGCATCCAGTACGGCTGACGCCAGATACATAATACTGGGTCCAGCGTCACGCTGGTCATCCTGAGCTTGTCGAAGGATCGGCATGGAAGGTTTTGGATCTGGAAATAAGCGACTCACTCAATCGGAAAGGCCGGGGGATTACTGCGGATAGGCGATGAAGTGGGTGCGCTGGTTACTTTGGAATCCGGCGCCTTCGTAGAAGCGGACCGTGTCGCGGCTTTTGTCGAGCGTGCTGAGGACGACCTTGTAACAACCCGCCGCCCACGCGTCTTCCAACGCTTTGCGGAGCACTTTCGTGCCGAATCCCTTTTTGCGGTAATGCGGGTCGGTGATGACGTTCTGGACGACACCGTAGGGACGCAGGTCGTGGGTGAGGTTGGGAATGATGGCGAGGGTGCAACTGGCCACAAGGCGGCGGTCCTTCTCGGCCACGTAATAGCGCAGGTGGGGCTGTTCGAGAATGTGGCGCCAGAGGCTTTGCACCGCGTCGTCGCTGTAATCGATCTCCGGCTCTTCGGGATGCAAGTGCGCGTAGAGGGCCAGGAGTTGGGAGAGTTCCTCGGGTTTGATCAAACGAATCGTCATGGGTCGTGCCGTCGTAACCCTGCCAATCGCGAATGAACGCGAGTGATCCGGGCGAGACGGAAAACTTCAGTGTTGCACGAAAATAGGGCGAACGCAAAGCCCGATGTGACGGGGAGTGGTGGACGAAAAATGGGAAAAAACCAGCGAAAGCTGGTTGGTCGGACCGGCGAGATTTGAACTCGCGACCTCTTCCACCCCAAGGAAGCGCGCTACCAAACTGCGCTACGGCCCGTTAAAAACCAAGGGGGGACACTCTAAGCAGAGTTTTTTCCGGGAGCAAGTATAAGCTGGAAAAATCGTGGCGAATGAGTGACGCGCGGGACGAGCTACGCGGACAAAGAGAGTACCTCCCCCTTGCCCGATCCCTCGACTGCGCTCGGGATGACCAGCGTGACGCTGGACCCAGTAGCTGATTTGCTCCGCAAATCGCTTTATGACGTTCTTGCCACACTCCGTCATCCCGAGCGCAGTCGAGGGATCGGGCAAGGGGGGATTCCTGTTAGGATTATTTGTCTAACAATATAATTAGTCCGAGTGATTTTTAAAATTATATCGTAAATACCTTTTTATTATATGTTTAAAACGAAATTTTGAGGTTAATTATTGCTAAAAAACTTGATTTGTCCTAATAATTGGCTATTGGTTAATCAAATCGTATGACCACCTCGCCAGCCCGAAAACTCGATACCATCTTTCACACATTGCAGGAGCGAATCGTGCAGGGCGAATGGAAGGTGGGAGATCAAATTCCGACCGAGCAAGACTTGGCGGTGGAGTTCGGTTGCAGTCGCGGCACGATGGGCCGGGCGATCACGCAGCTGGTCCGCGAGGGGTTCGTCGAACGTCGCACGCGTGCGGGCACCCGGGTGGTGCGGCAGAGTGTGGTCCGCGAGTTGGCCATTGATTTCGATGCGTGCGCTTTCATCCACCCCAGCCAGCAGCACGAAGGCGTGTGGCGCACGGCGAGCGGTTTCCAGCAGGCCGCTTGCGGCGCGAAATGCCGCACGCTGATGTTGTCGACCGGGACCGACTTTCGCAAGGAAGCGGAGATCATCGGTCGCTTGGCGGAGTTCGATGTGAAGGGCGCGGTGCTGTTCCCGGTCATTCTCGCGCCGTCCGATCTGGCGTTCTACACGCAGATGATTCTGGCCTGCAAATTTCCAGTGGTGCTGGTGGAGTTGAACATCGCGGGCATGGGACGTCCCGCGGTCGTGGCGGACGGCTTGCACGCCGGGTACACGATGACGAAGCATCTGCTGGGTCAGGGGTTGAAGAAGATCGGCTTTCTTGGCAATTACGCATGGGCTCCCATTGTGCGGGAAAAATATCTGGGTTATCGGCAGGCGATGGAAGAAGCGGGGTTGAGCGATGCGGATGCGCTGGTGCATCTCGATCCGTCGATGACGCCGCGTTTTGACGATCCGCTGCGCGAGCCGACGGAACTGGCCCGTACCTATCTGCAGACACATCCCGGTCTGGAAGGGGTTGTCTGCTCTCTCGACTTTATGGCGTTGGGCGTGATGCATGCCGCGCAGGAACTCGGTCTGCGGGTGCCGCAGGATCTGAAGGTGGCGGGCATTGATGACTATGCGCTTGCGGGCGCGAACGGTTTGACCACCTACCGGGTGCCGTATGAAACCATCGGCGCGCGTGCTTTCGAAACGCTGAACCAGATCATTGCCGGACAGGCTCCGCAACTGACGGAAATTCAAGTGCGCGGGGAATTGATCGCCCGCCAGAGCGCGTGATTGGCTCACCTTTTATCCCCTTTTCAATTATGACCTCTCAATCCCTACGAATTGCTGTCGTCGGCACCGGAAATGTGTCGACGGGAAACTATCTGCCCATTTTGCGCGACGAGAAAGACGTGGTGCTCGGGGTGTGCGACCGCAACGCCGAGCGCGCGCAGGAAGCGGCTAAAACTTTCGGTGGCGAATATCTCGCCTCGCTCGAAGCGGTGGCGAAATGGAATCCGACGTCGGTCATCGTGACGACGAACGAGACGGTGCGCTTCGAAGTGGTGATGGAACTGCTGCGCCTCGGCGTGAAGCGGATCTTCTGCGAGAAGCCGCTCGTGGCGAAGAACGGTCAGGCCAATGTGACCGAGGAGGATTTCCACAACGCGAAGAAGATGCTGGAGACGGCGAAGCAAAAGGGTTGTCTCGTCGCGATGAATTTCAATTACCGTTCGTTTGACCAGACGCTGGCGGCGAAGCGGATCGCGGAGGAGCGGAATTTTGGGAAGTTGATCCAGGCCGCGGGCCAGGTGCACTTCGCGTGCTGGAGCCATTGCATCGATTTGATCCATCACTTTGGCGGCGAAGTGGAGGAGCTCTCGGCGGTGACGGGACTGATCGACCGGCACGGGCAGGGCGGCATTCTCGCTCCCGACGTGGCGGCGAGTTTTCGTCTCGCGGGCGGAGCAGTGGGGACCATTATTGGTACCGCGGGCATGGGCTGGCAGCATCCGCTGTTCGAATTGATTTTCACGTTTGAAAACGGCCGCGTGCATATGCGCGATATCGACGGCGATCTGGAAGTGCTCGACACGGCCAAGCGCACGCAGGAGCGGTATTCGATGGTGCGCGATGCGTCGCGTTGGGATCATTACGGCGCGTCGTTCCGCAAGGCGATTCCGGCTTATCTCGAATCGATCCGCAAAAACACGGAGCCGCCGGTAAGTGGTCTGGATGGTTTGCGCGAATTGCAGGTGGAAGCCGCGCTGAAGCGGTCGATCGCGGAAAAACGCACGGTGATTGTGCAGAAGGAACTGCCGCTTCTCTAACGAAATTGTTTTATGAAAATTGTTCATCAAAAAGGTAACAGCGAAATTGTCATTGCCGAAGCGCCGATTCCGACGCCCGGTCCGGGCGAAGTGATCGTCAAGACGGTGGTCTCCGCCCTGTGCGGCAGCGAGCTCGGCACGTACCGCAAGGAAGGTCTTCCCTCAGGCAATAACGGTCATGAAGCGGCGGGCATTGTCTCCGCGCTCGGTGAAGGCGTGACGACGGTGAAGGTTGGCGACAAGGTCGGCGTGAGCGCGATCTCGGGTTGCGGCCACTGCGATTATTGCGCGAAGGGCCAGTACACGTGGTGCGATCACTTCAAGTTCTTCGGCCACATGCACGCGGAGTATTTCAAGGTCGACGCAATTGCGTGTCATCAGTTGCCGCAGGATGTCCCGTGGGAAGTTTCCGTGCTCATCACCGGCGACGGTCTTGGCGTCCCCTTCCACACCTCGACGAAGCTGCGCAGTGAGGAAATCAAAACCATTGCGGTATTCGGTCTCGGTCCCATCGGGCTGAGCGAGATTATTGTCCAGAAACATCTCGGTCGGAAATTGATCGGCGTGGACCGTTCCGCGGACCGCATCGAGCTGGCGAAAAAACTGGGCGCGACGGAAACGATTCTTGTCACCGAGGGACTCGATGTCCCGGCGGCGATCAAGGCGTTGACCGGTGGCAAAGGCGCGGACGTTTGCATCGAAGCGGCGGGCGTTCCGGTCACGGCCAAGCAATGTTTCCTCGCGGTGCGCAAGGGCGGAACTGTGGTGTTCAATGGCGAACAACCGGCGCTGCCGCTCTCGCCGAGCGATGATTTTATTCGCCGCGACATCACGGCGGTGGGTTCGTGGTTCTACCACTTCAATGAATATCCGGCGATGCTGGAGGCTTATCGCAAGGGATTGCCCGTGGCGTCGTTGGTGACGCATCAGTTCCCGATCGATCAGGCCGCGGAAGCGTTCCGCCTGATGGCCGATGGCAAGACCGGCAAGGTTTTGCTCCGGTATGCCTAATATTAAAGTTAAGTTTGGCCGACTCCTTTCCCTCTCAGAGAGGCGAAAGGAGCGGTGAAATATATAACTTTATGATGCAATAGCGTAATTGCATTTTTTGGCACCCGCAGGAGAATCGGGTACACTAAAAGGGAGACCTTTTATGAGTACCCGTTCCTTCTTTTCTCGCTGCCCGTTTCATTTCCTTTTTCTCGCCCTGACCCTGGCGGTGCTGGGAGCGGGAACCGTGCAGGCCGAGACCTTGTTGTACGAGATCATTTTCAAGGGAGAGGACGGCTCGACTCCCCGGGATTGGCAGAAGGCCGGAGCACCGGAAGACGCCGACCAGTTTACGATTCGAAAAGGCGTGTATCGCGCCGACGCCGGCAAGGATTTCGTCGCTTCCTGGTTTAGCGGTAACGATTTGAAAGGGCAGCCATCCGATACGTGGACCGATTACACCGTGAAGGGGGTGGTGCGGTTATCGGGCGACGCGATGACGGGCGTTCTGGCGCGGTTCAAGAGCCCGACCGGCTTTTATCATGCGCGCATCAAGGGCACCGGGCCGAAGGCGACATTCGAGCTTTATCGTATCGGCGGACCGAATGGATCGCTCGCGTTGCAGGACCCGGCGCAGATTAATTATCCCCCCGGCGAATCGTGGCGGATCGAGCTTACGGTGGCAGGCACCAACATCTCCGCGAAACTTTTTGATACAAAAGGTGAGGTGGTGGCATCCCTTTCCGGCACGGACAATTTATACAAATCCGGCACCGCGGGAGTACGGGTCCATTCGCGGGATTTCGCGGCGGTGGTGGAGAGTCTGACCGTCACGGCACCCTGACCGTTAACCGATCATTTGACTATTTGAGCGTTCCTTTTTGTTTGCAGTATGCTAACACGTGTAGGTTATTTTTATTGCTTCGATCGAAACTTTGGATTATTGATCGAAGGGCGATCATTGGCCGCGACTTTGGTTTTACGTATTGGTTAAACTCCTATCACACGTAGTCGTCACTTCGAAAAAAGAACATCCCATGGCACTCCCCACGCAATCCGAAGAAGAACTTCCACCGTCGCAGGCTGCGGCCAAACCCGTGATCGCGGAGGCGGATCGAATCCCGCTCTCGCAGAAGCTCGGGGTGGCGGCCGGGACATGCTTTGACTCACTGGCTGTAGGCATGACCATCGGCGGTTTGTGGATGCCGTATTTCAATATCGGTCTGGGCATCAGTCCGGCGAAGCTCGGCATTGTCCTGATGATCTTGCGCGCGTGGGATGCGATCACCGACCCGATCATGGGCAACATCTCGGACAATACGCGGACCCGCTGGGGCCGACGTCGGCCGTACATGGTGGTGGGCGCGGCCCTGGTGGCGTTGGTTTATCCGTGGATCTGGCGCGTGCCGAGCGGTTGGAGCGAGACGGGGATGTTTTTCTATCTGCTCGGCATCGGCATGCTTTTCTTTGTCTGCACGACGATGTGGTGCATGCCGTACTATAGCTTGCAGCTGGAGTTGACGCCGAGTTACGACGAGCGGACGCGCTTGATGGCGTGGTGCGCCTTGTTCGGCAAGATCATCAATCTATCGGGCGCGTGGGCGTTGGCGATTGTGACGGGGCCGTGGTTCGTGAGCGCGGTGACGGGCAAGCCGGATATCGTGCTTGGGGTGCGCACGTGCAGTTGGTTCGTGGCGGGGGCGATCCTGGTGGTGGGCTTGATGCCGCCGCTCTTTGGCCGGGAACGGTATTACAAGGCGGAGACGAGTCATCAGGCCAAGGACCCCTTTTTCAAGAGCATCGCGGAGTCGTTTCGTTGCGCGCCGCTGTGGCGTTTGATCGGGGTCACTTTTTTCCTGATTGTGGGCAATACCTCGGTGGCGGCTCTGGGCCAGTATCTCAATATTTACTACGTGAACGGTGGCGACATCAGTCTCGCCGCGATCGTCGGCGGTTGGAAGGGAACCATGGTGGTGGCCATGGGGATTTGCTGCATCCCGCTGTGGACGTGGCTGGGGGAACGCTTCGATAAGCGGACGATGGTGATCGTCATGCTCGGGGTGAGCATCTTTGGGCACCTGACCAATCTGGTGTGCATGGTGCCGGGCATGCCGTACCTGCAGTTGGTGCCAGCGCTCTTTGAGAGTAGCGCGATTTCAGCGGTGTGGCTCTTCCTGCCGTCGATGAAGGCGGACGTGGCGGATCACGACGAATTGCACACCAGCAAGCGGCGCGAAGGCGCGCTCAATGCGTTTTATTCGTGGTTCGTGAAGCTGGCCTCCACCATCGGGATGGGCACGAGTGGCGTGCTGCTGCAGATGACCGGGTTCGACGTGAAGGTGGGCCATCAGCCGCTGGAAGTGCTGCTGCATATGAAGTGGCTCTTCATCCTGCTGCCGATTTGTGGGTGGAGCGTGGCGGCCTACTTCGCCTTCGCCTATCCCCTGAGCCGAGTCAAGATGGTGAGTCTGCGCGGACAACTCGAGGATCGGCGCGGCAAGGTGTAATCGGTCGGCGTGTGGCTGTCACTTGGCTCGGGCTCGGCGCAGGCGGCGGATCGTGTCGCCTTCGTACCAGTCGGGGGCGATGCGGATATCGCTGGGAACCTTCGGCATTCCCGTTTCGCCTTTGAGAATCAACTGGTGCACGTGGCGCACCGCCCCTTCGGCGGTGAGATCGAGATGTTGGGCCACGCCGCTGAAATGTTGCATCGTGTCGAAGTTGCGACTGAGCGCGACGATGCCGATGTCTCGCGGCACTTTCCACCCGTTCTGTTCCAACATCTCGCGCAGGGCGATGGGGCTGTTGGTGAGGATGCACTCGGGTTGATGTTGCCGGACCCATTCGACAAAGGCGGCGGTATCGTATTCCTCGGGGAGATGCGGGGGGACCACAATGAAGTCGGGATGGGTGAGGGTTTCCTTGCAGAGCGAGCCATGCCATTCGTAGGAGATGCGGCGTTCGAAGCGAAGGGGGTGGACGAGTCCGACCCGGCGGTAGCCGAGCTTGCGCAGTTTTTCGCAGGCGAGAGTCATCGAGGCAAAGAGGTGGGTGCCCGTGCGGTGGGAAACGAGATTTTCCAGCGGGTTGCCGATCGACACAAACGAGTAGCGCTCCCAATTGAGTTTCAGGGAAAGGTGGGCGTTATAGAGCGGCAGGATGACGAGTCCACGGACTCCACGACTGTAGAGGAGTTGGTCGGGTTTCGGGAGGGAGAGCAGGTCGCGCTGAATGTTGAGGATGTCGAGATGATAACCAAGCTGCTGGCAGGCGCGTTCCATGCCCTGGTAGAGCGGCTCCAGCCAGCCGCCATCGTGGTGTAACCAGCCATCGTCGAGCAGGGCGGCCATGTTGGCCAGGGTATGGGGCGCGTGTTGGCGGCCGCGCCGGGCGACGAGGGCGGAGAGGAGGGGGTCCGGCACATAGCCGAGTTTCTTTGCGGCGGCCACGATGCGGGCTTTCGTGGCGGGGCTGATGCGCGGGTCGTTGCGCAACGCGAGCGAGGCGCTAGTGGCGGTGACGCCAGCGAGACGTCCTACGTCCCGTAGGGTTGGGGCGGAATCGGAGCGTGTGGCCATTCCGGTATGAAGGTAGTTGTCCGCTTCCAAACCGACAAGGGCAAAGGCGGTGAAAGTTGTTTTATAGATGAAATAGCGACTGCGTTGTTTGGGGGCGTTGCCGGGATTACTCTCGGTGTGATCCGTTCTCCGGAAGAGAGGGTATGGCCGGGAGAATCAGGAAAACATGGAGCCTATTACTACTATGAAAACAGTCCCTTCTCGTTGGTCGACGTATTCCGTTTTGGTCATGGCTGCCCTACTGAGCGTGGGTTCGGTGCGGGCGCAGGTGCTCTACAGCCAGACGTTTGATTACACTACTGCGAGCAGTGGTAGCGCTTCCCTCTTCGGTTGGAACGCCTATGCGGGCAGCAGTGCGATCGATTTGTCCACCAGCAAAACCACCACAACGGCCATTGACGTCAATTCCAATGCGACGGCTGGTTATTCGACCAAGATTTTTAATGGTCTTGGCAGTCCGCACGGCACGCAGGGTTATCTTGCCTTTGACTATGATAGCAATACGGGGAGTGGTTATGCGCTCGACGTGGCTGCCGTCAAAACCGGCTTGAGCCTGTCGAATGTCAGCACGATTACCTGGCAGTCATCTCGTACGGGGACATTTGCCACCCTGCCCACGACCCGGCTGCTCGTGCAGGTCGGCGGTGTCTGGTATGCGTCGGAGACGACCTTTACCTCCGCGACGGCTTCGACGGGCAGCACGCTGGATGACCGGATGGCGTCGGCGGACAGCTTCAGCCTGTCGGCCGCCTCGGCCACCACATGGCGGGTGTTGACTTTGACACCTGGCTCGCAGTTGTCCCTGGCGTCGACGACCACGACGTTGGATCTGGCTTCCAGCCTTGTGACGGGAGTCGGATTCTATGGGGAGTTGGCCTCGCGCTATACCTCGATCAACTACGACACGCTGGTGGTTTCTGCGGTTCCGGAGCCGGCCTCGGTCGTATTACTCGGTTTGGGGTTGGGTGGATTGGCTCTGTCGCGCCGCCGGTTGTTACGCGGGCTTTAGTCGCCGCGTGGTATCGCCCTCGTGCCAGTCGGGATAGATTTTGATCTCGCTGGGATGCTCGGGCAGGCCGGTTTCGCCGTGCAGAATCATCTGGTGAACATGTTTGACGGCTGCTTCGGCGGTGGTGTCGAGGTGCTGAATGATGCCGCTGTAATGTCGCGTGTAGGATAAGTTGCGACTGAGCGTTACGATGCCGACGTCTTGTGGGACTTTAATGCCGACGGAGGTGAGATGGCGGAGGATCCACCCACTACTCGTCAGGATGCAGTCCGGTCGATGCTTGAGAAACCAGCGTTCGACCTCGCACGCATTGGACGTTTCTTCGTCTGACAGATAGGGCGGGACGACGGTGAACCCCTCATGCGAGTAGCTTTCTTTGCAGAGGGAGCCCAGCCATTCGTAGCGGTTGCGTTCCTCGTAGAGTCGCCAGTGGGCCAGCCCCACCCGGCGATAACCGAGTTCCCGCACCTTTTCGCAAGCCAGCGTCATGGCACTGTAGAGATCGGCGCTGGTGTGGTGAGTGCGTACATGGTCCAGAGGCGTACCAATGGTGATCGAGGCGTAGCGATTCCAATCCAGCGGCACCACGATGTTGTGATCGAATACCGGCAGGATCACCAACCCGCGAATGCCCCGGCTGGCGAGCAGTTTGTCGGGATGGGGGTGGGTTTGCAGGTCGCGCTGGATGTTGATCCGGTCGAGATGGTAGCCGAGTTGCTGGCAGGCTTTTTCCATGCCGGCGAAGTGGTGGACGATCCAGCTGTTGGTTTCATTGGGAGGCCAGCGGTCGTCGATCAGCGTGGCGATGTTGGCGAGGGTCCGACTCCGGCGGCTGTTGCTGCGGCGGGCAACCAGCGCGGCGAGCATGGGGTCGGGGACATACTGTAACTTTTGGGCGGCCTTGCGGACCTTTTCCTTGGTGATCTCCGGGATGCGCGGGTCGTCACGCAACGCCATGGAAACAGTGGACGCGCAATAACCGGCGATTCGGCCCACGTCCGCGAGCGTGGGCGGGGAGGACGGTTGCTTGGCCATGGGTTCAGTGGAAAAAGGGGCGATTTTACTCCGGAAGTACCCGTCGCTTCCATCCGTGCTTTGGAGGAGAGTAACCGAGCGGTGTGATGGGATCAAGCGCAGGCGTCAGGAATTGCATAGATGCAATAAAGGTCCCGTTGTGAGGGCTGTGTCTTCCGGCGTATGATTCGCAATATAAACGCGAAAGGATCGGGCATGCATTCAACTCAGCAATTATCACGGAGAAGGAATCGTCGCAGTGGCTATGCGACCGTTTTGGTGCTGGCGCTGGCCATCGGTTCAGTCTACGCCGATGTGAGCAGCAGTTTTGAGACGACCAACGGCACCTATAGTAATGGCGCGGACATTGTCGGCAGGCAGGATACCTCTTTGGGAGGAACCTGGACGGCTCTTTTTGCGACTCCGACAGGGGTGTTGACGTCGGGGGGCGTGCCTTACAACGGTGCGCTGGCCATTCATCTGAACGACGTGGGCGCTTCCGCTTACGGCGGTCAGGTGCAACTGACGAATGCCGCTTCGCTGTTGAGTAATCCCTTCACGTTTTCGATAGCCATGAATGTGCAGTCGGTGGCAACGGCCACCTCGGGGCAGCAGGTGCAGATTCAATTCGGGGCCAGTACATTCGGCACCGGTTCCAGCTGGCTGAAGTTTGGTTACGATGGTTTTTATTCCAGTGGCCTCGGGACGAACAGGCAAACGTACTTTATTTCGGCGTGGAATGGCACGGGGTATACGACGAAGTATATGGATTTGACAAGTGTGGCCAATGGTTTTGGAGAATACGTCTCATTCGACTTCACGATCAATCCCACAACGCACAGTTATACCAGCGCGACCATCACGGGCAGCAAGGGCACGATGGCTTTTGACATGACCGGTCTGACGGCATGGGATGGATCGACCACTCCGTCGAATTATTTGAGTTTGGTGACGGGTGGCACCGACGAGGTGGTGGTCGACTTTGATGCGATCTCCGTCTCATCTGTTCCCGAACCGACCGTGGCGGGATTACTGATGGGCGGTCTCCTGTTCGGTCTGGCGCGTCGTCGCCGGATTTAATGGCCATTTTATAGCTTCAATGAACGAGGGTGTTTTGCACTCTCGTCGAAGCGGGAAAACCGATGGTAGGATCATTGCATGCGAAGGTTCTCTCGTCGGTTTCTTCACTGTGCGGCCTGTCTGGTTGCGTTTATTCCGGGGATATCAGGAATCGCGGTATCCGTAGCGGAAAGTGGCGGAGAATGGATCGCCACTGCCAATGCCGAGTGGAAGGCCATTGATCAGTCCGATCTTGAAGTCAAGGCGGGCACGGCGCTCGATCTGACGTCCGTTTTTGGAACGCCTGCCGCTGCGGGAAGCGAGGGCTTTGTCACGGTCAACCCGCAGGGCGAATTCGCCTTTGAAAAAAGTCCCGCGAAGCCGGTGCGGTTCCGTTGCCTGTCGACGGTGATGTCGACTTTTGATTTTACCACGCCGGAGGAAATCGAACGGATGGCGGCGCAGGCGGCGCGCGCGGGGTACAACATGTGCCGTCCCCACTTTCTGGACAGCTACCTCATGGATGGCAACAAGCGCATGGATGGAACGGAGCAGGATCTGGCGCTCGACCCGAAGAATCTCGATCGCTGGGACCGTTTCTCGGCGGCGCTGAAGAAGCACGGGGTTTACCTTTACCTCGATGTGACCACCTCGTGGTCGGCGTACTACGGGGTCAATACGTGGACCGCCGCAGCGCATGCCAAGAAGCTGAAGACACGCGTCTATTACGATCCGGTGGCGCGGTCGCACTGGAAGGCGGGCGTAAAGCAACTGCTGGAGCACGTCAATCCCCACACCGGTTTGGCGCTGAAGGACGATCCGCAAGTGGTGATCGTGCAGTTGCGCAACGAGGCGGGGTTGAACTTCCTGATGAACCTTCCGAAGGATAAGGACCCCGCCATCGTGCTGCCATTCCGGGAGTGGCTGGCGAAGCGTTACGGTACGAGGGAAAAACTGGTGGCGGCGTGGGGGAGTCTGCCGGAGGGGCAGACTTTAGAAAGCGTCGAGCTACCGCCGCTGAATGACAAAGGACCGGCGGGTCAGGATCTGCAACGGTTCTTCATCGACATCGAACGCGAGACCTATTTGTGGATGGCGGCGGCGGTGAAGGAGATGGGCGTGAAGGTACCACTGCTCGATTATAATGTCGGCACGGCGTTGCAGACCTCGATTGTGCGCGACGTGATGCCGGTGGCCGACACGCATTCGTATCATGCGCATCCGACGAGTTATATTGAGAGCGGATCGAGCCTCACGACTTCGAGTGCGTTGTCGAACGCGGTCGGTTTCTGGCGCTGGATGACCGGCGTGCGCCAGTGGGGTCGGCCCTTCGTTTGTTCCGAGTGGGGGTACTGCTATTGGAATGCGTACCGGCACGAAACCGGGTTGACGGTTCCGGTCTATGCGGCCTTGCAGGGGTGGCAGATGCAGGCGCATTTCTCCGATCCGATTTTGCTTTCGCGTGTGCGACCGATCAAAACTTTCACGGTCTACAATGATCCCCCGCTCAAGGCGGCGGAATATATGTCGGCGCTGTTTTATCGCCGGGGCGACGTGGCGACCTCGCCGCACCGCGTCGAGGCGATGATCAATCCGAAAGCCATGCCGAAGAACACGGGACTGCAGGATTCGCTCTCGTGGGCGGTGACGCAATTGAGTTTGATCACGGGCGTTGGTATTCGCGTGGTGGAGATGCCGGATAGTGCGCCGCGGGGAGCGTACAAAGCCGACTGGAGCATCGTTTTCCAAGGCGGAGGCCAGGTCTCGACGCGCGAAGGTGTGCAGGAAGTGCAAGAGACCGATCCGTCCACAGTGGCAAATCCGGGCGCGGCCGTCGCGACGTTGCGGCGCATGGGGATTCTTCCGGCGAATAACAAGACGGACGTGGAGGCGGGAATTTACGAGAGCGATACGGGTCAGATTTTGCTGGAGCAAAAATCATCACGGGTAAAGGTGGTCACGCCGCGCAGCGAGGGAGCGAATCTTGCCGTGGGCGGTGAAGCGATCAAGCTGGGAAGTGCTTCGGTCAAAAATGTGGGCACGGGCGAGGCGACCTTTTTCATCGGCTCGCTAACGGATCAGCCGTTGTCTCAAAGTGGTCGCATGCTCCTCATCGTCGCGACGGATGCGCTTAACAGCGGGGCGACATTTGAGGATGCGAGCCGCAAGAAACTGGTGAAGCTGGGTGAACCCCCGGTGTTGATGCGGGTGGCGAAACTGGAGTTCACCCTGCGCCACGAGCGCGCGGAAAAACTCAAGTTATGGGCGCTGGCCCCCAACGGCGAACGGCGCGAGGAAATTCCGCTGCAGCGGGAGAAAGAGATGGTCAGCGCCGTCATCAGCACGGCAGAGTTAAAGCCGAGTCCCACGCCTTATTTTGAATTGGCGGAATAAGCGGGGCGGATCGAGGAATCGAAGTACATGAAGATGATGTTGAAAAATGGACTCTTGATCGCGGTGGCCTTGTTGATGCCACGCATGCATGCGGTGGAAATTCCCGCAGAGGTGAAGGCGATGCACGACGATATCTGGCAGCGGTTCATCTCGCCGCACGGCATTGTGCTCGATTACAACACGCTAGACGGCAAGGTTGAAATTCCCAATGCGGACGAGTGCGAGAACGGCAAGCCGAACGCGTTGTCGTGGTGGACGCCCATCGAGAACGGACCTTTTTTCAGCGGCCTTTATCTCGATGCGATCGTGCGCC
Organism: Verrucomicrobia bacterium Tous-C9LFEB; assembly: GCA_002304345.1. Taxonomy (GTDB): domain Bacteria; phylum Verrucomicrobiota; class Verrucomicrobiia; order Methylacidiphilales; family UBA1321; genus UBA1321. The sequence continues at coordinate 83,738 of NEUU01000004.1, forward strand.
GTTGGAAGCTGACGGGCAGCGAGGTGGATCGCGCCAAGGCCAAGCGACTGGCGGACGGATTGATCCTGTGCGCTTCGGTTTCGGAAATTCCCGGCTTTGTCGCGCGTGGCGTGGCGGCGGATGGAAAGAGTCATTACGCGCTCGGTTCCGATGACCAGACCGGTCCGTGGTTTTACGGTCTCTGGCGTTATGTGCGTTCCGGTGCGGCGACCGGTGAAGAGAAGAAGCGCGTGGAGAAAAAGATGGTGGAAGTGGCCGAAGCGCTGCGCGCGAACCATTGGTTCCTGCCCGCCGATCCGATCGGCGGGATCAAGCCCGGGCAGACGCGTGGTTCGTTCCATGACTCAGAATATCGCGGCACCACGCGGCTGTTGTTCATCACGCGCATTCTGTTTGAAATCACCGGGGACAAGGTGTGGCAGCAGGCGTATGAGGAGGCATTGTCCGAGACGTTCAAGGCTTCCGGCAAGACCCGACTCGAACATCTCACCGAGGGCATTCCCAGTTTCTTTGTGTTGCATCCGCACATGGTGAAGAACCAGCTCTGGCTCTTTCTTAATTCGCAGGGAAATCTGCGGGAGTTGATCGATCTGGAGAAACGACCTGAGATTCGCGAGAAATATCTCGCCACGCTGCGGCTCAATGCGAAGACCGTGGCTGGAACGGTTGTCGACTCGTATTCCACCAATATCGAGTCCATTCCGTTCAAGACCGATTGGCGTTCGCTTAACACCTACTGGAAACCGCAAGCCACCAGCGATGAGGCGACTAAGCTGGCGCTGGATGAGTTGCGGGAATGGAAGAACGCCGGTCGTGGCATGGAAATTACCGCCGTGCGCGAACCATTTTGTGCGGCGGCGATTATCTTCATGGCTCCGGATCGCGATGAGCAAGCGGGTATCGCGATGGCGCGGTTCCAGAAGCTGCTGCGCCAAACGCCCTGGGACAAGCTCTACAGTTCCTATGGCATTTTCGCCGAGTTGGCGTGGTACGCCTGGATGGAATCGCCGGGAACCATCGCGACGGAGTCGGCCTTGGCCACCGCGTCCACCACACCGGTTGTGACGGCACCCGCATCGTCAGTCGGAGTGGAGATTCAAACGGTGCAGGAAGGCGCGTTCCGTTGTTCGAAGGTGAATCCACTAGTCGAAATTCCTGCGGAGTTGCAGGGGAAGAAAATCTATACGATCAATCGCGGACCGACGAATCAGCCGGGCGCGGGATTCAAAGTGACAGCCAAGTCGGCCGGAACCGCGTGGCTGCTGATGATGAGCACGAACAAACAGGAACCCGGCCCCGAGTGGGAACTGACTTCACTGCAGATCGGTTGGATCGGTGGCGGGCGGACTTTCAAGGACAAGATTTATCGTCGCACGGTGACGGCGGGCATAGAAATCGTGGTGCCCCCAGCGACGGGGAAGTCCGGGGACTATTATTCGATTCCCCACGCGCTGGTGTTGGAGAATTGAGCCAGCGTGACGCTGGAGTATGATCGATTCAGAAAGAGCTCTCTTTTTTCACACACCCCGGCGCTCCGCGCCACCCCTCTTAATAGAGGGGATTTCGGCAACTGTGAGTCGCAATAGCAGGAGTGCCCTGGATTCGTTGCGACGATCTCAATCTAACTTGCCCTGCCTGTCTTACTCCTTCACGAGTTCGAAGTAGGGCGTGGGACCGCCCTTGAGAGTGCCAGTCTTGATCCGGGCGATGAGTTTGCCGTTCTTGGTTTCGAACGGAATTGCCTCGCGTCGCGAGCCGTCGTAGCCGAGCGCCCAGAGTTTGAGTCCGGCCGTGTCGGAGCGTGCAAGTGCGAATTCCACATCGAGCACGCGCGCGAGCACGGGCAGGGTGCCGAGTTCGACCAGCTTAAGGCGGGATTCATTTTCGAACGTCGCGCCGGTATTGAGCGCGTCACCGACGGCGATGAGGAGCATGCGCTTGCTCGTGGCGAAGGGCTGGCGGTCAAGCGAACTGGCGAAGGCGGTGACAGGCGCGCCGTGGTTGGTGAAGCTCCAGTCCGCGAGCGTAACGGGAGCGGCTCCCGTGATCAGGCAGGCGCCTTGACTCAGCGGCGTGTCGATGGTGATGAGCTTCTTCGGGATGTTGAGGAGCAGTTGGCCCGTGTCGCTTTCATACGTGCCGGTGTTCGAATCGGAGCGGTTCTTGGCGGAAAGAATGCCGCTCTTGCGCAACGCAGCGTTGAGCGCTTCGCTGTCCGGGGTCGTTTTCGTCGCGGCAGCGGTTGGGGCCGTGACAATCAGATTGCGTGAATCGGGCGCGATGCGCAGGGTCATATCGGGTTTCACCGGAGCGCCGCGCAAGGTGCTGGAAAACGATTCGATCACCAGTCCGCAGCGGGTCAGCAGCGAGAGCCGGCGGAGTGCGGGCGGCATGTAACCGCCGCCGCCCCAGCGGGTGAAGACGCCTTCCGGATCGAGTGTGATTTGTACCGTATGCTCCGACGGAGCGACGTCACCACGGGCGTAGAGCAATGCCCCCATGTATTCGCCTGCCTTGTTCGGCAGATCGTAGGCGATCTTGAAGGGGCGCAGCGGGATGGTGACCTTGAGCATGATCGGTTCGGCGTGGTGACAGATCATTTGCCAGCCCTGCAGCGAGGCGTAGGCAGGAACGCCGAGACCGGCTTCATGCCGCCAGGAATTCCAGTACGGATTGCCCCATTCGCTGATGACCATGGGGCGGTCGAGCTGACGCACTTCGTTGAGCCACGTGAAGTGGTCGAGGTTCTTCTCGGCGGGACTGTCATTGTGCTCGGTGGAGCCGGGAGAAATATAGGTGGTGGGATGATCGTGGTAAGCGTGGCTGTCGACGACAGGCAACGCGGAGCGGGAGAGATTCAGCGCGAACGCGACGCCGACATTCAGGTCGAGATCCGGCACGCGCGCACCGAGCTGGCGCAGGTAGGTGTTCATCCACTGATAGGTCGACACTTCCAGCTCGGTGAGGAAACGCCACAGGTCGGTCGCGGAGGGAGAGAGTCCCTTGGCGGACGGGTAGGGGATGTCGTTGAAATCCTTGATTGTCTTGCCCGCGAGGAACGGGTCGCCTTCCCACGCTTTGAGCAGGGCGTCGATCGTGCCGTAACGCTTTTGGAGCCATTGGCGTAGCGGCGAGAGTAACTCTTGCGGCAGCGTGTCGCCTTGTGCGGAGGTGTCCATCAGGAACTGGAAACTCGCCTCATTGCGAAGCTGGAAGAAGACCACTTGCGGTTCATCCTTGAGCGCGGTGCCGGTGTAGGGATTCACATGCTCCAGCAATTGTTTCGTGGCGCGCTTCCAATGTTCCTGCGCGGCCGGGTCCCACGTGGTGCGCGATTTGAATTTGCGGACGTAGCCTTCCTTCGCCCAGTTGTAGCCCTTGCGTGGCATCGCGTAGTAAGGAGCCCACGAGGTGGTGATGTCGATGTAGAGATAGATGCCGCGTTTTTTCAGCGCGGCGGTGAGGCGATCCCAGCGATCGAGTTCGCGGGGATTGAGTGCGAGATCTTCCGTGGTCTCGATCATGAGCATGTGATCGAGGAAGTGCGGGCGGAGCAGATTGTACCCGGCGAGCCGGACCTGATCGGCATAAGCTTCGATTTCCTCCGGCGTTTGCGCTTCCCAATATTCCATGCCCTGGCTGGCGGCATAGAAGCGGCAGGGCTTGTCGGGCTGTTTCTCGAAGACGAGTTCGCCCTTGGCATCGATGCGGACGAAACCGTATTGACCCGCTGTGCCGGTCGTCACGAGCGAGGAGAAATCGAGCGCGGAACCGGGCTTCACTTTGAGATCGCCAAACTCGACGGCCTTCCAGTTTTCATTCGCCACCACTTTCCACGGTCCTGCCGGAGCGGCATCGCCCTCCGCCGCATGGACGGAGAAAAGGCTCAGCACGCCGAGTGCGAGAGGAAGAAGAGAGGAGCGGCGAGGGTCGATTTTCAGACGGGGAATGAGGGAATGCATAAGCGAGGGGCGTATGGGATGGAGTTGGAGAGGGGAATCGTAAAGCGGATGGAGTCGAAGTAAACAGACGTCAGCAGGAGGCTGGGCACGAAAACATGGAGTCGAAAGATGACGCTACTGTCCTCCGCGTTCGAGTCGGTAGAAGAAGGTGATCGTTACCGGCACGCCCGCTTCGACGGAGATGCCTTGCCACGCGCGGGAGTTGTGCCAGACGCGGACATATTTGTCGCCGTCGGCTGCGTCGCCATTGATTACTTTGGCGCGGGATTCCTCCGTGACGGGCGGATTGCTTTTGTCGGTGTTGGCAAACATCCAGCCTTGGGGCGTGCCGTTGCCGCCGACGTTTTCGAAACTGCCATTGTTAAGCGATACCGGGTTGCCACCCGCAGTGGCGCTGAAATTGTCGAAATGCGCGAAGATCGCGCGCAATTGTTTCGTGCCTTCAAATTCGGGAACATAAGGACCCGTCAACGCCAATCCGATTCGGCCCGTGCTGGTGGGCTTGATCGTGATGGAACCTTGCTGCCAGTGGTTGGTGGCGGGGAATTCGGCGAGTACCACCTTTTGCCGATCGGCTCCGGCCCACTCGGCAAAGGAGGTTTTGCCACCGGCGGAAATCTCGACGACTTCCATGGCCGTGGGCTGGGAAGTCGTGCCGAGAATGTCGATGCGGACGGTTTTTTCGACGGGACCGGCCTGAAGACGCGGAACGAAAGAAAGAGTGAGAAGCAGAAGGAGCAGAGATCGTTTCATGAAATCCTTTCGTGGCAGGTCGTGATTGCGGTAGTCGACCCTCACGAACAACAAATAGAGAGCAAATAAACAAATGACAACGAAAAAACTGTTTAATAGTGGATTATTGATTTCAATTTTATGACGTAATAATCTAATGATAAGTATCTTAAATTGAAATTATTCATTTTTATTGAGGATTGAAATAAATAGCTGATTAATCTTTTCTAAATAGCTGACTTTTTGAGCAGTAGAAGTTTTCCCTTGGGCAGAGGTCCGTTCGAGTTATTTCACTGGTTTATTCGCCAGAAGCTTGACGCACCCTGTTTCTTGAGCTTATATTTATCGTAATCGATCTAAATAATTAAGTTTGAACGATGGGGCGGGGTTCCAAGGGAATCGGAACCAGTAGAAAGAAAAAGCCCATGAAAGCGCGCCTTCTGATTCCGCTGACGGTACTCCTCGTTGGGAGTTTGTCCGTCACTTACGCTGATTTCTCCACCGGTTTCGAAACGACAAACGGTTCCTACACGGCGGGGTCGACCATTATCGGTGTAGACGATAACAGCGCTCCGGGAACTAACGCCTGGACGGCGCTACTGGGAGGCGGAACGCTTTCCTCTGCCATGGGCATCACCACTACCAGTCCGCAGAGTGGCACGCAAGCCTTCCAGATTAACGATACGACAAATGCCCAAGCGTATGCTGCGTATGTGAATTTGACGAACACGGTGGTAAATTTCACGCAGCCGTACAAGGTTAAATTCGGGATGAATATCCTCAGTCTGGCCTCCCCGACTTCGAACAACCAGATCCAGTTTTACCTCGGAGCGTCAGTGACCGATCCTAATGGAAGCTTGGGTGGGCGTTATTGGACCGAGCTTCTCTACAACAATGGGAAGATCGAGTTGTATCGGAATGTTGTTGGCGGTGCCTCCAGTACACCGATTGTCAGCACTTCTCTTGCCCTCTATGCGCCGACCGCCACACTTACGACTTCCGGCACCTTTTCGAATGTCGTGACGAATACGAATGGCTATGTGACGTTCGATATTACCATTGATCCGCTGAGCAAAACCTACACGGGTTTTCAGATCACCAGTACGACGGGCGTGGTGACCGACCTGACTTCCACCGTAAATGGCGTGACCTTGCCATGGGTGCCCAACAGCACTTCGAGCGGGTTAGTGGTGAATGCGGACCCGGCCTACAACCTGATGTTTGTGACAGGTACGGACGATATCGCCACGGTGAACTTCGATAACGTTTCGATCAGTAATGTGCCCGAGCCAGCGGCGTGGGCGCTGGTGGCGATTTCGGCTTTGGCCACGTTTGGTTATCGATGCCGTCGACGCCAGTGACGGCGTTTAGGAGTTGTCAGATTCTTCCCTATCGGTCATGATGGGATGGTTCTATTTGACGATTAATTAATCGAATAACCTCTTTTATTTGCTCTCTATCCAGACCATGAAAACGACGATTAAGACGGTCCTGCTTACCGGGGCCATGAGTGTTCTCGCGGCTTCCTCTTCTCTCACGGCGGCGCCCGTGGTGGAGAAATTGATCATTCTCGGGGATAGTATTTCCAAGCATGGTCCTGCCGTGGAATCGCTCGGTTGGTCGGGCAACTGGGGCATGGCCGCCTCGAGTGAGGATAAGGATTACGTACATCTTTTTCTGGCGAAGCTGACGGAATCGCAAGGGGGCAAAGCGCCGCAACTCATCATCTTCGCCGAGGGCGGCGGCACCATCACGGGCAAGGGCGCGGTGAAGGATAAGATCCAGGCGGTGGGCGCGGATCTCGCGGTCATCCAGCTCGGTGAAAACGACAAGGATGTCAGCGAAGCGGGCTATAAGACGCCGTATGAATCGATCATCCAGGCGCTCAAAGCGGGCAATCCGAATGTACGCATTTTCTGTTTCGGGGTGTGGGGACAGCCCAATGCAAATGGGCCGAAGGACATCCCCATTCGTGAGCTATGCCAGAAGTACGGGGCCACTTATGTCAGTCTTGCGGCAGCCAATCGCGACATGACGAATCGCGCCGGGGCTGAAAAACGTTTTACGCATGCGGGGGTCAACTGGCATCCCGGTGACAAAGGCATGCAGGCCTACGCCGACGCCCTTTGGCAAGCGTACACCGATCCGGCAGCGGCTGCTACGGCAGATGCGGCGGCGCTGGCGAGTGAAGTTTCGAAGCCGGTAGCGGCCACCGTGCTGATGACCGAGCGGTGGGACGGAACCTCCGGCTTGAAGTGGAATCCCGAACCGAAGGTGGATACGGGCAGTGGCAAAAATGCGGCGAAGATTGTGTCGGCGGACGCGAATGGGTCGGTCATGCATGTCGTCGTATTACCGGTGGAAAAATTTCGTGGGCATACGATCCGGATCAAGGCGCGCATCAAGGGCGAGGCGATTTCTGAAAAACCGAAGCCGTGGAACGGCGTGAAGATCATGCTGCAACTCCAGAACGCGGAAGCGAAGATGGATTATCCGCAAGCCCCGACGACGGTCGGCACGTTCGACTGGACCGAGGTGAACTGGACCTGGCGTGTGCCGGAGAATATCGTTTCATCCAAGCTTGCCATCGGAATGGAAAAAGTGCAGGGCACGCTCTACGTCGAAAGCATCGAGATCGGCATGGAGTAGTACCTGCTGGGGCGGCTCAGCCAGCTACGTGGTGAATGGCTTCATGTACGACGCGAAGCGCTGCGGGTAATTCAATTCCCGCAGATGGGTCGCGGCGGTTTCGTAGGCGGCTTGTGCCAAGCGCGGAATCCGCGCGCGCTGATGGTGCAGCGATTCGATTCGATCCGCCATGGCTTCCAGATTGCCGACCGGAGCGAGCAGCGCATTCACCTCGTCGATCAATAATTCCGTTCCGCTGTCGATGGCTGTCACCACCGGGGCGAGTCCATGCAGCATGGCCTCCATCAGACTCACGCTTGCGCCTTCGAATTCCGAGAGTTGCAGGAAAAGATCGTGCGACTCAAGCAACGCCTCCATTTCCCACGGTGGCAGCGCTCCGGTGAAACGCACCGGAATGGCGGTTTGAGCGTGCAAAGCGGACTGCAGCTTGGGGAGATCGGGGCCATCCCCGGCGATGGTCAGTTCTGCAGGAACGCCGCGCTGGGCGAGGAGCTCGAGCAGCGGCGGAAGATCCAGCACGCGTTTTTGCAGGTGGAGGAGTCGTCCGTTGAAGAGGAGTCGCAAGGGTGCTTTGGCCGAAGGGGAATGGATTCGTGGGGGCGGGATGGGCATGTCCCAGTCGGGCAGGATGGGCATCGTTCCGGCGCGATGGGGGAGTTGCCGACCCAGCTTGAGCGCGCAGAGCGGGCTGACCGCAATGATGCCGCGCAGGTGGGAGTCCACCAGTTGCAGATTTTGATAATAGTAATCCTGATCGGTGTGACAGATTCCAACGAGTCGGCTCTGCGCGAGGAGGGGGGCACTGAGTTGGTGCGCGAGCGTCACGTAATCGAAGGCGTGATTGATCAAGTGAACGGCGTGGCGGTTTTTCTTGAGAAACGCGACGAGTTCGAGTCCCGTGCGAATGCGGTGATCATAGAACGCGTCGATGTCGGCAACTTGGGTGAAACGGAAGGGTTGAATCTCCATGCTGGCCAATTCGAGGCGGACGCCCGCCGCTGGCAGCGTCTGCTTAAGCCGGTGCATCCACGAGAAGAGGCCGCTGATCGCGGTGCCTTCCGTGTGCCAGAGGATGCAGGGCAGCGGTGCCGTCATGTGGGTTGGAGCTGGGGCGCCGCGGGTGAGGAGATACTTTTTGACTGCGGAGCGGCGAGCTTGAGAAAGGTTTCGCGATAGCCCAGATCTTCGACGAGTTTCTGGGCGCTTTGCCGGGATTGCTGCTTCAGCAGCATCAGGAAATCAGGCTGGGCGGCGTACGTTTCGAGTTGGTGAGCCATTTCGTTCATATCGCCGATCGGAACCTGCACGCAATTCATGTGATTGACGAGATGGGACTGGCCGCTACGGGTCCGCGTGACGAACGGGGCGAGGCCAGCCATCATGCTCTCCAGCAGGGCGACGCTATTGCCCTCGTACTCGGAGACGAGCATGAAGATATCGTGATGGGAGAGCTCTTCCGGAATGTCCCAGGGAGCGATGACGTCCTTGAAGGTGACTTGCGCGGCGTAGGGAGCCAATCGTTGCTGGAGCTCCGCTTTTTGCAGTCCGTCGCCGACGAAGGTGAAATGAAAAGGTTTGCCTTTGAGTTTCTCGATGAGCGGGATGAAATCCAGAATCCGTTTTTGCTGCTGCCACATGCGGCCGAAATAGATGATGCGGACGGGATTTTCGACCTGTCGAGGGGGCTCGACCGGAGGTGGCGGGAGATTGAAGCAGGGGATCAGGAAGATGCGGCCCGCGAGTTCGGGGAAGAGCACATTGCATACCTCGAAGGTGCGCTCGCTGACGCAGGCCAGGGCGGACCAGCGTTTGCGATGCTTGAGCAGGTGGTAGTAATAAAAGTCCTCGTCACTGTGGCACCAGCCGATCAGTTTGAGTCGCGGCGTAATGGTGGGAGCGACGCGATCAATCGCCTCCAGTACATCGAAACAATAATTCACGATGTGCCACTCGTTGATATTGCGTTTCAGGAAGACCAATAACTCCGGCACCTTCTGAATCTTCACATCGAACAGCTTCTCTTCGTCGAGCGGGCCGCGTTCGCGACCGGGAAAGATATTGAAATCGACGATGGGCGATTGCACGTCGGGGGAATCTTTGAAAATCTCGCGATTGCGCCAGCTCCAGCTGATGACACCACTGAGGATCGCACCGTAATTGTGCCATTGGTAGATTTTCATAAGAAAGAGTCCTGGCCTTAGTTGTTTAGAAAATTGATAAAGCGTTCCTTGTATCGGGCGCTCTCAATCTCGCGGCGAATGGTATTTTGCGCATCGGCTTTCATCGCTTGCAGGGAGTCGCGGTGTGTTTGGTAATAGGCGATCTGGCGGGCCATTTCCGCCATGTCACCGATAGGGACGAGGACGCCATTCTCGCCAGGCCGGAGTCGTTCCTGCCCGCTGCCGACACGGGTGACAAACGGAGCGAGACCCATGAGCATGCTTTCCATCAGCGAAATACTGTTGCCTTCGAATTCCGAAACCATGAGGGAGATGTCGTGTTGCGCATACTCTTCGTTGACCTCCCAGATGGGGATGGAGGGCTTGAAGATGACGCGCGATCCGAAGGGCTGCATCAGCTCGCGCAGTTTTTCCTTTTCCTGGCCTTCCCCGATGACGGTGAGTTGGCAGGGAGTGTCGCCGAGCAACCGCATTAATTCGACCAGATCGAGAATGCGTTTCTGGTGTTGGCACAGACGACCGAGATAGAGGAGTCGCAATGGGTCGTGCGCCGGGGTGGGCTGGGGCTGGGCCGGAAGCGGGATGTTGTAATACGGGAGCAGGGCGACCCGGTTGGCGAGTTCCGGGAAGAGTGCCTGACAGACATCCTGTGTGCGCTGGCTGACGGTGAGGATTCGATTCCACTGGGCCCGGTGCGTGAGCAGGCTCATGTAATAATAATCTTCATCGGTGTGGCAGGTGCCGATGAAGCGGAGTTTGCGAAGCAGATCCGGGGAGGATTGCTGAAGGACGTCGAGGTATTCAAAGGAATAATTGACGACGTGAAAGGCATCGGGGTGATCGTTTAGGAGTGCGAAAAATTGCGCAGGAGTATCGATGCGCCGGTCGAAAAAACGCGTGGGATCGAAGGGGGCCTGGGGGGTGTCATTCATCGGTAGAACGCGCAGATCCACGTTCTGCACGGTGATGTCGGGATCGTTCTTGAAGAGTTCGCCCAGCCTCCAGCACCAGGAGAGCACGCCGCCGACCGAGAGTGATTCTTTATGCCACAGGAAGACGTTCATGGATCAGTCTTTCATTTTTTGCAGGAGCTTCTTGAGTTTTTGATTCTCCCTTATCAGTTGGTCGACCAGGGCGGGATCGGTGGTCTTGGACTCGGCCAATTGCTGATCTTTTTTCTTCAGCTCGGCTTGAAGTTGATCGTGGGATTGGGTGGTTTTGGCGAGTTGAAAATCGTTTTCGTTGATTTGATGTTGCAGTGCCACGTTGGCGGCGGTCAGGCAATCGATGTGGGCTTTCAATCCGGCCACGCCGTCGGCCAGACGTTCGGGGAATTCCGCAGCGATCTTGTGCAGGGCAGCGAGGTAGGTCTGATGCATGTGCGCGGTATTGCCGGTCATGTTGCCGTCGTGGACTCGGTAATAGGCGAGCTTTTGGTCAAGATAGAAACCGGACTGCCGTTGAGCGGACAGCCGCAGCCAGAGTTCGTAATCGGCGTGACCGTCGAGCCCGGGTGTGAAGCTGCCGTAGCGGTCAATCACTTCCTTGCGGACCAGAACCGCGTTGGGTGGAAAAAAACCGCCGATCAGCAACGAGATGAGAATATCGCCGGTCAGCGTTTGCCGGTAGAGACCTACGGAGTCGTGGTCGATGGGGGTGCCGGAATCGTCGCGTACGCGGGTGATGTCGCAGTAGGTGAATGCGTACGCGGGATTTTCGTCGAGGAGCTGGACTTGCCGACGCAGTTTGTCGGGGTGAAGGTAGTCGTCCGCGTCGAGGAACTGAAGATAACGACCTCGCGCGAGTTGGATTCCGGCATTGCGCGCGCAGGCGAGTCCGGCATTGGACTGGTCATGACGGCGGAGTTGGGGGGGGGAGTCGAAGGCTCGAAAAACCTCGTCGAAGTTATCGGTGGAGCCGTCGTTGATGACGAGAATCTCGAAATCGGGAAGTGTTTGCTCCAGGCAGCTGCGCACGGCCTTGTGCAGGTAGTGGGCCTGATTATAGCACGGAATGATAATGGAGACGGCGGGTGTGGTCATGGGCGTCAGTGGCAAAATTGTTCCCAGTGGTGGAGGTAGTGGCGCTGGCGGCAGAGTGCTTCGTTCCACTCGAAATCGCGTGGTAGCGGCGTTTCCTCCCAGAGCTGGCTCAGTTGCGCCAATTGATTCCAGAAATCGGTTTGTTCCGAGCCGGATGTCAGCAGGGTGAAGCCGAGCAGGGCGATCAATTGGTAGAGCCGTTGACGATAGGAGACGAGCGTTTCGGCGGAGGGCTGGAAATGCAGGGCCGCCAGCACGGCCTCGTTATCCAGACGTGGGTCGCACGATTGGGCGTAACCCATTTCGATGAGGCGGAAACAATCCGTCAGGCTGAGCGAGGAAGTTGGTTGGCGCACGATCGGACCGCAGATGACTTGCAGCGTGCGTGTCACGAGTGCCGGAAGATGCTGTGAATGTGCGAGGCAAGCGGTGAAGTCGATGGAGTCAGCGGTCAGTTTGGCGGCGTACCCGTATAGAATCCGGTCGATGTCGACCGGACGGAATTCAGCGTGGCCGCGCAGCAGTTCCTTGAGGCGGTCCTTTTTCTTGGCGTAGGAAACATCGTAGGCCCCCCACGCGATGAGCAGGCTGTCGCCGAGGCCGATCAGGGTCTTGATGATCTGGTAACTGAAATAGAGTTCCTTTTCCGGTGGAACGTGGAGATGCTGGCCGTGATGTTCGAGCGGGGTGGTGAGAATGCCAGCAAGGCGGTTGAAGATCAGCTTGAAGCCATCGGTGACGGGAATGTGTGCGGCGTCGTACTCGGGGAGTTGGCGGAGTTCGTCCGGATCACCCCAAAGCACTTGCGAGCCGTGGCGAATATCAAAGTTAAGCTGGGAGTTTTCCCAGTGGGTGCCGAAGGGGCCAGTCAGGTTGATGTCGACATAATCGAGGTTGAGCCGGGTGGCGAGTCTTCGTCCCAGGGCCTTGGTGTCGACTGTGACAGGCACGGGCGAAATAATGCCGATATCGTAATCGTTCACTGCGGTGTAGCCGGTTTCTGTTCGGCGCACGGTGCCTTCGCCACGGCCAAAACCACCGGTAACGTAGATGGAACGTGCCTGCGGAATTTCGGCGACGATTTCCTTCGTGGCCGCGGAGAGTTGTTCGCGGATGAACGGCTCGGCTTCGGTGGAAAGCGTGAACGATTTGGTGGCGGTGGATTGCGGCGCGATCACTTCCGGCACGCGATGAGGCGTGGGATGGGAGAGCTTGAGTGTGTCGAGCAGGAGCGGGAAAAGTTCCCACGCGCGGATGCCGCATGGCAGCGATCCTTGTCGGCTCCCATCAGTGCGGTGTTCGATGAAGGCGCCCTGATTGTCGCGACATTCGGGATCGTAGCCATGCATGCCATGGATTGTGCACTGAGAGGAGAAATCGAAAAAGTTTGGTTGAATGACGATTCCCGGATGCGCGAGGAAAATGAGTTCGGCATTGGCGGCGGGGCATCCTGCAAGGTGGTGGCGCTGGCAGTCGGATTCAGACAGGACAGAGCCGCCCGGCAGGGTGTGAAGCAAGGCGGTGATGCGTTCGCGGGCTTCGCGATGCCGAAACCAGAATCGCGCCATGGTGGAGTCGAGGAAGCAGAGGTAATCATGCTTGAGCGAGAGACCGGTTTTTTGCAGCTCGGCCCAGAGGTCGATCGATTTGGTGATCGTGACCATGCCGTGATCGCCAAAAAGGAGAAAGGTGAGATTGCCTCCTGAGACTTTGCGGCAATGGCGGTAGAGCGCCTCGACACAGCGGTCCGTGGTCTTGATCCGTTGCGCGATCTCCAGCGATTCCGGCCCATGCAGATGACCGCACCAGTCGAGGTCCATCAGATGGATATAGGCGAACTCGTGGGAGGCGTTGATCTGCTCGATGCAATGCCGGGTCAACGAGGTGTCGTCATGAGGTTGGATTGCCGTGCTTAAGGGCCACGAGCATTGGAACCAGGGGCGTCCCTGCTGGTCGAGCAGGTCGAAGATCGAGGTATAGCTGCGGCCTTTTTCCCAAGGGGCATAACGTTCGCTCAACTCGAATTGATCGAGCAACTGCAGCGGTATGTTGAGCGTGGATAAGTAGCGGGCTCCAAAGGGCGTGGTGAGTGGAAGCGCGGCGTCGCGAATCTTGTCTCGCAAGCCGGAACTCTGGGAGTAGAGCTGGCGATCGCTCAGATATTGAAGACCGGCATTGATCCGGAAGGGGGAATGTTCCGGGTCGTGATGGAATAGGTGGGTATATCCGGCTTGTTCGGGGGTGAGTCCGCCGAAGTACGCCTCGCGAGGAACGAATCCAAACGGTTCGATGAAATGGCCCTGCACCCCTTCTTGCGCCAATCGCTGAATGAAGGTCGTGCGGGAGGGGTAATCCCAGCGAAAGGCGTCTACTAGAAGAAGAACAACCATGGATGTAATCTCGGATTAAGCTCCTGTCTTCCCCTGTTTGAGGGAGGTGCCGGGAGAGTCGTCGCATTCCTGTGGTTTTTTTTCATCCCACATGAATTGAAGACACGAGATAGGTAATCGGAGTTCCGGAAGAGGATATTTAATGGAAACTCGGAAAAAATTGCCGATATGTTCCATCCGACCGGTGGGGAGATCGCCCGGAGTTAGCGATACCGCTTTTCAAGCAGCGTTACGCAATCCAGGTCGGGGACGTAATTCTCGTCCTTGCCCCAAGGGATGACTCGTTGCGAGACGACGATAAAGCCGCTGAGTTGGGCCACATGGGCGAAGAGGTTCTTGGTCATGAAATTACGCCAGTGCGGATTTTTGGAGTAAACGGCGCCCGGCGCATGGTCGTAATTGGAGTGGTGAAAGAGGGCTCGGCCGCCTCCGGCGAGAATTCGGTGTGCTTCGCGTATGTAGGCGAACACGCAGTCGTATTCAAAATGAACCATGGCGTCGTAACAGAAGAGCGCCGTGGCGCTGCCGTCTTCGAGCGGTTGCAGGTCGCACCCGTTATTGGTGAAGACCGATACCCGTGGTTCGGCGGCGAAACGTTCCCGACAGATGGCGACGTTCTGCTCGTTGACGTCGAGCAATCGCAGGCTTTCAATCTCCGTGTAGGTGGGTTCGTTGAGGATGAACTGGGTGTGACGGCCGTGACCGCAGGCCAATTCGACCAGACGGCGCTTGTTCAAGGTTTCAAAATAGCGGCGGAAGATTTCTTTTTTACCCCAAAATTGCTCAATCCAGTGCTCGGCCACATGGTAATACTGGGCATTGCGCTCGGGAGCTTTCCAGTCATCCGCTATGGCCTGAATCCGGCTCAGGTTAAGGGGGGCTGTCGCGGTGGGGGTAGGTAGGACGCTCGGTTCGTTCATAAGGGACCGTTGGGGGTATTAATGAGTGAGTCGACTCACCCAAGGCAAAAAATGAAGGAAAAATCGTAGAGAGAGTTTTTAAAGAACAGTTTAATTCCTATTTTAACAGTTCATTATTGACGCCATTTCAGAAAATTGGGATTCTTTCCCTATGAACCAATCCTCCTCCAAGCTGCACACGGTTCACGAAATCCTTTGCCGCGAGATTCAGGAGAATCACCAGGTTGGCGACCGTTTGCCGACGGAGCATGAACTGGCAGCCCGTTTTGGTTGCAGCGTAGCGACCATCAGCAAGGCGCTCTCGCTCCTCGCGCATGATGGCTGGGTGGAGCGCCGCCCGCGCGCTGGAACGAAGGTGATTCGCATCGCGCCTATCACACCGGCCGCGAAGTCGGAGATCAAGCTGGAGGCACTGGCCTTTGTCTATCCGAGTGAAAAGCACGAGGCCATCCTGCGCACGGTGCGGGGCTTTCAGGATGCGGCGATTGAGGCGGACTGTCGCGTGTTGACCATCACCACGGGGACGGATTGCGACAAGGAACTCGAATTTTTGGGCCGCATCTCGGAGTTTGCCGTGAATGGCGCGGTGGTGCATCCGGTTTTATTGACACCGGAGGAGCACACCCGCTTTGCCCAAAAAGTGATCAGCTGTCCCGTGCCGATCGTGCTTTCGGGGATGCGTCTGGCCGGGGTGGATAATCCTTCGGTGGGTATCGACGGCTTTCACGCGGGCTATACGGTGACGAATTATCTGATTCGTCGCGGCGTGAAGAAAATTGGTTTTCTGACGAACAATGCGGGCGCGATGGAGAAATATTACGGGGGCTATCAGTGGGCCATGGACGAGGCCGGGATTGCCATGAATCCCAAGTGGGAATTGCTCGAAGCGACGATGCATCCCAACTATGAGGACCCGCAAAAAGAACCGCTCGCGTTGGCGCATCAATACCTCTCCGAGGACCGAGGCGCGGAGGGCGTGGTGTGTCCGTGCGATGGTCTCGCCGTGGCGTTGATCCAAGCGGCGCTGGAACGTGGTCTGCGCGTGCCGGAAGATCTGAAGGTTATCGGCACTGATGATGTGGCCATTGCGAGCACTTCTCCGGTGCCGCTGACGACCTATCACGTGCCTTACGAGGAAATCGGGCGCAAGACCTTTGAAGCCTTGAAGGCAACAGTGGCGGGAACGTTCACGGGTTTTTCCCGCGTCAATGTGCGCGGCGATGTCGTGGTTCGCGCCAGCGCTTAGTTTTCATCTGGTCTCGTTATGAAATCGCCGACTCAGGCCTTCACTGTGATCGAGCTTCTGGTCGTTGTGGCGATCATTGCCATCTTGGCGGGATTCCTGATGCCCGCGGGCAGTCGTATGCTGGAGAATTCCCGGGCGTCGAAGTGCTCCTCAAATCTCCGGCAAATTGGTGTGGCGCTCAATAGCTACGCCGACGATCACAATCAACTCTACCCAGTCGTTTACGACGGGACGGCGGGTGATGGTTCGACGACATGGATGTGGAAGTTGAAGGAGTACCTCGCCATGCCGGATAACTCGATGGGGCCATCTCCCTTGCCGCGAGCGGCGGGCGTTTTTGTCTGCCCCTCGCTCAAGGCTGTGGAACCGCGGGGTGTCTCGTATGCCCTCAATGGCTATATGCTTCCGAGTTCGGTGGCATGGCAGCGGCGGCGATTAGTGGTGCCGACGGCGCAGACCTTTCTCGTGGTGGAAATCGCCAAGAACGGGGAGAGTTATACTCCCACGATGACCGGGGGAGGCGATTTGATCCGTCGTCATCCGAGGACGTCGGCGAATTACTTGTTTTGCGACAGTCATGTCGAAAACATTACCGGCGTGGTTCCTTCATCGGACCCGCGCTGGTACTTTGTGCTGGCTACGCCTTGAACGCGCTGGCCCGGTGCGCGAGGCACACCGAGCCGGAACCGCTTTTGGGAAAACCGCGAAGGGGCTTTTTAGTAGCGACGTTCGCGACGCTCACCGCGATCGCCACCACGTCCACCACCACCATGACCGCCGCCGTGTCCACCACCGCCGAAGGAGCGCGGGGGACGATCTTCGCGAGGACGGGCTTCATTGACCGTCAGGTCGCGGCCTTCATAGCTCTGGCCATGGAGGGCGGCAATCGCCTTTTGGGCGTCTTCGGGGGTCGCCATGGTGACGAACGCGAAACCGCGGGGGCGGCCGGTCATCTTGTCCATGATCAGATCCACGGAAGCAACGGAACCATGCTGGGCGAAGAGGTCCTGCAGATCGCCTTCGGTGACTTTGAACGGGATATTCCCGACGTAGAGTTTGGTGCTCATGCTGATGTTTTGTTTGTTCAGATCTCCGGCAGCTTCGGAAGCTGGTCCCTCACGTTGGGACTCGAATCATCAACGAGCTTGACTCAACTGACGACCACTAAGCTTGAAGAGTAACCAATGATCCGTATCTGAATCGGCATGCTGACAGGGATACGAGGGGATACAAGACAAAAAGAATCTCAATTAACTGAAATATCCCCTCGCATTTGCCACCTTTGTAACCCCTCGCGGCAGAGGTGCTTTTTCGTCCTGCTTATAAACTCTCCTTGCATCCCTACAGGGATTCTGTTAGTAGTTTTTCAGTTCGATGGGTCTTGGGACACGTTGCGTCCCGCTCTGCTTTCCAGCAGGGGTGCTTATCACTTGCCTAGTTATACCATGTCAGAGACTACACCCGTATCGGGTATTTTAGAGGTTCACGATAAAGGTTACGGTTTTCTGAGGAAGCCTGAAAAGGTTACCTCGGTCACACCGAACGACGTCTTCGTTCCGCCGGACGCGATCAAGCGTAACGGCCTGCGCGATGGTGTCGAAATCGCCGGCATGAGCGCCATGAACGGGCGCGGTCCGCAACTGGTCGAACTCCAGACTCTCAACGGCAAGACCGTCGAGGAGTACAAGAAGCAACTTCCCTTTGAAGAACTCACCACCATCAATCCCAATCGCTGGGTGAAGATGGAAACCGCGGGCGACAAGCTTTCCACCCGCGTGGTGGATCTCATGACCCCGATTGGCCACGGCCAACGCGCCATGATCGTCGCCCCGCCCCGCACCGGCAAGACCATGCTCATGCAGGCCATCGCCGAGGGCGTCGCCACCAATCATCCGAAGACCCACCTCATGATCGTGCTCGTCGACGAGCGCCCTGAGGAAGTCACCGATTTCAAGCAATTCATCAAGGGCCGGGGCGAACTCTGGTCCTCCTCCAACGATCAGGACATCGCCAGCCACGTCCGCCTCTCCAAGCTCGTCATCGAGCGCGCCAAGCGTCTCGTCGAGAGTGGTCGCGACGTGTTCATGCTGCTCGATTCCTTGACCCGCCTCGGTCGCGCGTTTAACAGCGCCACCAAGGGCAATGGCCGCACGCTTTCCGGCGGTATGGATTCTCGTGGTATGGAAATCCCACGCAAGATTTTCGCCGCTGCCCGGCAGACCGAAGAAGCCGGCGCGCTCACCATCGTGGCGACGGCGCTCATCGATACCGGTTCCAAGATGGACGAAGTCATCTTCCAGGAATTCAAGGGCACCGGTAACATGGAAATCGTGCTCGACCGCAAGCTATCCGACGTCCGCGTCTTCCCCGCCATCGACATCGAAAAGTCCGGCACCCGCCGCGAGGAATTGCTTCTCGCTCCCGATATTCTTGAAAAGGTTGCCATCATCCGCCGTGGACTCCACGGACAGCCCATTCAGGCCCAGATGGAACGGCTCCTCTTCCTGCTCAAGAAAGCGCCCACCAACAAGCAGGCGCTCGAGATGCTTCCTTCCCTCAAGTAAGAAAGGTTTCTCGCCAAGGGCGCAAAGGGGAAATGCGCGTGCCGATTTGATCGGCGCGTCGTTGGCTTCATCGGTCTCTCTACCGCTTCAATCGCGGCCATACCCAATCGCCCTGCTGCGGATCGATTGCCGTCGTGGACTCCTTTTTCATCACGACTTTTCCGCCATCATCCACGCCATTGAATCCCACTGAGTAGAGCGTGTAATTTCCATCCGCTTCAACCCGATAATGCAGCGGCTCGCCATTGCACAAATCGTGTGGCACCCGCTCGATTAACCTCGGCTCCAACTCCGCCAACGTCGCCGGATATTTTTTGTTCGCCAACCAGTACCGCTCCAATCCGCAGGCGACAAGGGCGAGGTCAGTTCGTGCTTGGGATTCACTGAATCTGAGTGCGGTGTTTTGAAGCTGTCCCACTCCGAGTCCGAGTATCAAGTTCGGAACGTTGCGGCGAAGAGAAAGAATCGTCTTATCGAGATCGGGAATGCGATCCGCATAAAATCGATGCTGCTCACTGTCGACCACAGGCAGTAGCTCATCGAGGAGAATATGGCAGGCTTGGTATCTGGCGTCATCGTAAGTGTCCGATGAATTGAGGATGAATCCAATAAGGAGCTTAGATGTATAGGGACCCCAGGAGATGTTGTAGAAAGGTGATTCCGACTCTTTTGATGCGGGTATCGATTGTTTCAATTTGTGGGGGTTATGCTGCAACAGATCGAGCATGGGTAGTAGGCAGAGGCACAGCTCGCTGCGCATATATAAACCATAGGATTTGAGTTCATTAACTCGGCTCATTTCCGATTGAAAGAGCGCGAGTTGCTCATCTGTCCACGCGTGGGATTCTATTCCCTGCCAAATCAGAGACCAATTCATCTGGCGGATGGAACTTCCAATAAGTCCCATAATGAGAAGAGGACAATCTTCGCTGGCTGCAGCGAGTCGCAAGCTAAGCGTCATATCCTTGATGGCCACATTCGGTTGTTGCTGGCTTAGGGAAAGCAACGCATGCCATCGGAGGGCTTGTGCGAGACTCATTAAGGGACGCGTTTGTGGCAGCGGTATGCCATAGGCCGGGGAATGCGTATAGTCGATGTTGAATCGACAGAGTGGTTTCTCTGCCGCTGTGTAGAGTTCGGTCAGTTCGCTTTCCGTTCCATCAAAGAGAGCTGGATCAGGTGGTTGGGTAGGCTGTCCGAGTAGCCAATTGGCGCTTTGTTTTTTGGCAGCAGCCCGAGCCGCATCATTGGCTGTGAACAGGGCGACTTTGATCGTCTCTTTCCCTTGTACTTTTTTGTATTGCTCGAAACGTCTCCAAATGGGTGTTTCGGCGAAATTCTGATCCCGAGAGATGGGCGGAGGAATAAGCAATTGTGGATCGAATCCGTTAACTTTTGCGGCATAGTCGGATTTTGTTTCTGCCCAACGTGCGGCACCCAGTCGATTTTCGATCAAGTGATAGAGGGCGAACAGAGAGAAAAAACCAATGACGGCAAACACCAGCACCCAGAACATGATCCCACCCCACTTCAGCCACCGTTTCATGGCTGCCAGCGTGGCAGATTGGGGAACGTCAAGGCAAGAGTGGAAATGGGTGAGATTTGAGAGTGGCTTGGCTCCCCGTCTTTCCTCTCGCTAATGCCAGAGGATCGGTTATTCTAACCGAATGTCTTTTCAAAACTTGGGCCTTTCCGATGATGTAGTCCACGGCGTCCAGTCGATGGGTTACATCGATCCGACGCCCATTCAACTCCGCGCCATTCCGCTCGTTCTGGGTGGGTCCGATCTCATTGGCGCTTCGCAAACCGGCACGGGTAAGACCGCCGCGTTTGCCCTCCCGATTCTCACCAAGCTGGCCAAACACGGCGGATTGCGCGCGCTCATTCTCGAGCCCACGCGCGAACTCGCCGCGCAGGTCGAGACCGCTTTTCGCGATTACTCCCGCTTCTCCAATCTCCGCACCGTGGTGGTTTACGGCGGTGTCGGCTACGGCAAGCAACTGGAGGAATTGAAGCGCGGCGCGGACATCCTCGTTGCTACGCCGGGCCGTTTGCTCGATCACATGGAGCAGGGCAATATCGATCTCAGCACGATTGAGCATCTCGTGCTCGACGAAGCCGATCGCATGCTCGACATGGGTTTCATGCCCGATGTGCGTCGCATCATCGAGAAGTGCCGCAAGCAACGTCAGACCTGCCTTTTCTCCGCCACCATGCCGCCGGAAATCGCCGGGTTGTGCGAATGGGCCTTGAAGGAACCGCAGTCCATCGAGATCGGTCAGCGCCGTTCCGTCGCGGAATCGGTCAAGCATGCGATCTATCCTGTCGCGGGCACGCAGAAGTTTGAACTCCTCATGGCCTTGCTCGAGCGGACGAATTACGATTCCGTGCTCATCTTCACTCGCACCAAGCACGCGGCAGATCGCGTTGCGTCGCAGTTGAAGCCGCTGAATCATGCCGTGGCGGTTCTGCATTCCAATCGCAGCCAGAATGAACGTCTCGAAGCGCTCGAAGGTTTTCGTACGGGCAAGTATGAAGTCATGGTCGCCACCGACATCGCCGCGCGCGGTCTCGACGTCAGCGGTATCAGCCACGTGATCAATTACGACGTGCCGCAGCATCCGGAAGATTACGTGCACCGCATTGGCCGCACGGGTCGCGCGGAAGCCACGGGCGACGCGTTCACGCTGATGACGGCCGACGAAGCGCCTGATGTGGCGTCGATCGAGCGGTTCATCGGTCAATCGATTCCGCGCGTGAAGCTGGAGAATTTCGCTTACGTCTATTCGGTCGTGCTCGATTCGACCAAGTCGGCAAGTGCCGGGGCTCACAACGTGCGCGGCGGTCGCGCGGGTAAAGGGTACTCCTTCGGCGTTCGTCGCAAGTAACCAGCGTGACGCTGGACCCAGTAACGGCAGGGTTGGGCCCTGCCCCCGGTAGCTGGCGCGTGTTGCGCGCCGCTTGGATAAAGGCAACGGCACCCGGCCTTTAGCCCAGCTTCTTCTCGTGGTCAAAGCCCATAAGCCCCACGAATTTCTGCGGTGGCAATTAAGGAAAAATAGACAACGTGCCGTTCCAGTTCTAGAGTGATATGCAAATGAATATTTCGCGGTCGCAATTCCTGAAGCAGCTGGGCGTTTCCGTCGCCGCCTTCGGTGTCGGTGGAAGTCTGGTCAAGGCGCTCGGGCAGATGTCGCCCGTACTCTCTACTCCTACGGGTGTTTCCGGCGACCTCAAGCCCATCTCGGTCAACAGCGGCCCCGGTTTCGGCAACCGCCTCGCGATCACCTTTGATGACGGCCCGACGCCCGGTGTCACCGAGCGGGTACTTGCAGAACTCAAGAAGCGCGACCTTCGCGCCAGCTTTTTCATGATCGGTCGCAATGTTAAAAATAATCCCGATCTCGCCAAACGCGTGCTCGATGAAGGACACGAGATTTGTAATCACAGCTACACCCATCCGAAGCTCGATTCGCTTTCCGATGATCGCGTGCGCGAAGAAATTCTCATGTGTCAGGACGCCATCTACAAGGCCACCGGCTATACGCCCGTCTGGCTGCGACCGCCCTATGGCGCGTTCCGCAATAAATCGCACATCGCGAAAGATCTCGGTCTCGGTATCGCGATGTGGAGTGTCGATCCTCGCGACTGGGCGCAACCCGGCGCGCAACGCATCACGGACAGCATCGTCACGCAGGCCCGCCCCGGCTCGATCATCCTCTGCCACGATCTGCACAACCAGACGGCGGAAGCGGTGCCGAATATTCTCGACCGTCTGCTCGACCGCGATTTCGAGTTCATCAATATGTCCGGTTTCCTCGGACAGCCCTACGTGGCGTAGCGACAGGGAGAGTTTCTCGCAAAGCTCGCCAAGGCGCAAAAAATACAGTTCAATTTTTCTTTGCGGCTTAGCAGACTCAGTAAAAAAATCCCTTTAGCCGCGCGTGATTTGCGCTATCGTCCTTATTCGTGGACGTAGAAATCTTATCGCGCATCCAGTTTGCTTTCACCATTTCGATTCACTACATCTTCCCGCCGCTGACCATCGGACTGGGATTGATTCTCGTTTTCATTGAGGCGGCCTATCTCAAGACGCGCAATCCGCTCTACGAACAAATGGCGCGATTCTGGACGCGCATCTTCGGCCTGATTTTTGCGCTGGGTGTTGCCACGGGTATCGTGATGGAGTTCGAATTCGGCACGAACTGGGCGACCTATTCGCGCTATGTCGGCGACGTCTTCGGCAGCGCGCTTGCGGCGGAGGGTATCTTCGCGTTTTTCCTCGAATCCGGTTTTCTCGCGCTGCTGCTCTTCGGTTGGAACAAGGTCGGGCCCAAGCTTCATTTTTTTGCGACCTGCATGGTTTGCTTTGGTTCGCATTTCAGCGCGGTCTGGATCGTGGTGGCGAATTCGTGGATGCAGACACCCGCCGGTTACCACATCGTCGGTGAGGGGTTGAAGGCACGCGCGCAGATTGTCGATTTCTGGGCGATGGTGTTCAATCCGTCGTCGGTTGACCGGCTCACGCACGTTATTCTCGGTTGCTGGCTCGCGGGGGCGTTTCTCGTCACGAGTGTGAGCGCTTATTATTTGCTGCGCCGCCGTCATATCGAATTCGCCAAGTCGTCATTCAAGTTTGGCCTCGTTCTCGCCGTGATCGCTTCGCTTCTGCAATTGGTCAGTGGCGACAGCACAGCCAAGGGCGTGTACAAAAATCAACCAGCGAAGTTTGCCGCGCTGGAAGGCGTCTTCAAAACGGAGCCCTACTCGCCGCTTTACCTCGCGGGTTGGGTCGATGTGGAAAACGAAAAGGTCTACGGCATTGGCGTGCCCGGCGCGTTGAGTTTTCTCACGCACATGGATTTCAAGGAGCCGGTGGTCGGCTACGACCAGATTGATCCGAAGTGGGGGCGGCCCAAAATTCAGGCGGTTTTTCAGGCGTACCATATCATGATTGCCGTGGGCATGGCACTGATTGGACTCAGCGTATTGGGTGTCTTCCTGTGGTGGCGCGGTTGCCTGTTCCACGGCGAGAATCAATGGATTCGCTATTATTGGGGATTAATGGTGGTGGCCGTGCTCGGCCCGCAGATCGCCAATCAGGCGGGTTGGTACACGGCGGAATTGGGGCGGCAACCCTGGATCGTCTATGGCATGCTGAAAACCTCCGACGCGCTCAGCAAGGCGGTGAAGGCCGAGCATGTGCTCACCTCGTTGATCATGTTCCTGCTGATTTATGGCCTGCTCTTTGCTCTCTTTATCTATCTGTTGAACGACAAAATCCAGCACGGTCCCGATGACCACGCGCCGGAACAAAACGAGGGGAATTCCACCAACCTTCGGGAAGGACACCGCGCATGACGTTGCCAATCGATTTGAACGCGATTTGGTTCGGCTTGGTTGGCATTCTCTTTGCCGGTTACGCCATTCTCGATGGCTTTGATCTGGGTGTGGGCATCCTGCATCTTTTCAATAAGGATGACCATGATCGCCGCATTCAATTGAACTCCATCGGCCCGGTCTGGGACGGTAACGAAGTCTGGCTCGTTACGGGTGGTGGTGCGCTCTTCGCGGCCTTTCCCGAAGTGTACGCCACGGTGTTTTCCGGCTTTTATCTCGCGTTCATGCTGTTGCTGTTTGCGCTGTTGTTTCGCGCCGTGGCCATCGAATTTCGCAGCAAGCAACCGATGCGCTGGTGGCGGCAGATGTGGGACATCGGTTTCACGGTCGGGAGCTTTCTCTCCTCGTTCCTGATTGGCGTGGCGATTGGCAATATCGCCTGGGGCGTTCGGCTTGACGCGCAGCATGAATATATCGGCGGTTTCTGGGAACTGTTGAATCCGTATGCGATCTGGATGGGCGTGACCACGGTGGCGCTCTTCGCGATGCATGGATGCATTTATCTCGTATTGAAAACCGAGGGTGAATTGCAGCAGCGTATTCGCGGTTGGGTGAATAATACAATCATCGCGTTCATCATGTGCTATGCCATCGCGTCGTTCTCCACGATGCTCTACGTGCCCCACATGGTGGAGGTGTTCCGCGCGTACCCAATCACCGGAGCGCTCGCGTTGGCGAACATGTTCGCGATTGCGAATATCCCCCGGGAAATTCACAAGGGTCGCGATCTGTTCGCCTTCCTTTCGTCGTGCGTGACGATGCTGACGCTCATGGGTATTTTCGGTCTCGGGATGTTCCCGCATCTCGTGGTTTCCCTGCCGGACGTGGGCAACAGCCTGAATATCTACAACGCGTCTTCCTCACAAAAAACGCTCGGCATCATGCTCGTGGTGGCGCTTCTGGGCGTGCCGCTCGTGCTGGCGTATACGGCTTCGATCTACTGGATCTTTCGCGGCAAGGTGAAGCTCGAAACGCACAGCTATTAGCAGGGCTGAGCCCTGCACCCAGTGACGCGGTTCGCCGTCATTCTGCAGACTGCTCCTGCTACAACCGCGCGCTTTGTTTGATTTCCAGATAACGATTCAACGTGGCGGGAGTGAGTTCTCCAGCCGGGACGTTGACCGTCAAGACGCCGCGGGAGTGGAGCGCGCGAATCGTCCGTTGATAATCATTCAGCACTTCCTGCGCGACCACGTGGCGATACACGTCGATGCCTTCTTCTGGAACGGTGTGGAGTACATTCAAAAGATCGGAATCGCTGATCGTCACCGCCATCGGCAGATGCCGGGGTTGCAACGGTACCATGCTCTCCACGAGCGTTTGGGAAATATCGAGATCGAGCAAATCGGTGAAGCACACCATGAGCGTGCGTCGGGTATTGCGGCGCGCGGCGTAGTGGAAGACCGAACGATAGTCCGGTTCGGTGGGTTGCGGCTGGGCGGAGACCAGGGCTTGCACGATCGCGGAGAACTGCGCGTTGCCTTTGTGCGGTGGCAAATAGAATTCAATTTCGTCGCTGAATAAAAGCAGGCCGACGAGATCGCCCTTGGCGAGAGCTGTCTGGGCGAGTCTCACCGCAGCGTTGATCGCATAGTCGAGTTTGCGGTAAGCGCCGATGCGGGGATTCATCAAGCGGCCGAGATCAATCAGGATCAACAGGCGTTGATCGCGTTCGGCCTGGAATTGGCGTGAGATGAGTCGGCCTTTTTTTGCGGTCGCCTTCCAGTCGATCGAACGATAGTCATCGTCGTGCTGATACTCGCGGAGCGATTCAAATTCGCGACCTTCGCCCCGCATGAGAAGCGGTCGGCGCCCCATCAGGTAGGGAGAGCCGAGGCTCACCGCGAGATCGCGCGCGCCGGCGACACTGATATCCGGGAAGACGCTCACGCGTGCCGAATCGGGAATCGATTCCTGCCGTTGAATCAAGCCGAGCGGACCCGATACGCGATAATCAATCGCACTGAAGGTGTGCGTGCCGCGCTCATCGCTACGCACGGTGTAATCAACGGTCATGTCGCTATGTGGCGCGAGAAAGGCGTGGATCGATTCCTCGGGACTGAGGAAATCGGACGGCGTGCCGTCCCGCACCCAGCAGCGCAGCCGGTGATGGGTACGGTTGCGGAGACGAAGCTGTACGGTGGTGTTCACGCCCTGGGTGAGTACGGCGTCACAATCGCGGGTGATGGCGAGTGCTTGTCTCGGCGTGAGCAGGAGATCGAGCAACGTGGCCGCGAAGAGCAGGACCGTCAACGCCAGGCTCATGACCACGCTTTCCGGCTGCCAGATCGAGGCGATCGACAGCAGAATACTCAACGCGAGGATGAGGAAAAAGCGCGGGGTGAAGATCATGTCATTGCCAATTTCAAATTGCCAAATGCCAATTGACCGAGGCTCTGGGAGAAAGATGAAGCTCTAGCGATTCGGATTTAGGGGACTTGTGCATGGGACTATCAGCGGCTTAACGCGGGATTTCGACGGAGGCGAGCAATTGGTTGATGATCTGTTCGACCGTGACGCCTTCGATCTCGGTTTCGGGTTTGAGCACGAGACGATGACGCAGCACCGGTGCGGCGAGCGCCTTGAGATCGTCCGGTGTGACGAAGTCGCGTTCACGCAATGCGGCCCGCACCTTGGCGGCTTGCAGCCAGCCTTGCGCCGCGCGGGGACTGGCGCCGAGGGCCAGTTGTGGAAGCTGACGCGAAGCGGTGATGAGCTTGAGGAGATAGTCGTACACCTTGTCCTCGACGCGCACGGCGTTGACGCTCAAACGCGCTTCGATGAGATGTTCCGGGTTGGCCACGGACGAAACGATCTCGTTGAGGGGGCGGGTGGAAGGACCGTTCTTGAGCAACTGCAATTCCTCGTCAGCGGTGGGGTAGCTGATTTTGATCTTCATCAGGAACCGGTCGATCTGCGCTTCGGGTAGAGGGAAGGTCCCTTCGTACTCAATGGGATTTTGCGTCGCAATGACGAAGAAGTGTGGCGGCAGCGAATGCGTGGTGCCGTCGATTGTGACCTGTCGTTCTTCCATCGCCTCGAGTAGAGCGGATTGCGTTTTCGGCGGAGTACGATTGATTTCGTCCGCGAGCAGTACGTCGGCGAAAACCGGACCGGGCAGGAAACGGAACTGTTGTTTGTCGGGCTGGAAAACATTCGTGCCGATCAGGTCGGAAGGCATCAGGTCGGGGGTGAACTGGATGCGGCGAAATTCAAGGGCGAGGCTCGCCGCGAACGCGCGGGCAAAGAGCGTCTTCGCCAAGCCGGGTACGCCTTCGAGAATGAGATGTCCCCCGGCAAGAAAGCCGATGAGGGCTTGCTCGATCAGGGTATCCTGACCGACAATGACTTTTTTGATTTCGTTGCGGATCGCGTCGAATCGGGTGGTGATGGGTGTGGTCATAGCATGGTGTTCTTGATGGTGATGAGTTCGCGGGAAACCTTCAGCCAGCCCGTGGGCGGCAATCCTTGCACGTAGTCGTCGGAGTCGAAGCGTTGCGCCAGTTTTTTCCACGGCGGCAATTGCGGAAACGTCTCCTTGAGCTGGCGGGCCAGAACTTCGTGACTCGTCTCGGGCGGAAGATTGAAGCGGCGCAGAATGGCTTGATGGGTGTCGCGGAAGAGCCCGCTCACGATGTCGTTGCGGATGTCGGCGCGGCGATAAAGGTTGGCCAGCGAGTGGACGAACTCCAGCGTGGAGCGCGACCCCTTGCGATTCAGCGGCCGCACCGGGCCGAAGCGCACGAGTTGCGAACTGAGGAAGACAAGCAAGCCGAAGGCGAGCTGCGCGCTGGCGAGTTGGACTCCCGGTTGCTGGAATAAATCAGTGAGGGCAAAGGTGGTGCGATAACCGTGGTGCGCTTCTTCGAACCAGATTTTTTCCGGCATCCGGCCTTGCGGTTGGAGTAGCCGGAGCACGAATGGCAGATTGTCCGCCTGCGGCAGGAAAGTATTGTCGAGTAGCGAGGCGCTGGCGACGACGATGACGCGTCCCGCGCCCTGGGTTTGCTCGATGGCGTAATCGGCTTTCTCATCCGTGAGCAGCGCATTGGCCTGATCCGAAGGGCGAGGCAGAGGATAGGTGCTCTCGATGGACACGCGCTGGGCATGATTTCCCGGCGCATTGGCGTGCAGGGACAGACCGGGGCGTTCGCGCGAAAGCATTTCGCTGCTTTGCTCGTAGAGACGATTGCTTGCGGTGACAGGGGTGAGATGGCGAAAGCCGATCGTTTCGAGGAGTGGCTTCGCGTCGGGAGATTCTGCGAAGTCGCCGAGGAGTATCAACGTATTGCCCGCCTGGACCCAATTCAGGAGCTGTTCGATTTCCAGCGGCTGCAGCGGATAGCGGCGACCGAGCGTATTGCGTGCGAGCAGGAGCACTTGATTGGTGCCGGAGAGTTCACGGAGAGAACTCTGCCAGCGGCCCACGGGCCAATGGATATCCTCGAGTGTGGTGTAGAGCGCCTTGTGACCGCGCGGACCGGTGTTGAAGCTGGAGGGGAGCCAGAAATCGGAACTGCCACCCGATTTGCGGCCGAAGAGAACGATGACGAGCGCGGTGAAGGCCACCACGCCGAGCAGCGCGCGAATATAGAAAGCATTCGTTCTCATGACGCGTTGGAGGCCGGGATGGGGCGGTCGAGTTTCAACGTGCGTACGAGCGCAAAGAGCGAGGCGTTCCATTGGGCCCAATCCTCGGGCGTGACCGGTTGCGCGCCGTAAATATAGCGGTCGTAGCGCAGGACAAGTTCATGGCACAGCTCCCGCGTGGGCGCGGGAATGGAGGTCGCTTGCAATTGCTCGAGGTACTCCCAATTTGTGCGCGTCCGGTCGGCGGGAACAAGTTCGTGCCGCTCCAGCAGCGAGAGGAATTGACGCCAGCTCAGTAGCAGGGCGGTTGTCCAGAGTTGTGCCGCAACGGCGTGGCGAATGCCGACTTCGAAGGATTCCGGTACGTCGTAATAACGTTCCCCCACCGTTTTTTCCGAAGCCGGTTTGGCGAGAAGGTAGCGCAGGCGGAAAAGTTTCAATCCCCAGTAGAGCAGCGAAATCACCCCCAGCGCGAGAATGGTGCCCATCAGCGCGTAGGAGAGACGAATCAACTGGCCGCTGTATTCGTAGTGCCGGAAGGAATCCTGCAGCGATTGCAGGACGGTCACGACCCAATGACCCAGTTGCGATAGAAAATCAAATGACGGTTCCTGCCGATACTCTTCGCGTTGCAGCACGGAGCGATAATGGTCCGCCACAATGACGGCATCCGTGATTGGAGCCGTCTCGGCCGTTGCGCCTTGCATCGGAGCTGTCATCACCCCGAGTCCACCGATCAGCAGAAAGAGGAGGCGTTTCACGATCGAAGGTCGCCGGGTACGGCAGTGGTTTGGGGTTTCAGTGAAGCGGCGAGAAGTTCCAGATCATAGGCTTCCTTGCGCACGCGGACATCGTAGTAAAAGAGTGTGCCGCCGATGACGTAGAGCGGTGCCAGAAGCGCGCTGCCGAGGAAGTTAAGCAGGTCGGTTGCTGTCATGATGACCGGCGAGAGCGTGATGGAATCCGGGTTCAGATTGCCTCGCAACATTTCGCCTGCGGTCGCCACAAGTTGCGGCAGATGGCTTGCGATAATGACGAGAATATTGGCGACACCGATCACGAGCAGAATCAGGCTGATTCGTGTTTCCCCCCACTGCATGATATTCTTCCCGAGATTGTAGCGAATGATCTCGCTCGAGCGTCGCAGTGCGGCAAGCCCGCTGACCTTTTCCAGCATGACGGCTTGCATCATCACGAGATAGCGCACCGCGAGAATGAGCCACGGCATGAACAGGATGAAACCCGCGAGCGAAAGGCCCGCAATCATCCACACGCTCAACGGTCCGCGCCAGGACTGCCCGATGACAATCGGAATCACGCACGGTAGAAACGCGAGGAAGATCAGGAAATATTTGAGCGCCGTGCTCCATAGGACCGCCGGACTGCGTCGGCTCATCGTGGCGAGCGAACTGCGCACGGAAACCGATTTCCCGAGATAGAGCCGAGCCACATAATCGGTGAGGGCCGCTTCACCCAGTGTGAGCAGCACGAGACTGAGGAAGATCCGGCACAGGAACCAGGTGAGATTTTCCGGGTGCGTCATGAGGTCGGAGATCTGCACGTTGCGGCCAAAGAACGCCAGAATCAGGCTCAAGGAAAACGGAAAAGCCTGAATCAAGGCGGAGAAGTAAAAGAGCGGGATGAAGTGACGGCGATACAGCTGAAAACAGCGATCCGCCAATTCCCCGATGGAGAAAGGGCGCAACCCCGAAACGACCGAGGGGGAGGGGGAAGAAAGGACATCCGCCATGCTCTAATCAATGGCGTATTTTTGTCATCTGACAAGTCAAAGCGCCGCTAATGAGCCGAGGCCGCGAGGTAATGAGTGGATTTTGTCCTATTCGCCGCAGAATGTGCTAACGGCCCGCCGAGAAACACCGGAATTTTTAGAGATTTAGATTGCGCGGCTTAGTTCCACTAATATATTAATTCAACTTCAAGGAGAATTATGGCTGATATTGCAAATCGTTATCCCGAAAACATTGCTGGCAAGTACTACGTGGACAGCAACTGCATCGACTGCGACCTGTGTCGCGAAACCGCGCCGAATAATTTCGGACGCAATGATGACGGTGGGTACTCCTACGTCTTCAAGCAACCCTCGACTCCGGAAGAGGAAAAGCAGTGCACCGAAGCGAAGGAAGGCTGCCCCGTCGAAGCCATCGGCGACAACGGTTGATCCGGTCTTACTATCTGTCAGTAGAAAAAAGCGCGGGGCGTAACCCCCGCGCTTTTTTCTTTTCACGACCATGAAACGAATCTGTGTGTATTGCGGGTCCAGCCCGGGAGATCATCCGGAGTTCATTCGGCAGGCGCACGCGCTGGGCGAGGAATTGGTGCGGCGCGAACTTGCCCTTGTCTATGGCGGTGGCAGCGTGGGGCTCATGGGACATGTCGCCGAGGCGGTGCTGGCGGCGGGTGGCGAAGTGGTGGGCGTGATCACGGAACAGCTCGTCACCATGGAACTCGGACATCAGGGCCTGACGCAATTGCATGTCGTGGCCACCATGCACGAACGCAAGGCGCGAATGGCGGAATTGGCCGATGCCTTTATCGCGATGCCCGGTGGATTCGGAACGCTCGAGGAAATCTTTGAAGCGCTCACCTGGCAGCAGCTTGGCATACATGCGAAACCGTGCGGCCTGCTCAATGTTGCGGGTTATTACGATTCGCTGATCACCTTTCTCGATGGAGCGGTGACGCAAAAGTTCATCAAGGCAGAGCATCGCGAACTGGTCGTCGTCGATACGGCTCCCGCCGCATTGCTCGACAAGCTTGCGAGCTTTCATGCTCCGCCCGTGGATAAAGCGGAGTGGATTCGCTCGCTGAAGTTGTAAACTGGAGTTGGGTTCAGCTCTGATACACAACACGGCCACCGACAATGGTGTGGGTGGTGCGACCGCGCAGTTCCCAACCGTGGAAGGGCGTATTGCGGGAGAGAGATTGGAACTGGTTCTTGTCCACCGTCCACTCGAGCGAGGGATTGATCACGGTCACATCGGCATCTTTGCCTGGCGTGAGTGTGCCTTTGTCGAGATTCAGCAACTTGGCCGGGTTGATCGTTAGCTTGGCGAGCATGTCCGACCAATCGAGCACTTGCGGATCGATCAGCGCCTTGATGAAAATCGCCAACTCGGTCTCGAGTCCGAGAATGCCGAAGGGCGCATAGTTGAACTCCACTTCCTTCTCGTACTCGCAATGCGGCGCGTGGTCGCTCGCCAGAATTTCGATGGTGCCATCGGAAAGACCCTCGAGCAACGCCTCCTGGTCGCGCTTTGTGCGCAGGGGCGGGTTCATCTTGAAATTCGTGTTGTAGCCTTCCGTGTCGCCGTCGGTGAGGGCGATATGGTGGGGCATTACTTCGCCGGAAATCTTGATGCCGCGCTGGCGCGCTTCGCGGACAATGCGGACCGAGCCCGAGCTGGAAAGATGCTGGCAGTGAATGACGCCGCCGGTGAGTTCCGAAAGCATGGCGTTGCGGCTCACGATGACTTCTTCCGCGATGGCGGGCCATCCCGGCAGGCCGAGCACCGTGCTCCAGTAACCTTCATTGATCACACCGCCAGCGGACAGATTGTAGTCCTGGCAATGATCGAAAATCGGCACGTCGAACATCTTGGTGTACTCGAGCGCGCGGCGCATGAGTTCGTTATTCTGCACGCAATTACCGTCGTCTGTAATGGCGATCACGCCCGCCTTCACCAGCGAGCCGATCGGAGCGAGGAGTTCCCCGGCCATTTTCTGCGAGATGCAGCCGGTGGGATAAACATTGATCAGCGCGGTTTCTTCGGCGCGTTGCAGGATCCACGCGATGGTGCTCGCACTGTCGGCGTGAGGCGTCGTGTTGGGCATCGCCACGATGGTGGTGAATCCACCCACGGCCGCGGCACGGGTGCCGGTGGCGATGGTTTCCTTGGCCGATTGACCGGGCTCGCGCAGATGCACGTGGAGATCGATCAAACCGGGAGTGACAAATTGACCACTGACGTCAATGGTGCGCCAGTTGACGCCTTGCGGCAGATTATTCGGATCGGCGATCTTGCCGTCGTGAAGATAGAGATCGGCCACTTCGTCGCGCTTGTTGGCGGGATCGATGATGCGACCGCCATGCAGGCAGATCGATTCGACGGGAGCATCGCTCAGTTTTTTTAGGTGAGACGGAATCATGAGGCGGCCTCCGTGAGGAAAAGAGAATTTTCACACACCCCGGCGCTCCGCGCCACCCCTCTTGATAGAGGGGATTTCGTTTGCCGGGAGTCGCTCCAAAAGCAGAGAGCTGAGTGCTGAAAGCTGAGTGCGGAATTCTTCATGCCTTCACTCCTTGGGGACCGCTGCCGCCGGTGAGGAGATAGAGGACGGCCATGCGGATGGCGAGCCCGTTGGTGACCTGTTGCAAAATCACGGAGTTCAGGCCGTCGGCCAGTTCGCTGGCGATTTCCACCCCGCGATTAATCGGGCCGGGGTGCATGATCATCACATCGGGGCGACAGCGCTTGAAGCGTTCGTGCGTCAAACCGAACAGGGAAATGTATTCGCCGAGCGAGGGAAAAAGCTGCTGCTTCTGGCGTTCATGCTGGATGCGCAGCAGC
Source organism: Verrucomicrobia bacterium Tous-C9LFEB (assembly GCA_002304345.1). Classification (GTDB taxonomy): domain Bacteria; phylum Verrucomicrobiota; class Verrucomicrobiia; order Methylacidiphilales; family UBA1321; genus UBA1321. Next base: position 117,002 of record NEUU01000004.1, read on the forward strand.
ATGATCACGTTCGCTTCCGCGAGAACGTCATCAATGCGGTGACTGATCTTGACACCAAGGTGGCGGAATTCCTCCGGCAGGAGCGTGGTGGGACCGACGAGAGTGACTTCCGCCCCGAGCTTGCCCATGGCCCAGATGTTGGACCGCGCGACGCGACTGAACTGGATATCGCCGACGATGGCGATTTTTAATCCAGCGAGTTTCTGATCGGCGGGCGCATCATGCTTGCCGAATTTTTCGAGAATGGTGAAGGTGTCGAGCAACGCTTGCGTCGGGTGCTCATGCGCGCCATCGCCCGCATTGATCACGCCGGCATGCAGCCGTTCCGCGAGGAACTGCGGGGCGCCGGCGGCGGGGTGGCGCAAGATGATGATATCCGAATTCATCGCCTGCAAATTCAGACCGGTGTCCTTGAGCGTCTCGCCCTTCTTGAAGGAGCTGCTTTCGCTGGCGATGCTCACCACGTCGGCGCTGAGGCGCTTCGCGGCGAGTTCAAAGGAAGTCCGCGTGCGCGTGCTCGGTTCGACAAAGAGATTGATGACCGTCTTGCCTCGCAGGGAAGGCACTTTCTTGATGGAGCGGCCCAACACTTCCTTGAAAGCGCGGGCGGTGTCGTGAATGAGTCCGATCTCGGCCGGATCGAGCGGCCGGATGGCGAGTAGGTCCTTGTGTTTCCAAACCGTGCTCATGCCTTTTGCACCTCCACGGCGTCGCGGCCGTCCACCTCTTTTACCTTAACGGACACGTGGTCGGCAAACTCTGTCGGTACGGTCTGCCCGATATAATCCGCGGCAATCGGCAGGCGGCGATGACCGCGGTCGATGAGGGTGGCGAGCTGAATAGCCTCGGGGCGGCCCAGATCGTTGAGGGCGTTGAGAGCGGCCCGGACGCTGCGTCCGGTATAGAGCACGTCATCGACGAGGATGATCACCCGGTCGGTGATGTCGAAAGGGACGTCCGTGACATGCGGGATCGGGCGGCGCAGTTCGAGGTCGTCGCGGTGGAAGGTGATATCGATCTGGCCGACGGGGATCTGGATGCCGGTGGACTGGTGCAACTCGGCAGCAATGCGTTGGGCGAGGGTGACGCCCCGGGTCGGCAGACCGACGAGGGCCAGTTTGGCGGGAGAGGGGTTGCGCTGGGCGATCTCGGCACTGATGCGGGTGAGCGCCTGGTGAATGTCCTGTTCGGTAAGGACGGCGCGACCGCCATCCACTGGGGAAGTCGAAGGAGTGTAGGACACTGGCGCGCTAATTGTGGGTTTTACCCGCCGCTTGGGAAAGCGGGATTTGGGCAAAACGATTGCGCGAAGCCCGCCAAGCTGAGCGATGCTTTACGATCCAGTCCAACAAAGCCTTCTCGAACCCGATATCAATCCCGGCCTTTTCGCTTTCAATCCACTTATGCTTGAGGATCTCTTCGCGTTCCGCCAGGAATTCTTGATACAGGGCAGAATTCTTGAAGAAACTATCCGGTTCCTTCGATGCGTCCGTCATGTGCTTACAATAACATATCCCACGGCCCCTATTGTCAATATAATAAGAAGTACTTAATTCACGCCCCTTTGGTATTACGTAGAATAATTTTGGAGGCCTCTATAATCTGTTGAGAACTAAGTGCTTGCAAATCGCGTGATACGATGGGCCTCCCGGCATCTCCCGATTCGCGAATTGGTATTTCAATCGGCACTTGAGCCAGAAGAGGGACTTTGAGTCGCTCGGCTTCCTTTTGACCGCCCGAACTGCCGAAGATATCGTAACGCTTGCCATCGCTCGGACAGAGGAAATAGCTCATGTTCTCGATAATGCCGAGGACCGGAACATTGACCTTCTCGAACATCGTTGCCGCCTTGCGGGCATCGATCAGGGCGACTTCCTGAGGGGTGGTCACGATCACGGCGCCCGACAGGGCCACGGTCTGCACGATCGTCAACTGAATGTCACCCGTACCGGGGGGTAGGTCCAATATCAAGTAGTCGAGTTCGCCCCAAGCGACGGAGCGGAGGAATTGTTGCGTATAACGGGTGACCATGGGTCCGCGCAAGATCGCGGCCGCGGTATCTTCGAGGAGGAAGCCCATGCTCATCAACTTCACACCGTGCGCAACAATTGGAATGATCTGGCCGTCGTCTGTGCCGGTCGGGCGTTCTTTGCTGCCAAACATGAGCGCGACGCTCGGGCCGTAAATATCGCAATCACACAGTCCGACGCGCTGACCCTGCAGTTGCAGCGCCACGGCGAGATTGGCCGCGATGGTCGATTTGCCGACGCCGCCTTTGCCACTGGCTACAGCGATGATGTGCTTCACGCCGGGGATTTCGTTTTGCGGTAGTCCACCCGCTTGGCTGACTGCTTGCAGCGGTGCGTTGCTTTCGACATGCACATCGGCGAGGGTCACGCCGGGAATTGTTTTCAGGGCTGCAACCACACTCTGGCGCAACGCCTCGGGGATGTTGGCGTCGGCGGTCGTGATGGCGATGCGCACGCCGACCTTGTTGCCGTCAATGCTGATGCCTTTGACCAGGCCGAAGGAGACGATGTCGCGGCTGAAGCCGGGGTATTTGACGGTTTTGAGCGTGTCGAGAATTTGGGGTTCGGTGAGCATGGGGAAAGTTTTCGGTTCTGGGTTTTCAGTTTTCGGTTAGAGCCTGCCAAGCGTTGTCAGCGAGGTGATCAGGACAACCAGAAACAGCCAGAGTCTCTCACTACAAACGGAGAGTGCGTTCCTGACAACTGAAAACTGAACACCTCGAACCGAAAACCTGCCCTTTAGTGGGCAGGCTTACCGGACACGCTCGCGGCGCGTTCAGTGAACGACTGACCAATGCCGGTCGGCGAGATCACAGAGTCAATTTTCTGCTCCTGGAACTCCTGCCACATGGGCGACATGGTGCGCAGGCGATCGACGATTTTGGTGAAGGTCTCGACGACGTAATCGATCTCTTCCTCGGTGTTGTCCTTGCCGAGGCTCATGATGATGTTGCCTTGGGCGAGGGCGTGATCGAGACCGATGGCGCTGAGCACGTGCGACACTTTGAGCGATTTGCTGACGCAGCTCGAACCGCTCGCGACGGCGATGCCGTGGAGATCGAACAGGAGAAGCTGGCCTTCGCCTTCGATGAACTCGGTGCTCCAGTTGAGCGAATTGCAAATGCGATCCGGACCGGGGACGGGGCCGTTGAGCTTGATGAATTTGATGCGCGACATCATGCCATCATAGAGACGTTTTTGCAGGCGGCTGACGTGGGCGATGCGGTCGCCCATGTCGCGCAGGGCGACTTCCGCAGCCACGCCCGCGCCGATGATGGCGGGAACGTTTTCCGTGCCCGCGCGGCGACCGTTTTCCTGCACGCCGCCGTGGATCAATGACGTGACGCGCGCCTTGCGGCTGCGGTAGAGCACGCCGACACCTTTCGGGCCGTAAAAGCGGTGAGGGGAGAGGGAGAGAAGCTGGCAGCCGAGGCTCTGCACATCGATCGGATGCCAACCGGCGGCGGCCACGGCATCGACGAAGAGGCTGATGCCTTTTTCCTGCGTGATCTTGCTGATTTCCTTGATCGGCTCAATCGTGCCGATGTCGTGATTCACGAGGTGAACGCTGACGAGGATCGTCTTGTCCGTGATCGCGGCGCGGATGGCTTCCGGATCGATCTGGCCGATTGCGTTGACGGGCACTTTCGTCGAGGTGAAACCGTGATGTTTTTCGAGGTACTCGATCGAGTTGATAACGGACGGATGCTCCGTCGCGGCGAGAACAATGTGATTACCTTTGCGCTCGTTCGCATCGGCGAAGCCCTTGATCGCGAGATTGGCCGATTCCGTGCCACCCGAAGTGAAGATGATGTCGTCGGGGCTTTCCGCATTGATCAACGTCGCGATTTGCTCCCGCGCCGTCTTGACTCCATCGCGCACGCGCAGGCCGAAGCGGTGCAGGCTCGACGGACTGCCGAAGGCTTCGGTGAAATAGGGGCGCATGGCCTCAAACGCTTCCGGAAGGAGCGGAGTCGAAGCTTGGTGATCAAGATAAACAGATTTCATGGGAAAAAGGGAGGACGAGGTTACAATTTCAGGCAGGAGCCACGGCGGGCCGGGATGTTATCACCCCGACCGTTCCATCGATCTGGAAAGCCGGTCGCGGCTTATTTCGCGACCGCAGCGTTCTTCTTCTCGTAATCTTCGATGGCCGCCTTGAGGGCTTCCTCGGCGAGAACCGAACAGTGGATCTTCACCGGGGGCAGACCACCGAGGGCGTCGACCACTTCCTGGTTCGAGAAGTTTTTGATTTCATCAATCGTGCGGCCCTTGATCAATTCGGTCGCCATGCTGGAAGAAGCGATGGCCGATCCGCAGCCAAAGGTCTTGAAGCGGGCGTCCTCGATCTTGCCGTCGCGGATTTTCAGGGAAATCTTCATGATGTCGCCACACGCGGCCGCGCCAACTTCGCCGACGCCGTCAGCTTCCGGCAGGTCGCCCATGTTGCGGGGGTTCATGAAGTGGTCCATAACGGTGTCGTTATACAGGGTGTATTCTTTTTGGTCGCTCATTGGGGTGTCCTCGTTTTTTATCGTTTTGATTTTAAAGTGTAAAAGCGTTGCGGTTATCTAGATGGTAGCGCCATTCGGCGGGCTGACCACGGTATCGGCGATGGACGCCACGGATTCCGCCCGGCTGGGGACGGCTTGATGCGGCATCTTGCGCACCTTGGCCAAGGCGACTTCCTTTGGCATCATCAAATCCTGCAGGGTCATCTCGCTGAATACTTCGGTCACCCGATTCTGGGCTTCCGAGAATACAGCACAAAGCGTGCACGAATCGGCGCGTTCGCAGCCGGGTTCTTCCAGGCAGCGCTGAAAAGCGATCTTGCCCTCAATGGTCTCAATCACCTCCAGTACGGTGATTTCCTGCGGAGGTCGCGCCAGGGCGAAACCGCCGCGCGCGCCTTGCCGGGAGCGGATATGGCCTGCTTTGGCCAGACTCTGGAGAATTTTAGCCAAAAAGCCCTTCGGAATGCGCTCGCCCTTGCTGATGTCGTCGATCATCACGAGCCGACCCTCCGGCTGCTTGGCCAGATGGATCAACGCCAATAAGGCATATTCACCAGCTTGGGTAATTTTCATTAATAAAGACCTTTTTTATCTTGGTTTAATTTACGCCTGTCGGGCAGCTTGTCAATCCGGCAACAGGACTAGAAGCGAAGTATAAGAAAAGGTACTCGCCCGGCGGACGCGGAGAAGGGGAGTTTACGGTCCTAGCCGAACGCCTGTTACAAGCTCGGGAAATCCCATGTCTTGTTGGACTGGAAATGATCGGTGATCCACCAACTCCCCTTGCGGTAGACGAAGGGCAGGGTGAAGAGATACTTTTCCTCGCCGGTCTGGCGGATGAATTCCACCTCGGCGAATTTCTCCGGCTCGAAAATGGTCAGCTTGTGTTGCGAGTAGACCGCTTTTTGCTCGAGATCGAGCCGCCGCACGATCAGCACGATTTGTTGCGAATTGAAACTTTGTTCGCCGAGGAAGCGGATGAATTCCGGGGAGAACTTGTCCTGCACGGAGCCGTAGTCGCCGTCATTGACTTGCGCCACGACCTTGCGGATTTCCTTCAGGAATTTCTGTTCCGGTGTGTCGCTGAAAAATTTCCACCAGACCAAGCCCGCAATAAGCACGAGCAGTGCGACGGTGAGGGCGAGTTCGAATTTGGTTTTGGGCATAACGCCTCAGGCCGGTTTGGAATTTTCGTCCGTGAGGGTTGTCATCACGGCAGGTTCGGGTGTCGCGGAGCGCAGCCACCACGCGAGCACGACGATGACCACGGCGGCAATACCGAGTGGCCATGCCTGGCTTGCATACGCCGGTCCGCCCTTCTCCACGAAGAGTGCCATCTGTGGCAGGAGATGCGTCAGCGTCATCACGGCGAAAATCAGCGCGGCATCGAAACGCCAGAGTTTCCAGACGAGGAAGATCGCCAGCAGCCAGTGGAATTCGCTCAGGGCAGCCGAGCGGATGAACTCCGTTACCGTGTCCGCATGCAGAGCCGAGTAGAGCGGATAGATTAATAGGAGCGACCACACCACTCTCGGCCAGCGTCGATGAATCAGCACGGCCACGGCGGCAATCAACGCATAGCGCAGTACGGTGTCATAGCCGGACTGGATCGCATCGATCAGCACCCCGAGCCACGGCACGGCGCGATTGACTGCGGGATAATCAAACGAGAGATCTGGTTTCTCGGCGGTGACGAACGTGAGCCACGTCTCGAAATAATTCGTCACCCACAGCAGGGCGAGACTCAACACCAGCAGGGCAAAGAAATCCGGCAGCGAGCGGCGCAGCGTGGGCCAGTCGAATTTCGGGCAGCGCAGATCGCTTAATTTCCAGCCGAAAGCCCACACCATCAAGCCGAGTACCACGCTCAACCGCGCGCCATAATTCAACCACGTATAGATGAGGCTCACCACGTCGCCGCCGAGTCGTTGCAGCAGGTAGTGATTGAGCGGCGTGGTGGTGGAATAACCGGAGTAGAACCACGGTAGTGCATTCAACTTCTCGATGATTACCAGTGTTGTCGGCGCGAGACCGATCAGGAATCCGGCTTTCCACGGAATGGTGCCGCGCCGCAGCAGGATCACAAAAGCGATGATCACGAGCGTGCCCAGGGCGAGTGAACTCCAGCTTGAGATTTGGCCGAGGATCGCTTCCTTCCAGCCACCGTATTTCTTCTCCTGCTCACGGTCCCACTCATCGGGGACTTTCACGTAGCGGGTGAAATTGACCGGTTCGTCGCCCTGAACCGCGATTTGCGTGCGCAGTTGGGAGTCGCCCCAATTCCAATCCTCGCGTTCCCAAGTGAAATAATAATCGCGGCGATGGAGCTGTTGCGTCAGGCGATCCTCCACGAGCTTCTCATTGTTGAAATCGACGCCGTAATCCTGCTCGAGATGATGCTTCGCGAGTTCCAGTGCGGCCGCTTTTTCCAACGAGGCGCCATTGGACTCGCGCGGCAGCGTATGCCGCCACTTCACCAGCTTGCCGTTGTGGTCGAGCACGAGGTTGAATTCCTCCTGCTGGCGAATGCGGAAATAGCGAATGTTCCAGACCAGATCGGGCCACTCGGTTTCGAAGAGCGCGGCGATTTCGTCCGGCGTGCCGTGTTCGCTCAGATATTCATCCGCAGTCGAGTTCGATCGTAAGCTCACGAGCCGGTGGTAGGTGGACGGATCCTGTCCGCGTTCGCGCAGGATTTTGTCCGCCGCGTTGGCGATCTGCTGTCGGGAGAGCGTAATGCGACCGTAATCGTCCATGGGATGATAGGGCTGTTCGCCTACCTTGAGCGCGGTCAGGGTCAGTACGGCGGTGATTAAAAAGAGCACGCGTTGGACCGAGGTCAGGGAAAGTGGTTGGAAATTCCAGGCCAACGCCGGCTCCTCTGAGGCTGTGACCGGATGCATCTCGTCGACCTCTTCGGGTGCTGGCGGCGGTTGCTGGCCAGTGCGCTGATAATGCACGCCCACCATCCACAGCAGGATCGGCCACACACTCACCAGCACCGCGCCGAATTGATTCAGCGGATCGGCGGATTGAAACACCACGAAACTGCTCAACCAGCAGTCGTAGAGATAATGCCCCGTCAATGTCGCGACGATGCCGAAGCGAATCATCACTGCGCCCCAGAGAATGCCTTCCGCCGTCAGTTCGCAGCCGCGCAGGTAACCCGGCATCTGCGGGTAATTGCTATGCAGGAACGCCCACGTCGCACACGCCACGATCACCCCGATCCACTTGTACCGCCCTCGCAGCAATTTCCAGTACAGGAGAATGCCGACGATTCGGAAGGTGAATTCCTCCGTCCATGCTGCGCTGATGCCGACCTGCATGCCGCTGATCCACGGGATCGGGCCGCCAATGATTTTCGAATAATCGACGTCCACCGGTGACCACGCGCCAAAGTGATTGGCCACCACGTAGAACGTGCAGACATAGCCGATGCCGAAGCAGGCCAGCACAATGCCCACGCCCAGACCCCGCACCGTCTCCGGTTGATAGAGGCTGTTGCGTCCCAATGCCCGAGCGAAGGAAAGTTTATCCGGCAACTGCTCGCGGTAGATGGCGTCCGCGACGAGCGAGAGTAAATACACGCTCAGTACCGTGGCGATGGCTCCCATCAGGCTGGTGCCGACTTGCGTGAAAAGATAGCTGCCCCACTTCTCCGTGGTCGGATAACTGCTGTAAATGTCCGGCACGTTATTCCACGTCGCCGCCAGTTCCACCACGCCGAAGAGGATCAACCACCGGATCGGGATCGCGGTGCGCCAGCGCAGGCGATGCTTGCTCACGTACAAAACGAATAGCACCACCATGCCGATCATGATCGGCAGCGAGGCCGATTGCGCGATTTGCTGGAAGACCGCATTTGTCGAACGCTGCGTGCGGTATTTCAATATCCACGCTTCTGGCACTTTCACGTTCTCGTTGAAGCTGCCGACCTTGTCGCCCTTCACCGTGGCGTGAAGTTGATACGTCGCATCGCCGAGGCGCAAATCGTCCTGTTCCCACGTGAAATAATAGTCCGTGCGATTCGGCAACTTCTTCGAGCTATCCTCCACCAACCGTAACTTGGCAAAGGGATGTTGCGGCACATGCTGTTTCAGGAAATCCTCCGCCACCACGCGCGCCTGATCGCGCGTCATGAACGGGCGCTTGGCATTCTCCGGGATCGTGTGGAATAAGCCGACGAAGTGGCCTTGCGGATCGTAGGCCACGCTGATTTCTTCTTCCTGCTCGGGTTTGAAAAAGCGTGTCGTCCAATACCAGACATTGACTCCCTCGCGCACCTTCTTTTCCAGCGTGGGAAGGCCGTACTCTTTCTCGATGAAATTCTTCTCCGTGCCGTCCTCCCCGAACTGCGTGGCGGCGAGATAACCCTTCAGGTCATAGCCGGTTGATTTCAAAAACTCGCGCGACTTGGCTTCCGCCGCGTTTTCCGTGATCGAAAATTGCAGGGCGGCAGTGGGAAACGCGCGGTTCCAAAAGAAGGCCCCCGCCAGCAGGCTCAATACGGCGATCGCCGCTCCGACGAGAAAACGGGGAGAGATACGCATTGCTACTAATCAAAGGGCGCTCTGGCCGAAAGTCAACCAGCGTGACGGCGGAGCCAACGGACATGGATTTCCGTCTTCAAATAAGTGAGTGCATCCTCATGGGATCTCAAGCGATCCTTCGACAAGCTCAGGATGACGTGGAATGAAAGTAATGTTTTGGGTAAGCTTCTACTCTCACAAGAACTCCTCGTTACCTTTGAGAATATTTTTCCAACTCGTCATCCTGAGCTTGTCGAAGGATCGGGTGGGAAGGTCGAGGAGTTTGAGTGTTTGCTGTGATCAGGGCTCGGTACAAAAAAGGCGATGCCGGAGCACCGCCTTTTTTAGAGGTAAAGCTTCATCCGAGAGACTCACTCGGGGCGAAGCGTTACGGGATGCAACGTCACGTTGCTCACCCGGCGATGATCGCGCCTTCGGGGCAGGACGATTCGCACGCGCCGCAATCGACGCAGAGGTCGGCATCAATCTTGTAGGGCTTGCCCGCATCGCCCGCGCTGATGGCTTCCTGGGGACATTGATCTTTGCACGTGCCGCACTGCGCGCACTTTTCGGTGATTTGATAGGCCATGATGACTCTTTCTGATGGTGGTTGGTAAAGTTGGTTTCAAGTGCCGTGATTCGTTTTCACGAACAAAGCGCCTGTGATCGTATCAGGGTTTCATCGGAAAACAACTGCGGAATATTAGAGGAGCTTCTGAGTCTTGTTTCATTGGAAGCTTCGGTTCCTGCGGGTTTGAATTTGCAATTACCTCGAAGTGTACTAGCGTCTGCCCCTTACACCCATGCGTTTGTTAGAACTCAAAGACACCAGCACGGCCTACCTCGAGCGGCACGGTGTGGAATCGGCCCGGCTCACGATGGAATTGATCCTCGCCCATGTCCTCGAGAAAACGCGCATGCAGATCTACCTCGCTTTCGAGGAGGATATTCAGGAGCCGACCCTCGCGAAGCTGCGTCCGCTGGTGAAGCAACGCGCCGAGGGCGTCCCGCTCGAGTATCTGCTCGGCTTCAAGGAGTTCGACGGCCACAAGTTCAAGCTCACCCCCGATGTTCTCATTCCCCGGCCTGAAACCGAGATGCTGCTCGAAGCGATCGTGCCGCTCGTGAAGGCCGATGACCCGCTGCCCCTCGTCGATGTCGGCACCGGGAGCGGCATCCTGGCCGTTTCGCTGGCGCGTCGTTTTCCCACTGTGCCTGTCATCGCGCTCGATATTTCCGAGGCGGCGCTGGCCGTGGCTCGCGAGAACGGAGCGGGTCTCGCCAACCTCACTTTTCAGCAGAGCGATCTCCTGTCCGCATGGGACGGGAAGGCGCAGCTCATCGTGGCGAATCTCCCCTATATTCCGGCGGGCGACATTGCGGGATTGAGTCGCGAGGTCCGGAAGGAGCCGCGGCTTGCGCTTGACGGCGGGCCGGACGGGACGCAGCTTATCGCAACCCTGATCGCCCAGAGCGCCGGTCGCACGCGACATTTGGCGCTGGAATTTGGTGACGGTCAGGCCGATCATTTGAAAAGTGTTTTAACCAACCACGGATACGAGGTGACCCTCCTGCAAAAGGATCTCACCGCGCGCGAGCGCATCCTTCTCGGCACCACACAACATCATGGATAAACTAGTAGTCACCGGCGGCCACAAGCTCAAAGGCCGCGTCACCATCAGCGGCTCGAAAAATTCCGCCCTCCCCATTCTCGCGGCCACGCTGCTCACGCCCGAAAAGTGCACGATTCACAACGTGCCTGACCTGAGCGATATCCGCTTCATGCTTGCCATCCTGCGGTTCCTCGGGTCCGAAGTGACCTTTGAACACGGCACCGTCACGGTGAAGGCGGAGAAGATCCACGCGGAAGCGCCATACGATCTCGTCCGCAAGATGCGCGCCTCCATTTGCGTGCTCGGCCCGCTGCTGGCCCGTTGTGGCGAAGCGATCATTTCGCTCCCCGGCGGTTGCGTCATCGGCGATCGTCCCGTCGATATTCACTTGAAGGGCATGGAAGCGCTCGGCGCGCAGGTCGCGACCGAAGGCGGCAACGTCGTCGCCCGCGCCAGCAAATTGCGCGGCGTGGAAATTTATCTCGGCAGCAAATTCGGCTCCACGGTGCTCGGCACCGATAACGTCATGATGGCTGCCACGCTGGCCGAAGGCACCACCGTCATCGAAGGCGCCGCGTGCGAACCGGAGGTCAAGGACCTCGCCGAATTCCTCAACAAGATGGGCGCGAAGATTCGCGGCCACGGCACCCGCCGCATCGAGATCGAGGGCGTCAAGGGCTTGCACGGCGTCGAGCACACCGTCATTCCCGACCGCATCGAAGCGGGCACCTTCATGATCGCGTCCCTGATTACCAAGGGCGAGGTCACCGTCGAAAAGATGGAACCGGGCCACCTCAATAACTTCATCGAGCGCATGAAAAGCTGCGGCGCGCAATTTCGCGTCGGCCCCGACTGGGTGACCTCGACCGTGCCGCGCAAGATGGCGTCGCTGGATGTGGTCACGGAGACCTACCCCGGTTTCCCCACCGACATGCAGGCGCAACTCTGCGCCCTCATGAGCGTGACGGACGGTATCAGCGTCATCACCGACAAGATTTTCCCGAACCGCTTCATGCATTTGCCGGAACTCAAGCGCATGGGCGCGAAGGTGGATCTGGAAGGATCGACTGCCATCATCACGGGCGTGCCCGGCCTCAGCGCCGCCCCCGTCATGGCGTCCGATCTGCGTGCCTCGGCTGCACTGGTCCTCGCTGGACTCGTCGCCAAGGGCCGCACCGAAGTGAATCGCGTGTACCATATCGATCGCGGTTACGAGCAGATCGACGTCAAGCTCCGCGCCCTCGGTGCCGAGATTGAGCGCGTCAAATCGCCCGCGTAAAGCGCGGGCAGAGTGCGGGAAGCGGCGCGAAAAATAAAGAGCGTCGACAAAGCGCTACAAAGATCGACCGACTCTGTTGGGTGTCGCGGTGGGTGACGAAGGGAATCGCGACATCTGGAGGATTTGCGGCGGGAGATTTCACATTTCAAATTTGAGATTTCAGAGGGGAACCTGCGCATGCCTCGTATTGAACCATAAATCGCGAAAAGACGTTTGCGTTAGGTTTGCTAGGTGAGCTACGTGTGCGATATTTTTGCCGCGAGGCGGCAAAAAAAAGTTTTCGGTACGAAATCTGACTCCGCTTAATCTGTCGCATTTTGACAGATCAGGAAACTCCCAAGCCGATCCTTCGACAAGCTCAGGATGACGTGGAATGAAAGTAATGTCCGGAGTAAACGTCCGCCCTCGTCTCGAACTCATCGCTACGATTTGAGGTTGCTTTCCCAACCCGTCATCCTGAGCTTGTCGAAGGATCGGTTCGCATCGACGCTGGAGGCGACAAAAGAAGTTCTAGGTTCTCAGTAGCGGCGGATTAAATGCTCTCTTGGTCGATGGAGGTTTCTGCGTTGTAGGGCGGCACTGCGTGCCGCCGCGGCGGTTCACCGAACCGCCCTACAGAAAACCCTCGCTATCGACGGTTCCCGTAATTCCTAAAGCACCCCTCGCAGATGCCAAAGGTAGGGGAGAATAAACATGTCGGCGAATGAAATGAGGGGCAGGCCGATACGAAAATAGAGGATGTCGCTGCGGGTGGGATGGAGAGGGCGGCGGACCATGATCAACAAGGCGGCAGCCCAAAAAGCGCAACCGGAGTAAAAGCAGATTTGCGCGAAAAAACCGCCATCCAACATCAGGCCACCAAAGAAAAGGAAAATGGCTTGGATCACTCCGTTCCAGACGAGCAATCGCCGATAGATTGGGGAAAATCTTCTTCGTGCCATTCTCTCCCATTTTCTGCGCCGTTACAGCACGGCGGTGAGCTGCTTCCAGATACCGTCGAGGTCGTTGGGGTGGATGCGGGTTCCGGCGGTGGTGGCCATGAAGTTGGCGTCGTTGTTCCAGCGGGGAACGAGGTGGAGATGGAGGTGGGAGACGATGCCGGCCCCGGCGGCGGAGCCGAGGTTGAAGCCGACGTTGAATCCGTGGGGGTGCATGACTTCGGTGAGGGCGGCTTTCATCTTTTTGAGCAGGCCGATGAGGTCGAGCCATTCGTCGTCGCTGAGTTCCTCGAGCTGCGAGAGCTGGCGGTAGGGGACGATCATGAGATGCCCGGCATTGTAGGGAAAAGCGTTGAGGACGGCGAAGCAGCTCTTGGAGCGGGCGAGGACGTGATTCGTGGCGTCGTCGGTGCTTTGGCCGATCTTGGCGAACAGCTCCGCGTCGGGCGGACTTTTTTGAGTAACATAAGAGTTGCGCCAAGGGGCCCAGAGATGTTCCATAGGCGGTATTCAAACCAGTATGGCAACCCCAAGCAAGACCAAAGGCATCCTCCTCATCGCGGGCAGTGACGAGGCGGCGGTGAAGAAGAATGCGATGGCGCGCAGCGAGGCGTTGCAGCCTTCCGATCCGATGAACGTGGAAGTGATCGACGCGCGCGTGGACACGGTCGACGAGGCGGTGGCCAAGATCGATGAGCTGCGGGCGGCGATTCTCACGCTACCGTTCTTCGGCGGCGGCAAGCTGGTGTGGTGGAAGAATGTGAATTTTCTCGATGAGGGCGTTGTCGGCCGTAGCGCCACGGTGAAGGATGCGCTCCACGCCTTGCTGGGCGATCTGGAAAAGGCGGATGGCGAATCCGTGACCGTTCTCATTAGCGCGCTCGCCCTGCACAAGGGGAAGTCGTTCAACAAGGAACTGTTGAAGATGGCGGAGACCTCCCACTTCGATCTGCCCGATGTGCGCAAGGGCGGCGAACGGGAGATGTTGCAGTTGATCGAGGATCAGCTCATTCAGGCGGGGTTGAAACCGGGGGAAGGCGCGGTGGACCGGCTCTTTGCGTCGCTCGGCTATAATACCGGGGCGCTCGGGGTGGAGATCGAAAAGCTGCTGTGCTATCTGGGCGGTCCCGGCGCGACGGTGCGGCGCGAGGATGTGCAGATCATGGTTGGCGGCAAGCGCGATGTCTTGATCTGGGATTTCTGCGACGCGGTGCTGATGGGCGACGCGCGGGCGGCGACCTATCTGCTGAGTCAATTGCTCGCGCAGGATGAGTCCGAAGTGGGCCTGCTGATCATGTTGTCCGGTCAGATCCGGCTCGCGGCGCTCGGCGGGATGCTGAAGGAGCAGGGGCTGATGAAGGTCTCCAAGCGCGGAAATTTCACCAATGTCGAACTCACCGCCGCGGGCGAGGCGATCTTGCCGAAGAAGAAGTCAGGCGAGCCGATCAGTACCTTTAATCTCGGGAACGTGGTCTCCAAGTCCTCGCACAAACCGGCGAAAGCGTGGTTCCGGGCCATCGACGTGTTGCACCGGGCCTATCGGCATATCATTGGCGGTACGGCAGATAAGGTGCGGACACTGGAATTCGCCGTGATCGAGCTATGCGCGAAGTAGGCCAAGATCAGGTTTAGGGGCCATTCTGCCGATAATGGTAATGGTGCGTTAATTGTGGGCGACGGACAGAGTTTTCTCTTGTGATTTGTCCGGTAAAGCCGTTGACTGATTATTAGTTAATGTTGAGTGTATTGGCGCGCAACATGCTTAGAACTTATAGCAAAATTTAACCATTAGGATTTTAAATAACATGCGTAAGACCAAAATTGTTGCCACGCTCGGCCCGGCCAGCGATTCCGCCGAGATGCTCGCCGTCCTCATCAAGACCGGGGTGAATATTTTCCGTTTGAACATGTCGCACGGGCGGCACGACTGGGTCCGCGAGGTGGTGGCCCGCATTCGCAAGACCAGCAACGATTTGAATATGCCGGTGGGCATCCTGATGGATACGCAGGGACCGGCCATCCGCACGGGGGATTTGCCGACGAAATTGTATCTCGTTCCCGGCGACCGGTTCACCTTCACGGTGCGCGGCGCGATGAGCGAGGAGCAGCATTCGGTCGACGTGAATTACGACGATCTGGTGGACGACATCAGCGTGGGCGATGTGGTGTTGCTCGACAACGGCGTGATCCGCATGCGTGTGCTCAGCAAGGAGGAGAATCAACTCCATTGCGAAGTGTTGACCCCGGGTGAACTCGGCAGCCGCCGCCATATCAATCTCCCCGGTGTGAAGGTGAATTTGCCCGCGCTGACCGAGAAGGATCTGGCCGATGTGGCCGTGGGCGTGGAATGCGGAGTCGATTTCTTTGCGCTCTCTTTCGTCCGCGAGGCGAACGACGTGCAGCTCTTGCGGCAGGTGCTGCAGACGCATCAGTCCGATGCGAAGATCATCGCGAAGATTGAGGATCAATCGGCGGTGCGCAATTTGCAGGAGATCATCGACGCGGCAGACGGCATCATGGTGGCGCGCGGCGATCTGGGCATTGAGATTCCCTACGAGGAACTCCCCATCGTGCAGCGGCGCATTGTGAAGACCTGCGTGCAGCAGGTGAAGCCGGTCATCGTGGCGACGCACATGCTCGAGAGCATGATTCAGAACCCGATGCCGACCCGGGCGGAAATCACCGACATCGCGAACGCGGTGTTCGAGCAGGCGGACGCGATCATGCTTTCCGGCGAGACGACGGTGGGCAAGTACCCGCGCGAATGCGTCGAGGTGCTGGACCGGGTGGCGACGCGCATCGAGCGCAGCGGTCCGGGGCAGTTCAGCGAATCGATCAATCTTTTCGACGACACGGAACGACTGGCCCGCTCGGCGGTGCAGCTCGCGAACGAAACGCGCGCGGACGGTATTTGCGTTTTCACGCAGAAGGGTTATCTGGCCTCGATCGCGGCGGGTCTGCGCCCGACGTTCTCGAAGGTGTTCGCTTTCACGCAGAGCGAGCGCGTGATGCAGAAGCTGTGCTTGAACTACGGCGTGCGTCCGATCCAGATGAAGTTCGATCGCGATGTGGAGCTGAACGTGTTCTCCGCTGAGGAAAAGCTGAAGAAGCTGGGCTTGGTGAAGAGCGGTTCGAAGCTGGTCGTGATCTCCGACCTCGTCGTGGGCGATACGGTCATCCACGCGGTACACATGCGCTTCGTGAAGTGACGGAGGGGGATTTTAGACGAAATTAACGGAATTTACGAAATTCAAGCAAACGGTTTTTTTCATCAGGAAATCAAGAAAGTCGGGCGGAGGTTCTGAAAGAGATTCCTGCTTTCCTGAGTTCCTGATGAATCAATGTCTTTTCCCCCATTTCGTAAATTCCGTTAATTTCGTCTAAAAATGCCTTTGCGTCTTGGCAAGCTCTGCGGGAGAGTTGTCGGATTATGTCGTACAGCACCTCTCTATCGGCAGGTTACACGGCCTTGATCACGGGGGCCTCGGCAGGGCTCGGCGCGGAATTCGCGCGCCAGATGGCTCCCGAAGCCGGGACGCTGGTTCTTGTCGCCCGGCGACTGGAACGGCTGGATGTGCTCAAGGAGGAGTTGACCCTCACGAATCCGAAATTGCGCGTGTTCACCTTCGTGCATGACCTGAACGATCCGGCGGCGGTCGAGGTGTTGCTCGCCGAATTGAAGACGAAGGAACTCGCGGTCGATTTTCTGGTGAACAATGCGGGGCTCGGCGATCTCGGTACGTTTGAGACCTCCGAGTGGAGCCGCGTGCAGTCGATGCTGCGAGTGAATATGGAAGCGCTCACGGCCCTCACGCATGCGCTGTTGCCCGGCATGATCCAGCGTAAGTCCGGCGCGGTGCTCAATGTTGCTTCCACGGCCGGTTTCCTGCCACTGCCCACCTTTGCGGTCTACGCTGCGACCAAGGCGTATGTGAACAGCTTTACCGAGGCGCTCGCCATCGAAGTGCGGCCCCACGGCGTCACGATCACCGCCCTGTGTCCCGGACCGGTCGCCACCGAATTCGGCGACGTCGCCACCCGCGCCAATTCCGGCCGCAAATTCGGTCCGGTCAAGGCGCTCTATGTCTCCGCCGAACAGGTCGTTCGCGAAGCGCTCCGGGGCGTGAAGAAGGGGAAGGTCCGCGTGATTCCGGGGCTCCAAGTCCGGCTCGGCGCGCTCTTCCTGGAGCTCTTCCCCACGCCCGTGAAGCGTCTGTTTTTGAATATGGCCGGTCGGATTAATGCGAAGTCGACGCAGACAGCATAAATCAATCAAGGGGAGGGGAAACTTATGCGGGGTGGGAAGTGGATAAGAGTCTTTAAATTGGCAGGAATCTTGAGTCTGGCGTGGGTGAGTTCGGCGCTGGCGCAAATGGGTCCGGTCGAAAATCGCATCGAAGAAGGTAAGGGTGATGGTCCGAAGATCGAGATGCGGATTCGGCTCTTTGAGATGACCCGCGAGCAAGTGCAGGAGTTTGTCGCGAAACATGCGCCGAATCCGGGGCTCGTACCGGTGGTTGTTTTGGATCAAGCTTTGAAGACACCGAACGCGGGGATTTTGGGGATGCTGGGACAGGAATCGATGGAAGCTCTCTGGAAAGCGGTGGAGGCGACGCCGAAATTGGATGTGGTTGTTTCGCCCTCAGTGCGAGCGGCCTCTGGAGCGAAGGCGAGCCTGCGAATCGGGAGATCATTTCGGTATCCGACGACGTTCACACCCAAGGCCGGCGAACCGGGGGTGTCTACTCCCGGCGATTACGAGACGCGACCGTTGGGCCTGAGCTTCGAAGCGACGCCGACACTCACCGCCGACGGGAAGGCGATCGATCTGAAGTTGCGCTATGAACTTGGCTCGCTGGTCGCGTATCGCAAGTTGTCGGATCGGATCGAAAGCGCCGTGGATGGGTCGACGGATTACGAGGCGATGAACCGAATCGCGCAACCCCTCTTCAATGTGCGCCGGGCCGACCTGAGCTGTTTTGTGCGGCTGGGGAAAACGCTCTGGATTCAACTCGCGCCGGGGAACGTTGAAACCAAGGGCGTCAAACCTCCGGAGTTTGTGTTTCTGCTCGTGCAGGCGTCGGTGGTGGAGGCGAAGTAGGTTTGTCTCAATATTGCGAGTCGGATCAATGCGAAGCCGAAGAAGTGATTCTGATCTGAGTTCGGTGCGGCTGAGATTCCCTGTCGAAGAGCTTGCGCCCGCCGAAGCCACCGGCTTCGGCTACACCCGGAGTTCTATCGTGGAGTTCACCCGTCGCGGTAGCGTTGTAGCCGAAACCGGTGGTTTCGGCGGGGCGAAAGCTCGCGGACCGTGGTTCGTAGCCACCTGATTTCGCAGATCGAGAGAATCTCAGTTGCTCCCTTTCTTGATTTCCTGAGTTCCAGATCAAATCTGCTGTCTTGGCGGGTTCGAGACTTCCTGATAAAAAACAGGCATGAAGCCATTGAAGTTGGGAGTGCTCGGTTCCGGTCGCGGGAGTAATTTTGTTTCGATTCAGGAGGCGATTCTCGCCGGGACGCTCAACGCCACGATTGAAGTTGTGATCAGCGACAAGCCCGAGGCCCCGATTTTGGAGCATGCGCGGAAATTCGGTCTCGCTGCCGAGGCGTTGCCCGTGAGCAAGTTCAAGACCAAGCTCGAGCCGGAGATCGAAGAGAAGCTCGTTTCCATTCTCAAAGCGCATGACGTCGAATGGGTTGTGCTCGCGGGCTATATGCGTGTGGTCAAGGCTCCGCTGCTCGACGCCTACCCGAATCGCATTATCAATATCCATCCGTCGCTCCTGCCGAAATTCAAAGGGCTCGAAGCGTGGAAGCAAGCGCTCGAGGCGGGAGAATCGAAGGCTGGTTGCACCGTGCATTATGTGAATGCCGGAGTCGACGAGGGGGAAATCATTGCCCAGAGCGAAGTGCCAGTGCTGCCGGGAGATACGGCGGAATCGCTCCACGCGCGCATTCAGGTCGCGGAACACCAGCTCTTTCCGGCGGTGCTGCGGAAGCTTTCCGGGGCGTCATAAGGAGAAGTGCAGGCGTGCCTGGGGTGCGAACAGTTTTGTTTATGGGGCGTCTCGAAACGCCCTGTAAAAATTTCGCAAAAAAAGCTTGCACGCATGAGAGATTCTGCGATCCTGCCCATCCCGCGCGAACTAGCGCCCTGTCGGACTGAGTCAATGTCTCGTCGGACGGAGTAATAGGAAGGATGCGTGTGACGGTCGAAAGATCGTCCTCCATGCGAGCTTCAAGGAAAGCACGCCACCATGAAAATGGCGTGTTTTTATTTCCTCGAATGCTGGCAGGGCGGGAAACCAGAAATAGATAGATTTTAATAGGAACAACAGGCAATGCCTACCATTAACCAATTGGTGAGAAAAGGTCGCCGTAAGGTGACTGTGAAAACGAAGTCCCCCGCGTTGAAGGGTGCCCCCCAACGTCGTGGCGTCTGTGTGCAGGTCATGACCCGCACGCCGAAGAAGCCGAATTCCGCCTTGCGTAAGGTGGCGAAGGTTCGCTTGACCAACGGTCAGGAAGTCATTGCCTACATCCCGGGTGAAGGTCACAACTTGCAGGAGCACTCGATTGTTCTCGTGCGCGGCGGTCGTGTGAAGGATTTGCCCGGTGTTCGTTACCACATCGTTCGCGGTACGTTGGACGCTCTCGGTGCTGCGGGCCCGAGCAACACGAACAAGCTCACTCGTAACGTTTCTCGTAGTAAGTACGGCGTGAAGAAGCCCAAGGCGGGCGCTGCCGCGGCTGCCAAGAAATAATTTAGCAACTCCTTAACCCTTAATTTCACAAGACTATGGCCAGACGCCGCAATGCCGAAAAGCGCAGCATGATCCCGGACGCGAAGTACGAGTCCCCTGTCGTTGCTCGCTTGATCAATGCTGTTATGCAGCAGGGTAAAAAATCGACTGCTCAACGTATCGTTTACGGTGCGATTGATGATGTCAATGAGACGAACAAGGACGGTAATCCGCTCGACGTGCTGACGAAGGCGCTCGAGAACGTGAAGCCCCGCCTCGAAGTCAAGTCCCGCCGCGTCGGTGGTGCCACCTATCAGGTTCCGATGGAAGTGCCGCACGAACGTCAGCTCGCTCTCGCGATGCGCTGGCTCGTCGGTTACGCCTCCAAGCGCAAGGGCGTTGCCCTCCGCAAGGCGTTGGCCTCCGAAATCAAGGAAGCCTCGACCGGTCAAGGCAGCTCCGTCAAGAAGCGTGACGACGTGCACAAGATGGCGCAGGCCAATCGTGCGTTTGCTCACTTCCGTTTCTAATTTTTAACTGATTTTTTATATGTCGACGAACCCCAACAACCTCAAGCGCCCCTATCCGATGGAGCGTACCCGCAATATTGGTATTGCGGCGCACATCGACGCGGGTAAGACCACGCTCACCGAGCGCGTTCTTTTCTACACGGGTGCGGTCCACAAGATCGGTGAAGTGCATGAAGGCACGACCGTCACGGACTGGATGGAGCAGGAGCGCGAGCGTGGTATCACGATCACCTCTGCCGCCACGACCTGTTTCTGGCCCGAGCGCAAGGAAGACCACATCGTCAAGCTGTACGAGGGTCAGAAGTTTCGCGTTAACATTATCGACACTCCCGGTCACGTGGATTTCACGGCCGAAGTGGAGCGTTCGCTCCGCGTCTTGGACGGTGCCATTGCCGTGTTCTGCGGTGTGGGTGGCGTTCAACCCCAATCGGAAACCGTCTGGCGTCAGGCCAACAAGTACGGCGTTCCCCGTATCGCGTTCGTCAACAAGATGGACCGTACTGGTGCCAATTTTAACAATGTTGTGCATGAAATGCGCGACAAGCTCGGCGCGAATGCCTGGCCCGTTTTGATCCCGCTCGGTGCGGAAGATCAGCTCAAGGGACAGATCGACGTCGTGAATCAACGTGCGGTTGTCTATTCCGACAACGACGTGATCGGTTCGACGTACGCGCTGGAAGAAATTCCGGCCGACTTGAAGCCGATGGCGGAACAGGCCCTCAAGGACCTGATTGAAGCCGTGGCGGACAAGGATGAGGAAATCGGCATGATGTTCCTCGAGGAAAAGGTTCCGACCTCCAAGCAATTGAAGGAAGGCATCCGCCGCCTCACGATCGCCAATGAATTTATCCCCGTCGTCGGTGGCTCCGCCTTCAAGAACAAGGGCGTGCAGTTCCTCCTCGACGCGGTTGTGGATTATCTCCCGGGTCCGCTGGACATTCCTCCGGCCAAGGGTATGAATCCCGACACGCACGAGCCGGTTCCGGTTCCTGCGGACGACAGCGCGAAGTTCTGTTCGCTCGCGTTCAAGCTCTGGAGCGATCCGTTCGTCGGCAAGCTCGTATTCTTCCGTGTTTACTCGGGCATGCTCAACAAGGGCACGACCGTCTACAATCCCCGCACGCGCAAGCGCGACCGTATCTCCCGTTTGGTGCAGATCCAGGCCGACAAGCGCGAAGAACTCGATACCGTGTACGCTGGCGACATCGCCGCGATCGTGGGCATCAAGGACGTGAAGACGGGCGACACGCTTTGCATCGAAGATTTCGACGTGATTCTCGAACCGCCGTCCTTCCCCGAGCCGGTCATTTCCATGGCCATCGAGCCGAAGACCAAGGGCGACCGTGAAAAGATGGGCGAAAGCCTCGGCCGCTTGGTCGAAGAAGATCCGACTCTTGTGGTGAAATCCAACGAAGAGACCGGCCAGACCATTATTGCGGGCATGGGTGAACTTCACCTCGACATTATTTGCGACCGTTTGCGCCGCGAATTCAATGTGGAAACCAACGCCGGCGCGCCTCAGATCGCCTATCGCGAAACCGTCACGAAGTCGTCCGGTGGCGAAGGCAAGCTCGTCAAGCAGTCGGGTGGTCGTGGTCAGTACGGTCACGTCATTCTCGAAATCATCCCGAACGAGCGCGGCAAGGGTATCGTCATTGAGAGCAAGGTTGTCGGTGGTAATATTCCCAAGGAATACATCGGACCTTGTAAAAAGGGTGTTGAAGAAGCGCTGCTCAACGGCGTCGTCAACGGCTCCCAGGTCATCGACGTTACGGTCAATATTTTGGATGGTTCCTACCACGAAGTCGACTCCAACGAACTCGCGTTCAAGATGGCGGCCATTTTCGCCGTGCAGGACGCGATGAAGAAGGCGAGCCCGATTCTGTTGGAACCGATGATGAAGGTCGAAGTGTCGACGCCTGATGAATATCAGGGCGACATCCTCGGCGACTTGAACCGCCGCCGCGGCAAGATCATGAATGTTGAGGCGAAGCACAAGACTTCACTCGTCCACGCGGAAGTTCCGCTGTCGGAAATGTTCGGTTACGTCAATACGATCCGTTCCATGTCCAAGGGCCGTGCGGCCTATACGATGGAGCCGTCGCACTTTGAACAGGTGCCTGCGCAGATTGTCGCGCAGATCGTCGACAAAAAAGGCGACAAAAAGAAAGCATAGTCTATGGCAGACACACGCATACGCATTCGTTTGAAAGGTTTTGATTACCGCTTGCTCGATCGGGCAGCGACGGAAATCGCAGAAACCGCTTCGCGCACCGGTTCCACGGTGGCGGGTCCCATCCCGCTCCCGACGAAAATCGAGCGCTACACGGTCAACCGTTCCCCGCACGTGGATAAAAAGAGCATGGATCAGTTTGAGATGCGCACGCACAAGCGGCTCATCGACATTCTTCAGCCGACGGCGAAAACCGTGGACGAACTGAAGAAGCTGAACCTGCCTGCAGGCGTGGATATCACCATCAAGATCTAGTCCCGTACGGGCAACTTTAACTGTAACGAGATATGAGCATCGGCATTTTAGGTCAAAAAATCGGGATGACCCGCGTCTACGACGGCACGGGCGTGATCACGCCGGTCACCGTCATTCTGGCGGAACCCAACAGCGTTCTTCAGGTCAAGGGCCAGGAGAAGGAAGGTTATACTTCCGTCCAGCTCGGCGCCTTCGACACGACTGAAAAGCGCGTTTCCAAGCCGGAAGCCGGACACTTCAAGAAGGCGGGCGCAGCCCCCAAGAAGTTCGTCCGCGAATTCCGCACCAACGGCGACGAAGCCAAGGTCGGTGATCAAATCACCGTCACCCGCTTCCAGGCCGGACAATTGGTTGATGTCATCGGCATCTCCAAGGGTAAAGGTTTCCAGGGCGTCATGAAGAAGCACAACTTCGCCGGTCAGGGAGCCGCGCACGGTAGCAAAACGCACCGTCGTAACGGCGCCATCGGCGAACGTTCCACTCCTGGTCGCATTTACAAGAATCACGGCATGCCCGGTCACATGGGTGACGAGCGCGTGACGGTCCAGAACTTGCGCGTGGTGCAGGTTCGCGAAGCTGACAACGTCTTGCTCGTCAGCGGAGCGGTCCCCGGCGCCGCCGGCAGCTACGTGGTGGTTCGCACCGCGATCAAGGGCCAGCCCAAGGTGGTTCAGGTCCAAGACTCCAAGCCGCAGAACCCGATGAAGGCTTCCAAGGCCAAGAAATAAGATCACATGAAAGCGACTCCTCTTTCCGCGGCCGACGCCGCCAGCAAACTTAAGGTGGAATTGATCTCCAACGGGATCGGCACCCAAGCGGTGCAGGAAACCGTTGTGGCCTATCAGGCGAATCGCCGTGCGGGAACGCACTCGACCCTGACCAAGGCGACGGTCAACCGTTCCGGCAAAAAGCCGTGGCGCCAAAAAGGAACGGGTAACGCCCGTTCCGGTTATGCCTCCTCGCCCGTGTGGCGTGGCGGTGGCGTGGTCTTCGGACCGCACCCGCGCGACTATTCCAAGAAGACCCCGAAAAAGGTCAAGCAGCTCGCTCTCCGCAAGGTTCTGAGCGCTCGCGTGATCGACGGCGAAGTGTTCGTGATCCAAGCGCCCACCCTGGCGAAAGCCAAGACGGCCGAGTTGATCAAGACGCTCAGCCCGATCGTCGGCAAGAACGACACCGCGTTGCTCGTTCTCGAGACGGCGGATCAGAATGTTTATCTCGCGGCCCGGAATAATCCCCGGATCGAAACCACCACCGGTGCCCATGTCAACGCCGAGCAATTGCTCCGCTACGACAAGGTGCTCGTGACTGAAGGAGCCCTCGCGAAACTCTCCGAGCGTTTGCAGGACTAAAAGGAATACTATGCGCGACCCATTTTTGATCATCAAGACGACCCGCGTCACCGAAAAGAGCACGGCGTTGAGCGAGAAGCACAACCAGTACACCTTCAAGGTGGCGGTTGATGCGACCAAGCAGGAAATCAAGTACGCCGTCAAGACGCTCTTCAAGAAGGACGTTGTCAGCGTCAACACGTTGCAGGTTGGCGGCAAGGTCAAGCGGGAAAAAACCGCTCATTTCGGCAAGCGGCCCGATTGGAAGAAGGCCATTGTCACCCTGAAGGCTGGCGAGAAGATTGAACTCGTCTAAAGACACTGGAGCACAAGCATATGGCACTTAAAAAATTTCGCCCCCTGACGCCGTCCCAACGGTTTACGGAACTGTCGAGCTTCGATGAAGTCACGACATCCAAACCGTACGCGCCCTTGACCGAGCGCCTCTACAAAAGCGGTGGTCGTAACAATCACGGTCGCTTGACCTCGCGCCACATCGGCGGCGGTCACAAGCAGCGCTATCGCATCATCGATTTCAAGCGTAACAAGCATGGCGTCAAAGCCGTCGTCGAGACGATCGAATACGATCCGGCCCGCACGTCGTACATCGCCCTGGTGAAGTACACCGACAACGAACGCCGCTACATCATCGCCCCCCTCGGGCTGAAGGTGGGCGCGACGGTCGAGAGCGGTCCCAAGGCCGAACCCGAGATCGGTAATTCGCTCCCGCTGGAATTGATTCCGCTGAGCGCGCCGATTCACAATATTGAAATGATGCCCGGCCGTGGCGGCCAGCTCGTCCGCACTGCGGGCGGCAACGCGACGATCATGTCGGTCGACGCCGGTTATGCGCAGGTCCGCCTGCCCTCCGGTGAAATCCGCAAGCTCTACGGCAAGTGCTATGCGACGATCGGCCAGATCGGCAACATTGAACACGAAAACGTTTCGCTCGGCAAAGCCGGTCGCAGCCGTTGGCTCGGACGCCGTCCGACGGTTCGCGGTATGGTGATGAACCCGATTGACCACCCGAATGGTGGCGGTCAGGGCAAGAGCAAGGGTGGTGGCGGACGTCAGCATCCTGTGTCGCCGTGGGGCCAGTTGGCCAAGGGCTTGAAGACTCGTCCGAAGTACAAGCCTTCGAACAAATTCATCGTGCAACGCCGCAAAAAGAAGAGCTAACCGGCTTACTGAAAAAAGAGATTGAGTTATGGGCAGAAGCTTAAAAAAAGGTCCGTTTGTTGATGATCACCTGATGCGCAAGATCGAGGCGATGACCGCCGCGACGGCGAAGAAGCCGATCAAAACCTGGTCCCGGCGTTCCCTGATCACCCCGGACTTTGTCGGACACACCTTCCTGGTGCACAACGGCAAGATTTTCAATTCGGTGTTCGTGACGGAAAACATGGTGGGACATCGGTTGGGCGAATTTTCGCCGACCCGTACGTTCCGCAAGCATGGACAGCACACTGAAAAGGCTGCCAAGTAGTAGACGTATTTGGCTGGTTGGATTTTTCGGGCTGAGCCTGGTGCTTGGTCCGGTTGGCGCTGAGACGCCGACGAATCGTTCTTTGAAGGATGGAAAAGCGGAGACAGTCCTGCGGGTGAAAGACTCGCGGGAGGAACTGTTGAAGACGATCGAGCAGTTGACGGAAAGCGTCGCATTGGCCAACGCCGAGGCGGATTTCTTCCGGCAGCTTTATCAAGAGCAGCGGCTGCGTTACGAAGCCCTCGGGGTGGATGCCCTGACGGCGGACGAAAAGCGGTTGCAGGAGCGAGTGCTGGCAGCGGTCAAAGAGGCCTACCAGTGCGAGCAAAAGCGGCGCGAAAGCGCGAAGGCTCTGGAGATTCTGTTGGCGGCCAGCGAAGACCTGATTCGCGACGCGCAGCAGCTCAACCCGCAGAAGCGGGCCGAGTACGAAGTCGCCGTGCGAATGGCGAAAAGTGTGCTCGAGGGGAGAGGCCAGGGATCGATTCCTATTGGCACCTCGCTCAAAGATGGTAAGATCGTCGACCTTAATGGTGAATTGAAGACCGTCGTCATCAACCTGGGTAAGAGCCAGGGGGTGAAGGAAGGGATGCCATTTTGGGTCATCCGCAATGAGAAAGTGATCGGACGGTTGATGGTGGTCATCGTACGCGAGCAGTTGAGCGCGGCGCTGGTGGACCTGTCATCGGTCGATAAAACGAATTTAAAAGTGGGCGACCGAGTCGCCGTGGCAGCGGAAAAATAGACGCCGCCAGAAACAACGGGCAGCCTGAAGTTGCCCGCGTGAGAGAGAAAAGAAAAAACGAGAAGAGTTGGACTGATTATGGAAGTGAAAGCAATTACAAGATTTGCGCGCATTTCCGCCTTTAAGGCGCGGGAAGTGACGCGGGAAATCCAGGGAATGTCAGCTTTGCTGGCTCTGGACGTGGTACGCTTTTCGCCGAAGAAGGCGGCGCGGCTCGTCAGCAAGACCCTGGCTACCGCCATCGCCAACGCCGAGAACAACAATCACCTGAAGGCGCAGAACCTCTTCATCAAGGAAGCGGTCGTGGGTGAAGGCCCGACGTTCAAACGGTTCCAGCCCAAGGCGCGCGGCAGCGCCGGCCCGATCCGCAAGCGCACGGCCCACATCAAGATCATTCTCATCGAACAAGAAGTGAAACAGGAAAAGAAAGCCAAGAAGGCCGCCAAGACCGAAGCCGCCAAACCGGAGGCTAAGAGCTAAGCGTTCAATCGCCTAGAGCTAAGAGCTAAATTTATGGGACAAAAAGTTAACCCGATTGGTTTCCGCGTCGCCGTCAACCGCAACTGGCGTTCGATGTGGTATGCCTCCAAAAAAGATTTCCCCGTGTTCCTCTATGAGGACGCGATGATCCGCAAGTTCATCAAGAAGAAGCTGGAAGGCGCCGCCGTCTCCAAGGTGACCATCGAGCGCGCGTCCAACCGCGTTCGCGTGAACATCCACACCGCCCGCCCGGGCGTGGTGATCGGCCGCAAGGCTTCGGAACTCGACAAGTTGAAGGACGAGATTCGCGCCCTCACCTCGAAGGAACGCGAAGTTCTGATCGACGTGAAGGAAATCAAGAATCCGGAACTCGACGCGCAGCTGGTGGCGGAGAATATCGCCCTCCAGATCGAGCGCCGTATCTCTTTCCGCCGCGCGATGAAGAAGACCGTGCAGACGACGATGGACATGGGTGCCGATGGTATCCGCGTTCGTTGCTCCGGCCGCCTCGGTGGCGCGGAAATCGCCCGCACGGAAGAGACCCGTCAGGGTCGCGTGCCTCTCCACACGTTGCGCGCCAACATCGACTACGGCTTTGCCGAAGCGATGACGGTCGCCGGCAAGATCGGCATCAAAGTCTGGATCTGCCGCAAGGACGAAGCCCCGGTGCAGGCCTAACACTCAACATTTGAACCAAGAAACGGTACGAGATTATGCCTCTTCTCCCCAAACGCGTTAAATATCGCAAGACGCAGCGCGGCAGCCGCAAAGGCTTTGCCTCCCGCAACGTAAACATTGACTTCGGCGCTTTCGCGCTGCAGACGCTCGAACGCGGCTGGATTACGAACATCCAGATCGAAGCCGCTCGTGTCGCGCTCACCCGCAACATGAAGCGCAAGGGCAAGCTGTGGATCCGCATTTTCCCCGACAAGTCGGTGACGGCGCGTCCCCCGGAAACCCGAATGGGTAAAGGTAAAGGTCAGCCCGAGTATTGGGTGGCCGTGGTAAAGCCCGGAAACATTTTATTTGAACTCGACGGTCTGCCGGAAGCCGTGGCGCGGGAATCCCTGCGTCTGGCCGCCACGAAGTTGGCGCTGCGCACCCGTTTCATCACCCGTGCAGGAAGGTTCTAAGATGAAGATTAGCGATGTGAGAGGTTTGAACGACGCGGAACTCGCGGCCAAGAAGGCCGAAGCGCGCCAGGAATATTTTAACCTGCGTTTGCAGCAGCAGACCGGACAGCTCGAAAAGCCGAGCCGCATGAACGACCTGCGCAAGACCGTGGCGAAGATCGAAACGGTTGTGAGCGAACGCCGCCTCAACTTGAAAGTGACCAGCCGCGCCCCGAAGGCCGCTGCCAAAACGGAAAAGAAGAAATAGTATATGAGCGAAGCTACCCAGACAGCCACGGAATCCAAAGCGGTGGTCAAAGAGCGCGTCGGCGAAGTGGTCTCCGACAAGATGACGAAGACCATTGTGGTGAAGGTGGAACGCCGCGTGCCGCACCCTCGCTTCAAGAAGATCGTCAAGGTTACGAAGAAATTTTACGCCCACGATGAAAAGGGCGAAGCCAAGACCGGCGACACGGTGAAGATCCGTGAGACCCGTCCCTTGAGCAAACTGAAACGTTGGGAACTGGTAAGCGTGCTCAAGCACTAAGCCTAAGCAGGAAAAGATACAGCTATGATCCAGATTCGTTCTTGGGTGGATGTTGCCGATAACACCGGCGCGCGTCGCGCGACGATGATCGGTGTGATTGGGAAGAAAACGCTTTACGCCCGCGTCGGCGATGTCATCACGGCCAACGTGAAGGAAGCCGCTCCCGATGGTACGGTGAAGAAGAGTGAAGTGGTGCGTTGCGTCGTCGTGCGCTCCCGCCAGCCGATCCGCCGTAATGACGGTTCCTATGTGCGGTTTGATAACAACGCGGTTGTCATCATCGACAAGGATCTCAATCCCCGCGGCACCCGCATCTTTGGACCGGTGGCCCGCGAATTGCGCGATAAGAATTTCATGAAGATCATTTCGCTCGCCCCGGAAGTGGTGTAAGCGCGCGACAAGGAAACGGTACATATGGCTAAGAACACACTTTTGGAACCCCAGAAAAAATTCCACGTCAAGAAGAACGACGTGGTGGTGGTGATTGCTGGAACGCAGCGCGGCAAGCGGGGCAAGGTCCTCGAAGTCCTGCGGGCGAAGAGCCGCGTTCTGATTGAGGGCGTGAACCTCATCAAGAAGGCGCAACGCAAGTCCCAGGACAACCCCCAGGGTGGAATCATTGAACGCGAAGGTTCGCTGCCGATCAGCAATGTGATGCTGGCCGAAAGCTACGACGCTCGTAAGAACAACGGCGGCGCGCAAGCGGCCAAGAAATAATAGGTACGACTATGAGTGCAACTGCTACTCTGCACAAAGAATACGTGGAACAGGTGATCCCGGCTCTGGTAAAGAACCGCGGTTACAAGAACGTCAACCAGGTCCCGAAGATTGAAAAAGTCGTCGTGAACTGCTGCGTCGGCTCGGCGCAAGACGTGAAGGTGGCGGTGGAAGATGCCGTCCACGACGTGCAATCCATCACCGGCCAAAAGCCGATCAAGACGGTTTCGACCAAGAGCATCGCCAATTTCAAGCTTCGCGAGAATCAGGAAATCGGTTGCAAGGTGACTCTGCGTGGTCGGACCATGTATGAGTTCTTGGAACGCCTGATCCGCACGGCTTTGCCGCGCATCCGCGATTTCCGCGGTGTGTCTCCCCGCGCCTTTGATGGCCGTGGCAGCTACACGCTCGGTGTGAAAGACCAGTCGATTTTCCCGGAAATCGAGCTCGAAAAAATCAAACGCAATTTGGGCTTTGACGTGACCATCGTCACCAGCGCCCGGACAAACGAAGAAGCGAAGGAATTGCTGACCCTCTTGGGCATGCCGTTCTCCGACCGCAAACTCCAAAAATAAGTAAGTTATGGCCAAGACCACCTGGATTGTTAAACAGAAGAAGACGCCGAAGTTCTCTTCACGCAAGTACAACCGCTGCAGCCTCTCGGGCCGCCGTCGCGCTTTCATGCGCAAATTTGGCGTCAGCCGTATCCAGTTCCGCGAACTGGCGCTGCGCGGTGAAATCCCCGGTGTGACGAAAGCCAGCTGGTAACCGATATGCAGACTGATCCTTTAGGCGATTTTCTCACCACCCTCCGTAACGCTTCCCGTAGCGCCAAGTCGGAAGTAGTCACGAACTACTCCCGCATGAAGAGCGACGTAGCCCACATCCTGAAACGGGAAGGCTATGTTTCCGATGTGGAAGTGCTTTCGGAAAACAAAGCCAAACCGCAGCTCAAGGTTGTGCTCAAGGGCAACGGCAAAAGCCGCGCCATTGTCAGCATCACCCGCCTGAGCAAGCCGGGTTTGCGCCGTTACGTGAATGCCGATAACATCCCGAATATTTTGGGCGGCATGGGCGTGTCGGTTGTGTCGACCTCCCAGGGTGTCCTGGCCGGTCATGAAGCGAAGAAACGCAGGCTCGGCGGCGAATTGCTGCTCAGCATCTACTAATATAAAGTTATGTCACGCATTGGACAGCGTCCCATCACCATTCCAGACAAAGTCAAGGTCGCCATCGAAGGCTCGACCGTGAAGATCGAAGGCCCGAAGGGCAAGGCAGCCCATACGCTGCCTGCGACCATCAGCGCCCGCCTGGAGAACAAGAACCTTCTCGTCAGCAATGACGGTGGCACCCGTCAGAGCAAAGCGCTCCACGGTTTGTCCCGCAGCTTGTTGGCGAACTACATCACTGGTGCCGATCAGGGTTTCAGCAAGAAGCTCGAGATTCAGGGCGTCGGTTTCAAAGCCGCCGTTCAGGGCAAGGTGCTTGTGTTGAATCTCGGGTTTTCCCACCCGATCAACTACGAGATCCCGGCTGACATCAAGATCACCGTGACCGATGCGACCAATATCCTGGTTGAAGGTTCCGACAAGCAAAAGGTTGGCGCCGTCTCCGCAGACATTCGCGCTTACTATCCGCCGGAACCGTATAAGGGCAAGGGTGTCCGTTACGCCGGTGAGCACATCATCCGCAAGGAAGGCAAGACTGCCCAGAGCAAGTAAACGACTATGGCTATTTTAACTAACAAAGCGAAGCGCGAACGCACGCACGTGCGTATCCGCAACAAGGTTTCTGGAACCGCCGAGCGTCCGCGCCTGAGCGTGAATTTCTCCGGGCAGCACATCCGCGCCCAGGTCATCGACGACAACGCCGGCAAGACGCTGGTGAGTGTGTCGACGACGGAAAAAGGCCTCGCCGCCTCGAAGCTGCGCCCGAACGTCAAGGGTGCCGAAGAGATCGGTAAATTGGTCGCCGAACGCGCCAAGGCCCAGAAAATCAGCAAAGTAGTCTTTGATCGTGGTGGCTTTACCTACCACGGCAAAGTCAAAGCCCTCGCCGACGCAGCTCGGTCGGGCGGATTGGAGTTTTAATTATGGCTTCTGAAAATAACGCCCCCGAAGTGAACGTTCCCGCTCCTGCGGCAACCCCGGCTGCGCCCGTAGCGGCAGCAGCGGCCAAGCCTGGTGCTCCGGCCCATGGCGGTCACCGCGACAATCGCGGTGGTGGCGGTGGACAGCGCCGTGGCGGTCAACGCCGTGGTCGCAATGACCGTAACCAGAATGATGGCGACAAGGGCGACATGGTGGAGAAGGTTGTGTACATCAACCGATGCGCCAAGGTGGTCAAGGGTGGCCGTCGTTTCAGCTTCAGCGCTTTGATCGTTTGCGGCGACCGCAAGGGTCAGGTCGGAGTTGGTTTCGGCAAGGCGAACGAAGTTTCCGAAGCGATCCGCAAGGCGACTGACGCTGCGCGCAAGCATTTGGAACCCGTCTCCCTCAAGGGCGCGACGATTCCTCACGAAGTGATCGGTGAATTCGGCGGCGGCCGCGTGCTGTTGCGTCCGGCTTCTCCCGGTACCGGCATCATCGCCGGTGGCGGCGTTCGCGCCGTGGTGGAAGCGGCTGGCGTCAAGGACGTCCTGGCCAAGTCTCTCGGTTCCGGCAATCCCGCGAACGTGGTGAAGGCGACGCTGCATGCGTTGAGCCAACTGCGCCAGCGTGAAGCCATCTTCAAGCTGCGTGGCAAGGCCATCAAGGTCAAGGCTCCGGCCGTTGCTGCAGCTGCCAATTAAATTATCTAGGTAAGGAAATACGATTATGCGTCTTCACACTCTCAAGCCCCGTCCCGGATCGACTCACCGCGTCAAGCGGCTCGGTTGCGGCGAAAGCTCCGGCCATGGTAAAACCAGCGGCAAGGGCCACAAAGGTCAGAAAGCCCGTTCCGGCGGCAGCCTCCGTCTTGGATTTGAAGGCGGCCAGATGCCCCTCATCCGTCGTATCCCGAAGCGCGGCTTTAATAACACCGCCTTCACGATCGACTACGCTCCCGTGAATCTCTCCTCGCTGGAGAAGCTGGACGTCACGGGCGTGATCGATGAAGCCGTCCTGCGCAAGGCCGGCCTCGTTGACGGCAAGTGGGCGGGCGTCAAGATTCTCGGCGGTGGCGACATCACCAAGAAGCTTTCGCTCAAGGTTCACGCGCTCAGCGCCAGTGCCCGCGAGAAGGTGGAGAAGGCCGGTGGTACGATCGAAATCGTGCCGCTCAAGCTGCATCCCGCTCCGGCTCGCGGATCGCGCATTGCCACCATCGAAGCTGCACGGGCCGCCAAGAAATAAGTTGTAACCTGGGATTGAAAGGGCGCGCAAGCGGACCAGCTCATGCTATCGGCATTTACCAACTCGTTTAAGATTCCCGAACTTCGTCAGCGTGTGATTTTCACGCTGGCGATGATCATCATCGTGCGTATTGGTGCTGCGATCCCTTGCCCCGGTGTCAACACGGCGGTTCTAGCCGAGTTCTTCAAGACGGTCGTCGATCAGTCGTCGGCCGGTAATGTCATCGGCCTGTTCAATATCTTCAGCGGTGGCGCTCTGGAAAATTGCGCCATCTTCTCGCTGGGGATCATGCCCTACATCAGCGCGTCGATCATGATGCAGCTGTTGACCGCCGTTATTCCGAGCATCGGCAAGATGGCTCGCGAAGAGGGTGGCCGCCAGAAGATCAATCAGTACACCCGTATTTTCACCATCGCGCTTTGCCTTTTCCAGGGCTACCTGTTCGCGGTGGGTTTTGAACATCCCGGTCGCATCCCGCTGCTGAGCGGCATTGAGCAGGTGGAAGCCACGCTCGGTTTGAAATTGGTGCCCGATACCGGTTGGACGTTCCGTTTTATTTGTGTCATGAGCCTCACGGCGGGAACCATGCTCCTGATGTGGCTCGGCGAACAGATTACTGACAAGGGTATCGGCAATGGTATCTCCATGGTCATCACCGTCGGTATCGTCGCCCGCCTGCCCGCCGCCTTGGTGCAGGGTTTCCAGAAGGTGTTCCCGACGGCCGGTGGCGAAGGGGTCAGCCCGTTGGTGCTCGTGGTCTTGCTGGCGTTTGTCTTCGCGGTCATCGCGGGCACGATTGCCATCACCCAAGCGATGCGCAAGATTCCGGTGCAGTACGCCAAACAGGTTCGTGGGAACAAGGTGTACGGCGGCCAGACGTCTTTCCTGCCGTTGAAGGTGAATTACGCCGGCGTCATGCCGATCATTTTCGCGCAGTCCATTTTGGTGTTCCCCTCGATGATTCTGGGATTCCTTTTCCCGCAGTCGGCGTGGGTGAATGATCTGGCGCATGAGCTGAACAGCGGTGTCACGCACTACATTTTGTATACGATGATGATTTTGTTCTTCTCGTATTTCTGGGTGGCGACGCAGTTCAATCCGATCCAGATTGCGGACGACCTGAAGAAGCACGGTGGCTTTGTCCCCGGCGTGCGTCCCGGTCAGCCGACGGCTGATTTCCTCGATTTTACCATGACTCGTTTGACGCTCGCGGGTGCGGTGTTCCTGACGGTTCTGGCGGTCCTGCCCATGCTGGCGACCCAGACGCTCGGAATTCCCTATATCACCGCGCAGTTCTTCGGCGGCACCAGCCTGCTGATCATGGTTGGCGTCATGCTCGACACGATGCGCCAGATGGAGACCTATTTGCTGCAGCGCCATTATGATGGATTCCTGAAGAAGGGTCGCATCCGCGGTCGCACTTCGATGGGCGGCGTCGGCGCGCAGGGCCAGTCCTTGGACGATGGCCACATGATTTGGATTTATATCGGCGTAGCCACTTTGATCCTGGCTGCGGTGGTCATCTCGTTGCTTCCATAACCCGAAATGACCTCCCGTTCCGTGATCCCGATCAAGAATGCAGCTGAAATCGAACACATGCGCCAAAGTGGGCATGCGCTTCGGTCGATTCTTGACGAGCTTCGCGGTATGGCACAGCCGGGCGTTACGACGCGCGAGATAGATGTGCGGGCGGGCGAACTGATCAAGGCCAAGGGTGGCAAGAGTCCGTTTTTGAATTATCGCGGATTCCCGGGGAATATCTGCGTGTCGGTGAACGAGGAAGTCGTGCACGGCATCGGCGGATCGCGTCGCATTCAGTATGGCGATGTGGTGAAGATTGACGCGGGTCTGATCTTGAACGGCTGGGTCTCGGACTCGGCGATCACGGTCCCCGTGGGAGAGATTAATCCGGCGGTGGCCAAGATGTTGGTCGCGTCGGAAGAGTCGCTGATGGTGGGCATTGCCCAGGCGCGCGCGGGAAACCGGGTGCACGATATTTCAGCGGCGATCGAGCAGTACGTGGTGAAGCGCGGCTACTCGGTGGTGAGAGAATTTGTCGGTCATGGCGTTGGACGCCAGTTGCACGAGGAACCGCAGGTGCCGAATTACGGCCGCGCGGGGACGGGTGCAAAACTGAAGGCCGGAATGACGATTTGTATCGAGCCGATGGTGAACCTGGGGCGACCCGAGGTGAAGATTCTGGCCGATGGATGGACAGTGGTGACGACGGATGGAAAGCCGTCCTGCCACGTAGAGCACACAGTATTAATAACGGAGGACGAACCGGAAATTTTGACATGCCTGGGGACGACAGAATCGAAGTCGTAGGAAGCGTTGTAGAAGCGCTGCCGAGCTTGAATTACCGCGTGGCGATGGCCAACGGGCACCGCGTGATTGCGCGGTTGTCGAGCGAGATGCGATTAAACTTCATTCAGGTCTTGCCAGGCGACAAAGTTGTTGTAGAATTCAGCCCTTACGACCTGAGTCGTGGCCGGATATTGCGACGCAGTGAAAAAGTAACGGAAAAGAAGAAATTATGAAAGTACGAGCTTCAGTAAAACGCCGCACCGCGGACTGCCAGGTAGTTCGACGCAAGGGGCGCGTTTATATCATCAACAAAAAGAACCCGCGCTTGAAACAGCGTCAGGGCTAATCCACGTAATACACGCATATGCCACGTCTTCTCGGTATTGATATCCCCGGTGACAAACGGATCGAAGCCTCCCTGCCTTATATCTATGGCATCGGACCGGCCCGCGCCAAGCTCGTTCTCGAGCAGGCCGAAATCGACCCCAACGTTCGCGCTAAAGAGCTGACCGATCAGCAATTGAACCGCATCATTCAGGTTATCCAGGAAAACAAGTTTGTCATCGAAGGCGATCTTCGCCGCGAACTCCAACAGAATCTGAAGCGCCTGCAGGCGATCAACTGCTACCGTGGCATCCGCCATCGTCGCGGCCTCCCTGTCCGCGGTCAGCGCACTGGCACGAATGCCCGTACCCGCAAGGGACCGCGCAAGACCGTCGGCGTCCAACGCAGCAAAGATGCGAAGGCAGCCAAATAACAACGCATAGGCTGACGCATCCTATCATTAATTAGTAAACGAGACATTTCTATGGCAGACGAGAAACCCGCAGTTAAACCCGCTAAAGCGCCCAAGGCCGAAAAGCCTGAAGCGAAGAAAGCGCCCGCCGCCGCCGAAGTTAAGCCGGCCGACGCGATCTCCACCAGCCTGTCGCTCGATCCGAACGACATGGAGAAGCCCAAGATTGTAAAAGCCAAGGGCAGCAAGAACATCACCGTGGGTATCGCCAATATCCTGGCCACCTTCAATAACACCTTGGTTACGATCACCGACTTGAACGGCAACGTCATCGGTTGGTCGAGCGCCGGCAAGTGCGGCTTCCGCGGTTCGAAGAAGTCGACCGCTTACGTCGCCCAGGTTGTCGCGCAGGACGCTTCCCGCCAGGCCATGGGCCACGGGCTCAAGGAAGTTTCCGTCAAGGTCAAGGGTCCCGGCACCGGTCGTGAATCGGCCATCCGTGCCCTGCAGGCCATCGGCCTCGAAGTGACTTCGATCACCGACGTCACGCCCGTCCCGCACAACGGTTGCCGCCCGCGCAAACAACGCCGCGTGTAATCCACTCAATCCTTACTACTCGATCCTATGGCACGTTATACTGGTCCCCGCACAAAGAAGAGCCGCCGCTACGGTGTCCCGCTTTTTGGTCCCTCCAAAGCCCTCGAACGCAAGAACTATCCTCCGGGAGTTCATGGCGACAAGGGCCGCCGCAAGCAATCCGAATACGCCGTGGCGTTGGGCGAAAAGCAGAAGCTCCGCCTCATGTACGGTATTCTCGAGCGTCAGTTCCGCCGCTACTTTGAGATCGCCTTGCGCGGTCGTGGCATCACGGGCGAAAAGCTCCTCCAACTCCTCGAAACCCGCCTCGATAACGTGGTGTTTCGCCTGGGCTTCAACAATTCCCGCCGCGGTGCGCGTCAGATGGTCGGTCACGGCCACGTTCGCGTTAACGGCAGGAAGGTCACCATCGCCAGCTACAACGTGAAGGTGGGAGATATCATCACCATCCGCGAAGCGGCCGTGTCCCGCGCCTTGGCCACGAAGGGCCTTGATGCCACGCAGATTGCCCCGATCCCGGATTGGCTGCTGCAGGACAAGGAAAACTTCAAGGGTGAAGTGAAGCGTATTCCGACCCGCGAAGAGATTGCGCCGATCGTCAACGAACAGCTCATCGTCGAATTGTATTCCCGATAAGCCGATTGCCTGACTTTAGGCACCCGAAACAAGGCGCTTCCCGCAAGCGCCTTGCGGTGTTTAAACGGCAGATGATTTTAACCACAGCCGGTGATCTGGTATCGATCGCTGGTTGCAACCAAGAGATACCAAAAAATGATCGTTGGTCCGAAGTCGGCTAGGCGGCCGAATCAGGGTAACCCGATCGAAGGAGAAAAATGCCAATTCGTTTAGGTCGTTTCGAAATGCCGAATCGTCTCCAAAAAGACGAGGCGAGCGCCACCCCCACTTACGCCAAGTTCGTGGCGGAACCGTTCGAGGCCGGTTACGGCCACACCATGGGTAATTCCCTGCGTCGCGTACTGCTTTCCTCGCTGGAAGGCGCGGCGATCATCAATGTAAAGATCGAAGGCGCGCAGCATGAATTTGCCACGCTGCCGGGCGTCGTGGAAGACGTCACCGACATCGTTCTCAATCTCAAGAAGATCCTCTTCAAGCTTCCCAACCGCGAACCCCGCACCTTGTTCCTGAATGTGAACAAGGAAGGCGCCGTGACCGCTGGCGACATCAAGCTCGACACCGGCGTGGAAGTGCTCAACCCCGATCAACTGATTTGCACCCTCGACAAGAAGCAGCGCTTCGAAGCCGAGTTCCAGGTGCGTGTCGGCCGCGGCTACTGCAGCGCCGAACACAACAAGGGCCCGGAACAGTCCATCGGCGTCATCCCGATCGACTCGCTGTTCTCCCCGGTGCGCAAGGTCAAGTACACGGTGGAAAACACCCGCGTCGGCCAGCGCACGGATTACGACAAGCTCGTCCTCGAAATGTGGACGGACGGTCGCCTGACCCCGGACGAAGCGCTTCTGCAATCCTCGGCGATCCTTCGCCATCACCTCGACATCTTTGTCAACTTTGACAAGGAACCGATCGAATTCGAGGAAGCCGCTCCGGCCGTCAGCCAGGAGAACACCAAGCTCAAGAAGCTTTTGAACATGAGTGTCAACGAAATCGAGTTGTCGGTCCGCGCGGCCAACTGCTTGAACAACGCCAACATCACCACGGTGGGACAGCTCGCCATGAAGACCGAGGCGGAGATGCTCAAATATCGCAACTTCGGCAAGAAGTCGCTCAACGAAATCAAGGACAAGCTGCAACAACTCGGCCTGTCCCTCGGTATGAAATTCGACACCAACCTGCTCGACATTCCCGCCGAAGTAAAACCGGAATAATCCCTGTATGCGTCACCTCGTTAAAATTCGCAAGCTCGGACGCACGACCAAACATCGTGAGTCGCTGCTGGCCAACCTTGTCGTCAGCCTCATCCAACATAACCGCATCAAGACCACCCTGGCCAAGGCCAAGGCAGTCCGCCCTCTCGCTGAGAAGATCGTTACTCTCGGCAAGAAGGGGACGTTGCACCACCGCCGTCTCGCCATTGCCAAGCTGGGCAATGAGAGTGCGGTAAGCAAGCTCTTCAAGGAAATCGCTCCCAAGTTCCAGGAACGCAAGGGCGGTTACACCCGCATTATCAAGCTCGGTCACCGCACCACGGATGCCGCCCTCGAGGCGTTCATCGAGTGGACCGACGTCGTCATCGAAGCCCCTGTGGCCAAGGTGGACGCGAAGGCCGAAGCCAAGACGGAGACTCCCGCGACGGAAGCCGCTGCGGAAAAGCCCGCCAAGAAGACGACCAAGAAAAAGGCTGAATAAGTCTTAATCCTAGAGTTGTCCGCAAAAAGACCGTGAGGGAGAAATTCCTCACGGTCTTTTTTTTCATCACCGGGATGGTGAATTTCCCTTCAGATTCGTCGCTTTTTACTAAGCTAAGCGGCAATTGTGTCGAACGCATTACATAGGGAGTTACGTAAGCCAACGTAACTATTTTTACGGCTATACTAGCCGGTAAACAGGGAATGGCGTTCGGTCATGAGGGATTATGAAGAAAAGCAGTTTAAAGTTTAGATTAATTAGCACCGGCATTCTGATCACAATCATACCGGTACTGCTAGCGGCCTTGGTCACGTGGAATCAACTGACCGGAATCAAAACGAATGTCACGGCGTCTGTGCTGAAGCTCAGCTCGGACGATTACTCTCATCTCGCGCAGTCGGTGGAGGACCAGGCAAAAGTTGCCTACAAGCTTCTCAATGAAGAGCTGGAGAAGATCCTCTCCATGGCAGAAACGGAACTCAAACGGTCCGGCCCGATTCACATGATATCTGGCGAAACGGTGAGCTGGACGGCGGTCAATCAATTCGACAAAAGTTCGACGCAGGTGACGTTGCCCAAGGTTTATCTTAAGGAGAGTTGGCTCGGGCAGGTGGAAGACACGGCGGTCAATGTGCCGGTGGTGGATGAAGTCCATCGGGTGACGGGAGACACGGCGACCATTTTTCAGCGGATGAATGACAAGGGCGACATGCTCCGGGTGGCGACGAGCGTGGTGAAGGCTGACGGGAAACGCGCCATTGGGACATATATTCCAGCGTTGAATCCGGATGGTACGCCGAATCCGGTCATTGCGAAGGTGCTCAAGGGCGAGACCTTTGTGGGCCGCGCTTTTGTGGTGGATCAATGGTATCTGGCCGCTTACAAGCCCCTGGCGGATCCGGACGGGAAGATCATCGGCATTCTCTATGTGGGGGTGCCGGAGAAAACGGCGTCCACGCAATTGCGGGAGTCGATGATGGCGCGCAAGATTGGCAAGAGCGGATATATCTTCGTCATCAATGCCAAGGGAGAAGCAAAGGGGAAGTATGTCCTCTCCTTCCAGGGAAAACGTGACGGCGAGAATATTTACGGCGCCAAGGATTCGTCGGGCACTCTCTTTATCAAGGAGATCATCGATAAAGCGGTAACGCTGAAGTCGGGCGAAGTCGGATCGCAGTACTACCCGTGGCAGAATAGCGGGGAGACGGCTCCGCGCATGAAGATCGCCTACTTCACCTATTTCCCGCAATGGGATTGGGTCATTGGCGTGAGCGCCTATGAGGATGAGTACATGGGATCTGTCTACCATGTCAATGCGTTGATCGGACGTTCGATCCAGTTCCAGATCATGCTGGTGTTGATTTCTTCGCTCGTCGCCGCGGGTTGTTTCTACTTCATTGCGAGCCGGATTTCCCGCGAGGTGAGTGAGATTTGCGAGAACCTGGGTTCCTGCAGCCGCGAGACGGTGGCGGCTTCGAATCAAGTATCCTCGGCGAGTCAATTGCTCGCGTCCGGATCGAGCGAACAGGCGGCCTCCCTGGAGCAGACCAGCGCGTCGATGGAGGAAATGACCAGCATGACCAAGCGTAATGCGGAAAATTCGGCGAGCGCAAAGGATCTGGCCGAAGGAGCCAGCCAGGCCGCCCGCAAGGCGTCAGGCGATATTGAAACGATGAGTGAAGCGATGAAGGCGGTGAGCCAGTCTTCCGAACAGCTTCGCGTCGCGATGGACAAGATCGAATCCTCCAGTGGTGAGATCACCCAGATCATGAAGACGATCGATGAGATTGCCTTCCAGACGAATATTCTTTCGATCAACGCCGCGGTGGAGGCCGCCCGCGCGGGTGAGGCGGGAGCGGGTTTTGCCGTGGTGGCTGACGAGGTGCGCGCCTTGGCGCAACGCAGCGCCGACGCCGCGAAGCAGACCGCGCGCATCATCAAGGAATCGAGCAATAGCAGTCGCAAGGGCATGGAGGTCACGCAAAAGGTGGCGGAGGACTTGGCTAACATGAACAAGTCCGCGCAACAGGTCAGCGTGAGCTTGGAAGCCATTGTGAGCAAGGCATCGCAGGTGGATGAAGTGATCGCGGAAATTTCGACGGCGAGCAAGGAACAGAGTGCGGGTATTAGTCAGGTGAGCATCGCCCTCAGCCAAATGGATAAGGTGACGCAAAGCAATGCGGCCAGTGCCGAGGAAACAGCGGCCGCGGCGGAAGAATTAAACGCTCAATCGATGGAGCTGAATCATGTCGTCACCCTCTTGGAGGAATTGGTGCAGGGCAGTCGCAAACTGGTGCGCGATTTGAGTTCGAGAGGGCCCAGCAAGCTCGGTCAGGGCGAAGGCTCGCCGAAGAATGCCCCGGATTTTTCCGCTCCCGCACGGGATCGCAGCGAGAAGTTCGAAAACGAATTTACGAATTAGAGTCCTGTCAGCAAGGTTCGCTACAAAAGGGAAAACCGCACCTTCCACCCGATTCTTCGCGGACGCTCAGAATGACGTCTGGAGTGTAAATGCCTCCTCGCTGTCATTCTGAGCGTCCGCGAAGAATCGGGTGGAAGGTGCGGTGTATTTATCCTAGAGCAGATTTCAAGTTGATTGTCGCATTCCAAACCATCCCAGCCGATCCTTCGACAAGCTCAGGATGGCGTGGAATGAAAGTAATGTCTGGCGGTAACTTTCCGCTCTCACCAGAACTCTTCGCTACGATTTGAGGTTACTACCCCAAGCCGTCATCCTGAGCTTGTCGAAGGATCGGCTGAGTTGCTTGAAGAGTCTTAGCGTTGCGACAATCTAGATGAAAAAGGCTCTAATGACACCACACACCCCGCCGCTTGCAGCGCCGGGGTGTGTGCTTTGTCTTGCGTCGCAATCGTCTCAAATGCGAACAGGCTCACTCACCTTGTTGGAGGAGGCTTTCGGCGAGGGCGAGGGATTTGGTGGTTTGACCGCCCAGCATGCGGGCGATTTCCTTGATGCGTTCCTTGTCGGTCAGGCGGGTCAGTTCCGTCACGGAACGGTTCTGGCGCACGCTCTTGGCGACGGCGAAATGTTGCTGTCCTTGCGCGGAGACTTGCGGGAGATGGGTG
Source organism: Verrucomicrobia bacterium Tous-C9LFEB (assembly GCA_002304345.1). Taxonomy (GTDB): domain Bacteria; phylum Verrucomicrobiota; class Verrucomicrobiia; order Methylacidiphilales; family UBA1321; genus UBA1321. Next base: position 158,473 of record NEUU01000004.1, read on the forward strand.
ATGCAGAGCACTTGATGTGAGTTGCCGAGGCCGCGCAGTTTCTTGCCGACCTGGGTGGCGGTTTCGCCGCCGACGTTGGCGTCGATTTCATCGAAGATGAGCACGGGGACCTCATCGACTTCGGCGAGGGTGGTTTTGATGGCCAGCATCACGCGGGCCATTTCACCGCTGGAAGCGATGGCGCGGAGTGGCCGCGGTTCTTCGCCGACATTGGGGGCAAAAATAAATTCGATACGATCGAGGCCATCCCGTCCCGCTTCGGTGAGCGTGGTGACGTCGATGCGGAAGAGGGCTTTGGAAAAGCCCAAGCCGCGCAGTTCCTTTTGAATTTTGTCGCCGAGCGGCGCGGCGGCTTTTTGCCGGGCGGTGCTCAGTTTTTGGGCGGCGCTGTCGAAGGCTTTTTGGGCGGCGACTTCTTCGGCCGCGAGCTTGGCCAGTGTCTCGTCGCTGGATTGCAGGCTGGCGAGTTCCTCCGCGGCGCGTTCGCCGTGGCTGATGACCTCGGCGAGGGTGGGTCCGTATTTCTTCTTGAGCTTCTGGATGAGGTTGAGGCGCTCTTCCAATTGGTTGAGCGTGCCGCTGTCGGCGTCGACGCTGTCAATGCGTTCGGTGACGCTGGCGGCGAGTTCCTGCAACTGGGCGATCGCGGAGCGGTTCAGTGCGGCGGTTTCTTCGAGGCTGCTATCGATCTTCTGCCACGCGGCGAGGGAGCGCTCCACGTGGGCGAGTTGGGAGAGAACGGAGTCTTCGGATTCGCTGAGAATGCCGGTGATGGTGCTGGCCAGTTCGATGAGTTGACGGGCATTGCTGGCGATTTTGTAATCGCGCTCGACGGTTTCATCATCGCCCGGTTTGAGTTGGGCTCCTTCGATTTCTTTGACTTGGAAGGAAAGGAGATCCACTTTCTGCGCACGGGTGGCTTCGTCGAGCTGCAGGGATTCGCGTTTCTGTCGGATCTGGCGGAGGCAATCCCAAGCGGACTGGACGGCTTCGAGTGGGGAGGTGAGTTTGCCATAGGCGTCGAGTACAGCCGTTTGACGTTGGGGCAGGAGCAGTGATTGGTGATCGTGCGGGCCGTGAACGTCGACGAGCAGGTCGCCGAGTTTCTTGAGGCCCTGGAGCGTCACGGCGCTGCCATTGGCAAATTGCTTGTTGGTGCCGGTGGCCGTGAAGGTGCGTTTGAGCAGGAGGGTGTGATCCTCGCAGGGTTCAGCGCCGATTTCATCGAGCACGGCATTGATCTCGCGGGCCAGCCGTTTGTCGTCGATGGCAAAGTCGGCTTCCACGGTGCAGGCCTGTTCGCCCGTGCGGATGAGGGTCTTGTCGGCGCGTTCGCCGAGGAGAAGGTTGAGGCCGTCGATGAGGATGGATTTACCGGCACCAGTTTCGCCGGTGAGGATATTAAAGCCGGGACCGAGCTCCCAGAGCAGGTCATCCACGAGGGCCAGATTTTTCAGTCGAAGAGAACGGATCATGGTGAGGGGGGGCGTTAGGGGGCATCAAACTCGATCTGGAACGCTTCCTTGTATTGGATTCGCGGTGGCAAGGGATCGGCGGCGCCATTGGCCAGGTCAAAGCTTATTTGGCGCTTCACGCGTTCTTGGGGTTTCAGTTCGGCGATGAGATCGAGCTTGCTCGCGGCGCGCAAGGAAGCGCTGGGTTCCACCGGGGGCGGATCGCCACTTTCGGGGGTATGCGTGCTATCGGGGGTGACGACTTTTTTCCACGGACTGACTGTAATGCGGATGTTTCGGGCGATCTTGCCGCCTGGATTTGTGACGACGTAGTGGATGGTGCAATGGTAGGGGTCCACCTCTTCGACGGTGTAATTCGAGACCACCACCTTTGCCTTGTCGAGAACGGGTGCGGGGAGTTCTTGGGGGGCGCTTTTCTTCCGGACCTCTTGCACGGGTGTCACGTAAGTGCTGAACCAGAGTTGGGCAAAGACCACCATGATCAGGACCCCCGCCACAACCAAGGCAAATTGACGCCAATTCATGGGCCGAATTGTGGCGTGCTCCCTCGCGCACGGCAAGCGCGTTTACTTCGTTTCCGTTGAACCTCCGGGAGGTGTCCCGAATTACTCACCGATGATCTTGATCAGGGCGCGCTTACGGCGCAGGCCGTCGAATTCGCCGTAGAAGATTTGTTCCCATGGGCCGAAGTCGAGTTCGCCCTTGGTGACCGCCACGACCACTTCGCGGCCCATGATGGTGCGTTTGAGGTGGGCGTCGGCGTTGTCCTCCGCACCGTTGTGTTTATATTGGGAATAGGGTTTTTCAGGGGCGAGCTTCTCCAGCCACGCTTCGAAATCCTGATGCAGGCCGGATTCGTCATCATTAATGAAAACCGAGGCGGAAATGTGCATTGCATTCACCAGACACAGGCCTTCCTGGATGCCGCTTTCGCGCAGGGCGGTTTCGACTTGCGGGGTGATGTTGAGGAGTTGACGGCGTTTCGGCACTTCGAACCAGAGTTCTTTTCGGAATGATTTCATAGTTAAGGAGGTGGTGGCGGGACGAGGAAAGCGCTCTACCCCCGCAGCGGCTTGGTCTTGTAATACTCCACTTCGCCTGCCGCCGCAAACCGCGTCACCTTCTCGATGAGCGCCTGCCGGTCGGCGGGCTTGAGCGTCTGAAAGCGACGGACGAGCTTCGCCTTCTCGCGGACAAATTCCGGTTTTTCCGCGCCGGTGATGAGCACGGAAACGGGCAGCGACAGAGCGAAATAAATGCAGTCCGCAATCGAGAGAACATTCGGCACAATCGGATCGGCCGTCGTCCACGTCACCTTCTCATTCATCGTCTTCGACGCAAAGAAACGGCCGTCCGCCAGCGTCTTCATCGCCAGGATGCCGATCTTCTTTTCCTGCGCGGCGGGTAGGACATTGGAAATGAAACTGTGCTGGGCGGCGGCGTCGACCGGGCTGATTGGAAACTGGGTGGCGGTGAAGGGGGAGGGATCGCCGCCGAGGCGTTGCATCATCCGCACGTGAGCATAGGGACTCGCATGACCCGTGAAACCCAGATGCCGGATTTTTCCTTCCTTCTTCGCCTTCAAGGCTTCCTCGAGCACGCCACCATCCAATCGCTGGTTTACATCTTCGGGCGAGGTCAACATATGCATCTGCCAGAGATCAATCACGTCCGTCTTCAACCGCGAAAGTGATCCTTCGATGGCCAGACGCGCCGTCTTCGCATCCTTCGCCTCGGACTTCGTCATCAGGAAAATGGAATTGCGATATTTCGGCGTCAGATATTTCCCGTAACGCTCCTCGCTTATGCGCGGACCATACGCCTCCGCGGTATCGAAGAAGCGGATGCCTTCCGCCAGCGCCGCCTCGATGGTCGCTTGCGCGAGAGACTCCGTCGTCCAGCCGATGTGATAGCCCCCGAGACCGAGACAAGTCACCTCCGGGCCGTTCGCGCCCAGTTTACGCTTGGGCAGAGGCTGACCGAGCGCATCCGGCGCCGCTTGCGATAAAGAGGGAGCCAGCGAAGTGGTTCCGGCTGCAGCCAACGCGAGAAGAAAGTCCCGGCGGTTCATGGCCCGATTCTGCGAGGATTTCAATTCCACGCAAGGCGAAAGGACGAGACTTCCAACTGGCTGAGACGTGATTTGCTTGCTGGAAATCGGAACCCAAGCATAATCATTTGCGTCGAGCTCCCATAGCTTAACGGATAAAGCAACGGTCTTCTAAACCGTAGAGTGTTGGTTCGATTCCAACTGGGAGCGCTTTTTTGCGAGCACTCCCTTTCTGCTTGTCCGGGTATTTTATTTCCCAGGTTGGATATAGGTCTCTTCTGTCGTGGTGGTCGTGGTGCGATGCGGTTCATCACAGGCGCAACCGGTGAGGACAACGAGCGCGGCCAGTAATCCAAGGAGCAAGTAGTTTTTCATGATTTTTCCTTTGCTGAATAAGCGGGTGCCGCGCCTGAGTGTGAAGGCAGGCGCGGCAGGAGAGCTATTTCTTTAGGGAGTCGTGGTGGTGGTCTGCGTGGTCTTTTTCACCACGACTTTTGTGGCGACCATTTGGTTGCCGTCACGGTCATAGTAGACGGTCACAGGCTGGCCAGACCGCACGGTCTCGACGGAAACGGGGTTGCCGTTCTCGTCGACATAGGTCGTGGTCTTGGAGTAGTTGTAGCTGATCGGCTCGGACGCGGTGGTGGTTCGCACGACGATCGCGTTGGGGCTGAACTGGGTCACTGTTCCCGAGGAGACGGTGCCAGCGGAGGAGGTCGAGGTGGTGGTGGTTGTGCTCGTTTCGACGGGCACTTGAGCGAATGTCACTTGGGCGCTGACCAAGAGAATTCCCAGGAAGGCGAGACCGCTCAGGTTTCGGATTTTCGTATTCATGTTCTATTCCTTTCGTTTCGTGTTGGAGCCGTCAGGCGGGCGGCGATTATCGAATGCGGCCTGTGATTCCTCTAAGCGGCATAGGTCATGCCAAGGGAGTCCACGACGGGAGAGCGTGTTGATCGTCAAGGGGATCGGAGTGTCTCTGGCAATTCGCAATCTGGCGTTTTGCCCGCCCCTGACGGGGCGCTTACTGCAAAAAACGGCGAGGACTTAACCCTGTCCGGCGTTCCAGAGGCGGGCATAGATGCCGCCCCGGGTGAGGAGTTCGGGGCCGGTGCCGCTTTCGACGATACGGCCTTGCTCGAGGACGAAGATTTTGTCGACGTGATGAATGGTGCTGAGGCGATGGGTGACGATGAGGGTGGTCTGTCGCCGCATGAGATTCTTGAGGGTCTCCATGATCTCGGCTTCGGTTTCGAGATCGAGGGCGCTGGTGGGTTCATCGAGGAGGAGAATGGGCGCGCCCTTGAGAAACGCGCGGGCGATGCCGATGCGCTGCTTTTGACCGCCGCTCAGGCGGACGCCGCGTTCGCCGACGGGGGTGTCGTAACCCTTGGGGAGTTTCGAAATAAAGTCGTGGGCCTGCGCGTCGATGGCGGCGGCTTCGATCTCGGCCTTGGTGGCACCGAGTTTTCCGTAGGCGATATTTTCGCGGACGGTGCCATTGAGGAGCAGCGTGTCCTGCAGCACAACGGAGATATGTTCGCGGAGCGAGGCCTTGGTGACGGTGCGGATGTCGATGCCGTCGATGTGGACGCTGCCGACGGTGGGATCGTAGAAGCGGGGCACGAGGGAGAGGAGTGTGGTCTTGCCCGCGCCGGTACCCCCGACGAAGGCCACGGTTTGCCCGGCGGCGATGTCGAAGGTAAGGCCGCGCAAGATGGGCTCGTTGACTTCGTAGGCGAACTCGATTTTCTCGAAGTGGAGCGCGCCGGTGACGGCGGGAAGTTTCTTGGCGTGCGGAGCGTCGGGGACGGTGTCCTCGGCGTCGAGAATTTCGAAGACGCGTTGCATGCCGGCGGCGGCTCCTTCGAGCGCCCACGCGGTGTAGCTGAGTTGCTCGAGCGGTTGGTAGAGCATGGCGAGGTAGCTCAGGAAGATCCAGAGATCGCCCACCGTGAGCTTTCCCGAAATCACGTGCTGGGTGCCGACGTAGAGAATCGATGCCGTGCCGAGCGCCATGATGACGCCGACGACGAGACTCGAGACGGAGTTGGTCATCGTGAGCTGCAGATTGGCGGTCAGGCTTTGCTTGGCTTCGCGTTCGAATTCGTTCACTTCGAATTCCTGACGGCCGAAGGCGTGCACGATGCGGATACTGGTCAAGCCTTCGGACGCGCGGGCGAGGACGTCGCTTTCTTCCTGCTGCAGCGTGGTGGTCTGCTCGCGGACGCGCTTGGAATAATAGATGATCGTGCCCCAGAGAAACGGCGCGACGGCGAAGGAGAGGAACGCGAGCGAGGCGTCCATCCGGTACATGACGACAAACGTCGCGACCAGGGTGATGACCGAGCCAAAGATGGTGGCGAAGCCGCGGTTAAAAAAAGTTTGGACGGCTTGCGAATCGTAAGCGACGCGGAAGGTGGAGTCGCCGCTGCGGCGGCGGTCGTGGAAGTGCAGGGGAAGGTGCTGGAGGTAGGCGTAAAGCTGGGTGCGGAGGCGCAGGAGGGTCTTGAGGCCGATCTTGATGAGAACGTAGTTGTTCCAGAGGGAGAAGCCTCCGGCGAGGAGCGTGATGCCGACGAGGGCGAGGCACGCGTAGGTGAGCTCAGAGCTCTCCGCAAAACTAACGTGAAAGGTGGTGCCCTTGGACGGGGCTGGAATTATACGACTGAGGGGAGGGTTATCCTGAGTGATTGTTGCCGTGAGATTTTTACTGGGAATAATCGTATCAATCACCCACTTGATCGGCCACGGCTTCAACAGATTGAAGCCGATCGTGATGAGCAGGAGGACGAGGGAGAACGAAATGGTTCCCAAGTACGGCCGGTAGAAGGCGGCGACGCGGCGGTAGAGGTTCATGGACGCGAAAGTACTAAGTACGAGGTTCTAGGTACGAAGTAAGAAAGGCCACAGGCCGGTACTCCACGCCACCCTTCTTGGGGATTTCTGTTATCGAGGCGCTGGATGGACGATCCGGTTAATGGAGACAACGGCACGCTGCTCATGCCGCCTTCCTGTCTCCGGCCTCCGGCTTCCGGTCTCCATCCTTGCCACCCTTGACGTGCTTGTTCACGGGCTGCAGTCCGGCGCGGATCGCGCAGACCTGCACGAGTTCCGCCAGACGCCAGCGCAATTTCAAGCCGTGGATGAGCCACGCGCTGACCGCGACAACTCCCGTGCCGATGGCGTAGGGAATGAATCCGCGCGAGGCGAAGGAAAGGCTCAGCAGGATCAAGCCTGTGGCAAGGATCGAGCCGAAGAGGAACGAGAACGTACTGTTATTCAGGAACACGCCGACCCGTGTCATGCGGCGGCCATGGGGGTAAATTTCCGTCATGGTGCGCATTCGCAGATTCCACCAGCGGCTGGCGAAGACGTGGATATCCCAGTTGGTCCAGCCGGTGTCGATGGAGAATTTCCAGCCTTCGGTTTCAAGCGCGTCCTGCACCTTGGCGATGAGCTCGGTGCGTTCGATGCCGCTTTCGCTCCAGAAGGAGAGCAAGCCCGCTTCGCTCCAGCCGGGGGAGAAGTGCGGGGAGACTTCCTTCGTCTTGATGACCGACGCGGGTGTTTCCTTGCCACTGAGCCAGGTGAAGTAGCGGGCCCAGGCGCGCCGCCACGGTTGGAAGATGGCGAGGTAGAGCAGGAGCAGTCGCGCGTGGATGGAATCGAATTTCGGTTCGATGCGCGCCTGCATCATGTAGCTCAGGCCGACGCAGAGCGTGAGGCCGAACATGATCAGCGGGATCAGGGCGATCTCCCGCACCGGGATGGAAATCAGGAACAGGAACAGGGTCAACCCGGCCCATTCCAGACAGCTTAAGAGGCCCGCCCACGGCGAGATGCGCGTGGGGTAAATGCATTGGAACAGGCCCGTGCCGAAGACGCCGTGATAAATGACGGGCTTCGAGAAGAACGAGTCCATCCGCGCTTGGGTGTAAACATTGCCATGCCAGATGGCGGTGCCGGTTGGTCCAAAGTATTGGAGATGCTTGTACCGCAGCAACGCTTCGGCTTCGCCGTAACCGGTTTGCTGGCTGAAGTAGGTCTTCACCTCGAACCGACGGTAATGCCAGACGACGGCGGCGGGACTGAATCCAATCTTGTTGCCGAGCTGCATGATGCGCCAGCACACGTCCACGTCGTCACCTGCCTTGCGGTACTCGGGATCGAAGCCGCCGATTTCGTCGAGGGCCCATTTATAATAGGCCATGTTGCAACCGGGGACATGCTCGGCCACGGTGTCGGTGAGGAGCACGTGGCTGGGCGATCCGGGTGCGACGGCCACGGTGGCTTGAATCCAGTCCGTGGCAGGGGGCGAAATATTGGGGCCGCCGACCGCAGCGAATTCGTGGGAAGAAGTCAGGGTGTTGACGAGGAAATAGAGCCAGTCCTGATCCGCCATGCAGTCGGAATCGGTGAAGGCGACGATCTCGCCCTGGCTCGCGTTGATGCCGACGTTGCGAGCGACGCTGAGCCCCTTGTTCACCTGACAGATGTTGCGGACCTTGGGAAACTCCGCGACGATCTCCTGCGAGTTGTCCTTCGACCCGTCATCGACAAAGATGACTTCGTAGTTCGGGTAATTGATTTTCTGGAGCGAGTCCAGGCAGTCGCGCAACGTGCGCGCGCCGTTGTAGCTGCAGACCACGATCGAGACCATCGGGAAGGACGTGAGCGGGAAACGTTCGCAGAGCGGGCGCTCCGGGTGGCTCAGGAACGGCTGCAGCGCGTAGTAACTTTTCTTCGGCGTGCGGTCCGTCTTGACAATGCCGAAGGCCCAGTCCGTGACGTCGATGCCGTCCGTGAACCACTCGTCCGTCCACGAGAAAATGATGGTGCCCGCGAGACCCGCCTTGAAGACGGTGTTCACATGCTGGCAGAGGAGTTCGGCCTGTTCCTCCTCGGGGTGGCGGATCGTGTCCATGCCAAATTCGCTGAGGATCAGCGGCTTGTCACCGGCGAGATTCTGCAGGCGGCCGAGGTAATTGTTCAGGTCCTTCTGCTTGTGCAGGTAGACATTGTAGCTGTAGAAATCGACGTTCTTCGGGAGGACGTATTCGGTCGGTGGAAAATTGGCGTAGGCGGCAAGCGCCCCGGCGTCGTGTTTCTTCACGATGCCTGCGAGCGAATCGAGGAACGCCTCCATGCGGTGCGAGCCATACCAGCGGACGAGATCGGTCGGGATTTCGTTGTCGACGAAGTAACCCATGATCGCGTTGTGGCCCGAATTGGCGATGACCGCCTCGCGGACATTGTTACGAATCGTTTCGACCGCGTCGGAATCATCGAGGAACAGCACGCGCTTGTGCCAGGGGATGGTCACCATCACGCGCAGGTGATAGCGCTCCGCGAGATCGAGGAACCACCGGGGCGGGGTATGATAAATGCGCAGGACGTTGACGCCGAGACCGACCATCAACTTGAAATCCTCCTCGGCGCGCGCGGGCGTGGGGAAGCACGGTTCACCGGGGGCTTGTGGGCGGAAGGGCCCATAGGTCACCCCTTGCAGATAAAACTTTCTATCTCCTTCAAAGAAAAATTTGGCGCGAACTTCCAGCCGCTTCATCGGTTCCATAACAACAAGGGGGTGAGTCTCTCGCACCTGAGCTCAACGTGCAAGAGAGAAGAAATGGGCTCAAAAATTGGTCTTGTATTGGAAGCCCCTTGCCCCATGCTCCCGATTTTAGCGACTAATTATACCTATTACCCCCGACACTTGACTCCTCCCACCCCTGCCTCCATGAGCTCCCATTCGGTGACCTCCCAGTTGGCGCGCGCCCGATTCCTATCCCGGTACCCACTCGTTGCGCTGCGCAAAATTTACTCCAGCCAGAAGCGAAACCTGATCATCGCGGCCATTCTGTTTATCATCAAACAGTCGCCGCAGTGGATGCTGCCCGTGGCTACGGCCACCATCCTTGATCTCGTTACTGTCAAGCCCGGGGAAACGCCGCACTACCTCTTTGGCATGAGTTCGGGGCATTACCTGCTGGCTGTCTGCATCTTCTATTTCGTGCTTATCGTCCAGAACGCCCCGATGCACGCGCTCTTTATACGCTACCTCAGCCGGGCGGTGCGTTCGGTGCAGATGGAGCTGCGGCAATCGTTGGTGGTCAAGATGCAGGAGCTTTCGCTTTCGTTCCATGACCAATCCCGCCGTGGCGCGCTGCAATCCAAGATTCTGCGCGATGTGGATAATATCGAAATGCTTTCCCGTAATGTTTATAATACGCTGCTCGGGAGTGTCGTGACGATGATTGCGGCGCTGGTCGCAACCCTCTGGACGCAGCCGGTTGTGGCGCTTTATTTCCTCGTGGCCGTACCGGTTTCAGTGGTGCTGATTCGCGCCTTTCACAAGACCGTGCAAGAGACCCAGTCGGAATTCCGCCGCGAGGTCGAAGGCATGTCGGCGCAGGTCTCCGAAATGATCGACCGCATTCCCACCACCCGCGCGCATGGCTTGGAGACATGGGAAATCAACGCCATGGAGCAGCGGCTGGAACGCATTCGCACGAAGGGCGAGAAACTCGATTTCACCACGGAATTGTTCGCCTCAAGCTCTTGGGTGAGTTTTCAGGTCTCCCAATTCGTCTGCCTGCTCTTTACCGCGTGGCTGGTTTACAAGGGGCAGATCACCGTCGGTGCGGCCATGATGTTCCATGGCTACTTTGGCATGTTGGTCGGTTCGGTCGGTGGCATCCTCGCCATCTGGCCGATCTTCCTGACCGGGGCCGAATCGATGAAATCCATCGGCGAAGTGCTCGAGGCCTCCGATGTGGAGACCAGCGATGGCAAGGCCGCCGTGCCGAGCGTTCAGGGCGATTTCGTCTTCGATCACGTGACGTACAAGTACCCCTCGCAGAAGGAACCGGCAGTTCTCGACATGAGCGTGACCGTCCCGAGCGGCCAATGCATTGCCGTGGTGGGATCGTCCGGTTCAGGCAAGTCGACCCTGATGAACCTGATTATCGGCTTCCTGCGCCCCTCGAGCGGCCGCATTTTGCTCGATGGCAAAGATCTGATGGATCTCAACATGCAGGAGTACCGCCGCAGCATCGCCGTGGTGCCGCAGGTGACGATTCTTTTCTCCGGCACGTTGCGGGAAAATATCACGTACGGGCTGACGAACGTCGACGAGACGCAGTTGCTCCGGTGCGTGACCATGGCCAATCTCGACGAAGTGGTCTCGCAGATGCCCAAGGGATTGGAGACCATCATTGGCGAGCGCGGCGCGACATTGTCGGGTGGTCAACGCCAGCGTGTGGCGATTGCCCGCGCCATGTTGCGCAACCCTCGCGTGCTGATTCTCGACGAAGCGACCTCAGCCCTCGACGTCTTTTCGGAGAAGGTGGTGCAGGATGCGCTGACCCGCTTGTTGCAGGGCCGCACGACCTTCATCGTGGCGCACCGGCTTTCGACGATTCGACATGCCAATCGCATTTTGGTCATGGACCATGGCAAGCTCGTCGAGTCCGGCGATCACGAATCACTGCTCGCCGCGAATGGCGTCTATGCCCGCATGAACGCGCTGCACGAACTCGCCGCCGCGACGGAGGGGTAGGATTCTTGTCGTGGTTTAAAGCGTGAGGCCGGTTGATCCATGAGACGCTGGCACACGGTGACTGGCGAACATCCAGAAGCAGTGGACAAGAACGGCTCATATGACCATGAGTTCGCGATGTTCAAAGCCCCGACTGTGTCGTGGGGTAGTAGGAATTTGCGTTTGTGCGATGTAGCGAAGAGTGGATTTCTCAAGCAGACTTTGAGTGGTGTTGGATGGTTTTGAGAGAAACGCATTCGCGAATGCTCTTCGACAGCCATAGGGAAATCATCTTCGGCGCCATCCCGAGCCGACTATTCAAAACCTCACGTCCGATCTTGAGTTTGTGAGAGGTAAAAGCATCGTGGCGCGTCGGTCACTTATTGGAGCCCCAATAAACTCCCACTCTCAGCGCCTCTTCGAAAAGATCGTAGACAGGCTCTTAAAGAGACGACGCTCAAAGCTGGTCCATAATTTGGTGTGCCGCCTCACGTGTCAGGCGCACTACGGACTTGTGCACCCGCACCGGTTCGGCCCCATCGACATAGCCGCAGACCGCCGCCACGACAGCATGTCTTGGCGAAAAGATCGGAACGGACATGCGAAAGGTGAAGTTCTCATCCCAAGTCAGGAGCGGTACGTCGGGGAGGTCGAGAATACACAGTCCTTTGCGCCGGATCTTCGCCAAAAAACCCTCCAATCGTTCACGCGTTTTCCATGTTGATTGGCCATGAGTTTCGAAGGGAAAGGTGCGGAAGTAATGAGCCTGCTGCTCGGGTGAGCTGTAGGCTAAAAAAACCAGGCAACTGGCCCGTGTGTAGGGCGGAAGTACGTATTCCCGTCGATGCTGCAGCACTCCGGGGTGATTCGTCTCCACGCAGAACCGAGTATAAGTATAAGGCGCATCGTGTTGAACGATTGAGAAGTTCGCGTTGGGCATTTTCCCATAGGTGCGCAGCAGTACCTTGGAGGAGACGCTCAGCAGATGCCGCTGCTCGTCGAGCCGCCGCAGTTCGGTCATTGCAAAGCCGAGGACATAGCGGAACGGAGATTCACGGCGCTCGATCACATGCTCCAGTTCAAGCGTGCGGAGGAAATTATAAATCGTGCCCGGTCGGATTTTGAGAGCGGCCGCGATCTGACGCGGGGTCATACCCTCCTCCTCTCCAGCCAGAAGGTAGAGGATGCGGAATGTGCGTTGAATCGACTGAATGGGTTTGTTACCCGGCATGCGCCATCCATCATAGATGTATAAAATGTACGGCGTCGATGACTTTCCCGTATTCTTGTAAACGCTGGCGGTGCGATACTGGAGACATGAAAATAACTTCCAGTCGTATTATCCCGGCATGGATTTGCATGGGGCTGCTGATTTTGGTGCAGGCTGCCGTGACGGTGCGCGGAGCCCTCTATACGGAGACGTTCGAGAATCCGGCCACTGGCGCCAATATGCAGACCAGCGCCATCGGTTGGTCTGTCTATGCCGGAAGTACGGCAATCAATAATTCTACGACGACGAGTTCCGGCAGCAGTCCCTTCCACGATTACGCGGCGGTCTCGACGTCAGACTTTCTGTTCGTCAATAACGCTGTGACGCTCAACCAATCATTCGCGGCGGTGCACGAGTTTGGAGCCGGTTTGACCATCAAGAGCGGTGACACGTTCTCATGGCAAATGGGAAACGCCACCACGGCGGCTACGGCCCAGATCATGATTCAAACGGGTGGCAATTGGTATGTATCGACGTCAGTTAAGCAAAATACCAAAGTCAATGGCTACAGTTCAGGCACGGAGTTTATCAACGCGGTGAACGCCTCGTCTGCGGACGTGTCTTTCAGCCTGGCTTTCGATCCGTCGACCGCGGCGTGGAAGACGGTTACCTTGACGGATGGTGTGGAACTTTCCATCGGTTCGACAATCACCAATCCGTTCAGTTCCACAACTACGATTACCGGCATCGGTTTTTATTTGGTTGATGCGGGCGCTTCCATTGGTCAATCGATGCGCATCGACACACTGCAGATCGTGCCCGAACCGGGCACGCTCGCGCTGGCGGGGTTGGGCGGAATGCTGCTTGTTGTGAGCGCACGCCGTCAACGCCGCTGTGAGGCGTGAGCAAGGGTGGGCCACTGGAGATTTTGAGCAGGGTATTCATGAAGAGGTTTATGAGTCGGATGGGGCCGACAATGGCGATTGTCGGTATTGGTGTTTTATCCTGTCTCAAACTCGCCGCGCAAGCTCAGCCCGGCTCGACGGAGCTTTCGATTCCCGGAAGGTTCGGAGGCCGAGGAAACCCTGTTTACGAAAACACGAAATTCGGGAAGGGAATTCGAGTCTCGAATTTGTGCGACCGCGTTTTCTACCCGGGTTGCGGCACCATGCGCGAGGATCAGGGGACCATCGAGGCATGGATTAAATTGTTGGACGATACGGAGGAGGGGCACGGTCAGCAGTGGCGGAACATTCTGAGCACTCCGCCGCTGGATGACCAGATGGGCGAAACCTACACTCAATTAAACTTGTGCATCACGCAGGACTCCAAGGAAGTTTTTACGCCGCGCAGCATGCGCTTTTCGCTCCGTGATCAAGAAGCCAAAGGTATCAATTCTCCGACGCTCTCCTGGGCTGCCGGTAGCGAGCATGTGGTGACGGTGACCTGGGGGGCCAAAGGCTTGGAGATCTATTTGGACGGCAAGCTTGCGGCATCTGATCCTCAGGCTAAGGGGAAATTCATGGGCCATTTTCCTGCCCGGTTAATCGTTGGAAATCACTCCGTTTACGGGCAACTCACCGGCAACCTGATCGTCGATGAACTGAAGATATCCGACATCCAACGCAACGCGGATTACGTTGCCAAGGCGGCGGAGTCCATCCTGCCGCCATCGCTAGACGAGAGCACGCTGATGCTGTCGCATTTCAATTCGTCGCTTGAAGCCACGGGCACGCTGACCGAGTGGAAGAAAGGCCGCGCCTTCACTTCAATTCAAACCGCATGGCAAAGTGGATTGAGTCCGGAGAGCGGGCAGGGCGGCGTTTTTTTGCAGAGCGAGCCGTTGGTCTTGCATGCCTTCCTCTCCCGCTTTGCCCCCGCAGCGGAGAGTCTGGAGGTCAAATATACGATTCGCGATTTTCATGGCAAGGAAGTGGCTGCCGGTTCCAAGCCGGTCTCTGTTCCGGCCCGCTGCGTCGATCTCGATGTGCCTCTTCCTATTGCAGGCAATCTGGCTCCCGGCTTTTACACAGCGAAGTTGCAACTGGTCACAGCGAAGGGCGAGACTCTCGGCAAATCGAGCCAGACTTTCTGTTTGCTTGAGGGCGATCTGCCCCAAGGCAAAATGCTGTGGGGATTCAACGTCTACGACGACTATTCCACTTCCTTTGAAGCAATGAAGCGAATGGGCATTCGGCTGCTGCGCGGGCATGGCGTTTATTTCTGGACGCATATCGAACCGCAGAAAGGGGGCTATCGCTTTGCCGGAGCCAAAGGTTTCGCGGAGAAAGCCGACCGCTATGGGATGAAGGTTTTGGGAGTATTGGGCAATACGCCTGCCTGGGGGCGGGTTCCTCCCGACAATATTCAGGCATTCGTAGGTGGACGCAATTATCAAAGCGTGTTGCTCGATCAGGATCGCTACCGTCCAGCGAGAATTGACGACTGGAGTAACTACGTTACGCAGACCGTCACGGCCAATTCGCTGGTTCCGTATTGGGAAATTTGGAACGAGCCGGACTGGCACCTGCCGCAGACTCCGGGATTCGGCTTCGGTGGCACGACCGAGCAATACTTTGAACTCATGAAGTCGGGTTTTGCAGCGGTCAAGAAGGCCAATCCGAAAGCCAGAGTCGTGTTCCCCGGCATCGCCTCCGCGTCTGTCGCCGACCCCGATTTCGTCAAGGATCTGTTGCAGGGAGGGGCTCTGGACTATTTCAACATCGCGGCCATGCACGCCTACGGCGGCGATCAGTTTTTTAAGGAACAGGTCGATCTTTTCCGCAAAGCGGGTTATCAAGGCCCCATCTGGCAGAGCGAATATGTGCCGGACGCCTTCATCTCGGAGCCTTTTCCCACGCGGGGGAAAAAAATCGGACTCGACCAGGTTCGTCATATTGTGAAATGGCTGCAGTTCGGTCTCTCGGCCTACGTCATCCACAGCACCGACATCTACTTTCCCCATGGGCAGCCGATCGAAGGCTGTTTTTCCACAGCGCTGCTTTTCCGAAAGCTTCATGATCTGGCCCCCATCCGGATGATCTCGTCGGAAGCCTACGTTTTCGGCAATCGCGACCGGACCGTGCTGGTTCTCTGGGGCGCGAGCCCCATCGAGGTGAGTACGAGTGCCTCGAAACTTATTGTGACCGATTACATGGGCTTTACGAAGGAACTGGAAGCCCAGGAGGGCAAGGTCACCCTTACGCCGGGAGAGTTTGTCTACGTCGAAACCGCCGGAGCGGAGAAGCTTGATGCGGAAAAACTAAGCGTATCCGCGGGACTGCCCGGTGTCCTGCCTGAAAATGGTTCCTTCGAGGAGTATCAGGGTGATGCGGGAATGGGCAATTACACGCCGCTCAAATGGGAGCTGTCCACGTTCCACCGCAAAGGGAAGATGAACCTCGACCTGCTGCAAAAGAAATCAGGCAAGGCGAGCCTCGTACTGGAAGGTCCGGGCTCCAACACCGAGGGAAAGATTGTCGTCTTTCAGAAACTGCCAGCCTTGCCGAAGGGACGCCGCTATGTCCTGCAAGCTTACCTGCGGGTGGGCAAAAACTCGCCCGAAAAAGGCACGGCGATGGTGACGGTCTGGGACCGCGATAAATCCAGACTTTATGCCTCGCTGGCTCTCACCCAAAACATGCCGGAATTCACCTTGCTCACCGCCGAGTTTACGTTGCCGGACGACGCGGGCAGCTCCCTCACCCTGGGCTGCTCCGTGGAGGGAGCCATCGATAGAGTTTGGTTTGACGACATTATTTTGAAGGCCAGATAACCTCGGTGCACATGACTGGTCGACTGAGTTTTTCCGATGAATGATTCCAACCCATATTCACCAACCAATAGAGGATTTACGCTCATCGAGCTGTGTGTGGTGATGGTGATCATCATGGTGTTGTGCCTTGTTATCATCCCCTCCGTTTACTCTGCGATAAAAACGGCCCGCTCCTCGATGTGCTTAAGCAATCTACGCCAGATTGGGGTGGGTTTGATCGCTTACGCCAACGAACACGATCAATGCTTTCCCATGCCAAGTAGCTATGGCAACCCACCCAAGCAAACGGCGTGGATATGGGATCTCATCGCCTACCTGAATATGCCAGTCAATAGTATGGGTTACGCGCCTCTGCCACGCTCGGCGGGAATTTTTATTTGTCCCGGTTACAAGTCGCGAGGCGATCGCGCTGTCTGCTACGGGTTGAATGGCTATATCACGGATTCGAATTGGAATATGAAAATACTAGCGGTTCCCTCCCAATCGGACACCTTTCTGCTGGGCGAGATTGATCAAAACACGGAGTGCGCCTTCCCTTCCAATTCCAGCTACGCCAATACCGTTCGCCGACACCCACATAATTCCGCCAATTTTTTATTCGTGGATGGTCACGCCGAGAACATCTCCGGCGGCATTCCGTACACCGACAGACGGTGGAGATGGTGGCAATAGAGAGCCACGTTGCAGAAGCCCCATTTTTTAAGTTTATGAAGCTACTGGTCTCATCACTCGCCGCGCTGACTTCAGCAATACTCTTCGGACAATTTTCCTGGGCGGCGGAAAATCCTGCCATGATCGAAGTCATGCATCAGGATGTGTGGAAGCGATTTGTTTACAAGCCGCAGTATCTTCTTCTGGATTACGCAGGTCTTGATGGCGCCGTTATCCTGCCTGAGCCCGCCGAATGTGCGGACAACAAGCCCAATGCCCTTTCCTGGGGCACTCCGATTGAAGACGGTCCGTTTTTCACCGGCCTGTATCTTGACGGCATGGTCCGTCGCTGGAAACGCACCAAGTCCGAAGAGGATCGCCAGAAGGCCGGTCATCTGGCGCAAGGCCTGTTGCGTTGCGCCTCTGTCGGCAAAACGCCGGGCTTCGTCGCCCGCTGGGTGCTCGACGATCAGGTCAGCCATTACTCCGTCGGCTCTGATGATCAGACAGGGCCGTGGTTTTACGGTCTGTGGAAATACGTCAAATCGGGAGCGGCCACACCCGAGGAAAAAAAGCGCATCGTGGGAAAGATGAAAGAGGTCGCCCAAGCTCTTCGAGCTAGAAAGTGGGATCTCCCCAGCGATCCACAAGGTGATTTCCCTCCGGAAGAAACGCGCGGATGGGCCAATTGGAGCCCGATCAGTTACCGCAGTGCGACGCGGTTGCTTTTTACGATGCGTATCATGCAAGAGTTAACCGACGATAAAAGCTGGGGCGAACTCTATTCCGCAGCGCTCCAAGAGACGTCCAAAACCGGTCGCACGAGACTTCAAGTAGTCGAAGACGGCATGGCGGGGGAATGGCGAGAACTGCCTCAATTATCCAAAACGCACCTCTATATCTGCGTGGTTTCCCAATTGATGGTGAAGGATCTCGCGGAGATGGAAACCAATCCCGAGATTAAAGCGAGTTACCTGCAATCGCTTGCCGCGACGGCCGAGGCCGCGTGGCCCACCCTTCCCGGAGAGCGCGTCGCATCCTTCACCGATTACCCCTTCCTTCTCGATTGGCGAACGATGAACGACATGTGGAGGCCGCAAAAAAACGCGCAAGAAGCCGTCAAGCTGGCCGGACAGCAATTGCATGCGCTCGGCAATCGCGGAAAATATCTTGAGATCGATCATATTCGGGAACCAATTTGCGCCGCATGGCTGAGCATGCTTCATCCGGCTGGATTGCATCCCCGGGTGCAAAATCTCCCCAAGCTCATCGAACAGGTGAGCTGGAAGACGGTTCATTCCTCCTTCGCCTTTATGGCTGAGAGCGCCTGGTATCTGCTCCAGGAGACTCCCCCAGTCATCCTTTCGCCCAGCAAAACCTCCTCGGCCGCTCCCGCGGAGTCCAGGACCTCGGCCAACGTCACCTCCAGAAAATTTGATGAGAACGCCAAGCGTGGGACCGACCTGCACCGCTTTATCGCCGTACCTCCAGAGCTTAAAAATAGCACCATCTACACGGTCTCGCGCGGTTCCAGCAAGCAGCCCGGACGGGGATTCACGGTTATCGCCGAAAAAGACTCTACCGCTTGGTTGCTGGTCATGAGGAAAGGCGACTACGAACCGGAACCCTCGTGGGAGTTGACCGAGTTAATCATCCGCTGGACCTCGGGAACCGACACGTTTAGCGACCGGGTATTCCAGCGCAAGGTCAAGGCTGGCGAAAAGATTGTCGTCCCGGAAGCCCCCGGTATGGATGACTCTGGCAATTACGCCATCCCGCACGCACTCGTGATCGAAGAAAAGTAACCGCATGGCCATCGGGTGGCGTCGAATCCGGTGATGGTCCTCCTATCTGATCTGGCATCTCTGCGTGTTGATTCCGATGTCGGTGATCTTGTATGTGCTGTGAGCGCGATCCGTTATGCTCACCGCCGCTGCCTGCGCAAGTAACTTTGTTGTAAGATCGTAAACAGGCTCTAAGTCGTGAGCGCGCCTCAAGAGGAGTGGCGCGCAGAATATCTCAAAAGCGTGTAGATATTCGCACCGAACCTACTCCATCGGCGTATTGTCCAGAACTTCCGGAGGCTGACCCGCCTTCAGTTCCCGCAGCCACGTCAGCCACACGCACGCCTCGTAGAGGACATAGAGCGGCGCTGAAATCACCGCGAGGCTGAAGAGATCCGAGCTGGGCGTGATGCACGCCGCGATGACCACCACGATCACAAGCGCGTGGCGGCGATACTCGACCAAGGATTGGTGCGGCAGGATGCCGAGGATATTCAGCAGCATCAGCACCAGCGGAAATTCAAAAGCGAGCCCCAGACCGAGCAGCATCTGCACGGTGAAATCGATGTAATTGCTCAGAGTCCAGTTCGCCTGCACGCCCATCCATTTATTGTAGTCGATGAAGAACGCGAAGGTTTGCGGCAGGACCAGAAAGTAACAGAATGCGATCCCGATCAGGAACAGCAGCGCTCCGGCGGTGAAGACTGGCGCGAGGTATTTCTTCTCGCGCGGCGTGAGGGCCGGGAGGATGAAACCCGCTATGAAGTAGAGGATGAAAGGTAGCGAGAGAATCACCCCGCCCATCGTGCTGATCTGAATCTGGATGAAGAACGGGTCGGCGGGATGCAGCACCACGGCGATGGTGGCGGGGTCCTGTCCAGCCTGCCGCAAGGGCCACTCGAGCACGTTGAGCAACTTCTTAGTGTAGATGAAGCAGAGCGTGACTCCGATCGCGAGCGCCAGGGCGGACTTCACCAGCACCCAGCGCAGATCGTCCAGATGTTCCATGAAGGGCTTCGCATTCGGGTCGCTCATACGTGTCCGGACAGTTTTTCATGTCCGCGCCCCGCCCGCAAGGTGATTAGAAGCTGTCGAAAAATTAGGAAATGCAGTGTAAAAGTCTGAAAGGCCGGAGGGCAAGACGCCCGACCAACACAGGCCAATTCAAAAATCCACGGCAACGCGGCCCAAAGTCCCAATTCCTGCCAAGGCCCGTCCTTTGATTGTCGACCGTTGCTCTAAAATGGACTACGGGCGCCGAATTTGGCGGCGCATCCGTAAAGTGTCAATAAACCGTGCCTGCCTGATATGGCGCGGCGGGGAAATTGATCGCAGAATGTGGAGCCGCAAAGCTCGCGAAAAACGCTGTCTCGTAACGTGCCGAGAAAACGCCGGGTGAGTGGCGTGGTTACGACGCGGGCTTGTTGTTCGATGAAGGCGAGCGTTTTTCTATTTTATTTTTGCGTCCGGTTTGACCGGTTCCGTGGAGGCTCTGCAGAGCAGGCAGGGCGCGAATTCAAGCGAGCGCATATTGCGCGAGTGCGGAGCGTTCATTAATTCGAATAGCATGGCGGCCGCGCCGATGCCCATTTCCTGAGCTGGACTTGCTACGGTTGTCAGTCCGACGGATTGCGCGGCGATTTCATTATCGAAGCCGATATATGAAAATAAGGGAAGGCGCTTAGCGCAGTGCTTGGATAGTCCCGTTTGAAAACCCATCGCCACGCGGTCGTTAATTGCGAGCAAGGCGGTGCATTGTTGCTGTCCGCCATTTCTTAAAAACTGTTCGACGAGACGTTCTCCGGCCGTTTCCTGGATCAGGGACACGTACTGACCTTTCTTGAGCTTGGGCAGGGATACGGACCAGATGCGTTGTTCGGGCTTTTTCCAGCCGCGGCGTCGCGCGCTGTGCAGAAAGGCGTCGCGGCGGGCTTGAAGCCAGGGCCACTCTTCTCCCCAATGGGGGAGCGTCTCGAAGGTGAGGAGGCCAATACGGCTATGACCTAATGAGGCGAAATGACTGAGAGCCGCCTCGACTCCTTGAGCCAGGCTTTCCTGAATACGATGCGCCGGCGCGGTACCGAAATAGTCCGAGACAATGAAGGGAATCTTGGCGTTGGTCAGATCATGGACGCAGTTTGTCTGTTCTTCCAGAGAGAGGGTGTCGGCCAGCAGGAAGGCGGCGTCATATTTCGCGATTTCCCCCGCGCTCAATTCCTGGCGGGTATCATGGCGAATCAGTCGCTTGATCTGACAGTGAAAGCCGTGACGCGAGACCTCTTTTTCAAAGGCTTCCAGAATTTGATCCTGACGCCCTTTCCCGAGAGTACGTGGGATGGCGATGGTTTCCTTTGAGTCGCAATAGGCCGCCAGGACCAGGATGCGTTTGTGGGGGAGTCGCGATCGAATGAGATCCGCATGGTGTGCGGGTTGATTCTCGGAGGCAATAGCGGGGGTGACGAAGGTGCCGCGATAGGGGTAACGAATGAGTCGGCCCTGACGAGTCAATTCTTGAAAAGCCTGCCGTATCGTGATGGTGCTGACATTGAATCGCTTGGCGAGGGCGGATTCGCCGGGGAGTTGATCCCCAGGTTTGAAATCACCGCGTTTGAGAGCGTCCTCCAGCCAGCGAATGGCTTGAACATACTTGGGGAGGGCGGAGTTCGGCGGGAAGGAAAAACTCATGAAGGCTTCAACTAATTTATCTACTTTATAGTAGCATGTAAATCGGATTATGTGTAAAGAATGATCATGTCTCAAACTCTTTGCACGACTGGCCACTCCGAGCTGGCTGCCAGCCCCGAGAAGGTGGCACTACAGGATTACTTTCTGAAGGCTGTGCGCGATATTTTGCGGCCAGCCTCGGGTTGCCTGAAATATCCGTACCTGGTTCCCGGTGGGAACTATTTCGATCAGCTCTGGGATTGGGATAGCTTCTGGGTGGCCAAGGGCTATTTGACATTGTTGCCGCAGATGGAGACTCGTCTGGCGCAGGAGGTGGTCGAGGCCGCGAAGGGGAGCTGGCTGAATTTTCTCGAAAATCAGGCTGAGAACGGAGCGGTGCCTATTCTGATCAAGTCCGACAACCGCGATGTGTTCAATTGCGCCAGCGATCATGGCACGGAGCATAATCAGGCCAAGCCGATCCTGGCGCAGCTTGCCTGGGAGATTGTCACGGCGACAGGAGATGCCGAGTGGGCTCGGCCATACTTCCCGCGCCTGATGAAGTTTTACGACCGGTGGTTCAATCGTTACGGCACCGCTTCGGGTTTGCTGGTCTGGGGCTCTGATGTGGCGATTGGCGTGGATAATGATCCGACGACGTATGGCCGGCCGGAGTTTTCTTCAGCGAATTTGCTCCTGAACTGTTTTTGCTATAAGGATCTGGTCGCGGGCGTGCAATTGGCGCAGCGCCTGGGGATGGAGTCGGAGTTGACATTATTGCGGACGCGGGCCGAGGGATTGAAGGCGGCGATACTGCAAGAATGCTGGGATGAGTCGGACGGTTTTTTCTATACGGTGGACGTGCAGTGTGAGGATGCGCGGGACAAGTACATCCCGAAGAATATCCCGCGCGGAATGGATTTTTCGTGGAAGACACTTCCTCTCAAGGTCAAGGTCTTCACGGGTTTCCTGCCGATGTGGTGCGGTATTGCCACGCCCAGACAAGCGCAAATCATGGTGGATCGGCATCTTCATAATGAGAATGAGTTCAATGCGCCCTATGGCGTTCCTTCCTTGGCGAAGATCGAGAAAATGTACGCTCCGGAGGTGAATACGGCCAATCCCAGTAATTGGTTGGGGCCCGTCTGGATTTTGTCCAACTACATGGTCTACAGCGGGCTGAAGTCATATGGTTTTGACAAGGATGCTTCAGTATTGGCGGCCAAGACGCGGACGCTTTTAAGTCAGGACATTCAGCAGAATGGCACTATTCACGAGTACTATCACCCCGATACAGGCTTTGCGGATTACAATGCCGGGTTTCTCAGTTGGAATGTGTTGGCAGCGCTGATGGATTGAGATTCGGCGACATCTCCATCTTCGAACAGGTCGAGGGCATCCTTGCAAGAGGATGCCCTTTTTGATGTCTATTCTCTATTTAACTTGCTCTTTTTAAAATAGTTACAGTTAAATAATGTGTTTGAAGAAAGGCCTCATGTTTCGCGGGCGAAACTGAAATCTCTTAAAGAAGGAAAATGGCATTGACATAAATTGGTAGTTTGGTATTAACAAAGATACCAAATGAATTCCCAAGGTTCCAACGCGCGAGGCAACGAATTCCTGCCTTCCTATGCCAAGGTTGAGCGGGAGCTGCGCAAGTTGATCTCGCAGATGCATGTGGGGGAGCGTCTGAAATCGGAGCGGGAATTGTGCGCCGACATGGGAGTGAGTCGTGTGACTTTGCGTCGGGCCATGGAGCGATTCCATGCGGAAGGTTTTCTCGATGCGCGGCGTGGTGGAGGGACCTGGTTGGTGCGGGAGATGGCCCCGCTGCCGCTCGAGCGCATGATGGGGAATCGCTTGATCGGTCTTGTTGTGCCGACTGTGGAAAATTCCCTCATCTCGCGGATCGTGCGCGGTGCCGAGCAGTGCGCGGCGGATCGCGGTTATCACGTGGCGCTGGCGCATGATCACGGTGACATGGACTACCAGATCAAGCAATTGCGGCGCATGGTCGATGATGGTGTGGGCGGGGTTGCGGTTTATCCCGATACGAAGAATCTTTATCGCGAGGAATTTTTGGCGCTGATTCGTGAAATTTCGAAGGCCAACATCCCGCTGGTCATGATCGACCGCTATGTGCCCGAAATCGAAACCGTCAGCGTGCTCTCTGACAATTTTGACGGCATGTATGCGGCAACGGAGCACATGATTCTGACAGGGCATCGGCGCCTGGCGTTGCTGTCCTTCGGTGCCGAGGGTGGCGTAGCGGATCGGGATCGTCGCAAGGGGTTTCTGGCTGCGTTGCAGGATTACGGAATGAATTCCCGTCCAGTGCTTGAAGCGGAATTGGGTGTGGCGGGGCACGAGATATCAGCGCGCAAAATAGTGGATGAATGGGTGGCGAAGTCGGATAGGAATCTGGGCTTTGACGGAATTGTGTGCATGCAGGACAACATGGCCTATGGCGCCTTCTTGTCTCTGCGCGACGCCGGTTATAGCGTGCCGCGCGATGTGGCTTTGGTGGGCTATGATAATTTGGATCGAGAGATGTTCTCCGCCGCCGGATTGCGCTTGACCAGTGTGGATCAGCCTTCCGAGGAAATTGGTGCTGAGGCAGCCCGATTGTTGATCGACAAGATGGAAGGCGTGGCCGTCGAGAAGCGCGCGCGCCACACGCTGCTCAAACCGAAGCTCGTACTGAGAGATTCGTGCGGAATGGAAATCTGCGAGGGCGAAAAGAAATCGGAGGGGGGCTTATGTATTCCCCAATAGCGAGAGCCTCTTGCCGTATGATCACGGCCCAGGGTTTTACATTGACGGAGTTGCTGGTGGTGATCGCCATTATCGGATCACTCTCCGCGTTGACTTTTCCTGCGCTGAAAAACGCCTACGCCAAATCACGAAGTGATGTTTGTGTGAGTAATATGAGACAGCTCGGGGTGGCGATCAATCTCTATGCGGCGGATAACGACGGACGCCTGCCGGTCTCCTATGTGGTGGGCAGTAATGGGCCCGACAATAATTGGTGGTATCGAATTAACTCCTATACTGGCGCTGCGCCCATGGCGGCGAATTGGACATCCATTTTTCTCAGAAGCCAGGAGGCTCCATATTATTGTCCGGAAACACCCAAGACCAAAGTGATCGCCGGTAATCTTTGGGTGAGCTACAAGATGAGTATGAAGCTGCGGCTCGCGCAGTCCGGAGCTCAGCTTGGGGTGACGGATGGTTTTCCCCGAGTGCGGGTGAGTGAATACGCCAAGATCCTGCTTTTGGCCGAGGGTCGGGTTGCTCCCGAATTCAACGAATATACCACCAATAGTCCGGCCACTGGCGTGCGCTATCCGCATGTGGGAAAGCTCAACGGACTGTTCATGGACGGCCATATTGAAAGCTTCACACAAGAGCAATTAAAGGCGCGCTGGTCCGAGTGTTGCCCGAATGTTTTGTACTAAATCCAAACGCTAAAAAACGTAGAAACCAACCCAACCAGGCAAACAATAAAACGAGAAATCATATGAAACGAATCGATCCTAAAAGGAGTGGAATATTGAAGGCGTTAGCTGGCGCGGCGTTGTTGATTTCGATGTTTGCCGCAACGCCTGCCCACGCAACGGTGATCATCTCCGACAACTTTGACTCAGGAACGGCGGGAACGGCGTTGAACGGTGCGGCCGTGCAATACTATGACAGTGCGTCTTATGGTTCCGCTCCTACTTGGTATGGGTCGGCTGGAACGATCTATTCTGCAACGACTGCGGGGGTGATTAGCTCTGCGACGAATGCCACAACCATACTGGGATTGGTTTCCGTGACAGATCAAAGCTCGGGCGTTATGACGTTACAGGCTGATGTGCGGGTCGGAAGTTCAAGTTGGGTGGGGCTTGGGTTTCTTAATGGAACCAACTGGTTTGGGACAAATAACACCGTCTTTAGCATTTTAAACGGCGGGGGATATGTCACGACGCAGAAAAATGGTTCTACAGCGGTTGGTACTTCGGCGGCGTACACCGGCTTCGTCGGGACGAACACTTATACATTGAAGTTAGTCTATGATTTAGATGCTTCGACGATCAAAACTTATGTTAATGGCACGCAAATGAGCTCATATGTGCTTACCGGGCTCAATAGTTCAGTCATTAATCAATTGGGTTTTCGCATCTTCAACGAAGGCAGTGCGATCGCGGATTCCGGGCGTATAGACAATTTTATCTACGACTATGCGGCAGTGCCGGAACCCTCGACATTCGCGCTGTTCGCTGGCGCGGGTTTGATGGGCTTGGTTTTGAACCGTCGGCGTTCGGCAAGACTATAGGGTGCGAGTGGTGTAGCGCCAGTGGATGGGCTGGCGATCATGGTGATTTTCCGAAAACGAAATGAAAACTCGTACAGGTGGACTCTGCCCTTGTCTCGGCGCGATTGCGTTGAGTTTGGGTCTGTGGTTGGGCTGGTTGGCGTCTGCTTCGGCGCTGCCGGAGGTGATCGATAACGGATGGTCGCCGCTCAACCTCCAGCAAGTTCTGCTCGTTCCTGGGCAGCCGGTGGAACTGATGCTCCGGGCGACTCCACCACAGGCGGGGGCAACGGTGTCCTATCAGTTACTCGATTATTGCGGAAAGACGATCCGCTCGGAAAAAGTAGTGGCCGATGCGGAAGGTTTGGCGAAAATACCGCTCACTCTTCCCGCCGGATACTATACGCTTTCCATCGCCGGACAGGAGAGAACCATTGGGCTGATTAGTCAGCCTGAAAACACTACGCGCGATTCCTTCTTTTCGATTGATGCGGCGATGTCGTGGTTGACGCCGGTGGAGAAGCGGGCGGAGCTGATTTCAAATTTAAAGGCGCTCGGTATCAGCATGGTGCGGGAGCGGCTGTCATGGGGGCAGATCAACTCTGACCTCGAAAAATGGGATTGGGAAACACCCAGAAAGTATGAAAGCACGCGCCAGCTTTATCGCGAAGCTGGATTGCCGGTGCTGGAGATGTTTCATGATGCGCCGCGTTGGGTTTTAGGAAATGTAGCTGGGACGGGAAAACCAAGCGTGGATCGCAAGTATCCGGAGGACCTCCAGGCTACTTCGAACTCCTGGCAGCGTATCGCCCGGCAATGGCAGAAGTATTGGGGGGCTGTCGAAGCGTGGAACGAGCCGGATATTCTATTTGGCGGAAATTTGCCGGCGGACCAATACCTGCCGTTGCTTAAAACGGTGCGTTATGCGCTGGGCGAATCCAAAGTCGCTACGCCGCTGGGTGGTGGAGTGTTTGCCTATTACAGCCCTCCCTTTTTTGACTTGGCTGCACGCAACGGGTTGCTCACGGAGTGCGATTTTGTCAGCTTCCACTACTATCAAGATGCCTTGGGTATTGAAGATCGCGCGAAAAAAATGCGCGATTGGCTGGCTCAATATGGCCAGGAAACGAAGCCGCTTTGGATTACCGAAATCGGCTGTCCCATTGCGGGCAAGCCAGCGCAGTTTCCAACGTTGATCGAGCAGCAGAAGAGCGCGCTGGAGTTCGCGATGAAGACTGTGGAGGCGCGTGCCTGCGGGATCGCGAATTACTTCGCTTTCGTTTACGTGTTCTACCCGGAAACGGGGAAAAATTTTGGCATGATCGATGGCAAGGGCGCTCCGTTGCGCAGCCTGTCAGCGTATGCCACGACCATACGATTGCTGGCGGGGGCCAGTTACCTGGGAGATGTAAAGGGGATGGAGACATCGGTGCAAAGAGCACGAGTCTTCGACTTGGTGAACAGCGAGGCGTTGGTTGTCTTGGCGACAGGCAAGTTGCGTTCAAACGCGGTCAAAGTGTCATTTCCGGTGCTGGCTATTTATGGAGTTGATGGTCGCAAGTTGGAATTACTCTCGGATGGTCGAGTGCCGATGGACGATGGCATGGCTTACATCCGGGTGAAAAAAGAGGCCCTCGCCGGGGTGTTGGACAAAGACACTCAAGCGAATCGGCTATATGCCTTGAGTCAGAAAAAAACGCCGCCACTCAAGCCCGCTTCACCCATCATACTACAACCGCTCATTGATCGGGACAGCGTGCAGGCTACATCTTGCGGCTATCTGCTTTCTGAAACGACAAAACTTTATCCATTGCGGCTCAAGGTCAATAATCTTTCCGGCCAAGACCGGGAGGTATTGGTGACCGTGGCCAATGCGCAGAAAATTCCAGTTAAAGTGGGCGCACGTTCAGGAATGGTGGTGGAGCGGGAGATTGATGTGGCGACTTTGCCCATGGACCAATTCGGTTCGAATATTCTCACCGTGACGGCGACTTCAACCGGAGACGCGCCAATCTCGCCGGTCGCCATCTCCCTGTCCTTGCCGCGTGGTTTAGAAGTGCATCTGAAGAACGCCGAATATCAATTCGCTTTGCCGATCGCGGAGCTTAACCGATGGGAGAAGAATGCCGCAGGCAGGATGGATTGGCTGCAAACAACGGAGATGCCGTTTGGGTACAAGATTAGTATCGGGGCACCGGACAAGTGGGCTTTCCCCAAATTCACACTCCCGCAGGAAGTGGATCGACTGAAGGTGGAGGCGGTGGCGGTCCGGGTGCGTTGCGAAAAAGAAGCCATCGTTCGCCTGGCCACATGGGATGAAGCCGGACGGTTTCAAT
Source organism: Verrucomicrobia bacterium Tous-C9LFEB (assembly GCA_002304345.1). GTDB lineage: Bacteria > Verrucomicrobiota > Verrucomicrobiia > Methylacidiphilales > UBA1321 > UBA1321. Next base: position 186,258 of record NEUU01000004.1, read on the forward strand.
GCACCGGTTACAGCATCATACGACCTGATGGCAAGTGGCATGTCGCATACATTCCACTCCAAAGCTTCCTGAGTTGTGTGCCGGGTCGGCCCATGTTGGGGCCGCAGATATCGGTCGGAATCAATTCCAAGGAAATCGAAAACAAGGTGGAGATCAGTGACTTCTATTTGCTCGGTGGAAGTCGAAAATCCGCAGCCTCCCAATAGCCATGAATAAAGACAAACTGAAAACACTCCTTCTTACGCTTCTGATGTCTGGACTGATGAGTGCCGGCGCTGCGGAAAAAGTGATTGAAGATCATTTCGAAGCGCGTGGCAGTGGCCGACATGCGGGCAGTCCGCTGAACGGGACTTCCACGGAAGTGGGGAATGTGGAATGGCGTACCGCTCCCGCCAACGAGGCTGGGATTGTGTTTACGGATCGTGGATCGGTCACGACAGGTTCGAATAAATCCATGGGGGCTTCTGTTCCGATTCCCGATGGAGCCAAAGAAATTCGCTTGGAGGCCGATGTGCGGGTAAACGAAACGGGTTGGGTAGGCTTGGCTTTCGGTGGTGAGCCGCTGGATGCGCAATTCTTTAGTCCCAAGGGTGCGTATGTATTTGCCATCTTGCGACCGGGCGGGATCTACAGCGCCTTTGCGAATGCGTCATCGCAGACGCTTTTGTGCCAGTCGACCTTGCGCGGGAAAATGCCAACGGCCTTCACGCATATCGAGGTAATCTACAAGATTTCCGAAGACCGGCTGACGGTCCGCATGGATGATAAGCCTGTGCTCGAAGAGCTGAGCCTCGGGGAGAAGGGTTACGTTCCCGGGCCGGTGTTGCGCGCGGGCTTTCGCTTCAACGGACCTCCTGTTGTGGCGGGCTCGCCCGAAGTGAAAAATTTCAAGCTGACCATCGTTGGCGAGAAATAATCAAGTGAATCATCCCGAGGATAATGTCGTGATTTACTTGCTTCTTCTCATCCTGTCCCTGGGGAGTGGCGTCGTGCAGGCGCAGGAAAAGGCGGCGTTGGCTGCTGGGCAGGCGGTTCCTAAATTCTCGGAGTTGCCCAAGTCTTTTCGCCAGCAAATTCCGATCGGTACGCCGCGTTACTCCCGCGACATTGAGTCCAGTCCGTTCGGAATTCACACGACGATCATGGCTGAGGGCGGCGACTCTGAGCTGATGGAGAATCTGGCGCGCCTGAGTTCAGAAGGTGGTTTCAAGTGGGTGGTGGATTATGTCGCCATCGGCAACGTCAAGGACATGACCCCGGATCAAGTGGGTGCCAAATTCGCCTCGTTACCAGCGCGTTGTGCGCTCTATGCGCGTAAATTGCAGGAAGCCCGGATTAACCTGCTGGTGCGGCTGGATGTGGTGCAATGGGAACCGTGGAAGGGGCCGTCCAAATTTTCCACGGATCCGACGCAGGCGGACATGCAGAAGGCGCTGATTTTCACCCGTCAGGTTGTGCGTCAACTTAAGCCGTACACGCACTCATGGATCATTTGGAATGAGCCGAATATCGGAAATGAAAAGCCGATCATGACTCCGGAGGATTACGTCAAGATGGTGGCGCAAGTGGCGAAGGTGATTCGTGAGGAGCAACCGGAGGCTGTCATCATGGGACCGGCCACCGCCATGCTCCAATGCATGGATGACAAGCCCTATCCGTGGATTAATCGCGCCCTCGAGGCAGGATTGCTCAAGCACATTAATGTGTTCGCGTTTCATCCATACCGTCAACCGTCATGGAGTTCCAGTATTGCGGAGAATGCTTCGGAGTTTCATCCCTGGAAAATATGGGGAACGTATTCAGCGCAAATCGCCGACTTGCGTGAGCGATTGAAAAAATACAATGGTGGCAAAGAGGTACCACTGGCTGCGACGGAAGACGGCATGCCCAATGTCATCAATGGCAAGGGCGAGCAGGAAATTACCTGGGTCGTTGGGGCCAAATATGAATTGCGGCGTGCTTTGCAGGACTTCTATCTGGGGGTCAATCCTCGCACGCTGTTCTGTCTTTATCGCAATGTCAAAGACCCGTTCTATGACGCCCAGTCGAGCTTCAGTATTGTTACAGAGAATTACGAGAAGAAGCCGACTTATTATGCGGCGCAAAATCTGAACGCTGTCCTTGATTCCAGCTACCAACGAGAAGACAACGTTCCCGTCAAGATTACGGCTCAGGGGAGGAAACCATTGGCAGGCCCGCTCTATACGCAAGTCTATCGAAAAAAATACGCTGGAGGTGAGGAACTCATGGTTTTTTTCTGGTCGGCTGAAATTGCCAGCGACCGCCACGCGCGTTATCCGGCGCGGATGGAGATTAATGAGCCTGGCTGGCAGTCACCTTTGCAGATCGATTTGATGGCCATGCCTGCGAAGCGACCGAAGAATGAAATCGTGGAATTAATCGATTCGCAATTTGTGAATCGAACTGATCCTGAGCAATTGGCCGCAGTCACGACGGCAGCCGGTGTGGCGGTGGAGTCAATCGAAGTGCGGGATTATCCGCTGGTCATCAAATGGTTTCGGACCAAGGCCCAATAACGATGCGCTCATTCCTATTGGCAATTATGCTTGGCGTGGGATTGGGCAATACTGAGCCTGTCCGGTCTGAGCAAGTGTGGAGCGATTCGTTTGCCGTAGGCGATTCGCGCACAGTATCGATGCCGTTGTCGGGTTTGAAAGTGGAGGCGGGCGAAGGCGTTTGGCGAGGGGATAAAACGATTCTTTTGGGGGAGGATGAGGCGGCGACTCTCGGCGAAGCAAAGGGCGGGGCGTCATGGCTGGCGCTAGATGTGGTGCCCGCATCGATTCGATTGGAGGCGGAAGTAAATCCGGTCGGCAGTGACTGGACTGCGCTGGCGCTTGGTGGAAAATGGGGGAGCGCTTTTTATGATACAGCGGCGATATGGGTTTTACTGAAACCAACCGGGGATTATCAGGTGCGAGCGCAAGGCTCCAAGCTGATCTTAAAATCAGGTCGAATCCCCCGGTTCTCTCCTAAAAGCAATCGTGTGGGAATAGCTTATGTGCGGCAGGGCAATCGGCTGTCGGTGACGATTAATGACGAGGGCGTATTGGAATCGTTTGCGCTCGATCAAAAAGAATTTGTGCCAGTGCTTTCGTCTGCTGGCTTCAAATTTAACGGGCCTATTTCTGCCACGAAGAAACCAAGCATTCGGGACTTCCGCATCATAGTCGTACCGATGCCGTCGGCGACGGTAACACTCAATCAGCCGCTTTCTGTTTATGCTCCAGGAGAGCGCATTGCATTGAAGCTCGGCGGTAATGGAATGCCGGAAGCGGGGGTGAAGTTGCAGGCCCGGATCATCGACTTCAATGGTCGTCCGGTTTGGAGTGAAGAGCTGGCGCTGAAAGTGTCGGAAGGAAAACTGAATCAGGAAGTGGTGGTTGCTGACTTGGACAAGCTGGGATTTTTCTCTCTTCATGGGGATTTGGTGGATTCTCAGGGCGTGGTATTGGCTTCGATCGAGAAAAAACTGGCCGTGATTCCCAAACCAAAGAACGAAGACAATCTTTTCGGCGCGATGGTCTATCCTCATATCGCTTACTCCATTGAGGACAAGGAACGCGATGCACAGTACATGAAGCGGATCGGGGTGACGTTCGTGCGAACGGCGAGGCTCAATTGGGTTCGCGCCCAAAGTTCGAAGGAGGCTCCCTTTGTCTGGACCGATCTCGATCAGGAGGTGAATCTTTACAGCCGGTATGGATTGAAAATCATCGCCACAACAGGCTGGCCGATACCGGTCTGGGCTTCACCAGCAACAAATGAATCGGACCGGGGGAGTTTCTTGCCTCGGGAGGATTGCCTTCCCCTGGCGCGTCAATTCATGCGGGAAATGGCCGCACGCTATCGGGGGAAGATTGTCTGCTACGAAATAGGTAATGAGACGGATGCCTATTTTTGGCTGGGCAGTCTGAAGCACTATCACGAGCATGATACGGTTGGGATTCTCCGCGACTATTACGACTATTTTAGCGCCTTGGCCGACGAGATTAAAGCCTCGGACTCACAGGCACTGGTGGCGCCTTCGACCACCTCGAGCATACCCAAGGGGCATATGTACCAGCCCTGGCTCAAGACACTTTTGGAGTTTGGACTGGGTGAAAAGATGTCGGCGCTTGCGACTCATTATGAGGCTGACCTGGAGTCGATCATTGCGATGCTCCGTCAATACAAGTCGGAGAAACCGATATTCTTTACCGAGATTGGCGGCATCTCCCGGAGTTCGATCGATGACAATTCTCAGGGAAGTCCAATGAAGCAAATCATTCGCGGCGATTACCTGCAAATGAGCCGCCAATTGCGATACAAGAACGTCAGGGCGCTTTGCAAATTTCTACTTCGCGAGCAGCCGGGGTATGGCGGTGAGGGGCAGATCATGGCCGGATTACTTGGGGCCGATTTTGAACTGCGCCCGACGTATGTGGCCTATGCAACGCTGATTCGAAATCTCGCCGGAGCGAATTATGTCAAGGAGTTGAATGTAACGGGCGATTCGTCGCAAGGCTGGTTGCAGGGGAGTTCCTTTTCGCGTGGTGGGCAGATGATCAATCTGTTTTTTCTTAATGCCACCGAGAAGGCCACGGTGACTTTCGCGACGAAGGAGATGAGCTTGAAGCTGATCGATGTCATGGGAAACGAGGAGACGATTACCCCCAAGGATGGGCGCGTGTCTGTCGAGATGACCAAGTCGCTGCCGCTGATTGTGCTCGGGAGGCTGGAAGATAAGCCGGGTGCGGTTCAAAGGCCCACCGACAAGCTGGTGCGAGAAGTGGAGATCAATTTAGAAAATGCTGATTTCGAGGCGGAATCGATTGCCGGAGGGAAAATACCGGGGTGGCGGCCGATGGTGAATGAAGAAGGAGCCCACGGTTCTATGGCAGGGAAATTTACCGTGGCGCTGGATCGGGATGTGAAGATGCAGGGGCAGCAATCCTTGCGATTCGAAGCTAAGGAGTTGACGAAATGGTATGGCGTCGCGCAGGAGATTCCCTTGGCGCTCGTTCCTCGCCCGGGACCGGACGAATATTTGACGTTTAAGGTCAGTCTGATGGTCAAGGGCAATCAGGTGAATGGCAAGGGCATGGGTTATACTCTCGCATTTCGCAGGGCCGACATGACCCGCATTTATTTCACGGGCAGTCCTTATTTTGGTTTTGGCGGCACATTTGATTGGAAGGAGTTATCAGGCTCTCATCAATTGACCCAATGGGTGCCCGATACAGAAAGAATTACGCTCGATCTATTAATGGGCAAGGCTACGGGAACTCTCTGGGTGGATCAGGTCAAGGTTTCCGTGCAGTTGTGGAAAACCGCAAATTGAAAATGAGGAATCAAATGAAGAGTCTTTGTCTCGGTTTGACCCTGGTGGGTGCGATCGCTTTCCCGGTTTGTGCGGAGGAGGGAATTTCGGATGACTTTGATGTCAACGGCGGTCGTTCCGCCTCCTCAAAGTTGAATGGTCAATCGACGGTGACAGGCGGCATGTCCTGGCAGACAGTTGGTAATTTCTTCATTACGGATAAAGGTACCGTCTCTCTCCCGCCGGGGGGAGGTTCCGCTGTCGTGGATCTCGGTAGCGGCGGCAAGGAGTGGGAAGTGGTGGCGGATTTGAAGCCACGCGGCAAAGAGTGGATCGGCATCGCCCTTGGAGGTGATAAGCTTGGGACGGATTGGTTGAATCCGGAAACCGGCTCACAAATCATGGTCTTTCTTCGTTCGAATGGAAATGCGGGTATCTATATTCAAGGCACTAGGACGGCATTGTTGCGCAATAAGGAGCGTCGCATTTCGAACTTCGACGAGAGTGGATTTAGTCATTTCAAAATCATCTATAACGCCGAGAAAAATAAACTCACGGTCGAGGCCAATGGTGAGCCTCTCGTGGAATCGTTCGATTTGGGCAGGTTTGGAGTTGTGCTCGATATCAAGAAGGCGGGTTTTCACTTTCACCCGGCTGAGGCGGGTGAAGTCGGGGAGCTTGACAATTTTAAGATCACGCAACGCTAGGGTCGCGAATTTACTCAATTCAATTTTCCAGATTTTATGCAACAGAAACGAATTCCAGTGGGATGGATGCGGGGCGGTCTTTGCGCGCTGGTGACAGCAGGGCTGTTGGTGACTTTATCTGCGCAAGAGCTGAAATCACCACGTCCGGCAGGTCCGGTTCCCTTTCCCTCCCCGATAGACGACGAGCGTTTCGCCGCCCTTTGTGTGCTGAGCTGGACTTCGCCGCTGGGTAGTCTGAATGGTTCCCGCCAATGGAAATCGGATGGGTACGACTATCAGTCGGATAAGAAAAAAAATGGACTGTCGAATTATCCGCTACCGCTTGAGGTGCCGGTTACTGCGGAGGCGGCAAAGATTGGCAGCGAGGAATTCTATAAGACGTTACGAGCTGCTGCGGTGATTTCAGAAAAACAAATGCTGGGCGCGGGTTTTGATGTCATCGCCTTTGACATGCTGCCGAAGCCGGACTATGACCCGGCTAAACCACTGGACGAGAGCAATACGCCCCTGACTCACTTCAAAAGTTTTCTCGTCTGGCTGGATGCCGCCAAGGATACGGGAATCCGGGTGGGGCTGATGCCCGATGTGGCCAATCAATCGGCGGACTATCCCAAGAGGCGCAGCCTGAATGCTCAGGAGTGGGTGCGGGTGCTTTCGGGCGCATTGGATCACACCCCGGATTCGCCGCACTTGTGGAAGGTGGATGGAAAGCCCGTTCTGATTCACTTTGGTACCGATGTATTCTACGGCGGTCCCAGCCCTGTGGAGGGCGCGCCCAAGCCTGATGGCGGCTGGCGCGAGGTGTTGAAGCAGTTGCGCGCTGCAGGCAAAAAGTTCTATTTTGTGGCGGATCTTCGTCCGCACGAATTGGTCACCGATTGGAATCACATTGCGGATGCGGCCTATGTCTTTGCTCCATCCGCACCGGGCGGATTTCTCACTGAGTATCAGCCGCTGCTGGCAAAGAAGCTTTCTATACCGCTGATCTGGACGATTAGTCCCGGCTACTATATTCGCCCGTTGGGCTATACGCAGCCTGATTTCAATCGCATTCATGATACCTACATGGCGGCGATGAATGCCGGAGCCCGAGGCGTTTTTGTGATGACGTGGAACGACTTCGGCGAGAATACGGACATTGTCCCTTCAGCTTGCAAAGGCAATAATCTCCTCGATATTTTCGGATTCTATAATCAGTGGTTTAAAAAAGGTGAGGAGCCTGTTTTGCCCAAGGATCGCGTGATTGTAACCTATCCGGTTCGGATTCCGGAAGAGGTGACGAGTCAGTCGCCAGTTTTTACCCGGCTCGCTCCCGGCGGTGGCACGTGGAGCACCCCCTCATATCAACCCAAGCTGTTCTATTGGGCCTACGTGAAAGCGCCCACAACGTTGTCGGTACGCGGGGTGGGGCGGGTTCGTTTCCCCAAAGCGGGGGTTTGGTTCGGAGAACTGGGGTGTGTGTCTCCAGGTGTGGTGGAAGCGCGTTTGGGGGATAAAGATCTGACGTTGCCAGCTGTTATTGCGACGAAAAAGGAAGGTGCGGTAGAGGGTGGATTGGAATATCGCTATGTGAACCTCAGCGACATGGCGTCAGTTAGAAAGATGGGAGAGTGATATGCGTGAAATGAATAGAGGCTTGGCGGTATTTTCACTGACTTTGGCTTGGTTCCTGGCGGGCTTTGTCGGGTGTGGTGCGGAGACAGTTACTGCGAATGCGGTGACTGAGGTCGAGGTCAGGCCGCAAATCGCCTATCGTGCGGAGGGTGAGGTGAGTGGGCCTGACTGTCAGTTGGATCTCTACATTCCCAAATCTTCGAGCAGGCCTTTTCCGTTAGTGATCTGGGTGCATGGCGGTGGATTGACGGGTGGCGACAAGGCGGAGCCACCCAGTGTGGCTGTATGCCGAATGCTGGCACAGAATGGCATCGGGGTGGCTTCGGTGAATTATCGGCGCAATCCCAAGGTGCAGTTTCCGACTTATATCGAAGACGTGGCGGCTGCGGTAGCATGGGTGGAGGCGAACGCCAAAAAATACGGAGGTAATTCCGAGAGAATTTACCTCTCGGGGCATTCGGCGGGGGCTTATCTCGTGACAATGCTGACGATGAATCCGAAGTACCTCGAAAAAGCTGGATTTAATATGAGCCATCTCGTTGGGGTGATTCCGATTAGCGGTCAGGTCACGACGCATTTTACAATCAAGAAGGAGCGCGGGATTGATGCCAATACCGTGATCTCGGATGCCGCCGCGCCGACTTATTTTGTGAGAAAGCAGGTGCCCGATATGTTGTTGATTTTGGGGGACAGGGACTGGGCGGCGCGTTTGGAGGAGAATGCCTATTTTGCGGCCTGCCTTAAGGCCGCGGGGGCACAGAATGTGACTTTGCGGGTGATTGCGGATCGCGATCACGGCACCATCTTTGGAAAACTTTCCGAACCGAATGATCCCGGTGGGAATCTGATTTTGCAGTTTATACGCGAACGCGAAGCACGTGCCGGAGTGTCGTCCGGCACGTGACCGTGGCTGTGTCCAAAATAAACCCCGAAAGGAAACCGATGAATAATACCATCAAGGTTGTACTGTTGGCGCTGGTGCTGTGGACGAGTAGTGCGATGTGGGGCGGTTGTGTTGATTTGGTCTGGCTGAGCCCGGCGGGGCCTGCCGTTTCAACGGATTACTATAGCTTGTTTAATACGGCGAACGATAGCCAATGGACGAATGCGCGCAGTAAGGTCAATGTATACAAACTTTATTTAGGCACAGTTCAGAACAGTACGGATGCGCAGTTAACGGCGTTGTTCTCGTACCTGAACGCCAAAGGGATTGCCTTGGCCTTGGAGTGGCCGCCGCTCTATAAGGATGGTTTGGCTCTCGAGGGTTTTGGAGTGAAAGATCTGGCCTTGAGCGTTGGGGCGAAGATTAAAAGAAACGGTGGCGCTCTTAAATACGTGGCGATGGATGAGCCATTGTATTATGGCTGCGTGAGCAATAGCGGACCCAAATGGGATGTGGTGACGATGGCGAATAACGCCGCGATCAGCCTCAAGCAATTGCAGTCTTCCTTCTCCGGATTGATCATCGGTGACATCGAGCCGATTGACGCCATGCCTGCCGCAACTTGGCAGAGTCTGACATCGCAATGGCTGGCGGCGTACCAGGTAGCCATGGGGCAGCCACTGGAGTTCTTTCATGTCGATTGCCTGTGGGGGACGGTGTGGACAACAAACATACCCGCGTTGAATAATCTTTTAGCCGGGAGTAATGCGAAATTGGGTGTCATATTTAACTCGCTGGCAGTCGTGACGACCAACTCGGCCTGGATGCAAAGCGCGGAGGTGAATATCCAGCGCTATAATGCTTCCGGTATTGTGAAACCAACCCATATTGTTTTTCAGAATTGGATGACCTATCCGACGGTCTTGCTGCCCGAGTCGTCGCCGACCGCCTACACGTATCTGATCAATTACTATTATGGTGCTTATGCCACACAAACGCCTCCCCAGGGCTTTAACCGCATGGTCAAAGGTGGGCTGCATTTCTACACAGCCAACACAACGGAGGTCAGCCAGTTTGTGGCGGCGGGGTGGGCGACGGAGGGGACTTCTGGCCGGGTGTATGCCGGGACGGCTGGAGCGCCATCATTGAGCGCTCTCTATCGGCTCTACAAAGTCAATGGAACCACGAAGCGTTATTTTTATACGGCCAATGCCACTGAGCGGACCAACTCCATTAATCTTTATGGATATGTAGACGATGGGATTGCGGGGTATGTGTTTACTAGCAGCAATTCCGGTGGCGTGGCACTCTACCGCGCCTACAGCGCGACTTACGGACATTTCTATACGACGTCTCAGACTGAGTATAATGGATTGAGTGCGTCGACATGGACGAAAGATGGCATCAGTTGCTACATGCCATAAGAAAGCGGACAGACTCCGGGAAGCCACTCCATAGAGGAGCGGCTTCCCATCTGGGGTTACACTTGATTTGCTCGCGTCGTTTGACGGCCTTTCACAAGGGGCCCAAGGAAGCCTTGCAAAATTCTCACTACGGAAGAGGAACCAGATCCTGATCGAACTGGGCTTGTAGTGCTTTTAACTTTGCAGCGTCAGGGCCGTCGGGACCGAACAATTCCGCCAGTTTCCGAAAATAGGTGTCTTGGCCTCCCGATGGGCTGAATAGGATGAACAAGCGAGCTTTCCCGGGGCCATGATTCTTGAAGCCGTGGTGTACGCCCTTGGGTGCAAACGCGACAGATCCGGGGCCGCGAATGTAGGATTTGCCATCAATCGTGAACTCCAGTTCGCCCTCGAGCACGCTCAGGGTCTCATCCATTTTACGATGGATATGATAATCCACTGTACCCGGTGCAAAGGTCACATCATAGAGTTCGAATGTTCCGCCTGTTTGCTCGCCTGTCAGTCTTGTCACGATATGAAAGGGACCCGCATCAAAGATCTCGCCGTCATTCGGACCCGCCGCCAAAGGTTGAATTTTAGCCATATGGAAACAGAACATGGCACAACTTTCACGTCGCGCAACTCACAGTGTCTGGAGTTGTCGCGAAGCATATCCCAGCGCTCTTACTGGGTGGGCGTTGGGCTTGTGCCGTTGAAGCAGGGATTGGCGATCTTGCAGACTCGGTTCAATACACCCTCTGCATCGGATTCATTGAAGAAGATCCAACGGCCGTCGGGACTGAAAACGGGATGAGGATGTGCATGGCCGGTTCCAATCCGGCTGTGCGCCAGGAACGTTCTCTCGCCGCTTTTCATATTCAGCAGCAGTACGTCGCTGCGGTGGTTCGCATTCTCCCAGCCTTTGCCGGGAAGATCGTGCGGCCCGGTCGTATCCACCACGGCCCATTGTCCGTCATGACTCACGTTGACATGCCAGTCCCGATTGCCTTCGCTCACCAAGCGCTGGGAGCGTCCATCTACAAACAATTCATAGATGCCGCGTGGTGTCCCGGGACTGTCCCCGTAGGCCACGACCAGGGCCGAGGTCTCATGGAAGCACCAGCGTTCATGGCCGGCATAAAGGACGCGACCGGAGCTATGACTATGTTGATTGAAAAAGCACATGCCTTGTGGCGAGTGAGTGCGGTGCCAGCCCCACACGCGGTCGGGAACAGTCGCGCAGGCGCCTTCGTGCGAAAAACCGATCCAGCTTTCATCGTGTCGGCAAAAATGAAAGTGATCGGCCATCCACGGTTTTTCGAAGAGCAACTGGGCGACACCAGTTCGCGCGTCAATTTGCAAGACTTGCGAATGAGTGGAGGTGTGCACACCCACTACGATTTTCTCCCCGTTGGCCGTGATGCCGGAAATAGGGTGAATCCTTCCCTCCTGCGGACCTTCATAGAGTTTTCTGCCTGCACCCGGTGCATTCAGGTCGTACAGCCAAACTGCATTTTGTGAGACAGTGACCAATTGATTGGTCTCCTCCGCCACCTCAAACCAAAGTCGCTTATCGGTCTCCGGGCCGTGGGGAAAAGTGCAGAGATGGGTTTCTTTGCCAGTTCGAATTTCGCGCTTCACCAGCGTGGCATCCGTCGCTCCCAATTGACCGAGGATGATCGCTTCTCCCTTATCCGCAAAACCGTTGCAATGCGGATAGGGGAGGTATTGGTTTTTCGAAAAGTCCGTTAGAGGGATTGCGCTCATAAAATCATTGTCGCTAGCAGATTTCTCATTCTATTCCAGAGAACCGTAACCGAGCATTTCCAGACTGCGATTTTTACCGATGCCATCCTTCCACTGAATCCACCGCACGCGTCCCTTGCCATCATCCTCGTTGACCATGAAGGTGAAGCGAACCGTTTGGGGTGTGGTTGTGGCTGGAATGCCGAGTTGTTCATAGGAAAAATAGGCATCATAGGTCGTGGTCGTCCCGGTGCGGGTGATCTTAAGCGGAATTTTCCACAGCCCTTTCTGGGCCGGATTACGATGCTGCGAGCACCAGGCTGCAGGGCCTTCGGAGGTCAGGCCCAAATCGATGATGGAAAAATCTTTGTCGTCGGAATGAGCAAAGGCGACCTGCACGTCGTCGCCGCGCCAGAGTTGATCCTTGGTTTGCATTTTTCCTGGAACGTCGTCGGTCACCTCGATATGGAAACGAATGCCATTGTCGTCGTGAGCGAGTTGCGCCTTGGCGGAGAGATCGGACGGTCCTTTCCACGCTGGAATGGCCGGGTCATACGAGAGTTCAATGACCTGCTCCGGGCGATCAATAGTGATGGCGGACGAATTGGTCAGCGTTGGCCAATTGGCCGGATCATTCTCGAGACGGGCGACTTTTTGAATCGGGTAAGCGCGGATCAATTGCACGGGCAGCGAAAAGGTGGGCAGGGCTTTGTCGGTGAATTGCACATCGAGCTGTAGCGCACTCGCCTCATAGGATTCGGAGGTGGGCGGATCAATCGATGCGGTCCAGGAGGCATCCTTGCCGGGGCCGGTCTTGAAGGATTGAGTGGCCATTACTTGGCCCGTTTCATTGCGAAAGGTCAGGGTGCCTTCGAGGAGTTTATCCGTGGGATTGCGGAAAATCACGGGAATGGAGGTGGCGCGATCATTCGCGAGATAGACTTCACTGCTGACTTGCAGGAACTGCTCTTGTGCCGTGCAAATCTGGATCTTTTCATTGGGATTTTTTCCGGAGAGATAGAGCGGTTGTTCGCCAAAAGCGATCGGGAGGACATTTCCCAGCGGCGTATACTCTTGGGCCGCGCCGAACATATCGGACACTTCGACTTTCTGCGCGGTCTTAAGCCAGAGCGTGCCTGTTTTCTTGGAGGCAAGAGGCCAGCCGACGTACACGTAACGAGAGTCGTCCCTGCGGAACGTATAGAGCGACAATGTGCCTGAGTTCAGCTTCGTGTCTTCCGGGACCGTATTGGCGAGTTTGCGGATCAGCGTGTTATATGCCACGAAGGAAGGCTTGGCGCGGTTGTCGCTGGTCACGAGCCCAAAGGAATCATCCGCTTCGGGGTCCATATCCCAGTAGTCCTGGAGAGTAAACCAGATATAGAGTTCGAATTTTGGAATCGATTTGCTATAGACAATTTTCTTGATCAGCGTGATCGCTTGGCGGCGGCGACCCTCGACGTCATAAAGACTGCGTTCGCCGGTTTCTGTATTCGCGAACCGTTTGTTCAAGCCGGCTTCATTCAACCACGACTCGACGCGCTTTTGATTCTGCTCATTATTGATGACCGGGCCATGGGCATGAAACGCTGCGATTTCGTAGAGCGAGGCTCCCTCCTGATACATTCCCCGGGAAAATCCCGGCTTTTCCTTGGGGTGCGACACGGTTACTCCGGCACTGGTAAACGGTAGCTCGGGGTAAGACTCCTTGAAGCCCTTGCTGAAATGCCGGAACATTTCGAGATAACTGGGGAGATCTCCCTTGAAGAAACCGGCATCTGGCTCATTCCAGAATTCGAGATATTTGATATTGGGAAACTCCTTCAGAAAGGCTCCCAGAAGTTTGGCGTAGGCTTCATAAGCGGCGTAATCCTCCGGCGCACCCCGGTAGTCCGGTTTGGACTGAGTCCATACCGGACTATCCGTATAGAGAAAGAGAAGGTCCACGCCGCTATCGACATGATCTTGAATGAGCTTGCGCCAGCCTTGAAAACCCGCGGCCGCCTGATCGGGTTTAAAGCGATTGGAAAAATATCCGAAACGATCGATGTCCACTCCGAGCAGTTTCATCCATTCGAGATGACGCTGATTCTCCGTCTCGCCTTGCCAGCAGGACTGATCGGCAATGCCGAACCACATGGGATGATGATTGGGACGTCCCGCGTTCGGAATGAAAACGCCAAAATGATCCTGCAGCGTCGTCTTGAATTCACCGGCTTTTACGGTGAGCGCCACCTCATAGGCGCCTATGGGCAGTTTGCCGAGCTCGAAGGAAATCTCTGCCGAACCTGTGGATGGCAACGTTACCGGGGCCTCCTTGCTCTGTAGTTTTTTGCCGGAGAAATCTTTGATTTCCAGTTGCACTGCTCCCGAGAGTTCTTCCGCATGGGCATTGCGCAGGCGATAGCGCAGGGTGACGTTCTTTTCGGGCGGATAATAAATCCCTTCGTAAATGGGTGTCATCGAAATCTGATCGAGCTTCGTAAAGCGTCCCGTCAACGCGAGGTCATCCAGAAAGAGAGAGCCTTCGCATGCGGTGTCCGATACGAGCGTTACGCGTTTCAGCCGCGCCGGAAATTTGCAATCGGCGAAACCCGGAACCGTGCTGGCATTGAGATCGAGTCGATAATGATTCCAACCTTCCCCACTGATCGCGATGGGCGCAGTGCGGAACGAGCGATTCGTAGAATCTTGAATCACAAAGCGCAAGGAAACCGGAAGTTTCCCGGCGTTGGCGTCGAATTCAATTCCACTGAGAAATCCGCTGACTACGGACATCTTGGCGCGTTCGAATCCGATCGCAAAAGGACCTTTTCCCGCGGGATCAAAAACGAAGCGTAATTCGCCTACATAGTCGTCGTGATACTTGGCAAGGTTACTGCCGGAAAGGCCCACATTGGCTGGCCACCAGGCTCCCGGTTTGATGCCTGAATCCTCCCGCATTCGCCACGTGCCGAAATCCTCGAAATCAACGATGACTTTTTTTTGCTCGGCAGCCCAGAGAGGTGTGAGGTGTGAAGAAAGGAGGGCTCCCACGAAGAAGGCGCTAAGATGAATCCAACGAAAATGTCTCATAGAGTAAAACGGCTATTTCTTTGACGGTGTCATTTCTCCGAGCCACTGGGCATCCAGTGGGGTGGAATAGATTCGCACTTTCTGAAAGGTGACTCCCCGCTCGCTTATTTTAAGATGAAAGTGACGTCCATTCCGTCTTTAGGCACTGCTTCGACATGGCCATCGCAAAAGAGTACGTTATCTTTTTCAAAATGCCTCTGACAGGGATAATAGGTGTAGAGATACTTGGCACTATTCAAGACGGGATAAGCCATGGCCGTATCACTGACGAGCATGGTCTTCGAGGGTTGATCAATGGACGCCACGCGTTTGCGAATATCCAATAGCTCGGCAGTGGAGAAGGAATTCATTCCATACGAGATGCGTTGATAATCGGTGGGTCCGTTGAGGTTCCAATCTTTCTTTCCGGGGTCCCGCATCACGCCATTGAAGCAAAGAGCGTAGTACCCCGCGTTACTATCCTTGATGTTGGCGAGGTACGGATTGACCTTGTAAGGCCAATAGGCCATCGGCCAGGGGAGTCCCGATTCCCGCGCAGGAGGAAAGCATCCGTCGTTATCTGCGGCATAGAGCATCATCGCTTTGCCGATCTGACTCAGGTTTGAAGCACAACCCGCGATACGTGCGCGTTCCCTGGCTCGGTTCAAGGAGGGAAAGGAGAGCGCGGCCAACAATCCGATAATCGTCACGGTAACCAGAAGTTCCACCAAGGAAAAACCACGGACTCTCCTCAGAGAATGAGGGGCGAGACCGACTCCACCCATTCGTGAATAGAACAACCTATGAAAAATCGCATTCACTGGTGATAGATAGGTGGATCGGCCTCGTTCTCAATCGCATGATTACAGTGTGTGGAAGCGGCGTCCCTTCCCTAATATAGCAAAGAGGGCGCAACTTGCCACGATCAGCGCCATCGAATTCGGCTCGGGAACCACGGAAATATTGTCTATTGAAAATCCTATTGTCGAACCAACGAGCGCTGTGCCTGTGGCTGTGGATATAAAATTCAAATAAGTATTTTCTGTAGTAGCAAGGGCATTCCGATAGTTTGCTGTTACAGACGTAACACTCTGGAGATTATTTAAATTCAGGATCGTCACATTATAGGTTTTCGAGATCGGATCCGAGTTGATCGTGAACTGATAATCAGTCCCTGTCCCTCCTCCAAGAAATCCAAGGGCTACTCCCCCTACTTTCCAACCGCCGCCGTCCGCCGTGATCTCCCAAGTATTGGAGGGGCCGGTTCCGGAGGTTGGGCCAGTGGCGTTGACAATGGCTAGATATTGACCAGATCCTCCAATCGATACATCGGAACGGAAGGTAAAGCTGTAGGTGACCAGAGAGCTCAGATTAATAGCGGTGGAATCAACCTGCCGAGTCACTCGCTCATTTTGCCCAGTGGCGGATATAATATAGCTCGCCTGCAAATAATTGTTGCCTCCCGTATAGAGCGGGGTGCCATTAGTTACGGTGTTTGTCGAACTGGAACCAGTTGTGGCGGTTGTCCAACCACCTTTCCAGCCACTGCCCGCCGTCCCCATATACTGATCCACGGACGTCGTGCCGTTGCCATCAGCAAAGTCCAAAGTGAGGACAGCTCCGCTCGATTGTGAAGCCCCGAGGAGCAGGGCCAGCAGCACGCCGGGCGCGAATCCTTTCCAGATGAAGCGAATGTAATTTTTCATTATTTTAGGATATACCGAGTGAGATTAACCGACAACGGACCGACTGTTTGACACGTCCACCAACTGTTGAAATAAACCGTCAACCGGAGCCCATTCCGCTCTCATTTTTCCATCGCGGAGTGGTTTGTGGATGACCTCTTCGATCTCGAGGTCCGTGCGTATTTTTTGAACCGCCTCCACATGGGCCAAGGCGGATTCCGCTCCGAAATGTGGACGATTCCCGCCCTGGAGAAAGGTCAGGACTTCGCGAATCATGTGCTGGCGGGAGCCTTCCTCGGCATCCAGTGTCCAACGGCGCAGTTCATTTCCCTGGGAGTCGTACGCGACGGACTCTTTCTCGTGCGCCCAGATGAGGCGACCGCTCGTTCCCTCGATGCAGAGAGTGGGATCGATCTTCGTCGTGTCGACGTGGGTAAACAGGCCGTCGATGATCACGCCTTCCCCCGTGAGCAGATGAACGTTGGCGGTGTCGTACGATTCGATCGGATAAAACCGATAAAGATGGCCGGCGGTTTTCGCCACTCGCGCCATGTCGTGCAGGGAGGGAGCCGCAAAGTACAGGGCGAGATTGAGAAAGTGAGCGAAGGCGTTGTTCAGCGGCGAATCGAAAACATCCATGCCGTCACAAGTCAGTCTGCCCGCCCAGTTGTTGCGGGAATAATAGCTTTGACCGCGTGGCCAGCTTCCCGAGGCGCGAATGGACAGGATCTGGCCCAGTGCTCCCGACAGCAGGAATTCCTTGATCGAGTGGGTGGCGGGAGAAAACATGTCTTGAAAACCCACCGTAACGAATCGTCCTGATTGCTGGCTGGCCTGGACGATCTTGTTGGCATCGGCGACCGACCCGGCGAGGGGTTTTTCCACCAGAACATGACAGCCGCCGTCAAGCGCGTGAAGGCTCATGTCTTTATGCAGGTGGATGCTCGTGGGAATAACGCAAAGATCGAGCGTGTCGCCATGGGCCTTGAGCATGCTTTGGTAATCGGGGAAGAGGGCGCATCCTGACTCGCGCAGTGGATCGCACACGGCCTTTTCCTCGGCTTGATTAATGACCGTGGCCGCCACCAAACGCAGACCTTCGCTCCGCGCGGCGGTCTGGAGCGATTTGAGCATCACCCGGCCATATCCCGAGATGCCGATGATCCCCACGGAGATTTGGTCGCTCGGTTGCGTGCGGCGTCGTGCGTGGTTCTTCGAATGGATGATTTTTTTGTGGGGGGTGAGTGTAAGCATGGAGGGCTCCCTTAAACCGGTTGACGGGGACAGAGACTTGATATCCATCACTTTCTTTTGTCTTGCGGAAGAAGCAACCGTGCGATAGGTAGACACGTCAAATGGCTGGAAGAATATCCATTCGAGATCTGGCCCGAATCGCCTCCGTTAGCCGTACCACGGTTTCCCTCGCCCTGCGCAACAGCCATAAAATCAGCGCCGCCGTCCGCAAGCGCATTCAGGATCTTGCTGCCGAGCATCACTATCAAAGTCATCCGATGGTGGCGGCCTTGATGCAGCAGATCCGCTCCAAAAAAAAGATCCACGACGGCGAGATCATCGCCTTCATCAGCTCCAACGATTTTCCCGAGCAGTGGAAAAATTCGTACTGGATCCGGGAAGTGTGGAAAGGGGCTGGAGCAGAAGCGCAGAAGCTCGGTTTTCGACTGGACCATTTTTGGGCGGGACCACGCGCGCAGAATTCCATGAAGCTCGCGAAGATTCTCTACAGCCGGGGGATCAAGGGGCTGGTCTTTGCACCCATGCCGTGGCCGCACCCGGTCCTCACGCTGCCTTGGGAACGATTCGTGGCGATCGCCTGTACGACCACCACCGGCATTGCGGAATTGCCCGTGGTCCGGAGCAATCATTTTCGAGGCATCGGCATGGTGCTCGATACGCTCACCGAAATGGGAGCGAGACGTATTGGGGTGGTCTGCGTGGAAGATGACGATCTGCGCGTGGGTCGTGCCTGGTCGGCGGGACTGCACGCCTTTATCCTGGATCATCCAAAGGTGAAGGTTCGCCTCCTGAGATTGCCGAACGATGAGGCTCTGGGCGATTTCGCTCCGTGGTATCGCGCGAACAAGTTCGATGTGGTGGTGGGGGTTCGCTCGGGAACTCTTCAGCTTTTAAAGAAAATGAAATTGGAGCTGGGCGTTGACGTGGCCTGCGCGTCGCTCGATGTCGCCACGAGTGAGTTGGGTACTCTCGCGGGCTTTTATCAAGATCCCGCCTATGTGGGACGGCGCGCCATTCAGCATATCAGCAAGGCGATTTACGATCAGTCTTTCGGCCTGCCGGAATATCCCGAATCGATCCTCATCAATGGCCGATTCGTGGAGGGAACCTCTTTGGACCCGCTGAAAAAACTCAAGCGGCCTCGCCGGGGTTGACGTGTCAATCCTGAGGTGGATTGCTCGGTGAAACGGAGTTGTCTACAAACGATAAGAGGTGGAGTCCCTCACGGGGATCACCTCCCTTCATATCTTCTGAAGCATTCTCTATGATGAAACTGTCGTATCGTTGGGTGGGATTGATCGTGTGGTGGAGTGCTAGCGGGTTCGCTTTTGCCAACGTCTCCTTGCCGCCGTTTTTCTCCGACCATGCCGTGCTGCAAAAAGCGGCGAAAGTACCCATTTGGGGCAAGGCGGATCCCGGCGAAAAAGTTACCGTCGCCGTGGGCGACGCCAAGGCCGAAGCGGTCGCGGATGCGCAGGGAAAGTGGAGGGTGAACCTCGATCTGCACGACAAGGCTTACGGACCGTATGAGTTGGTGGCGGAAGGAAAAAACCGGGTGGTCGCCACGGACGTAGTCGTGGGGGAAGTCTGGCTGTGCTCCGGCCAATCGAATATGGAGTTTACGCTGAAACAAGCGGACAACGCAGCTCAGGAAATTCCCGCCTCGGCCAATCCGCTGCTGCGTCATTTCCATGCGAAATATGTCGCGACGTCCACGCCTCAGGAAACGACGGAAGGCAAATGGGAGTTGGCCTCGCCGCAGACTTCCGGAGGATTTACCGCCGTCGGCTATTTCTTCGGAAAGAAACTTCAACAGACCCTCAACGTTCCCGTAGGACTGCTGCACACTTCGTGGGGCGCGACGCCGGTCGAAGCGTGGACCAGCGTCGATTCACTCTCGACTGTGCCGGATCTGAAAGAGACCACCGACAAGTTGCTCAAGGACGAAGCCACCTTGCCGCAACGCCAACAGGATTATCTGGCACAGTACGCCGCGTGGGAAAAGAAGTACAACCGGGAGGACAAGCCCGCTCCGATTGCCGCGTTCGTGGCCCCCACGATCGACGTCAATGAATGGAAGAAAGTGACGCTGCCTGGCGATCTCGCCGCAGCGGGAGTGCCGGATCACGGCGCCATTTGGGTGCGGCGCACGGTCACCGTACCGCCGGAACTCTCCAATCGTGATTGGGCGCTGGATCTGGCGATTATTCACGATTTCGATGAGGTCTACTGGAATGGAGAAAAGCGGGGAGCCACCACGCCTCAAACGCCGGGCGCCAACGATCATCGTCTCTATTATGTTCCGGGACCTTTGGTCAAGGCAGGGGACAATGTTCTGGCCATCCGTATTTTCGCGCCCAAAGGCGGAGCGGGAATCAGTAACTCAAGCGCTGGGTTTCACGGGCTCTTCGTCTCCTTCGCCGGGGAATGGCTCGCCAAGGTGGAAAAAGAACTGTCCCCGTTGGATGCCGAGGGCAAGGCGACCTATCCGGTGCAGCCCACGAAATTACCGAATCCGCAAAAAATGCCGGGGCACTTATTCAATGGGATGATCCATCCCTTCATTCCCTACGCTATTCGCGGCGTGATCTGGTATCAGGGCGAGGGGAATGCCGGACGGGCCTATCAGTACCGCACCTCCATGCCGCTCCTGGTGAAGGATTGGCGTCGGCAGTGGGGGGCGGGTGATTTTCCGTTCTACCTCTGCCAACTGGCCAGTTATGGAAACAAGAAAAAGGAGCCGGGCGAAAGCGATATGGCGGAGTTGCGCGAAGCCCAGACCCTGACGACCCTCACCGTGCCGAACACCGGCGAGGCGGTGCTCGTCGACATCGGCGAGGATGCCGACATTCATCCGCGCAACAAAAAGGATGCTGGCGAACGGCTGGCCTTCGTCGCGCTCAGTCAGACCTACGGACAAAACGTTCCCTTCTCGGGGCCACTCTATCAATCCATGGTTGTCGAAGGAGACAAGGTGCGGATTTCCTTCAAGCACGTGGAAGGGGGACTGGTGGCGAAACCGCTTCCGGATCGTTACCAGCCGACCACGCTGCATCCTCAAACGGTTCCCTTGGTGCGCAATTCTCCCCAGAGCGAACTGGAAGGATTTGCGATTTGCGGCGAAGACCAGAAATGGAAATGGGCCGAGGCGACGATTCAAGGCGACACCGTCATAGTCTCGTCGCCCGACGTTCCCAAGCCCGTCGCGGTGCGCTACGCTTGGGCGAATAGTCCCCTTTGCAATCTGACCAATCGGGCCGGACTCCCTGCCGTGCCGTTTCGGACGGACGATTTTCCGCCGATCACGCTGAACCGTAAATTCTGACTACAGTCGCCAAAGGGTCGATTTTTCGGCTCTTTATATAGAATTAATCGCATTTGAACTGATTAAATGGAAGATCTCTTGAGAGGGGCAAACGATCGGGGGCATGGTGCCAGGTGGTATGATACACACTCACCGGTTTGCTCTTGTCACCGTGATCTGGATTTTGGCGGCTCTGGGAGTTCAGGCCGATGTTCGTGATTTCACGGTGAGCTACACCTGGTCATCGAGCGTCAATACTTCCAGTTACCGCGCCTACGTGCCCTTGCCGGTGGACGCGCCCGTCGTGCGCGGCGTGGTCATGATTTATGGCGGCACCGGCGGCGACTATCGCTATTACGTGGACGATCCCATCCTGCAGGACGCGGCCCGTTCGCTGGGATTCGCGTTGATCGGCGCGGACGTCAACGGCTATGGAGCGATTGGCTCGAGCAACGCCCAGGCCGCGACGGCCCTGAATGCCATTCTGACCGCAGCGGCCACGGCCACGGCGCGCCCGGAATTGGTCAATGTGCCGATCATTTCGACAGGGCATTCCCTGGGGGGCTTTAGTTCCTGTCGCTGGGCTTCCTATGCGCCACAGCGCACGCTGGCGGTGATCGGGCAACGCGGCAGCGAGTCGCCCTACGGGTCGGATCTCGCGGCCAGCCTCAAGGTACCCCTGATGATCATCCCGGGATCGAAAGATGGCAACACGATCACGAACCCCGGCACCATGGTGAGTACCTACACCCAATGGCGCAGCGCCTCGGCGGCGAATGGTCATGCCTCGTGGGCGGTGGATTGGTTGATGGATCACGATTCCTTCGGAAACCAGACATGGCCGATGGTGTGGACCTATATTGCGGAGGCCATCGCCTGCCGCTATCCGGCGGGAGTGACTCCTTCCACCGCGGCGGGAAATCCGGTGCCGCTCGTGGATATCCCGTTGGAAAATGGCTGGCTCGCGCAGCGCGCCTATGTGTCGTCCTCCACCGGGGCGGACCGCAGCACCTTTGGTGCGATCGCTCCCTACAACGATTACACGGGCACCAAGACGGATGCCTCCTGGTTGCCGAATGAAACCGTGGCGCGCGTGTATCAGGCGCTGAATTCCTATGATGGCGTCACAACCCGCACCGTCATTCCCAAGCAATGTCCCCTCGCGATTGTGGGAGATGCCGCGCCGCCCGCGCCTGCGGCAGCGGCGGTGTATGGCGTTACGATCGATCCGCAATTGGCCGTCTGGACGGTCGGCTCCACGATTACGATCACCGTGGACCCGCGCGAGTTTGATGATGTGCGGCCCATCGTGCAGATGGATTTCTATGATGGAGCCGTCTTGCTCGGCACTAAGACCGCATCGGACGTCGATGGCAAATGGCGTTTGCCGGTCACCTTGGCCACGCGCGGCATTCATAGCGTGACGGTGGTGGCGACCAATTCGCTCGGCAACAAAACCTCCACTTTCCAGACCGTGGTGGCGGCCTCGTCGCGAACCACGGCGGCGCAATATGTCAGCAGTTTCGAAGGGAGCGAGTACGTGGCCGGTCAGACCCTGACCACCGGTCTGCGGGAAGATTCCGTGGCGGGCAAGTTCTGGCGGATCGTGATTGGCGGCACCGGGTCCACCGCGACGGCCACGGTCGGGACAAGCAATCCAGCCACGGGAACCAAGCATCTGCGCATCGTCGACCCCAGCACCGTAGCCAATTTCAACATCAGCGCGAATCTCGATCTGACCACGGCCGTTAGCAGCGTCGTCACCAAGCCCTTTACCGTCAGCTTCCGGGGTTCCACCACGGGCATCACGACCAATTTCAGCGGCGTCAATTACTCCTTCGGCCCGGATGTTTCTCAGGGAGGCTTCAGCAGTTACAATCCCGCCACACCGCTGGCGGTTCAAGCGCAATGGCTCAACGTCAACGTCGATAACACCACCTTTACCCCCACCGGGGGCACTACGACCAATCGCGGATTGCTGATCACCATTTTGACTTCCCGCGCCGGAACCACGTCCATCAGCTTCCGACCCCGGCAGGCCGATGGGCGCACCCTCTCCACCTGGGCCGACGGCGGTTATTTTACCGTGTCCGCCACGATCGATCCCTACACGTTTGCCTACACGAGCATTGTCGTCAACGGGGTGGAGCAGATCGGCATCGCGCGCGACAGCCTCAACGGCAATCTCATCCCCGCCACGTCGTTCTATATCCCGGCCAACGCCACGCCCAATTCCACCTTCCGTTTCTATTCCAATAGCGGCAACTCCGGCACCGCCGATCTCGACGACTTGAGCGTGACGCCGAGCCTGCTTCCCGCCGCCGCTCCCACGTCGTTCACTGCGACGGCTGGCAGCGGATCGAGCGTCGTTCTGCAATGGGTCGACAATTCGGCAGCCGAAACGGGCTTCCAGATCGAACGCCGCGCCCTCAATGGCGACTACGCGCTGCTGCAAACACTCGCGAGTAATACCACCACCTTCACCGATACGACCGCACTGCCCGGCGTTCTCTACGAATACCGGGTGCGCTATCGTTATGCGACCGGCGATTCCGCTTGGGCGACCCCGGCGACCGTGACGGCGTCCGGCACGCCCACCGGTTACCAACTCTGGCTCCAGAGCAATGGCTTGGCCATGGATGGAGGCGGCAACGGTGCCCCCGCCGTGCGTACCTCGGTGAATGGCTATTCCAACTTGCTGAAATATGCGCTCGGGCTGCCCGCCAGTGCCGCCAGCTCCGCCGACTATCTCAGTCAGGGCTTGAGCGAAGACAGCCTCACCCTGACCTACACCTGTCCCGAGCCGCCGCCCAGCGGACTGGTCTACACCGTCGAAACTTCCAATGATCTGCAATCGTGGTCCCCGGCGAATTCCGCGACCGTGAGCAGCACCGTCAATGGCAGCCAGCGCACTACCACCATGCGCGATACGGAAACCATCGGCACGCAAAGCAAACGGTTCATGCGGTTGCGCGTAACGATGCCGTGATCGGGTGCCGGGTTGCGTGCGGGATCAACTTGGTCTAGCTTGTGGGCGTTATGCCCAATGAACGTCCCTTATTGTATATCAAGAACGGTTGCCCGTGGTGCGAGGAAGCTGAGGAGTTTCTGAAAGAGCACGGCGTCACCTATGATGTGGTCGATGTCCGCAGCGATGCCGCCGGGTTCCGTACAATGCAGGAAATTTCCGGTCAAACCAAAGCGCCCACCCTGGTGATCGATGGTGACGTGCTGGCCGATTTCGGCGTGGAAGAGTTGGAACCCTATCTCTCCCGGCACGGCATCTGGTTTGATTAGGCGGATGCGGCTTGGCGGGCGGAGAATTTCCCTGCTGCTATGACCCTCAAGAAATCCGATAAAGTCGCGAAGCTCGTGGAGACTCACGGTCATGCCGGGGGCTATAATCCGCACTACACGGGCTACTTCAATTGCTTCAACCAGCAGCTTTATTACGAGGCGCACGACGTCTTGGAAGCGCTCTGGTTGAAGGACCGCCGCTCACCCGAGGCGGCATTTTATCAGGGATTGATTCAAGTCGCGGGCGGCTTTGTGCACCTGCAAAAGGAGCGTCTCGCGCCCGCGTCGCGATTGTTTGCGCTTGCTTTGAAAAACCTGGCGCCGTATCCCTCACTGTACGCCGGACTTGACCTGGAAGGAGTTCGCCAGCTTTGTCGCCACCAGAGGGAGGCGCTTGAGGTCGGTGAATTTCAGAAAAATCCCTGGTCGCCGGAGCAGGCTCCAATTCTTAATTTGAATCACTAAATGATCTTTCTCTATCCACACAACCTGCTGTGTGTTTCCCTCGCGGCGGGAATCAGTGTCTACCTCGGTTTTCTCTCCCTCCGGACCACCCCGCGCCGATTTTTCGTTCACATGTCGTTCGTGACGATTTTGCTATGGGCTGCCGCCGCGTTTCTTTCCGGTCGTGGCCTGGGCGTTTTCATCGTCGGTTGTGGCATTGTCTCCATGATGGCGTGGCGGCAGTTTTGCCTTGAACGCGACTTCCTCGCCAAACTCTGGCTCAGTGGCGTTTCGGCTTTCGGCGGTACGCTGATCTTGCTTTCTCTCGTGGTATTGCCCCCAAACCGGCCGGAAGGCGTAACGGCTTGGTTTATCACCTCGGTCTATTTCGGCGCGTTCGTGTTGACCGCGAGTTTCATCACGGGAGCGCTGGCTGTCTCGGCTCATCGCGGCACGGCGATTCCGTCCTCACTCCTTGATAATGCCCTGATCGTTTCCTTCGTCGCTTTCGGGTTGCGCTTCCTCCTGATGATGGGGGTGTTGGCCGGGTTTCCGAAGCTGTTTCCGGGCTGGGGCAATCAACTGCTCGATTTTCTGGCCAAGGAACATTTCTATTCCCTCGTGGGTTGGATCGTGCTCGGCATCGCACTTCCTTTTGCGCTCAATCTCTGGTCGTGGAACCGGCTGAAGCAGGGAGCGACCCCGGCTTCCCTGTTGCGTCCACTCGCCCTCTCGATGCTCGCGGCCATCGCCGGAGAATATCTCGCGCGCACTCTCTTTTTCTAAACCCAAAAAAACGACAGCATTTTTATGGCAAAATCCCCCCTCATCGGACTCATTGGCGGCAGCGGTTTGTATCAACTGGATGGTTTCACGCTTAAGGACGAGGTGCGGTTGCGCACTCCTTTCGGCGATCCGTCGGATGCCTACATCGTCGGTGAACTGGCGGGTCAACCGGTCGCGTTTCTGCCGCGCCACGGTCGCGGCCATCGCATTCTCCCGAGCGAATTGCCGCACCGGGCGAACATCTACGGATTCAAGGAACTCGGCGTGAAGTGGATCATCAGCGTCAGCGCGGTGGGTTCCCTGCAGCCCCAATACGCGCCGGGCGACGTGGTGTTGCCGGATCAATTTTTCGACCGGACGAAAGGCCGCCAGCCGGAGACCTTCTTCGGCGACGGCATTGTCGCGCACGTGGCATTTGGCGATCCGGTCAGTCTGGAACTCCAGGCCGCTCTCTACGACGCGGCGAAGGAAACGGGCGGGAAGATCCATCGCAACGGCACCTACGTGAATATCGAAGGTCCCTCGTTCTCCACGAAAGCGGAATCCATCTCCTACCAGAAAGCTGGTCACGCCGTGGTGGGTATGACGAATCTACTCGAAGCGAAATTGGCGCGTGAAGCGGAGATCGCTTACGCCACCGTGGCCATGGTGACGGACTACGATTGCTGGCACCCGGATCATGATCACGTGACGGTCGACATGGTCATCGGCTGGATTCAGAAGAACACGGCGCTCGCGCAGCAAATCCTCATCAACGCGGTTCCCCGTGTCGCGAAGCTCGGCGAGGCGAAAGCACATTCCGCCCTCAAGCACGCGATCATGACGCCGCAGAGTCATTGGCCGGAAGTCACGGCGCAAAAGCTGTCGCTCTTCATCAGCAAATATCGCACTGGCGGTTGCTAATTCGGGTTCAGGCCCTTGAGTGGGGGTTAAGAGGTGGAGCTACCTATGAGCTTGCGCAACGCGATGAGGTGAGTGCGCAGCCAGTTTTGGCGGTGATAAAATTTCAGGGCCGACGTATTTTCCAATTCGGTGAGCAGTTGCAGGCGCGTGGCTCCTTGCGATTTGGCCCACGCTTCCAGATGGGCTAGCAGTTTGGTTGCCACGCCTTGGCTGCGATACGCCTCGGCCACCACAACGTCCTCCACCCAGACGGACGGCGCACCCTCCGCGGTGGAAATCACGATCTGGCCCGTGCACATCCCGATCACCAGATCGCCCGTCACCGCCACCAGCACGCACGAGTGGGAGGGAGTCGAAATCAACAGCTCGAGACCGCGTCGTTGTTTGGCGGCATCAATGGCGAAATCGGCTTCGATGGAAAAGAGCAGACGGATCAACTCCACCATCGCCGGGATATCCTCGGCAGTGGCAGTGCGGATAAAAGAAGGAACGGGATTCGATTTCATAAGGCGCGGTCATCCTGGAATGTGGTGGTGACGTGGACTAAAAACATAATGGCGATTGCGACCGCGAGCAAGATGACAGAGAGTGTCACGGCTTGCTCGAAGCGTGATTCGAACGAGACATAAACCTCGAGCGGCATCGTCTGCGTGCGACCGGGAAAATTGCCTGCGAACACGATCGTCGCGCCGAACTCGCCCAACGCGCGGGTCCACGTCAGCGCCACTCCCGCGGCGAAGCCCCGCCATGCCAGCGGGAGCGTGATGCGCTGAAAAATCTGCCATGGGCTGGCCCCTTCAAGGCTCGCTGCGAGTTTGAGTTCCGGATCGACTCCCGCCAAGCCCACCGTCGCGGCTTTGATAAAGTAGGGCGCGGAGACGAAACATTGTGCCATCACCACCGCCACCGGAGTGAAAACAACGGCAATACCGAGATCCGCCAGCCAGTGACCGATCAGACCGCGACGACCAAAAGCGAGCAGCAGGGCGATCCCCGCGACGGCAGGCGGCAACACGATGATCAATTGCAGCAAGCGATCAATCAGATGTCTCCAGCGGAATTGGGGATTGGCTAATAGCACTGCGACCGGCGTGCCGCCCACGACGACCAGCAACGTGCTGATGACGCTGGTGATGAGGCTCAATCGAATCGCCTGGAGTGTGCTTTCCTCCAGCGCGCTTCTACAGAGTTGATCCGGCGTCGTGCCGAGGAGCAACGCCACCAGCGGAATCACAATGAGACCGAGCAGCGGCAGGGCCAGCACCAGAAGGGTGCCGTTCCACTGCGTCTGTCGTGTCGAGTTCATGATTACCGACCGTGATTACATCATGCTCCGTGCCAAATCCTGCGCAATATGACGCAAATAAAAGGCCCCCCGTTTTTGGGCGGTGACCAAATTGGGGGCATGCGGCAGGATCTCGCCAATTGCCGCAAACGGAGTCTTCCCTTTGGGAAGGCGACACGCGCCGCAGACGGCCCAGACCGGCTTGCCATGCTTCTTGGCGAGGTGCGCCACCGCCCACGGGCCTTTGCCTTGCGTCGAAGTTTTGTCGAGACACCCTTCGCCCGTGATGACGAGATCATGTTTTTCGATGAGCGCATCCAGCGCGGTCCATTGCCGGAACAAATCAAAGCCCGTCACGCGCTTCGCCTTGAGGAAAGTGATCAATCCGTAACCGCACCCACCCGCCGCACCGGCGCCCGCCTCGGCGTGACCGCTGTGGCCGAGCGATTCCTTGGCGACCGTCGCGAGTTGCTTCAGATGCGCGTCGAGCCGCCGCACCTGCGCGGGCGTGGCACCTTTTTGCGGACCGAATTGGAAAGCGGCCCCATTCGGACCGTAGAGGGGATTATCGACATCGGTGGCGACGATGAACTCCGTTTTGATTTTATTCTTCGGCGCGATGATCTGCGCGAGCTTGCCGAGACCCTCGCCATGCAGCGGGATCGCATTTCCTTTTTTATCGAGGAACCGAAAGCCGAGCGGCGCGGCGAGTCCGATGCCGCCATCCGTCGTCGCACTGCCGCCGATGCCGAGGATGATGCGCGCGCAACCATTCTCCACCAGCTTCGCCAAAATTTGACCCGTGCCCACGACCGTCACCGTGCCGGGATTGCGTTGCTTCGGCGGCACTCGCCACAGGCCGGACGCTTCCGTCAGACCCACGACCGCCGTACCGTCGGGGAGGATGCCATAGTGCGCGCGGCACGGTTTGCCGAGCGGATCGATTGTCTTCATCGAGGCCATGCGGCCGTGCCGGGCCTGGACGATGGTTTCGACAAAGCCTTCGCCACCATCAGAGAGGGGAAGCTGCGTGATCTTCGCTTTCGGTTTGACCGCCCGGAGGCCGATGGCGATCGATTTGGCGGCTTGGGCGGCAGTCAGTGAACCTTTAAACTTATCGGGAACGATCAAAATGCGCATAGACTCTTCTATTGCTATCGAAGCGAAGCCGCAATGGCGATAAGGATTTCCGATGGTACTAGTTTAGGAGGGACCAATGAATTTGTCGCCTCCAGCGTCGATGCAGGCCGATCCTTCGACAAGCTCAGGATGACGGGTTGGGGAGGTAATCTCAAATGATAGCGAGGAATTCTTGTGAGAGTAGAAAG
Organism: Verrucomicrobia bacterium Tous-C9LFEB; assembly: GCA_002304345.1. Taxonomy (GTDB): domain Bacteria; phylum Verrucomicrobiota; class Verrucomicrobiia; order Methylacidiphilales; family UBA1321; genus UBA1321. The sequence continues at coordinate 215,274 of NEUU01000004.1, forward strand.
CTACTCTCAACATTACTTTCATTCCACGTCATCCTGAGATTGTCGAGCAACGTGACGTTGCATCCAGTACAGCTGACGCCGGATGCGTCATACTGGGTCCAGCGTCACGCTGGTCATCCTGAGCTTGTCGAAGGATCGGCCTGGAAGCAGTCATGATCTGTCAAATACGACAGATGGTGGAAAAGGCTTTAGGGCCTCGAAACAACACAGGCCGCGGAACGAATTCCGCGGCCTGTGTTTGTTTTTCAGCGAAGCGTTGCTGGTTACTCAAAGATCATGTCTTTGACCGTCTTGCCTGCCGGGATCATCGGCAGCACGTGTTCCGTGTACGGCACGGTCACATCCAGCACGTAGGAGCCCTTCGCCGCGAGCATCCGCTCGAGCGCCGCGCGCAGTTCGTGCTTGTGGTTGACCCGTTCCGCCGGGATACCGAAGCCTTGGCAGATCGTCACGTAATCCGGATAGATTTCGTGGCGGCTGTCGGGATCACCCAGGTACGTGTTGCCGCGATTGCTCGCAAAGAAACGATCTTCCCACTGCACCACCATGCCGAGATGTTGGTTATTCAGGATGATCACCTTCGCGTTGATCTTCTCCACCTTCGCCGTGGCGAGTTCCTGAATGTTCATCAGGAAGCTGCCATCGCCGTCGATGTCGATCACCTGTCGGTTCGGCTTCGCCACCTTTGCGCCGAGGGCGGTCGGATAGCCGAAGCCCATCGCACCGAGACCGGCCGACGTCAGGAACGTGCGCGGATGCGTGTACTTGTAGAATTGTCCGGCCCACATCTGGTGCTGGCCCACGCCCGTCGCGATGATCGCATCGCCCTTGGTGAGTTCATCCAGCATGCTGATGACCAGTTGCGGCGCGATCTTGTCCACGTGATCGGTGAACGACAGCGGGTGCTTCTTTTTCCAGCCCTCGATCTTCTCGATCCACGGCGTGAAGGTTTTACGGCGGCGGCCTTCCTTGCGGATGATCGCGTTGAGCCGCTTGAGCGCGTACTTCACATCGCTCAGGATCGGCAGATGCACATCCTTGTTCTTGTTGAACTCGGAGTAATCGATGTCGATGTGAACGATCGTGCCGTGCTTCGCAAACTCGGAGACCTTGCCGGTCACGCGGTCGTCAAAGCGCACGCCCACGGCGAGCAGCAAGTCCGCTTCGTTCACGGCGTAATTGGCGTACACGGAACCGTGCATGCCCAGCCACTTCAACGAGAGCGGATGTGTTTCCGGGAACGCGCCGCAGCCCATGATCGTCGTCGCCACCGGGATGCCGGTCAGTTCCACGAACTCGCGGAGTTCCTTCGACGCTTCGCCGGTGATGATGCCGCCGCCGCAATACAGCACGGGACGTTCGGCTTTTTCGATCAGGCCGAGCATTTCATGCAGCGCCACATCGTCCGCCTTCGGGCAGGGATTGTAACCGCGCAGTTCCACCTTGTCGGGGAACACCGGTTGTGTTTCCGCCATTTGAACGTCCTTGGGAATATCCACCAACACCGGACCGGGGCGACCGCTCGTGGCGATGTGCAGCGCTTCCTTGAGGATGCGCGGGATATCGTTCACATCCATCACCAGATAGCTGTGCTTCACGATCGGCAGCGTCATGCCGAACACGTCGGTTTCCTGGAAGGCGTTCTTGCCGATCATCGGGCGCGGGACCTGACCCGTGATGGCCACCACGGGAATCGAATCCATGTAAGCGTCCGCGAGGCCCGTCAGCAAATTCGTCGCGCCGGGGCCGGAGGTCGCCATGCACACGCCGGCCTTGCCGCTGGCGCGGGCGTAACCACCCGCCATGAACGCGCCGCCCTGTTCGTGACGGGGCAGGATCACGCGAATCTTCTTCGACTTCGTGAACGACTGGTGCAGGTACTGCGTTGCGCCACCGGGGTAAGCGAAAATCGTATCGACGCCTTCCCGCTCCAGGCAGGCCACGACGACGTCGGAGCCCTTCATTTTATTGCCTAAACGCGAGCGCGCGGCGGCGCCCTTGGAACGGGTAGCAGTAGAAGGATGGCTCATATAATGAATTAAGTTAAGAGAATCAGCCTAGCAATACTCGCCCCGCGAGTCAACCCGGCCAGCGCGACGCTGGACCCTATACGGCATTTTAAAGTATTGTGCCTAGAATAGGGACTGCGGATGCCTTTCTGTAGGGCGGCATACTTTAAAAGGCTATAACGCTGACCCCGATCTGGAACTCCGTTGTAGCCGCCCTCGTTGAGGGCGGATGTCTTTGCCTGCCCGAGCGCAAAAGTCCTCCCTAAAAAAGACCGCCCAAACGCCGATAAATGAGACAAGGAGATGTTATCATTTAGTTTCGTCGCGATTGCGGGAATTGCTTGTATTGAGACGATCTGAAAGATAAAGTTCAGTTATGGAAACGGGGGGCCATCCTGAAGGTATTTCGGCCAGTGCCGGACTAAAAGATCACGCGTATGCCTTACTACGGACGCTGGTCCGGAGTCATTACTTTGGCGACACGTTGCCAACAATCCAGAAGCTGGTGCACACCACCCGCATTCCCAAGTCGGCGGTGGAAGAGGCGTTGCTCCATCTGGAAAACGACGACCTGATCGAAAAGCACGGCGACACTTTCCGCACCATCTTCATTCCCGACCACCAACGGCAGGGCCGCGTGGTGTTTCTCCTCAACTCCAACATTTTCGCCACGTGGTACGGGATCTTTCAGGATTATCTCATCGGCTTTGAAGAAGTGTTGCGCGAGCAGCACATCGAAACCATCTTCCGCTCCGAATTCGAGAGCGTCGACCAGAAGCTCGAGACCTTGCGCGAGTTTCGCTCCAACCGCATCGACGCGGTCGCCTTCGCCAGCTTCACCGAACAATCGCTACGCCAGTACGTCATCAAGGAGGAGATTCCCGCCGTGCTTCTTGGCAACGCCACCATCCGCGAGCGCGAACTCGGCTGCGTCTGCAGTGACAATCAGGGCGGCATCGAGACGATGGTCAATCATCTCCTCGACCGCAATCACCGCACCATCGCCTATTACACCACCGCGGTCTATTCCCACGACGGCTTCAATGAGCGCTTCATCGGGTACGAACTCGGCATGCGCCGCGCCGGACTCAAGCCCATCTACGACCTCGTTTTCGACAACCGCCACCACAGCAGCATGGCGAATCGGGCCGCGTTGATGTTCCAGGCCATGGACCCGAGGCCCACCGCCATCGTCTGCTCCTGCGACCGCGAAGCGTTCGAGCTCATGGCCGAACTGCGCCAGAGCGGTTTCAAGATTCCCGAACAGGTTTCCGTCACCGGTGCGGACAACAGCATCTTCGGCGCGATCGGCGATCCGCCCCTGACCTCGCTCGATATTCACCCGCGCGAGATCGGTTGTTTTGCCGCCAGCTATCTCCTCAACGAGATGCAAAATCCGCAGATCCCGATCCGCATGCTCCTGCCGGCGGATCTGCTGCAACGGGAATCGGTCAAGACCATCCCCGGTGAAGCCGAACCGCTCAAGCGCGAGCAATCCGTCGTGCCCACCCGCAAGACGGCCAAGATCGCCCTTCCTGAAGAGGAAGAAGAGATCGTCCAGTTCTAGGCAGCCTGCCATATTCGCCGCAATCGCTCACGCCCGATAGGGAACTCAGGTTGTAGCCGAAGCCGGTGGCTTCGGCGGGTGCAAGCTCCGCGACAGGGTCTCTCGATACCTGTGAGTTACGACAGCATGAATCCCCTCTATCAAGAGGGGTGGCGCGTAGCGCCGGGATGTGTGAAAAGAATACGGCAATATACTTGGAAGGGGCTTTAGGAGCCAACCTCAGTCGATTCGGCCTCCGTTTTTACCTCGCAAAAAAAGCGTTCATTTTTCTCTCCCGTCGCACCGATTTCCTTTAAAGGACGCCGAGGGCGTTCCCGCCTATAACGAGTCCTATCGAGGGAGATCCATATCATGAAACTATCGGCCAAAATCGTCACCCTCCTCCTGGGCCTCATCGCCATCGCAGGTCTCATTCTGGCGAAACAAAGCGACGCCCTGAGTTCACTCCAAGACTTCGGCGGTTCACTGCGCGTCACCGGCTGGCTCCTCCCGCTGCTCGTATTGCTGGCACCCTCCTTTTATCGCCTCGGTTACCGGCTTCTGTTTTCCGTCCGGTCGGAGCTCAACCCGCCTCCGCCCTTTCGCCGGATTCGCTACCTCGGCAGACCTCGCCGTCACGCGAAACCCGTGTCGTCCGCTCCCTCTTGGCAGAAGGCCTAGCGCTGAATCTTGGCTCCGAACTGTAGGGCGGTTCGGTGAACCGCCAATTGGCACCGCAGGTGTCAAGGTAGGGAGTGTGACGTAGAAAAAACTACGAGCGGTATTTCAATCTGGGCTCTAAGACTTCACCCGTAGCAGGCACGGACCCAGATTCTCGATTTCCTCCACGCGCACCAAGCGGGCCGCCTGCAACGCGCACAACGCGCCGCGTACTTTTTCCGCAGGCATCCTCAGGACTGGTCCCAGCCACGTGCCGAGATCGCCGAGGGGAAGCACCTCCACCGCCTTGCCGCCATACGTGGCCGGTCGATAGCCCTGCGACCAGCATAGGCCCTCCAAAAACTTTTGCACCGCCACGACCGGCAACGGTCCCGAATCCGGAACACTGTCCGCCCGCAGAGACGCCTCGATCAGATGTTCGTCCGTCGCGTTCAAATCGTAGAGCAAATCCTTGATGATCGCCTTGCCCCAGGGCGGCATGCTGTTCAGCAACGATTCCGTCGGAGCGAGCGGCAAATAGGACACCACGCTCGGTCCGCGCGCCCGCGCCGACGCGAGGCGGGGTTGACGGCTCAGCAGGGTGGCCGTACCGATCAGGCTGCCCACGGTTTCAACCCCCAGCAGGATCACCTTTCCATCGCGCTCGCGGTAAATTTCGATCGCGCCCGAATCGACCTTGTAGAGGCCATCCCACGGTTGTCCTTCGACGAAAAGGACTTCCTTGTCGGCCAACTCGCGCCGACCTGTCTCCACGTTCTCCCCGGCCATAACCCGGTGTATCGACCTTTCGCCGCCATTCCTAAAGCCACTGTTTCACCTCGCTGAGATAATCGGCCTGCAAGTTGGGTCCTCCAGAGCGTTTAAGTCTTCAAATCCTATGTTTCAAGCCGTCCCCACCGCCGCCCCTCCCGTCATCGTCCATTCTCCGGGTCAAACCCGCCTCATCCGCGCCTTTGGCGACGAGATGCATCTTCATCTCGACGGCAGCCTGACCGGTCAACAGCTCACCCTCTGGACGAATGTCACCCCGCCCGGCGGTGGTCCGCCCCCGCACTACCATCTCCGCGAGGACGAACTCTTCGTCGTACTCGAAGGGAAAGCCCGCTTCTACGACAACGGTCAATGGACCGATGTTCCCGTCGGCGGGGTCGTGTTTGCCCCACGCGGCTCGGTGCATACCTTCCAAAATGTGGGCGATACCCCCTTGCGCATGCAAATCACCGCCACCCCCTCCGGCTTCGATCAATTCTTCGCCCGCTGCGCGGAAGAATTCAGTCGCGGCGGTCCGCCCGACATGGCGCGACTCGTGAAAATCAGCGCCGATTACGGCATTCATTACGTCGCCGCCGCTTAATACCCACGTCATTTCGAGCTTGTCGAGAAATCAGCTCCGGAAGGTAACCGAGACCTCTCATGACAACAAAACGGCCATCCGCAGACTTGTGTCCACGGATGGCCGTTTGAGCTTTACGCCGAGGGGTACTAGGCGAGCTTTTCGAGGGCGGCCTTGACCGCGCCAAAGTTCGGGAGGTCTTTCGGCGTGGCGGTCTGTTCGCTGTAGGCGATCTTGCCAGCCTTATCGATGACGAACGCGGCGCGGGCGGCGGTGTCGCCGATGCCTGCGAGGTTCGGGAACACGACGTCGTAGGCCTTGATCGTGGTCTTGTTCAAATCGCTGAGGAGCGTGAGGGTGATCTTGTCTTTCTGCGCCCAGGCTTCCTGCGCGAAGGGGCTGTCGACGCTGATGACGAGCACTTGCGCGTTGAGCGACGAGTAAGCGCCTATACCGCCGGAGATTTCGCAGAGTTCCGCTGTGCAAACGCCGGTGAAAGCGAGGGGGACAAAGAGGAGAACCGTGTTGGTCTTGCCAAAGTTGTCGCTGAGTTTGATGTCCTTCAGGCCCTCGGCGGTCTTGGTCTTGAGGGTGAAATCGGGGGCGGTGGTTCCAACGGCTAACGGCATTCTATTCTCCTTGTAATGGGGTTGATTTTTCTGTGAATGAATTTGTGGGCAACCTACCCGGGAATCGCGTGGCGTCAACCCTTGAGCGTCAACAGATTCTATCCGACCGCATCGAATATTAGAGAATCTCACCGTCAGTAGAGTAAAACATTAGTCTTAATTGCCTTCCCCAAGGGAAGTTGGGGCTTGCACCCATTCACCAGTCCGTTAGCACTAGGGAAATCCTTCATCACCCCCCATGAAAAAAATCATTCTCGTGCTGTGTTCACTGATCCTTTCTCTCAGCAGCAGTTTTGCCCAAGAGAAACCGGGCGTGTGGCAAAATCCTCCTTCGACAACCGTCAGTGAGGAGGGCATTAGATTGAAATATCTCGAGTCGGTATTAGGTGTTAACCGGACCGGCTGGAGCTGCCGCGTGCCGAAGGGCTACACGGCAACATTCCGGCTCTATCAGGCAGGCGATCCGAAATCGAACATAGCACTGGTGTATGAAGGCAGCAAAATGACGCAGTCCGTCGTATCCGACCTTTTCGTGGCCAGCACACCCGATCCAACATCGAAAGAGCATCAAATCTTGAGCTTCGGCAGTTCGCAAAGTATTACCTCTTTTTACCTCCAAAAAAAGGGCGGCGTACGCATTCATTTTCCCGATGTAAAAACGGGCGCCAAATCAACCTTGTTTGAGGTCTTTGCGCCAACGAATCGTGAGACACCGCAAATCTGGTGCGACGTGGAATTCATCAAGACGCCGTAGCCATTTCACGGACAAAAAAAGCATGCCTTTCTCGTGGCGGCAACGTCTGCAGAGTTTCGCGTTTGCGTGGCAGGGCGCGGTGACGTTGGTACGGACGCAGCACAATATGTGGATTCATCTCGCCGCGACGGCGGGAGTGATTATGGCGGGATTCTTCGTGGGGATTTCGAGAGGGGAATGGGCGTTGGTGGTGGTGGCGATCGGCCTGGTGTGGATGGCGGAAGCGTTCAATACAGCCATCGAGTTTTTGAGCGATGAGGTGAGCCGCGAGCGGCGCGAGGGGTTGGGCCGGGCGAAGGATGTGGCGGCGTTCGGGGTGTTGTGCGCAGCGATCACGGCGGTGGTCATCGGAGCGGTGGTTTTTGGGCCGTATGTCGTGGCGTGGTGGACGGAAGGCGTGTGAGACGTGGGCACAAAAAAGCCCGCACCTTGCGGCGCGGGCTTTTTTAGTATCAGGCTGCGAGCTTAGGCTTTCGCGGCTTGTTCGCCACGTTCCTTCATGGCGGCCTTGCGGCTGAGCTTGGTGCGACCCTTGTCGTCGACGCCAATGCACTTGACCCAGACTTCTTCGCCCATCTTCACGACGTCGTCCATGCGGTTGACGCGGGTGTCGCTCCATTCGGAGATGTGGACGAGGCCGTCTTTGCCGGGAAGCACTTCGACGAAGGCGCCGAATTCCTTGATGGTGACCACGCGGCCACGATAGGTCTTGCCGACTTCGACGTCGCCGGTCATGCCTTCGATGATTTCGCGGGCACGGGCCATGCCGTCGGGATTATTCGAGTAGATGCGGACGGTGCCGTCGTCTTCGATGTTAATCTCGGCGCCGGTTTCAGCGACGATGCTCTTGATGTTCTTGCCGCCAGGTCCGATGACGAGACCGATCTTGTCGGGGTTGATCTTGAGGGTGATGATGCGCGGGGCGTACGGAGACATTTCGGTCTTCGGCTGCGCGAGCACCTGGCCCATGAAATCAAGGATCTGTCCGCGGGTGCGAACGGCGTCATCAATCGCTTCGAACATGATCGAGAGCGGGATGCCGGGGAGCTTGAGGTCGAGCTGGAAACCGGTGACACCTTCGCGGGTGCCGGCCAGTTTGAAATCCATGTCGCCGTAATGATCTTCGGAACCGATGATGTCGGAGAGAAGGGTGTAACGCTTCATGGCGCCGTTCTCATCGTTCTCGGTGACGAGACCGACAGAGATACCGGCAACGGGAGCCTTGAGGGGCACGCCCGCGTCCATGAGGGCGAGGACGCCACCGCAGATGGAGGCCATCGAGGTGGAGCCGTTGGATTCCATGACTTCGGAGGTGACGCGGATGGCGTACGGGAAGTCGTTTTCGTGGGGGACAACCGGTTCGATCGAACGCTCGGCGAGGGCGCCGTGGCCGATTTCGCGGCGATTCTGTCCACCGACGCGGCCGGTTTCGCCGACGCTGAACGGAGGGAAGTTGTAGTGGAGGATGAAACGCTTGGAGGTTTCGCCACCGGTGTAACCGTCAAGCTCCTGGGCTTCTTCGGCGGAGGCGAGCGTGGTCAAGCAAAGCGCTTGGGTCTCACCGCGGCTGAAGAGGGAGGAACCGTGGGTGCGGGGGAGAAGTCCGACTTCGCCACCGAGAACGCGGAGGTCGCGCAGGCCACGACCGTCGGCGCGCTTGCCCTGTTCGAGAATGCTCTTGCGGAACGCCTTTTTCTGAAGGTATTCGAACGCGCTGGAGATGGCGAACGGGGTGGCTTCGGGGAATTTCTCGAGGGTCTTGACCTTGACTTCGTCCTTGAGCTCGGCGACGGCCTTTTGGCGTTCGACCTTGCTGGGGCGATAGATGGCGCCTTCGATGCGATCGCCGGCGACTTCGTAGGCGAGGTCGAGGAGCTCTTGCTTGACGACGTAGAGAGGCGCGTTGCGCTTGGCTTTACCGGCCTTGGCGGCGAGATCCTTCTGGAGATTGATGACGATCTGGACCTGCTCTTGGGCGTAGGAGAGGGCGGCCTTGAAATCGGCTTCCGGAATGATCTGGGCGCTGCCTTCGATCATGAGGATGTCTTTTTCGGTGCCGACGTACACGATGTCGAGATCGCTCTGGAGCATCTGGGCGTGCGTCGGGTTGCTGACGAACTGGCCGTTGATGCGTCCGATGCGGATCGCGCCGATCGGTCCCGCAAAGGGGATGTCGGAGACCATCAGCGCGGCGGAGGCGCCGTTGATGCTGAGGATGTCGGGATCATTTTCGCCATCGGCGGAAAGGAGGGTGGTGATGATCTGCGTGTCGTAGAGGTAGCCCTTGGGGAAGAGCGGACGCAGGGGACGATCGGTCATGCGGCAGGTGAGCACTTCCTTTTCGGAGGGGCGACCTTCGCGCTTGAAGTAACCACCGGGGAATTTACCGACGGCGGCGGCGCGCTCGCGGTATTCAACGGTCAACGGAAAGAAATCCTGACCTTCCTTGATGGTGGTGGCGGAGACGGCGGAGACGATAACGATCGTTTCACCGTAGCGGACGGTGACGGCGCCGTCGGCCAATTTGGCAAGTTTGCCAGTTTCAATGATAATGGGGAGCTGCCCGTAAGGGGCAGACACGCTAACAGGAGAACTCATGTGTTCCTTGGGTTAAAAACAAACGAAAACAACCCCGGTGAGAAAAGCATCGAGGAACACAGAGGACAATCAACCCTTCCGGCGAATGCTGAAAGGTTGATTGTTCTCTGGGGTTCGACCCGGTGCCTTGCTCGCGGCGGGGTTATTTGCGCAAGTTTAGTTTTTTGATGATGCTGTCGTAACGGCTCGGATTGGTCCGCTGCAAGTAGGTGAGCAACTTGCGACGTTGATTGACCATGCGAAGAAGACCGCGACGAGAGCTGTGATCTTTTTTGAACTGCTGCAAATGACTGGTCAGCTCGGTGATGCGCGCTGTGAGCAGGGCGACCTGAACATCGGCGGAACCGGTGTCCTTGTCGTGCAGACCAAATTCTTTGGAGACAGATACTTTTGCCAGACTTTCCATAAGGGGGTCGAGGTTAGTAGGTGCGTGAATGGAGGGCAAGCCGTTTTTTAAGAAATCGGATTGACGTGTTCCGGAGGAGGTGGAAATCCCTTGCCAGCGCGCCGCCAACCTCCATAACCAGAAGACGTAGCACAAGGGGCCGCACATGGATAAATCCATTACAGGCAGGGACGACGCACGCCACACGCATCCGCGCTGTCGGGCCTTTTATTGTCACCGCCCCTTTTCTTTCGCCTTTCCTCGTTCTAATAAAATACTGAGTTGATCGTTATGCACCTGATGAAAACTCCCCGCTGGTTCTCCTGTCTGGCTGTTTGTGTCGTAGCCGCCTTCGTTTTCCCGTCGCTGCACGCGCAGGATTCCGGCAAACAAATCCCGGACCCGCTGAAGAGCTGGCAGGATTGGGCGACGTGGGATGAGGCCCACCGGCGTTGCCCGACTCCGTATTTCGATGCGAGCAAACATCTCTGCTTCTGGCCGTCGCGGCTGGATTTGAAGTTGGAGGGCAAGTCAGGCCAGTTCGAACTCGGGCTGACGGTGTTTCATGAGACCTGGATTCCACTCCTCGGCGGCTCCGAGATCTGGCCCTTCGACGTCAAAGCGAATGGCGCGCCCGTGCCGGTGGTTGACCATAACGGCTGCCCCGCCGTGCAATTGAAGGCGGGGACGTACCGGCTCACGGGCCGTTATTATTGGGACGAAATCCCGCAGCGAATTGCCATTCCGCCGGAAATCGGCGTGCTGGCACTCACGCTCAATGGCAAGCGGGTGGATGCGCCGACATGGGATGCGGAGGGTTATGTATGGCTGAAACGTTCGCGTGCGGAGGAGGAGACGGACAAAAATTTCCTCGCGGTGAAGGTCTACCGCGTGATCGATGACGGCATCCCGATGTGGCTGCGCACGGTGGTGGAACTCAGCGTTTCAGGCAAAAGTCGCGAGGAAGTACTCGGCTCCGTTTTACCAGAGGGCTGGCAACTGGCGAAAGTCGACAGCCCGCTACCGGTGTCGATCGACGAGAAGGGCTTGCTGAAGGTTCAGGTGCGTGCCGGCAAATGGATCGTGCGCGCGGACGCGTTCCGGCTGAATTCCGCTTCCTCTTTTAATTACCCCTCCGGGGTGACGCCCGTGGTGGAAGAGGAACTGGTGGCGTTCCGTTCGCAACCGGATTTTCGCATGGTCGAGGTTCGCGGCGTGCCGTCAATCGATGTGACGCAAACGACGTTCCCTCCCGACTGGCGCGACCTGCCGGTCTATCGCTGGGAAACGAAAGGCGCTTTCCAGTTGGAAGAACGGATGCGCGGCATGGGCCTGCAAAAACCGGAGGGCCTGCGCGTGGCGCGGGAATTATGGCTCGATGACAATGGTCGCGCCTTCACCTTTCGCGATCATATCAGCGGGAACAACCAGCAGATCTGGCGGCTCGACGCGGCGGAGAATCAAAACCTCGGCTCGGTGCGCAGCAACGGTCAGGGCCAGCTCATCACGCGTAATCCGCAGAACAATGCACCCGGCGTGGAATTGCGTGCGCGCAATCTGAATCTGGAAGCAACGGGACGCATGCCGCGCGACGGAAAAATTTCAGCGACCGGCTGGCGCGCCGACGCGGACTCGCTGCGCGTGACGGTGCATCTGCCTCCGGGCTGGCGGTTGTTCGCGCTCTTCGGCGTGGATTATGTGAGCGGTGATTGGTTGACCGCGTGGACGCTGCTGGATTTGTTCCTGCTGCTGGTCTTCTCGCTGGCGGTGTACAAACTGTGGGGCGTCCCGATGGGAGTGCTCGCATTCGCCGCGTTTGGACTGGCCTATATGGAGCCCGGCGCACCGCGCTATCTGTGGCTCTTCCTCCTCTTCCCGCTGGCGCTGCTGCGGGTGATGCCGGAGGGCTGGCTGCAACGTGTGGTACTGGCGTGGAAGTATGTCGCCATGGTTTTTCTGCTGCTTGCACTCGTGCCGTTCGCGGGGCGTCAAATCCAATCCGCGATCTACCCGCAACTGGAAGCCAAGCGGGGCTACGGTGGCGGCTTGATGCCGATGGCGGGCGCCCAGCAAGAGATAGACTTTGTCAACGCGCGCCCCGTCGCGAGCGGAGCCTACTCACCGGCGACAGCGATGTCTCCGGAGCCCGCCACGAATAACGAGTCCTCCGACAGCTTCTCCCTGTCTTCCCGTTCCTCATTGAAGGCAAAGATGAGCAAAGCCTATTACAATGATAATCTCCAGTACGACACCAAGGCCCGCATTCAAACCGGTCCCGGCGTTCCCGATTGGCAATGGCGGACCGTGTCCTTTGGTTGGAATGGTCCGGTGAAAGCCTCGCAGCAATTCCATCCGATTCTCATTCCGCTACCACTGCAGCGACTGCTTACGATCCTGCGCGTGGGTCTGCTCATCGCGTTGGCGGCGCTGTTGCTCGATGCGCGGAAATGGAAGCTGCCCCCGCTCACCCTTCCGCAAGGCACGCGAACCGCCGCTTTCGCCGCGCTCTGCAGCTTCGGCCTCTTTGGTTTCGCCACGACTCCGGCCCAAGCGCAGATCCCCGATGACAAGTTGATCAAGACCCTGCACGACCGCCTGCTGAAACCGTCCGACGCGTACCCGAACGCCGCCGACATTCCGTCCGTCGCCATCACGCTACGCGACAAGCAACTCACGATTGAGGCGGAAATCCACGCTGCCGTTTCCGTCGCGGTGCCACTGCCGGGCCGGTTGCCCGCGTGGTCACCCGTGCGCGTGACCATCGACGGCAAGACCGATGCCGCCGTGCGCCGCGATGACGGTTATCTCTGGGTGGCGCTGCCCGCGGGAGTGCATCGCGTCCGTGTGGAGGGGCAACTGGCCAACGTGACGGAATGGGAATGGGCCTTCCAGCTCAAACCGCATCGCGTGACCATTGATGCCCCCGGCTGGACCTATACAGGCGTGCGACCCGATGGCACTCCGGAATCGCAGGTCTTCTTCGCGCAGAAACAGAAATCAGCCACCTCCGAGGCGAGTTATGAACGTCAGGACTTGCGCTCCGTCGCCGTGCTGGACCGCAGTCTGGAACTCGGTCTGGTCTGGCAGGTGCGCAATACCGTCAAGCGCCTGTCACCGCCGGGCCGCGCCATTTCGCTGCGCATCCCCCTCCTGCCGCGAGAAAAGGTTCTCTCCGCCACGGAGACGGTGAAGGACGGTTACATTGAAGTGCGCCTCGGCGCGCAGGAATCGGAATTCTCGTGGGAAAGCGAGCTGACCATCGGCAAGCAACTCGTCCTCGCCACGCAACCGAATGATGCGTGGATCGAACGGTGGAAGCTGGTGGCATCGCCGGTGTGGAATGTCTCCTTTGCCGGACTCGCCCCGGTCTTCGAGCCAAGCCAGAACGATCTCGTGCCCACATGGCAACCGTGGCCGGGAGAAAAAGTGACGTTGAACATCAATCGGCCCGAAGCCATCAACGGCGCGACGGTGACTGTCCAGAATGTCACGGAGCGCGTCCGGGTCGGCGAGCGTCAACGCACCACGAACCTCACGCTGAAATTGCAATGCAGCGTCGGGGAGGATTTTATCATCGGACTGCCCGCTGAAGCGGAAGTCACTTCACTGACGCAAAACGACAAAACCATTCCCGTGCGCAAGGATGGCACCAAGCTCGTGGTGCCGTTACGCCCCGGCGAGCAGCAGATCAATATGGAGTGGAAATCGAATATTCCCCTCGGACTGGCCACGCGCACCGAGGCAATCCAGTTGCCGGTGGAAAGCACGAATATTTCCACCACGGTTGAATTGCCCTCCAGCCGCTGGGTGTTGTGGACATGCGGTCCGTTGCGCGGACCGGCAGTGCGGCTCTGGGGGATTCTCGCCGTCTCGCTCGTCGCGGCGTGGCTGCTTGGCAAGGTCCCCTTTTCCCCGCTACGCCCCACGGAGTGGGCCTTGCTCGTCATCGGCCTGACCCAGGTGGCGCTGGTACCGGCGTTGCTCGTCATCGGCTGGTTCTTCGCCCTCGTGCTGCGCGGGCAGGAGAAATTCCAGCAGCAAAGGACCTGGCTATATAATGCGGGTCAACTGGTAGTTCTGGCCCTGACCGTGGTGATGCTGGCGAGCCTGTTGCAGGTCGTGCATGCCGGACTGCTCGGCCGACCGGATATGTTCATCGAGGGGAACGGCTCGGACAACTCCGAGCTGAATTGGTTCCTGGCCCGCACCGCACTGGAATTGCCGCAACCGTTCGTGCTCTCCGTCTCGATCTGGTGGTACCGGCTCCTGATGTTGCTGTGGTCCCTGTGGCTGGCGACGGCGCTGCTGCGCTGGCTGAAGTGGGGCTGGGCGCAATTCAGCACGGGCAGTCTCTATCGCACCATTTGGAACGATCCGACACCGCCTTCGCAAGAACCGCCGTCCGCGCCGAAGGACTATTGACGAAACGGCGTTGCGATCTTTTCGGAAAATGAGCCCGGAAGCCGGTTCAACCCGGTTTCTGGATTTTTGCTGGCCTGCCGCGTGGCTTCGGTGAAATCACCTGCCGCAAAAATATCGCACACGCAGCTCAAATAGCTCACCTAACGCAAACGCTCGCCCCGTTTTTCTGCTAGAACGGAGGCATGCCCGCCTTGCGTCCCTCTGAAATCTCAAATCGATATTTGAAATTCCCCGGTTTGGTCGACACCGACCGCGACACCCAACAGAGACGGTTGATCCTTGTAGCGCGTTGTCGACGCTCTTTTTTTTCACGCGACCTCGCGCATTCGCTTCCCACAGAGGGAAACCGATTCGGAGGGCGAAAATGAAAACCCCACTTCACCTACATCTGTTCGAGTGCAGGAGAATCGCGAGAACCGCGTATCCGTCGGACGCCCTACGATGTTGGTCGAACCCACATCTCAACGGGTCGTCGGACTTTTCGGTGCGGCAAGCTGCCAGCCAGAGGCGGACAACTTACCAACACCAAGGGCAGCGCTTGGGCTGCGGGGGTTTAGTCTTCTACCAGCCAGTGACCGACCCGAAGGTATTCTTTCACCTTACGGCGTTCGTACCGGTTTTGGTAGGATTTGTGGGGGCGGCTTTCGACGTCCCGGAGTTGATGTTTTGGATTTCTGACCAGTTCGGCCAGGACCTGAGGAGTTTTGCTCATGGTTTTTATCTATCTCCCTTCGAAAACTGAGAATTAGCCTAAACAATGCCAACTTTGATTTTCTACTGCAGGTAACCAGATGATGACTGTATCACGGTGGGTTTCTGTTTTCAAGCATAGTGGTTGAAACGCTTCCTTTCTCGTTGCAAATGAGTGAAATTCAAATTGGAATCTACGGAATCTGCACTTGCCGAGGCGCGGGAACAGATTTAGCTTATACCCCTTAAAAGAATCATTATGGCCGCCACCTTGCATAATCTGTTTAATACCCTCCGTACGCAAACCACCCAAGATGGGCAAAAAATAACATATTATTCGCTCCCTGCGCTGGAGGAGGCCGGTGTGGCTCCCGTCAGCAAGCTCCCCATTAGTATTCGGATCGTACTTGAATCTATTTTACGTAATTTTGATGGGAAACGCGTTTCCGAGAACGACGTGCGCACATTGGCCAACTGGAATGCGAAAGCGCCGGTGTCCGATGAGATCCCGTTTGTGGTGGCGCGCATCGTCCTGCAGGACTTCACTGGCGTGCCGCTGCTCGTTGATTTGGCCGCGATGCGCGGCGCAGTGAGCAAGCTCGGCAAGAGCCCCAAGCTCATCGAACCTCTCGTCCCGGTCGACCTCGTGGTGGATCACTCGGTGCAAGTCGATTTCGCGGGAACCTCGATTTCGTTCGAGCGCAATCTGGAACTCGAATTCCAGCGCAACCGCGAACGCTACGAATTTTTGAAGTGGGGCCAGCAGGCGTTCGAGACCTTCAAGGTCGTGCCGCCCTCGATTGGTATCGTGCACCAGGTGAATTTGGAATACCTCGCCAAGGGCGTGCTCTCCAGCAATGTCGATGGCAAGAGTCTCTTCTACCCCGACACGCTCGTCGGCACCGATTCGCACACCACGATGATCAACGGTCTCGGCATCGTCGGCTGGGGCGTCGGTGGCATCGAAGCGGAAGCGGGCATGCTCGGCCAGCCGGTCTATTTCCTCACGCCCGAAGTCGTCGGCGTACACCTCACCGGTGCGCTGCGTGAAGGCGTCACCGCGACCGATCTCGCGCTGCACATCACCGAGATGCTCCGCAAGTTCAAGGTCGTCGGCAAGTTCGTGGAATACTACGGCCCCGGCGCGGCATCGCTGCCGCTGACCGATCGCGCCACGATCGCGAACATGGCTCCCGAGTACGGCGCTACGATGGGTTACTTCCCGATCGATGAAGAATCGGTCAGCTACCTCCGCGCTACGGGCCGCACCGAAGCGCAGGTCAATGCGTTCAAGGAATACTTCGTCGCGCAAAAAATGTTCGGCATCCCGACCAAGGCGGATGGCATTGTGTACAGCGCCGATCTCGAGCTTAACCTCGCCGACGTCCAACCGAGCGTCGCGGGTCCGAAACGCCCGCAGGATCGCATTTCGCTCCCGGCGTTGAAGGACACCTTCGTCACGTCGCTCAGCAAGGCGAAGACGGAAAATGGTTTTGGCAAAACGGCGCAGGATCTGACCACCACCGCCACAGTGGAAGTCAACGGCGACAAGCCGAAGACCGAGGTCACGCTCAAGCACGGCAGCGTGCTCATCGCGGCGATCACGAGTTGCACCAACACCAGCAACCCGAGCGTCATGCTCGCGGCGGGCTTGCTCGCGAAGAAGGCCGTGGAAAAAGGGCTCACCGTCAACCCGGCGGTCAAGGCATCGCTCGCTCCCGGCTCGCGCGTGGTCACCGATTATCTCGACAAGACCGGCCTGCAACCCTACCTCGACAAGCTCGGTTTCAATATCGTCGGCTATGGCTGCACGACCTGTATCGGAAATTCCGGTCCGCTCGAATCGCACATCGAAGATGCCGTGGTCAAGAATGACCTCGTCGCCGCCAGCGTGCTCTCGGGCAATCGCAATTTCGAAGCGCGCGTGCACCAGAACATCAAGGCGAACTTCCTCATGTCGCCGCCTCTCGTCGTCGCGTTTGCCCTCGCGGGCCGCGTGGACATCAACATGTCCGAAGAGCCGATTGGCACGGGCACCGATGGCCAGCCGGTTTTCCTGAAAGATCTGTGGCCCACGCTGCAAGAAGTGCGCGCGTTGATGAAGAGTGCGCTCACACCGCAGGTGTATCGCAAGCTCTACACGAACTTCGCGGAACAGAATCCGGCTTGGAACAACATCCCCAGCACGGCAGGCGAAACCTACGTCTGGAACAAGGACAGCACCTATATTCAGGAGCCGCCCTTCTTCACCGACTTCGGCATGGAAGCGGGCAACATCACCGAGATCAACGGCGCTCGCGCGCTCGGCATCTTCGGCGATTCCGTCACGACCGATCACATCTCTCCGGCGGGCGGCATCAAGAAGACCTCTCCGGCGGGACAGTACCTGATCGACAACGGCGTCACCGTGGCCGAGTTCAACAGCTACGGCGCGCGTCGTGGTAATGATCGCGTCATGACCCGTGGCACGTTTGCCAACGTCCGCATCAAGAACCTCATGGTTCCCGGCGTGGAAGGCGGCGTGACGAAGCATCAGCCGGATGGTGAACAGCTCAGCATTTACGACGCCTCGATGAAGTACCAGCAGGAAGGCACTCCGCTCGTCGTCATCGCCGGTCAGGAATACGGCACCGGCAGTTCCCGCGACTGGGCGGCCAAGGGCACGCGACTGCTCGGCGTCAAAGCCGTCATCGCGCAAAGCTTCGAGCGCATTCACCGCAGCAATCTCGTCGGCATGGGCGTCGTCCCCTGCTGCTTCGAGGAAGGCACCACGGCGCAAACGCTCCAGCTCGACGGTACGGAAACGTACAGCCTGCTCGGCCTCAACAACGACATCAAACCGCGTCAAAAGCTCACCTTGAAAATCGACCGCGCCAATGGCGAGACGCTCAACGTGCCGGTAATCCTCCGCATCGATACCCCGATCGAAGTCGATTACTACCAGCACGGCGGCATCCTGCCTTACGTGTTGCGCCAGATCATCCGGGCAGCGTAACGCTGCACCCAGTAGCTGACGGCACTAGGTGCCGTCGCTTTGGGAATGGACTTCCGGTGTAGCCGAAGCCGGTGGCTTCGGCGGGCGCAAGCTCAATGACAGGGATTTTCGGCAACGATCAGCGCGCCAACTGAAATTCCCCCTAATCGCCATGCCCGCCTACGCCCGCAAGCTCCTCTTCGTCTGCAGCCGCAATCGCATTCGCAGTCTCACGGCGGAAAAACTCTACGCCGGATTTCCCGGCTACGAAGTCCGCTCCGCCGGAACGCAACCCGACGCGCGTATCAAGGTCACCGCTGGATTACTCGGCTGGGCCGATCTGATTTTCTTCATGGAGAAATCGCATCTCAATCGTGTCCGTCAGAAATTTCCCGACGCGCTCGACGGCAAGGATTGCGTCGTCCTCGGCATCCCCGACGAATTCACCTTCATGGAGCCCGCTTTGCTCGACGAGTTGTCCGCCCGGCTGGCGGAACATGTTGAGGTGCCGTCCCTTTGAATCCGGCGCTTGTCGACGGGACCAAAACCGCTTAGATTGCACCCTTGCCCGTCTCTCGCCCTTCGGGGAAGGGAGGCTCTCATCTGAAACCTTAACCTGATCCGATCCACATTATGAGCACCCAACTTGACCAGCTGAAGCAGTTCACCAAGGTTGTCGCAGACACCGGCGATTTCGAGTCGATGAAAACGTACAAGCCGCAGGACGCGACCACCAACCCGAGCCTCATTCTCGGTGCGGCGCAGATCCCGGCGTATGCCTATCTCCTCGACAAGGCGGTGGTCGAAGCGAAGAAGTCCGGCAAGTCCGGTGCGGCGCTCGTGGAAGAAGCGATTGATCATCTCCTCATCGCGTTCGGTCTCGAGATTTTGAAAATCGTTCCCGGCCGCGTTTCCACCGAAGTCGACGCGCGTCTCTCGTTCGATACCGAAAGCACCCTCGCGAAGGCCCGCCAGTTGATCGCACTCTATGAAAAGAACGGCACCTCCCGCGAGCGCATCCTCATCAAGATCGCCTCGACTTGGGAAGGCATCCGTGCGGCCGAAATCCTGACGAAGGAAGGCATCCATTGCAATCTGACGCTCCTGTTCTCGTTCGCCCAGGCCGTTGCTTGTGCCGAAGCGAATGTGCAGTTGATCTCGCCCTTCGTCGGTCGCATCTACGACTGGTACAAGGCCGCGAACAAGAAGGACTACGTCGGCGCGGAAGATCCCGGCGTGCAGTCGGTCCACGCGATTTACAACTACTACAAGAAATTCGGTTACGCGACCGAAGTCATGGGCGCCAGCTTCCGCAACACCGGTGAAATCACCGAACTCGCCGGTTGCGATCTTCTGACGATCAGCCCGAATCTCCTCGCGGAATTGCAGAAGAGCAGCGAACCGCTCACCCGCAAGCTCGATCCGGTTGCGGCTGCCAAGCTCGACCTGAAGAAAGTTTCGCTCGATGAAAAGACATTCCGTTTCGAATTGAACGAAGACGCCATGGCGACCGAAAAAACCGCCGAAGGCATTCGCAAGTTCTCTGCGGACATCGTCAAGCTCGAGAAGCTCGTCGCCGCCAAGCTGTGATGATTGGGGGCGCTGCCCCCATGCCCCCGCTCAAGGAAATGATTTCCTTGAGAATCCTCTAATTAAGTGAAAGACCGTTTGGCGTTGCGCCAAACGGTCTTTCACTTAATAGGGGTTCCCAAAGGGTATCATACCCTTTGGCAGGAGGTCAGGAGGACGGAGTCCTCCTGTTATTTCGCGACCGGAACCGCGACGGAAGGTTTGGCCGCGCCGGGACCATTCGGATAACGGGCCAGCACGGCTTCATGCGCGATCTTGCGCAGCAGCGCGGCATCCTCGGGGGACACTTGCGGCGGCACGAACGGATTGTTCAGCACGCTCTCGTTGAAGATCACTTCGTACCAGACGCACGAGATCAGGAAGCGGCCATAGATGTTCGAGTGAATGGCATCGAGATTCAGTTTCTTCTGGCCGGTTGTTTTATCGGTGTCCCATTTCCAGCCGACATTCAGGCTCTTGCTTTGATCGGGGAGCGTGTCGGGTGCGGGGTTGGTGTAATTGAAGTTCGGGTCGGGGAAGGTGAAGGTCCAGCGCGGTAACTGGCGCGCATTCTGGTAGGCATCGCCGGAGGGAATGATTCGCAGTCCGTAGCGTTCGGAGAGTTTGTTGTACGCGGCCTTGAGTCCCTCATACATTTTTTCCTGTGTCAGCGTGCCGTCCTGAAAGAATTTGTGATCCTGACGATAGGCCCACGTTTCCTGAATCAGGATTTCCGCCGTGGGCGCATTCTTGCGGATGTAATCAATCAGAATGCCTGCGTACGGCTCGTAGGTTTCTTCTTTGTAACTCTTGTGGCTGACCTGCTGGATCGTGACGAAGGTCCAGTCTTTGCTCGTGAGAAACGCCTTCAGATTGATTTTCTTTTTGTCCGGCGTGGCAAGAAAAGCCGGGGCATTGTAAGGGCTGCCCTTCGGATCGTTCGCGTCGGCTTCGAAAGCCTGAAGATAACCGACATGCTGGTCGAGCGAGTGACCGCCGAGATTCGCGCGCACGAGGAGCAAATCTTTTCCACCCGCCTTGGCGAGGTCTGGAAGTAAATAGGCGGCATCATCGGCGAAGCTATTGCCGACGGTGAGGACTTTGACTTGTTTCGGGAGTTCCGGGGCTTCTTTCGCTTGGGCGAGAGGTGCGACCAGAAGCAGGGTCAGCAGGACAAGAAAGCGGCTGCGAGTCAGGGGGATTTTTCCGGTGAAGTGATGGGAAACGCGGAACAGCGTTGCAAGGGCAGTCTTCATAAATGAGGGAACCTAATTATAATGAGGGAGTATCTCAAGAGTTATTAATGGGGTTGAGATAAAGTAAACAACGTCCGGTGGAAAAGTTGCGGTTTCATTTTACAGCCTCGCACAAATTGTATTCTATCGTTCCATGTCCAAACGTCACGATGGCCGCAAGGCCGCCCAGCTTCGTCCTTTTTCGTTCAAACCCGGGATCGCGCCTCATGCCACCGGCTCGGTTCTCGCCAAGTGCGGGAAGACGGAGGTGATCTGCTCGGTCATGGTGCAGGAGAGTGTGCCGCGCTGGATGAAGGAACAGAATGTCGTCGGCGGCTGGATCACCGCGGAATATTCGATGTTGCCCTACTCGACGCTGGATCGGAAGGCGCGCGACATCACGAAGGGGCGCATCGATGGCCGCAGTCAGGAAATTCAGCGCTTGATCGGGCGCAGTTTGCGGGCGGTGGTCGATCTCGAATTGCTCGGTTCGCGGACCCTGTGCATTGATTGCGACGTGCTCACCGCCGACGGCGGCACCCGCACCACGGCGATCACCGGTTCGTACATCGCGTTGCAACTCGCGGTGAACCAACTCATCAAGGAAAAGAAGTTGGCGCAGTCGCCGCTGAAGTCGCAGATCGCGGCGATCAGCGTGGGCATTTTCAATGGGGAGCCTCTGCTCGATCTGAATTACATCGAGGATAAGGATGCGGCCGTGGACATGAATGTGGTGATGACCTCGAAGGGTGAGTTTGTGGAATTGCAGGCGACGGGCGAGGAGCAGACTTTCAAGCGGGGCGAATTGGATGCGTTGTTGAAGCTCGCGGAGAAGGGCATTCGCCAGATCTTCAAGTTGCAGCGCGCGGTGCTCGCGAAATAAGAGCCCCTTGCTTTTAGCCAGCGAACCATGCGTTTTGCCGGAAAGGCGACGTGTGGTTCCGGAAATTGATCGTGTCTGTAATCGATTGACTTCTAGTGGTTTAAAATCATTGGTGAGTGCGCTGGTATGCGCTAAGCGATGAGAAGGGGATATGAAAAAGATCCTCTCTCTCTTCATGGTGAGCTCCCTTTTGTTTCTGGGAGCGTGTGGAACTCCGGGCACGGGTACGCCGACTAAAACGGCCGTGGGTGCGGGGGCTGGTGCGGTCACGGGGGCTGTCGTAGGTGGCGCGGTGGGAGGTCCGGTTGGAGCTGCCGTGGGCGCAGGCGTGGGTGGAGTTGGCGGCGGTGCCGCAGGTCATGCTTGGGGCGAAGCGGACGAACGTCGCAACCGGCGGTAAGCGCAGCTGACTTTAAGGCCGAGGCTCGTCCGGCTCATCACCGCGAGCTTCATGCTCTTCCTCGTCGGTCAGAACGGGTGGTGGCAATTTCTCACCGATGGGCAGCTTGAGGTCGGTCAGAATTTCCATCACGCGATCGCCGCGCTCGATCGATTCATCGAAGCGGAACTGAAGGGCGGGCGTGAATTTGGATTGCAGATGCTGGCCGAGTTCGCGTTGCCATTCGCGGCGGTGCTTGAGCAATTCCGCCATCGTTTTTTCCCGCGGCACTTCGGTTTCCAGTACGCTGATGTAGATGAACGCATTGCGCATGTCCGGCGCCGTTTCCACAGAAGAAATGGTGATGATCTGTCCCTCCAGCGTGCGGGTGCGGGCAATCAGATTGGCCAATTCCTTGCGGATAATCTCGGAAACTCGAATGGTGCGGCGTGTGGACATAAGCGGTATGCGGATAAGTTACCATCTCTCCCACGAATGCCAAGAACCATGCTCCATGGTTGGTCTCAATGTGCGCGCCTACAATAACGTCGGCCCACGTGATGGAAGTGATTGCCCTACAGAAATGTGGGCGCACATTGGTATGATTACAATTTCGTGGGAGAAAACAATTTCTTATATGTTTCTTGGGCAGGGGTGCAGGTATTGACATTTTTGGCCATTCCTTTTGCCTGTTACGATCATGAAATGTTTTCGCGGTTCGTTTTTTTGGCTCCTTTTGCTGACTTTTTGTAGTCTGACATTTTCGTCGGGATTCGCGCAGGATCTCACGAACACCCCTCCGGCGGTGGCTGCCGGTG
This sequence comes from Verrucomicrobia bacterium Tous-C9LFEB, assembly GCA_002304345.1. GTDB lineage: Bacteria > Verrucomicrobiota > Verrucomicrobiia > Methylacidiphilales > UBA1321 > UBA1321. The sequence continues at coordinate 238,179 of NEUU01000004.1, forward strand.
CGATCAACTCCGGCGATAACGCCTGGATGCTGGTCTGCACGGCGCTGGTCTTGATGATGACTGCTCCGGGATTGATTCTTTTCTACGGCGGATTGGTGCGGGGCCACAACGTGTTGGCCACGATGATGCACAGCTTGATCCTGATGGCATGGGTTTCGTTCCTGTGGATGGTGTTCGGCTACAGCATGGCCTTTGGCGAGGGGAATCCCTTTTTCGGCAACCCGATGCAATATTTCATGCTGCGCGGAGTGGGGGCAGCGCCGAATCTGGATTATGCGCCGACGATTCCGCACCAGACATTCATGCTGTTCCAGATGATGTTCGCCATCATCACGCCCGCGCTGATCAGCGGTGCGTTTGCCGAGCGAATGAAGTTCAGCGCGTACATGATCTTTACCACGTTGTGGACCTGTCTCGTTTACTTTCCGTTGGCGCACATGGTCTGGGGCAAGGGCGGTTATTTCAACTGGGCGCTCGGCGGTCATATTCCGGTGCTCGATTTTGCCGGGGGCACCGTGGTGCACATTAGCTCGGGCGTGGCGGCATTGGTCGCAGCCATTGTGGTGGGCAAACGCATGGGCTATCCGCATGAACCGATGGTGCCGCATAACGTGGTGTACTGTCTGATCGGCACGGGCCTGCTCTGGGTGGGATGGTTTGGATTCAACGCGGGCAGCGCGGTGGCCGCCGGTTCGCTGGCGACGAGTGCGTTTGCGGCGACTCATTTTTCCGCCTCGGCGGGAGCACTCATGTGGGTGCTGATGGAATGGCGATTGAAGGGCAAGCCGAGCGTGCTCGGCGCGGCCTCGGGCATGGTGGCCGGTCTTGCCACGATCACCCCCGCTTCCGGTTTCGTCACGATCCCGGCGGCGTTCTGCATCGGCCTGTGCGGCGGCGGTGTGTGCTATCTGGCGGTGACGAAGATGAAGGCGCATTTCGCGTATGACGATTCCCTCGATGTGTTCGGGGTTCACGGCATGGGCAGCGTGATCGGCATGCTGTTGCTGGGTGTTTTCGCGAGCGTGGAAGTTTCCCCGGCGATTGAAGCGACCTTCAAGGTGGATGGCGTGACGATGTCGCTCGGTGGTGGCCTGCAGCAGGTGGTGAATCAATTGGCGGGTATTGTGGCCACGGCGTTGCTCTCCGGCACGGTGACGTTTGGCTTGCTCAAGCTGATCGATGCGACGGTCGGTCTGCGCGTCTCGCAGGAAGAGGAAAGCACCGGCCTCGATGTCTCGCAACACGGCGAAGCCGCTTACAACGAGTAGTTTGATTTGGAGGCGCAAGCCGAAAACACTTGATTGCCGGGAGGTCGTGGGAGCAGCATTCGGGGAACAATACAAAAGGGGTTCCTGATGAAGCGAATGTGGGCTCTCGCGATTCTGTTTTTGGGGGTGGGTTTGGCTTCCGGCTTGAAAGCGGAAGAGGTGATTCGTAATGGAGATTTCTCCTCGGACGACAATGTCTGGCGTCGAGCGGGCAAGATTGTTTACCTCGATGCCTCGGGCAAGGTGGTGGACAAGGGGACGGAGGGCAGCAAACCAGCTTTTCAGTTGGATTTGACTCCGAACCGCTGGACGGTTGCAGAGCAAACATTTCGCAATCGGGACAAGAGTAAATCGATCACCATCACGGTTCGTTTGCGGGCCTCGGCTGATTTTGCGCGGAACGATGCGGCGGAGTATTCGGATGTGAATTTCCAAGCTGGCGGCACTTATTTTTGGTCGGCCATTGTTTACCCCAAGGTCGATTTTTTTGTGCGACTTGCCGATGCCACGCATAATTATGGATTGATCAATCTCACGCCCGGGGGAGATTGGCAGACGTTGAAACTTCGGTTGAATGATCTCAGCCCCACCCAAAAAGAGCGCACTCTTTTCCTGAATGCAGCTCCCGGAACGGGTACCATCTATATCGAGTCCGTTAGCGCGGTTTCGCCCTGACCGTCGGAGTAATGGAATATGATTACACATCAAAGAATTGGCAAATGGTGGAAGCCGGTGGTGTGGACTCTGGCTGTGGTGGTGGGGTTGGCTTGGGGCTATTGGCACAGCTACAGCACGGCTGCAATCCATCTGAATGCGCAAGGGGATCGCCGATTGATTCTCCTCGGAATCTCCCTCCCATGGAATGACGTCAGCAAGACTGCTTTTGTCTGGGGCTATACTCCCTTGATCGCGTGGGAGACGGGGAAGTCGCCTCGTCAAGAGGTGCAGGGCAGCGTATTGCAGTGGCATGCGGCGCAGGGTTATCTCACGGTCATCCGCGAGGAGCGAGATCGCCAAAGTCTTGGAGTGGCAGTGCATGTGCCGGATCATTTAAGGCCGACGGTGGCGGAACTACGCCGCAATGAACCGGTGCGCCTTTTTTTCAAGAGTGTTCCTTTTCGAGATGATCCGTTTTTGTTGGTGTTTGAGCTGATTTCCGTTACGCGCGTAAATCCGGTGCCTTGAGTGCCCCCAAGCCTTTTTCGAATGCGACGGCTTCGGCTTCGCGGCGGCGGATGAGTCCGGGGCCGCCGGGTTTGCCGATCCAGAGTCGTTTCATGGAGCGGATGAGGACCGGGATATGGTCGAGGAGTCCGTCTTTTAATGCGGTTTGCATTTCCCGCATCTCCAGCCGCGACTCGCCTCTCGTGCTGGCGCCTCGGTTGTAGAGGAGCGAAAGGAGAGCCGCCCGGCAATCGGGGGGCAGGGTGTCGAAAGAAAAAGCGAACTGCCTCCCAACAGCTCCCAACGTCACCAGGGTTTTGTCGTGGAAGACAGCCAGCGCCTTGTTCCACGGGATGGTCATGTTGTCGAGTGCGGGCAGTAGCGCGGCGGCGCGGTGATGGGTGAGACCGATGGCGGCGCAGAGCCGCAGCCGGTCGCGGTCCGGGAGTTGATCGCGCCAGTCGTCGAGGAATTCGACGCGGGTGGTTTGACCGAGATCGTACCCGATGCCAATGGTAATGCCGCTGGAGGGCGTGGGCTGGGTGGGGTGAATGAGGTGGCGATTGTAATAGGATTCGCCGCCGCCGACTTCGAATTCGAGAATGAGGTCAATGGCGGGTTGGAGGGCGGGATCGAGAGCGGGTTGCATGCGGCCCATTGTACGGAGAATCGGGCCGGAGCGTTTGCGTTAGGTGAGCTACGTGAGCTAGGTGTGCGATATTTTTGCCGCCATGACGGCAAAAGTACGAAGTTCTAGGTTCTAGGTACCCGGTACAGGCTGTCAGGCAAAAAACCAGAGAGGGCGTCTGCTTTGCCTCTCAACTGATCCTTCGACAAGCTCAGGATGACGTGGAATGAAAATAATGTTTTGGGTAACGTTCCGCTCACATCAGAACTCACTCGTGGTCATTTGAGATTACCTTCTCACTTCGTCATCCTGAGCTTGTCGAAGGATCGGTTGGCGTGCTCCAAGAGGTACGAAGTATGCTGACGCGGTCGCGTTGTAGCCGGGGTCGTTGACCCCGGAGAGAATGAGCCATGAGATGTCTACGAATCCGGCCCCAACGGGGCCGGCTACAATAGAGATCCGATAAAGCGTCCACTAGTGCGCGAGGGCCATGGAGCGGGCAAGATTGCCGGTGGTGGCGAGGACGAGGCTGCCGGTCTGGGTGAGGTAAAGTTCGAAGCCGTTGGATTTGATTTTGTTGGTGAGGAGGTGGCGCAGTCCTTGGGAATCGAGGACGGTTTCGTTGCCGGTCTTGTTGCTGACGACGATTTCGCCGCCTTTATTGCGGATCGTTTGGGCCTGGTCGGTTCCGGTTTGGAACGCGAACGATTGGCCATCCTTGATGAACTGCGCGAGTGTGGGCTTGAGGACCATGCCGTAGTGGAACGGGCGCGGGCTGGGCCATTCGGCGCTCCAGCGGTTGGTGGTGGCATCGAAATGGATGTCCGCGCGTTGCAGGAGCCCTTGTTGCTGGGTGATTTCGTTGAGGGGCAGCAACGTTTCCGTGGCGGCCGCACTGGCCAGGGCAGTGGTTGGTTCAGCGGGTGGAGCGGAGGCGGTCGTGGTGACGGCAGGCGCGGTTGTGGCCGCTTTCGCCGGCGTCACGGGTGTGGCTGGTTTTTCGAGGACGGGAGGCGTGGGCGCTGCCGTCGTGGCGATGACCGGTTCGGGGACGGGGAGTCGCGCGGAGTAGGAATAGGCGAGAGTGGGGGGAGTGGATTCTTCGGCGAGCGTTTGTTTTTCCTGACGAATCACGGCCTCAGCGAGGTTGAGCCGGGCGGGGACGTTCGCTTTCAACCGCTGGGCATTCAGCGCTTGTTCCCATTGGGCGGCCTTCACGGGAATGGGCTGGGAGACGGCGCGATTGACGTCGATTCGGGAAATAGCGGTGGGGTCGAGCCGGGGAATATCCATCCATTTACGTCAACGGCATCTTTTGCCCAGAATTTTAGGGAGAATAGGTCGAGGCCCTATGAAGCCCTAGGCAACCCACTTCGGGGTTGAAAAATCATACGAACGGATCTGTGACCCAGGGTAGGCCTACGGCCAACCCTGGGCTATCGGAGGAAACGGCGTTGCCGTTTTAAGTCGTTACGCCGGATTCTGTCTGCGTTGTAGGACGGGACTGTGTCCCGTCGCGGCGCTTCACCGAAGCGCCCTACAGTCAAGACAGCGCGGTCGCCGTATTACTGATACGCCCCACCTCAGACGGGTCTAGGACGCGGCAGGGAGGCTATTGAGGAGGGTTTCCAAATCCTGCATGGTGAAGGGCTTGGGGAGGATGGCGCAGAAGCCGATTTCCTGCCAATTGGTGGAGGCGCTGCTGTCGCTGTAGCCACTGGAGAGGATCACGCGCGCTTTGGGATCGAGTTGGCGCAGGGCTTTGAAGGCTTCTTCGCCGCCGAGGTAACCGGGGATGGTGGCGTCGAGGATGACGAGATCGAAGGGGGTGTTGGCTTGGAGCCCTTTTTGGTAGAGGGCGAGACCGGCTTCCCCGTTTTCCACGGCTTCGACGTGTTGATAGCCGAGGGCTTTCAGGAGCAGAACGAGGGTTTTGCGGATGAGGCTGTCATCATCGATGATGAGGAGGCGGTCGGATTTGGCGGGGCGGTTCGTCATGGCAGGGGGTACGGCGGGTGGTGAGTCTGGTAAAGTCTCGGGGTTGGTGTGTATCGGAAGATAAAGGCTGAAGGTGGTCCCTTGCTTAGGTAGCGAATGAACGAGGATATCGCCACCATGTTTTTTCATGATGGAGTAACACGTGGCGAGGCCGATGCCGTGGCCGGACTTTTTGGTGGTGAAGTAGGGGTCGAAAATTTTGGGCAGGATGGCTTCCGGAATGCCGACGCCCTGATCCTGGACTTCGACGACGAGGTAGTCGCCGGGAGGGAGTGAGAGGATTTCGCCGGTTTTGAGTTTTTGACGGCGACCCCGGATGAAGAGATTGCCGCCGCCGGGGCTGGCCTCGCGGGCATTGATGATGAGGTTGTCGAGGACTTGGGCGAGCTGGCCGGGATCGGCTTGCAGCGGGGGGAGGTTGGGTTCGATCTGGACGCTGCCGAGCAGATTGGAGCCGCGCAGGGCGAGATTGAGTGAATTGATGATCAGCTCGCGGATGTTGATATTCTTTTTGATGGGGTCGCCGCCCTTGGCAAAGGTGAGCATGCGGCGGGAGAGATCGCTGGCGCGCAGGGCGGCATTCTTGGCGGCGCGCACCAGGGCGGCGTCCTCGGAGTGAATGCGGGTCTGGTTGAGGAGCAGGTCGAGATTGAGAATGATGCCGAGCATGATGTTGTTGAGATCATGGGCAATGCCGCCGGCGATGACGCCGAGGGCATCGAGTTTGGAGACCTTGAGCCGGTCCTCCTCGAGACGGCGGCGTTCGGTGATGTCGCGCAAGAGGGCGATGAGGCGTTCCTGACCATTGATGGTGCCGCGCTTGAGGTGGATCTCGCACCAGAATTCATGTCCGGAGCGGTGGAGGGCGTGCCATTCGAAGAGTTGCGGACCTTCGTTGATGGTTTTTTCCCGGTAGCGGTTCAGTTGCTCCTCGTTGTGTTCAACGTTTCCGCTGCTGATCTGGCTGGGGGAGAGGTTAATCAGTTCGCTGCGTTCGTAGCCGAAGAGTTCGCAGGCGCGGTGGTTGACATCGAGGATGCGGAAGGAGTCGACGTCGTGGACGAAGATGGCGTCGTTGGCGATATTAAAGAGTTCGCGGTAACTGGCCTCGGAAATGGCGAGCTGTTTGTTTTGCTCGGCCAGTTCGCGGGTGCGGCGTTTCACGAGTTGTTGCATCTGGAGCGTCCAGATGCCGGCGAGGACGGAGATGCCGAGCAGGCTGAAGCAGGCGATGCTGACCCATTTGAGCAGGCGCGAATTGGTGTGGATGACGGGGTCGTAGACGAAACCGTCGAGGTTGTTGAGGTTGGGGGCGAATCCGAAGGCGATATATTCATTCGCCATGCGTTGCCAGCGTTCGGCGCTCATGCTGCCGATGTCGACGAGATTGGGCAGGACGAGCTGCTGCATCTTGTCGGCTTCGTAGCGGAGCATCTCGGCAGTGATGCCGCGCTCGCGCACGCTGGGCATCTTGAGAATGTGCTGGATGATTTCCTCGGTGTGGTCGAAGGCGTAACGCCAGCCGCGGATGCTCGCCCGACGGAATGCGGCGGCGCGGGCGGGATGGTTTTTAATTTCCTCATCGAGCGTGAAGAGGGTGTCGCCGTAGAAATCGACGCCGAAATCCATGGAGCGCAGGACACCGGGCTGCACGCCCTTGGCCTGCATCTGGGCAGGTTCGGTGGTGTAGTAGGCAGAGATGGCCTCGACCTTGCCGTCGATGAGGTCCTGGATTTTCCAGGTGTGGGGTACGAATTTGACGTTGGTCCAATCGACGCCCTGACGCAGGAACATGGCTTTCACCAGGGCTTGGCCTTGTTCATCGCCCGCCATGACGCGGCGTCCGATCAGGTCGCGGGGATGGGCGATGCCGCGGTCGAGCCGGGTCATGAGAATGTACGGCGTGTGCTGGAAGACGGCGGCCATGACGACAATCGGTTTGCCCTGGAGTCGGGCGACGAGAATATCGGAATCGCTGACGCCGTAGAGGGCGCGGCCTTCGAGGACGCGGGTGAGGGGGGGATCGTTGGGACTGCCTTCGAGGAGGGTGACATTGAGGCCTTCGTCGCGATAGTAGCCTTTGAGTTGGGCGGCGTAGTACCCGGCAAACTGGAATTTATGATACCACTTCAGCTGCAGCGTAATCTGGCCAGAGGAATTGGTGCTGGTGGAAGGCGCAGAGTGAGCGAAGGGCATGCCCTGTGTGGTGGTGACCACGCAGAGTAGAAGGAGAAAAAGATGGCGCAGACGCAGCAGATTCAATTCCGGCTCGTGTTACCCCTTTTCATTAGAGTGGATTATGACGCGCGCCAAGCCTGAATGTGTGGGATACGTTTGTGTAACGTTAAAGGGGGAGGATGAGGGGCGAATGGTGGGGGAGCATTGCTGGAGATTCCACTGGATCTGTCGCAAGATGACGGATCGTGAGGTTTCCACACTGATCCTTCGACGCTTGAGGTGACTGAATAATAGAAATCACCTCTGGATCCTCGTGCCAAGTGATGGCCTGTGTTGTAGGGCGGTTCGGTGAACCGCCGATTGGCAGCGAAGCTGCCATTTGCAATCCTCGCAGGTGCACTCCCCACTCTTGGCACCTGCGGTGCCAGTCGGCGGCACACCGTGCCGCCCTACAGTTCGGATCCCTACTTGTGGATACGGTCCTTGGCAAAGGCGCTACGTCGAGATTTCCGACAGGGCGGCTTGCACCCCGGCCATAAGCGGCTCGATCGTGCGGTCGCTGAAGTCGAATTCGATGCCGGTGGCGTGGAAGAGTTCGGGCAGCGGCAACGATCCCCCGAGGCTGAGGCCGGAGAGATAATGATCGAGGGAGCGTTTCACGTTGCGGCGGGACAGCTGCCAGAGCTGGAGGGCGCCGAGCTGCGCGATGCCGTATTCGACGTAGTAGAACGGAATCTCGAAGATGTGGAGTTGCCGATGCCAGAGGCTGGCGCGGATGTCTTCGTAGCCACTCCAGTCCTCGATGCCGCCGAAGCGGTTCATGAGGCTGAGCCAATACGCGTCGCGCTCGGCGTGCGTGTGCTTGGGGTGGGTGTAGATCCAGTGCTGGAAGGCGTCGACGGTGGCCATCCAGGGGAAGAACTTGATAATGCCTTCGAGGTGATCGCGATGGGCGCGGCGGGCGTCGTCGGTGTTGTAGAATTCGGTCCAGTGCGGGGCGGTGATGAGTTCCATGCTCATCGAGGCGACTTCGCAAAATTCGATGGGTGCGCCGCGATAGGCGTGGAGCCGTTCGTGGCGGGCGGCAATGGCGTGGAAGGCGTGCCCGGCTTCGTGGACGAGGGTTTCGACATCGCGTTGCAGCCCGACGGCATTCATGAAGATGAAGGGCAGGCGCGCTTCGGCGAGGGTGCTCTGGTAGCCGCCGGGAGCTTTGCCCTTGCGGTTGTCGAGGTCGACGACTTCATGTTCGCGCAGGAGGGAAAAGTATTGGCCGAGGCGCGGGTCGAGCTTGTTGAAGATGGCCTGGGTCTTGGTCTGCAGTTCGTCGCCCGTGGCGAAGGGACGCAGGGGCGGACGTTGTTCCGGATCGACGGCGAGATCCCACGGGCGGAGCTTGTCGAGGCCGAGCTTGGCCTGGCGCTTTTTCTGCAGGGCGCGGGCGAGGGGCACGATGTGTTTTTCCACCGCGTTCTGGAAATCGATGCAGTCTTGCGGCGTGTAGTCGAAGCGTTCGTAATTGGCGAAAGTGTAGGCGCGGTAATCGGGATAGTCGGCGGCTTTGGCAATCTCGACGCGCAGGCCGAGGAGCTTGTCGTAGACTTCGTCGAGCGCGGGGCGATCCTGCAGGCGGCGCTGGGCGGTGAGTTCCCATGCGGTTTGACGGCGGGTGCGATCGGCTTCTTCCTGGATCTTGGCCATGGCGGGCAGGGTCTGTTCCTTGCCTTCGAACTGGACGGTCATGGCGCCGGAAATTTTCTGGTACTGCTGGCAGAGCTTGGCTTCCTCGGTCTCGCGGGCGACGTTTTCTTCGCGATAGAGTTTCACGCGGGTCTGCACGCTGCGACGGAAAATATTGTAGTAGCTGGGGAGCTTGGGCAGGAGGGGATGGGTGCTCACGAGTTGCATGAGCTCGAACTGGCGCGGCTTGAGCCACGGGTCGATTTCCTCAACGATTTTCAGGTACGCCTTCTCGCGCTCGGGATCGTCGGTCTGGCAGGTCATCCGAATGTAGGTGATGGCGCTGGATTCGGACAGCGCGGCGCAGACTTCGCTGTAATCATCGAGCCACACTTCGAGCTGTTCCGCGGTGCGGGCGACGTCGAGCTTTTCCTTCAAGCTCTCAAAAATCGGCGCGAGTTGGGCGGTGTCGGTGAGGTCAATGGTCTGCGGAACAAAACGGCGGGGACGGTAAGGCGAAATTTTCATGGAAAGTTGGTATGAGGTAAACGCGGATGAGCTTACAGTGGTATCGGCACTTTTGCCAATGGGTAAAAAAATTCCGCTGTGGCGCGATTTAGGGTGTAACAATCTCCGGCAAAAGCGCTTGGCGGTGACAAGTGAGTCTGGCCGATAAATAAGCCACCTTTCTATTAAGGTGATTTGGAATCGGGACGAGAAGTTTGAACGCCCCCAGTCTCATCATTACGAAAGGAAAAGTCATGTCATCCATCACCAGTATCAGCGGCAGCGTCGCCAGCGAGATCAGTACTCAATCGGTCGGTTCCAGCTCCGGTTCCGGAGCAACTCCCACCTGTACCGTGTGCCAGCAAGCGGTGTGCACGTGTAGTGATGCCGCGACCGCCACGGGGAAGGCCGCTCCGGCTGCTCCGGCGGCAGCGGCGTCCGGATCGAGTACGAGCTCCTCTTCGTCGACCTACACCAACGCCGATGGCGATACGATCAGTGTGTCGACCGGCACCGTGGTGGCCTGTCCGCATGGCGGCGAACACAAGGGCAAATCCGCCTCGAGCGTGGAAGCGAACAGCGCGAGCGCTGAGGCCAGTGCCGATTCTGTCGCGACGCAACCGGCAGAGGAGAAATTTACGTTTACGCCGCTTTCGGAGATGTTGGCGAAGGTGTATTCGCAATCGCCCTGACAAGGTGGCATTTCGCCCGCCGGATTTTTTCGTGATTCCCTTTGAGTCACTGACCGCATAGTGTGCCTGTCCGACAAACGGGACGGGAAACAAGGGGAGCATGATGAAACGGGCGGGGTTTACTTTGGCGGAAGTGTTGGTGATGCTGGCGGTGATCGCCATTCTTTCAGGAATTATTCTCGGGGCATTGCCCGGGATCTGGAACTGGATGGCGCGGGCGCGCATCGGGACGGAAATTCAGGCGATGGAAACGGCGCTGGAGAATTTCAAGACCGACTGCGGACAGTATCCGCCCGGCACGGCGGTCGGTTACAATCCGGGTGATTATATTCCCGCGTCGGTGTCGCTCTACACCAACCTTTGCGGGCGCGACTCCTTTGCTTCGCCGATGACGGGCAAGTCCTATATGGACATCAAGCGGTCGCAACTGGGAAGTTCCGGCCCCTACTCCTACATTCAGGACCCGTACGGGAACGCCTACGGATACACCAAGAACGGCCCGATGAATCCGACGTCGTTCGATCTGTGGTCCACGGCGGGCAAGACCGACAGTTCCGCGGCGAGCACCAACCAGTGGATCGCCAACTGGCAGGGGCGGTAGAGCGAATTTCAAGTTGATTGTCGCATCATAAACCATCCCAACCGATCCTTCGACAAGCTCAGGATGACGGGTTGGGGCGGTAGTCTCTGATGGTAGCGAGGGGTTCTGGTGAGAGTAGAAGCCTACCCGCAGACATTACTTTCATTCCACGTCATCCTGAGCTTGTCGAAGGATCGGTTGGCGTGTTCCAAGGAGTGACAAGACAACATTTCTGGCTTCCGGTCTTTGGGTGAAAAAACGTTTTATCAGGTGGAGCTTGACCTGCGTTCCCGGATCGCTTATACCATAATCATTGCGATAGTCGTTTATCTTAAGTAAACGATAAATACTCTGATTTATGTCCTATAAATTCCTGTTAAATCAAAAAATAGCTTTTTTTGTTCTTTTTATCGTAACGATATTTTCCGGAGGAAAAGTTTCTGCGGCGGTCACGGTTTACCCGGATGATGCGCGGATCTCGTACTCGGATTATGTCCGGCTGACTTTTGTCGATTCGCCTTTCGACGCGTCGCGCAAGCTGGCGCGGTTCGATCGCATGATTCCGATGGCCGGGACCGGTTACAACGCGGATAACCCCGGGGCGCGAATTCGTTTTCGTACCGATGCGACGAGTATTCAGGTGCAGCTCTATTACAACTCGCTCCATATTTCCACCACGGCGCGCAATAGCATCGGTTTTTATCTCGTCGATGGCGTGGGCAATGCGGCGTGGACGTTTAAAACGGTGGCGACAACGACGGTGCGGGCGGCCGAGCAGGTGACGGTGACGGTGGTCCCCGGCGCGGCAGGAAGTTTTCACGACTACGAATTCATCATGCCCTATGGCGACTCGGTCGATCTGCAGGCCGTGGTGGTCAATGACGCCGCGCAATTTTCCACGCCCACGGCGCGGTCGAGCATTCGTTATCTGGCGTATGGCGATTCGGTCACGCAGGGGTTTACCGCCACGGATTGCACGAAGGGGTATGCGTATCTCGTCGCGCAGCAGAATAATTGGCAGGTGGTGAATCTCGGCATGGCGGGGCGGGCGGGGACGTCGAAGGATGGTGAGGATTACATCGGGCAACGAAACGCGGACATCATTTCGGTTTGTATCGGAGTGAACGATTGGCAGGCCGGGTATCCTTCTACGGCTGCCCGATATCAGACGGTAATGACCAATTTTTTCAACTACCTGCGCGCGATCCAGCCCAACGTTCCGATCTACGCGATTACCCCGCTTTGGGTGGATCCTTTATGGGTGATGAATTCGACAGAGCCTCTGGAAAATTACCGGCAGTCCTTGCGTAATGTGGTGGCAGCGCGTCAAGTGACGGATCGCAATATTTACTTGGTGGAAGGGCCGAGCTTGATCGACAACAGTGTCTCCTACTTCGATACCACGCGGGTGCATCCGAACAATGCGGGATTCGCCCAGATGGCGAGCCGGTTGGCGGCGATCATGGCGGCGAAACCGGCGGTGGTGACGGGACTCACCGCCAAGCCTGGGACGGTCGCGGGGCAAGTGATTTTGAACTGGAGCGCGGCAGCGGGCGCGGGCTCGTACGTTATTGAACGTTCCAGCACGTCGGGCTCCGGCTTTGCGCCGATCGGTCAGGTGACTGTGCCGACACTTACTTTCACCGATGGAGGCAATCGCACGGCGAGTCCGCTCTATTACCGCATTCGATCGCTCAATCCCGGTGGTTCGGCTGCGGCGAGCGCCGAGGCGAGTTCGCTGGCCTATCTGCCTGCGGGTATCGACGGCTGGCGCTACGTCAACTACGGCACGACCAACTCGACCGATTCCCTCGCGGCCGATCTGGCGATGCCGCATGGCGACGGCATTCCGAATCTCATGGCCTATGCGCTGGGATTGTCGGCTACGGTGGCGAATCGCCCGGACAGCTTACCGGCAGCCGAGCAGGGGTTGGTCGCCGGAGTGCCCTATTTCACGTATACCTTCACGCACAGCAAGGGAGCGATCGATGTGACCGTCGTGGTCGAGGCGGCCAATGATCCGGCGGGACCGTGGACGGCGATCAATCCTTTCCTCAGCGCGAATCAAGTCGGGGTGAGCGATAATACGCCGTCGACCGGAATCGAGACGATTGTGGTGAAGGACACCCAACCGCTCAGCGCGGCGTCGCGGCGATTCATGCGCCTGCGCGTGACGCGGCAGTAGCGGCGAGGGGAAGTTTCTCGCAAAGTTCGCCAAGACGCAGAGGGGGAGGGTGCCTTGTCTGCGTATCACTTAAATACTCTCAATTATTCCCCTCTTCCTTGGTGTCTTGGCGGGCTCTGCGAGAAATCATTCCGCTTTCCATTCGGTTGCGCGCCCCGTAAAATTTGGTCTCATAAAGGGGAGGGACCATGTATTCCTGCGCGAAATGTCCGGGGCAAGGGTTGGTTCGCATCGAACGCGGATCGGGACTTTCGTTTGCTTGCCCCGAGTGCCGGGGACAAATGATTGGTATCGGGGTTTTGCGTCAATTATTACCAAAGCCGGTGGTCAATACCCTGTGGCAGACGGCCGTCGGCTCACCCGATTCCGGTACGGCGCGTTGTCCTGGCTGCACGATGGCCATGCAAACCTTCATGACGCCGGTGCCGGGAGGAACGCTGACCCTCGATGTTTGCAAGCGTTGCTACCTGATCTGGTTTGATGATCAGGAACTGGAAACCCTGCCGCGACTGCAGTCGACTGAAAAAAAGCTTTCTCCGGAAGCCAAGGTAGCGATGGCGAAATTCCAAGTGGAATGGGAGCGACAACAAATCGAGAATCGTCCCATCGGAACAGGTGAAGGGTGGGAGGCCCTCCTGTACTGGCTGAAGATGCCGTCTACCGGCTGCTGAAGTCAGTTCAGTTACTGAGACCGGCCTTGGCGAGGATCGCTTGGGCGGCTTCGGCGGGGGAGACGAGGGAAAGCTTGGGAGCGGTGGGGGTGGGGGCGACCGCTTGCGCCGGGGCTTGCTGGGCGGGTTGGGCAATCATGTCCTGCACCTTGTCGAGTTCGGCGAGGCGATGGCGTTCGATGATGTTGGATACGTTACCCGCGTAATCGCCATCCGGGCAGTAACCGGCTTTCAGGACCGACTGGATGAAATCGATGCCGCGACGGGCTCCAAAGGCCCCTTGATAGCGTTCGCTGGTGCGCAGGAATTGGGCGTACCCTTCGATCCCGCTTTCCATGGTGGGATACTTGCGGAAATAGGCGTGGGTGGCCACGCCGCTATCGCGGGTCGGCTGATAGGTCTTTTCTCCGTTCCAGCTCGGATCGAGGGCCTTGATCCCAAAGAAATTGTTATGCTCCTGCGCCAGGGCGCTGGTGCCGTAGCGACTCTCGTAGATCGCCATGCCGACGGTGGCCGAAGCCGGGATGCGGTAAGCGGTCTGCAGGCGGATGGCCAGCGGGACAATGGCGGACAGGAAGGCCCGTTGCTGGCCTGAGGCGGTATCCAGGGTCTTCTGGATGGTCTGGGCCAGCTCCAGAGTCTGGGAGGCGGAAAGAGAGGTCATTTGGGCCAGTCGATTGATCTGCTGCTGAAGCTCGAAGGCTTGTTGGCGTTCGGCCAGCCGGGCGGATTCCACGCGGATCTGTTGCAGGAACATCCAGCCGATGACGTAGCAGGTGGCGCAGGTGATGAGGAACCAGAAGAAATTGGAGAAGAAGACCAGGCGTTTCAGTTGAAACGTGGACCACCGACCCTTGGAGAGCTCGACTTGCGGCGCTCGGTAGCTGCAAAGCGGGAGGGATCGGGTTAAATCGTAAGAACGCATACGCTATTAATTATAAAGTATAGTGATGGATAACGGTTGAAATCACAAGTATTTTCGTAAAAACATCTCTAAGTTATTGTATACTAGTTAAGTGTATTTACTGTGTATCGTTTTGCTACGCTTATGTGACTTCTTTTTGTGAGGCGTTTCACGGTTGATGTATCCTGTCCTCTCTTGATAAGTCGTCCAGAGAGTGAAATCAGTTTAGCTGTTTCTTGCAATGCAAGGCGTGTGCCAACGGTTAAGCAGGTGAAATCATCCGGTCGGGTTTGCTTCGAATGTCGTTGTCGCAGCCGTCCCAGATCGCTGCGGATATTGGCCATTTGGGACGCCTTGCCCCCACGCCAAAATCCCTGGCAACGCCTCCTCGAAAAGATCGTGAACAGGCGCTTAAACCGAACGGATAAAGAAGAGCGTCAGAAAAAGCTTCTGCTTGAACTCGAACCCATGAGTCTGCGCGTAGGCGATAATCTGGCTCTCAGCCGCCGCATCAAGCGCCTCAATGGTGAGCATCCGTACCGGATAGCGCGTGAGATCGAGGCCTTGTAGTACGGCGAGATCGTGGCCTTCGCAATCGATATTGAGGTAATCGATGGGGCGAGGCGCGACGCCGTGGCGCTCCAGCACCTGCGTGAGGGTCGCCGTGCGCGCGGGCTTGAGATAGGGACGGTCGGCGTCATCGACTGTTTCACCCGGTGTCAGAATCCGGTCGATGGGGGTGTTGCGGCTGAGGTATTGGACCTCTTCTTCCTTGTCGCTGAGCCAGGCTTGGACGTTCAGATCGTGGGGGCGGTGTTCCTGAAAGAGCGCGATTTTTTCCGGAGAGATATCGATATTCACGCCGCTCCAGCCTTGGGTGTGCAGGAGCAGGGTATTGGAAAAGTGCTGGGGATGATAGGCCCCCGCGTCGACGTAGAACCCGCGTTGGAGATGGAGGCTGCGGACGTAGATCTGGAGGGCGAGATCTTCGCCAAGCTGGGAAAAGCTGAAATTCATCCAGCGAATATCTTCCCGGCTGAAGTGAAAGGGCTCGCCCTTATGGAGGAGGGAGAGCAGGCGATTGAAGAGCGAAGCGAGGGGGCGATACAGGAGACGTTTCCAATTCATGAGCCGGTTTCTTTCCGGCTGGGACATTGAGTTCATTGGAGGGCAGGCTCAAGTCTTATTTTGGGAGAACTCTTCCGAACCCAGACCGCAAAAAGCCCCTGCCGGTGTGATCCGGTCAGGGGCTTGATTGCGGAAGCGCCGATTAGTTCCGCGCGGTTTCCAGCGTGGTGGCGTGGGCGGAGGGGGCCGTGAGGGGCAGGCTATCCACTTCGGTCAACTGGGCGGCCAGCCGGGGGCTGGTGGGGTTGACGGTGGAAGGGAATTCCTCCGGCAGATCGAGGGTCGAGAGCTTATGGCGGGCGATGATCGTGGCCACGCTCGAGGCGTAGTTGGAATCGGGGCAGTAGCCGGCGCGGGCGATCGTCTCGACGAACTTCGGACCGGAGCGAAGATCGAACGCCTTCGTGTAACGATCCTTCGTGCGCAGGAACGTGGCGTATCCTTCCAGACCGCTCTTCATATCGGGGAAGCTGCGGAAGGAGGCGAGGGTGCGTTGGCCGAGATCCTTGGTGTTGCGGACGACGGTATCGCCTTCCCAATCATCGCCTTGGGCTTTCATGCCAAAATAGTTATGATTCTCCTTGGCCAGCGGGCTGCTGCCGTAGCCGCTCTCGTAGATCGCCATGCCGATGGTGGCGGAGACGGGAATCTTGTAGAGGGTTTGCAGGCGCAACGCTTCTGGCAGGATGGACGCCATGAAACGGCGCTGGGCGCCATTGGTGGTGTCGAGCACGCCTTGAATGGTCTTGGCCAACTGCATTGTCTGCGCGGCCGTATATTGGTGCAGCTCGGCGAGACGGTTGATCTCGTCTTGCAGGGCCTGGCTGTGCTCCGCCTCGGCGACGCGCTCGGCGCGTTGAGCCCAGGCGAACTTGGCGACGGCCATCGTCGTGTAGCAAATAGTGATGAGACCGACCAGCCAGCAAAAATTCGTAATCACGAGATATTTCCGGAGCTGGAAGCTCGACATCGGCCGCGGGAACGGCGCGGTCTCTTGGTAGGCGGTCATCGCAATAATCTTCGTCAGGTCGTAGGATGTCCTCATGTCTCGCATAACATCGTCAGGTTAGGGGTGGTGCCTAAGAGTTCAAGCACGTTGTCACAAGTACCGGGGCTAACCAATTGTTCATCAACGAAATATTTTTGCCCAAAATGGGGCCAAAATAGACGCCTCGGGTGCGAAAATGGCGATCTGGAAGTATCCAGACGTATAAATGATATCGGCTAATGAGGTTAGTAATTTAGATCATAATGTGGCTCGTCCACGGATGGTGACGAGGGAGTAAAAGGGCGGTGGCGACGAGTCGCGGAAAGAGCGCGCGGAGCAAGTGGCGGCTGATCTTTGGGAGCGGAAGATCAATCAGAGATCTGAAAAATCAGAATCCGGCAGAGGTCATGCGATGTAGAGATACGCGCGCAGGCTCCGAGCTGATCGATGGTCGGTGCGACCTGATTTTGCGGCGCGGAGCCAAGATGATATCCGGTGGATTTCAGGAGGGGCCAGGCGCTCAGCCTAATTCAAGAGTGGTGACTCCGTAAATTCCCGTCACATCGATTTGTGGCGCGGGACCGCGATACATACGTGCGGTCTCAAAGCTCGGTTCGAGCGCGAAACGCTTGGCGAGTCGAACGGCGGCGGGATTCGCATCGGGTACATCAATGGCGAACTTTTCTCCGGGGATGCGGGCGATGAGTCCTTCAAATAGGGAGATAGCGGCGGCTTCATTGCGGGCAAAGAGCGGGCCGATGCGCCAGGCGTCGCGTGCGGGGCGGATGACGCCGTAGCCGTCGAGCGCGTCATTCTCGAGATGCGCCAGAGCGATCGATTCCGGCTGGGCGAGCCAATGAGAGAGGAACGCATCGCGAGCCGCCGGATGGTAGTGACGATCGAAATCGCGCAATTGCGGGAAGGGGAGAATACGCGCGTCGACGAGAGAGGGATTCGCATCGAGCGTGCTGGATGGCTGGGGACTCACGCCTTGATAACGCGCATTGCGGTACGCGAGAGCAAAGCCCGAACGTCGATAATTCTCCTGCTGTGCCACCACGCCATCGAGGCCAATCGTCCGTTTCCCGAGGTAATTCAGCCCGTGCTCCCAAATCTTCAATCCCAGTCCGCGCCCGCGAAAATCGGGGTGCGCAATATAGAAGCCCACAAAACCATACGAGGCATCGTAGGCGACCGCCGAGAAGGTCGTGACTGGTTTTCCCTCGTATTCCCCGAGGAAAAAGCCGTTCGGATCAGCGG
This sequence comes from Verrucomicrobia bacterium Tous-C9LFEB, assembly GCA_002304345.1. Taxonomy (GTDB): domain Bacteria; phylum Verrucomicrobiota; class Verrucomicrobiia; order Methylacidiphilales; family UBA1321; genus UBA1321. The sequence continues at coordinate 256,010 of NEUU01000004.1, forward strand.
CGTAGAAGCTTTTTAGGTCGTGACGACCGGGATTCCATCCCTCATAGCCGGCCCACTCAATGGCCGTCATCAAATCGTGGAGTTTCATCGGACGAATCGTGTAGGACATGCCCGCAAAATACCTATTTTCCCTCGTATTGTAGAGGGAAAAGGAGAGGGAACGTCGAGGGTGCGCGGGAGGCCCAAAAAGCCGTTTTGAGAGGAGAAAACGGCTTTTTTCAGCCGCGAAACTGCTGGCGCGATGTCGAAAACGGCAGTTTTGAGGCGATTTCGCGGCTTTTGAACGAACTTTTGGGGTCAAAAAACGCGATTTTGAGCCCTTTTTGGGAATCTCCGCGCGAAAAAATCAAAAATTTTCAGATTTTTTTAAAAGGCTGTTTTGAGAGGAGAAATGGCCCTTTTTTTGACCCCATTCGAAAAGAATTTTGCGAAAAGCCGTTGACGTTTCCGCAGGATTTGATACTTTAACTGAACCCCGCGAAAGTGGCGGTTGGTTCGAAAGAGACTTCAGTTTGTTTTAAAACTTGTCTCGTTTGCCGAAAGGCGAATTTCACCAAACAGGCTGACAACGGATAGTTCGTCGCCAGATGAGGTGAAAAAGAGAACTAAATGATCTTTGATTACATTTTGAATCATAGTGCATCAATGGTGATAGCACATGATGGATAAGTTAGACAGCGAATAGATTGAATTGTGCGGAACGTTGAGTTCTTTGACGCTCACATGCAAATGTGGGTGTACAAAAAATTAATCAAGTTTTGACCATAAGGTCAGAATAATTTGGGTGACTTTGCCGTCACCCTCCAAACTCAAAATGGCCTTTCAGCAATGAAAGGATTTACGGAGAGTTTGATTCTGGCTCAGAACGAACGCTGGCGGCGTGGATAAGACATGCAAGTCGAACGCGACTTAATCGATTAGCAATAATTGGTTAAGTTGAGTGGCGAAAGGGTGCGTAACACGTGGGAATCTACCGAAAAGTGTGGGATAGCTCGCCGAAAGGCGAATTAATACCGCATGTGATAGTAATATTAAAGCAGGGGATCGTAAGACCTTGCGCTTTTTGAGGAGCCCGCGGCCTATCAGTTAGTTGGCGAGGTAAAAGCTCACCAAGACTAAGACGGGTAGCTGGTCTGAGAGGACGACCAGCCACACTGGAACTGAGACACGGTCCAGACACCTACGGGTGGCAGCAGTCGAGAATTTTTCACAAT